>CAKPOO010000013.1 GCA_934169925.1 uncultured Clostridia bacterium | reverse complement strand
TTTATATAATCTATTTAGTTGATTTAATCAATCTTGGGAGTATAATTTTTCGAATATAAGAAAAGTTAAGGCTCCATAAAAAACTTACGAGCTTTATTGTTCGTAAGTTTTTTATTTATAATTGTTCAAAAGTTGTAGTTATTTCTGATGATAGTAAATTATTATCGTTTAACCATTTAGAAAAATAATTGATTATTTTATATTTTACAAAATTACTCATTCGTGTACCATCAGCGTATTCTATGCAGCTTAATTTGCTACTATTATTTGAAAAAGCAATTTTTCCATTTACTAATTTTATTCTTAAAGGTATTCCTACAAAATTTTCAATATTCATATTTAATCTCCTTTACGGTATTATAATATACCATATTTTAAAATTTTTAAATACTAATATGATTTTATATTGATTTTTTAACACTGTAATAATTCATAAATTTGTAATAACACTATAAGTATCTATACCATTTCTCATATTTTTCTTCATAAAATAAAATTATTATTTTTAAAAATTGTATAGTATATAACAATTTTTTCTATATACTTATTAAATAAAATGATAGAGAAATGTAAAAAAATTGAAAATGTTAATAAATGATGGTATAATAACTTACGTAAAGTTTTATAATCCTGTGTTGTAGGTTAATATTAAAATCTAAATTAAAATAATTTTTCAGGAGGTAGTGAATATGCATATTAGTAAAGTTAAGAAGGGTTACTTAAAAAGAATTTTTGGTGTATTTTTGTTTTTAAATTGGTTAATACTTGTAAGTAGAACTTTTATGATTTTATTTAATAATAGTATTAGTATAAAGGTAAAGATAGGTTTTCTTGTTGGTTGTGTTTTATATACTGTAATAAGTCTTGTAGTGTTATTAAAAGATGCAGATAATGATGAGAAAAATAAAAAAGCTGAGATATTATCATATATTAAAGAGCGGTATAAATATTATATTGAATTAGTAGATGATCAAGTTCAAGAAACATTAAAAAAATATAGCAAAGATGAAATAGAATCTTTTGATATTGATACGAGTCTTGAATATTTAGTTTTTTTTGATTATTGTAAAAAATATATATGCGGAAGAAGAAATATTAAAGAATTAGATAGTTTTATTTTAGCTAGCTGTTTAGTTTATGGTATTATATATAATCCTATAATTATATCAAAAGAAAACCAAAAAGTTACAAAAGCAAAAGATAGTAAATTTTATATAAATGTTGATATAGCAATGCATTGTGCTTTTAAAATCATTTCTGAACCTACTATTTATTATTACGATGCTGATTTTTCTTTGACTCCAAAAAAGCATCCAAAAGTAGATATCGTTGTTCCTAAAGGGCTTATTGATGATAATGATTTTTGTAAGAGAATAGTTGATACTATTTATTCTGATTTAAAAAATGATAAAATTTCAATAATGCAATTTTCTAATTTGTTATATCTTCTTTATTTAAATTGTAAGTAAAAATATAAAGTAAACTAGATACTTTTTAGTGTCTAGTTTATTTTTTGTATAAAAGTAAATTTAATAATAAAGTAGAAAATATCAATTTTATTTGAAAAAACATATGTTATTTGATATAATTTCTATATGTCGAAAATTAGATATCTAATTTTTTTTATTAGTATGTGATCGAGGAGGATAAATATGAATAATGAAGAAAAGCCTAAAATTTTATATAGAGGTGTTAAAATTAACTATGAATTATTTAAGAATTTTAAACTTTCAGGAGTTGATTTAAAACCTCCACATTCTCCTAAAATAGATGAAAAAGGTAGGAAAACTGTCGAAGATGGTAATGAATATGGCGTATATATGACAGATCATGATATTGTTGCAAAAAATGCTTATGCTGCTGTAAAAATGAATGATGGTACACCAATAAATAAAAATGTTAAGTTTGGTGATTATGGAGAAAGGGTAATGATTCCATCTATTGGTATTGTGTATAAAATTAATACAGATGGACTTGATGTTCATAAGCCATGGATTGCTCCATATTTAAAAGGACACTATAATAATGGTATGGGTGGTAATGAATGGATTTGTGAATCTGTTCCTGCTTCAAATTATTCTATTGATACAATAAAAATAGGTCCAGATACATTACATGATTCAGAAATGATTAAAATAGATGATGTTAGTGTAGTAAAAGAAGAAATAATAAATAAAGTTGAGAAAAGAAAGGAAAGATTAGAATTATTTGAAACAAAAATTGAGTCTTTAAGGTCAAAGGAAAATTTTTGGTTAAACTCTAATAAAATAAAAGTATTAAAAGAAATATATAAAATAGGTGGGATAATGGATGTGGATATTCAAAAATTTAAACCAGATTCTGCTGATGATTATATAAAGTACTTAATGAAAGTTGCTTATTCAAAAGATGAAGAAAATATTGATTTTACTACGCTTGAATATTTACAATCTATAAAAGAAAAAATTAATGGAAAATCAGAAATTGAAGAGATAATTAATATTATAGATAAAGATATTGCAACTAATAAAGATAAAAAAGAAAAGTTTGTAAATAATAAAATAAAAGGAAATGAAGAATATACAACAACTATGTTTGATAAAAAAGATCTTATGTATAATAGTTTAAAACAACAATTAGAAGAAAAAGTATATTCAGAAAAAAATTTAGGTCAACCTGGATATTCAATTATTGAAGATAATAATGTTTATATAGAAACACAACAACAAGTACTTACAGATTATTCAGGAAAAAAGTTAGGAAATAGAACTATTACTATTAAGGATGATATTAAAACAGGAAAAAATGAAATTGAAACAATAAGCACTTTAGAAAACGAAGATGGAATATATTCTATGAATGAAGTGTCAAAAGGAATTGGTTCAAATTTAGAATATCAAAGAAAAAATATAAATCGTTTTAATAAAATTACAGGACAACAAGAACAATATGTATATCAAAAAGATGATAAAGGTAATGAGATGTATTACAGTGTTATAGATGGAAAAATTACTTTTAAAATAACAAAAAATAGCAGAAAAACAGTAATTGATCAATATGAAAAAGGACAGATAATGGATTATTTTGAATATGACGAAAATGGTAATGCCATTATTGGTATGGATGGATTTGATAAATTAGATGAAAATTATGTTGAAAATTTCTTTGATACACAAGTACCGTATTTTGAAGCAATAAATAAAGATATTAAAGAAAATGTAGATCCACAAAAACTTGGAAAAGAAATAGTAGATATTCAAAAAGATCCAATAAAAATGGATATTGTAGAAAGTCAGATAAATGAACAAATGATAGAAAATAGAAAAAATAATGATATATTAGAGAATCAATATAAATAGGAAGTTTGAGGAGATTTATAAACAATATATTTTTAAAGGTTTATAAGAAGCAAGGAGATGAATTACTGTGTTAACTGATGAGTATAAAATAGCGTATAGTGAAGTCTTAGAAATATTAAAACATGTTGATAAAAAAGATATTAATAAGATACCTGTAGATATGCTAAATATGTTTAAGAAAAATGCAAGTAATGAAAATAAATTTAATTATGATCCAAATAAAACATTACAAGAACAAAATGTTTCTGAAGTAACAAGAATAATAATAGCTATTCTTTTTAGAGATTATTGGGCAACTTTAGAACAAAAAGAAAAAATAATATCTGTACAAAACACTAAACGTAAAAAAAATAATGAAGAAAAATATAGTAATAATGATATATTTAAAAATAAGGTACAAGAAGAAAATAATGTGGTAAAAGATAGTGCTATTGTTGAATATAAAGAAAAAAATATATTTTCTAAGTTAATTTATAAAATTAAATGTGTTTTTAAAAGAAAGTAGCTTTTATTTTTTTATGGAAGGAGAAATTTAATTGAAAGAATTTAATGAATTAAAAGATGGAAATTTAAAATGTTTTTATAGTTTAACTGTATTGCAAAGAATTGAGGTATTAAAAAATTTAGGCTTTTATAATTTACCTGTTGAAAAAAGAATAAAATACCTTGAAACAATTGGTGTTTTTGATGTTGATGTTAATTTAGATCCTAAAACTAAGGTGTTAATGCCAGATGATAAAGATTTAGATTATTTAAAAGTAAAAAAGGAAAATAAAGATAAATATGACGTAGCAAATAAATGGTCAGATGATTGTATAAAAGATGCAATATCAAGTGGTAAATTAAAAATAGATGGTGTGGAGGGAGCCGAAAATCTTGAAATTTTAAAAGATAAAAAACAAGGTGCAATTATTACTGTAAATCATTTTAATCCTTTAGATACATTTGCTATAGAAAGTACAATTCACAATTTAGGTATAGACAAAGAATTATTTAAAGTTACAAGAGAAGGAAATTATACTAATTTTCCAGAAGGACCTGTTGCCGATTATTTTAAATTTGGAAGAACATTACCACTAAGTCAAAATATGGATACTATGAAAATGTTTTTAGATAGTACAAAAACAATTTTAAAGGATGGAAAAATTGTTTTAGTATGTTCTGAGCAGGCAATGTGGGAAAATTACCAAAAACCAAAGCCAATGAAATATGGTGCATATAGGTGGGCAACACAAGCCAATGTACCTGTAATTCCAATGTTTATAGGGCATAAAGAAGATAAAGAATCTGCTTCTTATACAATTTACATGGGTAAACCAATATATTCTAAAGAAGATAAAACACTTGCACAAAATACTGTAGATATGAGAAATGAAAATTTTGAATTTTGTAAATCTGCATATGAAAAGTATTATGATAAAAAACTTACATATGATACAGATCCAAAAATGTATTTAAATTTTAGAGGTTATGTAAGAAGTACACCTGGATTTGAACAAATGATACAAAAAGAAAATATAGATATGAAAGAGAAAAAAGAAAGATAGATTTATTATATATTTCTTAAAAGTTAATAAAAGATTCCATATTAAAGAATATGGAATCTTTTCGTTATTTATAATTTATTTTTATAAATTTTCTTTTATTTCTGGGAATAAATCATATAAATTATATCCTAATAAATTATCAAAATAATCTTTTAATTTTACAGCTTCAACTATATGATAATGTGTATTTTTATATACACCATGTCTTAATAGTAAGTCAATTAATCTTTTGTCTAAGGTTTGCAATTTAGTAGTACACATTAAATCACATAAATTTATTATTTTTTCATAAATAGTATATTCTTTTTTTATATAATTTTTTACAAATTCATAATTTTCATTTGTTTTGTCTGTGTAATCTCTATCATTTGCTAAACAATCAATATCATTATTTAAAAAAGAGTGAAATATGCATATTCTTGCATATTCATCATCATATCCAAGAGATTTTAAATAATTATATCCATTTATTGCATGAGGTAATACTCCTTCATTTGCATTTATACCAAATTTTTTACCAATATCATGAATGTATCCAAGTGTTTTTACATAATTTTCATCTAAATTTAAAGCTTTTGCAATTTTTGTGGCAGTATCTCCAACACAAATTGAATGTTTGATCCAATCATTATTTTTATTTGGATCTTTACAAGAATTTAGTAAATTTAATGCTTCATTAATATTTAATATCATATTTTTTCTCCTTTTTTATTTTTTTGTTACATTACCAGATTTATCAACATTAAAATTTAATTTAAAAAATATGCTAACACTAATAAATTGATATACTGATGAACACACTTGTCCAATTCCTGTACAAAATGGTGTTTTTAAAAGTGACATGAACATTCTTAAAATAGATGCAGCAATTTTATTTGATGTTGTTTTTAAAGGTGACCATTCTAATTGTAAGTAACAAGTTTTAATTCTGTATATAGGGTAGATAATAAAATTAACAATTTCAAATCCAAAATAAATCATTGTGATTTTAAAGTCTAAATCATAAAAACCATATAGAATAACAAACATAAATACACTTGTTAAAAATAATAAACTTATTAATTTATATGCATTTTTTATATGTTCTTTATAGTTAAAACAATTTTTACTAATATCAATAGTTGCAGCAGTAACAATTGAATCTATAGTATCCCACTGTGTATCTGTTATAAGTGCTATAAAAGTAAGTGCATTTGTAAATTTTGCACCAAATTCTAAAGCATTGCTTAGTCCAAATAAAAATATCAAGAAAAATGCAACATTATTAAATAGTTCTACAGAATCATACTTTATACATTTTATAATATCAAATTGTAATTTAAATTTATCACTATTTTTTATATAAATGTAGATAGTAAATAGGAATAGTGGAATTAGTGTAGTTGTAATTATAATAACTTGATTTTTTGTTATTAAAGATGTAAAAATTAGCAAAGCAAAATTTAATAGATTAAATATTATAGAGTATTTGTTTGCTAAAGTATTTTTCTCTTCATAGTATAACTTATTTAAAATCATAGCAAATTCCAAACTAATAAAAAGTTCTAATACAGAATATATAGCAAAAATTTTATAGGTTTTAATATCCATATTCATAAAATTAATATATTTATCTATATTAATCAGTATTATAGAAAAGATAATTATTGAAAAAATGCTTCCTATAATCATACCCGACATTACTGCATTTTTATTATTATCTTTTTCTTTATTTATATTTGCACCAGTTGAAAATATAGATTTTAAAATGTAATATATAAACTGTAATGGATAAGTTAAAGTAAAAATATTAATTAGATTTTTATCAACAATTATACCAAGCAGAAACCATGAAAGTATTGGTATAAAAGAAAGTAGTGATAAATCAAAACTAATTTTTAATAATCTTTTCATTTTTTTACTTATTCTGTAAAAGAGCTTGGATGATATGCTGTTATACCTAATGTTTCTGCTTTTCTTAAGACATCAAGTCTATCATCTACAAATACAGCTTGTTTTAGATCAATGTTATAATGTTTACAATATTCGATTATAACTTCTGGTTTTAATAAAGTAGAGCATATAAAAAATATATTTTCTCTTTTAAAATTTGGATAATTTTTTTCTAACCATTTGTATTTTTGTGCTGTTTCTGTATTGGATGTAGCAGCTCCTAAAATAAATATTTTATCACTATCTAATTTTTCTATTACTTTTTGCATTGTTTTTAAAGGTCTAGCTGTGTAATATAAATCATTAAATAATATGTCTTCAAGTGACTGTGATCCAAGTTCAGAACAGTTACCACCGTATAATTTGTCGTTATACCTATATTCAGATAAAGTACCATCAACATCAAAAAATACATATTTTCCTTTTAATTTTTCAATCATATAATCCTCCTACGTAATATCATATATTTTAGTTTAAAAACTAAGTTGATTATACTATAAAACGATGAAAAATTACAACTATTATAAATTTTAATAAAAGTATTTTATTGAAAAAAAGTATATAAAATGATAATATTAAAATAAATGTGTAAATAGAAAGGTGGGGATTTTATGATTTATCCTAAATTTTTAAGTGATGGAAGTAAAATAGGAGTTTTTGCACCATCTGATGGAAACTCTTGCAATTTAGATGAAATAAGATTAAATTTTGCTGTTTCAAATATGCAAAAAAGAAATTTTAAAATAAGAGTAATGGATTCTTGTCACACAAGTAATATGGGTAGAAGCACAACTGGTAAAAAAAGAAATGAAGAATTTGAAACTTTACTTGAAGATAAAAATTGTGACCTAATAATTAGTCTTAGTGGAGGTGATTTTCTTTGTGAGATGTTGCCATATATTAATTTTGACGTTATAGCTAGAAATCCAAAATGGATTCAAGGTTACTCAGATCCAACAAGTCTTTTATATATTATAACTACAAATTTAGATATTGCTACAATATATTCAAATAATTTTAAAACATTTTCTATGAAAAAATTTCATGAATCATTAGAAAATAATATAAAAATATTAAGAGGAGATATAATAAAACAAGAAAGTTTTGAAAAATACGCATCAACTTTTACTGAATATAAAGTTGGTGATGAAGAATATGTATTGGACAGTGATGATAAATGGGGAAATTTAGAAAATAAAGAAAGTATTGAATTTGAAGGTAGAATAATTGGTGGGTGTATTGATATATTAATAGAAATTGTTGGTACAAGATTTGATAAAACAAAAGAATTTATAGAAAAATACAAAGATGATGGTATTATTTGGTATTTTGATAATTGTGAACTTACTTTAGAACAATTAATTAGAGCATTTTTTAGATTAAATGAAGCTGGGTGGTTAAAGTATGTAAATGGAATAGTTTTTGGTAGAAGTCTTACAAATAAAAGTTATTATGATATTACTTTTAAAGAGGCGATTATGCAGTCCTTTGCAAAATTAAATGTACCAATTATTTTAAATGCAGATATTGGACATGTTGCTCCACAATTTACAATAATTAATGGTGCATATGCTAAGATAAAAAATGAAGGAAATAAAGGAAGTGTTGAATTTTATTTAAAATAGTAAAATATTTAGTGTCACTACGTTTTTATTGATTTCTTACATAAAAAGTGTTAAAATACTCTAAGAATATTTGAAACCTTATCTTTTGATAAGAAATATTATTTTAGCAATAATTATTGTAAGGGGGGAATAGTATGAATATAGCTATTTTATTTTTAATTTCACTTTGGTTTTTGATTGGATTTTTAATCTCTGTTGTTGATTGTTATTTAAAGTTTGCAAAAAGGAAAAAATCTAATGAAGATTTTTTAAAATTGGATGAAGAAAGTAATAATTGTGATAATTATACTAAAGAATATAACCAAAAAGAAGTCGTTATACATACACCTGCGATAAAGAAATTAACAAATGAAAAAATTGATGAAATACATTCACGTGGCAAAATTACTCCAGAAGAAATGGTAAAAGAATGGGAAAGTTTAGATCTTTGTGCTCCAGGAGATGGCATGGGTGGTGGCTCTTCAAGGTGTAGAAAATTTGTTGATTGTCATTATTGCTTAATTGACTATGCCAACACTCAAGATGAGTGGATACCAGTAACATCAATACTTCAGCTTGTAAATAGTATCAATGATAACTATAAGTAGTAAAACTAAAAAAAGAAATTCGTATGAATTTCTTTTTTTAATATCCTAATTTTTTCATTATACTTTTTGCTTTTTTTGCATAAGTAGAATCTGTTTCAACTGATACAACTGTTTTTTCAATTCTTGTAACTGCATAATACTTGCCATTACCTTGTAATGTATACCTTTCGTTATTACTTCTATTTACTGAAGTTCTTTTATAAGTTTTATCTTTTAATAAATCAAAATTTGCTTTAATTGTAGAATATTGTAAAGAAGAATAGGTGTTATCAGAAAACTCATAAAAATAAATGCTATATTTTTCATCAGCACTTGTTGCACAGTATATTCTAGAAGCATATGTAGAGTCACTAATTGTTCCTGTAACATCTGTAACTGTATATCCTTTTTTCTCCATAAATTCTTTAAAACTTTGAGAGTTCATTGATTCTTGAGTGCTATTACTTGAAGTAACAAGACCATAAATAACAAGACCTAATATAATTAGGATAAATAATAAAAAGATAGCTGAAAATAAGCTAAGTCCTCTTTTACTTGAATTCATAAATATACCTCCATATTCATATATCAACATAAGTATGATAACATATACAAAAACATTTTTCAATTTAATATAAAAAATATATCTTTTTTTGTAACTAATATTTTTAATTTTAATATAGTATATAGATGGAGTGTGGGGTATGAAAAGTTTAATTTTAGAAAATAATGTTGAAAATTTAATAACTGATGAGGTGTATAGATTATACATTTTTCATAAAGGAAATTTAGTTTTATCAGAATATGTAAAGGCAAATACTATAATAAAAATAGATAATTTAAAGTTTAGATATTATAACATTGTTGTTGAATTTTGCAACGATAAAATATCTCCTACAAGAAAAGAATATTGTATAGATTTATTAAGTTGTAATAGAGTAGTACTAAATTTTTATTATTCAAAACCTAACTTTATCAAAGTAAATGTTATGGATAAAAATTATCCAAATTTAAAAGTAAAGGAAGGAGTTTTGTATTTATGGCAAGACCATATAGTATAAGTATTGTTGATGGAACTGGAACACAAGAAATTTTAGATGGAAAATATAGTGTTAGTGCTAATATATCTGGATACGATAATTCAACTATAAATCCAACTTCAGTTGAAATTGTTTCAGGTACATCAGAATATACTTTTACAGTATCAGCAAATGGTACTTTAACAATAAATGTAAGTGATGGACAAGGTACTAATATAGTTGGAGCAACTTTTATTAGAACAGATGCGGATGGAAACGAGTATGGAAGTGTAGTTACAACAAATTCAGAGGGTAATGCAGTATTAAATAATGTGCCTTATAGTGCAGAAAATGCACCAACAATATATTTTAAACAACTTTCATCTGATGGTGATCATAACTTTACAACTGAAGTAAAAAGTGCACAATTAAGTACGCAATCAGGGGTTTCTAATGTTATAAATTCAATAGCAGAAACAAAAACTATAAAATTAACAGATGCAAATTACGAAGGATTAGGAGTTTCAAGTGGTACTATAACTTTAACATAAAAGAAGGTGGAGCTTTTCCACCTTTTTTTGTTTTATATGAAAAAATTTTTAATATAACGTAATAAATAATTAAAAAATTTTTTGTAATATGTAGTAAAAAGTATTTTTATATGATAGAATTGTTTCGTATGGGGGTGAATTTATGGCAATATATATTATAATTGCAATTGTTGTTGTATTAGTTTTTTATATGTTAGGTGTATATAATGGTTTAGTACAATTAAACAATAAAGTAAAAGAAGCGTTTTCTACAATGGATGTTTATCTTAAAAAAAGATGGGATTTAATTCCTAATCTTGTAGAGACTGTAAAAGGATATGCAAGTCATGAAAAAGATACTTTAAAAGAAATTGTAGAATTAAGAAATAGTTCATATGATAATATGTCTGATGATGAAAAAATCAAGAAAAATGAACAAATTTCAAATGGTATTACTAAAATTATGGCTTTAGCTGAAGCATATCCAGAGTTAAAAGCAAATGAAAATTTTAGAGATTTAAGTAATCAATTAACAAAAGTTGAAGAAGATATTGCAAACTCAAGAAAATATTATAACGGAGTTGTTAGAATGTTTAACAATAAAGTTGAAATGTTCCCAAGCAATATTTTTGCAAATTTATTTGGATTTAAATCAAAAGCTATGTTTGAAGCAAGTGCAAATGAAAGAGAAAATGTAAAAGTACAATTTTAATTTTGGAGGTAATATGAAAACAAATATAAAAAAGTTATCCTTAGTTTTTGTAATTTTGCTATTCTTTGTACTTTTTTATCCAGCAAAAATTAATGCTGTAACAAATGATTATTCTTTAATTAACGATACAGAAAATTTAACACCTAGTCAAATTAGTAGTTATAAATCATATGACTATGTTATTGACAAATATGATGTTAATATAGATGTAAAAGAAAATAACACTTTTTATATAACAGAAACTATTAGCGCATATTTTAATTCTCCAAAGCATGGAATAATAAGAAATATACCACTAAAAAATACAGTTAAAAGATTAGATGGTACTACATCAACTAATCATGCTAAAATAAGAAATATAAGTGTTGATGAAGATTATACAAGAACAAATGAAGACGGAGTTTGTAAGTTAAAGATAGGTTCAGCAGATTACACTGTAACTGGTAAACAAGATTATAAAATAAGTTATACTTACAAATTAGGAGAAGATCCATCAAAAGATTACGATGAATTATATTTTAATATAATTGGTGATCAGTGGGATACTGTAATTGGAAATATAACTTTTTCAATTACTATGCCTAAAGAATTTGATGCAAGTAAATTAGGATTTTCTGCTGGTGCCTATGGTACAATAAACAGTAAAAATGTAACATATACAGTAAATGGTAATACAATAACAGGTAGTTATAATGGCATTTTAAATAAAAAAAATGCTTTAACTGTAAGATGTGAATTACCAGAAGGATATTTTACAAAGCCTACTTTATTAGAAATAATAATGGAAAATCTTATTTATGTTATACCTGTTATATTTTTAATTATTTCAATTTTGATATGGCATAAATATGGTCGTGATGACAAAGTTGTTGAAACTGTTGAATTTTATCCACCAGAAGGATTAAACAGTTTGGATGTTGGATTTTTATATAAAGGAAAAGCAGAAAATAAAGATGTAACATCATTATTAATATATTTAGCTAATAAGGGTTATTTAGAAATAATTGATCCTAAGACACAAGTAGATGGAGAGTCATATAGTAAATTATATAAACATAGTAAATTTATAATAAGAAAATTAAAACCTTATGATGGGAATGATGAAAATGAAAGAACATTTTTAAATGGATTATTCTGGGCTAGTAATGAAGTTTCTGATAAGATGTTATATAATGAATTTTATGTAACAAATAGTAGGATTTTAAGTAATGTTAACAGTAGTCAAAATAAAGAAGAAATATTTGAAAAAACATCTTTAAATAAGAAATTTATAATTGTTATAATGATGATTTTAACATTTATACTTATTACAGTACCATGTATGATGGATAGTGGTACTACTGAAGATTTAATGATTGCTTTATTATTCCCTGGAATTGGTTTTTCAGTGTTATTTTATCTTTTACTTGGTGGTAAAAATATTTCTGAAAAGATATTTGGACTTGTATGGGGATTAGGCTTTGGTGGAATGCCTTGTGTATCTATGGTATTACCAGCTTTACTACAAAGTACAACATATTTTGTTGGATATATTATTGGAATTGTATGTATAATTGGTATGGTTGAATGCTTGATTTACTTACCAAAAAGAACAAAATATGGAACTGAAATGTTAGGAAAAATAAAGGGATTTAAAAATTTTTTAATGACAGCTCAAAAAGATAGATTAGAAGCTATGGTTATGGAAAATCCAAATTATTTTTATGATATTTTACCATATACTTATGTTTTAGGTGTATCAGATAAATGGATCAAAAAGTTTGAAACAATATCATTAAAAGAACCGGATTGGTACTGTAGTCCTGATGCTTTTGATGTTGTGACTTTTGGCACAGCTATGAATAGAACAATTTCTTCTGCCCAATCAGCTATGACATCTTCACCACCATCTAGTGATAGTTCTTCATCTTCAGGCGGTGGAGGATTCTCAGGTGGAGGATTTTCTGGAGGCGGCTCCGGCGGTGGCGGAGGTAGCTCTTGGTAGAAGTATAAAAATACGGAGGATTTCTCCGTATTGTTTTTATTTTTAATATATGTTATAATATATGTGTACTAAAATTTGAGACAAAAAATAATTTTTAAGTTAGGAGGATTTATATGGTAGCTTTGAATATAAATAGCTATGTACGGATTAAACTTACAGACTATGGCTTAGAAATACTTAGAAGTAATCATGAAAGAATTTCAGAAGAGACTAAGAGTGATTCTGAGTTTGTACCACCTGAAGTAGATGAAAAAGGATATTCTAAAATGATGCTTTGGCAGGTTATGAATATTTTTGGAAAAGAACTTTTTATGGGTGCAACTAATATGCCGTTTGCAGATGACATTTTAATTGAAGAAGCGTAAGTTTTTTAGGGATTCACAGTTTTGTGGGTCCCTTTTTATATTATAGTAATACTTTTATATAGAAAAACATTTAATTTTGTAGTATAATACTTAAAATAAATAAGTTATAATATTTATTAGGAGATTTTTATGTCAGAAAAAGGAAAAATGTTAGCAGGAATGTTATATGATGCAAATTTTGATGAAAGTTTAATAAAAGATAGATATAAAGTTAAAGATTTATGTTTTGAATACAATAATTTAAAGCCATCAGATATTGAGGGTAAAAATAAATTAATTAAAAAAATATTTGGAAAAACAGGAAATGAAATAACTGTTGAGCAAAATTTTTGGTGTGATTATGGTTATAATATTTCTGTTGGTGAAAATTTTTATATGAATCACAATTGTACAATATTAGACTGTGCTAAAGTAGAGTTTGGTGATAATGTTTTTGTAGCACCTAATTGTGGTTTTTATACAGCAGGGCATCCACTTGACTTTGAAACTAGAAATAAGGGATTAGAATATGCAAAACCTTTAAAAATTGGAAATAATGTATGGATTGGTGGAAATGTTATTGTACTTCCAGGTGTAACTATTGGAGATAATGTTGTAATTGGAGCAGGAAGTGTTGTAAATAAAGATATTCCAGAAAATAGTGTAGCAGTTGGAAATCCTTGTAAAGTTATTAAAAAAATATAGTAAGAGGTGATTAGTGTGAAAAAAGTAAATTATGTACTTTTTGTTATTTGCGTTGTAGGAATTATTTTTTCTTTTTTACTTTTTAGTAAAGAGGGATATTTGTTAAATGTTAATGCTAAAAATAGAGATTTAGTAGAAAATCTTTTAAAAGGAGAAGTAGAAAATACTAAAGATGTTACAAAAATTATATTAGGACAAGGATGGAATTCTGGTAAACTTACTATATATCACATTTCTTCTAAAGCAGAAAATTTGTATATTACAGAAGGAAAATTTGATTTAGGTAGTTTAGGAGATTATATTAAGGAAAATGGATATAATCTAGATAAAATAGGTGTACTTTTTTTAGGTATATCGTTACTAATTATATTTTATTTGATTGTTTATAGATATACAAAAAAAATCACTTTGCTAAAAGATATTGACTTTTATACAAATTGTGTTAAAATTTAACTGTTATGTTATATTAAACCATAATTTAATAATTTGGAGGTAGAACTATGTTTAAAATGTCAATTCCAGAAATTTCTTATGAGGAGCTACAAAAACGGTACGAACATATAAAGCCTGTAATTAATGTAGATGGAAAGTTACATTATTTTAGAAATTTTACTACAAATGAACTTACTCAGGTTAGTTTTTTATTTGAGAAAAATATAGGTGATGAGGTTTTAGAAAATGAACTTGAGGTTATAGAAGGAAAAGATTTTCCTTGTTTGCATGGGTATGGCTATTATGGATTTTTTAAACCAAGTATTGCTGAGGTATTATCACAGATAAATTCTAACGTGCTACCTCTTGTAAAAGCTTTTGAAATTATTGAATACCCAGAAACAACTTCTGATTTTACAAAGGACAGTTTTACATATATTGCTTTTGAAAATGGGTTTCACGTTTCAACGGTAAGGCTGTATAAAGAAAAAGAATAATATAGGAACGTTAACAAGCTCCACTTTTTAGTGGAGTTTGTCTTTTTCTTTATTTGTAGTAGAATTATTTTTACAAGATATTTTACAAAAGGAGTTAAGATGAATAATAAATCTAGTAATTTAAGTAAGTTATTTAATTATTACAAAAAATATAAACTTTTATCTATAATGGTAATTGTATTAAGTTTTGGATATGCCGGTATATCATTATTATCGCCAATATATGAAGGCAAAATGCTTGGATATTTTGAAAATTTCGATAAAAATCAAATATTGAAAGTAGCTATATTTTTAGCAGTGTTAAGAATTATAATTGAAATTGTTACTAATTTATGGTCAAGAGCAGTTTTAAAGTTAAATGGTAAAGTAAATTTTGATTTAAAAAGCGATATGTTAAAAAGTTTGACAAATTTTGAAGTGAAAAACTTTGATAACACAAATTCAGGTATTTTTATATCAAGACTTAATAAAGATACAACAGAATTATCAGAATTATTTGATTATATAACTGATGATTTATCAGGAGTTATTCTTAATGTTAGCTTTATAATTTATGTAATTTTTCTTAATAAATTTTTAGGTATATATTTAATTTTAAATGTAATATTAATATATATTTTAACATCTAAGAAATTATTTTATTATAAAAAAGTAAAACTAGATTACAAAGAAAAAGATGAAAAAGTAGTTGGTTTATATACTGATGTTATAAGAGGAATTAGAGAAATAAAAGATCTTAATTTAAAATCAGTTGTTTTAAAAGATGTATATAAAAAGCAATCAGATACAATTAAAGCTGAAATAAAAAGTATACATACAAGAAGAACTTGGAATAGATGGATTAGTAGTTTCCAACATATTTTAGATCTTATATTTATAATAATATCAGTTTATTTTATTATAAATAATTCATTAGAAGTAAGTTCATTTTTAATTATTTTCTTGTATAAAGGAAAAGTATTAAATTTAATAACATATATATCTGAAATAAGAGAAAAATTAGCAGATGGAAAAGTATCAGCAAAAAGAGTTTTTGACATAATTACATACGAATCATTTACTAAAGAAACATATGGAAATTTAAACGTTGAAAATCTAAAAGGTTCAATTGAATTTAAAAATGTAAATTTCAAATATGATTCTAATAGTTTATTTGAAAATCTTAGTTTTAAAATAAATTGTAATAATATGGTAGCTATTGTTGGTAAGAGTGGAGAAGGAAAATCTACTATACTAAAATTAATAAATAAAAGTTATAGTGCAAGTAGTGGTGAGATATTAATAGATAAATATGACATTAATACTTTATCAGAAGAAACAATAAAAAATAATATTTCAATAGTTTCACAATCACCATATATTTTCAACTTATCAATAAAAGAAAACATAAGACTTGCAAACTCTAAAGCTTCAGATGAAGAAATAGAAGAGGTTTGTAAGAAAGTTAAGTTACATGATGTTATTATAAAAATGAAAGATGGATATGATACTATAGTAGGTGAAAATGGAGTAATACTAAGTGGTGGTCAAAGACAAAGATTAGCTATAGCAAGAGCCTTAATAAAAAAATCAAAAATAATTTTGTTTGATGAGGCAACAAGTTCTTTAGATAATAGCAACCAAGAAAAAATAAAAAATATTATTAAAATATTATCAAAAGATCATACAGTAATAATTGTAGCACATAGATTAAGTACAATTATTGATTCAGATTGTATTTTTGTTTTAGATAATCATGGTATTATTGCTAGTGGTAAACATAATGAACTTATGAAAAAATGTTTAGAATATAAAAACTTATACGAAATTGAAAAGTAAAATAAAAAAGAGGATTAAATTATTTTTATAATTTTTCCTCTTTTTTTATAAAATGTAAGAATTTTTGTATATTTTATTGTATAATGTCACATAGTTACAGGGGAAAAATATGGAAGATAAAATAGTTATTATTCCAGTATATCAACCAACATCTAAGTTAATAGAAATTATAAATATGTTAAATGAAAGAAATTTAAAATGAAATATATATAATAAAAAGAAAAACAGAAAGATTAATTTATAAATATGTTGACTAGCAAAAATTTACGTGGTAGAATTTAGACAGATTTTAATTTATATTACTCAATTAATATTGTAGGAGGTATTTTATGGAAAAATAATTTCTTAAGCTGATAGAATAAGTAGTATAGAAACTATATAAAAAAAAACTTATTCGTATAATATAAGACATTATGCATATTTAAGTTTATATTAAATAGTTGAACATTCATATTTCATATAATTATATATTAAAAAAGTATGGCAATGGTGGTTATGCTAAAAATTATTGTTATGATGAAGAACATGAAAAGTTTAAACAAGATATAAAGATGCTCTTAAATAATAAGTGGAATTTTATAAAAAAATACTTGGAGGTAAACAAAATTATGGATTTAAAAGAAAGTGCTAAACTCTTTGCAATAAATGCACATAAGGGACAAGTTAGAAAAAGTGAGAAAGATAAACCAATGATAATCCATCCTATAAGTGTTGGAATGTTACTAGAAAAATATGGATACGATGAAAATGTAGTTGCAGCTGGATTTTTACATGATGTTGTTGAAGATACTAAATACGGAATCGAAGATATTAAAAATGAGTTTGGTGATGATATTGCAAATTTAGTTATGTGCGCATCTGAGCCTGATAAATCTTTATCATGGGAAGAAAGAAAAGAACATACTATTAAAGAAACTAAGAAGTTACCTTTAAGAAATAAATTAGTTATTTGTGCAGATAAAATAAATAATTTAGAAGATTTGATGATTAAATTTCAAAAAAACGGAACGAGGGACTTTTCTACTTTTAAAAGAGGTGAAGATAAGCAAAAGTGGTATTATACAAATATGTATGAAAGTTTAATATACGGTGAAGATGAAAATTTACCTATTTTTAAAAGATTAAAAAATGTATTAGACATTGTCTTTTATGAAAAAGAAGATTCATACTTAAAAGATACTATTTTTGACGATAACATAGGGTATTATGAAAACTTAAAAAAATTACATGCACAAAAAGAAGAATTAAAAAAATTAAAATCTTTATGTGCGTTACAAAAACCTTTTGTTATTGAGTTTGGTGGAACACCAAGAACAGGTAAAACAACTACAATAAATAATTTATATGATTTCTTTAAAAAGGGAGGTTTTAAGATAACTATAATAGAAGAATTTACAACATCTAAATATTATAAAGAAGTATTTAAAGAAAAATATAAAGATGTAAGTTCTTTAAATCTTCATCTTGCAATTATAGAAGAAGTTACAAATCAATTAGAAGAAGCTATTAATTCTGGATATGATATAATTTTAATTGATAGATCAATAAATGATAGACAGATTTGGAATTATAGAACATTTGTTAAAGGTAATATGCCAAAAGAAAAATATCAAAAAATAAAGGAAAAATATAGCGTTATATCAAGAAAGTTGATAGATTTTTTAGTTGTTACTTATGCCACTCCTTTAGTTTCATTAAAAAGAGACTATAATTCAAGTTTAGCATTGGAAAAAAGAAATTTTTTAAATTTTGATAATTTAGTTGAATATAATGATGCTTTAAAGAATTTAGAAGAATTATTTAAAAGTAGTGTAGAAGAGTATGAACTTTTAGATACAACTTCAATGAATATGAGTGATGTTTCTGTAGAAATTGCATCAAAAATAATGCCTGTTATGAGGAAAAAGTATATTGAAGAATTTAAGAAAAAATATAACTTAATGTAAAAAAGTAGACTTTATTAATCTTTAAAGAGTGCTAACAAAGTAAAAATTGTTAACACTCTTTTCTTTTTTTATTTAAAATATAAAGGTAGTTATATTTGATTTTGATGGAACTTTGGCTATTCATAAAGATGTAGATTCTTTAAAGCATCGTAGCGAAAGTGAGGAAAAAAGATTAAATTATTACAAAAATGCTTTCTTAAATCCATATAATTTTTATACAGATATAGAAGTTTGTGATAGGTCTGAAGTTTGTTATAACTTAATTAAAAGGTTAAGAGATAATAATATTAAAATGTATTGTTTATCAGGTCTGAAATTTTATTTATAGATGATTTAGATGAAACTATTAGATATTTAAAGAGTAATGGTATAAATGTTATAAATATAAAAGATATGTAATTTTATACTTGTAATATATAAGTAATGTAACCCCTTGCTATTAAAAGATAGCAAAGGGTTATAATTTTTTACTTAAAATACTCTTAAAGATGTGATAATGATATTTAGTTCCAAGAAAGTTTTCTTTGAAAATTTATCTGTTGGATCAATCCATGCATCTTCTATTGTATTTCCAATTGCAATAATACGGCCATTATCTTCAAACAAAATTGTAACTTTAGTGCCATCAAAAATAAGAGCATCTTTGAAATTTTTTTTGAGTTTGTTACAGAAATCTTCTCCTTCTTCTTTTGTATTTCCAACTTTAATGAGTGGAATACTTTCAAAGCATGTACATGTAGTAGGAGTGTCTTCAAATATAATGTCCCAAGCATAAAAATCTTTATGTCTAAAATAATATGGCTTAGCATTTAAGCCTCTAATCCGAGCTGTTGCAATGTTAATATTTTTTAATTCCATATTAAAATCCTCCCAACAGTTGTTTTATAAGAAGGT
The DNA here is from genome assembly GCA_934169925.1 of uncultured Clostridia bacterium. Taxonomy (GTDB): domain Bacteria; phylum Bacillota; class Clostridia; order TANB77; family CAG-465; genus CAG-465. The sequence goes on along the minus strand of CAKPOO010000013.1, from coordinate 2,759 downwards.
AACAACTTGCTATTTATCTTATAGTTCGCATAGCTACGAATAATTATATTTAATATTTTAACATAATTTACATAATATTTCAATAATAAAAAATCTAAAGTTCTAAATATTAAATAATAATTTTTATAAAGTATGTGAATTTTTATTATTTTATTGTATAATGTTTTATATCTTATCAGACATTAAAATGTAAAATTTAGATTTATATATGATAATTAGTATATTTGTTAGGGGAGATCTTATATGAAAAAAATAGCATTAGATTTAGATGGAGTTGTATTTGACTCTGAAAATTTATATAGAGTTTATACTGAAATTTATGATACAGACAACAATAAAAAAGATACAATTATAGATAATTCACAAAGAATTTTCCAAAAAAGATATAATTGGAGCAAAGAAGAGTTTCAGAAATTTTATAACGATAATGCAAAAAAAGTATTAAGTAGTGCAAACATAATGACAGGAGCAGATATTGTACTTAATAAATTAAAGGGAAAATTTGAATTTATTATTGTTACTTCAAGAAATGATTTTGAAACTGAAATTGCAAAGAAAAAATTTAAAGAACTTGGATTAGAAAATGTCAAAATATTTAATAATGAACATAATAAAATCGATAGATTAATTAAAGAAAATGTTGACTATATAATAGATGATGATTATACAATTTGTATTAATGCAGCAAATAATAATGTATGTGCATTATATTTTAAAAATAACGCTTCAAATAGGATAGATAAAGAAAATGTTATTAATGTTAATAATTGGGGAGAAATATATAAATATCTTATTTTAAACGGAGGAGTTAATTAATATGAATAAAAAAAGTATAATAATTATGATAGTCATATTTTTAGTAATATTTATAGGGGTTTTGAGTTATAAAAATAGAAAATATGTTATTCCAGATGATTATGTAAGAAAAATAGAAAATCATATGTCTTATTTGGATGGTAATGATGAAGATATATATGTTTATAATGATAAAATAATAGTTGTGGAAAATTCATATTATCCTGATGGTCAATATTCATACAATTTTTGTAGAACTATTACGATTTATAAAGGAATTAATGATCCAACGCAAATAAAAGAAAAAAAGGGAAAAATTGTTTTTAAAAAATTTGAGTAATAAAATCCAAGTTATAAATTAGTTGAAAGTTATGATATAACTATGTTTAATAAAAATGTTAAAATGCATTGCTTGTAGCAATGAAAAGTTTGTCATACAATTTATTTAGCAAAGGGAGGAATTTTTATGTTAAAAGATAATTTAAAAACATTAAGAAAAAATAAAGGACTTTCTCAAGAAGAATTAAGTGTTAAATTAAATGTTGTAAGACAAACAGTATCAAAATGGGAACAAGGGTTATCTGTTCCAGATGCAGAAATGTTAATATCTATATCAAAGGTTTTTGATACTCCAGTTAGTACAATTCTTGGAGAAAATATTGATGAAAAGGAAAATAATGAGTTAAAAGCTATATCTGAAAAATTAGAAGTTATTAATGAACAATTAGCAATGAATCAAAAACGAAAAAATAAAATAATAGTTAATATTTTAATAGTTATTGATATATGTTTAGTTTTATTATTTATCATATTAGCTTTATTAGAAAGTCCATATCAAAATTGGGATTATAGCAATCCAGAATGGTCTGTTATTGGAACATTATGGCATTCATTTGAATGGATATATTTTAAAGTATCACCATTAATGATTATTGTAATTACTGCAATATTAGGAATTGCATTTTTTAAAAGAAAATAAATTAAATAAGGTAAAATAAATAAAAAAATATTAGGAGGAAAGTGAAAATGAATAAATATTATTTTAAAAATGACACAAGACTTTCAAATTATTATATGTGTAATGTAAAAGTAGATAATTTAAGTTTTTCATCAAGTGAATCTGCTTATCATGCAGAAAAATTTCTAGATGAAGATATAAAAAAGTTGCTAACAAAATTAATACCTGATGAGGCAAAACATGTAAGCAGGGAATTAGCAAGATTTATAAGATCAGATTGGGATGATGTAAAATATAATTTGATGAAAAAGGTAGTACTTGAAAAATTTAAGCAAAATCCTGATTGCTTAAAAGAATTGTTAGAAACAAAGGATATGGAGTTAATTGAAGATACAACTGGTTGGCATGATAATATATGGGGAGAATGTACTTGTGAAGAATGTAAAAATAAAGAACATAAGAATTATTTAGGTAAAATACTAATGGAGGTTAGAGAAGAGTTAAAAATTACTAGATAATGATGTGTGATATAAAAGTAACTAGTAAGGATTTATATAATTTGATTTTTTTGTTTACAAGTATTATGTGAATGGTCTTTTCAAATATTTCTTAATATATTTTAGCATAATTTTTTGAAAAGTATATTACTATGTAAAAAACAAGTAAGTAATAAATTATATATTTCAGAAAGAAAAATTTTGAATTAAATGAAGAAAATTAATTATTATTGTAGTATAATAAATTAATAAAATGGTGTAAAACCAGTTTATATGTAAGGATGTGAAAAAATGAAAAAATATTATGATAATTTAAGTACAGAAGTAAAAGAATATTTTAAAATATTAGAACCGAATTTTCCAGAATGGTTAAATGAATATATAGACACAAAGGAAATGTTATCACAACAATATATTAGTGTTACTTGTGGCACTATATATTCAAACTTGTTTGAAAGTGATTTTTTCTTTTCAAGTTTAGATCATTCTGTTGCAGTTGCTTTAATTGT
>CAKPOO010000012.1 GCA_934169925.1 uncultured Clostridia bacterium | reverse complement strand
ACAATTTATATATATTTTACATATATTTTTTTGTATATTTTATCATTTTTTGATATATATTTTTTTATTTTAAATAATCTATTTTTTCTACAAAATTCACACTTTCTTTATACACTAAAAAAAAAAAAAATCAATACTACATAATATTTTTCTAGTTAATGTAACATTTATGTAATAATATTTATATATATTATTTTATTTTTTTCTTTAGTGTTTTTAGTTAAAATTTATCGGATGTTATAATTTTTATATATTTTTGTACTTTATTTCTGTATATAAAATTTTTAGACAAAAAAAGTAAACTTAATTATTATCGTTATTTTATATAACAATTAGTTTACTTACTTATATATACATATATGAGTTAATATTTATAATTTAATAGAAACAAAAAATCAACCAGATACAACTCTGATTGAAATTGGTGGGCAGGGATGGATTCGAACCATCGTAGACGAACGTCAACAGATTTACAGTCTGCCTCCTTTAGCCACTCGGACACCTACCCAAATGTCAAAAAAATAATGGTGGGCCTTCAGGGATTCGAACCCCGGACCATTCGGTTATGAGCCGAGTGCTCTGACCAGCTGAGCTAAAGGCCCACATATTTTCAAGAACAATATTATTATAATAAAAAGAGCATTAATTGTCAATACTTTTATTTTAAAAAATAGATATTTTTGATATTATTTTTAAAACTCCTCTTCAAACTTAGTCTCAACCATTTCTCCTTCTTCATTTTCAAGTAAAATATTTATCTTCTTTTCAGCATCATCTAATATCTTTGTACATTCCTTTGAAAGTTTTATTCCTTCTTCAAATTTTGATATTGAATCTTCTAAAGATAATTTTCCATCTTCTATTTGCATAGCAATTTTTTCTAATTCTTCTAATTTTTCTTCAAAATTTTTATCGCTTTTTTTAGGCATATTTATCCTCCTTTAAAATTATTAATCAACTATTGCATCAAATGTGCCATCTACAACTCTGACATGAATTTTTTCACCTTTTTTTACATCATTTACAAAATTAACTGCTTTGTTATTTTCATTTGTTGTATATGAATATCCTCTTGATAAAGTCTTTAATGGACTTAAGGCATCTATTTTAGATATTTGTTTTATAGTTTTTAATCTTGAATTTTGAATATTTAATCTTATTTTATTCTCAATATTTTTTAAATAACTATCAATTATTAATCTATTTTTAGAAATTATTTCTAAAGGTTCTTTTTCAAGTCTCATAGACTTTAATCTATTTACATATTCTTTTTTTATTTTTACATAGTTTTTTATTGCAAGATTAAGTCTTACTTTTGCATTATCTATCCTATTTAATATATCAATATATTCTGGATAAACAAGTTCAGCTGCAGCAGATGGTGTTGGTGCTCTTAAATCTGATACAAAATCACAAATTGTAAAATCTGTTTCATGTCCAACCGCAGATACAATTGGTATTTTTGATTCAAATATTTTTCTTGCTAAATTTTCATCATTAAATCCAAATAGATCTTCAAAAGATCCTCCACCTCTTGCTATTATTATGACATCAACATTGTTTAGTTTATTGAATGTTTCAATTCCTTTTATTACAGTAGATGCAACATTTACGCCTTGAACTGCAGCAGGATATATAAGTATGTCGGCTTTTTTGTATCTTCTTGTACTTACATTTATAATATCTCTTATAACTGCACCTGTTTTAGAGGTTATAACGCCTACTCTATTTGGTAAAAAAGGTATCTCTTTTTTATATTTACTATCAAATAGACCTTCTTTTTCTAACTTTTTCTTAAGTTCTTCATATGCAATGTATAAATCTCCAAGTCCATCTTTTTCCATTTTATTACAATAAATTTGATATACGCCATCTCTTTCAAATACTGAAATTTGTCCTGTTATTGTAACTTTCATTCCATCTTCTGGTTTAAATTTTACTAATGATGCGTATGATTTAAACATTACACATTTTATTGTTGATGCTTCATCTTTTAAAGTAAAATAAAAATGCCCAGTATAATGGGCTTTAAAATTGGTTATTTCACCTTTTATTGTAATCTTATTTAAAAACATATCACTATCAAAAAGCATTTTTATATACTTATTTACTTGTGATACAGAAAAAACATTATTTTCCATAAAACCTACTCATTTCTTTCTTCAATTACTTTTGCAATAACACCATTTATAAATGATTTTGAATTATTACTACCGTAATTTTTTGCAAGTTCAACAGCTTCATTAGCAGTAACCTTTACAGGTACATCATCTAAGAATAAAATTTCATATATAGCAAGTCTTAAAATTGCAAGATCGATTTTTGCTATTCTATCTATTGTCCAATTTTTTAATTTAGATAAAATAATACCATCAATTTTTTCTAAATTATCACTTACACCATTTACTACTTTTTCTATATATTCTTTTTCATCTTCAAGATTTTCGTTTTCAATATATGAATTTTCAATTATTGTTGAAACATCATTTACATCAAAACTCAATTCATAAATACATTTAAATGCATTATCTCTTGCTTTTTTTCTACCCATAAAATTAACTCCTAACATAAACTAATAAATTATTTTTTATCATCATTTTTTGTATTTTGATAATAATATACTTCATTTTTATATTCTTTATTTTTTATATAATTAAATATATTTTTTATTTTTCCTTCATTATCTTGTAATTTTTTACCAAGAAAAATTGCTCCAACTAAAAGTGCACATAGTACAACCAATTTTGTTAAGAAATCTACAATTCCTAAAGCATATAATATTACAACTATTGCTACACATATTATTACATATTTATTATTTACTATATAATCTTTAAAATCTTTCATACATATCACTTCCTAATATACTCATGCTTATTTTTTTTGATTTTCAATATAAACGCCTTTAATTTTTATATTAATATCTTTTACTTCAACTGTTGTTTGTTTTAAAATACTATTTTTTATATCATCTTGTAATTTTGAAGTTAAAGTTGTTACAACAGTATCTGGTAAAATAAGTGCATAAACATTTACAAATACACCATTTTCGTTTATATTTATTGAACCTTTTACATTTCTTAACTCTGGATAATTTCTTGATACAGCTAAAATAATGCTTTCAAAAGTATCTTTTGTTATAAATACAGTTCCTTTTTCACTCTTTATTGCCATACCACCATTTCCTTCATTTTCATCACTTGATGAAGAAAATATTCCAATAAGACCAAATAAAATAAATATTGAGCTTATAATTAAAACTGCTGTTTTATTTCCAATAAGTAAGTCACATGCTTTTATAAACATTCCATTTACATTAACAAGTTGTAAAGATGTTAAAATAACAAAAACAGATGTAACAATTACAATAATAGAAAATACAACTAATATAAATTTTTCAAATCCTTTCATGTTTCCCCTCCATAAAAATAAAGTTATACACAATCTAAAATTTAAGATTGTGTATTTTAACTTTATTATTCTTCTGTAGTTTCTGCTTTTTCAGCTTCTTTTTCTTTTTCAAAAGTTATACCTTGAACATTAACATTAACGTTTAATACTTCTAAACCTGTCATGTTTTCAACTGCATTTTTAACTGCATTTTGAGCTGCCCATGCAATATCAGGAATTCTTACTCCGTATTTAACATTAACAAATAAGTCTATAACAACTTTTTTACCATCTAAAGAAATTTTTACACCTTTAGAATATTTTTTATTTGTTCCTAATATTTGATTTATACCATCTACAAAGCCTAAAGTCATACCTGCTATACCTTCAACTTCAGAAGCAGCAAGACCTGCAATTATCCCTATAACATCTTCAGAAATATTAAGGTTAGTTGCAATTTCAACGTTTCCCTCTTTATTTGTTTCTTCAACATTTACATTTTTTTCTTCCATAACAAATCCTCCTAAAAACTATAGTTAAAAATAATTTTAACTATAATTTATTATAACACATTATAAAAAAAAAGTCACATATTTTCTAAAAAATAAAAAAATAAAGGAAAAAATTTCTTTTCCTTCATTTCTTTAATACTCCTATGCCATTTTGTTTGAAAGTTTTTCTCCTCCAATAACATGAAAATGTAAGTGAGGTACTTCTTGTCCTCCATCTTTTCCAATGTTAGATATAACCCTATAACCACTATCACAAATGCCAGTAATTTTTGTTACTTTTTTTATAGCTTCAAAACATTTTGTAAGATATATTTCATTTTCACTTGTAATATGTTCTACATCTTTAATGTGTATTTTAGGAATTACTAAAACATGAACTTTAGCAATAGGATTAATATCATTAAAGCAAAGTACGTATTTATCTTCATAAACTTTACTTGATGGTATATCACCATTTATTATTTTACAAAATAAACAATTTTCATCCATTTTTCCACCTCGAAATATTATTAATCTTCAAATACAGCTTTTATTCTTCTTACTCCAGCTGAACTTGCTTCTTCTTTTTTTATTTTGAAATGTCCAAGTTCTGATGTATTACTTACGTGTGGTCCTCCACAAAATTCAACTGAAACATCGCCTATTTTATACACTGTTACTATATCACCATATTTATCACTAAACATAGCTTCTGCTCCTAATTTTAAAGCATCTTCTTTTTTCATTTCAAGTCTTTCTACAGGAATAGCCATTTTTATATATTCATTTACTAAATCTTCAACTTTTCTTTTTTCTTCTTCTGTCATTTTTGCATCATGAGAGAAGTCAAATCTTAATCTTTCTGTTGTTATGTTACTACCTTTTTGATGAACATGATCACCTAATACTTTCTTTAAAGCAGCATTTAATAAATGTGTTGCAGTATGATATTTTACTTCATTTTCACCAGTTGATGCAAGACCACCTTTAAATTTTTGCATAGATCCTGCTCTTGATTTTTCTTGATGCTCTTCAAATTTTTTATTAAATCCATCTATATCAACTATTAATTTTCTTTCTTTTGCAAGTTCTTCTGTAAGTTCAATAGGAAAACCATAAGTATCATATAACTTAAATGCTATATCTTTGTTTATTTCATCATTTTCTTTTAAAGAAGATGTTACTTTTTCAAATTCTTTTAATCCTTTTTCTAGAGTTTTATTAAATTTATTTTTCTCATTTTTTAATACATCAAGAATTACTTGTTTATTTCTTTCTAATTCTTTATAAAAAGGTGAATATTGATTTATAACAATTAAAGCAAGTTGCTCTTCCCAATTACTATTAATATCAACTTGTAATTCTTTTGCAAATCTTATCATTCTTCTTATTAATCTTCTAAGGACATAACCTTGATCTTTATTTGATGGCTTAATTAAAGCATCATCTCCTGTAATTATAACAATTGCACGAATATGATCTGCTATAATTCTAATTTGTCTTGTGTATCTTTCATCATCATACTTTTTGTTAGAAACTTCTTCAATTTTTGCTATTATATCACTCCAAATAGATGATGCATAATTATCATTTTTTCCTTCTAATATTGCTGTTACTCTTTCAACACCCATTCCAGTATCAACATTTTTATTTTTCAAAGGTACAAAAGTTCCATCTGGATTATGCATATATTGCATAAATACATTATTCCAAATTTCAACCCAATTATCATCTTCTGGATCATAAAAATCTGGTACTTTTTCCTCACTTCTCCAATAAAATATTTCTGTATCTGGTCCACATGGCCCTGTAAGTTCCATGTTTGGCCACCAGTTATCTTCATCTCCTAAATAAGCAATTTTTGAATCATTTATTCCAAGAGATTTCCAGATATTTGCAGATTCATCATCTGCACTTACTATATCATTACCTTTAAAAACAGTAACTGCTAATCTTTCAACTGGAATATTTAAAACTTCTGTTAAAAATTTGAAACTCCAAGTAATTGATTCTTTTTTAAAGTAATCACCTAAAGACCAGTTTCCAAGCATTTCAAAAAATGTATGATGAGTTTTATCACCAACTTCATCTAAATCATCTGTTCTAAAACATTTTTGAACATCTGTAAGTCTTTTTCCTTGTGGGTGTGGTTGCCCTTTTAGGTATGGTACAAGTGGTTGCATACCTGCTGTATTAAATAAACATGTTGGATCATTTTCTGGAATAACTGAAGCAGATGGTATAACAACATGTCCATGCTCTTCAAAAAATTTTAAATATTTATTTTTTAAATCTATCTCACTCATATTTTTTCCTTCTTTCATAACGTACTTATTATACCAAAATTACAAATATTCGTCAATATTACTTATTTGTTATCAATATAATGTTTATATAAAATTATACCATTTGCAACAGAAACATTTAAAGATTCTACATTATCACTCATATCAATTTTTACTTTTAAATTTGAAATATCTTGTATTTCTTTTGATACACCATTTGCTTCATTTCCCATTACATATATATTGTTTCCTTTAAAACTTACGTCTTCTATATAATTATTTGTATCTAATGAAGTAGTTATAACATTATATCCCATATCTCTAATATAATCTAAATTTGATATAAGCTCTTCTTTTTCTATATATGCAATTTTTTTATCTATTATAGTTCCCATTGTAGATCGTGTTACTTTATTTGAATAAACATCTGCAGTTCCTTTTATACAAATAATATTGTTTATTAAAAAAGCTGATGTATTTCTAATAATAGTACCAATATTTCCAAGATCTTGTATTTTATCTAGCAAAACAATACTAGATTTTCCATCTATTAAGTCTTGCAATTTATATTTTTTTATTTCTAATACGACAATAACTCCTTGAGTTGTTACAGTGTCAGTAACATATTCAAAAATTTGTTTACTAAATTCTACTTTTTCTATTTTTTCAGACTCTAGTCTTTTAATAAGTTTTTCACCATCATTTTTTGTAGATAAAATTTCATTAGAATAAGCGATAAACAAAATGTTTACCGCTTCCTTTCTATCTAAAATTTCATTTACAACTTTTATTCCCTCTAAGTAGAAAGCGTTATATTTTTCTCTAAACTTTTTTTCATTTAAATTCTTTATATACTTTACTTTCTCATTAGATTTACTAGTTATAAATTCCATTTATTTCTCCTATAACTTAAAAATTATTCTGCTTGAGTTGTAGTATCATCTGTAGTTGTAGCAGTGTCATCACTACTTGTTGTATCTTCTTCATCAGTTGTTGTAGATGTAGTATCATCTGATGTTGTAGAAGATGAAGTTGTGTTTGCAGAAAGATATTTTTGTAATACTTTATCATTAATTGTTAAATTATATTTTTCTTCTAATGTATCTAAGAATTCATTTACATATTCTTCTCTTTCTGAGCTATTATGTACTCTTCCATTTTCTACTTTAGATTCCATTTTTATAATATGGTAACCATATGAAGATTCAACTAAAGTTGCATATACTTCACCATCATTTAAAGACTTTGCAGCTTTTGCATAATTTTCATCAGTTGTTCCTACATCATAAAATGTATATTTTCCACCGTTTTTAGCAGTAGTATCATCTGAAAATTCAGAAGCTAATGTTGCAAAATCTTCTCCATTTTTAACTCTTTGTAAAACTTGTTCTGCTTTTTCTTTTAAAGCAGCTTTTTCTTCATCTGATATAGCGTTTCCATCTGAATCTTTAAATGAGAATAAAATGTGAGCTGAATTGTATTCTGTCATATCAACATCGTCACCATTTTTTTCTTTAATAAAGTTTATCATTTCTTCATCAGATATATTATTTTGCATATCTTCTTCATATGCTGAAATTAAATAATCATTATAATATAATTCTTTCATTTTATCAATTGAAATACCATTTGATACGAAAGATTGTAAATAAGTACTGTTGCTAAATACTTTTTCAATTTCTTGTTGATTTTCCTCTGTTATTTGTGTTCCTGCAGCTTTTGCAAGTTTTACTATAATACCGTCAATTCCAGCTTTTTTAGCAATTTGTTCTGGAATTTCATCTTTAGTATAACCATAGTGTGAAAGCATTGATGCAAATGTTTTATAATAAACATCATAATCAGCCTTTGAAACTCTACCACCATCAAATGTAGCTATTGATTCATAGTTTGATTTATAAACATAAAATCCACAAAAAGCACCAGCAATTAAAATACCTATAACAATAACAAGTACAACAATTTTAGATTCTGGATTTGAAACTTTCTTTTTGGCATCTTTTATCATTTTCTTTTCTTCTTTAATTTTTTGTTTTGATTCTTTTATTTTCTTCTTAGTTTCTTCTTTTTCAGCTTTAGCTTTTTCTTTTTCTTCTTGAATTGTGTCTTTTTTTTCTTCTGCTACAGTTTCATTTACGCTTTCTTCTTTTACAACTTCTTCTTTCTTTTCTTCAGTTTTAATTTCTTCGTTATTTACTTTTTCTTTTACTTCATTTGTATCAACGTTTTTTACTTCAGTTTTTTCTTTTTTATTTTTACTCATTCTTCTACCCCTTTTCATTCATTTTCTTCAATTTATTCAACTCAAATTGTACATTTAGTAGTATATCATTGCTTGAATTATTTGTCAATAAACATTTATAATTGATTGGTTCAAATATTATATAATTATTTCTTACATAAAGTTTAGTTATACCAATTTTTCTACATAAATTTCTAATTTCAACGATTTTTATTAAATTATCAGTTTCTTTTGGTAAATTTCCATATCTATCAATAAATTCATCTATTACATCTAACATCTCTTCATTATCTTTTATATCAGATATTTTTTGATAAGCAATAATTTTTTGAATTGGATCTTTTATATAATCATCACTTATATATGCAGAAACATTAAGTTCAATTTTTACTTCTTTATTAATTAAATCTTCATTTTCAATTAATTCCTTATTTTCGTTTTCATTTCCATTTTCTTTACTTTTCTTTTCTGCTTCAATTGCTCTTTCTAACATTAACATATACATTTCATATCCAACTCTTGCCATATGACCGTGTTGTTGTTTTCCAAGTATATTGCCTGTACCTCTTATTTCAAGATCTCTTAGAGCAATTTTAAATCCACTTCCAAATTCAGTAAAATCTTTTATTGCTTTTAATCTTTTTTGAGAAACTTCAGTAATTTGTTTATTTTTCTTATATGTTATATATGCATAAGCAAGTCTACTTGATCTTCCAACCCTACCTCTTATTTGATAAAGTTGCGCAAGTCCTAATTTATCAGCATTTTCTACAATTAAAGTATTTGCATTTTGAATATCTATACCTGTTTCTAAAATTGTTGTGCATACAATTATATCAAGTTCATGTTTCATAAACTTCATCATTACATCTTCAATTTCACTAGGTGACATTTTTCCATGTGCAACACCAACTCTTGCTGTACTTACTAAACTTTTTACTTTTTGTGCCAAATCATCAATTGTTTCTACTCTATTATCTAGATAGATCACTTGACCATCTCTTAGTAATTCTTTTTCTATTGCATTTTTTATAACAGCTTCATTATATTCCATTACATAAGTATGAACAGGTAGTCTTTCCATTGGTGGTTCATTTAAAGTTGACATTTCTCTTATACCAACCATTGACATATGTAATGTTCTAGGTATTGGAGTTGCACTCATAGATAAAACATCTATATTTTTCTTCAACATTTTTATTTCTTCTTTTGCTTTTACTCCAAATCTATGTTCCTCATCAATTATTAAAAATCCTAAATCCTTAAAAAATACGTCCTTTGAAAGTAATCTATGTGTACCAATAATTATATCTATTTTACCATCTACTAAATCCTTAAGTATTTTTGTTTGCTCTTTTTTTGTTCTAAATCTACTTAACATTTCGACTTTTATTCCAAAAGGTTCCATTCTATTTTTAAATGTTGTATATTGTTGATATGAAAGTACTGTAGTTGGTACTAAATATGCTACTTGTTTTGAATCCATAACAGCTTTAAAAGCAGCTCTTATTGCTACTTCTGTTTTTCCATAACCAACATCACCACAAAGTAGTCTATCCATAGGTACTGGACTTTCCATATCAGCCTTTACTTCTTTTATTGCTTGCTTTTGGTCATAAGTTAACTCATATTTAAATGAATCTTCAAACTCTCTTTGCCATGGTGTATCTTTTGAAAAAGCAAATCCTTGTTCTTTATTTCTTTTTGCATATAACAATACTAATTCTTTTGCAATTTCTTCCACATGTTTTTTTACTTTTTGTTTTTCTTTTTGCCATTCTTTAGAATTTAATGAATTAATCTTTGGTATTGTGTTATCGTCACATACATATTTTCTTACACTATCAAGTTGTGTAATTGGAATATATAAAGAACCAGAATTAGCATATTCAAGTAATATGTAGTCTTTTACAACACCTTCAACAGAAACTGATTTTGTTCCCCTATAAATACCTATTCCGTGATTTTCATGTACAATATAATCTCCGATTTTTAAATCATCATAATTGTTTATTAATTTTGTATTTTTATTTTCAAACTCGTAAGTATCTTTTTTCTTTTTTGTAATATTAACACCAGATACAGCTTCTGCCATAATAAACATATCTAAATCTTTACTTAAATACCCAGAAGATATAATTCCTTTTGTAATATATACTTTAGATTCATCTAAGTTTTTAATACTAAGTAAATCTGGTACTACCTCTACTTTTTGACCATTATCTATTAAATAATTTTTTACTTGTTCAACTCTAATATCAGTAGGAAAAATCATTATTGATTTACATTTTTTATTTTTTCTTGCAATTTTTAAATCAGATATTAAAAGTTCAATAGCAGATTTATGAAAATTAGTTTCTTTACAGTCAAATTCAACTAAAACGCCTCTTCTTGAACCTTTTATATTTTCTAAATACACAGTCTTTAAACTTTTAAGTCTTTCTTCAAAATAATCATAATCTAATAATCTATTTACATATTTATCATAAAGATTATTTCTTGATGTTAATATTTTTATTGTTTCTTCATTTTCATATATTTCGTTTTCAGCTCTATTTCTACATGAGGTTTCATCATTTATATATATGTTATATTCTTTAACATAATCAAGTATGCATGCTCTTTCTTTAACCATTAACTCAAAATATTTATCAACTAAATTTTGATATTCAAAATTTTTTATTTTTTCTATATCTTCTTTAATTACATCTTTTAAATCAGAATCTATTTTTTTATTTAATAATAAACTTTCTAATTTTGATATAGCATCTTCTTTTTGAGTATCTGTAAGATTTACTTGATTTAAGCAAGATATTGAGATTTTTTTTACTACATCTATACTTCTTTGAGTTTGTATATCAAAAGTTCTTATACTATCTATTTCATCTCCAAATAATTCAATTCTATATGGTAGTTCATTATCTATTGCAAATATATCAATAATTCCACCACGAATAGCAAACTGACCTTTTCCTTCTACAAGCTCAGTTCTTTCATACCCCATATTTATTAAATCTTTTGTAAATTCATTTAAGTTAATATCTGTATTTATCTTTAACTCTAAATTTGTTTTTTGAACATCTAAATATGATGGAAGTTGTTGAATCATAGCATTTATTGTTGTTACAACGATATTTAATTCTTTAGAATTAATTTTTCTTAAAGCATACATTCTTTGATTTTCTATTTCTCTACTTTGTGCGTCTATTTCAAAGTATTCTATCTTTTTTGCTGGTAATTTTATTATTTCTATATCGCTTATTAATTTTAAATCTTGTAAAAACTTATTTGCTTCATATTCATTACTACAAATTATTAAACTTGATTTTTGTAAACGACAAGTAAGCGCATAAATAATATGCGCTTTTGCACTGTCAATTAATGAATATAAATTAAGTGTTTTTATATTTTCATCTTTTAAATATCTTTCTACTTCCTTGAATTTTTCAGTATTTGATATATTATCTACAATTAAATTCATATTTTCACCTATTTTATTAAATCAAGTAATTCATCTATTGATATTACTTTTACTCCTAATTCATTAGCTTTTTTTAATTTACTTCCAGCAGCATCTCCTGCAAGTAAATATGATGTTTTTTTAGATACTGATGTTGAAAATTTACCTGAATTATCATCAATTATCTTAGCAATTTCATCTCTTGAATATCCATCAAAAGATCCTGTTACACAAATAACGATACCTTTTAATTTTTCAGATACTTTTTCTTGTTTATTGCCTTTTAAATTAACACCTGCAAGTTCAAATTTTTTAATTAGCTCTTTACTAACATCTTTATTAAAAAATTCTATAACTGATTTTGACATTATTTCTCCAAAATCCTCAATGCTATTTAATCTTTCAAAATCAGCATCCATAATTTCATAAATATCTTCAAAATTTCTAGAAAGCTGTAATGCTGCTTTTTTACCTATATGTCTTATTCCAAGACCAAATATAAACTTATCTAAAGTATTTGATTTTGATTTTTCAATAGCGTTTATAAGATTAGTGGCTTTACCTTTTGCAAATCTTTCTAGTGATACTACATCTTCATATTTTAAATTATAAATATCTGCAATATCACCTACCATCTTTTTATCAAGCAACATATCTACGACTACTTCTCCAAGACCAGTTATATCCATAGCATCTCTTGATGCAAAATGTAATATACTTCTATATATAGTTGCTGGGCATTCACTATTTGTGCATCTTAAAGCTATTTCTTCTTCAACGTTTTCTAAAGGTTCTCCACATACAGGACATACAGTTGGTATAATATATTCTTTTTGAGTTCCATCTCTTTTTTCTTTTATAACATCAACAACTTCTGGGATTACATCTCCTGCTTTTTCAATTACTGCAATATCCCCAATCCTAATATCTTTTCCTTTTATATAATCAAAATTATGAAGAGTAGTTTTTGAAATCGTAGAACCTGCAAGTCTTATTGGATCTAATATTGCCATAGGAGTTACTACTCCTGTTCTTCCAACTTGCATTGCAATATCTAATATCTTAGTTTGTTTTTGTTCTGGTGGATATTTATATGCTACAGCCCATTTTGGTACCTTTACAGTAGAACCCATTTCAACTCTTGTATGTAAATCATTTACTTTTACTACTGCACCATCTATATCATATGCAAGTTTTTCTCTTATACTACCTATATATGAAATATAGTCTAAAACTTCTTCTTCTGTTTTACATACTTTTCTATTTTCTATAACCTTTACACCAGATTCTTTTAAATAATCTAGTGACTCACTGTGCGTTTTAAAATCTCCACCTTTTTGTACATTAAATACAAAAATACTTAAATTTCTTTCTTTTACAAGTTCAACATCAATTTGCCTTAATGTACCTGCTGCTGCATTTCTTGGATTAGCAAGCATACTTTTTCCTTTTTTTGCTAATTCTTCATTTATTTTTTCAAATTCTTTTCTTGGCAAGTAAACCTCTCCACGTATTTCAATAGTATCTTTATTTTTTAGCTTTTTTGGTATATCACTAATTACTTTTAAGTTTTCTGTTACATCTTCACCATCAAACCCATCTCCTCTTGTAGAGCCACGAGTAAGAACACCATCTACATATTCTAAAGACACTGAAAGTCCATCAATTTTTGTTTCAACGCTAAAATCGATATCTTCTCCATATTCTTCCTTTGCTTTTCTTACAAATTCAGAAACACTTTCAAAATCAAAAACATCTTGTAAACTTTGCATTTGAACATCATGATGAACCGTTTCAAAACTACTTTTTGTTTTTCCACCAACTTTTTGTGTAGGTGAATCACTAGTTATAAACTCAGGATTTTCTTTTTCCAACTCTTTTAATCTAGATGTTAATTTATCATATGCATAATCTGATATATCAGAATTATCTTCTTCATGGTATTTTCTGTTATAATAATTTATTTGTTTTCTTAAACTTTCGATTTCTTTTTTTATTTCATCTTTATTTCCAAACAAACTAAGTTGTTCTCCATTCATACTATCACCTCAAAATGTATATCTTTATTATACGATAATTGCAAAAAAAATAAAAGTAAAATTGCAAAAAAACAATGTAAGTTTTTTCTATCAAAACTTACATTGTAATTTTTAATATATCATTTATTTTACTATTTTTTATTATTAGTTTTATCTGTAGTACTATTTTCTTTATCTATAACCTCATATATATTTACATCACCAGTTGATGTATTTTTTGTGCATGTTGTACATACCTCAGTTGGTAACATATATTTAGAATCAGATGTTCCTACTTTTAAGTTAACTAATGATGCATCTCTAGTTATAAATGATCTTTCTACTGTTTTTGTACAGTTATCTCCAGCTAATTTTCCAGAAACTTCACAAATTTTTGCCATTTTGTGTATTGTACATGTATCTGTTGGAATACTATCTGCTGCAACTAAATCTGATCCAACTTGTGATCCTCTTGGATCTTGTTTACAAGCATCAGTAGCAATTTTTCCAGAAACTTTACAAAGTTCTGTAGTTGTAACTGTACTTGGTTTTGTAAATGTAGCAGCTGGCTTATCTGCACAAATAGCATTCATAACAGTATTAAATAATACAATTGATGTATATGGATAATCCCTAAGTGTAGCTCTTATTCCAATTGATTTGTTTACATCATATCCATTCCAACAAGCTATTGTATAATATGGTGTAAATCCACAGAACCATTGATCAAAGTCTTCATTAGTATTACCTGTTTTTCCTGCTACAGAAATACTACCATTTTTAATATTTACATATCCTCTTGCAGTTCCACCATAAGATGTGTTACCAAGTACAACTGATTCTAAACAACTTGTTAACATATATGCAGTTGATTCTTTCATAACAACTTTTGCAGTTGAGTTTTTATTAGATAAAACTACATTTCCTTTAGAATCTAATACTTCTGTATATAGTTTTGGATCAATATGCACACCTTTGTTTGCAATTGTTGCATAAGCATTTGCAGCTTCTATTACTCTAACACCATATTGGAAACCACCAAGTGCAAAAGAACCTTGGTTTTTATCAGCATTTGTTAAACTTGTAAGACCACAAGCAACAGAAAAATTATATGCTGTATTAATACTAACAAGTCTATTTGCTCTAATTGCTGGTAAATTCATAGATCTAGCTATAGCATCTCTTGCTGTAACATATCCGTTATAATATCCATAATAGTTACCTGGATTGTAATTTTTATCTGTAAGTGCAGCATCATCAAGTCCAGCTCCTGGAGATAGAACACCAGCCTCAAATGCAGGACCATAGTCACCTATTGGTTTCATACAAGAGCCAAGTTGTCTTAAGAAAAGACTTGAAGTTGCTCTATTTAGTGATCTTGCAGATGTCTTTTTATCTGCGCCACCAATTAAACCTGCAACCTCTCCTGTGCTTTGATCCATAACAACCATTGCAGATTGCATAAAATCGCCATTACTATCTGTATAGAACAGACTACTATTATTATATGCTGAATCAATAGCTGCTTGAACTTTTGAATCCATAGTTGTTTTTATTTGGTAACCTTGAGTATAAATTAGGCCTTGAGCAACACCTTTATCTATTCCCTTTGCATCCATTAAATCTGAAACAACAGCATCAAATACAGCATCAACAAAATAACTTTGAACATCACTTGAATCTTTTTGCTCAGCCTTTTTAAACTCTATATTTTCACTTTTAGCGCTTTCATATTCATCTTTTGATATTTTTCCAAGACTATACATTTTTTCTAAGACTAAATTTTTTCTATCAAGAAGTCTTTGTCTTGCTTCATCATTTCTATATGGATTTGTAACCTCAGGAGATTGTATACTTGCAGCAAGTACTGCAGACTCTGCAATTGATATTTCAGATATATCTTTACCAAAGAAATCTTCAGAAGTAGTACTTACACCATAACAGCCATCACCTAAATAAATAGTATTTAAATATGATGTTATAATATCTTCTTTTGAAGCTTCTTTTTCTAAGTTAAATGCTCTATACCATTCTCTTATCTTTCTTTTCCAAGAAGTTTCATCATCTTTACTAATATTTTTTACAAGTTGTTGTGTAATAGTACTTCCACCAAAGTTAGAACTTCCACCATTTAATACATATGTAAACACAGCACCAACTGTTCTTTTTATATCAACACCATGGTGAGTAAAAAATCTTTCATCTTCAATAGATACAACAGCATCTACTAATGATTGTGGTAAATCTTTATACTCTACTACAACCCTATTTTCTGAATTGTGGGCACTTCCTACAACATTTCCGTCTTTATCATAAAAAAATGAAGTTTGGTTTTGATTAGTAAGTTCTGAAACACTTATAGAATCAGTTTCATTTACAATTCCACTTATAACGCCAAAAACAACACCTGTTCCAACTATTATAAGTGCAAGAATTATAATCAAAATAACTCTAAATATCTTCCAACCTTTTTTAGATTTACTTTTTTTACCTTTTTTATTGTTTGTGTTTTTTAAATCATCGTTTCTATCAAATTCATTAACTTTTCTTGCTTTTTTGTTTACTTTTTTTAATTTTTGTTTTTTAGTATCTTTTTCCATTTTTCCACCTCAAATACAAAGCATTTACCAATCATAAAAAATATCATTAAACTTTGCTCTAATATTAAAATTTACTTTTAAAGCATTTTTAACTTTTTCCATTATAGCATCATCTAAAGATCCTATTTTTTTAATAAGCCTACTTTTATCAATAGTTCTTACCTGTTCTACTAAAATTATAGAATCTTTTTTTAATCCATATAATTCATTTTTTTGTATTGGTACATGTGTAGGTAATTTAGTTTTAAAAACTTTACTAGTAATTGGTAATACAATAACAGTTGGACTATATTTATTTCCAAAATCATTTTGAACAATTAATACAGGTCTAATTCCAGACTGTTCTGAACCTGTTGTATTCATAAGATTTGCTAAAAAAATTTCACCTCTTTTTATCATATAACCTACCCTCATATTATACACTATTTATATTAAAAATCAAATACTTTTTCACTAAAATGCTCATTTAATTTAAAATCTTCATAATTGATTTGTATAAAAATTTCACTTTCATTTTTATAAATTGTATAGCAAATAACTGTATTTAATTCTTTATTTATTTTTAGCTCAAATTTGCTTAAATAATTTTTATCATTTAACTCTTTTAAATAATAAAACTCACTACTTTCATCTAAAGAAACGTTATTAAATTTTACTGTATAAATTAGTTCATTATCTACTTCTTTTTTTATAACGTTAAACACATTTTTATCATTTTTTTCTACAACACTATTATACATTTTAACAAAAGTCAAAAAGCTAAATAAATTAACATTACAATTTTCAAATTGCTTAAGTTCAAGACTACTTTTTTGCACATTTGACTTAATTGTAACTTCATTATTTTTCAACATATAATAAAATTTTCTATCATCATTTAAAATATTAAATTTTAACCTTTCACCTTTTTCATCTGATTTAAAAAATTCTTCTATTTCGTATTCATTTTCATTTTTATTAGAATATACTTTCATTTTATATTTAGCATAATAGCTACTACATTTAAAAATATCAAAATTTTCATTTTTGTTATTTGTAAATACAAAATAAAAAGCAATTATAAGTAAAGTTACAGCTACAAAAAATGCAAATCCCATACTTATAGCAATCTTCTTTTTTCTTAGTACACAAAGCAAATTTACCACCTAATAGAGTATATGTTTAGTCTTTCTTTTTATAACAAATACAGTTTAAAAAAAGAGGACATAAGTCCTCTTTTACTCTGAAATTTCTGCTGTTACCATTACATTATCTTGTGTTTTTAGGTACATAGTATTTCCTTTTATTGCCATAAATTCAACATATTTAGATAATCTTCCTATACGTTTATATGGATTTTCAGATGCTACATTTATTACATATGTAGGATAAATGATATATACACCTGAATAGTTAGTATATGTAGATACAACATCAGAATCACTAAGTTCTATTGTATCAACTAAACTTCCTTTTTTTACTACATATACAGATTTATTATCTTCAACATTTAAGAAATATAACTTATCATCTGAATCGATACCTATTAAATCAACTTTGCTCTTAAATAAATTATATCCTGAAAGATATACTTGATTGTTAGCATTTTGATAATATAGACTTTCTGTATATTGTGTCATTATCATATTATTTACAATAATTCCTGATTTAGATAAATTCATATTATTAAATAAATCAAAACGATATACATAGTTATTTGTTGTAACACCTTTTGTTTCAATATTTATATAGAAAATATTGATAAGTGGTGACATTGTAAATTGTTTTACTTTTGAAAAATTAGTTACATTAAATGAGTTATACTCACTTTGTTTTTTACTAGATATATCATAAGTATGTATAACAAGGTTAGTACTATTTGAATTTTTAGCTTTTTTAGCAGTTATATATAATATTAAATTTTTATCATATAACAAATTATAAAAAACTATATCGTTATCTTTAGATACTACATCATATTCTTCGTCAGTATCTAACTTTTTAATATATAAATTTCCATCTTTTAAATATGTATAATATTTATTATTATATGAAAATTGTATATCTGTTGCATCATCATCTAGTTTTATTTTACTAGTAGTTATTGCACTATCTTTTTTTGTAGATGAGCTATCAGTTTTTGCTACCTCAACAAAAGTGCTACTTTGACCTATTGAATATAAATAATTATCAACTACTGTTGCAGCAATAACAACAATAACCGTTCCTATTGCCATAAACAGTAATATATACATCATAATCTTTCCAAATTTTTTCATATTTTACTCCTTTACTTTGCTTTTGTTACTATAAATGCATTAGGAACATAACGTTCACCTAACATATCACTTGGATTGTTTATAACCTTTCCATTATATACCATTGTTGAAGAAGCTCCTCCATCTAAGTTAAATGCGTTATATGCACCATATTGAAGTAAAATATCTTGAACATTTTTAAGTGTTGCACCAACACTATCTTTTTGTCTTCCATCAATAACTAAGAAAAGTACTGCCCCATCTTGTCTTTGAGCAATAGCAGTTCTTGGTTGTATACCATAACCACCATTTCCTGATGTTATAGTTGGTTGCCCATTTATTATAATTACTGGTCCAAATTCAGCTGCGTCCCTTACTTTTAATTTTTTTAAATTACTCATAGTAAATGAGTTAGATACAACAAGTACATTATCCTCAGTTATACCAACAACACTACCATATGAATTACTTAATTCATTAACAACTTTTCCATCTTGCATAACAAGACCTGCAACTTTACCACCTGTACCTAAAGCATCATCTGCAAAGCCACTTGCATTTATTCCTGCAACAGCATCATAATACTCAACTATTTGTGAAGTTGTAGAACCAACAACACCTAAGTTTGGAGCACTTGCAAGCTTAACTCTAGATGGATCATTGATAATTAGCAAATAACCTTTAAAAGATGATGAACTAACATCTACAAGTTCAATTCCATCATCAGCATTAGAATTAACAACAATATCTTCAACTACTTGATCTTCCAAATTTTCACTTGGTCTATTTTTAGCAAGTATTTCATTTATTTCATCCTCACTTAAAAACCAAGTTGCAAAATATTGATGTGTCATAGTTGTCATTGCAGTAGTTACAATCATTTCTTTTGTGTTAGTAAAATATGGTGTGTAAAAAATAAGTAATACTGCAAGAAGTGGGATATAAATTATTTCAAATAATAAAAATAACGATACATTTCTAGCTATTTTCAAACCTTTTTTCATTAAAAACTCCTTAAATAAATATTTGCACATATAACATGCATTAGTAATTTTATCAAATATAGATATTTTTTTCAACCATAAGTAAATAATTTATCAAAAAATGTAATTAAAAATTTTTTTCAAAATAAAAATATAATAAATATTAACATTAGGAGGCATCGTGAAAAAAATACGTAATTTAAAATTATTTTTAATAAATGGATCAATTTCTTGTTTAAGTTTAATAATCATACAAATAATTGCTATTATATTTAATGTATATATATCAAATAAAATTGGAGCTCAAGGCGTTGGTACTTACGCTATAATTTTATCTTTACTAAATTTTTCAATTACCATGTCTTGTTTTGGTTTAAACCTTGCCTCTACTAAAGTAATATCTTCATACCTTGCAATAAATGAAAATAAAAAAGCTATTAAAAGTTTTAAACTTTGCTTAATTTTATCTTTTCTTGCAAGTATTCTAGCTATTATTATAATATTTATTTTTTCAGATATAATACAAAAAATAATACTAAAAAATACAATTTCTAAAAAAGTTATTTACTACATAATGTTATCTTTACCATTTATTTCACTTTCTGCATGTATTAATGGCTTTTTTAATTCTATAAGAAAAGTATATAAAAATGTTATTTTGACAATTATAGAACAATTCTTTAAAATTTTGTTTACATTTTTATTTATCATAAATAAAGTTTCAATTGAAAGTACTATCTGTTCTTTAATGCTTGCAAATTTACTTTCAGTAGTAATTTCTTTTGTAGTTGGATTTTCTTTTTATCTTTATGATAAAAGAAAAATCATTAATAATTTAGACTTTACTAGTTTTGACTATAAATTTAACTTAAAGGAAAAAACTAAAAACAAGAATAAAAATCTACTAACAATAAATTTTACATATCTAAAGGAAATTTTTCAAATAGCAGTTCCAATTGGTACTACCTCTATAATAAGAGCTGCTCTTTCTACAATAAAACACATGATGATACCTTTAAGACTACAAAAAACTGGTATTGGTTATGCACATGCTATGTCACTTTATGGAATAATAAATGCTATGGTTATGCCAATTATATTATTTCCAAGTGTTGTAATAAACTCTTTTGCTACACTTTTAATACCAGAATTTACTAGACTTCATAAACTTAATTATAAAAAAAGAATAAAATTTTTAACAGATCGAATCTTTAAGATAGTATTTAGCTTTTCTTTCTTTGTACTAATAACTTTTTTAACTTTTTATAATTTTATAGCAAATACATTCTATCCCAGTGAAGCTCTTGTTCCAAGCTATATCATATACTTATGTCCTTTAATTAGCATAATGTATATTGATACAGTAGCAGATTGTATTTTAAAAGGTCTTAATAAACAAGTTGATGTAATGAAAATTAACATTTTAGATTTAGTTACAAGTACGATTTTAATATTTTTCTTAATCCCTATATTAGGTGTTAAAGCATATATCTTAATTTTATATATAAGTGAATTTTTAAACGGTATTTTAAGTATCTACCTTATTATAAAATATACAAAAATAAAATTTAATATTTATGAATACATAATAGTACCTCTTGCATTATGTATTGTTTCAAGAACAATTTATTTAAAACTAGTAAGTGCAACTTTAAATACAAATTTAATATTTGGAATTTTTCTTTTTTCTTTTATAACATTAGCTATATTTTTAATATTTCAAATACTAAGCAAAATTAGTCAAAAAAAAAGTGGAATTTAAATTCCACTTTTTTACATATCTGGATTATCTAGAATTTTAAAATCACTTGCATTTGAAAAATCTACATTTGCACTAGCATCAATTGTAGTAGTTTCTCCATTTGCAACATCAGAAATTAAAATTGGTAAATCAAATATAACATTTCCGTCTTTATCAACAAATTGAGCAAGAGCATATTTTTGAGCGTAATCTTTTCCAGTATTGTTAACTACAGTAGCATTTAACACTGTACTCATAGAATCTGCTTTTACAACAATATCTTTAAATACAAGACCATCATATTTTTTCTCTTTTGCAAGTTCTGTTGAATTATTTGTCTTAACACCATCTGCAACTGTTACATTTGTAGTGTTAGATAAATCAAAATCAACTTGACCAACTAAAGAATCACCTTGTTCATTTGTTGTAGTATTATTGTTATCGTTATTTTGATTATCTTTTCCTTTACCTAAAGATAAACATAATTTAACAACAAAAAATATAATAACTGCAATTATAATAACAATTAAAATTTTGGAAATAGTACTTAATTTTTTCTTGTTATTTGGTCTAGTTGTAGTCTTTTTTGTAGTTGTTGATTTCACACTTTCTTTTTCTTCCATCATATCCACCTCACAAATACATGATAGCATAAAGAAAAAAAAAAATCAATAACATTTATTATTTTTTCGTTGATTTTTTAACATATTTTTGATATATTTATATATAAATTTTAAGGAGTTAAATATGTTGCAAAAAATATTATCAAAAGCAAGAAAAGCTATAGAAGAATATAACATGATTGAAGAAAATGATAAAATTGCAATTGGTCTTTCAGGTGGAAAAGATAGCATTGCCCTACTTTATACTTTAAAAGCACTTCAAAGATTTTATAACAAAAAATTTGAAATAATGGCAATTACTGTAAATCCAGGTACTCCAAGCTTTGATACAAAAGATTTAGAAAGATTATGTAAAAAGTTAGACGTAGAATATGTTGTATTTAATTCTGATATTTCTAAAATTGTATTTGATATTAGAAAAGAAAAAAATCCATGTTCTTTATGTGCAAATTTAAGAAGCGGTATTTTAAATAGTGTAGCTATAGAAAATGGTTGCAATAAAATAGCTCTTGGTCACCATATGGATGATGTTATAGAAACTTTTTTAATGTCTGTTACATTAAATGGAAATATTCATACATTTAGCCCTGTTACAAAACTTAGTAGATCAGGTATTACAGTAATACGCCCATTTATATATGTTGAAGAAAAGCAAACAAGAGCACTTGCAAAAGAATTAAATTTTAAAATTGTATCTAGCTGTTGTCCTATGGATGGTAATTCCAAAAGACAATTTTATAAAAATCTAATTTATAGCTTAAAAAAAGATATTCCAAAAATAAAAGAAAATATTTTTGGTGCAATTAAACGTTCTGATATTGATGGTTGGAATGTAAATAATAAAAATAATAATGAAAAAGAAAAAAATGATTAATAAAAATTTAAGGAAAAAATAAAAGCGCTTATATAGCGCTTTTATTTTTCAACTTTTACATTTAAAAATTCAAATGCAGTTTTATCATCTTTTAATTTGAAATTAACTTTTATATCTCCTTGATTTCTTTCAAGAAAATTAATATTTGAATATAATATGTACTGTGTGCATTCAAGTATTAATACGTTATTTTCATCAAAATATAGATTGAAATTAGAATATTTATTTGCCATATATGTAATTCTGTAATTATCAGAATTTACTCCAAAATCACTTGTATAATCAAGAGTAAAACTTTCATCTTTTTTCTCTAAATAGTCACTTCCGTAATTATCTAATTTTACATTTACAACTTTTCCAGTATCATCAAAAGATGCATCTATTGTATAACCATTTAGTTCTGCAAAAGAGCTTGCAAGTACATTTTCTACTTTTTCTTCATTAACTCTTAAAACAGCAACATTTCCATTTGATTTATCATTTAGTAAAATATATTTTTCATCTCCTGATGCTACTAATTTCATTTCCATATCTGTACTATATGATTTTAAAGTATCATACCTATTTTTTTCAAAATCACTACCATTTATATATTCTACTGATACGTTATTATACATTTCTAGATTGTCATTTAATAAAAAGTAAGAAAAAATGTTTTTAGTTTCTTCATATTTTTTCTCAGCAAGTAGTACAACATAATCTTGTACTCCATCTAAATTCATATCTTCTTTTATAATCTTTATTACTGACTTATTTCCCTCTAAATTAATAACATCTTTTATTTCTTTTTGATATTTTCTAAGAATTCCTTTTTCATTAGCATAATAATTTTGAACTACACTAATTACTATTCCAACAATCACTAATATTATGATAAGTTTTATACTTTTAATTATTTTCTTTTTTAAATCCTTTTTTAATATATCTTTAATATTTTTCATAAAACAAAATCTCCAGAATTAAAAAACAACCTCTTAAACATTATTACTTAGTTATACTTTGTAAATTAAATTTTTTATCTTTTTTTGGAAGTCTTACTCCTGCTCTATCTAAAAATACAATTCCATCTAAATGGTCAACTTCATGTTGAATACAAATTGCTTCCATTCCCTTTACAGTTCCAGTTATTTTTTTACCATCTAAATTTGTATATTCTACAGTTATTTTTTCGTGTCTATCTACATTTTCAAAAATATCCGGAAAACTTAAACATCCTTCTTCAACAGTAACCATATTTTTTGAATAAGAAATAATCTTAGGATTTATCATAACAACTGGTTTTTTCCCTTTTTTTTCATCAATATATGTTACATCATAAACAACTAATCTTTTTAAAAAACCTACTTGACATGCTGCAAGTCCTATACCATCTTTTGAATACATTGTTTCTAACATATCATTTGCAAGTTGTTTTATTTTATCATCAATTACATCTATTTCACGTGATTTTTTTGTTAAAATTTCATCACCATCATATCTTAAATTTCTAATTGCCATTTTTAACCCTTTCTAAATTGTTTGATTATAAATCTAAATTATACTTTTCTCTATTATCTTTATCTAATCTTCTTATTTCTTCTAAAGCTAAATTAGTGCTACCATAATTTTCACTGCTAGCTGCAGTAGCATTATTTACTGTATCTGTAGCATCACTAGAAGCATTATTTTCAAAATCATTTGATGTAGCATCAAGATTACCCATTTTTAACTGTTGCCACTCTGCTTTTGAAACTAGAACTTGTCTTGGTTTACTTCCATCATAACCAGAAATTAAACCTCTTTCTTCCATTTGATCTATTATTCTTCCTGCTCTAGAATATCCAATTTTAAATTTTCTTTGAAGCATTGAAGCAGATGCACTTCCCATATCTATTACTAAATCAATAGCATCATTTAGTAATACATCTGAATCATCATCTTCTTTTGAAGCTTCATCTTGATTTCCTTTACTTTTTGATTTACCAGTTAAAGCACTAGAATTTTCGATACTTTTTATAATATCATCACTGTAAGTTGTATCTTCACAATTTGATTTTATATGCTCGACAATTTTTTCAATTTCTGATTCAGAAACAAAAGCACCTTGAACTCTTAAAGGTTTTGTTTCACCAACTGGGAAATAAAGCATATCACCTTTTCCAAGTAATTTTTCAGCACCAGCACTATCAAGTATTGTTCTTGAATCAACTTGTGAAGAAACTGTAAATGCAATACGTGATGGAATATTTGCTTTAATTATACCTGTAATAACATCTACTGATGGTCTTTGTGTAGCAATAACAAGATGCATTCCTGCAGCTCTTGCCATTTGAGCTAAACGACAAATTGCATCTTCAACGTCATTTGGTGCTACCATCATAAGATCAGCAAGTTCATCGATTATTATAACAATCTGAGGAAGTTTTGCAAGCCCTTCTTTTTCCATTACTTTGTTATAACCTTTGATATCTTTAACACCTTTGGATGCAAATAAACTATATCTATTAACCATTTCTTGAACTGCCCAATTAAGTGCACCTGCAGCTTTTTTAGGATCTGTTACAACTGGTATTAATAGATGTGGTATTCCGTTATATCCAGAAAGTTCGACCATCTTTGGATCTATTAAAATAAGTTTTACTTCACTAGGTTTTGCCTTGTATAAAATTGAAATTATAATTGAGTTTATACATACACTCTTACCAGATCCAGTTGCACCAGCAACTAAAACGTGTGGCATTTTTGCTATGTCAGCAATTATAACATCTCCTGCTGCATCTTTTCCTAAAGCAAATCCAATTTTTGATGAATGATCTTTAAAAGCTTTTGACTCAATAACTTCTCTTAAAAATACAGATTCAGAAACTGTATTTGGAACTTCTATACCAACAGCAGCTTTACCAGGAATTGGAGCTTCAATTCTAATACTTTTTGCAGCTAAATTTAAAGCTATATCATCTGCTAAATTAACAATTTTACTAACCTTTACTCCTGTACTTGGAGCAAGTTCATATCTTGTAACAGTAGGTCCTTTTGTAACATCTGTAACCCTTGCTTCTACGCCAAAACTTGCTAAAGTTTTTTGAAGTTTAATAGCAACTGCTTGTATTGCATTTTTATCAAATGTAGCCGTAACTTTTGGTTTTGCAAGTAAATCAACTGGTGGGAAAACATAGTTGTCTTCTTCTTCATGTGTTATAGCATGATCAATTGTTAATACTTCTTTTATGCTTGTATCTTCTTTTTGCTCTTTTTGCTTTTTAAAAAATTCATCTCTTTGTTGTTTCTTTTGAAGTTGTTCTTCTGTAAGCTTACCACCATTTAATTTAGTAAAGTCAAACTCAACTTGTTCTGCTCTATCAAGATTTAGATTTTCGTCAAAATTTGTAGAGCCTTTTTCTTCCATTTTTCTTTTTACTTCTTCAGAAATTACATCAGCACTTTTTTCATCTACATGATTTGATAAAGCTTCATCACTATCAAAATCAATTAATTGTTTTTTCTTAACTTTTAGTTTAACAAGTGGACTTCTATGTTGTTCATATCTTACTTCTTCTATATCATCATTTACTTGCTCTGGTACTTTTCTTGATCTAGCACTTTTTTGCTCTTCTTTTAATTTTACTTTTTCTTCTTTATCTTTTCTTTCTACTTGATCATCTCTAAATAAAATTTCGAACATTGAAGAAAATACACCAGCAATAGTGCTAAATATATTACAAATATGTTCAAAAAATTGTGCAAAAGACATATTAAATGAACATAAAGTAACTATAAATGTAACAAATATAGTAAATATTCTAGCTCCAATTATTCCAAGTAATTTAACACTAATACCTGCTAAAATAGCACCAATTATTCCTGATGTTCCTGTATTAAAAGCATTTACTATATATTCAACAAAATTACTAAACATATTAAAATCATTTACATTTGAACTTAAAAAGCAACTTATAGTGCTAGCTAAAAATGAAGCTACTAAAAATCCTTTAAGATTTTGCGTAGATATTTTCATTTTTTCTTCATTTGCAATAACTGCAATTCCAATAATTACAAATGCAACTGGAATAACATAAGCTGCATATCCTAAAAATCCAAATAAAATAGATTTTACTAATTCTGCAAATACACCTATTTTTTCAAATTTTAAAAATATAAATAAAATAACACCAAATACAACAGAAAAACCACCCATTAAATCATTTGCGAAAGTTTTCTTATTCTTTCTTGATCTTGTTGATGTAGTTTTTGATTTTGAAGTACCTTTTGTATTTTTACTTGAAGAACTACTCTTTACATTCTTCTTACTATTACTCATTAAAATCAACCTCTACTTAAAATTACTTTAGTTCATGTCTATTTTGAGAAATTACCTCTAAAGATTCTCTTAAAACATTTTCAACTTTTTCTAATATAGAATCTGCATAATCTCTTGTACCTACACTAATTTCTTTTGAAATCTTGTTAGCATTTTCAATTATAGCTTCCTTTTTTTCCATAGCTTCTTTTGTTATTACGTGTTCATCAACCATGGTAACAATTTTGTTTTGTGCATCTTTTAACATATTATCTGCTTCTTGTTGTGCATCATCAATTATTCTTTGTCTTTCTTCTTTTATCCATTTTGCTTGCTTTAATTCATCAGGAAGTTTTAAGCGAATATTTTCTAAAAGTTCTCTAGTTTCTTCTACATCTATCATTACCTTATTTGAAAAAGGCACCTTTGAACCAGATTCGATTAACTCTTCTAAATTTTCTAGCAAATTAAAAATTTCCATTAAAATTACCTCCACTTGTACATAAAAATTAGTACATTTCCATATGATCTGTTATCAATCATCTCTAAATTTTCAAAAGAATCTAGAGCTTTATCGTTAGTTTTTGAAATTTTCAAAAAGAAATTTTTATCTGTTTCGTAAATTATGATGCCACCAGGATTTAAAATTTTACCTTTATTTTCTGAAATAAAATTCAAAGTTTCCATAGCAAATTTTGAATCATATGGTGGATCTAAAAAAATTATATCAAATGTAACCTCATCTTTTATTATCTGATTTAGACATTTCCTATAATCCTTCTTTGTAATTTTAACATAATCTTTTGAGTTAGTCAATAAAGTATTAGATATAATAGTTGATATAGCAACTTGATTTGAATCATTAAGCCATGCAAAATCTGCACCTCTACTTATTGCCTCAAGACCTAAATTTCCAGTACCTGAAAATAAATCTAATATTTTAGAGCCTTTCATATTAGGTTCTAAAATACTAAATAGTGCTTCTTTTACTCTATCTAAAGTTGGTCTTGTAAGTTCTGTTTTTGGACTATTTAATCTTTTTGCTTTATTTTTCCCAGAAATAATTCTCATAATTTTCCACCTTAAAATTTACTCTACTACATCTAAAATGTGTTTTTTATTTTTAATATTTTCAGCCTCTTTACTTGTTATATTTTCAATAACAATTGCATCTTCTATATAATCAAATGCATCATTAAACTTTTCTTTATCGTTATACACAACGTTTAAAATTGTCTCACCTTGATTTACAAAATCACCTGATTTTTTTAAAAATTCAAATCCTACTGCATAATCTATTTCATCTTGTTTTTTTATTCTTCCACCACCAAGACAAACTAAAGCTTCACCAATTTTTTTACTATCTATAGCAACAATGTATCCTGAACTTTGAGCATTTATTTGTTTTAAAAAACTTGCTTTATCTTTTAACACAGGAAGTGGTAATTCTTTTTCAAGCCAAGGTAAATAAGTATTACTTGTTTTTCCACCTTGATAAGAAACAATCTGAATAAATTTTTCATAAGCTTTTCCTGATACTATAGCATCAAAAATATCTTTTTTATTTTTATCAAGATCATCAGATATACCTGCCATTTTCATCATGTATGCTGCAATTTCAAACACAACTTCTTTTAAATCTTTATATGGATAATTTTCTAAAGTTTCCTCATTTGATAATAAAAATTCAATTACTTCTTTAATTTCAAGAGCATTACCAACACATTTTCCTAAAGGTTCTTCCATTGAAGTAATAATAGCTTTTGTTTCAGTATTTGCAATTTTACCAATATTTACCATAGTTCTTGCAAGTTTTCTTGCATCATCTATATTTTTCATAAATGCACCAGAACCAACTGTTACATCAAGTAAAATCTTATCAACACCAGATGCTAATTTTTTACTCATTATAGATGAAGAAATAAGTTCTATTGATTCAACAGTTGCTGTAATATCACGAAGAGCATACATTTTTTTATCAGCTATTGCAATTTCACTACTTTGAGATATTAAACATGCACCAATATTTTTTACTTGCTCTATAGCAGCATATAGTGGTAAATTAATATCATATCCTTTTATTGATTCAAGTTTATCTGCAGTTCCACCTGTATATCCAAGGCCTTTACCAGACATTTTACAAACATCTACTCCAAGAGATGCTACTATTGGAAGAACAATTAAAGTTACTTTATCACCTACACCACCTGTTGAATGTTTATCAACTATATATCTCCCCTCTTTTTTTATACTAGATAAATCAATTTTTTTGGCTGAATTTGCCATTGCAAAAGTTAAATTCGTAAGTTCTTCATCATCAAGTCCGTTTATACAAATTGCCATTAATAAAGCTGCTGCTTGATAATCAGGTATTATATCTTTACTATACCCATCAACAAAAAAATCAATTTCTTCCTTTGTTAATTTATAATTATATCTTTTTTTCTCTATTATATCGTACATTCTCATATACAAAATCCCCCTATTTTATGTATATATGATACTACAAAATGTATAAAAATACAACAATTCGTTATTAAAAATTAGATTAAACTATTTATATTAAATATTTTTTTGTACTTTTTTAAAAATAAAATCATATAATTTTAAAGGAGGGATTTTATGTGTGGCTTTTGTGGTTATACTACAAAGGATGAAAGAATAAAAAACGACGATTATTTAAATAAAATGATTTCTAGTATTTTATATAGGGGTCCTAACCATACTGAAAATTACATAGATAATTTTGTTGGACTTGCACACGCAAGACTTAGTATTATAGATGTAAAAAATGGTAACCAGCCTATGAAAAAGATTATAAATCAAAAAGAATATGTCATTTGCTATAACGGTGAATTATATAACACTGAAATGTTAAGAAATAAATTAATTAGACTTGGATATACCTTTAACACAACATGTGATACAGAGGTAATTTTAACTGCATATATCGAGTACAAAGAAAAATGCTTAGACTATTTTAATGGAATTTTTGCTTTTGCAATATATGATAAATTTAAAAATGAAATATTTTTAGCAAGAGATCGTTTAGGCATAAAGCCTTTATTTTATACAAAAACAGATAATGAAATAATATTTGCTTCTGAAATAAAAGCAATATTAAAAAAAGATGACGTAAAAAAAGTATTAGATAAGGATGGTCTAACACAGATGTTTATGCTAGGCCCTGCTCACCTTCCAGGTAAAACATATTTTAAAGATATATTAGAAATTAAACCTGGTTATTATGCTATAATTAAAGATTTTAATATTACATTAAAAAAATATTGGGATTTACAAACAAAACCTTGTGTTGATACTTTTGAAGAAGCAACAGAAAATGTTAAATTTTTAGTAACAGACGCTTGTAAAAAGCAATTAGTATCTGATGTTGGAATATGCTCTATGCTATCTGGTGGACTTGATTCTAGTATTCTTACAACTATTGCAAATAAAAATATTGATAATTTAACAACTTTTTCTATAAATTATAAAGATAATGATAAAGATTTTACTTCAAATTCATATCAGCTTACAAAAGATAGTGATTTTGTAAAGATTATGAATGATTTTTTAAACATTAATCATAAAAATGTAGAAATAGAAAATGAAAATTTATTCTATTTATTAAAAAATTCATTAGTTGCAAGAGATATGCCAGGGATGGCAGATATAGATTCTTCAATGTATGCATTTTGTAAAGAAATAAAAAATGCTGGATTTAAAGTTTGTTTATCTGGTGAATGTTCAGATGAAATATTTGGAGGATATCCTTGGTTTTATAAAGAAAAGCTAACAAGTGCAGAAGGTTTTCCATGGGCACTTTCAGAAAATTTAAGAACTAACTTACTAAAAAGTGATATTTCAAAAGATATTGATATTTACGAATATATAAAAAATATAAAAAGTGAAACATTAAAAAATGTTACAAATTTAGATTTTGATAGTAAATACCAAATACAATATAGAAATATAAATTATTTAACAATAAAATATTTTATGATGTGTCTAGTAGAAAGAACTGATAGAATGTCTATGTCAAACTCACTTGAAGTAAGAGTTCCTTTTGCTGATCATAGGATTTTTGAGTATGTATATAATTTACCATACACATATAAACTTGGTATAAATAAAAATGGAGATATTCCTACTGAAAAATATATATTAAAAAAAGCATTTATAAACGATTTACCAAAAGATGTTATTTCAAGAAAAAAATCTCCATTTCCAAAAACATATAATAAAAATTACTTAAAACTATGTGAAAATGAAATATCTAGGATATTAAATGATAAAAATTCTAAAATACTAGATATTGTAAATAAAAATTATATAGATGATCTTATTAAAACAAAAGGTAAAAATTTAAAAGAAAATTTATTTGGTCAGCTAATGACATATCCTCAAACACTTGCCTACCTTATTCAAATTGAATATTGGTTAGATTTATACAATATTGATATTGATTTATAATAAAAAAAATTTAAAATAAAAATCTCCTTTAGAATTAAAAAATGTAAATTGCACATAATATTCTTAAGGAGATTTTATTTATATGAATTATCTAAAATTTAATAAAAAAAATACTGGTAATTTATTAGTATACCTTTTAATAATATTTGTTATTTTAATAGCAATTATTACTTTTTATATAATAAATAACAAAAAAAGTGAAAATAACGTTAATATAAATGATAATAAAACTAACCAAACAAATAACGAAAATATTGATACAAATTCTATGCAAAATGATACTTCCTACTACAATTTTTCTAAAAATAATGATAACGATAACGATGATTCTTCAAGTATTAATATTAATAACGTTCCAATAAACGAGAAAAAAGAAGTTGAAATAGCATCATATTCTACTACAATTTATGATACTGATCAAAATAGAATTGATAATATAAAGCTTGCTACAGAAAAATTAAATAATAAAATTGTAAAAAAAGATGAGGAATTTTCATTTAATACAACAATTGGTCCTATGGACTCAAGTAATGGATTTAAAGAAGCTTTAGGATTTGATTCGGATGGAAACAAAATTAAAATTTTTGGTGGTGGTATATGTCAGTTAAGTAGCACTTTATATAACTGTACTCTTGATGCAAATATGAATATAACTGAAAGACATCCACACAGCAGGCGTGTATATTATGTACCAGAAAATAAAGATGCAACTATTCTTTATGGCACTCTAGATTTTAAATTTATAAACAATAGAAGTAATGATATAAAAATATTATCAACATCAGATGGAAGTACAGTTACTGTAAAACTTATAGAAATAACATAAAAAAGAGGTACTACTACCTCTTTTTATCATTATTAACTATATACACATAAACTTATTTATTAGCATCAACAAAGACTTTTTCGTATGGCTTAACATAACCTAGCACATCTCTTGCCACTTGTTCTATATATTCATCTGAATCAATATTATTCTTTTCGTTAGAATAATAATTAACTAATGATTCTTTTGCTTCAATTTCTGACTCATACATTTTTATTTGTGAATTATATTTGTCAATTTGTAATTGCTGTTGAAATAAAGTGTAGACAAAATATATTAAAAACCCAAATAAACATAGATAAATTACTTTATTCTTCTTTTTCTTTTTTACTGAAGAATTTGCCATATTTTTTCTCCTTCTTTTGTTTTTTCACTACATTTTTCTTTATTTTAATGCCGTTTTTTACAAGTTTTCTGTTTTTTTACTAAAATACATTTTAAATATACTATATTAAAAAACTTTTTGCAACAATTTTTTATGTATTTTGTTAAAAAATTAAATATTTTTTTACATAACTCTTTTACAAAGTTTAAAGGTAATACAAAAATCAAAGCAAGATTTTTAATAAATTTAAAAATAATTATATATATAGGTTCAAATAACCTACTTAATATACAAAAATATATGATAATACCAATAAACAACGCAAGAAAAATATATACTCTAATATCAGATTCTAAAAAATTAACAATACAAAAAACTAAAAATATTATCGTCAAAAAGAAAAATATTATATCTTGAATCATAACTTGTATATCTGTAGATTTTTTTATTTTTCTATATGCTCTAAATCCATCAAAGGTAAATCCAACCACAAGTCCAAAAAACACAAATTCTAAAAACTGGACTAATTGAAAAGTTATATCATACAAATAGATCACTTTCCTAACTATCTTTATTTAAATAATTTATTCATAAAACCTTTTGCTTTAGTTTCACTTTTTTGACTATATGCCATTGCTATAATATTTCCCTCGATAATAAGTTCATTATTTTCAAGATTTAGTTTATTTAATCTTAAATCTTCACCCTTAATTGTTAAAATTCCAAGTTCTGTTTCAACAAGCACCACCTCATCATCAAAACTATGGATATCTAGTACACCACTAATCGACATCCTTTCTCGATTTTCGATTATTACATTTTGATTTATTAATTGTTTTTCTACTCTTCTTTCTTCCATAATTATTCCTCCGTTTTATTATATATTATATATATTCAACTTTATGATATTTATTACAAAAGAAAAATAAGCATGTAATAAATATTACACACTTATATTTACCTAATTAAAATTTTTTAGCTCTTCTATAAAATCTCTAATATTAGCAGCCTTTTCAAACTCATATTTTCTTGCTAAACTCATCATTTCTTCTGTTAATCTTTCAATAGCTTCTTTTATAGACTCGCCTTCTTTTAGAGTATAAAGTCCTCCATTTGTATTATCTTTTTCTTGTTTTATATCTTCTGTAGCTTTAACGCTATCTCTTATTTCCTTTTTAATAGTTGTTGGAACAATTCCATGTTCTTTATTATATGCTTCTTGAATTTTTCTTCTTCTATTTGTTTCTTTTATAGCACTTTCCATAGAATCAGTTAGTTCATCTGCATACATTATAACCCTACCATTTGAATTTCTTGCAGCTCTTCCGATTGTTTGTATTAAAGAACGTTCACTTCTTAAAAAGCCCTCTTTATCTGCATCAAGTATTGCAACAAGTGATACCTCTGGTATATCAAGACCTTCTCTTAATAAGTTAATACCAACTAGTACATCATATTTATCAAGTCTTAAATCTCTTATTATTTCAAGTCTTTGCAAAGCATCAATATCAGAATGCATATATCTTACTCTTATACCCTTTGAATCAAAAAATGCTGAAAGTTCTTCGGCCATTTTCTTAGTAAGAGTTGTTACTAAAACTTTTTCTTTATTTTTAACTGTTTCATTAATATTTTCAATTAAATCTTCTATTTGACCATCAGTTGGTTTTACAACAATTTTTGGATCAAGAAGTCCTGTTGGACGTATAATTTGTTCAGCTATATTTTCTGAATGTTCCTTTTCGTAATCTCCAGGTGTTGCACTAACGTATAGCACATTTTTTACTTTCTTTTCCCATTCTTCAAATTTAAGTGGTCTATTATCAAAAGCACTCGGAAGTCTAAAACCATTATTTACTAATGATTCTTTTCTTGCTCTATCTCCGTTATACATACCACGTATTTGTGGAATTGTCACATGAGATTCATCAATCATAACTAAAAAATCATCACCTAAATAATCAAATAAAGTATATGGTGAAGAACCAGGTTCTCTTCCAGATAAAACAGCAGAATAATTTTCTATTCCTTGACAAAAGCCAGTTTCTCTTAACATTTCAATATCAAAATTTGTTCTTTGTTCTATCCTATATGCCTCAACAAGCATATCTTTTGACTTAAAGTATTTTATTCTTTCTTCTAGCTCTTTTTTTATTTTCTCTATTGCTACCTCAATTTTTTCTTGTGGTATTACATAATGAGATTTTGGATAAATAAATTCGTGCTTTGATGTACGTCTTGGCTTTTTAGTAATAGGATCTATCAAACAAATTCTATCAATTTCATCTCCAAAAAATTCAATTCTTATTGCCTCATCAGAACTATTTGCAGGAAATACTTCAATAATTTCACCTTTTACTGAAAAATTACCTCTTAAAAATTCAACTTCACTTCTTACATATTGCATATTTACCAAAGATTTTATTATATCATCTCTTTTTACTTGCATCCCAGGTCTTATAGACAAAACCATATTAGAATAATCATCTGGTGAACCAAGTGAATAAATTGCAGAAACAGATGCAATTATAACAACATCCTTTCTTTCAAAAAGTGCAGCAGTTGCACTGTGACGCAGTTTATCAATTTCATCATTTATACTACTATCTTTTTCAATATATGTATCTGTTGATGCAATATATGCTTCTGGTTGATAGTAATCATAATAAGAAACAAAATATTCAACTGCATTCTCTGGGAAGAACTCCTTTAACTCCGAATATAACTGACCAGCTAATGTTTTATTATGTGCTAAAACCAGTGTAGGTTTATTTACTTGTGCTATTACATTAGCCATTGTAAATGTCTTACCAGTTCCGGTTGCACCTAATAGTACTTGTTCCTTAACCCCTTGTTTTATGCCGTTTACAAGTTTTTCTATTGCTTGTGGTTGGTCGCCTGATGGTTCGTACGGTGCGTGTAATTTAAACATAATTTCTTCTCTCCTTTATAACTTTCTGTGACTTTTTTATGAGTTTTTAAAAAATAACTGTCAGCCAACTATTAGTCCCTAAATTCGTCCTTATGACTTATAATTTTATGGTTAAATTGATATTTTTTTCTTCTGGACGAATGAAAGTCACAAATTTTATTTTCTGGACTAAATAACACTAAATAACATTTAATGACGTTTTTGTTATATTATTTTATCATTTTTGCCTTGAAAAAACAAGGTAATCGCCAAAATACCCTGTTACTATTATCATCTATTTTTTAATTAAAATACTGTTAATTCATTTAAAATATTCTCATCAATAGAAATATCAGATTCGTCCCTGATTTGTATCTCTAAATCGTTATTCTCTGGACGAACACTTTCTATAAATGAATCTAATTCATCAACACAATCAGCAATAATTTCATCATTATCTCCATATACATCTATTGTAATAATATCAGTAGCGTGTCCCATAAGTTTTGAAATAGCCTTTGAGTTAAAATTATTCTTTAATAATAGTGTTGAATAAGTTGCTCTTAAATCGTGAAATCTAATATCCGGTAAATTATTTTCCTTTAATAATTGTTTCCAATATTTAAAATGAAAACTTTTACTTCTAGGATTACCATAAGTTGAACATATTATAAAGCCATAATCTTTAAAAGGTGTTGTCTTATCATTTATTCTTCTTCGTTTATTCTTCTCATACTTTTTCTTTTCCTCTAATATTTCTTCAAACAATATATCTGGTATCTCTAATTCTCTATTACTAGAAAATGTTTTAACTTCAATTTCTTGTTTAGTATATTCGCCAACTTTAAGTTCTGAATTATCTGTATTTGCTTTCCTACCCAGTTGCCTTTGTATTTTTAATGTTCTATGAATAAAATCTATATCTGAATACTTTAATCCGTTTATTTCCTGCTTTCGTAGTCCCATAAGAACTGCAAACATAATCTGTAAATGAATTGGTGTTTCTTTACTTTTTTCTATCAGCAATCTCACTTGATCTATGTTTAAAGTTTTTTTAACATCTATTTCTATTGTTCTATATTTCTTCTTTTTAACGCATTTAGGAAGATTAACACCATCTGCTACATTAACCGATACTAGATTCTTTTCTTTGGCATATTTTAATGCACTATTCATTACAGCCTTACATAGTTTTGCTATGTCGTGCGAATAATCTGCTTTTGTATTATAAAATCTTTGTATATGTCCTGTATTCAAAGTTATCATTTTAATTGTTCCTAGACTAGGAATAATGTGATTATAAACTATATTCTTATATGAGTCATAAGAATCAGATGTTATATTAGGTTTCATTACATCTTCTAACCAATAAGTGAAGAATGTTTTTACATTTATATTGTTATAAACAACGAATGTTCCATTATGCAGTTCTGTAATAACAACATTTCTTGCATTATTTGCTTCTTTTTTTGTATTGAAACCTGCCTTTTGAATAGTTTTAGTATCATCATTATCATAAATCAAAACTATTCTAAAACCATATTTTTTCTTTATTGTAGTTACTGCATATACTTTAAAATCAATATATTGCTTTGTTTCAAACTCCATAACTATTCCTCACTTTCTTTCATTGCAAAAGTATTATTCATAAATGCAGTTATTTTTTCTTTTTCACTTATTACATCTAAATAGAAATCAAATGTTGTATGAACCGAACTATGTCCTAACAAAGCAGATATTTTTGGAATAGGTACCCCTTGTTCTATTAAGATAGTTGCATATAAGTGTCTTAATCCGTGAACTGTTATTTTAGGAATACTATTCTTTTTACATTGATTTTCAATATATTTATTCAATGATGTTCCTCCGTGCGGAAGACCATTTTCTTGACAACTGATATAATCATTATCAATGTAATTTTCTTTCAAAGTAGTTTTACGAATTTCTACAAGTTTTTTTCTTTTATTTAATTCTTTCCATATAATATCTGGTACTCTTAAAGTTCTAAAACTATTAGGTGTTTTAGGGTCTTTTTCTACAAATGTTAGATTTTTAATCTTGAACTCATTACTTGATAACTCATATTTATTCGCTAACTGTCTTGAAATACTAACTGTTCTTTTTTCATAGTTAAAGTCACTAAATTTCAAGCCTCTTATTTCTCCTTTTCTTAATCCACAAAATAGTGCTAGTAATATTTCTAAATACCAACTTTCACTATTACAAGTAGAAGCAAGAAATGTTTTAATCTCAGTTTTGGATAGTAATTTAATATTAGGTTTACCCCTCTTATAAATTTTTGCAGATTCAACAGGATTTACTGTTAATATTCCATCGTGAACTACATCTTGAAAAACCAGATTAAATACTTCTCTACTCTTGTTAGCCGTTGTCTTACCTAATTTATCTATTTTTTCTAATGTTTGATTTATAAAATCAGTTGTTGCTAATCTCGTTTTTATATCATAAGGAAGACACGGTATTATAAGATTATAAACTGTATAAGAAATTGTCATTGATGTTGTACTTTCTACTTTTTGAGAAAATACTTTTTCAAACCAATAAATAAGATAGTCTTTAAATAAGATTTCTTTATCTATTGTAGGTGCAATATAATTTCTCCTTTGTTCATCGT
Source organism: uncultured Clostridia bacterium (assembly GCA_934169925.1). Taxonomy (GTDB): domain Bacteria; phylum Bacillota; class Clostridia; order TANB77; family CAG-465; genus CAG-465. The sequence continues at coordinate 925 of CAKPOO010000012.1, read as the reverse complement.
ATTCATTTAAGCATTTATAGTAATTTTCTTCTGCAAGTTCTGGTGTTTTAAATCCGCCAACTCTACCATACTTTGTACTACCATCTTCTTGAAGTTCTTTTTTTCTATGGTACCAAGAATTCCTATAAAAAAATGCTATGCTACCTTTATATTCCTGTACTGTTTTTTCCATCTTCATCTTCCCTTTCTATTAAATCAGAAATCATACTTGCTCTGGCATTGTCATACCTCCATCAATCCATTTATCAAAACTGTCTTTTGGAACTTTGTATAATTTTCCGATTTTAATAACATTAAACGGCTTTCTGTTCCTATAAACTTCATCTAAAAATTCGTATGTTTTGCTTCTTCCTAATCCTAATATCTTTTGTATATCAGAAACCTCATAAACCTTTTTAATGTTTTGTTCTGGCATTCTATCTCCTCCTTTATAAGAAAATAGAACTTGTACTCACAATTACAGAATACAAGTTCTCTCATTTTTTTACCAATGTGCATTTTTATAAATCGCACATTTTATTCTTGTTGATACATAAGTCTATTCAAATCTATTCCAAAAGCATTTAAAATTGCTCTATCTGTTTCTCTCATTTGTTTTTCATCTAATGTGCAGATATAGGATTTTAATCTTGATTTATCTATAACTCTAATTTGTTCCATTAAAATTATTGAATCGTGTGTAATTTTTTTATATTTTTTTAAATATACGTGTGTACTTAATTTTGGCTTAGAATATACTCTACTCGTTATTGGAGCAATTAAAACAACAGGGCTACATTTATTTGCTAAGTCATTTTGAACTATTACCACCGGTCTAGTTCCGTTTTGTTCACTACCAACAATCGGGTCCAATGAAGCATAATAAATATCTCCTTTTTTTATATCTGATTTAATCATCTTTCTTTTCAACTTTATATATAATGCG
>CAKPOO010000011.1 GCA_934169925.1 uncultured Clostridia bacterium | reverse complement strand
ATACATGTATTTGGGCTACAAAGTATGATGGTTCAAATCACTGGGAATATTGTACAGTATGTGGAGCTACAAGAAATGTTAAAGGGCATACGTATACAAAAACTTCAATTATAGCAAGTCCAGTAGAATGTGATCCACAAAATCAATTCTATTATACTTGTAAATGTGGATATAGTTATTCATACAAACCAGCTTGTGTTTTAACTGAACAATATCATCCAACAAATTCTCAAAGACATATACATTATAGACATTGTATAAATTGTGGTATTTGGATATTTTCTGAAAGATGTAAAGATGCATCTGGAAATGTATTAAGTTGTAAAAATCCAGGAAAGTGTCCAAAATGTGGAATAGAAGTAAATTCAACATGTCATTATATTTATCATGGAGTTTGCATAGATTGTGGACAAAGATTTTATACTTTAGGTAAAGCAAATATAAAATATTCTGACGATTACAAAACATGTACATATTCTTTTTCAGCAACTGTAGAAAATGGTTTTGAATTTATTGGAATCCCAGGTAGAACTTGGAATGCAACGTATAATGAAAAATCATATACATCTTCATATACTAGATCTGGCTCAACATATACATTTACATATGTATTTACATTTGATGAAAATTTACAAAGAGCAATGTACCCATCTTTTGGAGATGGAACTTTAGGTTCAGTTGTAGGAAATACAGTGTATATTGGAGATAACTACCCAATAGGAAATGAGTACATTTATCAAGATCATGAAGTACCAAAAATAACTTCTATTGTGCAAACAAATCAATCATCAAGTGGAACTTGGACAACTACAAAATCTTTTGATATATCAGGAACAGAAAATTTGTCAAAAACAGTAACTGTAAAACTTGTTAATGGTTCCAATGATACTGTGTATACTGGAACAGCAGTTGTTAATAATGGTAATTGGAATATAAAATTTACACCAGCAATAGAACAACTTGGTAGTGCTACATGGAAAGTTGTTGTAACAGACCAATTAGGTAATTCATATAGCAAGGATATTACAATATCAAATATTGATTCAAAGGCACCTACTTTAGTAGATAATCCAGATTCAGCAGGAGTTTGGTACAAGCATAGAACAGTAAACATCTCAGCAAAAGACGAAGGATCAGGAAATGTAAAAATAGGACTAAATAAATTGTATGACTTAAAACTTGCAAGTTATTATAATGGAATTTATTCAAGAAATTATACTGTAACAGGTGATTTATATTCATCGAAAAAATATGCAATTTTATTAAAAGATGGTGCAGAAAATAACTCTACTACTTATGTAGAGCTTGGATTATTTGATAGTACACTACCTACAATAACAAAAGTTTTGGTAAGTGGAAGAAATGTTACAATAACTGCAAATGATATAAATAAAAATTTAAATTTAACTGGTTCAGGTGTAAAAGAATATGGATATCTAAATATCAACAGAGATAAGGCTATTAATTGGAGTAGTAGTTCAAGTTTAAGTTTACCATACAGTGGAATTTATTTAATAGTTGTAAAAGATGGTGTTGGTAATATTTCAATACCATATAAAGTAAATATTTAATTGTATATTAAGGAAAAAGAGTTTATTATGAAAAAAAATTTGAATAATAGTAAAGTTAATAAAAAATATATAAAAATTGTAGTATGTATTGTAATACTTATTTTAATTATTACTTTAACTGTTTATATTAATATTAAAAAACATAAAAATGCAGGAGCAGTAGAAAATAAACAAGAAGAAATTCCAGAAAATATTGGAACTCAAATTATATCTAAAACTAATGCAAGACAAGATGAATCAAAAGATTTGATAGTAAATTCAACTATAGATGAAATAAAAATTGAAAGTGCAAAAATATCAGTAAACTTTGATGATACGTCTATAGCTATTGATATATCAAATATGACCAATAAAACTATAACTGATCTAAAAGTAAATTTTATTTTACTAGATGGTAGTGATAAAGAAGTTACAAAGGTACAAGGAGTTGTTTTAAGTATGAATCCTTTAGGAATGGCTTCAATTGATATACCTGTTAATAAAAATTTATCAGATGTAAAAAGTTTAAAAATAGAAAAATATATATAAAAACTAAAAAGGATGAATTTGTAATATTCATCCTTTTTTTATATATTAAACAATAAATAAAATTCCCAAAATAAAAAAGAAAATATATGAAATAATATTACAATATTTTTGTATAAAGGTACATTTGTTAAATTTTATTCCAATAATATTTCCAATTAGTAAAAAAATAAAGCTAAAAATAAAGCAAAAAAACACTACCAGAAAAACTGATATATTTGAAACACTACTAGCAAGTCCAACAGATATGTTATTGCTAGATAATATTAATATTAAATAAAATAGATCTTTTTTTGATATTTTATTATTTTCTTCAATTAATTTTATTTTACTATTTATACTTTCTAACTCGCAATCTTTACTTTCAAAAAAATATTTTATTAAAGAAGAAATACCAAGGTAAATTAAAAAAAATCCACCAATATATTTTGTTACTTTTAAATCAAGAAAATGGTTACAAAGAAAATTTCCAAGATAAATTGTTAAAAAAGTAAAAATTGTTGTGAAAAATGAAATAAGCAAAATTATAGTTTCTTTAATTTTAATTTTCTTTATACCAAAAGATATTCCAAGGAGAATGTTATCTAAATTTGATGCAATGCTAAAAATAATAGCAGGTATAATTTTAATCATAAACACTCCTTTCTATAGATATTAAATGCTAAAGAAAGAAAAATTGTTAATAATAAAATGTGTAAAAAATACTTACTTGACATAAAAATGAATGTATGTTAAAATTATGTTATTGCAATTTGAATATTCAATAATAATTATTAAAGAAAGGGAAATTTATGAACGAAGTAGAATTAGTAAAGTTATCACCAAAGGAATTGTACAATATGAGATTGGAGGACAAGATAAAAAGATTTCCTAGTAACTTTTTTTCAAATAAAGAAGTTGCTATAGAACTTTTTCGGTATTTAATTGAAGATGTGTTAAAGTATAATGATCAGGAGATTTTAGATAATCTTGATACATATTTTTTCACAAAGTATAAACTTGTAACACCTCTTATTTATTTTTTTGATAGTAGCCCATATTTATATTTGGATGCTGCATATCCAAGAAAGTTTAAAAAATCTCAGATGAGGATAAAACCTAAAGGCCAGAAACATAAGTTAGATGATATAGAAAAAATCAAGGAAATGATTGATTTGCTTGATGGAAATGTACCAAAGTATACTGATTTTAAAAAGTATGGCTTGCTTGATATATTATTAAAAAGATTTGATGGCAATTGTTATTTAGCTGTAAACTTTGTCTATCCTAACAGGTTTTTTGACTTTGAATTTCCAGAGTATATTGATGCAGAAGAGTACTGGGATAAGAAAAAAGCTGTTTTTGCTGTATGCTGGCTGGTTACGGAAAAATTAAAAATTAGTACTTTTAAAGAAGTAATTTCTTTTGTTAAACCGGAACATTTCTATGAGAATAATTTGGAATTTCCACTTAAGAAATTTTTCTGTGGAAGTGTAAAAGTAGCATTAGTAGAGTCTTTTTATAAAGATTTAGGATTTGATGAAAATGGCAATGTTGTGGAACTTTAATTATTTTTAATAAGTGAGGATTAATTCCTCACTTATTTTTTTTATTTTCATATAATAAATATAAATGGTAAAGATAGTAAAATATAATAAATCAAAAAATTGAAAAATTAAAAAAATTAAAAATAAATTGGGAGGATAGAATGAAAATTGGACTAGCTTTAAGTGGAGGAGGTGCAAAGGGTGCTGCTCATATAGGGGTATTACAAGCACTAAAGGAAGAAAATATAAAAATTGAAAGTATAAGTGGAACAAGTAGTGGTAGCATTGTTGCATCGTTATATGTAGCTGGATATACGCCATATGAAATACTTGATATATTTAAGAATAATTGTAAGAAGGTAACATCATTTAATTTAAAATTTCCAATTAAACTTATGAGTGATCTTATAAATCCAAATAGTAGGATTTCAGGAATTGTAAATTCTAATAATTTAAAAAATGCTTTGAATATGTTTTTTAGTAATAAAAATGTATTTAATATTAGCTGTTTAAAAATGCCGATTATGATTGTAGCAGCTGATGCAAATAGTGGAAGATCAATATATTTTACAAATAAAGTGATAAAAGATTATGAAAAAATAAAGGATAAAAGTATATATATGTATAATTCTGATATAACTACTGCTATAATGTCAAGTTGTGCATTTCCTGGATTTTTTGAACCTCTTATGTATAAAAATTATATGATGATTGATGGAGGTTTAAAAGAAAACATTCCGACAAAGGCTTTAAAGTTAATTGATGATGAAAATAAAATACTAAGTGTAAGTTTTATAAATGATCCAATTAGGAATGTAAAAGATGGTAGTATAATTTCACTACTTTCTAAATGTTTTGAGATAATGGGAAATGATATGTCACAAGAAAGTATTAATTTATCAGATTATAATTTAAACATAAATTTACCAAATGTTAATTTACTTGATTGTAATAACATGATTGATATAGCAAATGCAGGATATTACACTGCAAAAGAAAATATAAATGATATAAAAAAAGCTTTAGAATATTAAAAATTCTAAGGCTTTTTTATAAACATTAAAACTACAATATATCCATAAACATCACTTTTTGTTATACCAATACCAATATAATCAAAGCTTTTAGAAAATATATTTTTATTTTTAGTATTGTCATTTATAAGTAAATTTAAAGCACTTTCAACACTTGCATTACCAGCAATACTTTCACCTGCTTCACTATATAAAATTCCTGCTTTTTTCATCATTTCAAAAGGAGTACCATAAGTTTTAGAATTGTGAGAAAAATAAGAATTTTTTACCATATCATCAGATTTTTTTTGAGCAATTATAGATAAAAAAGAATCTTCTTTTAAGTTTGATAATCCTTTATTTTTTCTTGCTTTGTTTATAATAGATAAAGCTGTAGCTTTTGTATTTGGAAGTGATGAATCACTTTTTATCTCTTTTTTAACCATGTCATTTCGTACAAATCCAACATAATTATCACTAGTTATTACAACTAAAAAATTTGATACATTCCCTATAACTTCTAAAGTAGCATTACTTTTTAACTTTTTGTATGTTTTAAATGTAGTAGATGGACCAGCTCTTAAATTTACATTATTTTTTGCTACTTTAACGTTATATTTTTGCACATTTGTATAGCTTACAAATTTTTGTGTAGTAGAAGATTGTTTTAAATATTTTTTAGATATATATCCTATTTGCTTGTTTTTAAGTATAACAATATAGTAATCATTTAAACTTCCAATAACATTTACTTTTGTATTTTTCTTTACAGTTTTTAGTGTTTTATTTAAGTTATTTCTAAGTCTAACATTTGCAGTTGTAGTATATGTTTTTAGACTAAAGTTTGAGCTTGAAAAAGCATATGTCTTAGTAGTAAATAAAAAAAGAATTACTGTAAATAAAAATGTAATAAATATCATTAATTTTTGTGTATGCATATAATTATTTTTTAATAAATCCATAAAATACCTCGTATAAAATAAAAAAAGAATAGATTTAAAAAATGATTTTTGTATAAATATTAAAACTATGTAAAAACTAATAATAGTAGTAATTTAAATTAATATAAATATACAAAATGAGGTGATTTTATTGAAAAAAATCGAAGAAAAGAATTATTTAAATAACTTTAGAAACATCGAATTTGAATATCCATATATTTCCAAAGATGAAAAATGTGATGTACTAATAATAGGTGGAGGGATATCTGGAGCTATTACAGCATATGAGTTTGCAAAAGAAAATATGAATGTGATAGTTGTTGAAAAAAATTTGATTGGTTTTGCAAATACAAGTAATAATTATGGTATATTGGATCATGAATTAAATAGAAAAAATATAAAATTATACAATAAAGAAGTGTTAAACGATCTTTTTAAGTTAAATATAAAAGCTATAGAAGAGATCATAAATATTGATAATGAAGTGTCATCTGAGTCTACTATTGAGAATTTAGATGGAATGTGTTTTACAAATAATTTTTTTAATAAAACAGAGTTTTCAAAACAAATAGAATATATAAACGAACTTGGAATATATAACGAAGAATTAGAAAAACAGGATTTTTTTAAGTATAAACTTGGTTTTTTACAAAAAGATGCTTTATTTAAAATTGATACATATAAGTTTACAAATAATATTTTCAAATATTTAAATTCTATGGATAATGTTAAGATATTTGAAAATACCAAAGCTACATATATAAATAATACAAAAAAAGGGAAAGTTATTGTAACAACACAAAATGATTTTAAAATTGAATGTAAAAAAGTTATTTTTACATCTTCAACTGGTACAATAAAATATATAAAAAATGCACCAATTGCCATGTATAAAAATTTTCAAATAGTAACAAAACCAATTTTTGATAATGCAGAAAATTTAAATTTTATAGCAAAATGTTTTGATACAGGAAGATTTATTAATTTTGATATAGATGGAAGAGTTATACTAACAGGTGAAAAGGTAAGATATGTAGATAAATTTGAAAATCCAAAATATGAGAATTATTTTAAAAAGGATAAATATAAAAAGATGAAAAATTATGTTGAAAATCTATTTAACTTAAAAGAGAGTGAATGTATAGATTATATGTATAGTTATGATTATATATATACTAATGATGATTTACCTATAATTGATGAAATTCCTGATTTTAAGAATTGTTACTGTAATCTTGGTTTTTGTAATAATTCTATAATATTTAATACTGTTGGTGCTTTGATGTTAAAAAATGCTATAAAAGGCTTGTATTCAAAGGAAATGAGTTTATTTAAAATTCAAAGATAAAGCAAAAATCCACAAATAACCGAATAAAAAGTCCACAAATAACCGAAAAATATTTACACAAATAACCGAAAATGTTTGATATTATTTAAATTCAATGTTATAATATTAATCAGTGGAGGAATTTTTATGAGTGAATATAGAGCAAGAATTGCTGATGAAATATTGAAAAAGAAATTAAAAGGAAAAGGTGCAGTTTTAATTCAAGGTCCTAAATGGTGTGGAAAAACAACTACAGCTGAACAAATAGCAAAAAGTATATTGTATATGACAAAGCCTGAAGATAAAACTCAAAATTTAACACTTGCTGATCTAAATCCAACATTATTACTAAAAGGTGAAACCCCAAGATTAATTGATGAATGGCAAGTTGCTCCAAAATTATGGGACGCTATAAGGTTTGAGGTAGACCATAGAGATGATGAGGGACAATTTATATTAACTGGCTCAAGTGTACCTGCTAATATGGACGAGGTGACACATACTGGTACAGGAAGATTTTCGTGGCTTACAATGAGACCAATGAGTTTATATGAATCACAAGAATCAAATGGAACTATAAGCTTAGAAGAACTATTTAAGTCTCCTACTAATATATCTGCAATAAATGATTTAGAGTTAGATGACATAGCTTTTTTATGTTGTAGAGGTGGATGGCCAAGAAGTACTTTTATGCAAAAAGATATTGCTTTAGAACAAGCTTTTGACTATTATGATGCAGTAGTAGAATCTGATATATCCAAAGTTGATAATGTAACAAGAAATAAAGAAAGAGTTAAAAGATTAATGAAAGCTTATGCAAGAAATATTGGAACTCAAGCATCAAATGAAACTATAAAAAATGATATGTTAAATAATGATTCTTCAAGCTTAGATACTGATACAGTATTATCATATATAAATGCATTAAAAAAAATATTTGTTATTGAAGAATCCCCAGCGTGGAATCCAAACTTAAGAAGTAAAACTGCAATTAGAACATCAGATACAAGATATTTTGTAGATCCATCAATAGCAGTTGCAAGTCTTGGAATAGGTCCAGATGATTTAATTAAAGATTTAAATACTTTTGGATTAATATTTGAAACTTTATGTATTAGAGATTTAAGAATATATGCAGAAAGCTTAAATGGAAATGTGTATCATTATAGGGATGCAAATAATTTAGAATGTGACGCTGTAATTCATTTAAGAAATGGTGCATATGGATTAGTTGAAATTAAATTAGGTGGAGATAAATTGATAAATGATGGCGCAGAAACTTTAAAAACAATGTATTCACGAATTGATACAGAAAAAATGAATAATCCATCATTTTTAATGGTTTTAACTGCAACAGGTAATTATGCATATAAAAGAGAAGATGGTGTATATGTTGTTCCAATAGGGTGCTTAAAAAATTAGTATTTTAAAAAGTTTCATTAAAAATACAACAAAATATAAAGAGGAAAAATGTTGAATATTGTTTAAATTTAAAATATAATTAGTCTGAGGTTGATTGTATGAATATATTTTTAAGTTTAAACAATAAATTTTTTGAATTAACACCAGAAGACTTATTAAAAAGAATTTCTGATTTTGATGAAGAAAATTTGATAAAAGGATTTGAAATAAAAACAAAAACTGATGAAGAAAATTCATATGTGCTAAAGTTTGCAAGTTTAATATCAGATAAAAACTATGCTATAAATTTGCACGCTCCTTTGTTTGATGATAAGTTAGAACTAAAAAAATATATATCTTTTGCAGTAGACTTATCAAAAATTCAAAAAAGAAAAATAAACATAACTATTCATAGCGTAGAATGTGATACTATTTTAGATAGTGTAAGAAAAACAGATGAAATGCTAAAAGGTATTTATGATTATATTGAAGAAATGAAATATTATTCATACATTGATGTAAGTATTGAAAATTTAAATAAATTAAATGGAAAACCTAGATTAAAAAAAGAAGAATTAAGTATGTTTTTGAAAAAATATGAAGATTTAAAATTTACTTATGATGTAGGACATGAACTTGCAGATTCTATTTACACTAAGAGTTTAATAGGAATATTAGATGAAAGAATAAACAATATTCATATACATGATGTAAAAGATGGTATGGATCATTTTCCAGTTGAAGATTTAAATAATTGTGAGATGATAAAAAATATACTAATCAATTATTACTATACTTGTAATATTGTAATGGAATATGCCCTTTGTAATATAGAAGGATTTAGTCTAGAAGAAAAGTTAAAAAATTATATAAATTATGCAAAACATTTAAAATTTATTTGATTTTTGATAAAAATATGTTATAATTTTTTTCGTAAGAGGTGCAAATATGGAGAAACTAAGAGTTATTTATAGTAAATCCAAAGAAGCAGTATTTATATCGCATTTAGACACAGTAAAAATTATAGAACAAGCACTATCTAGGGCTGATATTTCAGTTGAGTTTTCAAAGGGATTTAATCCTAGACCAGAGCTTTCATTTGCTCATCCTTTATCTTTAGGAATCGAAAGTACAGGAGAAATCTTTGAAATTATATTAACTGAAAAAATTGATATTCCATACTTTATTAGAGAAATGAATAAAGTATTGCCAAGTGGTCTTACTATATTGACTGCCGAATATGTTGATATGTCTGAGAAAACTTTAATGTCTAGAGTTTACGCAGCAACATATGTAATTACTTTTGTTTACCCAGATGAAATGTTTGAGGGAAAAACAAAGCGTCAAATTGAAGATATAAAGACTATGTATAAGGATAAAATGGAAGAATATTTATCTCAAAGAAGTATTATGGTGCTAAAAAAATCTAAAAATAGAATGGAAAGAATAGATGTAAAACCACAAATACTTGATTTTGAATTTTATATAGATGGAAGTTTAGAGATAAGTGTTTCAACAGGATCAAAAAATAATTTAAAACCTGAATTTGTACTATCAGGATTTAATGAATTTGTTGATTCTAATTTAGAATTTGAAGTAAAAAGAACAAGGATATTATACAATTAAAGATATTAAAATTAATGTATTTTTTAAATGAAAAAATATTTAATATTTATGGTAAACTAAGTGTTGACATTAATTTTTTAATATGTAATAATAGTATTGACGTTAAAGGAAGGCGGTGTATAATATGCAAATAACAGACGTTAGAGTTAAAAAAATAACTTCTGAAAATAGGATGAAAGCTATCGCTTCTATTACAATTGATGACGTTTTCGTAATTCACGATATTAAAGTTATCGAAAGTGATAAAGGATTATTTATAGCTATGCCTAGCAAAAAAATTCAAAATGGTGAATTTAAAGACATTGCTCATCCAATTAATACTGAAACAAGAGAAATGATCCAAAAAATGATCATTGACAAGTATAATGAGGTTGAAGAGTAATTTTAAAAATTAAGAGGGTTGTATTTTACAACTCTCTTTTTATGATATATAATATGTATTAGGTGAAAAAAAGATGGGATATCCAACAGAACATGTAAGAGAAATCGTATCAAAAATTCCATATAATCCTGGAATATATATGATGCGTGATGAAAATGATAATATTATTTATGTAGGTAAAGCTGTATCTTTAAGAAAAAGAGTAAGGCAATATTTTCAAAAGAATAAAAAAACAGCAAGAATAGAAAAAATGGTAACACTTGTTAGAAATATAACATATATAGTTACAAATAATGAGGTAGAAGCACTTGCTTTAGAATGTAATTATATAAAAGAAAACAAGCCTAAATTTAATGTAATGTTAAAAGATGATAAAACATATCCATACATTAAAATAACTATAAAAGATAAGTATCCACTTGTATATGTAACAAGAACATTAAAAAAAGATGGAGCTATATATTTTGGACCATATACAAATGTTGGTGCAATGAGGCAGTCTTTAGAAATTTTAAAACAGATTTTTCCACTTAAAAGATGTAGATTAAATTTAGAAAAGACAAAATTAAAAGCACCTTGTTTATATTATCATATAGGAAAATGTTTAGGACCATGTATAAATGATGTAAGTCTTGAAGAATACAGAAAAATGATAAACCAAGTAGTTGCATTTTTGCAAGGAAAAGATAAAGAAGTTGAAAATTTAATTCATACACAAATAGATGAATGTATAGAAAAACTAGAATTTGAAAAAGCAAAAGTTTTAAAAGAAAGATTAGATAGTATAAATGCTTTAAAACAAAGACAAAATGTTTCTAATTTAACTGAAAATTCTAGTGATATTATAGGATATGTGTTAAATAATAACACGCTATATATTCAAATATTTAAAATTCGTAACTATAAAGTTGCATTACATGATAATGTTGTTATACAAGATGTTGAAAAAGAAGAATTAGAAGAATCAATTTTTTCAATTGTTTCAAGGTATTATCTTGAAAATGAAGATGTACCAAAGAAAATATATGTAAAATTATTAGATGAAAATATTGAACTTTTGAATAATTTTTTTAATTCAAAACAAATAAAAACAACTGTCATTGATCCAAAACGTGGTGAAAAATTAAATTTAATAAAAATGGTAGAAAATAACATTAATATAAACATTGAAGATAAGAAAAATAACGTAGTAGAAGATTTAGCGCAGCTTCTTGAAATTGATGAAGGAATAAATTCAATAGAATGTTATGATATTTCAAATTTACGTAATGATTTTATAGTAGGATGTATGATTAGATTTGAAGACGGCAAATTAAATAAAAAAATGTATAGAAAGTTTAGGATAAAATCTACATTAACACAAGATGATCCACTTTGTATGTATGAGGTGTTAAAAAGAAGACTTTCACATAAAGTTGATTGGCCACTTCCTGATTTAATATTAATTGATGGTGGTAAAACACAACTTAATGCTGTAAAAAAAGCTTTTGAAGAAAGTGGAGAAATAACAAATATTTATGGTATGGTAAAAAATGATAAACATAGAACTAGAGCTTTAATGGATTTAAATCAAAATGAAATAAAAATAGATGATAATAAAAGAATACTAAATTTTGTTACTTTTTTACAAGATGAAATACATAGATTTGTTATAACTTATCATAGAAGTTTAAGAGATAAAGTAAGATTGAAAAATTCAAAAAGTGTAAATTATACAAAAAAATAATAAAATAATTATCTTTTTATATTATAAATCACAAAATTATGGGAATAATATTATTGGGAGTGATAAAAAAATGAAAAAAGATAATAAAAACAAAGATCAAAAAATAATATGTGGAGTAACAGATTGCATTCATAATTGTTCTTTAGATAGTTCATGTAGATTAGATTGTATTAAGGTAAACGTTTCAAATGATAAAACAAAAGCTGAATGTGAAGATGGAACTTGTTGCAGATCATATGATTTTGGTGGAGATCTTAATGAGTCTGAAATACTAGGTGGAAACTAATTAACTAAATTCTTATATTAAAATTATATATAAACTTAAATTGTTAAATATACTTAACAATTTAGGTTTATTTTTTTTACGAAAAATACTGAAAAAATATTATGTAGTATTGACTTTTTTAGTGTATAAAGGGGTTATATATTTAGTAAGGAAAAGGAACATATGAAGAAAGATAAAAAATACAAAAAAGGTATATCACTAATAGTGTTGATTATATTGATAATAGTGATAATAATACTTGTATCAACAATTATGCTAACAGTAACAAAAGATAATTCAATATCAAGTGCAAAGGAATCTACTTTTAAGCAAAATATGCTAATAATTCAAGATGAATACGCAATGTATTTGCAAATAAGTATAAAGAAAATCCTACTGAGTTTTATCAAGAAAGTGTTAACTTATCTGGAGATGAAATGGTTGATGAATTACCAAGTACAAAAAATTACAAAGATAAGGTTGCAATAATAGATGGAAATATAATGTGGATTGATGAAGATGAAAGTACTACATATCATGATTGGTTTAAACAAGTAATTAATGTAGCAATTGATACAAAATATGGAGTACCAATTCCTAATGGATTTAAATACAAAGAAGGAACAAAAGAAACAGGACTTGTAATAGAAGATGAAAATGGCAATGAATTTGTATGGGTAGTTGCAAACGAAAAGACATACGTAAAAGATTTAAATTTTCCAAATAATTGTACACCAACAGGAGATGATACTTTACCTGATGGCATAAATGATGAAACTGCAGATGTAATAAAATATGGAGGATTTTATCTTGGTAGGTATGAGGCAGGAATACCAGATGGTGAAACAATACCTAGTAATAAAACAGGAGTAACAGTAACTAAAAAAGGTGCAACAGTTTGGACAAATATAGATTACAATAATGCAAAGGCAAGTGCAGAAAGTATGATAGTAAATGATTATGTACAAACAGGTTTACTTACAGGAAAAGCATGGGATGCAACATGTCACTGGATTGAAGATAGTTTAAACAGAATAAGTATAGCAGCAAGTTTAAACAATAGTAGAAGTTATGGTAATTATACTAACTCTATTTCTCCAGCAAGTAGTGGTAATAGTAAAAAAAGAACAGCGGGATATAACGAGTATTGGAAAGTAAAAAATATCTATGATTTAGCAGGAAATGTCTGGGAGTGGACAAGCGAAGCTGTAGGAGACTCTTCGTTTGTTTGCCGTGGGGGCAGTTTCAATGGTAGTGATAGTACAGTTTCGTACCGTAATTACGGTAGAGATGCTTACAATGATAATGCTTTAGGATTTCGTGTAAGATTATATATTAAGTAAAAATATAAAATAAAACAATCAAATTATTACTTAGAAATAAAAAATATAATATCTTCCATATAGCGTGCAAAGTTGCACGCTATATTTTTGTGTTTTATCATTATAAGTTATTATTGCTAAAAATTGTTAAATAGTGTATTATATAGTAGGTGATAAATTTATGAAAAATAATGACATAAAAATAGTATTTATGGGAACACCTGATTTTGCAAAAGGGTGTCTTGAAAAGTTATATGATGAAGGTTTTAATATTTTAGCATGTTTTACAAACCCCGATAAACCAGCAGGTAGAGGTATGAAAGTAAAATATTCTGCTGTAAAAGAATATGCACTTTCTAAAGATATACCAGTTTATCAACCAGAGAAGGTAAGAAATAACGAAGAAGTGGTAAATTTTTTAAAAGAATTAAAACCAGATTATTTAGTTGTTGTAGCGTATGGAAAGATACTTCCAAAGGAAATATTAGATATTCCAAAATATGCACCAATAAATGTTCATGCATCACTACTTCCAAAGTATAGAGGATCTGCTCCTATGCAATGGGCTATAGTAAATGGAGAAAGTATAACAGGCGTTACAACTATGCTTATGGATATAGGTATGGATACAGGAGATATGTTATTAAAAAAAGAAGTAAAAATTGAAGATAATGATAATTTAGAAACAATTCATGATAAATTGATGGTTGTAGGTGCAGATTTACTTGTTAAAACTTTAATAGATTTTACAGATGGAAAAATTGTACCTCAAAAACAGGGTGATGATTTTTCACTTGCACCTATGATAAAAAGAGAAACAACAAAAATTGATTTTAATAAAAATTGTAGAGAAATCTTTAATTTTGTAAGGGGATTTAGCCCATTTCCTGGAACATATGTTAATACCTCTGATGGAAAAGTTTTTAAAATTTTTGATGTAGGCTACGAAAAAAGTGATGAATATAGTAAATTTGAAAATGGTGTTGTATGTTTTGTAGATAAATCAAATTTAAAGATAAAATGTAGTGATGGCGTAATTAGTATTAAAGTTATTCAACCACAAAATTCTAAAAGAATGGATATAACTGCTTTTAATAATGGTAATAAATTAGAAGTAGGGTATAATTTTATATAATAGTGTAATGAATTTATATAAAAACTATAAAACTCCTCTGCAATGTTTGTCAGAGGAGTTTTGTTATAAAATGTTAGTAATGTAATGGATGATCCCGAATGTTCATAAATTATCCTCCTTTAAAATTATTTATTGGAAATATGCAAAACTTGGATAGAGTTTAACATAATATACTCTTTTTGTCAATTTATTTATATAAATTTACATATGAAAATCCCCCGATAAAATTTATCAGGGGATCTATTGTGTGGCCCTAAAATTAGTGGGTGGAATATTGGGGAACCAAACAATTTGTTTCAATTTTTTATTATTTAATTGTTATTTTGTTGTATTTTAGTATAAATTATCTAAATAGTTGTAGGACTTCTAATATCCATAAAACCTCCTTAAAAATTATTTTCTAGATATATTTATTTTAGAATAACAGCTAAATTATAGCACAATATTTTGGTTATGTCAAATGTTTTCTTATTTTAGGTGATTAAATAAATATAAAAATCCCCTGACAAATATTGCCAGGGGATCTATTTACCTATTTACTGGATAGTTATATAGGTTTTTATTAATCCGACTATTTTCTTTCTTTATTACTTAGTCATTTGTAGGGGCCCGTATATTCATAAAAATATCCTCCATTTAAGTTAAGCCATATTTTTTTGCAACGTTATCTAAAAGCAGTTTTTTAATTTTGAATGTTTAATTAATAATTAAATAAACTAGGGCTGTGCACGTATACTCATAGAGTAATCCTCCTTTTCTAGTCTTGCTTTTTTTAGTTACTTGTGATCTTCTGATCTTCTGATCCTGCCACATTCTTTAATTAATTATTATAACTGTTACATTTGTATGACCGCGAATATTCATATAGTGTCCTCCTTTAAAATTATTTTAGGGTTTGATTTATTGTGATAACTATATTATAGCACCGCAATTATATTATGTCAACTTTTTTTGCTAAAATAAATTAAATATTTTTGTAAATATTGAATATTTAAGCAATTTATAGTAAAATATTTATGCTAAAAAAAGGTGATAAAATGGAAAAAATTTGTATAAATAACTTTACAATGAGTGAATTAGAAGAATATGTTTTAAGTTTAGGTGAAAAAAAGTTTCATGCTAAACAAATATTTAAATGGGTTCATAAATTAAGGGTACATGATTTTGATGAAATGACAGATATTTCTAAATCTTTAAGAGAAAAATTAAAAGAAAATACATATATTATGGATTTAAAAGTTTTACAATGTCAAACATCAAAAAAGGATGGTACAATGAAATTTTTGATAGAACTTGATAAAAAGTGTGCTATTGAATCTGTTCTTATGAGATATACTTATGGTAATACAATTTGTGTATCTTCTCAAGTTGGTTGCAAAATGGGATGTAAGTTTTGTGCATCAACAAAAGAAGGTTTTCAAAGAAGTTTAACAGCTGCAGAAATAGAAGGACAAATTTTAACAGTAGAAAAATATTCAGGTCAAAAAATTTCTAATATAGTATATATGGGAATTGGAGAGCCTCTTGATAACTATGATAATGTTGTAAGATCTATTAGAATAATAAACGATCCAATGGGAATAAATATTGGTGCAAGACATATTAGTGTTTCAACTTGTGGACTTGTTCCAAATATTTACAGACTAGCACAAGAAAATATTCAGTGTACACTTTCTATTTCACTACATGCAACTACTGATGAAAAAAGAAGAGAAATAATGCCTATTGCTAATAGGTATTCTATAAAAGAACTTCTTGATGCATGTAGAGAATATATAAAAATAACAGGAAGAAGAATAAGTTTTGAATATGCATTAATTTATGGAAAAAATGACACAAAAGAAGATGCAATGCAACTTGTAAAGCTTCTTCGTGGAATGATTGCTCATGTAAACTTAATACCAATTAATGAGATAAAAAATGGACCATATAAAAAAGCAACAGAAAAATCAGTTGAAAACTTTATGAATATTTTAAATTCATGTGGTATCGTTACAACTGTAAGAAGAGAACTAGGTTCTGATATTGATGCTGCTTGTGGTCAATTAAGAAAAAAATATATAGAAAATAATAATCAAGTTGTAGACTAAAAGAAAGGTAGATAAAATGATTCTAGAAATTTTTTTACTTGCTATAGGTCTTGTAATTTTAAGTATTTGTGCTGATATGTTAATTATTGCTGCAGTAAAACTTGCTGATAAATTAAAAATATCAAAACTAGTAATTTCTTTAACTGTAGTAGCTCTAGGTACATCTATACCAGAGACTATTGTATCAACTTTATCAGCATTAAAAGGTAGTAGTATAGCTTTTTCAAATGTTGTAGGAAGCAATATTTGTAACATTGCATTAATACTTGGAGTTTCATTATTTATAGATAAGATTGTTATAAATAAAAAAATGGAAAAAGAGATAACAAAGATGATGATAATAAAAACAATTTTTGTTATTCTTTGTGTAATTAGTTTCGTACTTACAAAAGTATCAGGAATAATAATGTTACTTTGTCTTTTATTATATGTCTTAAACCTTGCTAAAGTATCAAAAAATGACGAAGAATTTGAAGATGCAGATGATGAGGAAGAATGGATATATACTGTTGCAACAAAAATATTTAAAAATGAAACAGTTATTATTATTGTTTTTCTAGCACTAGGAATTTTTGGACTTTATGAGGGTGGAAATTTAGTTGTAGATAGTGCTATAGAAATTTCAACAAGAATTGGAATTAATGAAGGCATAATTGGTGCATCTTTAGTTGCAATAGGAACATCTTTGCCAGAACTTATAACTGCAATTTCTGCTATGAAAAAGAAAGAATATGAAATAGTTATTGGAAATATCGTAGGTAGTAACATTATAAATATATTGTTAATACTTGGATTATCAAGTATTTTAACTAATATACCTATTGGTAACTTTGAAATAATACAACTTGCTTGCCTTATTTTTACAAGTTTACTTTTCTTTTTGTTTGTAAAGAAAGATAAAACTTTAACAAAATTTCATGGAATATGTTTACTTGCAACTTATGCTTTAAGTATGATAGTGATTTATTTTGCATAGATTACTATTGAAAATTATTATTATTTGATATAATATAATGTGAGTAAGGGAGTTTAAAATGAAATTTACTTTTAAAACAGATATTGGTAAAAAAAGAAAAAATAATGAAGATTCATTATTTACAAAAGAATATGATGATTGTTCACTTTTTATTGTAGCTGATGGACTTGGAGGATATGAAAGTGGAGAAGTTGCAAGTAAAATATTTGTTGAACAGTTTTCAAATTATATAGAAAAAAATCTTAATATATTAACAGAAAATGTAGAGGATATAACAGTTTATAACATTTTAAAAGAAGCTTTACAAACTGCTAATTTAAAGATATATGAAATGGAAAAAACTGATAAAAAATATAAATCAATGGCTACAACTTGTGTAGTTTTGTTTATATTAAAAGAAAAGATTTATTATCTTTCAGTTGGTGATAGTAGACTTTATTATATTAATAAAGAAAAAGAAAATATTACTCAAATAACAGAGGATGACACATATATTAATGAGTTATTAAAGCAAGATGTTATAAACGAAGAGGAAGCAAAAATCCATCCTCAAAGACATGTTCTTACAAAAGCAATTGGAATAATAAAAAATCTAACTGCAGATGTAAAAAAATTAGATAAAAATGACGGATATTTGTTACTTTGTTCTGATGGAATTACAACAATGATGGAAGATAATGAAATTTTAGATATATATAAATCAACTAAATTTGAAAATATTGCAAAAGAATTAGTTAAATTTGCAAATAGTAAAGGTGGAAATGATAATATAACAGTTATAACTGTTGAACTTTAAAAAGGAGTTATGTATCAATGGAAATGATAGGTAGAGTATTAGCGTCTAGATATGAAATTTTAGAAAAAATTGGCGAAGGTGGAATGGCAACAGTATACAAAGCTAGATGTAAGTTGTTAAATCGTTTTGTTGCTGTAAAAATATTAAAAGAAGAATTTGCAAAAGATGAAAATTTTGTGGCAAGATTTAGAGCTGAGGCACAATCTGCTGGTGCTCTTACACACCCAAATATTGTGTCTGTATATGATGTTGGTCAAGAAGATGATGGAAAAATAAACTATATTGTAATGGAGCTTTTAGATGGTATAACTTTAAAAGATTACATAAACAAGAATGGTTCTTTAACCTCAGAACTTACCTTAAAAATTGCTATACAAATTGCATCTGCACTTGATGCTGCACATAAAGCAAATATAATTCATAGAGATATAAAACCTCAAAATATTGTGCTTAATAAAAATATGGTAGCAAAAGTAACAGATTTTGGAATAGCTAAAATTTTAAATACAACAACTACTGGAGCAACAATTACTAATTTTGGTACAACAGTAGGTTCAGTACATTATATTTCACCTGAACATGCAAAAGGTGGATTTACAGATGAAAAATCAGACATTTATTCATTAGGTGTTGTTATGTATGAAATGGCAACTGGTAGAGTTCCTTTTGATGGAGATAGTCCTGTTACTGTGGCACTTATGCAAATTCAAGATGAACCAGTTGAACCAATACAAGTAAATCCAACTATAACAATGGCATTAAATGAGATTATAAAAAAAGCAATGAGCAAAAATCCAAGTCTTAGATATCAAACAGCAAATGAACTTTTGACTGATTTGTCAAGAGCTCTTGCAAATCCTCATGCAATTGTAAAAAGACAAGAATCATATATTGAAGCTGGAGAAACACAAGTAATTCCTACATTTTCAGATTCTACAAGTACAGTTTCTGTTCCAAATTTAAGAACCAGACAGGCAAATAGACAAAATGTTTCAAAAAATATTGTAACTTCTATAGAAAAAAATAATATGGAAGATACAGATGAAGATGATAAAAGACCAAGTATAACTAATGCTAGAAAAGTTGAAGTTGAAGATATTTCAAATGAAATAGAAGAAAAAATTATGCAAGAAAAAAGAGAAAAAAATGCAAATAAAAAAGGTAATTTCTTTAAAAAGCATAAGATTTTAGTTATAATAATTGCTGTAGTTGTTATACTTTCTATTATGACAACAGTATTTGTTGTTTCTATTAAAAATAAAAATAAAGCAAATAGTCAAGGTGAGATAACAGTTCCAGATTTAGTTGGTAAAAAATATGAAGATTTTGTTGAAATATACAAAAATATGGGAATTGAACTTGTTCAAGACTCAGCAGAATACAGTAATGATGTAGAAGAAGGATTTGTAATTTCACAAAAGCCTGATGCAGGTACTGTTACAAAAAATAATAAAGTTTACTTAACAATAAGTAAAGGTAAAAAGATGGTTGAAGTTACTGATGTAGAAGGTAAAGACCATAAAGTTGCAAAATATGAATTAGAACAAAGCCTAGGTCTTGTTGTAGAAGAAGTTGAAGAAGTAAGTGAAAAAGTATCAGCAGGTATAGTTATTTCTCAAAGTATAAAAGCTGGAGAAAGTGTTGCAACAGGAAGTAAGATAACATTAAAAGTAAGCTCTGGGGACGGTAAAAAGACTGTTACTATGCCAAATGTTTTGTCTAAATCTGAAAAAGAAGCAAAATCTACTTTAGAAGAATTAGGACTTACAGTTAAAGTTGAATATTCAGAAGATACAAATAAAACAAATGGTGTTGTAATTGCACAAAACTACCCACAAAATCAAAGCTTAAAAGAAGGAGATTTAGTAACAATTACTGTTAATAAATTACAACTTAGCAAAAATGTTAATATTGATTTAAATGATTATATATCAGAAGATGATGTAGATAGCAAAAAAGGTATTGATGTAAAAGTTACAGCAAGTGTAGATGGAGGAGTTGCAAATACTGTATTTGATAAAAATATTACAGATATATCTAAATCAGTAAGCTTTACTTTAAATGGATATACAAGTGCAATTTTAAAATTATACATAGATGGAGTTTATAAAAAAGATATAGCTGTTACATTTTAATGGTAAAATAGAGTAAATTATTACGATTTACTCTATTTTTTGTTGCAAAAAAATGTAATTTTATGTTAGAATTTATAGGTAAGGAATAAGAGGGGTTAATATGGGAGAAAACATCGAAAAAATTGCTTTTGAACATAATGTAAAAATATATAAAAAATATAAAATGTTTGCCTTTGATTGGGTATTTTTCTATTCAATTTCAGTTTTATACTATAGTATTACAAAAGGCTTTTCTATGTCACAAATTGTATACATAACAGCTTTTTATACACTTTTTTATTCAATATTACAAATTCCAGGTAATAAAATAACAAAAAAGCTTGGATTAAAAAAGACAATGATAATAGGTAATATACTTAGTGCTTTTACAATACTTGTATATATTTTTGCAAAAAAGTTTGAAGTATTTTTATTTATGCAGTTTTTTAATGGATTTGCTTTTGTTTTAAAGGGACTTACAGAAAGCAGTCTTGTGTATAGTTCTTTAAAAAAACTTGAAAAACATGATAAGTTTGATAAGATTGAGGGAAATGCAAATTCTAAATATTATTTTTTAGATGCACTATCTTGTCTTGCTGCAGGTTTACTCTTTAGTATTAATAACTATATACCAGTAATAATATCTTTTATAATTACTATTATATCTTTGGTTATATCTTTTGAATTTTATGATATAAAACAAGAAGATCAAAACGAGGATAAAATAGGTATAAAAAGAACTATTTTAGATTTTTTTGAGATAATGTCAGTAAATAGATTAAAATCAATTTTCTTGGTTGGATTTGTGTTTTCTGGAATTATTTATGTTACAGCAACTTTATATAAATCAATATTAATTGATATGGGACTTGAAACTGAATATATAACAATTGTTGTATTTTTCTTTACGTTATTTTCAGGTTTTGGTTCTAAATTTCAACATGTAATGCAAAAACTACTTAAGAATAAAACTATAACAGTTTATTCATATGTGTTTTTAATTTCACTTGGAGGTATTGGAATAGTTGGACTTACTAATACTTTAAGTATAGTAACTCTTACTTATATGATAATATTTTTATGTATTATGGGATTTATACAAGGTGCATATAAAGTGGCAATGAGAAGATATATAGTAAGTTTTACAACTTCAAAAGTTAGAAATAAAATATCATCTGTTTATTTTATGTTTGAATATTTAGGTAATACAATAACATCTTTTGTATTTGGTCTTATTTTAGAGGTAAGCTTTATAACTAATTCTATTGCTACTATAATTTTATCAATTGTAGGTTTAATAGCTATGTTTTTAGTTATATCATATATGGATGGAAAAATTGGATTAAAACCTGAAGAGTATTCTTCAAAAGAAAAAAATAATATATGTAAAAGTTAGTAGATGAATAGAAATATTCATCTATTTTTGTTTGTAGGGGTGATATTCTTGCTAGTTTTAGAGATATATGTTATAATTTTACAAGTTAATGAGGTGTTTTTATGTTTGATATTTTTTCTAGCAATGGTATAGTTGCCTTTTTATATACGTTACCAGTACTGCTTTTTTCATTATCTGTTCATGAGTTTGCTCATGCTTTTGTAGCGTATAAATTAGGAGATAGTTCACAAAAAGCTTTAGGAAGACTTACTCTTGATCCTTTTAAACACATAGATTTATTTGGATTTTTATGTATTGCTTTATGTGGATTTGGTTGGGGAAAACCTGTATGTATAGATGATAAAAATTTTAAAAATAAAGCAAGAGGAAATATGCTTGTTGCATTTGCAGGACCTGCTGCAAACCTTATTTTATCATTTTTATTTACATGCATTTTAAAACTTTTTGTTGTTACAAATATACTTGATTTAAGTAGTAGTAATGTGGTTATAAAAAGTATTGTTAATATGATAGTTCTTTCAATAGAATTTAACGTAGTTTTTGGAATATTTAATTTAATTCCAATACCACCTTTTGATGGTTCAAAGGTATTAGAATACTTCCTTCCAAAAAAAGCAAAAAATTTCATGAGAATTTTAGAAGATTATTCTTTTTGGATTATAATTTTTATGTTTGTTACAAATGCAGGAAGTTATATAATATCACCAATTGTTAATTTCATATTTGGATTACTTATGAAATTATTGTAGTTTTAAGGAGATTTTTTATGTTAGAAGTAAAAAATATAACTAAAAAGTTTGCAGATAATGTAGCTGTAAACAATGTTTCATTTAATATTGAAAATGGTAGAATATTTGGGCTACTTGGTAGAAATGGTGCTGGAAAATCTACAATTTTTAGAATTATTTTAGGAATTCATAAACAAGATAATGGACAAATTACATATAACGGTAAGCAAATTGATGAAAGACTTAAAGATAAAATTGGATATTTACCAGAAGAAGGAAGCTTAATAGAAAATTTTACAGTTATACAACAATTTGTATATTATGGTATTTTAAAAGGTTTAAGTGAAAGTAAAGTTAGAAAAAATGCAGTTAAATGGTTAAATGAATTTAAAATTTCTGAATATTTTAATATGAAGATAAAAAATCTTTCAAAAGGAAATAGGCAAAAAATACAATTTATTGTAGCTTTATTAAATGATCCTGAAATATTAATTTTAGATGAACCATTTTCAGGACTTGATCCTGTTAGTGTTGAAGAATTTAAAAATGTGATTTTAAAATTAAAAGAAGAAGGCAAAATTATTATATTTTCATCTCATAGAATGGATCATGTTGAGATGCTTTGTGAAGATATTTTAATTCTAGAAAAAGGTAATACTGTTTTGCAAGGTGAAATGTCTAAAATAAAAAATGAATACGGAAACAAAAAAATATATGTTGAGGGGTTATTTGAAGATTTTGATGTAAAAGAGTTAGAAAAAATATCCGGAGTAGAAAATGTTTTACTAGATGGTAATAAATTGATAATTAGTGTTATTTCATCTGCTGTTATAAAAGATGTATTTGATGGATTAAGAGGAAAAAACGTTACTAATTTTTATACAACAGATATTAGTTTAAATGAAATATTTATAGATAAGGTTGGAAAAAAATATGAAGATGAATAAAGTATGGCCTATTGTAAGATTTAATTTAGAAAAAGATATAAGAAATAAATGGTTTATTGCACTTAATGTTTTATTATTTGTTCTTATGGTTGTTGGAATGAATTTTTCACATATTACTGAAATTTTAAAAAAAGCAAATATTTCAAAAACACAAGAGTATACTTTAAATGTTTATGATGAAACTGGTATTGCTTTTGAAAAATTTGAAAAACTAAAAATATATGAAAAATTTAAAGATTTTAATATAAATAAAATTGAAGATCAAAGTTATGATGAAAACTTAGATAAAAATACAATTATTATTTTAATTTTAGAAGATAAAGAAAACTATATAAATGCAAAAGTTATATCAAAAGAGGGAATAGATACCAAGTATTATAATGATATAACTGATATATTAAATGAAGTAAAATCTGAGATATTTGCTAAAAATAACAATATTGAATTATCAAAAGTTGAAAGTTTAAAAGAAGATGTTGTTATTGATAGAATAATGTTATCAGTAGATGCAAATCAATCAGAAAATAAAGCATTAATAGTTCAAGTTATAAATTATATTATTTTCTTTGTATTAATTATGGTACTTTCTAAAGTTGCAAATGATGTTTCTCAAGAAAAAATTTCAAAATCAATAGAATATGTTCTTACTTGTATTTCTGAAAAAGAATACTTAATTGCAAAGATAATAAGTATTAATTTAACAATAATAATGCAAGTAATATTTACTGTGATTTATTATTATATTTCAGTTTCTATATCAAGTCTTTTTAGTAGTATGCAAAGTGTTAAGTTACAAAATGAAATATTATCAATGTCAAATTATAACTTCGCACCAACAATGTCAGTAATAGGTATAATATTTGTATCTCTTGTACTTATGGTTGTGTCTGTTATAATTATGTGTTACATACAAGCAGCATTATCTTCAAGAACTACTAATTTGACAGAAGCTAATAATTCAACATTAATTTTGCTTACAATAAATATGGTTATATATTTTATGGTTGCATTTTTAATATCACCACTTAAAAAACCAAGTACTTTTATATATATAACTTCATGTTTGCCAATATTTTCAACATATTTTATACCAGCTATGATGTATACATCACATGCAAAATTAATTCAAATAATAATAGCTATCGTACTTGATATAATTTTTGTGCCACTTGTACTAAAAATTTCTTCAAAAGAATTTAAAAAAGGTGTACTAGGTTATACTAAAGCTACAAAAGGTACAAATACTAAAAAAGAATTTAATTTTATTGATAATTTACTAAAAAAACAAGATATTACAAAATTTGCATTTGCACTTGGAATGTCTATTATATTATATATAACATCAAGTTTGTTATTTAGTATTATTTCATCTCCAATAATTAGCGTATTACAAAGTAAATTAACAAATATTTCTGCTACTAATTTAAATTTAATTATTAATATAATAATTTTTGGGGTTACTTTATATATACCATATAGATTTATATTAGGATATGGTAAAGAAAGTAAAATGTTTAATAAATTTAAAGGTATGACAAAAAAGAAGATAAAAGTAAAAAACACTATAAAAGTTGTACTTATGTCTTTACCAATTTTAGTATTAGTGCAAGTTTTGTCAAATTATGTTTTAAATTTATTTAACTATAATTACAATATTTTAGATAATACGCTTGTATATGATAAAAATTCTATTTTTTCATGTATTCTTGTATTTATATATATAAGTATAATGCCTGCAATATTTGAAGAACTATTCTTTAGAAAAGGTATTATAAAAGCTGCATCTAAGATTGGAAATAAATTTGCAATAATAATATCTGCCGTAGTATTTAGCTTGTTACATCTTAATTTTGGACAAAGCTTTGGAGCTTTATTTATAGGAATTTTATTTGGTGTTGTAGCTGTTTATACAGACAGTATATTACCAACTGTTATTTTACATTTCTTAAATAATGGTAGTGCTATGATTTTTGAAATATTTGAAAATAATAATTGGGTATTAAATATTTTTAATGCTTTAGAATTTGCACTATTGTTAATTGGTGTTTTATTAATTATTACAGAAGTTATTAAAAATAGAAAAGAAATAAAGAAGAAAATATTAGAATTAAAAGTTAAAAAGAAAAATGAAAATACAAAAAATAACTATTTATATTTATTCTTAGACTATGTATTTATTGTCGCTTTTATATTAGTTATTGTTATGTTTGTTTCAGTAGAAAAATTATTAATTAGTTAAAAAGGAAGGATATAAATGATAGGGTTAAGTATTGAATCAAGTTGTGATGAAACAGCTGTTGCTATAATAAAAGATGGAAGAGAAATACTTTCTAATGTTGTTTCAACTCAAATACCAATACATAAATTATTTGGTGGTGTAGTTCCAGAAATTGCATCTAGAAAACATTTAACAAATATTTCTTATGTAGTAGATGAAGCAATTAAAAGCTCAAATATTACATTTAATGATTTAGATTATATAGCTGTAACTTATGGGCCAGGTTTAATAGGTGCGTTACTTGTTGGAGTTTCATATGCAAAATCTTTAGCATATGCTTTAAATATTCCAATTGTTCCAACACATCATATAGAGGGGCATATAGCAGCAAACTATATTACATATAAAGAGTTAAAACCTCCATTTTTAGCACTTGTTGTGTCTGGTGGTCATTCTAATATAGTTTATGTAAAAGATTATACTGATTTTGAGATAATTTCAAAAACACGTGATGATGCTGTAGGAGAAGCTTTTGATAAAGTTGCAAGAGTCTTAGGTCTTCCATATCCAGGTGGACCTGAGGTTTCAAAGCTTGCTGAAAAAGGAAGTAATACATATAAATTACCAAAAACAAAACTAGATAATCTAGATTTTAGTTTTAGTGGTATAAAAACAGCTGTTATAAATATCGCTCATAAAGAGGGAGAAAATCTAAGAAGAGAAGATTTAGCTTGTTCTTTTGAACAAACAGTTACAGATGAATTAGTTTATAATGTTATAAAAGCAGCAAAAGAGTTAAATATTGATAAGATTGTACTTGCTGGTGGAGTATCTGCAAATAAAGTGTTAAGAAAAAAAATAGAACAAGAAGCTAGCAAAAATAATATAAAATCATATATGCCCGATTTAAAATATTGTACTGATAATGCTGCAATGATAGGAAGTGCTGCACATTATAACTATATAAAAGGAAAATATTATAATATAAAAGATAAAATGGACCTAAATGCAATTGCTAATTTAAAAATAGGTGAGTAAGTATATAAGGAGGTGTCTATGGCAGTTTATGCAATTTCTGATTTACATTTGTCTTTTTTAGTTAATAAACCAATGACAAGATTTGGTCAAGTTTGGAAAGATTATGAAGAAAAAATTTCTAACAATTGGAAGCAAACTGTAAAAAATGATGATATTGTTATAATTCCAGGTGATATATCATGGGGAATGAGTTTAAATGAAACTAAAGCTGATTTTGATTTTATTGATAAATTACCGGGTAAGAAAGTGTTATTAAGAGGAAATCATGATTACTATTTTTCTACAAAAAGTAAAATTGAAAAGTTCTTCAAAGATAACAATTTTAATACTTTATCTTGGATACATAATAACATAAAAGAATATGATGAATGTATTGTTTGTGGAACAAGAGGATGGGGAAGTACAGAAAATAACGATTCTGCTTTAGATGAAAAGATTATATTAAGAGAAAAAATTAGACTTGAATATGCGTTAAATCTTGCTGTAAAAAGAAATGATGAGTTAAAAGAAGCTGGGATACCACCTAAAAAAATAATTCTTGCAATTCATTTTCCACCATTTATTGAAGAATTTCAAGAAGTAATACAAAAATATAAAGATGATATTTTTGTTTGTATTTATGGACATTTACATGGATATGGTCATTTACTTGTAAAAGAAGGAATAATAGATGGAGTAGAATATAAGATGGTAGGATGTG
The DNA here is from genome assembly GCA_934169925.1 of uncultured Clostridia bacterium. Classification (GTDB taxonomy): domain Bacteria; phylum Bacillota; class Clostridia; order TANB77; family CAG-465; genus CAG-465. Next base: position 18,734 of record CAKPOO010000011.1, on the reverse strand, counting down.
ACTATACAGGTTTTAAAATTATAAAATTAATATAAATTAATATAAAAATAATCACTAGAAATTCTAGTGATTATTTTACTTTATTTATGTCTTTTTCTTTTACTTCTTCGTTTTCATCATAGCCTTTAGTAGTATATTCATCATCAGCTACAATATATTTAGAAAGTTCATTTTTAAAATCAGGTCTTATATCTTTTTTATCTAAACTATTAGTATTATTTGTAAAAGCATCAAGTTTTTCAAGTTCTAAATTTAGTTTTTCTTTAGGTAAATTTTCGTAATAGTGTTCATCAAAATCAATTCCTAGATCATTGCATCTTTTTGCAATAAAAGCTATTTTTAAATTAGAAGAAATATCTTTATTTGCTTTTTTTATATCATCTTTGGGTTTTGCTAAAGCAGGGTGAAGCAAATCAGAACTTGCACTAATATCATCAAGGTTTACATGTGAAGATGTATTTTTACTAAACTCACTTTTTAATCTTTGGTAATCGTTACTTTTTTGAGAATCAATAAGAGTTTCTAGTCCAACAATATTTGCAACCTTTGTAGCTACTTTTAAGTTTGGATGATATAAATCTTCGTTAAAGTCTTTCTCATATTTTGAAGGTAAGTTTTGTGGTAATCCAAAATATTCTTCATATTTTTGTTGTTTTACACTTGAAATACCATCGTTTAATCCTTCATTTTTACCATCTAAAACAATGCCACATGTATTTTTTTCTTTATCATATACAAAAGCACTATCAAGTTGATGTAAAACAACAGCTTTTAAAGCTCCTGTAGTATCGTTTCTTAATTTAGAATCAATTCTTACAGTTCCTTCTTTTCCAAAAAATATTCCCATATTTTTTCCTGTAAGATTAGAATATTCTAATTTTTTAACATTTGTTGATAATTTATCTAATATTTCATCAAGAGAACATATATTAGAAAACAAACTTAAATTTGCATCACAATAGTCTAATATATATCCTTGTACATTTTTATCTATTTTTCTTTCGTTTAATTTACTTATAATATTGTTTTCTTGCATTTTAGTCAACATATATCTACACCTCAAGCTCATTATATATTTTAAATAAAAAATATTCAACTTTTTTTATGAAAATATAACAGATAAAAGATAAATATTAATTAATAAAATATATATTTAAAATTAATATTGAATATATGTTCTTTTTTTGATATAATACTTCTGGTGATATGATGAAAGAAAACTTAAATTTGGATACTGATATTCAATTTGTAAAAGGGGTTGGACCTACAAAAGTTGTTATGCTTAACAAACTTGGAATATATACAGTTAAGGATTTGATTGAATTTTTTCCAAGAATGTATGAAGATAGAACAAAATTATATAAGATAAATGAATTTGAACAAGGAAAGAATGCTTTATTTTTAGGAACTGTTTGTCAAAAAAAAGAGATAAAAAGAATTAGAAAAAATTTAGCTATTTATTCAACTTATGTTTGTGATGAAAATGGTGTTTGTAAACTTACATGGTTTAATCAAAAATTTATTTTTCAAAAAATTCAAGAAGGAAATACTTACCTTTTTTATGGAAAACCAACAATACAAAATGGAAGATTCGTAGTAGAAGGAGCTATGATTTACGATGTAAATGAACTAAGTAAAGTACAAGGTATTTATCCAATATATAATCTAACAGCAGGTATTACTCAAAATTATATTTTTAAACTTGTAAATGAAGTTATATCAAGTGTTAGTATGTATAATGAAATTTTTGATGAAGAATTTAAGCAAAAAAATAAACTAATGAATAAAAAAGATGCTTTATATAGCGTACATTTTCCAAGTAGTTTTGAAAATGTAAAAAATGCTAGAAATACGCTTATTTTTGAAGAATTATTTATGTTTCAATTAGGTCTTATGATGCTAAAAAATACTAATTTACAAAACGAAAGAAGTAGAAAGTATGAAAGAGTAGAAAAGCAGGAATTTTTAGATTTATTACCATTTAAACTTACTAATGCACAATCAAGAGTAATATCTCAAATTGAAAATGATATCTATTCTAATAAAGTGATGAATAGAATGGTTCAAGGTGATGTTGGATGTGGAAAAACTATGATAGCAGCAGTTGCCATGTTTATTGCTGTTAAAAACGGGTATCAAGCAGCATTAATGGCACCAACAACAATTCTTGCAAATCAACATTATAACGAGCTTAGCAATTATTTTTCAAAAATTGGTGTTAGGTGTGAATTATTAACATCTGCAACAACTAAAAAAAATAAAAATATAATAATAGAAAAACTAAAAAATCATGAAATAGATATTTTAATAGGTACACATTCTTTAATTGAGGATAATATAGAATTTGATAATTTAAGCTTGGTAATAACAGATGAACAACATAGATTTGGTGTAAAACAAAGACTTAAACTTACAAATAAAAATGATGAGGTAGATACAATAGTAATGACTGCAACCCCAATTCCTAGATCACTTGCTATAATTCTTTATGGAGATCTTGATATTTCAATTGTAGATGAATTACCACCAGGTAGAACTCCAATTCAAACTTTTGCAGTAAATGATAGTTATGAAACAAGAGTAAATGAGTTTATTAGAAAACAAGTAAATAATGGTAGACAGGTATATATTGTATGTCCACTTGTTGAAGAAAATGATGAACTTGATTTAAAATCTGTAGAAATGTTATATGAAAATTATAAAAATAACATATTTCCAGAACTTAATGTCGGAATTTTACATGGTAAAATGAAAAATAAAGAAAAAGATGAAATAATGCTTGATTTTAAAGATGGAAAAATTGACATTTTGGTTTCTACAACCGTAATTGAAGTTGGAATAAGTGTTAGCAATGCAACTTTGATGGTAATAGAAAATGCTGATAGATTTGGGCTTGCACAATTGCATCAATTAAGAGGTAGAGTAGGTAGAGGCGATAAAAAATCATACTGTATCTTAAAAAGTAATAATAAATCTTTAGTATCAAGGCAGAGAATGAAAATAATGGTTGATAATACTGATGGCTTTATAATTGCAAGAGAAGATTTAAATTTAAGAGGACCAGGAGATTTCTTTGGAATTAGACAATCAGGTTTGCCAGAATTTAAAATTGCAAATTTGTTAAATGATGCAACTATGCTTGAAAAAACAACAGATAGTGTAAAAGAATTGTTGCTTAAAGATAAAACTTTAAAATATCATGAAAATATAAAAAAAGAACTGTATAAAAAATTTGGAGATAAATTATTTAATATAGGAACTTAAAAAATAATAGGTTAGAGTGTATCTAACCTATTATTTTATTTGCAAAATTAAATCCATATATAAATAGTACAGTTGTAAAAAATATCACAACTGATGTTGAAAATAAACTAGCAACAAGTGCATTAAAAAAGTTTAACTCTTCACTTTCTTTAGCTATTTTTAAAGTTGTAGTATTATTAGATATTTTAGCACCTATTCTAAAGTTTTTTATTTCTTCATCTGAGTAAGTATTAGAGTACGAATCATCAGTATTACCAGCAACTAATATTTCATCATCGTTTTTATTAAATGCTTTATATATAGCTTTTTTAATGCCAAATCTAAGATTTCCAATTATTTTTTTTATATCAACATTTGCTAAAAAGTAAGATAAAGCTTGAATTACTATACATATTACAAATGATATAATTGTTATTGTAAGTAGTGGTTTAAAGTTTATAGCTATTATATTATCTTTATAAAAAACGCTAGATACTAAATCATAAACATTTAATTTTAAATACCTGTTTAAAAAAGCGTTCCAAATAAAAAATATAAGTACCCAAGTTAGTAGTGTAGTAAATGTTGGTAATATGAGTCTAGAATCTTCATATTTTTTTCTTGTTGTTAAAAATAGTGAAATTTTAATAGTACTTGAAATTAAAGTGTAAAAAATTAAAGTTAAAAATACAATAATTAAAAAATAAATAACGCTCATAGCACACCTTCTTTATGTAATTTTATAATTTAGCAAAATGAGAAATTGTAGAAGTTAGTCTTTTGTATAAAGACTTTCTTTCTTTAATTCTATCATTTTTTGACAACCCCTTTTTTAATTTGTAACTTTTGATAACTTCTTTATATAGATTTTCAAGATTATCACCAAATTTTTCAACAGAATAATCATTTGCAGTTTTTATACTTTCGTTTGAAATTTTTTCATAAAATTCTTTGTTATTAAGTAAAGAATTAATTATTTTTGGAAAGTCATTTGGATTTCTAATCAAAATTCCATTTTGATTAGTTTTTATAAATTCAGTTAAATTTGGAGCATATCTTGCAATAACAGGAACACCTGCTGCCATAGCTTCTAAAAAAGTAAGTCCTTGAGTTTCTGTTAAAGATGCATTTACAAATACATCTGCAATGTTATAGTATTTTGGAACTTCATTCCAAGGAACTTTTCCTGTAAAGATAACTTTATTTTCTAAACTTAAGTCTTTTGTTAATTGTTCTAGAGGTTCTTTTGATGGACCATCACCAACAAGTAAAAATTTAATATTATCACTTTTTTCAAGCAGGGGAGCAATTGATTTTAATATAACATCAATACTTTTTTCTTCACCCATTCTTCCTAAGAATAATATAACTTTATCATCTTTTTTTATATTTAACTTAAGTTTTAAAGAATTTCTTTGTTCATCTGTAAAGTTTTCTTTATTAAAAGCTTTTGTATCAATACCAGTTGGAATAATAAAAATTGGTTTGTTTTTTATTTTGCATTTATATTTTAAATATTTTTCAGTCTTTTTTGATGGTGTTATTATACACTCAGCTTTTCTTGCAAAATTTCTAGAGTAAGTTCTAACCAATCTTTTGGAATATATTTTTCTGCCACCTTTTATTGGCATTATATAGTGAATATAATCTTCCCACATTGTATGATATGTATGAATGAAAGGAATATCAAACTTTCTTGATATTATTTTACCAAAATGACCAAGTGAAAATTCTGATTGAGTATGAACAATATCAAGGTTTAATTCCTTAATTTTTTTTGCAATATCTCTTGAATAAAAAGCTGCAACTCTATTTTTATATTGTTTTGCAACAATAAGAGGCATACTATTTAACATATATAATGTTTGATTATCATTTGGTTGAATTGATTTTGATGGAGCAAATACATATACTTCATGACCTCTTTTTTTCATTTCGCTTTCAACCATGTTTATAGATGTTACAACACCACTAACAGTAGGGTTATACGCATCAGTAAAAATTCCTATTTTCATATTAACTCCTTAATATATTATGCTATAAAATTATACATTAACTTACATGAAAAGTCAATTTATAACATTTTTTAAAGTTTTAATTATTATAATAATATTTTAGTTTTTTTTATTGGTTATATGAGTTATAATGACAAAAAAATACAAATATATATATAATAATTAAAATTCTGATTGAATTTTTAATTTTTTAAGTGTATTATATAAATATGTTAATTTAGGAGGAACTATGGAAAGTAAGAAAACAAGATATGACTTTACTGAATTCTTTTTAGGACTAGTTTTATTTTGCATTGGTTTATTTATGTTTAGTAAAAAGGTTATTGTATATACTACGTGGGGAGTTTTTAATATTGGTGGATTTGATGTTACATCAGGTCTTGTAACAGTTCCTTTGATAATAGGGATGATATGGTTGTTTTTTAATCCAAGATCATCTATGTCAAAGATATTAATAGTACTAGGATTAATTATTATAGTAGTTTCAATAATAATGAGCTTAAAAATAACATTTACAGCTACAACACTTTATGAGTATATAATAATAATTGGATTCTTTGCTGCAGGTTTAGGTTTGTTATTAAGAGCATTTTTTGTTAAGAAATAAAGTGGAGTGGTAGGATATTTTTTATCTTATCACTTTTTTTATTTACTCCTAAGCAAAATTATGTTATAATTCCATTTAATAAAAGTACTAATCTATAAAATAATTTTTAAGGAGGACATTTATGAGAGTAGAAAAATGTAAATTTAGAAAAGGTGTAAAAGTTAGAGATTCAAAAGACAGGCGGATAAACAATAAATACTTTGATAGCTTTTATATTATATATGAATTTTATGTTTTTAGTAAAGGAAATAAAAATTATGTAGTTAATGAAAGAACAGGAAACGCTGTATTAATTACAAAAAATATAATTAGTGAAGAGAGGATATATTTAAAGTATGTAGAATCTCATAATATTTATATATTGAATTTATATGATATTTATAATGCAGAAAATGATGAATTAATTGGGCAAAATTTTAAGGTTTTTGAATATGAATTTAATGAAAATTTAATCCTTATTTCAAGAGTAAATAATGGTACTATCCTTATAGATCATAACGGAAAAATCGTAGATAAAAAGGTTAATGGGATTTGTTATAATTTTCCACAGTATTTATATAAATCTGATTTTTATAAATTTTTTGAAGTATATACTATAGAAATTGAAAATGAAGGATTATATTTTTGTATAAGATCAACGTTAGATAAATCTTTTGAATACTTTAATTTAAAAGGATTTTCTGTTGAAATACATCCACTTGAAGAACATTGTGGTTTTGAAATAACAAGAATGTTAATGGAAAACTTTGGCTTAATTTCTTTGGTAAAAATTGATCGTAAAAATGATCATTATTATTATGATATCATAAGAAAAACTATCATTAATGAAAAAAGATTAAGTGGATTTGGAAAAAATAACGATGATTTTATTTCATTTTATGCAAAAGATAATAAGTACATTTTTGATCCGACAACAAGAAATTTAATAGATTTAGGCAATGTTGAAAAAATAAAATACGTAGATTATGATATTATTTTAGCATCAGACAAAGAAAAATCATATGTATTCAAAAGGAACGAAAATGAAGAAATTGAAAAAGTATTAACAGGAAAAAGATATACTAAATATCTATTTGATGAAAATACTATAATTTCAATTGATCTTTTAGAAGATGGTAAAAAACAAATTTCAATGTATACACAAAAAAATGGCACTTACACTTTAGCAGATATGTTTAATTCTGCAAGAAGTGATGTTGTAGACAAGCTTTTAAAAATATCTAATATTGAAGGAGAATCATTATGAAAGAAATGAATTTACCAAACAAACTTACTATGTTAAGAATTATCTTAGTTCCATTTTTCATTTTATTTATGGCACTTCCAGTAAAGTATAGCGTTTTTAAGTTTATTGCTTTGTTTATCTATATTGCAGCATCAATAACTGATTTTTTAGATGGACATATTGCAAGATCTAGAAATCTTATAACAAATTTTGGAAAGATAGCAGACCCACTTGCTGATAAATTACTTGTTTCATCTGGTTTTGTTATGCTTACATATTTGCAGGTAATACCAGGATTTATAACTGCCATTATTTTATTTAGAGATTTAACAGTTTCTTCTTTAAGAATGTTTGCTGTAAATAAAGGTGGAGATGTTGCTGCTATATGGAGTGGTAAAGTAAAAACAGTATTTGAACTTATTGGAATTTGTTTAGGCATTTTTATGGTTGGAATTAAATGTAGCAATGTAAAATTTTTTGGATTTATAAAAATGGACATGAATACTTTTGATTTTTGGATGAATATGTCTGTATCAGTTATTATATTTATGGCAACTGTTACAACCATATGGTCTTTAGTTGATTATTTCTTAGCTTTTAAAAAGTATATTGATATTACAAAATAATAATTTTTAGAATTAAAATAAAATTCAGAATACATTTTGGTATTCTGAATTTTTTTGTAATTTAATATTGTAATTTAGATGATTTTAATGTAAAATAACAGCGTATATAAGAGGGTATAATATGAAACAAGAAATGGAAAATATAAACGTAGAAAGTTTTAATAAATTAAAAAATTTATTATTAGAAGAATATAAAGATGTAAAAGATGAAGATGTACAGTATTCATATTGTCCATATAGAATATGTCCTGTTGGGGCTCATATTGATCACCAAAAAGGAATTGTAACAGGTTTTGCACTAGATAGGGGTGTAGAAATTGCATATATTCCAAGTAAAAGTAATTTTTATGAGGTAACAAGTTTAAATTTTAAAGGAAGAAAAGGTGGAAGTCTATATGATATTCCACAAAAAAGTGATGATTGGGCTGATTATATAAGAGGAACAATAAAAATTTTAAGAGATGAATTTGATATAAAAAAAGGGGTTTTTGCTATAATTAAAGGTTCATTACCAATAGGTGGCCTTTCTTCATCTGCATCTTTAATAATTTCTTTTATGAGAGCAGTATGTAATGTTAATGGTTTACAACTTTCAAAAAAAGATGTTATAAAACTTGCAAGAAAAGTTGAAAATGAATATATTGGAGTAAAAGTAGGTATTTTAGATCAATCATGTGAATTGTATAGTAGAAAAGATAATTTGTTATATCTTGATACAAAGACTGAAAACTATGAGTTATATGAAAAGCCCAAAAATATGAAAGATTTTAAAATAGCTGTTATATTTAGTGGTATAACAAGAACTTTAAAAAATACATCATACAATATGAGAGTAGATGAATTAAAATCTGCATCATATGCTTTAAAGGCATTTGCTGGTATTGAGTGTGGTTCATTTTCAGATAGTGTTTTAAGAGATGTAGAAAAAGAAGTCTTTTTGAAATATTTTGATAAATTACCAAAAAATTGGTATAAAAGAGCAAAACATTATTATGATGAAACAGACAGAGTAAAAAGAGCAGTAGATGCGTGGAAAGAAGGCAATATAGAAAAATTTGCAAAGATATCATCTGAATCTGGTAGAAGTAGTATATATAACTATGAAGCAGGTTCAAATGAATTAAAAGAAATATGTAATATTATAAACTCTACTGATGGAGTATATGGTGGTAGATTTAGTGGAGCTGGATTTAAAGGGTGTTGTATAGCATTTGTAGATCCAACTAAAGAAAATAAGATAAGAGAGGAAATAACAAACAGATATTTAAAGAAATTTCCAAAATATAACGGAATATTTGAAATATTTTTTTGTGATATTTCTGATGGAATTATAGAATTTTAGAGGCTTTGAGAGGTTTTGATATATGAATTGTGTAATTTTAGCTGCAGGGTATGCAACAAGACTTTATCCTTTAACAAATAATTTACCGAAAGCTTTGTTAAGGGTAAATGGAAAAAGAATTTTAGATTATATATTTGATGATCTAAAAACAATTGATGAAATTGATAGATATATATTAGTTTCAAACCATAAATTTTATGATGAGTTCGTAAATTGGAAAAATGAATATGATTATAATAATTTACTAAATATAGAAATAATTGATGATGGTACAATTGATAATGAACATAGACTTGGAGCATTAAATGATTTAAATTTGGTTGCTTTAAATTGTAATGTTAATGATGATGTATTAGTTCTAGCATCAGATAATTTGACTGATTTTTCAATAAAAAAACTAGTTGAAAATTTTAAGCAAAAAGATAAATCATGTGTTTTTAAATACTATGAACCAGATGTTTTAAAATTAAAAAAAAGTTCTATTTTGTCGGTAGATGAAAATGACAAAATAAATTTAATGCAAGAAAAACCAGACGAAATTTTTTCTAATTGGTGCTGTCCACCTTTTTATTTATATAAAAAAGATGACTTTTTAAAAATTTCAGATGCGATAAATGAAGATTGTAATGCTGATGCACCACGGATATTTTGTATCATGGCTTAGTAAAAATTCTGATGTTTATGCAGTTAACATGCCAGGAAATAGATATGATATAGGAAATATAGAAAGTTATAATTTAGTAAATGAAACATTTAATAGAAAAACATAACATAATAAATTAAAAAAATAGTATATTTTAAACGAGGTGAATTTTTGTGCAAGAAAATAAAAAAGTAGTAATACTTGGTGGTGGAACAGGAACATCATTTGTGGTAAAAGGATTAAAATATTTTCCAATAGATCTTACTTGTGTAATAACAGTTTCAGATAATGGAAGTAGTACAGGAAGGTTAAGAGAAGAATTTTCAACACCTGCTGTTGGAGATATAAGAAAAGTTTTAAGTAATTTATCAACACTTCCTGATGAGATAAGAGATGTAATGGAATATAGGCTTTCTACATATAGTGATTTAAATGGTCATGCTCTTGGTAATTTGATTTTAACTTCTTTAATAAAAGAAACTGGAAGTTTAAAAACAAGTATTGAATATTTAAGTAAATTACTTGATGTAAAACAAAAAGTACTTCCTTTATCAGAAGATTGTTTAACTTTAATGGGAAAGACAATAAATAACAAAATCGTAGAGGGCGAAGAGCAAATTACAAAAGCAAACTGTAAATACAAAGAATTTTTTTATAAAGAAGAACCTCATGTTTTACCTGAAGTATTAAAAGCAATTAAAGATGCAGACTTAATTATATTAAGTACAGGTAGTTTATATACATCAGTAATGCCACATATTATATGTAAAGATGTAGTAGAAACAATAAAAACCTCAAAAGCAAAGTTAATGTATATATGTAACATAATGACACAACCTGGTGAAACAGATGGATTTTTTGTAACAGATCATGTTAATGCTTTAGAAAAATATATTGGTAAAGATGAAATAGATGCAGTTGTAGTTAGTAATACTAAAATATCTAAAGAAATGTGTGAAAAATATTCAGATGAAGAACAAAAAGAAGTAGTAAAAATTGATTATGATAATATAAAAAATAGAAAATTTGAGTTAATAGAAGAAGATCTTGCTACAACTTTAGATGGAACTATTAAACATAATAGTCTAAAATTAAGCTCTGTAATTTTTTCATATTTAATGAGAAATGATTAATTAGTGTATATATAAATTAAAGATAAGTGTAATTTTATTTGATTTATTTAAATTAAATTTACTTATCTTTTTTCTATTGAAAATTATATAAATTATATGATAAAATTTAAATATAAAAGAGGTGGCTAACATGAAAAAAGAAAAGTCAAAACTATATAAAAGTAAAAATATAAAATCTGTTTTTACAGTAATTTTAGTTATGTTTTTAATAGTTCTTGCTTGTTTTTCAATATATGTTGTTTTAGATCAATTTTTAGCAAAAAGATATTTAAATGAAAAAAAAGATGAAATATTAGATGATAATATTTATGAACAAGTAAATATATACAATGATTATGTAGATATTTATAAATCATTAAATTAAAAATATTTTGTAGGTGATATATATGGATGAAGATAAGATAGAGATAAAAGTTAACTTTAAAGGTAGAAAAAGAAAAAATAAGGGCTTTGAAAATAAAAATAAAAAATTTGATAATAAAGGTATGTTTTTAATTTCTTTTTTTATTTTAGCATTATTTGTAACTTTTAGTTTGTTATATATAAAATATGAAGATGAAATTAAAAATGAATTTTTTCCAAGTCTTAATGAAAATGTGGAAATTTATCAAAATTACATTGTAAAAGAAAAGTAAAAAAATATCAATTAGGCACATTTATTTGTGTCTATTTTTGTCGAAAAAAATTGGAATTTGAGTAAAACATTGAATTAAAATTTTAAAAGATATAAAATTGTCCACATACAAAGGGATGATTTAATATGAGTATATATATAAATGAACTAATATCTCAAAATAAACTTTTTATATGGATTGCACAAAATGTGTTTTTTTCTGTTATTTTATCTTATATAGATTATGCATTTTTTGTTTATTTGTTTAAGGTAAAAACAACAAAAAAACAGGCAATATTACAAATTAGTGCAAATTGTATTTTTAGGGTACTAACAAAAACTATACTCCCAGTTGAACTTTATAGGGTACTTAATTTAGCATTTGTTATATTTACGTTTAGATTTATTTTAAAAGAGCCTATAGAAAAATGTATTTTGGGTGAATCTATAAATGCTGTAACTATAATGACTATTGAAACAATATTATCTAAAATTTTATGCAGGCTTTTTGATAATATAGATACGTATCTTAAAGGTTTATATGATTTAAAATTTAATACAATTTTTATGATATTTATGTGTCTATTTAGATTTGTTATTTATTTTTTCGTAAGAATTAAAAGTTACACTATAAAATTACCTGAAATTCTAAATAAGAAAGATAAAAAATCAATAATGATTATTTCTGGCGTTGGATGTTTTGTTATCTATTTAAACGCTCTTGAGATTACAATGTATCTTACGGATTTTCCTTATTTGTTTTTCTTAATAGATATAGTTTCTCTTACACTTTATTTTAATATAGGTATGAAAGATTTAATTAGGATAACAAGAATAGAAGAACAAAACAATATAATTAATAATTTGGTTTCATATAACAAAACACTAGTTATTATGTATGATAGTATAGCAGGATTTAGGCATGATCTTTCAAATTTTATACAAGCTTTAGAAGGTTGTGCTGAAGCTAAAGATATAGAGGGTGTAAAAGAGCTAACAAATTCAATTTTAGTTGATTTTCATAAAGTAAATAATTTAGGTTTCTTAAATCCATCTATTATGAATAATTCTGCAATATACAGTATAGTTGTTAATAAATTTTATGAAGCTAAAGATTTAGGAATAGATATTATTTTAAATGTAAAGACTGATTTAAGTTGTATATCTAATTTTAATTATGAAGTATGTAGAGTCTTAGGTATTTTACTAGATAATGCAATAGAGGCAAATAAAAATTTGGATGAAAAATATTTAAAGCTAACTATAATAAACTATAAAAAAGATAAGAAAATTGAAATGTGTATAAAAAACTCATATAGTAAAAATAAAAGTTTAAATTTAGATGATTTATTTAAGAAAGGCTATACCACGAAAGAAGAAAATCCTCATGAACATGGAATTGGACTATATAATATAAAACAAATATTAAAGAGTAATGATAGATTTAATTTAAAAACAAAAATTTATAATTTATTTGAACAAGATTTTTATATAAATTATTAAATGATATTTTTGTTGACATAAAAATAAAATCATGTTATAATATTCTTGTAGCAATTTTAATTTATTTATAAGATAATTATCTTATAAGGTGCTTTTAAGATAATTATCAATATAGGAGGATTTGATTATGACATTTATTTTTGACGAAAAACAGAAGAAAGCTGTAAACAAGCTGACAAAGAAAACTAACAACAAAGTCGCTGAAGCTGTAGAGCAGATTATTTGGAATCTGACTGTTAAAGATCTTGGCTATTTACAGACTATTAGCCCGGAAGTTTTTGGTACCAAACCTGCAAACTATAAAGAGGCACATGAGTTTTGTTTGGCTGTAAGAAATTACATCTTTAATGAGTATATAATAGCTCATCCAACATTTATGTTTGGACGTATTAATACAGATTTTGGAGATGATAATATTGCATCTTGCAAGGTGTATTCAAAGATTGCCGAGTTTGTAAGTACTGCTTCTGTTGAGCAGATAGAAAGAACTGACTTTTTATTAAGATCTTCAGAAGAAAGATTGCGCTTTGGTGGAATCAGGTCGCTTGGATTTACTTGCGATGAAGCTAGCTATGTAATGGCAAATTTTTCAATCGAGTCATTATCTTTTATGCTTAGTCAGGCAATAGAAAGTGAGGCAAAAAATAGTGTTGAAAACTTAAAGAAAAGTAAAACACAAAAGGCTGCACAAAATATTGAAAGTGTTGGAAACATACAAAAAAGCAACACAAAAGAAAAAGAAGATACTAGTGCTTTAGAAGGTAACAATAATGAGAAGGCAAAGGAAACTGTTCGTAAAAGTGAGGCCGCTTTAACACCTTACGTTATTCTTAAAAACAGGGATCTTATAGCTCGTATAATCGAGCTTGATGAAAAGGCCAGTCATCTTTTGGGTGTAAGTATAAAGGATTTCTTTGATGGTAAGAGTGAGGTTGTTCATTTATTAATGGAGATTGACGCTGCAGAAAAAGGTGCTAACGAGTTAGGATTTTCTGTTACAGATGTTATTGTAAAGAAAGAAAAAATCGAAAATATTTTCGTTGCAGTAGATCAGCTTGATTAATTGATATTTGTTTTGTTTTATTTAAGGTAGTAAGTTAATATTTTACTTGCTACCTTTACTTTTTAAGAAAGGCAAGAAAATGAATAAATATAGTTGCGATGAATTATCAAAAATGGAACCAGTACAAGTATATAAACTTCTGTTAGAAGGTAAAATTGAAAGGTTTCCACGTGGATTTATTTCAGAATATAACCAAGAGGTTATACATTATGATACTTGTAATAAGGTAGTAAAGTATTTTATTGAAGAAGTATTAAGGTACAAAGAAGATGAAGTATATAACTTAGTTAAGTTAGACTTTGAAAAATGTCATTTATCAGGAATGCTTACCATAGCATATAACAATAGTGTGTATACAGCAGTAAATAGCGTATATCCAGATAAATATTTACCATGGAATTTTAAATATTTAACTAAAAATTTTTGGAATAAAGATAATGCAAAAGTTTGGCTTAAGTGGTTACTTGAAGAAAAATGCAAATTATCACTAGAGGAAATTCCTAAAGTTGTAGATATAAATTTCTTCTATGAAAACGACTTTTTAAGAATGCTTGAAAACGTGTATAACAAAAATGTATATCTTGCAATTAATGATGTATATCCAGAAATTTTTAAACCTTGGGAGTTAAAATCAGTTCCACAAAACTATTGGAATTTAGAAACTGCAAAAGAGGCCGTTATTTGGTTGATTGAAGAAAAGTTAAAGTGGGATGAAGAAACTGTATATAAAAATCTAAACATAAAAGTCTTTTATGAAAATAGACTTGGAGGTATGGTGTCACTTTTATTTAAGAGCAGCCCAATTAAAGCTTTAGAAAATGCGTATCCTTTAAAATATAAGGTGTGGAGGTTTAAAATGGTAAATAGTAATTACTGGAACGAGGATACTGTAAAAGAAGCAATAAAGTGGTTAATTGAAGAAAAGTTAAAGTATTCTTTAGAAGAAGTATATGAAAAATTAGGTGCTAAATATTTTAATGATAATGGAATGGGAAGTATGCTAAAACTATGGTTTGGTTCAAGTTATGTTAAAGCCGTGATGTTTGCATATCCAAACATTTATAAACCTTGGCTTTTTGTGCGAAAACCCAAAAATTTTTGGAATGACGATAAAAATGTAATGGATGCTATTAGCTGGTTACAAATTAAAGTAAATTCTAAATATCCAAAGTATAATGACTATAAAAATAATAGGCTTTTAGGATTAATTTTAAGAAGGTTTGATGCTAATACAAAAAATGCTAATGATTATATAACAAAAAATAATATTTGCTTTTAGTAACCAAAAATTAAAATAAGAAATATGTACGTAAAAATATGTATTTCTTATTTTTTTGTGTAATTTTGAATGTAAAAGTCGTAATATAACTATTGATTTGCTCTTGTTATTATGATATAACATATGTGTTAGTATATAATTTTAAAGTTAAGGATGTAGTATGAGTAGGATATATAAAGAGGCAAATAAATCAGAAACAGAAACAACAATAAATGTATTATATGGTGAAAAAGTAATTGTATTATATACAAATAATGTTACACTTCAAAAAGAACTTTTAAAAGCAATAGGTAAACCACAAGAAGAACATTTTAAAGGTAGATCTATAGTTTCAAGTGTGTGGAAGATTAAATTTAGTGAAAAAAGTAAAATAACCAAAATGATGACAAAAGCAAATATTTTTGAGTTATAATTTTTAAGGAGGTATTAATATAATATGGAAAATAAAATTGTGCCAATAACTCTTTTAACAGGTTATTTAGGATCAGGAAAAACTACTTTAATCAATCATGTTTTAAAAAATCAAGATGGATATAAAGTAGCAGTAATTGTTAATGATATAGGTGAAGTAAATATTGATGCAGAGTTAATAGAAAAAGGTGGAGTAGTTAACGAAAAAGATGATAACTTAGTACCACTTACAAATGGCTGCATTTGTTGTACTTTAAAAGTTGATTTGATGCAACAAATTATGGATATAATTAAAACAAGAAAATTTGATTATATTTTAATTGAAGCAAGTGGTATTTGTGAACCAATTCCAATTGCTCAAACTATAACAGTTCTTTCAGAATCAACAATGCAATATGGACTTCCAAAAATCTGTAGACTAGATAATGTAGTAAGTGTGGTAGATGCTTTAAGACTTGCTAGTGAATTTGGTTGTGGTGAAAATTTAGTAAAAGAAAATATAGATGATGAAGATATTGAAAATCTATTAATTCAACAAATTGAATTTTGTAATACTTTAATACTTAATAAAGTAGACGAAATATCAAAAGAAGAACTTGCAAAAGTTAAAGCTATAATTAAGAAATTACAACCTAAAGCAACTATAATTGAAACAAATTATGGAGAAGTAGATGTATCAAAAATCTTAAATACTAATTTATTTGATTTTGATGAAGCTTGTTCTAGTGCAGGTTGGGTAGAAGAACTTGAAAAAGATGAAGATGATGAACATGAAGAAACTGAAACAGAAGAATATGGAATAAGCTCTTTTGTTTATTATAGAAGAAAACCTATAGATCTTGAAAAATTTAAAGAATTTTTAAAAGAATATCCAAAGAATATAATTCGTGCAAAAGGAATTATGTGGCTTAAAGGTAATGATGAGATGTCATATTGTTTCGAACAAGCAGGAAAACAACAAATGATTACAGAGGCTGGTCCATGGATTGCTGCTGAACCTAAATATAAAATTGAACAAATTTTAAGTTTAAGTGAAGATATACGTAAAATGTGGGATCCAGAATGTGGTGATAAATTAAATAAAATTGTATTTATAGGAAAAGATTTAAATAAACAAGAAATAATTGATAAATTAGATACAATGATATAAAAAAAGCAGTGCTTAAAATAAGTACTGCTTTTTTTGAAACAAATTTTTTACATGTTTTTTCTTATAAAAGAAAATAAACTTTCAAATAAAGAATCATTTACTATTTCAAAAGTTTTACTTTTAAACTTTTCTTTTATAGCTTCAATTTCTTCCTTAGAATAATCATCAATATTTTTTTCAAGATTGATAATTCCAAGAATATCAGTTGTATAAGGTGTACTGCCTTCTTTTGATGTACAAATTGTTGCAAGAAGCTGTGTGTTACCTTTTAAACTTGTAGTTAAAACTACATCTTTGATAATTCCAGTATTTTCCATGAAACTTTTCTCCTTTTAATAAATTTACTAAAAAACATAATGTAATGTAATAAAAGTATACCATTTTTATACTTCTTAGTCAACATAAAAATATAACGAGTTGTTTTTTTATGTATATGGTGTTAAAATATAATTAAATTTTGAATAGGAGAAAAATGAAAGAATTAATAAATAAGTTTAAAAGAGGAGTTAAAGTAGAATTAGGAAAAAATAAGGCAGTAATAAGTTCTGATTTGATGAATTTTCAAGATTATTACTATATAACAGCAGATATAATAGAAAATGTTGATTTTACTTCACCTTGTAGTACTTTAAAAATACATGATAATGTAGCTTTAATAATAAGGAATAAAGAATTAATGCAAAAAATTGGATTTTCGGTAGATGAAAGAAGAGCTATATATTGTCATGAATTAGGACATATATTTAGTAAAAATCAATTAGATAATAAAAAAAGTTCATGTAGAAAAATAGATGATGAAATAGATAGTGATACTTTTGCAGTAAAGGAATGCAAAATTGAACCTGAAGTCTTAGAAAATGCATTAAAAAAGACTTATAAATATGAAATAAATCAGATAACTCAAAAAGAAAATATGTCACAAGAAAGAGTAGAAAGATTTGTAAATGAAATGAGTCAAAGAAAGAAAAATATAGAAAATTTGATTCGTGAAAAAAATTCTATTAGCTTGGAATGATAAAGTGTAAAAAAATAAAGAATTTTCGAGTAAGAATTAAAAAATAGCAAATAATAATGAAAAAATATTTAATTGGAGGAATTATGTTTAAATTACATTCAGAATATAAACCAACTGGAGACCAACCACAAGCAATTAAATCTTTAGTTGATGGTTTTAATAAAGGATTAAAAAAACAAACTTTAATGGGTGTTACAGGTTCAGGTAAAACATTTACCATGGCAAATATTATAAAAGAAATTGGAAAACCTACAATCATTATGACACATAATAAAACTTTGGCAGGTCAGCTATATAGTGAATTTAAAGAATTTTTTAAGGAAAATTCAGTAGAATATTTTATTTCTTATTATGATGTTGGCACTTTTCCTATGTTATCTAGTGTTATTTAGTGTTGATAAATCCAGAAAAATAGGACTAAATAAAACAAAATGGACTAGATAATACTGAATGTTAAAATAAAATTTGTGACTTTCATTCGTCCCGATTCGTCCCCAATAATAATTGCACAATTAACTTAATATTATTATATTGATATAATATAAATAACAAATGGGGGCTAACTATTATGAGAAAGAAAAAAATTAAACTACCAATTTATAATAATGAAATAAAAATAGTATTAAATGCTTTAAATGAGTTTAGAAATAAAATATTAGAACAAGGAAGATACACAGAACCTGTTGATGAACTTATATTAAAATTAAATAAACATATTTGAACTGATTAAAAATGGTCAGTTCTTTTTTTTATGCCAGAAATGGAATACATAGCCATCTTATTAAATTAGGGTGGCTAAATTAAAAGAAAGGAGGCGAGAATATGCAAGAAAGTAAGTGCAAGGTAATTGCAATCACAAATCAGAA
>CAKPOO010000010.1 GCA_934169925.1 uncultured Clostridia bacterium | reverse complement strand
GCCATTCTTTCACTTACTCTGATTGTTTTGATACGTTCTAATAATTCATCAAAATATTTTGCATCATATTTATTTCCGTTTATAAAACGTTCATCATTTAATGCGAAACCCTTTGTCATATATTCTTTTAATATTTTTGTTGCCCATATTCTAAACTCTGTTGCTTTTTTAGAATTAATTCTATAACCCACAGCAATTATAGCGTCTAAACTATAAATAGTTGTGTTATAGTTTTTTCCGTCATCGGCAGTTAACGAGCATTTCTCGGTAACTGATTTTTTATCTAACTCTTTTTCTTCAAATATATGTTTCAAGTGTAAACTTATATTATCTGTAGAACATTCAAAAACTTTTGACATTCCTTTTTGTGATAACCATAATGTTTCATCTTTATAAATAGCATCTACTATAATATTACCCTCACTATTTTTATATATAATTAATTTATTATCTTCCATCAATAACCTCCTTTCCTTTAACTTAATTTTTTCCCCATTACTGTAGGTCTATCATCGTAAATATGAATTTTATTATTTATTTTACAAATTGTTGCAACTATCCCCCTAGGATTTTTTACGCCTTCAAAACTCATTCCATTTTTCATTTGTTCAATTAAATTATTAGCATAGAAACTAAAAGATATATCTCCATAATTATTTTTTTCTCTTGCAATTCCAATATGTTCTATATTAGATATATTTTCTATCCTTAATCCGTTTTTAGAATTATATAAAGCTATTCTTTTATTTGTAACAAAATATTCATTGTTTTTCTTTTTATATTTTAAAAGCAAATTATAGATTAATCCATAAAGCAAACAAATTGTTAATATGCATAAAATACCAAAAATTACCAAGATTTTAAATTTTAATATACCCTCATTTCTTATACCATTTATAGCTAATATCCAAAATAATAGTAACAAAGCAAAACCTAATAAAAATCTACAATATTGCTTACTAGTTTTACTAATATCTGAAAACTCATGAAATAATATTTTTTCATCTTTTTCTAATTTATTTATAAATTCATCACACATTTTCATCACTTCCATTTTTCAATTTCATTATTAAAAACAACACTAATATAGTCTATATTGTTATCTATATTTAATCTAGTAATCTCAGCTATGTTAAATTTTTTTTATAAATTCATCCAATATACTTTTTGATATTGATTTATTATTTTCACAATTTTTTGTTCTGTAATAATTAGAGCAATAGTAATAACTTTTCTGTTACTGCCACAATATTTACACTTTAAAATTCCAGATAATGGATCAAGGCTACCATCTTTATTTACTTTAATTTTTCTATCTAAAATATTCTGCATTTTATAAAATCTTTCTTTACTAATAATTGCTTCATAATGATTTTCAGTAACAACCCAATTTTCTTTATCTATATTTATTTTTCTTACTACACTACATTGTTTGAATTCCTATATAAGAAATCATATTTTTTCTGTTATATGCAGTTATTTCCGCTTTGGAAATAAGTGAATTTTTACCTAATTTGTTCTCTTACTATACCTTTTTCTCTTTCAAAAGCATTTTCATTAACTAATATACCATTAATAACCTTAAATGGATATTGCTCTTTAGGTATTATATTTTTTACAATAATTGTATCTGAAATTTCTTCTCCTAATTGAAAGTCAAATTTTTCATCTATTTGAGCATATTTTTCTGGATGTTCTTTAAAATCCCTATAATCTATTTTTTCATATCCCATAGATTGATAAAAATTATCTGCTCTTTTTTCTAATTCTTCCTTATCTTTATTAATGCTATTTGTTCTATCTGTTGATAATTGTCCTGGCTCATATGATCCTCTAATTTTATATCCTTGGTATTTTTGCAATATATAATCAGCTATTTTGCTTAAATTACTTGCTATTTTTCTACCTCTAAATTTATCATAACAATATATTGTATCTAAAAAAAATCTCTTATTAGGTTGAAAATATATATTCATATATCCGAGTTTTTTCTCCTTGTTGATTTTCAGATTTTAACATAAAGCATTGTCCAAAATTTACATAGATTTCTACGATATTAAAATCTCCTTTTTCATCTTTAAATATAGCAAATTTTTTATCTATATTATTATCTATATTTACATTTTTTTCTTTAAGCTCTAAAAGACTTCTATATTCTCTATTTTTTACTTTTTCCAACAATTCTTCTATTTCCATCTTTAAATCCTCTCTTAAAAATTATATATTTCTTCCAAATATTTTTTTATTAACTTTATTTGCTATCAAATACATAACAAAAATAAATATTAATAATCCTATGCTTAAGTATTTAAAACTAATTATTCCTTTTATTACAAAATATCTACAAACAAATATTGAAATAAATGATGAGATTGCTCTTACAACAAAATAAGTATTATTTATAAGTGAATATTTTCTTCTATCATTTTCTGAATATCCACTAATTATTGCTCCCCAAATAGGGTCACCAATAGTTGATGATATTCCGCATAAAAACATAACAATTGCTACACTTACTTCATTTTGAAAAATAGAAATTGCAAGAAGATAAAAAATATCACATAAAGCACATATTGTTTCAAATAATAATAATTTACCACTATTTTTGAATTTATCAATTATTTTAGCGTTAATAATAAACAAAGCAATTATTTCAACTATCGTATTAATCGCATTCAAATATCCAACTTTTGTTGAAATAAGAGGAACTAACTCGTTAAATGCAGAAAGTCCCATACACCATGCACCCATTTGTATTCCATACAATATTGTTACTATATAAATATTTCTCTTTTCTTTTTTTGATAATGGCTTGTCCTTTTCATTTGTCATACAATCTTCTTTTGATTCTATATTAGGAATATTTCTGCTTAAGATAAAAAATCCTATACCAAATATGATAAAACCAGTTATATATATCAAAGGATTTAAATCATATAAAATTTGACCTACAACAAGTCCAATAGTTGCCCCTATTACACTTGATCTTTCTTCTTCAACTAAGCAATAAGACTCATACTGTTTATTAGATGTATCTATTCTTGTAACACAAGAATCGTTTATTCCAGCTAAAAATCCAAGTAAAATTGTAAATAAATATATAATTACAACATTATGACTTTGAGATATAATAAAAAATATTAAACTTATAATTAATAAATAAGTTAAATGATATTTTTTATAATTAGTATTTATAGCAATATTTATAATTTTCTTAAATCCACGTGATAACATTTTTGAAAATTCAAGTACAACTGGTATAGATACAGCAACCCAAGTAGTAACATTATTTGCAAGCATATAAACAACAACCATTTTTAAAAAATATTGCAATAAAAATGAATTTCCTATAACTGTTCTTCTTATTACTTTAATATAAGAATTTAAATTTTCATTTGTACCTTCTTTATTCATATTCTTTTATATTCCTTTCAACTTGTAAATATTTATTATTTTTATTACAACACTACTATACCACAAACAAGAAATGCTAATATTATAGCTATTACTAAACTATAAATAGTATTTTTAGAATTTACATATAAAACTAAAACTGTTCCTATAAATAGTAACAAATCAATTACACTTTTTATGTAAAAAAACCATATTCCAATGCTAAATGATGATATAAACATTACACAAAGTATTAAACTACTAATTAATATTGATATTTTACTTGAACCTTTTGAATACCAACAGACATATGCAAGTAATGGAGAAATTAAAGTAATCCCATACCAAATCATCATATATTTCATCGGATTAAATCCACAAAAAAATATAGTATATAAATGATAACTAATTGTCATTCCTATAAAAAACAATAATACGTTTATACTTGCTCTTAGTGGAGTTTTACTAAATACTGATATTGTTATTGCAATAAATATCCATATTCCAAACATTGAAAATACATTTCTAAGATCTAATATTCCTAATATGTGTTGCCACCACACTTCATCATAAATGCTTAAATTATCTAACCATTTTGAAAATATTCCTAAAACCACTCCATATAAAAATATAAAAAATGTATTTAATATTTTATTCTTAGTTTTTATATTTTTATCAGGTTTTCTTATTTTACTAAAAACTTCTTCCATCAAAATCCTCTTTTTCATCATAAATTGCATACTGTGGTAAATTAGAAGGAATTTCACATTTATCTTTTGGAATTCCTTTTGTGTCTAAAATTTTCATAAGTGCAACGCTTAAAGCAGCATTTTGCATAAGTCTTTTTCTCATTTCTATTATCGCATGTGGATTATTTATATCTATATCGTCAATTTTTTGAATACGTTTTCTAAACATTCTTCTCCATTCCTCAATATTCCACTGACCGTTATATTCTCCCCACAAATATTCTTCAAGTTTTCTTGAAGCTATTATAACTTGTCTAATTTGTTCTTCTTCATCAGTAAATAAATTTTCATCCATTTTTACTACCATCACTTTCTTTTTTTATAAATAATATGGATTTAATGATTTATAATATGGTCTTGGTGCATTACCTATTTTGTATTTTTCTCCTTTTTTTGCATTATCAATAACTTCATGTGCAGGTTCTAAGTATGCATCCATACTATCTGCATAATTTATAATTATAACCTCTAACATTTTAGGTAAAACTAAAGCTCCCCATTCACTATACTCATTCATATGACTACCTATCATGTGTATAACTTGATTTTTAAATTGTTCATCTATATCATAATTTTTTAAATAATTTTCAACTATATGTGTTCCTTCATATGAATGCCCTAATAAATCCATACTATTTCCATTTATAGAGTTATAATTTTCATTATAAGAAAAATCGTTAAAATCATTGCATTTTCCTATATCGTGTACTAATGCTCCAAATATTACTAAGTCTTTATCTACATTTAAATTAGAATATAAATTGCAAATTGCTATTGCATTTTTTGTAACACTATATATATGAAATAATAGTCCTCCTTTATAAAAATGATGTGAACCAGGTGTTGCAGGTTTATTTATTAACTTTTCTTTGTAATCCTCATATATTTTTTTACAAACTTCTTTTAGTATTGGATTTTTAATTTTCTCTGCCATTTCTAAACATTCATTATATTTTTCTTCCAAAAATTTATCATTTTTTTCCATATATACCACTCCTCTTAAGATTTAATTAATTATTTTTTACACATGTAAATTATAACATACTTAAGCTTAATTATAAAGCTGTAACATGGTTATTTAAAAAATTATATTATGCAAAAAAAAGGATACAAATTTAATTGTATCCTAAAAAATATCTTTATTATTTTATATGTTTTTTTCTTTTAAATTTTCTTTTTAAATAAACTATCTTTTCTTTTGCTACAACATATATCCAAAGCACTATATATTCAAAAACTGACATTACTGCAACAAGCATAAAAGTTAAATTTTCTTTGCCTACTACTATAAATACCAAGAAGAATATAGAATTTGCTATAATTGCAAAAACAAAGTTTATAAAAGAAAAAATATATAAAAGTAAATAATCAAAAATATATCTAATCCGTGTCATCATAAAAAAATTTCCTCCAATATTAATTTTTAGATAATAAATTAAACACGCCTATTTTACCACACATTTAATACAAAGTCAAAAAAACACGGCATAAAGCCGTATTTAAAATTATTGTAATTTTTCTTTAGTCTTAGCTGCTTTACCTACTCTATCTCTTAAGTAGTATAATTTAGCTCTTCTAACTTTACCAAATCTTTTAACTTCGATTTTTTCAATCTTTGGAGAATGAACTGGGAAAGTTTTTTCTACACCAATACCGTTAGATATTTTTCTAACTGTAAAAGTTTCGTTAAGACCAGAATTTTGACGTTTTATTACAGTACCTGTAAATATTTGAATTCTTTCTTTATTTCCTTCTTTAATTTTTACGTGTACATCAACTGTATCACCAATATTAAATTTTTCAACGTTTTCTTTTTTGTATTCTGCTTCGATAGCGTTAATTATATCCATTATTATTTCCCTCCTTTTCTTAGAAATATTTATAAATTAAAATTAATTAAAAATTAACTTAATCTTTAGCTTTTTTTGTTTCAATATACTTATTAAAAAGATCAGGTCTATATTTTTTAGTTATTCTTAAAGCTTCACCTTTTCTATATTCTTCAATATTTTTATGATGACCTGAAAGTAAAACATCAGGTACAACTCTACCTCTAAAGTTAGCAGGTTTTGTATATTGAGGATATTCTAAAAGTCCATTTGTATGGGATTCCTCATTTAAAGATTCACTTTTAATAGCACCAGGTATAAGTCTTATAACTGAATCCATTAATACTTGACATGCAAGCTCTCCACCTGTTAAAACATAATCTCCTATAGATATTTCTTCTATATTATACTCTTCAATTATTCTTTCATCAATTCCTTCATAATGACCACAAATAAAAATATAATTATAATCATCTTTTGAAATTGTATTAGAAATATTATAGTTTAATATTTTTCCTCTTGGAGATAAATACACTATTTTGATTTCTTTTGAAGATTCTTCTTTTAAAGTAGCTACTGAAAAATCTATTGCTTTAGATAATGGTATACATGACATAATCATTCCACTACCTCCACCAAATGGTGGAAAATCTACCCTATTATGTTTGTCCTCTGTAAAATTACGTATATCTAAAACAGAAATTTCTACTACTTTTTTATCAATTGCTCTTTTAATTATACTTGTATTTACAAACGGTTCAAACATTTCTTTAAATAAAGTTAAAACTATAAACTTTTTCATATTAAACCTTTCATAAGTTCAATTACTACTTTTTTATTTTTTATATCTACATTTTTTATAACTTGTTTTATAGCTGGAATATATACTTTTTTCTGATTTACATCAATTTCGTATACATCATTTGCACCAGTATTAAATACATCTGTTATACTTCCAAGTAAATTTCCATTTTCTTCAAAAACTTCACATCCAATTAAATCTTCAATATAATATGTATCTTCAATATCAGATATATCTTCCTTCGGAATATATACATCTTTATTTACATAATTTGTTGCTTCTTCAATAGAATTGATATTTTGAAATTTAAAAATTAACATTTTACCTTGAAATTTACAAGATGTAACTTTTAAACCAAAACTTAATTTATCATCTAAAAATAACTTTTTTACTTTTGATAAATTATCCATATCATCTGTATATGGATATAGCTTTAATTCACCTTTTATACCGTGTACTTTTACAAATTTACCTATTAAAAAGCTTTCCACTAAAAATTACTCCTTAACATCTTTTATTTCATCAATATCAATTGAAACTTTTTCATGATTTTTTTGAGCATAAGCATTAATAATTTCTCTTATAGAACGTATAATTCTACCTTCTTTACCAATAACCCTACCCATATCACTTTTTTCAACTTTTACTTTTAATAAAAGTTTTTCTTCTGTTTGTGTTTGAGTAACTACAACAGAATCAGGATTAGTTACAAGATTTTTTATAATATATTCTAACAATTCTTTATACATAACTAATTACCTCCTTAAATTTCAACTCCAGCTTTTTTAATTAAAGCTAAAGCTGTATCTGTAGGTTTTGCACCTTTTTTGATCCATTCTTGAACTTTTTCAGCATCAATTTTTATTTCAGCTGGTTCTACCATTGGATTGTATGTTCCTACTTTTTCTATAAATCTACCATCAGCAGGGTATCTAGAATCAGCAACAACTACTGTATAATATGGAGCTTTTTTAGCACCATCACGTCTTAATCTAATTTTTACCATTAAAATTCACCTCCTTAAAATAAATTTTAAATATATACTAAAATTTTGGCATTTTACCAAAACCAGGTATCTTCATTTTTCCACTAGTCATTTGTTTCATCATTTTTTGCATTTGTTCAAATTGATTCATAAATCTATTTACATCTTCAACTTTATTACCACTACCTGCTGCAATTCTTTTTCTTCTTTTTGCATCAAGAATTTTTGGATTTCTTCTTTCTTGTTTTGTCATAGATGTAATTATAGCATTTATTCTATCTAATTGATGTTCATCAATATCAGCATTTTGAATTTCTTTTGGAATTCCAGGAACCATAGAAAGAATTTTCTTAAATGATCCCATTTTTTTAATCTTTTTCATCATATCTAAGTAATCATCTAAAGTAAAACCATTCTTTTTTAGTTTCTTTTCTAAATCAACGGCTTGTTCTTCTGAAAAAGCTTCTTCTGCTTTATCAATAATTGATAAAACGTCACCCATACCAAGAATTCTAGATGCAACTCTATCAGGATAAAATAACTCTAAATCATTTAATTTTTCACCAACTGAAGCAAATTTGATTGGCTTTTTAGTTATAGATTTTACTGAAAGAGCAGCACCACCTCTTGTATCAGAGTCAAGTTTTGACATTGTTATAGAATCAATACCTAATTTTTCATTAAATGTTGATGCTACATTTACTGCTTCTTGACCAGTCATAGAATCAATAACTAACATAATCTCATGTGGTCTTATAGCTTTTTTCAAATCTACAAGCTCTTCCATTAAAGCTTCATCTATTTGTAAACGACCAGCAGTATCAATCAAAACAACATCACACAATTTTGAAATTGCAGTTTTTATACCTTCTTTTGCAATAGTAACAACATCTTGTGTAGATCTATTACTATATACATCGATATTTAAACTCTTACCTAATGTTTCAAGTTGATCTATCGCTGCAGGTCTATAAACATCACAAGCTACCATGTAAGGTTTCTTGCCTTGTTTTCTTAAATAATTTGCAAGTTTTCCACATAAAGTAGTTTTACCACTTCCTTGCAAACCAACAAGCATTATAATTGTTGGTGGATTAGAAGAAAAATTTAAATTTGAACTACCATCACCAAGAAGATTTGTTAATTCATCTTTAACAATTTTTACAACTTGTTGTCCAGGTGTTAAACTCTTCATTACAGATTCACCTAAAGCTTTTTCTTCTATATTTGCTATAAATTCTTTTACAACCTTATAGTTAACATCAGCTTCAAGTAAAGCAAGTTTTACTTCTCTTAACATATCTTTAAGATCTTTTTCTGTAATTCTTGTTTGACCCTTCATTTTTTTTATAACATTTTGTAATTTATCTGATAAACTCTCAAACATCATATATCATCCTTTACTTTAAAAGTTTAATTAATTCATCTTTCTTTGTATTTAAATCTTCACAATTTTCACAAATATTTAAAGCTTTTTGTATATTTTTATTTATCTTTAACATTCCAATTTGTTCTTCAAAATTATTTAGCATATCTTTGCTTTTTTTTATACTATCCCTTACAGCTTGAAAAGATATACCTCTATTTTGAGCAATCTCTCTTAAAGATAAATTAAACAAATAATATTGCTCAAATATTTCTTGTTGTGTTTTAGTTAATAACTTTCCATATATGTCATAAAGTAAAGTTTCTTTTAAACTATCTTCCATATAACATCTCCTAATGTAAAGTAAAAAAACTTTACACATATTATACATTCATAAATTCATTTTGTCAACAAAAATATGAAAAAAAGTAAGCAAATGCTTACTTTTTAACTAATTCTTTGAAATGATTACCTCTATCTTTGTAATTTTTATACATATCAAAAGATGCTGAAGCAGGTGACATTACAACAATATCTCCATCTTTTGCTATTTTTTTTGCAAGTTTTACAGCTTCAACCATATTTTCTACATCATAAACTGATATACTATTATCCCCTGTTTTTTTAATTGCCTCTTTAATTTTTAACTTTGTATCTCCCATTAAAATAATATCCTTTGCAGCATTTACAACTTGTTTACCATAGTCAGTATAGTCAACGTTTTTATCATATCCACCTGCAATTATTATTATTTTTTTATCAAAAGCGCTAAGACATGCAGACGCTTTTCCTGGAGTTGTAGATATAGAATCGTTATAATATTCTACACCATCAATTTTATCAACAAATTCTAATCTATGTTCAACTCCCTTAAATTCTTTTAAAACTTCTTGTATATCTTTTAAATTAATAAAATCAATTGTAGCGCAAATTGCAGCACAAATATTTAAGTAATTTTTCATTCCTTTTAGCATTACATCTTTTACATCAATTACTTTTTGAGTCACGCCACAAGTACATATATATATACTTCCATCTAAATAATATGAACCATTTTCTACTGGTGTCTTTACACTAAACTCTCTAATATTAGCATTTTTTACCATGTTTTTAAATTTACTTTCAAATTCATCATCTAAATTAAGTATTGTAACATCACACTTTTTTTGATGAGTAAAAATATTTGTCTTTGCCATATAATACTCTTCAAAACTTCTATGATAATCTAGATGATCTTGATATATATTTGTAACTATTGAAATGTTTGGACTTTTTTTCATTGTCATAAGTTGAAAGCTACTAAGTTCTAAAACTATTAAGTCATCCTTTTTCATTTCATCTAACTTTTCAAATAATGTTGTTCCTATATTTCCACCAACCCAGATTTTTCTACCTGATTTTTCTAAAAATTTTGATATTAAAGTTGTAGTTGTTGTTTTTCCTGCACTACCAGTTATTCCAATTATTTTACAAGGTGCTAAATTTATAACCTCTTCAATTTCAGAAGTAAGTACTGCTCCAGACTTTACTGCTTTTTCTAACTTTTCATTAAATGGTTTTACACCTGGACTTCTAAAAATGTAATCCATTTGTTCTAGATTTGAAAATGATTTTTCACCAAGTAAAAATTCAATATTATCTAAATTTTTTACACTATCTATATTAACATCAACTTTAGCATCATGTGCAAAAATATAAGCACCACATTTATTTAAATATTTAATTGCTGGAATATTACTAACTCCAAGGCCTAAAACAGCTACTTTTTTACCTTTTATATTTTCTTTGAAATTTTTTAACTTTAAATTTTCCATAAATTCCCCCCATTAAATTCTCTTTTATTATATGATAAAATACATAGCTTTGCAAGAAAATAGAATAAAAAAAGAGCAATATATTCTGCATATACTACCCTTTTACTAATTTTAATTAATCTTTTTTATCATGATTTAATAAAGAATCTAAATCTAATTTAGCTTTTATATTATTTTCTATTTTAAGCTTTTCTTCGTTTTTTTTGTTATCATCTTCTTTTAAATCTACTTTTAAATTTTCTTTAACATTTTCGCTTTCTTCTTTATGTGGAATTTGTAATTTAAAGGCCTCTTCTTTCTTTTCTTGCTCTTCATTTTTTTCTTTTAATAATTTATCATACTCTGATTGCATGTCATCATCTTTTTCTTCTTCATTTTTTAAATTATCATTTTCTTTTACATCTAAAGAAACTTTATCGCTTGGTAAATTATTTAAAGAATCGTTAACTTCATTTTTTACAATATCAGATATATCAATATTATAATCACTTGAAGCATCATTACTTTTTTTGTTAGGCTTAGAACTTTTTCTAGCACATAAAATTAAAATCACTATAAACTCTAGAATAATTACACTATAAGTTAATATAAGTAACCAATTTTTCTTTAATACGTCAACAATTGTATTAGATTTTACTTCAGGTTCTACGTTAACCTCTGGAGATATTTTTTCACTATTTCTATATACAATAAATTCATACTCTTGTGTTTTTGAACCATCTTTTGATTTTACGATAAGTTTTACATGATTAATTCCATCTTTTAATTCATCATTACCTTCAAAAGAATAAGTTGCGCCTTCTATTTCTGTTTCAATTTCAAATTCTAATTTTGAAATATCACAAGATATATCATCAAGCATATATTCAAATACATCTGTGCTAAACTTACCTTTTAAAACTGCATTTTTTAAGTTCAAACTTTTTATCTTTACATTTTCATCATCTGGATTTTTTAATTTGTGTATAATAATTGTATATACTTTCTTTGTTCCATTTTCTGCTTTAACTGTTATTGTGATCGTATTTTCACCAACTTGTAAATCTTCGTTTCCACTAACAACTGTTGTTGCATTTTGTGTATCTTGTGGAATTGCAGAAACTTTCAAACTATTTACACTATTTTCAACTGTAGCTGAATAATTTGTAACATCTGATGAGAAAGTTTTATCAAATTCTACTCCCTCAATTGTAAGAGAAGCTAAATTTGCATTTGAACTTCTTGGATCAACAACAGTGTTATTACTTTTTGTAGAATTATTTTTAATTGTATTATTTTTTGTATTGCCACTTGTATTATTATTTGTTGTTTCTTGTGATACGATTTGGTTTACTGTTATTGTTACAGCACCTGATGGTGAAACTGCGTCTCCATTTGAATTTGCCATATCATAAGCAGAAACATTAATTGAAGCACTACCAGCACTTACTGCTGTTGCTCTTATTGTTACACTTCCTTCAACCCATTCAGAAGCACTACTTACAGATAATACTGATGGGTTTGAAGAAGATATACTTACTCTTCCTATTGCATCGTTTCCAGTTATAGTAATACTTGCAACACTACCAACTGTAAGAGTTGTAGAACTTGCAGATACACTAAGAGATGCTGCTTTTACATTTGAAATATACCCAAAAGCTAAAAATACAAAAGCAATAGAAATTAAAACTTTCATAACTTTATTATATTTTTTTAATACATTCATCATTTTAACCTCATAATTAATTTAATATTGAACTAATACCCATAATATGATTTTTTATTTTTACGTAATCTCCAGCAGATATTTTACCATCTTTATTTACATCTGCGCCTTTTCTTTGTATATCACTTAAAGTTTTAGTTCCCATTATATTATTTTTTATTAAGACATAATCTGAAGCTGATATCTTACCATCTCCATTTACATCTCCTTTTATAACTACAACATAACTTCCTAAATTACTACCATTAGAACTATTTATTGTTACTCTTGTTCCAGTACCTACATATTCATCATTACTTAGTGCTTTTAAGTTAATATCTTCACATCTTACACTTGCATTTCCACTAAGTTTTATTCCAGATAAAATATTGCTTAAAGCTGTTTTTTCTGAAATATTTATTAATGTATTTTCATCTCCAACAGTTAAAATATTACTGTCTATTGTATACGAATCATTACTTTGATCATCATTTTTTGTAACTTCAATAGTTACTTGTACATTTTTAGAATTTTTTGTAGTATAAGTTATTACTGCATTTCCTTGTGAAACTGCAATCAATTTTTTATCTTCAACTCTAACAACATTAGAATTTGAACTTGATATAGTATAACTTTTATCTGTTGCATTTTCTGGTTCAATTATTGGATCTAAAGTTAATGTTTCTCCTACTTTTATAGAGTAACTTGTTTTTGCAAAAGAAATATTTGTTACCTCAATATCTTTTACATCTTCATAATCAACGACCCATTCTGCATATACATATCCTTGCGTTCCATCATCCATACGTATTTTTATCCATCCATTTTCATTACTTGAAATTTGAGTAATAACAGTACCATTTGCAAGTTTTGAAATTGCTTGATAATTTGTTCCAGGTCCACTTCTTACATATAAAATATATCCATCTCCAACATTAACTTTTACTTTTTTTGTTACATTATCTGAGTCCTGATCTAAACTTGGCATATTATCATAAACAGGAATATAAAAATTAAAAGCATTTTCTAAATTTCCTGTTGATTTGTATCCTTTATACATAAGAGCTGATTCTGTTACACCAACAGAAATATTTGTCATGTATTGACCACCAAATAAATAAAGTGCTCCTGGTACAAAATTAACATCAAATCTTTCAAAATATATAGTATTTTGACCGTATTTAATAAAATTATTTCTTAAATATGTACCAGCTGCATTAATAGCAAGTTGTGGTGTTGTCCATCCTGAATTTTTAGCTTTTTGAGCACCATGTAAAGCAGGATTTCCACAATAACCACAAGCCGAGCTACAAAAAGATCCAATATTAAAGAAATTATAATATCCATTATATCCTGGAAACGAACCACTTATTAATCTATTTGCAACTACATACTGGTATCCATTCCAATATAGCAGTCTACCACTATTATCTAATACAACATTACCATTACTATCAAGACTTGCAAGAGTACCACCAGTTTCTTGAATAACTCTAGATGCAAGATGCACTGGATTTACATTTGCAGCCTGTCCTGCTAAATAAAGTAAATCAGAATAAAACATTCCCATTCTTATTACAGAATTATCTTTAATATAATAGTCTTTTTTGTATAAACCGTAACCATTTAATACTGCTTCAATAGCAGCTGTATTTTGTGCTTTATCATTAAATTCTGTACTTTCAAATTGAAAAATTTTATCTTCAGTTAAAAAGTTTCTAGGATCTAAGTAGTATTTTACTGCATATTCAGAAGCATTAACCCAACCTGGTTCTACTTCTGTATTATCTCTTTTCCAAATATCAGAAAAAGATGCTGCATTTATTAAACTAACACCCTCTTTAGTCTCCTGCGAAACAACATGGTTAAAATCTAAATTAGTATATACAGCTGTAAAGTTCCAATTAGGATGTGCTTTTTTTAATTCATTTAACTTAGCCTTATAACTTTCAGGAAAATTTTGAATTCCAGATTTTGAAACAGAATATTCATAACCATAAACTTTAGTATTATTTAAGCATGTTACAAGTAAAATTATAAAAACAAACATAAATAACACTTTTATATTAAATTTACCTCTCAAAACTCTCTCCTTATTTTATTTACAAAATCATAAATAATTATATCACATAAAAAATAATTTTATCAATTACTTTTATACTTTTTTATAGTCAGTTAAAATATAATTTGAACTTTCATTTTCAAAAACATATATATTTTTTTCTAGCTTGTCTACATCGATTTTTCCATTATCAATATTTTCCTTTATAAACTCATTTTGCATTGTTTCATCTTCAAAAGTTGTATCTTCTATTTTTAGTATTAAATTTTTCATATCTTCATCATAATATATTTCATTTTTTTCTAAATAATCATCTGATGAAAAAGCACTTAAATATTTAGCATAAATTTTATATGTATAAACATAATACTTATCCTCTTTATTTACAATTTTATAAGGAAAATTAATAACATATTCTAAATTTTCAGATGCAAGTCCTGTATTTGCAGTAACAATTCTACTTTTTTCTTTATCGTAGTTGTTTTTATATATAACATCTTCAAATTCTAAATCAATATCTTTTCCAAAGATATTTTTTGCTACATTTAAAAAGTCACTTTCTAAAATATAACTTCCTGTTCTATCTTCAAGTTCATGTACATACAAATGATAACTATAATCTGTATTTATTAAACTATAAACATATTCTAACATAAAATAATTACTAATTCCTTCTTTTTCTAATGTATCATTCAAAATTTTTGAATACATCATAGGAATTTTAAGATTTGTTAATATTTGTTTACCAAGTTTACTATCTAAACCTACATCAACTTCTTTTTCACTAACATTTACTTCTTCATCATTAGTAACATTTTTTGTTTCAATACTGCTATCATTTACCATATTTTTATCAGTATTTTCTTTTTTTACTGACAGTTTTTTTGTAACAAAAAAACTTATTATAGCTAAAACTATAACAATAAAAAAGAATAGTACAATTCTTTTTTTACTACTTGTTTTATTTTTATAATCTTTTTCCATATACCCTCTTTAAAAATTAATACAACCCATTTATCATAGTATCAGTATATACTTGTCCAAACAAATTGAAATTTTCAATATCCTTAATATCAAAAGAAAATATCTTTTTTATATCAGTAAGACAAACATACCTAATTGCAACAATTGTTGCTTCATTTACTTTTATATACCTTTTCATATCTTTTCCTGCTATACATTCAGAACATAAAAATACATTACTTACATAATCATAATAAATGGTTATTTTTTCATTATCTTTTTTCTTTGTTAAATCATTTAAGCACTGATTGCACCTAGATATTACAGGTGCAAATCCAAGTATTGCAAATAATCTTATTTTAAAAGCTGTTACAATAATTCTTTTATCTTTATCTAAATTATCAAGTGCATAAATAGTGTTTAAAAATAGTTTTAAGACTTGCTCAGTATCTTGATTTTCATCAGTTACTTGTTGAATTATTTTGGTAAGTTCAAAAGCTATTTGTAATTTATCAAAATCAACTCTAAAATTATAAAAAGTTAAAAGAACATTTGCAGAATTTATGTGATAAAAACTTGTCCCCTTATATAATACAAATTCACTATAAACTA
Organism: uncultured Clostridia bacterium; assembly: GCA_934169925.1. Lineage (GTDB taxonomy): Bacteria > Bacillota > Clostridia > TANB77 > CAG-465 > CAG-465. The sequence goes on along the minus strand of CAKPOO010000010.1, from coordinate 41,641 downwards.
AGTATTGTGAACTTGCAAGAATTGGACTATTATTCTTTTTTGCACCTTTTGCAAGACATGATATTTTTCCTAATTTATCAGTTAAAATTGTAACGATTTTATCATTATCTTTATAGGGGGTTTCTTTGATTATTATCCCCTTTACTTTCGTCAAATTCATTAATTCCTTCACCTGTAATATTTTCTAAATTTACTTTTCTCATTAATTCATCAATTTTTTTATACTCAAAAAAGCTTTCTAAATCTCCAGTTTTTTCAAAATTTTTCCAAGCAATTTCTTTAAACATAACTATCACCTAGTCATATTTTATGTATAAAAAGTTCATTTATACTAAGTAAAATTTAAATTTTTTGTTTTATATTGTTTAAATATAGATCATTATCTTGCCAATCATCTCTAACTTTAACCCAGAGTTTTAAATTAACCTTATCTTCTAGCATATTTTCAATTTCAATTCTTGACTGTGTACCAATCTTTTTTAACATACTACCATCTTTGCCAATAATAATACCTTTATGAGATGATTTTGAGCATATAATATTTACTTCTATATCATAAACTGCTTCTTTTTTTTGATTTTTTCTTTTTTTAAATTTTTCTACTTCAACTTTTATACCATGAGGAACTTCTTCTTCTAAATTATTTAAAGCCTTTTCTCTAATAATTTCTTCAACAAGTTCTCTTTCTGTCATATCAGTTATATCATCATCACTATATATTTTTTCACCTTCTGGCAAGTATTTTTCAATATTTTCAATTAACTCTTTAAGTCCATCTTCTTTATATACTGATATTGGAATAATTTCTTTAAATGTACCACCAATACTAGTAAAATAATCATTATATAATTTTATAACTTCTAATATTCTAGTTTTTTCTATTTTATCAATTTTGTTTATAACAAGTATTATTGGTGTTTTTGTAATAGCTAAATCATTCATCATTTTTTCACTTGCAGTATCTATCTTAGGTCTTGATGCATCTACCAAGTATAATATAACATCAACTGATTCAGTTGCATTTTTTACTCCATCCATCATGTATTTTCCAAGTTTGGTTTTAGGAGTATGAATACCTGGTGTATCAGTAAAAATCATTTGTGAATTTTCATTTGTTATTATCCCTTTTATATTAAATCTAGTAGTTTGTGGTTTTGGTGTAGTTATAGCAACTTTAAAGCCTACTAATTTATTAGTTAGTGTAGATTTTCCTGCATTTGGTTTTCCAATAATTGTTATATATCCTGTTTTAAACATAAACTTTCTCCTTTTTTATTTTTGATATTCAAATTATATCAAAAAAATCCAAAAAATACAATTAGATTTACTGGTATATATTAACAAAATTCACACATATAATTTATTGTCATAAAATATAATAATTATATATTTTGAGAGGTTTCTTATGAATAATTTATGCTATAACATATTAATAAAACAAGTAACATGTCAAAACGGAGTTCCAAGAATTGTTAATAATACATATTCAAATATAAAAGTTGGCACTATTATACAATTATCATTTGGATATACTATTAAAATTACAGCTATTAATGATTCAAACATAGAAATAATGCTATCAAACCCAAACTATATTAGTGATATCTATTTTACAATTCCAATTTCTAGCTATAAACAATTTAATTTACCAAAAGAAAATGGTACTTTGCGTGTATACGTAGGTATTGTTTCTTATGATTGTTGCTGTAACAATAATTAGGAGGATTTATGCAAAATTTTAATATAAAAATTAGTATTGAAGATTTGGTATGTAGTAAATGTTGCATTGATAGAAACTCTTTATCTGAATATGTAAGAAGTTCTAATGACAGAATTATATTAAAAAATGATTATATTTTAAATATAATCGGTGTTAATACTTCATATTTTACAATTTTACTACAAAATGGCATTAATGTTTATATAAGAAATGTATACTTTAATGAAGATGTAGAAATCTGTCTTTCTTCTAATTGCAACTGTTCACATTTAGTTACCATCTCTGGTGCTTTAGTTGAATAAAGATGATAATAATATTTTAGAAGAAATGATAGATTTAATTTGTAAAGATAAGGGAGTTGAACTTGTACTTTTAGAGGCAATGTTATCAATTACTATTGCACACAATATGAGTGCTTATGAACAAAATTTACTTGGCAATTTTTTTCAAGCAATTGGTCAAAATTTATGCGTTTTATCTATCAAAAAGAGTAAATGCCAAAGTAATTTAAAAAATTCAAATGATTACGAAGATAATCATCACTTTATATACTTTGAAAAAGACAGTAAAGCCTAGCTAAAGCTAAACCCTACTGTCTTTTAAATTCATTTAATTTTCTATTTTCTTCACGTTTTATAATATCTTGTCTTTTATCATATAATTTCTTACCTTTACATACACAAAGTTCTACTTTTATCCATCTACCAGACATATATACCCTACTTGGTACTAAAGCATAACCACCTTGTTTTACAAAGTTAGAAATTTTTAAAATTTCATTTTTATGTAAAAGTAATCTTCTATCTCTTTTAGTTGGAACATTATTTATATTTCCAAATTCATATTCTGCTATATGCATATTTTTTAATATAATTTCTCTACCAACTAAAAGAGCAAAACTATCTTTTAAATTACATTTTCCTGCTCTAATAGATTTTGACTCAGTACCTTTTAATTCAATACCACATTCATATTTTTCTATTATTTCATATTTAAAAGATATTTCCTTGTTTTTTATATTTAAAACATTTTTTTCCTTATCATTATTTTTCATTTAAATTTTCCTTACTTTTTTTATGTTCTTCTAAAAATTTACATTTTCCAAGTAAATTAACACCACAACCAGCACATTTTAAAGAGCACCTAGGCGTAGTTTTTAAATTCATTGCTTTTTTATATTCTCTTAATAAGAAACTTTTTTCTACACCATGCATTATATTATCCCAAGGAAATTCATAATCTTCTGGATAACTTTTCATTGCATATTCATCAATATCTAAATCATTTTCTTTAAAAGCTTTATTCCAAGCATCTTTATTTAATTGTTCATCCCATGAATCAAATTTTGCACCGTTTTTAAAAGCAGAATATATAACATCTGCAATTTTTTCGTCTCCTCTTGATATAGTTGCTTCTAATCTACTAATATATGGATCATACCACGAATATTTTATATTTTTATTTTTTAATCTATCCATTAAATATTTTTGTTTTAAAGCGATATTTCTAATATCATCTTGTCCACACCATTCAAATGGAGTATGTGGCTTTGGAACAAATGTAGATGTTGAAACAGTAATCATACATCTACCATTTCTTTTTTCTTTTGGAACAGAATAATAGGTGTCAACTATTTTATTTGCAAGCATTACAATTTCTTCTAAATCATCAAAAGTTTCTGTAGGAAGTCCTATCATAAAATATAACTTTACAGAATTCCAACCATTTTCAAAAGCCATTTTACATCCACTTAAAATTTCTTCTTCTGTTATATTTTTGTTAATAACATTTCTAAGTCTTTGAGAACCTGCCTCTGGTGCAAAAGTAAGAGATGATTTTCTTACTTGTTGAACTTTATTTAGCAAATCTAAATTAACCGAATCAATTCTAAGAGATGGCAAAGAAAAATCTACTTTCTTCTCTTTTCCTATTTCTAAAATTGAATTTGCAAGTTTATTAAACTCAGAATAATCACTTGTACTAAGTGAAGTAAGTGCTATTTCATTTAATCCTGTGTTTTTTATAGATTCTTTTGCAAGACATGAAAGTCTTTCAACACTTTTTTCTCTTACTGGTCTATAAATATACCCTGCTTGACAAAATCTACATCCCCTACTACATCCTCTAAAAACTTCCAAAGCAATTCTATTTTGAACAATTTCAACATTTGGAACAACAAAATCAGTAGGATATTTCAACTTATCCATATCTTCAAGCAAAGCTTTTTTTATTTTATCTTTTTTAGTATGTATTGATGGTATAAAAATACCTTGTATATCTTTTATACTCTCTAAAAATTCTTTTCTTGATTTTCCACTTTCTTTCCACTTTATTTGTTTTTTTACTAAAGTATCTATTAACTCTTCTCCATCTCCAAGCATAAATACATCTATAAACTTTGAAAGTGGATATGGGTTACAAGCACAAGGTCCACCTGCTACTACAAAAGGATCTTTATCATTTCTATCTTTAGAAAAAATAGGAACACCTGCTAAATCAAGCATATTTAATATATTAGTATAACTCATTTCATATTGTAAAGTAAAACCTATAATGTCAAAATCTTTAATAGGATCTTTTGATTCTAGGCCATATAATAAAACATTTTTCTTTCTTAATAAAGTCTCAAAATCAGGCCATGGTGCAAAAACCCTTTCGCACCATGTATCCTTTCTATCATTTAATACTTTATATAAAATCTTTATTGCTATATTTGACATTCCAATATCATAAACATCTGGAAAACAAAAAGCAAATCTACATTTTATATTATTTTTATTTTTTATAACTTGGTTATATTCACCACCAAGATATCTAGCTGGTTTTTGTACTTTTAGTAATTCATTTCTTGTAAAATCTAGCATAAATCTACCCCTTTTTAAGCATCTTGTATAATATCAGTAACATTCATTTCTTTATATATTTTTACAATATCAACATATCCATCTGTTATTTTTTTCATTTCATCATATAATTTTCCATTTAGTTCATCTTGACATATAAAACTTCCATCATTTTTAGAAATATTTTCATTTAAATATTTTGGCAAATCAATGTATATATATGAAATATAATTAGATATACTAGCATCTGTATATTTTATTAAATCACTTAAATATGAAGTTGAAGATTTTAATTTTGTATTTACATTATTTAAATAAAATTTATATTCTTTATTTTGAACATCTTTATAAATTTTTAATACTCTTTCTACTAAAGCATTTCTATCTATAGTAGTTAGACTTGTATCCCCACTATCTTTTTCTTCTTTTACATTCTCGTCTACATTTTCATCTTCTAAAGAATCAGAATCAATGCTTTCTTCTTTTTCAAATTCATCTTCACATTTTGATATCATATCATCAATTTGTTTTAAATATTCATCTATATTATCAGAATAATTAGTAAGTACAACATTATATACCTCTATTTTTTGACTATTTTGTTTGCTATCATTATCGTTATTTTCGTTTTCATTAGTCATATCTTCTAAAGGATTTTCATCTGCAGTATCACTTTTTATTTCTTCATAAACATATGAATCACTTATATAATTTTTTATTCTTTCAGATTTAACAGTAATACATTTTTTTGTGTTATTTAATAAAGAAAGAAATTCTTCATTACTTAGCATTGCAATATCTACTTTTTTTGATGAAACATCTGATTCAAAATCAATTATATCAGACTCAATTTTTATTATATCTTTTTTACAATTAATTAACTCTTCATTTGTAATTAAAGAATTAGCAAGTTTTTTTGAAAGTTCATTAATTCTGTCATTTAATGCAATATATCTATTTTTTAGATCTTCATTTTCATCTACATTGCAAAGATATATTTTAAGAATTTCATCATTTAAATTGTTAATTGCTGTTTTTGAAGTTTGAATTCTTTTTTGAATTTCAGTAATAGTTGATAATTTTTCTTTTGCTATATAATCTTTAAAAAATTTATTTACTTGTTTATCTAAAAATTCATTTACACTGTCAACTTTACTTATGTATTGTGTTAATTTTAAAATAACAGTGTTAAAATTATCGCTATTTATTCCATCTTCTAAATCAACGTCTTTAGATGATATAACAAGAGTTCCAAAATATGTATCAGGAATTTTAATACTTCCATTTTTTACAATAGTCCTTATAGAATACTTGTTTGAAATATCTCCTGCAGTTACATCTTTTGTTATCCTTAACTTTTGTTCAATTATTGAACTTATACCCAAAATAGGTGTATCAAGGTTAAGTCTTATTGCAGGATAATTATCATATTCTTCTGTTTCTTTTATATATTTTATTTCATCATCTAAGTTATTTATTTTTTCTTTTAAATCATCTTCTAATTTTAAAATTACGCTTTTTGCTTCTGCTATGTTGTCTACAGTATTTTCTGTTTCATTTTCAGTTTGTTCATCAGCAAATACAACATTAGAAAAAATAACAAAAACAAATAACGTTAATACTCCAAATAATATTTTAGTGTTTTTACTTTGCATAGTTACCTCCACCAAGCCTGATTATATCATTTTTTTTATATCTTGTAAATATACAAGCTTACTCTAAAAACTGATTAAAATGAAACTTTTCACTTGTGATATTTGAATTTATTGCATTTGCTATACATTTTGATTTTTCTAAAATATATTTTGAACTTAAAAACTTAGGTTTTTCTTTTGACATCATAAGTTCAGCAAAAATCTCAGCTCTATCTTCAGATTCTGAATATTTAGAATATTTTGTAACAAAGCATGTATTTTCATTATACACATTATTGTTATCAAAAACATAATCTGAGTTTAAATTTTTAACGTCTCCTGTATAACTTACACCTTGTAAATTTAAATCTTTCCAATCAGAATATAAGTTTTTCTTAGTATCTTGCATATAATATTCAAGCACATGATACATTTCATGATTAATAGATCTTTGCAACTTTTCATTATTACTTAAATATATTGTAAATTCATTTAATGAATTTTTTGCTGCAAGTGCAATATCATCAGTATTAAAATCACTAAAAATTACGATATTTAAAGGATATTTTTTAGATTTACACATATAAAAAACATCTTTAGGATATTTTGATAATGATTCATATATAATTTTTAAATTGTTATTTACAATGTTTTCATTTTCTTGAATATTAGCATCAAATTTTTTTGCTAAACTCATTGTAGAACTTCCATACGAAATATTTATCCCAAACTCTTCTTTTATTTTTTTTATAAAATTCCTATTTTCATATTGTGTACCATCAACATTAGTAAGTTTAGAAGCTATTGAATCTGCATTTACTACTTGATCTGATAAAGATGTAAAAACAAGAACTGTTATAAAAACTATAATTAAGAAAAGTATAATTTCAGTAATTAAAGATAATTTTCTAGATTTATTATCTTCCATCTTTACTTTCCTCCATATATTAATCGACATATTCTATAGTTATTGAATTATTTATATAAACATAAGTATTTAAACTTTGCTCATTTTTATATTTTAAATAATTTTCAACATAAAAATACGAAACTATAACTTGAGTGTTATCATCATAATTATTTAGTGTAATTTTAACTCTTTCAAAATTTTCTAATATTTCTTTAAAATTTTCATCGTCCAAAACTTTAGCAAGTAATTTTGAAAAATTAGTTTCATCTTCACTAGTTTCATAATTTGATTTAACATCTAAAATATATTCATTATTTTCATATTTTGCACTAATAGTAATATCTTCTATCCCTTCGATTTTACTATTTTTTATAAATTCATCAATTTTAGAATTCATATTATTTATAAACTCAACATTTTCATCATCATTTTTAGAAATATCAATATTTTTATCTAAAAATACATAATATTTTTCTCTTTTGCATTCATCGTTATTTAAAATATAAAATTCAAAATTAGGTTTTTTTAGTATATTATAGCTAATAGATATAATTTTATAATCATTTATATTATTCTCTTTTAAATAACTATCTAAACGTTTCTCACATGAAGAATATGAAAAATAATTTGAATTCATAAAATTATACAAACTCAAAACTAAAACTAAAACCACTCCACAAAGAAACATATATATAATCTTTTCTTTTTTATTTGACTTTTCAAGAATATTATATTTTGAATTATCCTTTTTTAACATTACTGTATATGTCTTTTTTATAAGTAAAGCAAAAACTTCTCCAAGGCCAATATAAAAAGCAAAAATAAAACTACTTGTTAAATTTTCAAAAAAATCTCTAACTCCACTAATATAATAAATACAAACCGAAACAATAAATCCAAATAAAGTGGTACTAAAAGGTCTGTTAAATACCAATTTTCCAATTATTCCAATAAAAAATAAAAGCGGAATAAATTTAAAAAAAACGCTTCCATAAATATTAATTATAACCACAAACACAATAGATAATATATATAAAATTGATTCTATAACTCGTATAGCCTCATTATTTATTACTTTTTTCATTAGTTTTTCCATAGAAACACCTCTACACATAAATTATATTATAAAGAAAAAAATATATCAATATTTGACATTTTTTTACTAAAAAATGAATACATATAAAATGAACGTAAATTGAGGTATAAAAATGCTAAAAAACTCTAATAAATTAATATTTAAATTTTTCATTTCATTTTCAATTTGTTTGGTTATTTTTTGGAATAATCATATTTTTTCATCTTCTATTATAGATAAAAATTATTTAGATATAACATCAAATTCTGCTGTAGTTATAGACTATGTTAGTGGAAGATCTCTTTATGAAAAAAATGCTACGCAAAAAAAGAAAATGGCATCTCTTACAAAAATAATGACAAGTATATTATTAGTTGAAAATTGTGATTTAGATGAAATGGTAGAAGTTCCAAAAGAAGCTGCATTAATTGGTGGTTCTACAGTTGGTCTTAAATATAAAGATATGGTAAGTGTAAAATCTTTGCTATACGGAATGTTACTTCCAAGTGGAAATGATTGTGCACTAACAGCTGCAATACATGTTGCAGGAAGTGTAGAAAATTTTGCAATTTTAATGAATAAAAAAGCAGAAGAAATTGGACTTACTGATACCTCTTTTGCAAATCCACATGGACTTGACAATGATGAACATTATACAAGTGCTCTTTCAATGGCAAAAATAACAAGATATGCACTAAATTATGATATTATAAATGAAATTGTAAATACCCAAACTGCAACTATCAATTTTGGTTCATTTACAAAAACTTTAAATAATACAAATGCACTTTTAAGGACCTACTCAAAAGCTGATGGAGTAAAAACTGGTTTTACAAACGGTGCAAATAAATGTTTAAGTGCTTCTGCAACAAAAGATGATTTTAGGTTAATTGCAATAATTCTTGATGCTTCAACAAGTAATATTAGATTTAATGAAGCAAAAAATCTACTAGAAGAGTCTTTTAATAAATATGATTTATATGACATTTCTAATTATCTACATTTTTATATTTGCATACCAGTTCCAAAAGGTTCAAAAGATTATTACGAAGAAAAAATAGATGAAAATCACATTATTGCATTAACTCAAGAAGAATATGATAATATTTATATAAAACAAAATCTTCCATTAAAACTTACACCTCCATTAAAAGTTGGAGACTACATTGGAAATATTGAGCTTTATGTAGAAGATGAACTTTTATATACTAAAAATATCTATGCAAAATACAATATTAATAAAAATAGTATGAAAGACTACTTAAAAAAGCAAATAAAAGATATTTTTACTAAAAAAAATTAAAGACTTAGAAAATTCTAAGTCTTTAATTATATAAATTTATTAAACAAAAATTAACGCTATAACATTTATAAAAAAACCAATAAGTGTTGTTATAATTATATTAAAATAATCAATTTTTACATTATTTTTCTCTAATTTTTCTAATTTCTTGTTTTGAAGATCTACTATTTCATTATATTTTTCTTCATTTTTTCTTATTGCATAAATTCCTTTTTTTACATCTAAATAAGAAAAACCTTTACCTTGAGAATATTTAAATCTCTTAGTTGCATTTTTACAATAATAAAACCCTGCACTAACGCAAAAACTATACCCTATTATTTGAAGTATTGATGAAAAAATAACAAAGATTTTTGAAATAACACTTCCTGTAGCAAATACATATAAAAATATATTAGCAATATCTGCAGATAGAATAAATCCTAAAAATGATATATAACAATATGGAACTATACCTGCAAAAGTAACTACAGCAGAAGTAAAAAATGTACTTTTTACATTGCCAAAAAAGCTTAAGTCCATTTCCATACTAGCATAATCAATATTTCTATTTTTTTGCATAATAAAAACTATACAAAAAATAAGAATCATAAGCACTAGTGAAATAAACAAATTAGTTAATATATTTTCCTTAAAAAATTTTTTGTATTTATTTATAATTTTTTTAAAATTATTCCCTTTTTTTAGATTTTTATTTTTTTTATCAATATTTTTTTTCATATTATCACCGACAAAGGTAGTATATCATAAAAAAAAGACAATGTAAACCACCTTAGTTACACATTATCTTTTTTAAAATTTCATCTTTTAAATCCTTATCTTTATCTAAAAAAAGCTGACTAACAATAACATTTCTTAATCTATTATTAATCTTTTCATCATCAATAAACTGACTTATCTTTATATTTTCTTCTACAATTTTCTTTTTTGTTTTTAATTTATATAAAAAATTAGATTTTGTATTTAAAACTGAATCATATAAATTTTTTACAGTATATCTTTGTTCGATTGCCTGTAAATAATCTTTAAAGTTTTCATCAGTAAAATTTTCATAATTTTTATCAACATAATCTAATATTTTCTCTAATTTAGTTATTTGACTATCAGTTATAATAATCTGTTCATCAAGTTTTGATATATCAATTTTGTCAATTTTATTTTTCTTAAAATATTTTTCTAATTTTTCTAAATAAGTATTTATTACCTTTTCTTTTGCATCTTCTAATAAATCAAAATAATATTGTCTATAATATGAAATTAATTTATTTTTATTTTTGTAATTAAACTCATAAATTTGGTTATATTTTTCATAGTCAAATGAATCAATTAAACTCTTGTTTATATCCCCTACAAAATCAACTACTTTAATATTTTCTAATTCCAATTCATCTTTACTTATACTAAAGAATAAATTTTTTAAAGTCTTATTATACTCGCTATTTCCTATATAATTACTTAAATTATTATTAAAAGCTAAATTTTCATAAATATCATCTATTACACATAGACCATCAAATTCATAACAAGACTCTAATTGTTTTTTTAATTGTCTTAAACATTTGTTTTTCTTCTTTGTTGAAGTTTGCTTAAAATTTTCAATTTCTAATTTATATCTTCCATATATATATTCAATTAAATTATTTATTAAGGTGTTTTTTGAATCTTTTTTTGAAAAAATATTAACTATATTTTCTGTAAAACCTGAAATATTAATTCCAATAGTATTTGCATTTTCAACAAAAATTTTTTCAAAGTAAAGTATATAATCTACTACTAATGTAGAATCGTCATATTCATATATGTTTTCATTAAACATTTTTGAATGATTATCATCAAATTGATTTTCTACAGATATTGAATTAAATATTTCATATATCTTGTTTTTATCATCAAAGCTAATCTCAGTTTTTCGTTTATGTCCTTTTAAAATTTTAACAAGTTGTTTTAGTCCATCTTTATATAACTCTAATTTTTCATTAATAAAATTAGTAGCATATATTCTTTTTTCGATATCTACAATATCTTTTGAATCGTTTTTTATATCAAAAAGTCTTTTTTCAATATTCATACCAATATGAACATTTTTCTTAATTGTATCTACAAGGTAAGCAAAGCCTAACAATTCTTTTAAAGACTGTACTAAAATTTCTCTTTCATTTACTTTTTCTACTAAAGTATCTTTTTTTTCATTTAATGTATCAACAAGCGTTTTTCTTACTTCATTTATCCTCATTTTAAAAGATACTGATAAAACATCTTCACAGTGATTACTAAAAATTTTACTAAGTAAACTTAGCATCTCTTCTTTTAGTATATCTAATTTGTAACTTTCTTCTACACTTGCATTAAAATTTGAAATCAAGTTATCAAACTTTTCTTTATCACTTTGTAAAGACAAAATATTATCTTGAACTTTATCAAAAAATGACATATATTCCACACCTCATTTGTGCAGATTATATCACATTATGTAAATGTAGTCAATTATATTTTCTTTATAATTAATATGCCTTTTCAACAAATTACATTTTTGTTACAATTTTAAATTAAAACGAAACAAAGAGGTAACATTACCTCTTTGTAGCGCTTTTTAAATCATAAATTATTTTTTCATCATCAATACATAAATTGTAATTATTACCATAACCTATCATTAAATTTTCATCTGGTTTGCCATGATAATCACTACCAACTGTTGCAATCAAGTTATATTTTTTGCATAAATTTAAATAATACTCCCTTTGTTCATCATTATTTGAAGGATTGTATACCTCAATTCCACCAAGACCATGTTGTGATAAAAGATTAAAAAATTCATCTGCTTTTTGATAACTTAAACGTAAACTTTTTGGATGAGCAACAACACACACTCCTCCAGTTTTTTTCACAAATTTAATTAAATTAACTGGTGACATTTTGTTTCTTTGAACATAAGCTTTTGCATTTACATCTAAATACGTACCATAAGCTTCTATTGGATTTTCAACAAATCCTAATTTAGAAAGTGCTATTGCAATATCAAATCTTCCAACTCTTTCATTATCTCTAGCATATTTTACTACATCAGAATAATTAATTTTAATTCCTTGGTTTCTTAACATTTTTAGTATTTTTTTAACACATTGTCTTCTATCCATTTCATATCTATCTATAAGCAAAGATATCTTTGGACTTGGATAATATACCAAAATGTGGCACTTATGATTTTTACCAATTCCTAAAGATGATAAATCTGTACCAAGTTCAATTGCTGGTATACATTCAACATCTTTAGTATCAATCTTTTTTAATATTTCATATGCAGCTAAGTTGTAATGATCTGCTATTGCCAAGAATTTTACATCATTTTCATTTGCCATATCAATTACTTCTTCTACTGTTTTTTTTCCATCTGAACAAGTTGTATGTACATGTAAATCAATATATTTTCCCATATAAACTCCTTTCTTCTAATTAGAAAAAAATTAAAATTTTACTTTTTTTAATATATCACAAACATAGTATAAAAATCAATAAAGGTAGTGCTAATAATTAACACTACCTTTACCTTTTAAATTTTAATATTTTTTTGTTCCATTAATTCATGATTAAAATATTTTTTTACAACCCAAAATCCATTTACACTTTTTTCTTCTACAAAACACATATCCGGCAAAATCTTTTGAATTTCTTCAAAAGTTACCTTTGTGCAAAGTGTTATAATTTTTAGATTCTTTTTGTATTTATATCCTCTTGTAACACAAATATCTTTTGGAATTCCAATTAAAAATTTAGGATTTAAAGAAGAAACACAAGATGTTGTATCTAACAATCTATATTCATCTTCCTTACACACATTAAAATACTCGTATCCGCTAAGCTTATAAATACTATCAAAAAAGCCTGCAATAATACAAAGTTTTAAATTATTATAGTCTTCATCAGTTTTACATTCGCCCAAAGGTTCACCCTCAAATGAATATAAAACTTTATCAATCATTTCAGTAACCTTATAATAAACGTTTTTATTTACACCTTTAAAAGTATCATCATTATAGATATTCTTTTTTATACTTTCTCTAATCTTTTTGTATAGTTTTACCTCAAAAATAATATCTGATGTTTCATTTCCAAAATATTTTGGCTTATCTTTATAATCTGATATTCCTCTAACTTCAATTATTACAGATGCAATGATTCCATCCATTAAAATATTATATTTTTTTGCATTTAATGCAATCACTGCATTTCTTACTGATAAAGGAATTTTTGAAATTTCTATACCATCATTTGTAATATTATTATTTTTATCTATACAACCAAGATTTTTTAAAAGTTTTACTCCCTCTTCTAAATCTTCTTTATTTGGTAAATGAAAAAACTCTAAATTATCCTCTATAATGTCTATACCAGAAGATTTTAATTTAAGTATTACTTGGTCTAAGAAATATCTATTAATCTCAGGTACTGAAAACTCTTTAAAAAGTTTATATGGCGTATCATTACAAAGATAATACACACCATCTTTTACTCTACCAGCCCTTCCTTTTCTTTGAATTATATCAGCTTTTGAAACATTTTTTATATTTAATCCTTCAATACCGTTTATAACCTCAAAACGTTTTTCTTGACCTTGATCTACAACTGCATCTATTTCTGGAATAGTTATAGAAGTTTGAGCTACATTAGTTGAAACAATTACTTTTGGAAAGTCATAGTTTTTAAAAACAAGTTGTTGACTATAAAAAGATAATTCAGCAAAAAATGGTAAAACTACAGCAGACAAATTATCTTTCTTTAATCTTTTATTTAGTCTGTAAATAAAATCTAAAATTTCGTTTTTACCTACAGAAAAGACTAAAGTATTTTTTCCTTCTTTTACAAGACTTATTGTTATATCAAAAATTCTAGAAGAAGGAACTTGATTAAATTTTACTTTATACAAGTTACCAGGAATTTCTAATATTGGTGCATTAAAAAAATATTTTGATAATTTTTTACAATCCATTGTTGCACTCATCAAAACAACTTTAGTTTTAAATCCTTCTTGCAACTTTTTATGAATCCAGGCTAAAATTGTTTCAATATTTAAATTCCACTCATGAACTTCATCAATAACTAATATTTTATTTTCCATTAAGTCATCGTAATCAAAAATTTCTCTAATAAGTTGTAAACCATCAGTTATATATAAGATTTCTGTTTCATTTGAATCACATCTTTCATATCCTGTTTTATATCCAACTAATCTTCCTAATTTTACGTCCATTTCATTTGCTACTCGTTTTGCTACAGATGTAGTAGCAATTCTTCTAGGCTCAGTAATTATTACATTATATCCAAATTCATACAAATATTGTGGTATTTGAGTTGATTTTCCTGAACCTGTTTCTGATGAAATAATTACTACCTGATTATCTAGTACTAAACTTTGAATTTTATCTTTATATTTATATATTGGTAAATCTTTATTCATACAGACCTCCCTATAATTTTATTTTTATACTATCCTCCTTTCATATAATTATATATAAAACTCATAATTCTAACAAAACAAATTATAGCACATAAAATACTTAAAAGTCAATTATGTAAACCCTATAAACAACAAAAAAAGTACTACTTTTGGTAGTACTTACATATTTGATATAGTTATAATTGTATATTTCCACTTGTTCCTTGATTTGTAGAATCGTTATTTTCTGCAATTCCAGCATTATAAGAAAATTTTATAGAATCTTCAATTTTATTTTCAAGAAAATCATGATCTAAATTTTCTGATAAAACCATTTCACTAAGTAAAATGTCTTTAGCAGTTGATAACATTTTCTTTTCTCCAATTGAAAGACCCCTTTCCATGTGTCTATGAGAAAGTTCTCTAACAACTTCTGCTACTTCTAAAATGTTTCCAGATTTAATCTTTTCAACATTTAAGTTGTATCTTTTTGACCAATTTGCATCATGTACGTATGGATCTTTTGGTTTTTGTAAAACTTCAAAAACTGAATCTGCTTTAGATTTTTCAGATACTTCCCTAATTCCAATATTTTCTACTTTGCTCGTTGGAACCATAAGTTTCATGCCACCTACAGGCATTTTTATAATGTAATAGTTTTCTACATTACCTAGCATTTCTTTTTCTTCTATTGATTCAATAGTTCCAGCTCCATGCATAGGATAAACAACTTTATCGCCTACTTTAAACATGACATATCCTCCTTATCGCCACTTCAAACACACTTATATTATAACACAATTTTAGTAAAAAGTAAATAAAATAAAATGATTTTGTCTAAAATTGTCAAATGAATATAACACTAATATTATGCTATAAAAAAGTGTTATGTTTACATAATTTTAAAAATCATATCCTTTTAAAACATATTGTTCTTGTAGTCTTATTAAAGTTTGATTTATAATTTTTGCTCTTATTTCACCGATACCTTCAACCTCATCAAGTTCTTCAATACTTGCAGAACAAATACCTTGTAAAGTATCAAATTTTTGTATAAGTTTATCAATAACTGCATTTGGCATTTTAGGAATTTTACTAACAATTCTATAACCTCTTGAAGAAATTGTTTTATCCCAAATATCAGGTTCAGTATTATAACCTAATATTTTTACAATTTTTTCAGGAATTAACAAATCTTTTTTATCTAAATTTCTTATATCTTCTAAAATCTTTTCTGGTTTTTTCTTACTTGTTTTCATGTAATCTTTTATAATTTTTAATTCTTCATCTTCAACATTATTCATAATTTCTTCAAATTGTGAATTAATTAGACTACCTTCGTCCCCAAGTTCAGCCATATTACGAACAACTTCTGGTTGCATTCTCATTATAATTTCACTTCTATAAATTGAACTTGCAACAGTATCTAATGAAACAATATCGTCAAATTCATGTTCACTTAATACATTTAACATATTATCAAGTACAACTTTATCTTTTTCTAATACTTGTAAAGTTTGATTTGCACGAGTCATAACAGACGCAGTATCACTTATGACATACCTAATATTACCTTTAAAAACAGTTATAACTCCTCTTCTTTGAGAAATACAAATTACTAATTCATTAGTCTGTTTTGCTGTTCTTTCTGCAGTTCTATGTCTTGTTCCTGTTTCTACAGTTTTTATTAAATGATCAGGAACTAACTGAACATTTGCCCTAAGGATTTTTTTCAAATCTTTACTAATTATAATAGCACCATCCATCTTAGAAAGCTCGTAGATAGTAGCAGGTGTAAAATCTTGTTCTAGTTTAAAACCACCATCTGCAATTTTTAAAACTTCCTCAGAATCAGAAATTACAATTAAAGCTCCAGTCTTAGCTTTTAAAATATTTTCAAGACCCTCTCTTAACACTGTTCCTGGTGCTACCATTTTATATATATTTAACATTTCATTATCAATAACTTCTATATTCTTCAATTTTACCTCCAAAATTTTAACTAACTAATTGAATTTATAGCTTCTGCTATACTATTTATACCAATAAGTTCAATTTTTAAATTTTTTACATCATCAGGTAAATTTTCAATTTGCTTTTTATTTGCATAAACTTTTTTGTATCCAAGTTTACATATTTCTTTTACTCTCTTTTCAAAATTTGTAGTACTTCTAATTTGGCCATTTAAAGATATTTCACCAATAAATACAGTTTTAGGATCAATAACAATCCCTTTATTACTTGAAAAAATTGCCATTGCAATTGCAAGATCAATTGCTGGTTCATCAACACGCATACCACCAACAATGTTTACATATACATCTTGTGAACCTAAATTAATTCCACATCTTTTTTCAAGTACTGCAAGAATCATATTAAGCCTATTTAAATCAATACCATTTGCCACTCTTCTTGGCATGTTATAATATGAATGAGCAGTTAATGCTTGAATTTCAAGTAATATTGTTGAAGTTCCTTCAACAGTTGCCACAATTGATGTACCTGGTAAATTACTAACAGAGTCTGTTAAAAATACTTCAGATAAATTAGATACTTCAACCATACCTATATCTTCCATATCAAATATTCCAATTTCATTAGTAGAACCAAATCTATTTTTCACACCTCTAACTATTCTATGTGAAAAAAATCTTTCTCCTTCAATATATATAACAGTATCAACCATATGCTCTAGTATTCTAGGACCTGCTATAACACCATCTTTTGTAACATGGCCAATTACAATAACTGTTACGCCTTCTCTTTTTGCAAGATACATAAGTCTTGCTGTTACTTCTTTTACTTGTGAAACACTACCAGGAACTGCTGATATTTCTTCATCATACATAGTTTGAACTGAATCAATAATACAAAATTTTGGCTTTCTAGTTGAAACTTTTTCTTCAACTTCTGAAATATTGGTTTCACTTAAAAAATATAAATTTTCAGAATTGACTTTTAATCTATCAGCTCTTAATTTTACTTGAACTTCTGATTCTTCCCCTGAAACATATAGCACATCTCCAATTTTTGATAAATTACCACAAACTTGCATAATTAATGTAGATTTTCCAATACCAGGTTCACCACCAATTAAATTTAGTGACCCTTCAACAATTCCACCACCAAAAACTCTATTTAATTCTTCAAAACCTGTATCAATTCTAACGCATTCTTTAACTGTAATATCTTTTAATTTTTTTACTTCGGATTTATTATCAAAAGTATTTGAAAAAGATTTATTAACTATCTTTGAATTACTTTTTTTTATTACTTTTTCTTCTACAAAACTATTCCAGCTATTACACCCAGGACATTTTCCAAGCCATTTTGCAGACTCATATCCACATTCTTTACAAAAAAATACTGTATTACTTGCCATAATATTATTTTTCCTTTACACTTTTTATATTTTGTAATTCAAATCTATATTCTTGTTTTACATCAGGATATTTTTCTTTATCAACCTTTGATAAAAACATATCCATTGGTCTTATATATAACTTTGTATCATTATATAAAGCTCTATATACTACATATTTTTCTCTTGTCTCACTATGAATTGCTACATCTTCTACAATATAATAATCACCTTTAAAGTGCTTATAAATTCCCTTTATTTTTAATTCCATATTCATTCCTCTTATCATAAAAATGGTGGAGGTGGCGAGAATTGAACTCGCGTCCGAAAATTCATCAATATTAAATTCTCCGAGTGCAGTAAATGTTACAAATAATATTAACCAAATAAAACATTTACAAAAAATTGATTAATATAACTTTAAAATACCCTTTAACCTAAAGTTATCAGTTAAATTTGTTTGCTAGATAATATGATGCCTTATTTATCCCTCTAGCAAAAATAAATAAGACAAGCTGCTATAAACTAAGCAGCAAATGCTAATTCTTCTCTATCAGCGTTTAATTTTAATTTTGCTTTTTTATAGTGGCCAAAGCAACCATCCACTACTCGCTATTAATATATCAAAAAATCCGTCGAAGCCTTACACCCCCGTACAATATAATTATAGCATATTTATAAACAAAGTTAAAGTTTTTTAGTTAAATAAAAAGCTTTTTTAAAAATTCAATTGATTTTAAAGTAAAAAGAAAGTATAATATTATAGCAATTAATTTTATATTATTTTTTTAATAAAAAAAAGGAGGTTTTAATTATGAATATAATTAAATATTTTAAAAAAAAGGGAATAGATAGAAAAAAGTCCATCAAATATATAATATGTTGGTCAGTTTATTCTGTTTCATTTCTTTTTGAAGAAAAGAAAGCTATAAATGATATTTTTTACTGTAGACTACTTACTGAAGTTTTAATTACAAGTGTTGATGAATTTTTAATTGATTTTGATAACTACGAAGATGTATATAATCAAAAAACTGCGAATTCTAAGATTTATAATATCTTTATGAAAAACTTTGATAATTCACATTTATGTTCAAATAATAAATTTAAAAAAGTTAATTATGGATCAGATTTTAAATTATTATTTGAAATTATAAAAAGCTTAGATACTTTCATTCTAGACCCTGATACTTTTACTTTTAATGAGTGTAGAATAAAAATATTAAAGGATGTATTAGATGATATTTACGAAAAGAATTTATATACACCTTGGTTAGATTTTGATTCATTTAAAATTTTCTTCAATGAAAAATTATAAATAAAATGCGAAGATTTTCTTCGCATTTTATTTTTGATACAAAAAAGAGCTGATTTTTAAAATCAACTCTTCTTAAATATACAATTATACAATATTATTGCATTTCAGCCATAGCACCTGCAGCTTTTAAAGCTTCAACTAATTTTTCTGCATCTTCTTTTGGCATATTTTCTTTTACAGTCTTAGGAGCTGAATCAACTAAATCTTTAGCTTCTTTTAATCCTAAACCTGTAGCTTCTCTAACTGCTTTAATAACAGCAATTTTAGTAGCACCAGCGTCTTTTAATACTACGTTAAATTCTGTTTTTTCTTCTGCAGCAGCAGCTCCATTAGCAGCACCAGCAGCAACAACAGCAGCAGCAGCGCTTACTCCAAATTTTTCTTCGATTGCTTTTACTAAATCAGCAAGTTCGATAACTGTTAATTTTTCTATTTCTTCAACTAATTTTTCAATTTTTTCCATTTTAAAATCCTCCTTAAAATTGATTAATATAAAACTTATGCGTTTTCTTCTTGTTTTTGTCTTGTTTGATCAAGAACAACTGCTAAATTACGTATATTTCCAAGTAAAGCAGATGCAAGCATAGAGTATAAAGTATCTTTTGATGGTAATGAAGCAAGTTTTTTAACTTCATCAGCACTAACTACTTTTCCATCCATAACACCTAATTTAATCTTGTAATTTTCGTTTGTTTTAGCATAATCGTATACTGCTTTTGCAGGGTTTATGTAATCAGTTGAACTGATTGCAACAGCTGTAGGTCCTTCTAAAGAATCTAAACCTTCAATACCTGCTTCTTTTGCAGCATGTGCAATTATAGAATTCTTATATACACCATAAGAATCTTGATTATTTCTTATTGTAGCACGTAATTTAGTATCATCTTCAACAGATATACCTCTATATTCAGTACATACAATCATTTTTGC
This sequence comes from uncultured Clostridia bacterium, assembly GCA_934169925.1. Lineage (GTDB taxonomy): Bacteria > Bacillota > Clostridia > TANB77 > CAG-465 > CAG-465. The sequence continues at coordinate 21,113 of CAKPOO010000010.1, read as the reverse complement.
ACTTTTAAATTTTTCAGCAAGTTTTGCAACTTGATCTTTTTTAGCTTCTAAAATCTTTTGACTTGGCACTTTTTTGCCACCTCCTTAAACATAAAAAAGTTTTTGTTACCTACCAAGGTAGAATAACAAAAACTTAAACCGTTCATATTATTTCTAACCTCGGTAGGATTTATGGATTAATCCACCTACTGTCTTGGGTTAACTTTTATACCTGCACCCATTGTTGTAGATACAGAAATTGATTTTAAGTATGTTCCTTTAGCAGCAGCTGGTTTTGCTTTGATAATTGTTTCAAGTAAAGCATCGTAGTTTTCTCTTAATTTTTCAACTCCGAAAGATACTTTTCCAATTGGGCAATGCATAATATTAGTTTTGTCTAATCTATACTCAATTTTACCAGCTTTAATTTCATTAACTGCTTTAGTAACATCCATAGTAACTGTTCCTGATTTAGGATTTGGCATAAGACCTTTTGGTCCTAAAACTCTGGCAATTTTACCTAAAGAAGCCATCATATCTGGTGTAGCAACGATAACATCATATTCAAACCAGTTTTCTTTTTGAATTTTTTCAATCATGTCATCATCACCAACAAAATCTGCACCAGCTTCTCTTGCTTTGTTAGCATTTTCACCTTTAGCAAGTACTAATACTTTTTTAGATTTACCTGTACCATTTGGTAAAACCATAGTACCTCTAACTTGTTGATCTGCTTGTCTTGAATCAACACCTAATTTAATATGTAATTCAACTGTTTCATCAAATTTTGCTTTTGGCATTTTTAAAGCAAGTTCAAGTGCTTCTGAAGGATCATATAATTTACCTTGTTCGATTAACTTTGCAGCTTCAGCCATTCTTTTGCTCATTTTAAATTTTCCCTCCTTTGGTCATAACGAATATTTTAGTATTCTCCCAATACTATCCTATAACTTCGATCCCCATTGATCTAGCTGTACCTTTGATTATAGATACTGCAGACTCTAATGATGATGCGTTAAGGTCTTGCATTTTTATATTTGCAATTTCTTCAACTTGTGCAAGTGTTACCTTAGCAACTTTTTCTTTGTGTGGTTTACCAGAACCTTTTTCAACTTTTGCTGCTTTCTTTAATAAAACAGCTGCTGGTGGAGTTTTTAATATGTAATCAAAACTTTTATCAGCATAAGTTGTAAGAACAACTGGGTATACCATACCTGCATTTTTAGCAGTTTTTTCGTTAAAATCTTTACAAAATTGCATTATGTTTATTCCAGTTGGTCCAAGAGCAGGTCCTACTGGTGGTGCTGGATTAGCTTTACCAGCTTCAATTTGTAATTTAACGATATGTGTTACTTTCTTTTCAGCCATCATTTTCACCCCCTTAAACTAGGAAATTTATATCAATTTATAAAAAATAAAATTGTATACTTAAATTTTTTGAATTTGATTAAAATCTAAATCCATTACTGTTTCTCTACCAAACATAGATACTTTTGCTTTAACCCTTTTCTTATCCTTAAATATTTCTTCAATAACAGCAGAATAATTATAAAAAGGTTCTGTAGTAATTCTAACAGTGTCTCCAACTTCAAAATCTAGATTTAAAATATCATCAATACCTAAACTTTGCATTTCTTTTTCTGTTAAAGGAAGAGGTTTATCACCAGTTCCAACAAAATCAAAAACACCTTTGATATTTTTTACTACATACCATGTCTCATTAGTCATTATCATTTTAACTAATACATAACCTGGAAAAACTTTTCTAATTGATGTTTTTTGTTTACCATCTTTTATTTCTATTTCTTCTTCCATTGGTATTATAATATCCAATATTTTATCTTTGATTCCTCTATTTTCAACGATTTTTTCTAGAGTTGCCTTTACCTTATTCTCATAGCCAGAATAAGTATATACAACATACCAGTGTGGCACAAGTTCTTTATTTTCTTCGTCCACAGCACTCAACTCCTTCTTTTATCTTAAGCTATTTACTAACCCACTTTTGTACTGATAAAATTCCATAATTTTTCGTCACAGAATTCTAATATAACATCAAAACCAAGTACAATAACAGAAACTACTACAATTAGTCCTAAAACTAAAATTGTGTTGTTTATAAGTTGTTTCTTTGTAGGCCATACAACTTTTTTTAATTCTGATTTAACACCTTTTATAAATCCTTTTGCCATATCAAAGTCAACTCCTTAAATTATTTTGTTTCTTTGTGTATTGTATGTTTTCCACAGAATTTACAATACTTTTCCATTTCTAATCTATCAGGATTATTTCTTTTGTTTTTGCTTGTTTGATAATTTCTTTGTTTACATTCTGTACAAGCGATTGTTACATTCTCTCTCATAAAAAAACACCTCCACGTATTTTCAATCATGTATGCTAATTCATTTTAGCACAAAGTATAGTTAAAGTCAAGTAATGAAAATAAATATTTTATAAAAAAGAAAGAATTTTCACTTTTCTTGTAAAAAATTCTTTCTTTTTAACATTATCACTTTTTCTGTATAACATCTGTAGTTATTCCCTCACCCTCATGAGGAAAATAATGAGAATATATTACATCTGAACCAAATAATAGCACAAGTGCTACACAAACTGGAACTTTTATTTCATATGTAATTTTTTGAAATACTTCTTCTAAAAGTGGTGCAACAAAATATATACAAATACTTCCACCAATTCCAAAAAATATTGCCCCTTCTAAACATATTCTTCCATTAATATTCATAAATAAGCCTTGATAATCCCAATATCTAAGACCACTTGTCATTTCAATATAAAAAGAAGTACCATACTCTATTACAGAACAAATAACCATTATAATGAAAAATGTCAAAATTGGATTTTTTAGCATTTTTCTAAACCATTTAAATTTTGTAAATAATATTATAATTGTACATCCTGTTCCATATATAGGAAGCCATGGTCCATAAAATGTTCCTCTATTTATAAATATACCATATTTAAATAAGAATAAAGCTACTTCCCAAAGCCATCCAACAAATGAAAAAGTAAAGAAAAATAAAATCAAAGATGTTAATCTATAATTTTTATTATAATCAATTTTTAAATTTGATAATTTTTTCTCTTTATAATTTTCAATTGGATATTTTTCAAAATCGTTTTCTTCAAATAATTTAACATCATTTAAAGCTTCATAATTATATCTTTTATTTTTTATATACTCTTCTCTTAATTTTATATATAAACTTGTATATGTTGATTTATAATATGGATTTGCATAAATACCAGCAATACCAAAAGTTATATATTGTAATAAAACCCAACCTAAAAAAGAAAGATCAAGTTTAAAGGCATTCCTTTTATTTCCATACATCATAACTCTTGACATAAGAATTGCATCATCAGCACTTATATTTGGATTTTCAGCTATTATATATTCAACCATTTTATAAGAATAATTCTTTATTATTCCACCAATAATTGTAAAATTCCAAAGTAACTTATATAAATCTCTTGTAAGCATAGTAGATACAAAGCTTAAGTAATTTTTCTTTTTAAAAGCATATAACAGTCTTTTTATTCTTGTTTTTTTATAATTTTTACTTTCTAGATATATTCTTGTTTCTCCGACTTTTACAGGATTAATTACAAATACTTTAATCATTATTCCAAAAAATCCACCAAGAAATAAAAGTAAGGTTTTTAAATCAATTTTGTTGTAATAATCAACTGTTGATTTTATAAAATTTTGAAATTGTAATTGTTGCTTCATTAATATATCAAAAATTGTATAAAATACACCATTTGTTACATTAAACTCTTTATTTAAATCTTTTACCTCACCAAATAAAAACTGAGAAACTATATCATCAATATATTTATTAATAATCGTACTTTGATCATTTTTATTGAAGAATTCTTGTTTTTCGCCATGTGCAAAATTTTCAATCATCTTGGTAACAGTTTTTATATTTTCAAATCCATCTTTTGTTATTGCACTTTCTCCTACTATAAAACTCATAAAAAATCCAATAAAAATCAAAGTCCATAAGTTATTTTTTAATAATTTTTTTGCATCTTTCTTTAATTCTTTTATATTAACCATAGAAACCTCACAACAAAAATACACTTTAGTAAATATTATCATAAAAAATAAAAAAAAGGAATATTTTAATTCCTTTTTCAAAAAAAATATATATTTTTTATTTTTTTGTCATTTTAACACTTTAAACTAAATATTTTTATCACTCACTAAATCAGTATAATAAATGATTTCTTTATTTAATCTTTTTGCATATTCTATTTCTAAATTTGTACTATCCCCAATATATCCATCAACATTTACAACTAATATAGCATCTGAAAGTTCTATTTTTTTATAATGAGCATTTTTCAAATATTCTAATTGTTTTTCTGTTCTTTTAAAATTATCACAAGTTGGATATACTGGTGTAATAATACAATTTCCTTTAAGTGCCATTTTTTCTGCTATTTCCATCATTTCTTTTTTAAACTTTAAACTTCCACATAAAGTTATAACTTTCAAAAAAACACCTCCTGTATATATTTATCTTTCCATTTCAAAATCTCTTTTTCTACCAAATCTTTCTAAGATCTCATCTATGTCTTTTTCTAATAATCCTTCACCAAAATTATATCCATTACCATCAGAAATTTTTATTAATTTTTCTAATAAATCCTCATCAAACGAATCAAAAATCTCATCATCTAATATTACAAAATCATCTACATTTTGATTATCAAGTAACCATTTTTTTATTTCTAATCCCCTTTTATTTTCAATAAAAGGTGTTGCATCTACAAAAATTTCATACTCTTTTAACAATTCTTTTAATTTAATTGCATTTTTAGTATATCTCCATGATGAGGTAAGAACAACTTTTGCTCCAGTTTCATCTACTGCCTTTTTTAGTAATTTAATTTTTTCAACATCTATATCTTGATAAATTTCTTGTAAATTTAAACCTTTTGTTTTTTCAAAATATTCATCTGAATTTAAAACTCCATCTACATCTAAAAAAATAACTTTCATAAAAACTCCTTATTAAAACATAGGTGCAACAAGTCTTAATATAGCTTGCCATAAATTTTTAAAAAATCCAACTTTTACATCTTTTTCATTTAATAAACAAGATTCATTAAAAGTTTTGTTAAAATCTTCTTTTATATTTTTTATTTCATCAACATTTTCCATATAAATACCATTTTCAAAATGAAGATACAAACTTCTATAATCCAAGTTTATTGTTCCAACAACACTTCTTATATCATCTGATAAAAATACTTTTGCATGTACAAAACCTTTTGTATATTTATATATTTTTACACCATTATAATATAAAATTTTAAAAAAAGATGTTGTTTGTGTATATACAATTTTTTTATCAGGTATTCCAGGTACTATAATTCTAACGTCTACTCCTCTTTTTGCAGCCCTACATAATGAATTAACCATATCTGTATCAATTACAAGATAAGGAGTCATTATATATAAATAATCTTTTGCACTATTTATCATATTTATATACACATCTTCACCTATTAAATCTTTATGAAGTGGTGAAACTCCGTATGGTACGAGAAATCCTTTGTTTTCTTTAATACTTTTAAAATCAAATCTAAACTTTGTTATATCAAAATCTTCACTTGTATTTGCATTCCATAATGTTAAAAACATAACAGTTAAATTCCAAACAGCTTCTCCTTCTATTTTTACAGCATTATCTTTCCAAATACCATAAGGACTATTTATATTTATATATTCATCACTGATATTAAGTCCACCCGAAAATGCAACTTTTCCATCAATAATTGTCATTTTACGATGATCTCTATTATTCATAAACATACCTTTAAAAGGAGTTAATTTATTAAATGATATACATTTTATTCCATACTTTGCAAGTTCTTTTGGAAATTTTGTAGAAAGTAAAGCTAAACTTCCCATATCATCATATATGATTCTAACTTCAACTCCAGCTTTTACTTTTTCTTTTAAAATTTCTAAAATTCCATCCCACATTTTTCCTTTATTTATAATAAAATATTCCATAAAAATATATTTTTCTGCTTTTTTTAATTCTTTTAATAATTCAGGATAAAATTTTTCTCCAAAGTCATAATAAGTTATTTTATTATTCTTGGTTACTGGAAATTTTGCTCCATTTACAATGTATAATAAATTATCTAATTCATTATTTTTTATTTCTTCTTTTATATTTTCATCTTGAATCATATTCTTCTTATACTTATTTTCATATTCAAAAATTTTTCTTAATAACTTACTTTTTGAATAATTTTTTCCTATTGTAATTAATAATATTGTACCAAAGATTGGAAATACTAAAATTAATATAATCCAAGGTAAATCATTTGAAAGTCTAACACTATCTTTTAAAATTTGAAGAACTATAAGTATACTAAATATACTATAGAATAAGGTAATAATGCCTATGTTTTCATAAAAATATAGCCTTATTACAACTGCAAAGCCAATTTGTAATATAAGTCCTATTAAAACAATAAAAGCTCTCTTTATTGCATTAAACATTATATACCATCTCCTTTAATTTTATTTTCTTCACTTTCTACATAATTTATTATTTAAAATTGTATTATTCTATAAATTATTTTCTTTGATATTTTTGTAAATCATTTTAGATAATTTTCCTACACTTTTCCTATCTGCATTTTTTCTAGGACAATTATATATTGAGATTCCAATAAAATATATTTTATCATTTAAAGAAAAAATTCCAACATCACTATTTAAATAATCAATTGAACCTGTTTTATGTGCAAATTTAACGTTTTTAATATATCTATTAATTTGATTGTTTCTTTTTTGCTTGTACAATATACTTAAAGCAAGCCTGCACATACTCTCTGTTAAAATCTCTTCTTTTACTAAATATTCAAAGCATTTATACATATCAACAAGTGAAGTATAATTATTTTTTCCATTTTTTATAGCATCTTCATCAAGCATATATCTTTCAAGTTTAGTATCTTCTAATCTTATCTTTTTAAAATATTTATTTATATTTTCAAAACCTAAATATTTAATTAATACATTAGTGGCCGAATTATCTGATATAGTAATCATCCATATTATAAGCTCTATAATACTATACTGATATCTTCCCTTGTTAAAGCATTTATTATCTTCTGTTATATCAGTTTTATCTATTTTTATATAAGTTCCTAAACTAATATTATTCTTATGTACATAATCAAGTATTGCAAGCATTATAGGTAATTTTATAGTACTAGCAGAAACGTAGATATCATTTTCATTATAGTTATAAATATTTGTATCATATGTTAAATCTTTTACAAGTACATTTATATTTTCTTTTTCTTCTACTTTTTTTATAAATTTATCTATCTTTTTAATATAATTCATTTTTTCTACCTCTAGTGCTTTATGTCTAATGCACCCTTTTTGCATATATTAGTACAATTGCCACATAATATACATTCAGTTCCATTTTTTCTTTTTCTTGAATCATCTAGCATATCAACATTCATTGGACAACTTTTTACACACTTTTTACAATTAACACATTTTTCATGATCACATTTTACTCTTAAATATGAAAAGTAACTAGCTGGCTTCAAAAAAATAGTTATTGGGCATATATATTTGCAAAAAGCTCTATTATCTTTTAATATAAAAGCAAGTATAATTCCTAAAAAGTAATATACTATATTTCCCACTATAAATGAGATAAACATTATATTTTCCATATTAGAAACTTTAAAAATAAATAAAGCTGCTACAAAAGAAAGTGATAATAAAAACATAATATATCTTAAAAATCCTATCTTTTTTCTATCATATTTTGGTATTTTATATGGAAGTAAATCAAGTACCATTCCTGTCCAACAAGCATATCCACACCAACCTCTTCCAAAAAATAAAGGTCCACAAATCTTAGCAACAAAATAATGTATGGTTGCAGCTTCAAATACTCCTAAAAATAAATAATACCAAAATCCTTCAATTTGCATATTTTCTCTACATATAATTCCAAGATATATAAGCATGTACATACCAACTGCAAATTGTACAAAGTTTCTTGCATATTTTACTTTATGTGACATTAAATAAACACCAATTGAAATGCATATTCCTATATAATTAAAATTAATTAAATAGAATATTTTTTTAGTTGATAGCCAAAGTGACACTGCCACAACCTCAAATATTAACATCATTATTATCACAATTTTATTTTCTTTAATCCATTTAATCATACTTTTATCCCAAACTTAACAATTTTTAAATCATTTATATTTTATCTACATCTATTCCAATTCTTCTAAAATTTTCATTAATCTTTGCCATATTTCTATACTTACCTTGTGTTAATTCAAAATAATAATTATCTTTTTCTATATTTAAATTTTCATCTTCAAGTTCTTTTTCTATATTATATGGCACTTTTACAAATTGAAATGAAATATCAGAGGTATATTCTTTTGATCCATATTCACCTTCTATAATTAAATAATTACTCTTAGTTGTTTCTAAAACACTACTATCTTTTTCATCATTTCTTATTACATCAAAAGAATTACCAACACTCCCAACATTTATCAAAGTTTTGTTATATATTTTATCCATATATGGATGATGAATATGTCCATATATAACAACATCTGCTATCTTTTCTGCACAAGTATTTTTACTTGGTAAAAACATTTGATATTTTGTTTGGATATCACTAATATTTAATACTGGTTTATCATTAGCTATAGGAGTTGCATGAAATAATCTTACTAAACTTCCACTCATATAAAACTCATAACAAAATGGTAAACTTAATAAATATTTTCTATCTTCATCAGTTATTAATGATTGATTCCATTTTATTCTTTTTTGTTCTTCTTCTGGTAATTCTTTTATATTTGCATGTTCCATAGAGAAGTATTTATCAGTATTTCCTTGTATTACAATTTCACAATTTTCTCTTACTAATTTTAAGCACTCTTTAGGATGTACTCCTTTTGCTATTGTGTCACCTAAACATATAATTTTATCTACATTTCTTTTTTTAATATCTCGTAAAGTAGATTTTAATGCTTCTAAATTTCCATGTATATCTGAAATAATTGCAATTTTCATATTTTCCCTCCAAAAAGATTTATTATTTTGAATATTTATTTTTAATTATTTTCCCTATAATAAACACTAAAATACTTGGTATTATAAATTCAATAATCCTCATAATTATAAAAGTATAAAATGGTGCTGAATTATTTAGATTATCATATTTAAAATAATCTACACCTATTATAATGATAAAACCAATAATAAAAATGATACTCACTATATATAAAAATTTATAAATATTTTCCTTTTTCATAAACATACCTCCTGAAAAAATATAAAATTTGTTGCATTATTCTTAATTTTGATATTTCTTCTATATCTTCATATTCTGCTATTTTAACCATAAATTTCTCCTAACTCAAATTTTTAAAGAAAAATATTCAATAATTATAAACATCCTTTACAATTTTAATTTTTTTCATTATATAACAATTCACTTTTATTATCAAACGTTTGCTCCATGAATTATAAAAATTAGCAGTTATTTTTTTATAACTGCCTTAATTATATATATTTTTCCATATATTAAATTTTGCATTAAAACTCCTTCTACATCTTTGATTTTAAACTTTTATTCTCTATTATTAGTTAATTTTTTTATATCCTTTTTTGTTAATTCTTTATAATTTGTTTTTTCTACAACTTTTTTACCAATTTTTCCTTCAATATCTCTTCTAGCTTTACCAGTTATTTTTCCGGCTTCTTGCACATCATATTTTAATTCTTCTAATCCAAAGCTATTATTAGTATTATGTATTTCATTTGCAGTAACTTCTGTTAAATTTGTTATCGCAAGTTCTAATTTTCCCATACTATCCCTTAAATTTCTCTTCGTTTTATTAATTCCTTTTAATTCTTTATATTGAATAGTATTCATATTAAATGTACCTTTATATATTTCATCTGTTAGTATTGCATAATCTCTATCTTTAGCTCCTCTTTCTTTCCAAGTATCAGTAAGTTCCTTTCTACTATCTATTGATTTTAATCTTTGTGCAATCCACGTATCTTCATAGCCTTTTCTTATATAAATTTCCTTTGCTCTATTAATAGCAAGTTCTGGATTTACAATTTCATCCAGTCTTTCACTTCCTACTTGTGCTAACCACAATTTAAATGGTTCTGCTTTTGGTGAAGGTATAGATTGTATAATTCTTAATATTCCTTTTGTATTTGATGTTCTTATCTTTCTTATTTTTCCATCTTTAGCTTTCATTTCAACTAGGGTACAAATTGTACCCCAGTTATTATTTAATTCTTCATCTCTAGCTTTCAACTTTTTTATGTATTGTTTTACATCTACAGAGTCTGTTAAGATTTGAACAACATCTTCTACTGAAAAATACCAATCTTCGTTGTACCATTTTCTTCTTATTTCTTTTTCTTCAAATAAAGCCAATTTATTTTCTTGCATAATACCACTTCCTTATTTATTTTTTGATATTATATAACATTTCACTGTTATTGTCAAACATTTGTTCTTATGCTTTTATAAAAATTAGCAGTTACTTAAAATCAAATAACTGCTTTAATTATCTATCTCTATTTCTTTTTATTCTTATAACAAATTAAATTGTTATATACTTTATATTTTAAGTTTTATTACCAAACATTCTTATTTTTTCTTGACAAATCGTTGACATTTTTTGGATTTATTTAAGTTTTAATACCGCAACACACTCCACATGACTTGTATGTGGAAATAAGTCAACCGGAACAATATTAATAATTTCATACTTGTCTAAAAGAAGCTTTAAATCCCTTGCCATTGTTGCACTGTTACAACTAACATATCCAATTTTTTCAGGATTAAATCTTTTTATATATTCTATACTTTTTTCATCTAATCCTCTTCTTGGAGGATCAACAACAATTACATCTGGTTTTATATTTCTTTTGCTAAATTCTTCAATTTTATCTTCAACACCACCAGCAACATATTCTGCGTTTTTTACATTATTTAAATTAATATTTAAATTTGCCATTTCTACTGCTTGAGGTTCTATTTCTATACCATATATTTTTGAAACTTTATCACTCAAAAATATGCCTATTGAACCAACCCCTGCGTACAAATCGAATAAAACTTCATTTCCTTTTAGAGCTAAATTTTCTTTTAAAGTATAATACAAAAGTTCTGCTTGAATTGTATTTACTTGAAAAAATGATTTTTCAGAAATATAGTATTTATAATTTCCTATACAATCTGTTATATAATCTTGTCCATACAATTTAAATGAATTTTTACCTAATATTTCATTAGTATCACTTTCATTAATATTGATAAATATCGACTTTATATCTTTATTTATATTCGTAATTTCTTTTACAACTTTTTCAAATCTTTTATCTTTTGCTAAATTTTCATTAGAAACAATAATTACCACCATAATTTCTGAGGTATGATACCCTCTTCTTATTAATAAATGTTTAATTTCACCCTTTTTCTCCAATTCATTATATCCTACAAAATTATTTTCATTTAAAATTTGAAAAACATTTTTGGCAAGTATATCAATAACTCTATTTTGAATATAGCAACAATTGTTTGAAACTATATCATGTGATCTATTTGAGAAAAATCCAATAACATTTTCACCTTTTATATTTCTTATTGGATACTGTACCTTATTTCTATAATAATAAGGCATACCCATACCAATTGTATTTTCAACATTAACGTCTTTTATTCCATTTTTCATTAAATTTGATAATACAAATTTTCTTTTTTGCTCTATTTGTTTTTGATAATCTATATGCTCAGCACTACATCCACCACATCTTTTAAAACTTGGACAAAAAGGTTCCACCCTATCTTTACTGATTTTATATATTTCTTCTAATTTTGCAATACTATATGATTTTGTATCTTTTATAACCTTTGCTCTTACTTTTTCCCCAGTTATAGAGCCTGGTATAAAAACTACTTTATCATCTTTTTTTGAAATACCTTCAAAGTTCATACCATTATCAATAATATCAAAATCATATTCTTTATTTTTTTCTATCATAAATCACCTTTCAAAGTATAAAAAAATATACTTAAATTAATATTTATAATTATACCAAATTATAATTATAAATTCAAATCAAAAATTCGACAAAAAAATAAAATACCATGTAACAAAAAATTTTTTTTAGAATATAGTATAATAAATCAAGTAAATAAGAAACTTGGTTTAATAAGGAGTGTTATGTATGGGTAGCAATAATTCAAACAATGAGTTTCTATGTTTTCTTATATTAATAGTTGTATTATTTTTCCTATATGTAGTTTTTATTAAAGATAAATCATCTACACCATTGAACTTTGATACTTTTTTTAAAGTAAATGGTTCATCTAATTTCTAATTTTATCAAAGGTGGTGAATAGTATGGAAGAAAGATGCGGATGTGGATGCGGCTGTAACTGTGGTTGCAATAACAACAACTGTGGATGTGGCTGTAATAACGGATTATTCGGTGGTGGAAACTGCTGTTGCATTATATGGATTATCTTAATAATCATAGTTCTTTGTTGTTGCTGCTGCTAATATATAACAAATACATAAAAAACACTCTAGATTTTCTAGAGTGTTTCATTTTTATTTATATAAGTTGTTACTTGTTTTCCGTCAAAACTAAATGTTATATTTGTTCTAACATTCTCATCATTTTCAAAAGTAACATCTATACTTCCTTTACTTACAAATTTAATATTAAAATTATTGTTATTTACTTTATATATTGTTGCTATATTATTTTTATCATTTTTACTTACTATAAACCAATCATTTTCTCCACTAAATCCATATCCATAAAAAAATTCATATGGCTTATAAAAAAGTATAAAATATACAGCCACAGCAAGAACAACAAGTGCTATAATCATTGTTATTTTTGATATTTTTTCCATTTTTTCACCTTTATTTTTCTAACAATGGTTTTAGAAATTTTCCTGTATAACTTTCTTCACAATTTGCAACTTCTTCAGGTGTACCAGTAGTAACTACTGTACCACCTTCATTTCCACCTTCTTTTCCAAGGTCGATAATATAATCTGCAGATTTTATTACATCTAAATTATGCTCTATAACTACAAGTGTATTTCCTTGATCAGTTAATCTTTGTAATATATCAATTAATTTATGAACATCTGCCATATGTAAACCTGTTGTAGGTTCATCTAGTATATATAAAGTTTTTCCTGTACCTTTTTTTGATAATTCAGTTGCAAGTTTTATTCTTTGTGCTTCACCACCAGAAAGCGTTGTTGATGGTTGACCTATTTTTATATATCCAAGTCCAACATCCATCAATGTTTGTAATTTATTTTTTATTGTTGAAACATTTTTAAAAAATTCTAAACCTTCTTCAACAGTCATTTCTAAAACATCGCTAATATTTTTTCCTTTGTATTTTACTTCTAGAGTTTCTCTATTATATCTTTTTCCTTTACAAACTTCACAAGGAACATATACATCTGATAAAAAGTGCATTTCGATTTTTATAATACCATCACCTGAACATGCTTCACATCTACCACCAGATACATTAAAACTAAATCTACCTTTTTGATATCCTCTTTGTTTTGCCTCTTTAGTTGCAGCAAAAAGATCACGTATTGCATCAAACATACCAGTATATGTTGCAGGATTAGATCTTGGAGTCCTACCTATTGGTGACTGGTCAATATTAATGATTTTATCGAAATTTTCAATTCCTGTTATTTCTTTATATTCTCCTACTTTTTGATGAGATCTATTTATTTTATTTGAAACAGCTTTATATAAAATCTCATTTACAAGTGTTGATTTTCCACTACCTGAAACTCCAGTAACACAGCAAAATACACCAACTGGAAACTTAACATTTATATTTTTTAAATTATGTTCTTTTGCACCTTTTACCTCTAAATATCCCTTTGGAGCTCTTCTAGTTTCTGGTACTTCTATTTTTAATTTACCACTTAAGTACTTTCCTGTAATAGAATCCTTACATTTTAATATATTCTTAGGAGTTCCTGCAAATATAACATTTCCACCATGAACACCTGCTCCAGGTCCAATATCTACAACAAAATCTGCACTACGGATTGTATCTTCATCATGTTCTACCACAATTAAAGTATTGCCTAAATCTCTCATTTTCATCAAAGAATTAAGTAATTTTTCATTATCTCTTTGATGAAGACCTATACTAGGTTCATCAAGTATATATAATACTCCTGATAGTCCTGATCCTATTTGAGTTGCAAGTCTTATTCTTTGTGCTTCACCACCTGATAAAGTTCCAGAGCTTCTTGATAAAGTTAAATATCCAAGTCCAACATCAATTAAAAATTGTAGTCTTGAATCTAATTCTTTTACTATTTGATTAGAAATTGTTTTATTTTTTTGTGACATCTTTTCATAATTTTCATCAATAAATTTCTTTATTGCAAAAATATTTTTATTACAAAGTTCATATATATTAACGCTATTTATTTTTACAGCTAAACTTTCTTTTTTTAATCTTGCTCCATCACATATATTACAATGAGTTGATGACATGAAGCTTTCATAATATGATTTCATTCCTTGAGATTTTGTCTCAGCAAATCTTCTTTCTAGTGTTGGAATTACACCTTCAAATTCAGTAACAAACTCTCTGTTCATTGTTCTTGAAGTATGAACAAATTTTATTCTTTCATCACCACTACCATATAAAAGAATATTATAAAAATCCTTTGGTAAATCTTCTATTTTGGTATCAGGATCTATGTTATAGTGTTCACAAAGTCCATTAATATATGTTCTACTCATACCATCTATTATACTTCCACTACCAGACCATCCTTTTATAGAACCATAATCACTTAACTTTTTTTCTTTATTTGGAATTATTTTATTTTCATCAATTTTTAAAATTTCACCAAGTCCTGTACAAGCTGGACAAGCCCCGAAAGGACTGTTAAAAGAAAATGCTCTTGGAGTTATTTCTTCTAATGAAATTCCACAATCAACACAAGCATAATTTTGTGAAAATAATTGTTCAGTACCGTCAAGTTTTGCTATAACTACCAAATTTGAAGCATATTTTAATGCAAGTTCAATAGAATCTGTAAGTCTTGTTACAATATCTTTTGAAATAACTAATCTATCAATTATTACTTCTATGTTATGCTTTTTTTGTTTATCAAGTTTTGGCATTACCTCAGTTAAATCATAGTTTTCTCCATCAATTCTAACACGAATAAATCCATCTTTTAGTACTTGTTCTAATAATTTTACATGTTCTCCTTTTTTGCCTCTAATAACAGGAGCAATGACTAAAATTTTTGTACCCTCTTCATAATCTAAAACTTGATCTACTATTTCATCAACAGTTTGCTTTTTTATTCTTTTACCACAAATTGGACAATGTGGAACACCAATTCTTGCATATAATAATCTTAAATAATCATAAATTTCTGTAATTGTTCCAACTGTAGATCTTGGATTTTTTGAAGTTGTTTTTTGATCAATAGAAATTGCTGGTGAAAGTCCATCAATAGATTCAACATCTGGTTTTTCCATAATTCCTAAGAATTGTCTTGCATAAGCAGACAATGATTCTACATATCTTCTTTGTCCTTCTGCATAAATTGTATCAAATGCAAGTGAAGATTTTCCAGAACCTGAAAGACCTGTAAAAACAGTAAGTTTATTTTTTGGAATTTCTAAATCTACATTTTTTAAATTGTGCTCTTTTGCACCTTTTATAACTAATTTATCATTCATAAATACCACCTAACTAACACTTATAAAATTATATAATCAAACGTGTGTTTTGTCAATTTAATATACCTTATTTACAAAAAATAACAGTGAAAAATTCACTGCTATTTTTTATTTTGCTTTTAAAATAATAGTTGCA
The DNA here is from genome assembly GCA_934169925.1 of uncultured Clostridia bacterium. GTDB lineage: Bacteria > Bacillota > Clostridia > TANB77 > CAG-465 > CAG-465. The sequence goes on along the minus strand of CAKPOO010000010.1, from coordinate 5,137 downwards.
TTTAATACAGAATCTTCAGATTCAATCGTATTTTCTTTACAATATACTTTTACTTTATCTCCTTGTTTTATATCTTTAATAGATATAATTGATGAACCAGAACCAGATTCAGCTTTTTCTTTTATCAATGCTCCTGAAGTATTTACAACCAAATCTTTAGTTGCAGTTTTATTTTTAATATTTCCTGAAGAAATATTAACTTTCATTTTATTAACACTAGAGCCAGTCGTAACTACTGTACCAATAACGTAATTTTTTGTATTTAACTCTTTATAATCTGCATCATTATTTTCAAAATATTGGAAAATCAAATATCCATTTCCAACAAGAGCTGCTCCTATTAGCAAAACTTTTATAACTCTTGGCATTGAAATAAATTTAAATATAATATTTAATAAAACAAAAGAACCAATAAGTGAACCTATTATAATCAAAATTTCTGTAGAAATATATTCTCCCATATATAACCTCCTAATATTATTCTTCTTTTAAATCTTTCATACTAAGCTGAACTTTTTTCTTAACCATGTCAATTCCTATAACTTTTACTTTTACAATATCTCCAACACTTACTTCTTCCATTGGATTTCTTACATATTTATCACTCATTTGTGAAATATGTACTAACCCGTCATTTTTTATTCCGATATCTACAAAAGCCCCAAAATCAATAACATTTCTAACAGTACCATTTAAAATCATACCAACTTTTAAATCCTCAATCTTTAACACATCACTTTTTAATATTGGCTTTGGCATATCATCTCTTGGATCTCTACCTGGCTTTTTTAATTCATTTACTATGTCATCAAGCGTTGGTTTTCCTACATCTAATTCTTTAGATAATTCTAAAGTATCAATTTTTTCTAGTTTTGTAGCAATATTACTTAAATCTTTTACGCTCATATCTTTTAAATTATATCCAATATTTTCTAGTATTTCTTTTGCTACTTCATAAGATTCAGGATGAACCATTGTATTATCTAATATATTTTTAGACTCTGGTACTTTTAAAAATCCTGCACATTGCACATAAGCAACTTTTCCAAGTTTTGGTACTTTTAATAAATCTTGTCTTTTTGTAAACTTACCATTTTCTTCTCTATATTTTACAATATTTTCTGATATAGAACTATTTACACCTGAAACATATGAAAGTAATGAAGGTGTTGCAGTATTAACATCTACTCCTACTTTATTAACAGAATCTTCTACTACCCCTTTTAATTTTAAATCTAGTCTTTTTTGATTTACATCATGTTGATATTGACCAACACCAATACTTTTTGGATCAATTTTTACAAGTTCTGCAAGTGGATCTTGTAATCTTCTTGCAATAGAAATTGCACCTCTTATTGAAACATTAATGTCTGGATATTCTTTTGTAGCAAGTTTTGATGCTGAATAAACAGATGCTCCCGCTTCGCTTACTATAGTATAATATACTTTTCTGTCACATTTTTTTATTAAATCTGCAATAAATTTTTCAGATTCTCTTGAAGCTGTACCATTACCAAGTGAAATCATATCAACTTTATATTTAGATATAAGTTCAAGTAATTTTTCAGTTGCACCCTCTACATCATTTTGTGGTTCTGTAGGATATACAGTTGTATAATCTAATAATTTACCAGTTTCATCAATAACTGCTATTTTACATCCAGTCCTATATGCTGGATCAAATCCCATAACAACCATTCCTTTAAGTGGTGCTTGCATTAATAAATTTTTAGCATTTACTCCAAATACTTTTATAGCTTGTTCTGATGCTTCTTCAAATTTATCAGATAATATTTCTCTTTCAATTGATGATGCTATAAGTCTTGTATAAGCATCTTTTATCATATTTTCTAATTCTTCTTTAAATATACCATTTTCATTTATTATAATTTTTGAATTTAAGAACTTAAGTATTTGTTCAACATCAACTTCAAATTTTACTTTTAAAATCCCCTCTTTTTCACCTCTTGTAATAGCAAGCATTCTATGAGGTGGTATTTTATTTACATTTTCACTAAAATCATAGTACATATCATATACTGGAACTTCTTCTTCTTTTGATTTTTTCGTAATTATTTTTCCAGTTCTATATGAAATACTTCTAATCTTTTTCCTATAATTTGCATTATCTGATACTTCTTCTGCTAATATATCACAAGCTCCATTAATTGCATCTTCTAAAGTATTTACTTCTTTTTCTTCATTTATGAAATCTTTTACAATCTCTTCTTTTGTTTTTGATAAATTTGCTTGTTTTATAATAATCCTTGCAAGTTTTTCAAGACCTTTTTCTTTTGCAATAGTTGCTCTAGTTCTTTTTTTAGGCTTAAATGGTCTATATATATCTTCAACTTCTGTTAATATTTTAGCATTATCAATATTTTTTGAAATTTCTTCAGTTAAATTACCACTTTCTTCTATTAAATGTTTTACTTCTTCTTTTCTTTTTTCTAAGTTTCTTAAATAATTTAATCTATCATCTAAATTTCTTAAAATTTCATCATCTAAATTGCCAGTTGCTTCTTTTCTATATCTAGCAATAAAAGGTATTGTATTACCTTCATCTATTAATTTTACAGCACTTTCTACTTGACTTTTTTTAACAGAAAGTTCAAGTGCTAATTGTTCAATTATTTTTTCTTCCATATCACACCTCTAACAAAATAGATTATATATCATAAATATATTTTTTGCAATTGACTTTTTTTATAAATTTGATATATAATTTCTATGGTAATATTTACCGGAGGAACTGATATATGAACATAAAAGATATAATGAAAAACTTTTTTAAAAAATTTACAAAAAAATCTAATATAAAAATGTTAAATTCTGTAGATAACAAAGTTGCAAAAAAAATTTATAAATTAAAAAATGTAAGTAAAGAACCAAACAATTACACTGCAACAAAAAGAGAAAAACAAAAAATAAAAAAAATTGTAACTGGTGTAAGAAGAGGTTTGACTATAGGTGCTTTAGTCGCAGCAGCTTCAACTATAACTATGCCAAATACTGTTCAAAAAAACGATACTGCTATAACATATGGTGCTCAAAATGAATTTCAAACTGATTTAGCAAACAGTACTTACAGTACTTATGAAATAGCTGGCAAAGATAACAAAGAAGAAGATTCTTACACTATCGATGATTTTATTAATGAATATAACGAGACTTACAATGAAAATTTAACAAAATCTGATATTGCAATTAACTATTCAAATAATTTTAGCTTTTTATACGAATCAAAAAATGAAAATGGTGAAACTGTGTATACTAGAAATGCACTAAAAGATAATAAAGAAAACTTAAAAGTAGTTGACGATATTCATAAAGATGAATTTAAAGTTTATTCTATTTACAAAAAAAATAATGAAGAAACTTCTAAAGGTATAAAAGGTGAAGTTATTGCAACTTATGCTACAAAATACGGTGAATATGTTAATTTTAATGATGATTTAATAGAACAAACAAAAAATGGTGCAAGAATTGTATCATCTAATAAAAAAATTTCATTAAAAGATAAAACAAATGTTGATCAAATGTTAGAAAAGCAATACCAAGAACAAGAAAAAACGAAATAAAAAATCCACATCAATGTGGATTTTTTTTTATATTATACCTTCTCTAATGTTATAAAATAAATGTTGTTGCACAATTCCTGAATACTGCTTAAAATTAGTACAAGCATATTCTAAAATTTGAGTTTTTGTTACATCTTCTTTATTATCAAAATATAGTTTTTTCATTACTTTTTCAACCCAAACATCAATTGGAAATACTTCTGATTTGCCACATGAAAAAAGCAAAATACAATCTGCAACTTTATTTCCAACTCCTTTAAATGATAATAGTATTTTCTTTAGTTTTAAAGTATCATATTTTTTTAATTTTTCAAGTTCGATATTATCATTGATAATCATATTTACTGTACTGTATAAATATTTATCTCTAAAACCTACTCCACAATTTCTGTAATCTTCTATAGTAACATCTTTTAGTTCATCAATTGTTGGAAATAAATAATATTCTTCATTTTCAAACATTACTTTTTTTCCATATCTTTTTGAAATTTCATTTACTGACTTTGAAATCCTTGGTATATTGTTATTTGCAGATATTATATATGATATCAAGCATTCAAAAAAATCTTGATTTAAATGCCTAAGTCCAGAGCTGTTTTTTAAAGATTTTTGAATATTATCATCTATACAAGAAATTTCTTCTTCGATTTTTTTATAATCTTTATCAAGAGAAAAATAATTAATAACGACATTTTTTAAATCTTTTTCATTATTACTCCAAACTTTTAACATATCTCCTATTTGTTTTACTCTTATTACTCTATCTTTTATAACACCTATATATTCATTTTCGTCAATTTTTTTCCATCTAAAGCATTGTCCACATTCAAGTGTTGCTTTTAAATTAAAACATTCAACCTTTATTTCTATCATTTCATCACGTCCTAATAACAAATTATATATAACTAATTTTTCTATGTCAATAAATTTCGAAAATTTAATTTTTTTGTCTATTAAGTTGATAAATTTGATTTTATATGTTATACTTTACTCGTGCCGAAATGGTGGAATTGGCAGACGCGTCAGACTCAAAATCTGATGGTAGCAATACCGTGTGGGTTCAAGTCCCACTTTCGGCACCATTTTTTTGCGGGTTTAGTTTAGTGGTAGAATAAGAGGCTTCCGATCTTTTGACGTGAGTTCGATTCTCACAACCCGCTCCATTTGAAATCAACTTACGGACTTAAAAGTTCGTGAGTTTTTATTTTATATAAAACTTTAAAGTTCTCTTATCATAGAAAGGAGGACTTTTTTCATGCTTGAATTTAAAGTAATTGAAAAACTAAAACCTAATAAAGGTTTAACCGACATCTTAAAAGACTTTAAATATAAGGTTATATTAGGACAAATTAAAACTATCTTGCACACCAATCTACAAGTAATAATACCTACTAAATACAAAATTACATATCCTACTACTCTTACAATATTTGAATACAAAGTTAATGAAATATCAAATAAGCCTTTTTATATTAAAGAACATAATCAAAAGTACAATATTAAAGAAATTACACAATTTTTGAAAAAATTTTAATTTTAGACTATACATTTTGCTT
>CAKPOO010000009.1 GCA_934169925.1 uncultured Clostridia bacterium | reverse complement strand
GTAGGTTCGAGCCCTACACGAGGAGCCATGCTTAGAAACGACGGAAGTTGTTAAGAGTTAGGTAGAGTAATGGATATATTAATATCTGTTACTCTTTTTTTGCATTTTTTTATTTTTTATATATAAAACCGTTGACAATTGAATAAATATTCAACTATAATATTAATGTAATAGTTGAATACATGCTCAATTATTAGCATATGGTTTATTAAGGAGGTACAAAATGAAAGAAATACAATGCGATTGTAACATTATTCATAAAGATATAGTTAATAAAGTAAAAAATCAAATGTTAACAGAAGAGTATTTTTATAAACTTGCAGAATTATTTAAAATAATGGGTGATTCTACAAGAATGAAATTGCTATTTGCTCTTGATAAATCAGATATGTGTGTAAATGATATAGCTAATTTACTTAATATGTCTAAATCTTCTATTTCACATCAACTTGCTGTTTTAAGAAATGTTGGAATTGTAAAGTATAGACGTGAAGGAAAAGAAGTTATATATAGCTTAGATGATGAACATATAAAAGAATTATTTGAAGTAAGTATTGAACATGTTGAACACAAAAAGGAGGAGTTAAATTATGAAAATTAAATTTAAAATTGAGGGGCTTGATTGCGCAAATTGTGCAAATGAATTAGAAAATGCTATTAGCAAAGTTGAAGGAATTCAAAGTGTAAGCATTAATTTTTTAACACAAAAAATGAATATTGAACTTGATGAAAATAATAAAGATGAAATACTTGCTAAAATGAATAAGGTTATAAAAAAAGAAGAACCTGATGTAAAAATAAAAGAGGTATAGTATGAAAAAAAGAGGATTTAAAATTGTTATATCTTTTGTTTTATTTTTAATTGCTTTTATTTTCAAATTTGAGACCACTTTTATAAACAATATACTATTTATACTAAGTTACTTAATTGTTGGCTTTGAGATAGTAAAAAAAGCGTTTAGAAATATAATTAAAGGTAAAGTATTCGATGAAAATTTTCTAATGACTGTTGCTACAATTGGTGCATTCTTTGTAGGAGAATTTGAAGAAGCTGTTGCAGTTATGTTATTTTACCAAGTAGGTGAATTATTTCAAAGTTATGCAGTTGATAAATCTAGAAAATCAATATCTAGTTTGATGGATATACGTCCAGATTACGCTTTTGTTATAAAGAATGGAAAAGAAGAAAAAATTGATCCAGATGATGTAAAAATTGGTGATATTATTTTAGTAAAACCTGGCGAAAAAATTCCTTTAGATGGAATAATTGTTGATGGAAAATCATTTTTAGATACAAAAGCTTTAACTGGAGAATCATTACCAAGAGAAGTTAATGTAAATGATGAGGTATTAAGTGGATCTATCAATTTAAATTCTGTAGTAAAAATAAAAGTAGAAAAAGAATTTGAAGAATCAACTGTAAGTAAAATTCTTGATTTAGTTGAAAACGCTAGCAGTAAAAAATCTAAATCAGAAAATTTCATATCAAAATTTGCTAAATATTATACTCCTACTGTTGTTATAATTGCTGTTATACTTGCAATTGTACCACCATTTTTTACAGGTATGAATTTCTCAGAATGGATATATAGAGCATTATCATTTTTAGTTGTAAGCTGTCCATGTGCACTAGTTATTTCAATTCCACTTAGTTTCTTTGGAGGAATTGGTGGTGCTTCAAAACTTGGTATCCTTATAAAAGGGAGTAACTATTTAGAAGCTTTAGCTAAAACTGAAGTTGTAGTATTTGATAAAACTGGAACTTTAACAAAAGGAGTTTTTGCTGTTAAAAATATAGAAAATTTCAATAATTTTACTAAAGATCAAATTTTAAAATATGCAGCATATAGTGAAAATTATTCAAATCATCCAATTGCTCTTTCTATAAAAAAAGAATATGGAGAAGAAATTGTAAAAGAAAAAATCGAAAAAGTTGAAGAAATTGCAGGTCATGGAATTTTATCAATAGTAGATGGTAAAACTATTTTAGTTGGAAATGATAAATTATTAAACGAAAATAACGTAGAATATACAAAAACAGATGAAATTGGTACAATTGTATATGTTGCAGTTGATAATGTTTATGCAGGTTTTATTGTTGTTTCTGATGTTATAAAAGAAGATTCAAAAATTGCTATAGAAAATTTGAAAAAATTGAATATTTCTAAAACTGTAATGCTAACAGGAGATAAAAAGCAAGTTGGTGAATATGTTGCAAAAGAATTAGGAATTGATGAAGTTCATACAGAATTATTACCAGATGAAAAAGTGTATAAAGTAGAACAATTACTAAAAGATAAAACTGATTCTGGAAAACTTGTTTTTGTTGGTGATGGAATAAATGATGCTCCAGTTTTAGCAATGGCAGATATAGGTATTTCTATGGGTGGTATTGGTTCAGATGCAGCTATTGAAGCATCAGATGTTGTTTTAATGACAGATGAACCATCTAAAATTTCTTATGCTATAAAAATATCAAAGAAAACATTAAAAATAGTAAAAGAAAATATTATATTTGCAATTTTTGTTAAAATTTTAGTATTAGTTTTAACAGCATTTGGTATTTCTACAATGTGGGAAGCTGTATTTGCTGATGTTGGTGTATCAGTAATAGCAATACTAAATGCTTTACGTATGCTTAGAGTTAATAGATTATAGTTGATAAAGTATACTTTACATAAAACATAAAAAGTGGTATAATAAGACGTGTAACTAATATATATTTTATGATAATTATCACTAGGAGGTTTTATGGAAGAAAAATTAAAAGAATTAAGATTTGCAATAGCAAATAAAGTGCCAAAGAAAGAAAATGGTTTAGAGTTAATTACTTTAAAAGATAGTAAATGTAAAAAAGAAAAAATTACCAAATCTTATGCATACGTTTTTGTACGGAAAGTAAAAAAGATAAATAAAAATATGTATATAGTATCAGGTAATAACAAAGAGTATATTGTATTTACAGACATTAGCTTGTTTGTTGTAAAAGGTGATGCTGTAGTTAAAGATTTTGGCAGTGCTATTGAGTATAATAATGAATGGGGTGCAAAATCTAGGTTAGAAAATGTAAGAGCTGCAAGATATGATAGTATTGTAGTTGGAAGAAATAAAAAAAGGAAGATGGCCTATGTTTTTGTTGATAAAGACACAATTTTAAGATAATATTTGGTGAGTTTACTTTATATTAAGTAAACTCACTTTTTTTGCAAAAATGTGATAAAAATATACAAAAACACTTGCAAAAGTGTGATATTTTCGCTAAAAATACTTGCAAAAATGTGATAAAATGCTTAAAATATATTGCAAAAGTGTGATTTTAATTGTATAATATGTATATATGGACATATAATATATAGAGGTGATTGCAATGCGTAGATATATAAAAGAGCAATTATTAGAATGGAAAAATAGAAAAGATAGAAAGCCATTAATATTAAAAGGTGCAAGGCAGGTAGGTAAAACATATATTTTAAAAGAGTTTGGAGAAGAAGAATATGAAAATGTAGCATATTTTAACTTTGATCATGATGAAACTTTAAAAGATTTGTTTAAAAGTACAAAAGATCCAAGAAGAATATTAGATCAATTGACTTTTGTAGTTGGAAAAGCAATAAAACCAGGAAAAACTTTAATAATATTTGATGAAATTCAAGAATGTCCAGATGCACTAAATTCTTTAAAATATTTTCAAGAAGAAGCAAATGAATATCATATAATTTGTGCAGGTAGTTTACTTGGTATAAAATTGTCACATACATCATTTCCTGTTGGAAAAGTTGAATATTTAGAAATGTATCCTATGACATTTACTGAATTTTTACTTGCAGATGGGTCTGAAAATTTAGTAGAATATATGGAGTCTTTGGACAAAATTGAAAAAATTCCAGATATAATATTTACAAAATTAAATGAAAAAGTTAAATCATATTTTATAATCGGTGGTATGCCAGAAGTTGTAAAAACGTGGGTAGAAACTAAAGATATTGAAGCTGTAAATAGAATTCAAAAACAAATATTAAATGGATATGAAGATGATTTTGGAAAACATACAAAAACTTCAAATATGCAAGCTAAAATTTCAATTATATGGGAAAGCATAATATCTCAACTTTCAAAAGAAAATAAAAAGTTTTTATATCAAACGGCCAAAGAAGGAGCAAGGGCAAGAGAATATGAAGATGCCGTTAATTGGCTTAATGATGCAAATGTTGTACATAAAATATTTAATATAACAAAACCGGATTTTCCACTGTCTGCATATACTGATTTAAGCAGTTTTAAGTTATATATGTCTGATGTTGGATTGTTAAGAAGAAAGGCAAATTTAGATTCTAAAATAATAATAGAGGGAAATAGATTGTTTGAAGAATTTAAAGGAGCTTTAACAGAGAATTATATATTAGATATGTTATTATTTAAATTTGAGGGAAAACCTAATTATTATACATTTGATAGACATGAAATTGATTTTATGATTCAATATCAAAATGAGATAATACCTATAGAAGTAAAGGCAAGTGAAAATATTAATAATGCAAGTTTAACAAAACTTAATGAAATGAGTAATAATAAAATAGCAGTAAGATTTTCAACAAGAAATCTTGATATGAGTGGTAAAATAATAAATATTCCAATATTTATGGCAGAATATGTTGATAAGTTCATAAAAATAGGGTTAAATAAGTAGTATATAAGATAAAATTTGGCAGGAAAAATTCCTGCTTTTTTTATTGTATATTTTTTATGTTTATGCTAATATTATACTTAGAATTGGAGGTATATATGAAAGAAAAAGAGTGGAATGGTTTTATACCTGGAATTTGGGAAAATGAAATAAATGTTAGAGATTTCATACAAAAAAATTATACTCCTTATGAAGGAGATGAAAGTTTTTTAGCTGATGCTACAAAAGATACAAAAAGTTTATTAAATAAAACTTTAAAGTATTTTGAAGCAGAAAAACAAGCAGAAGGTGGTGTTCTTGAAATATCAGCTGATATTCCATCAACAATTACTTCTCATGAAGCAGGATATTTAAATAAAGATTTAGAAAAAATTGTTGGTTTTCAAACAGATAAACCACTAAAAAGAGCAATTATGCCTGAAGGTGGTATACGTATTGTTGAAAAATCTTGTGAAGCATATAACGTTAAAGTTTCAGACGAAGTTGAAACAATATATAACAAATATAGAAGAACTCATAATGATGGTGTATTTATGGCATATACACCTGAAATTAGAGCTGCTCGTAGTTCTCATTTAATAACAGGACTTCCAGATGGTTATGGAAGAGGTAGAATTATAGGGGATTATAGAAGAGTTCCTTTATATGGTGTTGATAGATTAATTGAAGATAAGAAAAATCAATTAAATGATGCTATTGATTTGGATATGTCAGAAGATATTATTCGTTTAAGGGAAGAAATATCATCACAAATTATTGCACTTAATGATTTAAAAATAATGGCAAATAAATATGGATTTGATATATCAAAACCGGCAAAAGATGCTAAAGAGGCAACTCAGTGGTTATATTTTGGATATTTAGCTGCCATAAAGCAACAAAATGGTGCTGCAATGAGTATAGGTAGAATATCTACATTTTTAGATATATATATCCAAAGAGATTTAAAAGAAAACAAAATTACAGAAGAAGAAGCACAAGAATTAATAGATAATTTAGTTTTAAAGTTAAGAATGGTAAGATTTTTAAGAACACCTGAGTATAATGAGCTATTTAGTGGTGATCCAGTTTGGGTTACAGAAGCTATTGGTGGTATGGGAATAGATGGTAGAACTTTAGTTACAAAAAATTCTTTTAGAATTTTACATACTTTAGAAAATTTAGGACCTGCACCAGAACCTAATTTAACTGTACTTTGGTCAAATAGATTACCAAAATCATTTAAAGATTATTGTGCTAAAATATCTATTAATACAAGTTCAATTCAATATGAAAATGATGATTTAATGAGAGAATATTATGGTGATGATTATGCTATAGCTTGTTGCGTATCTGCAATGCGAGTTGGTAAACAAATGCAATTTTTTGGTGCTAGATGTAATCTTGCAAAAACATTACTTTATGCAATAAATGGTGGTGTAGATGAAAAAACTAAAAAACAAGTTACTACTAAATTTGAAAAAGTTACCAAAGATTATTTAGATTACGATGAAGTTTGGCAAAAATTTGACAACATGATGGAATGGGTAGCAAGAGTATATATAAACGCACTAAATATTATTCATTATATGCATGATAAATATGCATATGAAAGTTTAGAAATGGCGCTACACGACAAAGATATTTTACGTACTATGGCATGTGGAATAGCAGGACTTTCTGTTGTTGCAGATTCATTTTCAGCAATGAAATATGCAAAAGTAAAAGTTATACGTGATGAAGAAGGAATTGCTGTAGATTATAAAATTGAAGGAGATTTTCCAAAGTTTGGTAATGATGATGATAGAGTTGATAGCATAGCTGTAAAAATTATTGAAGAATTTATGAAAAAATTACAAAAACAGAAAACATATAGAAATGCAAAACCTACAATGTCAATTTTAACAATAACTTCGAACGTTGTTTATGGAAAAGCAACTGGAAATACACCAGATGGAAGAAAAGATGGAGAACCTTTTGGACCTGGAGCAAATCCAATGCATGGTAGAGATACATCAGGTGCACTTGCAGTTTTAAATTCAATTGCGAAATTACCATATAGTTATTCTGAAGATGGTATATCATACACATTTGCTATTGTACCAAAAGCTCTAGGAAAAGAAGAGAAAAGTAGAATAGATAATATGGTATCACTTCTTGATGGATATTTTGTTCAAGGTAGTCATCATATAAACGTAAATGTATTTGATAGAGCGTTATTAGAAGATGCAATGGAACACCCAGAAAGATATCCACAACTTACAATAAGGGTTTCTGGATATGCAGTTAATTTTGTAAAACTAACAAAAGAACAACAGTTAGATGTTATAAACAGAACAATACATGAAAGAATATAATTAAGGAATAGTTATGGAAGATATAAAAGGATATATACATTCATTTGAATCATTTGGTACTGTAGATGGACCAGGTATTAGATATGTGATATTTATGCAAGGATGTGCACTTAAATGTAAATATTGCCATAATAGGGATACATGGGAAAAAAATATTGGAAAAGAATATACAGTTTGTGATATAGTAGAAAAAGTGTTAAGGTATAAAACATACTTTGATGCATCAGGTGGTGGTGTTACTGTATCAGGTGGAGAACCATTATTACAAATTGATTTTTTAATAGAACTTTTTAAAAGATTAAAAAAAGAAAATATATCAACTGTACTTGATACAGCAGGTACTAGAATAATTGATGAAAAAGTTAAAGAACTTTTAAAATATACAGACTTAGTATTGCTTGATATAAAACATATCGATGATAAAAAATGTAGAGATTTAACAGGTTCTACCAATAAATATACGCTTGAATTTGCAAAGTATTTAAGTAGTAATAATATTAAGATGTGGATAAGACAAGTAATTGTACCTGGATATACGGATGATAAAGAGGATCTTATAAATTTAAAACAATTTGTAAATAGTTTAAAAACAGTAGAAAAAGTTGAATTTTTAAAATATCATGATATGGGCAAATTCAAGTGGGAAAAATTAAATGAAAAGTATCCTTTAGAAGGTGTAAGAGTTGCAACAGATGATGATATTTTAAGAGTAAAAGAAATAACAGGGTTATAAAAAAATTTAGAAAATATTATTGTTATAAAGCACTTGTTAGATAAAAAATCTGGCAAGTGTTTTTATAATAACAAAATATTTTTATAAAATATACTTATATCATAAATTTTTAAATTAAAATATTTCCTTAAGTGATTTATAACTAATTAAATTACCATACTCTTTTTTGTTGACAATTTTTTTCACAAAGTATAAAATTATATATGTAAAAATGTATTTGGGAGATATATATGAAAAACAATAATAAAAAAGGAATTACAATGTTAGTATTAGTTGTAACAATTGCAATAGCTCTTGTTTTGCTTACAACAATAACAGTATCATTTAGTAAATTAACTCAATCAACAAAGAAAAAAGAATTTGCAAAAGAAATTTTAGCAGTTCAAAATGCGATAGATCAATATAAATTTATGAATGATAAATATCCAGTAACAAATGATGTTTTTGAAATAAGTGTAGCAAGTACTACTGTATCAAGCCAATTTATGCAAGAAGCATCTTTTAAAACAGGAACTGTAAGATTAAGTAAAATAGATTATTATGAAGCAGGAATTGAAAGTTTATCAAGAGGAATGGGAAGTACAACTGATGATTATTACGCAGTATCTTTAGATACAGGAATTGTGTATTATGTAAAGGGTCAAGCAGTTGGAAATGATCTATATTACAGACTAACAGATGAGTTAAAAAATTCTTTAAATATATAATAGATTAAGGGGAAAATATATGAAAAAAGGTATAAGTTTAGTTGCACTTACTGTAACAATAGTTATAATGCTGTTACTTGCTTCAACTGTTGCAATATCAGGAGTAAATGTATTAAGCGATTCAAGAATGGTAAGCATTGGTACAGAGCTTGCATATATGCAAGAATATGTTGATTCATATATTGAATATAACAATGGTAATTTACCTATATCAGATTCAGTTATAATAGCAACAGATAAAATATTAGCAGCTGATAAAACACAATTTGATAATGTAGATTATGTAAGTTCAACAAATGTATTGCTATACAAAATAGATAAATCAAAGCTTGGTAATATCTCAACAACATATGGAAATGAAAATAAAGGAGATGAAACTGATATTTATGCAGTTTCAAAAAATACTAATAAAGTATACTATGTAAAAGGTGAAAAAATAAAAGGTAAAACATATTATACTTTAACAAACGATTTAAAAGAAAAAATAGGTTTTGATAAAATAAAAGGTTCTGTTGCAAAAGATGGAATTATATTTACTCCATCAACAAAAGAATGGACAAATCAAACTGTAACTTTAAATGTAGCTGTTCCAGTAGATTATACAAATGTAACATTTACTGTAAATGGCACAACAGTTACAGCTTCAAAAACAGAAACAACTTCATCTTATGTGTATTATGATGTCCATATAAATGGAAACTATGAAGCTATAGTAAAATATACAAAAAATGGAACTTCTTTATCACAAAGTTATACAGTAACAAAATATGAAACTCAAGCTCCAACACTAACAGTATCAACACCACAAACATTAATTGATGGAGAAGAAAATAGTTCATATGTTAATATCGATTATTCTGATGCACAAAGTGGAATAAAAATTGTAAAATATGAAACAGAAAAAATAGATCAAGCACAAATTTCTACTTATTTTATAACTAACGGTATAGAACTTACAGGAAAAAGTATAAAAGTTAATAAATATGTTTCTAATGTTACTGTATATGTAGAAGATCAAGCAGGAAATTATACATATAAATATGTATCAATACCAACAAATTTAACAGAAGATGATTATGTAAAAGACGGATTAATACTTCTTTATGATGGTATAAATAACACAGGTAATGGTCATAGTACAACAACTAGAACTTGGAAAGATTTAACTGGTAACGGTAACGACGGTCAAATTAGTGAAGCTTCTTTTTCATATTCTGGTAATGGTTGGAAAAACGGAAAAGGATTTACCTTTGTAGATGCATTAACGTTTAATTCAACTTGGATATTACAAAAAACAACTTTTAGTAATATTGAGAATTTTACTGTTCAAGTAAAAGGAACTTTTAATAAAAATCTAACAACAGATTTTGCAACAGATGTATTTACTAGAATAATATCAACAAATGGTGACTATATAGAAAATTATGAAAAAGTAAATGGCGTAGATTTAACATTTTCTAGAAATATTGACCATATAGAATCTTCTTGCTCAAATGGAAATGCTGAAAATGTATATTATACTAGTGTAACAAAATCTGATAATACTATACCATCTAGTATAAATATTGTATGGGATAAAAGTTCAAAAGAACTAAGATATTATGTAGATAATGAAAAACCAATTATAACAAAAATTACAAAATTTAATGATGTAGCTTTAACAAAAATTGGTTTAGATTTTAATAGATGGGTTGGAAGAAGTGGTGTATATATATACAATTCAGTAAAAGTATATAATAGAGCTTTAACAGAATCAGAAATAAAACAAAACTACTTAATAGATAAAGCAAGATTTGATTAATAAAATACGTTTAGACTTATGTCTAGACGTATTTTTTAATCCTAATTTTTATTTTTTTTATTTTTTTATCATTGAAATATTTTGTATAGTTGTATATAATTATTATGTATTAGTGTATATAATAAAAAATGGGTGGATATATGAAAAAAAAATATGGATTTTCAATGGTAGCACTTGCTGCTACTGTAACAATTTTGCTTATTTTAACAACTGCTATAACAATAGGTGGTGTAAATACTTCAAATAATGCAAAAAAGATTGCTTTTGCAACTGAGTTAAAAACTTTGCAAGAAGCTGTAGATGAGTATGTAAATGAAAATAACGGAAGCTATCCAATAGGAAATTCTGTTGTCGTAGATATTACATCATTATCAACTGAAAATAAGCAACAATTTAATAAAGAGACAGATGGATATAATTCAGGTAAAGTATTGCTATATGATATAGATTATGAAAAGATAAATGTAAAATCACTAAAATATGGTGATGAGTCAAATGGAGCAAATGATATATATGTAGTTTCAAATACATCAGGTGTTGTATATTATGCAAAAGGCTTAAAAATTGGAAATAATACATATTACACTTTAAATGATGAATTAACAACCTTACTTAATGAAAATGCAGATAAAAATTTAGTTAATACAGCATCAGTAATTGTATTCCAACCAAATACAACAGAGTGGACAAAAGATGAAATTGAAGTTACTGTAAAAGTACCAAAAATATTTACAGTATCAAAAATAGAGTCTGGAGGAGTGAATATTCCACTTACTTCAAGTGAAACTTTATATAATAATTACGTTGTAAAAAAAGCAAGTAATTACCAAATAAATGTAACATATACGCCAAAAGGTGGAAGTGTTACAACAGCTACTTACGAAGTAAAAAAATTTGATAATACAGCTCCAACGTTTACAATTGATAAAGATAATCAAATAAAAAATAATTCCACAAATTCAAATCAAATTGGATATGTAAAAATATTAAATAAAAAAGATGATGTAAGTGGAATTAAAGTTGTAAAATATGAAAATGATTCACTGTATACAGTTGATAATATAACTAATGGAACAATAACAAAAGATGAAGTAAAAGAACATTTCCAAAAAAATGGTAAGGTACTTACTACAGATATAGTTCCAATAGAAAAAAATATAGGAAAAATTACTGTATACATGGAAGATAAAGCTGGAAATGCATCAATAAGTACTTTTGATGTAAGTTCAAGTTTAATTGAAAAGAGTGAATATACAACAGATGATTATATACAAGATGGATTAATTGCTATGTATGATGGTAAAAACAACACAGGTCTTGGACATGATGATACATCTAAAGTTTGGGTAGATTTAAGTGGTAACGGTCATGATGGAACTATTATTGGAAATATTAATTGGAATGATGATAGTTTAAGTTTTGATGGAACTAATAACGCAGTAAATTTAGGTAGAATTAATCTTCAAGATATTACTATTGAAATTGTGCTTATTGATGAAAGTACTGATTCAAATAATTATGCATCTTACATAAGTAATTTTGAAACTGGTGGATATGGTATAGAAAAAAGATTAGACTTTAATAAAAAGATATTTATGTCTGTATTTGTAAATTCTGATTATACACTTATATATACAAAAGATAATTTTGTCGCAAATAAGAAGATATCTTTATCAGGTTCATATTCTAGTAATAAAATGAAACTTTATCAATTAGGGGTTTTACAACAAGAAAGTAGTACAACTGGTAGTTTAGGAATGCCAAAAAATGATACGGTTATGATGATTGGAGCCAATCCATATGGTGAAATTCCAACTGAAGGACGTTTAAAAGGAAAAGTATATTCTGTTCGTATATATAACCGTGCTTTATCTGAAGAAGAAGTAAAACAAAACTATACTGTAGATAAAGTAAGGTTTGGATTATAGTATAAAAATATATTAAATGAAAAAGAAAAAAGTAAAAACATTACTTTTTTCTTTTTTTATGGTATAATACGAAAAAATGAGAGGGTGTTATGAAGTTAAATATTAAAAACAAGAAAAATATTATTGTTATTTTGAGTATATTTATTGTTATATTTTTATGTATTTTTGTATATATTACTAAATTTAAAACTAGTTATATTGTAGAAAATAATACTATCAATGAATTAGTGTATGGTGTTAATGTAAAAAGCAATGATGTATATGATTTAGAGTTTCAAAATCAAATTGAAAAAGAAATAGATAAAGTTAAGAAAAGGAATAATTATAGTATTAAAAATCCATTTTTTGTATTTAATCCCTATGGTACTATTTTAAATGGACTTTATATATTTTTTAAAACTTCTAGTGAATGTAAAATTGAGTATACTGTAAAAGTTGAAGGAGTACCTGATTATACTAATTGTTTAATTGGAGATTTTACTAAAGTTCATGAAGGTACAATTGTTGGGTTAAAACAAAATAAGAAAAATATTTTAACATTAAAAAGCATTAATGAAAATAATGAATGTGTGGAAAGTATTGATTTTACACTTAACATACCAGAAATTGATACTAGTATTATAGAAGATTTAAATATCTCTGAATATGGAAATTTGGATGAAATTACACCTGGACTTTTTGGAATATTGGGTATAAATGAAGAACTACTTGAAGAGTCAAATTGGGTTTCAGAAAAACTTTGTTTTTATGATAATAATGGGATAGCTAGAATTATACTTTCAGGAAATGCTGGAAAAGAAGGCAAGAGTTTTTGTGTAACAGAAGATAATGATATAATATTCCCATATGATGGAAAAGCATTGTGTAGAATTAACAAATTTGGAAAAATCAAAGACATATATAAAAACTTAAGTTATTCACATGAATTTACGTATAAGGATGGAAAAATATACTCTTGTAGATCAACAACAGAAGGTGTATATGTATATGATTTAAGTAAAAAAGAAAGCAAAGAATTATTTGATTTTAAGAATTTACTTCCAGATATTTATCAAGAAAGTTTAGAATATTCAAATGAAATTAATAACAAAAATGATACAAGTATAGGAGATTGGATACATTGTAATAGTATTGCTTTTGTAAATGATAATGATATTGTTGTAAGTTCAAGAGAAAGATCTACTATTTTTTATATCAAAGATATATTTACAAATCCAAGCATAAAATACATGATAGGTCCTGAAGAAATGTGGAAAAATACTAAGTATGAAGATTTATTATTAAAAAAAGATGGTGATTTTACAGTGCAACTTGGACAGCATTCAATTCGTGTAGAAATAAAAGATGACGGAAGCTATAATTTGTATATGTTTAATAATAACGATGTAAGATCAAATCTTGTACCAAATAAAAATTGGGGAGAAGGCTATCTTGAAAATTTTGAAGTAAAACGTGTTTCAAAATTTTATAAATATTCTATAAATGAAGAAAATAGGACTTTTTCACTTGTTGAAAGTTTTGATTTTGACTATTCTGCATCAAAAAGTTCAGTACAAAAATTAAATGATAATAATATTATTGCAAGTTCTTTAAATGGTAGTTTTGCTGAATATGGAAAGCAAGATGATATTATCATTAAATTTTATTTAAACAGTGAAATTAATAAGATTTTTTCTTGTTATAAACAAAGCTTTAATAATATTTTCTTTTCTAATGTAAATAATTATAAAAATTTCGATAGAGATTATATAGATTCAAAAGTATATGCCTTTAAAAATGTAAAAATTTTAAATGGGGATGATAAAGATTTATTTAAATTTTATTCTAAAAACGGAGAAATATACGGACTAAAAAGAGCTTCTGTTTCAGAAAGTATGTATTTTAATGATACATATATAGATATATACAATTGTAATGTAGATACATTATATATTCCAAATGTAATAGATGGTAAAAATGTATATAAACTTTCAAATTTAAATTTATCAGGAGTTAAAAAGATAGTTATACCAGATGGAATAAAATATATTGAAGAATATTGTTTTGCAGGTTCACCAGATTTATTAGAGGTTGTGGTACCAAAATCTGTAAAATTATTCCCTGAAAGTGCCTTGTATAAAACAAACGCTGTAGTTGTTTATGATTAGTGTTATATGGAAATGAAAAAACCGACTTATAGTCGGTTTTTTGTTACATTTTTTTTAATTTATTTTTAATTTTATTTTTTAAATTACCAAAGAAATTAAAAACTTTACTTAGTTTATCAACAATTTCATAATCATATTTTTTAGCTATAGATTTACCAATTGCTTTTCCAGAAACTGTAAGGGATGCAACAAAAGCACTTATTAAAAATTGTAAATCAAAACTTAAGTTATAATATTGCGTTATTTTTAAAGCAATCATAGAACTTAAAGCGCCACTTAGAACACCTGCAATATCACCGATAACATCAGCACAAAAATTTGCGACTTTAGTTGAATTTCTAATAATTTTTATAGCTTTTTTTGCACCATCAATCTTTTTTGCAGCTTTAGCATGGAAATTTTGTTCTTTAGCAACTGTTACAGCTGTTGCTATTATATCAAAAAATATACCAAGTAAAACAACAAATAAAAGTATCAATGTAGCAGGGATAATTCCAATACTAGAAATTGAAGTTGTTGATATATAAGAAAATAACAAGGATAAAAAGAATGTAATGAAAAGTACAGTAATTACCCATCCTTTATCCGAATTATATGCATCTTTATCAGAATTATTTTTTTTATCTTTTTTCATTTTATTTTAGTCACCTTTATAACAAAAATCATATTTAGATGGTAGCATTTTAAGTAAATTTTATGGTTTAGGTCCAGTAGAATTTCTCTGTTTCTTACTAAACATTACTGTTTAGCTGTTTCCATTTAAAAGAAACATATTATTAGTCGCCTAATAATAAACTGGATCGCCACTTAAATCCATACCTTAATCCTTAAAAAGCCTTGTCTTTATATATTAAGACAAACACCCTAGAAGTTTTCCTTTATTACACTTATTCTATTACTAGTCTTTTTTGCAACATTAGTTTCATTATCAGTAATAAATACATTTTGGCCAAAAGTAAAATATCACCTTGCGATAAATTCCAAAATATCACTCGAGACAGGCTACTCTATGTGTTGTGTCTTGGCACGCAACATAGGTTTATCTTAAAAGTTCAAATTATATATGAAACAATTTAAGCCTCCGCGAAATCAGGGATACAATATATGCCGTTATATCTTACCCTAAAATCTTACTTCCTGAATACACACAAAACTGGGCGTAACGCGCATATACAAGAAAATTCATCGATGTGCCTTTTAGTGGATTTTTAGCCCCACCCTCCTAATAGATAGTGTAACTAGAATAATGCACCATCCTTGTTATTATACTACAAGTTATAAAAAAAATCAAATTTACATATTTATATATATGTGTATAAAAAAATAAAAAGATAGATTGTTTAAATTGACTTTACATAAAAATATGAAATACATGTTGAAAAATATCAAATTTTGTTGTACAATATATATATTGTTATTTTAAGGAAAAAATTATGGTTATAAAAATTATATATTACATTTTGTTTTATACTGCACTGGTATATGGCCTATATTTTACGATAACAGGATTTATAGGGATTATATTAAAAAGCAGAGTTAAATTTAAAGATTCGAAGATAAAATCGAAGTTCGCAATTTTAGTGCCAGCAAGAAATGAAGCAACGGTTATAGCAAATTTAATAAAAAGTTTAAAAAATCTAGATTATCCAAAAGATAAATATGATATATATGTTATTCCAAATAATTGTACTGATAATACAAAAGATGTAGCAATTAAAAATGGAGCAAGAGTTTTAGAATGTAATGTACCAACTAAAACTAAAGGTGACGTACTTAAATTTGCATTTGAAAAACTAAAAGATAACAAAGATATTGATGCATATGTTATATTTGATGCTGATAATGTTGTTCATAAAGATTTTTTAACTCATATGAATAATTGTTTAAATAGTGGATATAAAGTTGCAGAAGGGTATAGAGATGCAAAAAATCCATCAGATAATTGGATTAGTGGAAGTTATACTATATTTTATTTATTCCAAAATATATTCTTTAATAGAGCAAGAATGGCTTTAGGAGGTTCATCTTCTATTAATGGTACAGGTTTTATGATAAGTAAAAATTTAATTGATGAAAAGGGCTTTGAAACTTTTACATTAACTGAAGATTGTGAATTTACTGGTCAATGTGCTTTAAATGTAGAAAGAATAGCTTTTGTTGAAGATGCAATAACTTACGATGAATATCCAGTTAATTTTAAAGTTTCTTGTAAACAAAGAAGAAGATGGAGTGCTGGTATTATTCAATGTATGAATAGATATAGTTTTAAATTATTTAAAAACTTTTTTAAAAAGAGAAATTTAGCATCTCTTGATATGTCACTTGTTTATTTAGGACCATTTATGCAAGTACTTTCATTTATAGATATTGTTATGTTAATAGTCTTTAAAATTATTGGTTTTGAATTAAATGATGTATTTTCATATATATTTGCATCTGGAATAGTATTTTTTGCAGTTTCATCTGCAATTGGTTTAGGCATTGAAATTTTTGTTATAAAATTCAAAAACAAAAAGGTAAAAGATTTAATAAGTGGTATTTTGTTATTCTTTTTATTTACAATTAGTTGGATTCCAATTAATGTTTTATGTTTCGTAACTAAGTTTAATAAATGGGAAGAAATAAAACACACTAGAAATATATCAATAGAAGAAATCTAAAATTATTTAAATTATCAATAATTATTAGTTTACATTTTACATAAAATGTGATATAATAATATTGGTAATTTTTTTATTATTTTTTAACTGATTTAAATTTAAGGAGGTAGTCTTATGTTTTTAGATAAGCTTAAGAGAAAGAAGATGTATATTTGTGTTTCAGATTTTGAACCACATAGAGGTGCAATGTTTTCAGGTTATAGATTACAACTTTCAGCTGTAAAAGATTTACTCGGAAATACTAATAGTAAAGCTATGGAAAGGGTAGTTAGTTCATCACCTATCATAGATTCAAAACCAGTAATCATGGATAAGTTGTATATGATTGAAACAACAGGATCAAAATACATTTACTTTGTCAAGTCTGCATTTAATGAGGTAGATGATGATTTTTGTTTTTCTTTTGTAAACAAGAATTTTAGAGGGGGAGCAGGAAGAGCTTATATAGCAAGCTTTACTACGGATGTTAAAACAGATGTTGAAAACTTAGAATTTGAGAAGTTTAATGTACCTAAGCCAGACTTTTATGAAAATTTTGAAAGATTAACTTTGTATTATTATGAAAATGATGGTGCAGACGGAATATTGGCAAATATCAAGGTATGATCGGCATTTTTAAAAAGGAGTTATCTAATTTAAGATAATTCCTTTTTTCATATATATATATATATAATTGACAAGTTTACATAAATATAGTATAATATAAATGTGTAAATTTATGTTATGTATATATATAAATATATATGCAAGTTTTATGTTGATGGTATTAATAGATATTTATAGAAGGTGAGGTAAAGCAAAAATTTTTTAATAACTAAAGTACAATATATGTTTTGCAAAAGGAGAAAAAAAGTTATGGAAAAAGAAAAATGTATGTTAATTCAAGAGGCACTTAAAAGAGTTGATGTGTTTGGCAGTGGATTAAGAGCAATTATTAAAGATGATTTACTTTCATTAGAAGGAAGTTTTAAGTATGTTGACATTGAAGAAATTATTAATCATAGTATTTATGATTTTGAGGATTTACTTTCAATTTTTGATATTGAAACAATTTCAAAAATTGCAAATACAAATCCAAAAGGGATTATAAATAAAAAGATTTTCAATAATTATTCAGATGTAAATGTTTTGCTTGATGTTGCTAGATATTCAAAAAGTGCCTATAGAATTATAAATGAGTGCAACAATATTAGTATAGATCAGCAAATTGGTTATTATTACAATTTAGCAGAACATACTGATAGAATAAGTTTCTTTAGTTTCTTTTTGAACTACTATTATGGCTGCAATGGTTATACTGATTTTGTAAAAGCAGCAATAAAGTATGCAAAGTCACCATATGAAAGAACAGAGCTTTTTAAAACTTTTATGGTAGAAATTAGTAAGCAGCAAATAGACGGTGTATCTGATTTTTCAAAAGAATATGAAATGATACAGGAAGTTGTAAATGAAGGTGAGAAAAATTGGGTTACTAAACATTTTTTGGAATCAATTTTTGTTTATGCAGCAAACTATTTGAACGATGTGATAAATCTTTTTAATCTTGATGAGTTAAAAGATTTATTTGAGAATGTTTACTATGAAGACTTAAATGGACATGAACTTACTATTTCAGAGATTTATTTACTTGCCAGTGTTGATAATAAATATATTGATGAGTTCTTTAAAAAATATACATCTGATGAAGTTATAGATGATATATTTTCAAATGAGGCTGTATTTAATTGTTTCTCATCACCAGGCGTTGGCGAGTTTATGTCTAGAGATAAGCTTCTTATAGACATACTGCAAAATGATAAGTTCCATATTAAAGAAAAAGAAAAAAACGTAATAAGTGCAGCTGAAAGGTTTATAAAAGATCCAACAGAAAGAGCTAGATTTTTACACATATTAGGTTTATAACAAAGTTTTTTATTCCAACTTGTATTAATTTACAGGTTGGAATTTTTTTATAAATGTATCTTTAAATGAATATCACACTTGCTAGATTACATAAAAAATGCTATAATTAAATTAGGTAACTACTTTAAAAATTTTATTAATTAATAAAAAGGGAGGAAAATTACAATGAATAGTGTAATTGAATTTATGAAAGAATGCTTTTTACTAATAAAAGTATTCTTTAAAAAACCACAAGTTCATAAAGAACATGTTTTAGGACTATCTAAATCTATGAAGAAACTATATTTTAGATTAGGTGCATTTAAACTTCTATCAACAGGCATTGTTTTGTTTTTTAGTTTTATGTTAAAGCTTTGCAATCTTGCTATAGAGCACAGGTTTATAATAACAGGTATCATCTTATTTATGCTTTATCACGCAGTTAATGTCTTAAATAATGCATTTAAGTTATATGAAGATTCTATTACTAATGAGATAGAACAAAATTTAGACAGTGAACTTATTTATAGAGGAGGAAAAATTTTATCCATTGTTTCAAATAAAGTTCTAAAAAAAGATGAAAAAAATAACTTATACATAAATTTAAGTCATGAAGAGATAATAAATTGCGTTAAAAACTATCTTAGAAGTTCCTGGAAATTAAATCTTAGGTATTACTTTAATATCATAGAAGCAGTAAATATTATGGGAATGCTTGTAGCAGCAATTGTTGTTAATACCACAATTAATAAATACTTATTTATAGCAATAATTATTGTATTTGTTATTGCATCAATTATTGTTTCTGTATATGCCTGCAAATCTAATACGGATTTTGTTGCAAGAAGAAAAAAGATAAGTAATATTCAATCACAGCTTGCAAATGATATGATTAGAGTAAATCCTATAGTAAAAAAAGATTTAAGTATGAGAATTAATAAATTCAAAGATTCTATTGAGCATGGAATTGAAAATACTAAATCTTTTCAAAGCAAGAAAAGAGTAAGTGATCTTATTATTTCTTCAATGCAGTTAATGATTAAATATGGGTTTATATTGTTATACTTTTTTAATATCGACTTTAATAGCATAACTGTAGCAACTATAGCAGAAATAATAGCAAATATTGCTATTATTGAAACAGCTATTAAGTATATTCAAATACTTATCATTAAAGTAAATGATGTAAACACTGAAACTATAAATTTAAAAAATGAAAGCAAAGATCTTAATTTAATCATGTCGGTTTATAACAAAGAACTAGAAAAGCAACAAGAAAGTAATACTAAAGAAGTATCAGAAATTGTGCTTGCTCCATTTGAAATTAAGTATAAAGAACTTAGTAACAATGATGTAGGATTTTCATTAAAGTTAGAAAATAGCTTAACATTGAAAAAAGGTGATGTTGCTATACTTTATGGATCTTCTGGATCTGGTAAATCTACTTTTATGAAGTTACTTACACAAAGACTTGTATTAAATAAACAAGATGTTCCATCTACAAATAGGTTTTTAATGTATGATGAAACATTAAGTTTTGGATGCTTATCAATTTATGATGAATTGTTTTGCTTAGAAAAACCAGATTTAGATAAGATGAAATTTATATTAATGTCTCTTAATTTATGGCAAGAAATATCATCAAACTGTTTAGATGTATGGCGATGGATGAAAGAGAAAAAATTTAATGCAGCATTATCAAATGGTCAAAAGCAACGTTTAATTCTTACTAAGATTTTATATTGGCTTGATGATAGCATTGATATGATAGTTTTAGATGAGGCAACTTCTGGTTTAGATGAAAAGGGAGGTAAAGATGCACAAGAAGTTCTTGAATTTGTAACAAAGTACGCAAATAAAGATAAAGAGCGAATTATAATAATTGCTACTCATCAAAATTTGGATTTGTATAAATCAAGAATTAAAAATCCTATTAAAAGTATATATTTTACAAAGGATGAAAAAGAAGGTGTAGGATACATTAATTTCTAGAAAAGCTTTAAAGTAAAATTATGAATAAAAATTAAGGTGAAATATTTTTTACCTTAATTTTTTTATACCATTTTGCCAACACTTATTATATTTTTTATAAAAAGTGTTGACAAAAAATATAACAGTGATTATAATGTGAATGTAGCTACTTAATATAAAAAAGAAAATAAGTAAGGAGGAATGATTTTATGTGGTTTGAAAATATACCAGTAAATATTAATAATAATGGTGACCCATTAATAGACAAAGAGATTGAAAATACAGTATCAAAGATTAAATCATTGGAGGGATATTCAAATATATTTCATATTTGTACAAAATCTGTTCCAAGTGAATATGCATTTTCATTGTTAGAAGAATTAACAGAAAATCAAAAGAAAAATTTATTTTTATCATATTCGTTAACAGGTTTAAATGAAGGTAGATATTCATTTGAAGATAGAGTTAAAGCAATTGATAGATTATATGATATATTTGGTGATATGACAATATTACTTAGACCTTTAATAAAAGGAAGAAATGATAGTAAGGAAAATATTGAAAATATTATAAAAGTTGCATCAACTCATGGAAATAGAATAATACTTGGTGGACTACATAATGATAAATTAATTAAACAACTAGATGATGAAACAAAAAAATTTTTTATAGATTGTTGTAAAGCAAATGGAGTAAAATTTTTTAATAAAACATCTTGTGCAGTTGCAGATAAATTTGGTATAATTTGTAAAGTACATGGATATGAGGAAAATGTTCCAAAAAATTTAGAGATACTAGATCAATTAGGGTATGATTATGAAATCATTGATGGAAAAGTAGTATTATCACAAGCATCTTCAGGAGATTTGAATTTGGTTAGGGTTATAACTGAATCTATACCGTATACAAAAAAATTGATTTCAAGATTAAATAAAATTACTACTGTTGATAATCATAATTACGAATTTACATCAGGATGGTTTTCATGGTCGGATAATAAACCTTGCAATATTGGTTGTGATTATTGTGTAATGTCACAAATTGGTTATTTAAAAGATAGAAGCAGTGTAGGATGTCATCCTAAAGATATTCAATATATAAAAATAGATACAACTCCAAAGCCTGCAATCGAAATTGAACATGAAGGTAAATTTATATCATATAAAGATTGTAGAAAACAACAGGAATGTATAAAATATGCTAAATAAAATATCATATCTTGTAAAATTAAATATGAAAGTAGTTATAGAAAAATTTGGAACTAAAAATATAACTAAAGGAGGAAAATACCAAAAATGAAAGTTAAAGGTAATTTAATAATATTTAGTACAGATAATGAAGAAAGAAAGGATGTAAGAAGATTAAAAGAGAAAAAACTACAAATTGTTTTGGATGAAAAAAATAATCTTCCAACCTTTGAAATTAATAATAAAGAATATATAAAAACTTTGGCAGAATTAAAAATTGAAGAATTATTTGGTACTGATAAATTTTACATAGAACAGTTATATACTTGGGCAGATCCAAATTACTATACAAAAGAATCAGAAATGATAATTACATATTTAGTAGTAATAAACAAGAAAAATATAAAAAATGAACTTAAAAATATCGGATTTTATGATGTATATATAAAAAATAAAGAAAATAGCACATTGCAAGATGTTATATTAAGTAATGAAAATAAAAAAATACAATATGAAATAGAAACTGTAGTAAGCAATAAAAGAAAAAATATAGAATATACTAATAGATTAGTAAAAGATTCTGATATTAGTGAGTTAAATGCAATTATAATTCATACTGGAATTAAAAGATTAAGAAATAGAATTGAAAATACTAATATAGCATTTAGTTTTTTAGATGATGAGTTTGCAATTTCTGAATTACAACAAGTTTATGAGATAATATTAGATAAAAAATTAGTGCCTGCAAATTTTAGAAAAAAAATAGAACCAATGATTAAAAAAACAGGAAAAGTGGTTAAAGAGTCTGCGTATAGACCATCAAGTCAATATACGTTTAATGAAGATTTTGTAAAAAATTGGGTTTAATGGAGGGAAAAATGAAAGAAATAATAATAGCTTCTGGAAATAAAGGAAAAATAAAAGAAACACAAGAAATATTAAAAGATTTTAAAATTATTTCAATGAATGATTTAGGTGTAGAAATAGACGTTGAAGAAGATCAAGATTCATTTGAGGGAAACGCTAGGAAAAAAGCAGAAGAAATATCAAGAGAACTTAATGGGAAAATGTGTATTGCTGATGATTCTGGAATAGAAATAGAGTATTTAAATGGTTTCCCAGGAGTCTTTACTAAAAGATGGCATAAAGGAACTGATAGACAAAGAAATTTAGCAATTATAGAAAAATTAAAAGGAGTTCCAAAAGAGGAAAGAAAAATAAGATTTGTAACAGCTATAGCTTTATCTGATTCTAGAAAAACAATTTGTAAGTTAGGTGTTATAGACGGATATGTTGCAGAAAATGTAAGAGGTAAAAATGGATTTGGATTTGATGAAATATTTGAATTAGATAATGGAAAAACTTTGGCAGAATTAACACAAGAAGAAAAAAATGATATAAGTGCTAGAAAAATAGCTATAGAATCTTTGAAAGAAGAATTACTTGAAAAAGAACAAGGATTGGAACGTTAATATATTACTTTTGATTATAAGCAATTTAATTTTAGTAAAATAGAACGAAAAAAAGAAAAGTAAAAAAATTACTTTTCTTTTTTTATCATATAAATTAAATTATCTAAATCATCACTATCTAAAGTAACTCTTACATTTCTAATTAATGGTATACTATCATCGTCTAGATTATAATAATCGCCTTTTATATCGTTAACATTTGATAATATCTCTTTGTATTTTTCAAAGCTTATAGTTTTATTGAAATAATGTTTTTTCCCAATATCAGTTTCTCCCATTTTATTTTTTATATCATATAATTTATATATTAAAACACAAATTTGATTTTCATTTTTATAATGAAAATCAATTTCATAATTTTCATCATCTGATATAGATGTAAGTAATGGATATTTTCTATATGCATTTGTAATATTTGTTAAAATTATAGAATGGATAATAAAAGCTACAAAAAATATTAATGTTATAATTAAAATTGATTTAACATATTTATTCATATAATCACCAACTAAATTATACAAATAAATAAAATTTAAAGCAACTAAATGGTTATAAAAATATGTACAAAAATATTTTTTATTTAATAAAAAATAACTTTAGCAATAAAAATTCATATAATAAAATAGGAAAGGTGGTGTAATATGAAAGTTTTGGTGTATAACAATGATACTGGAAAGATGGAAAAGTACACTAAAAATCTATCGGATCCTATGCCATATTCTCAAAATAAATATTTATCGGTAAAAGAATTTAGAGGTTCTAGTAAATCAGACGTTATATGGACAGATAAAAGAACTATTCAAGCTTTTAATAAATTAAGAAGTTTATATGGTAAACCTATAAAAGTTGGATATGGTTTTAAAAGAATAGGTGAAGGTGGACATGCAAATATGTCACAGCATTATACTGGTAGTGCCTTAGATATTGGGCAAGGTATGGGAAATGATGCAAGGGATAAAATAAGAAGAGTTGCAATTAATAATAATTTATATACATATGTTGAACCAAAGAGTTTAACACCTTCATGGGTAGGAATAAATTTGGAAAAGAAAATTTAAATTAATATGTTTACAAATTAACATAAAAATGATATAATACAAGCTGATTTGAGTTTATTAATTTTTTCTATAGTAAGAAAGGAGTATGTTATGGCAGATATTGTTTGTGTAACTTATGAAGAAGAGGCTTTGATTACTTGTTCACCTGGCTGTTGTTCGCCTGTAGAATAATCAATATCTTTAGGTAACAATTTGTGTAATTCAGATTGTTACCTTTTTTATAAGGAGGAAAGTATGTTTAATAACAAAAATATTTTTATAGCTTTAACTTATAATTGTAATGCTTTTTGTAAAAAATGTATGACAAGGTACCATAAAAATAGAATATATGAGATGCCATCGTATATATTAAATAGAATATTGAATTTATGTAAAAGAAATTCGTATTCTGGATTAATCAGTGTTGGAACAGGAGAACCTTTACTTTATAATGAAATAGAAAATTTTGTTGGAAATTTTCTAGATATTAATGATAAAATAAAATTACGGTTGTTAACTAATGGAATGCTTTTATCAAATGATCTTAAACCTATACTATTTGATAAAAGATGTATTTGGGGTGTAACTATGGATGCTTTTTATCAAAGTTCGCTTAATGGTTTACAAAAAGGTGTGGATATTGAAAGAGTAAAACAAAATGTTACAAATGTCATAAAAAAATACGGTTCATCAAGTTTGTATTTAAATTTTACTGTTTATAATTCAAATATTGATCAAATTATGCCATTTTGTAAATTTGCAGTTGAAAATGGTATAAAAGATATATATTTGACTGAATTGAAGGTATTCTCGGGTTTTGAAAAAGAAGTTGGAAAATATAAAATTGTACATGATGATGAATTTTATGATATTGTAAAGCAGGCAAAAGAATATTTAGAGTTAAACAATATTTCTACTAAAGGAATTGACATTATTCAAAAAAATAATAGAATTGAATGCTATAAAAATGATTTAGCTTCTCCTATAATTGATGTAAACGGAAATATATCTTTTTGTAGTGGTAGAGAAGACATTTATGTTGGTAATATTATGGATGAAGATATAGTAGAAAAATGGAATTCTTTTAAATTAAAATTAATTTGTTCTAATAATACTTGGTGTGAAAATTGTTATGACATTCCTATGGAAAATGGAATATATAATTTACCTAGAACCATAAAAAAAGGAGAATAGTATTATGATAAAGCAATTTAATGAGAATATTGTATATGTAGATGGTAGTAGTTGTAGTGCTATATATTGTTTTGATTCAGGTAAAGTTTTTTCAATTAATAATGAAGGAACTTTGATATTAAAAAAGTATATTGAGGGAAAATATGATTTATCTGAGTACGAGAAAAAATTTGTTTTTAAGGTACAAGCGATTCTTAATATTCAGAAAATAGAAATTAAAGATTATACTTTTTTAGAACAGCCTAAAATAAATTTGCAACATACTTGGTTGGAAGTAACTCAAAAATGTACAAGTCGGTGTATACATTGCTATGAGGGTAGAGAACATTTAGAATGTGACGAACCATTAAGTTTAGAAGAGTGGAAAAATGTTATAGATCAATTAGCATTAAATGGTTGTAAAAGCATTCAATTTATTGGTGGAGAACCGACACTTTATTCTAATATTAATGAGTTAATAGAATATTCAAGAAAAAATGGTATTGAATACATTTCTATTTTTTCTAATCTATATGTTTTAAATGATAGTTTACTTTATTGTATTGTTAAAAACAGAGTATCTGTACATTTTTCTATATATGGAAGTGATGAAAAATGTCATGATAGTATTACTAATATTTCTGGTAGTTTCAAAAAATTGATAGAAAATGTGAGTAAACTTATAGAAAAAAAAGTTGAACTTACAGCTCATATTGTTATAATGAAAGAAAATGAATTTGATAGAAAAAATATTTATAGTTTATTATCAACTTTAAAAATTTCTAATGTAAGATATGATGAAATAAGAAAGGTTTGGGGAGGATGCCAAAATAAACATTTGGTAAAAGACAGTAAAATTCAATTAAATAAACCAAACTTTAAAACTAATCGTATTAGTTTTAATAAAGCAAACTATCAAAATACATGTTGGTATGGTAAATGTGTAATTTCAACTAATGGTGATGTCTATCCTTGTGAATTTGAAAGAAATATACTATATGGGAATATTAGAGAAAACAGTATTAATAATATTATACAATCTAATATAGTAAAAAAATGTTGGTATTTTTCTTTTGATAAAGTAAGATTTTGTAAGGATTGCGAGTTTAGATTTGCATGTAAAGATTGTAGACCATTAGCATATGCTGAAAAAGGAAATTTAACTCAAAAGAATCCTAGGTGTAAATATAATCCTTATACTGGAACTTGGAATTAAAAATGTTTTTATCTTAAACCTAAATTATTAGAAATTATGTTCTGATAATTTAGGTTTTTGTTATTATTGATTTATTCATAAAATTATGATATATATTTGTATGAAATATATAGGAGTGAAATATGAATATAAAAAAATTAACAATTAAAGATAAGGAAGATATAACAAAAGTAGATAATCTATTTAAAAAATTTTTAATTTCAGAAAGTAAATATGATGTTAATTATAAAATAAGAGAAGATTTGAAAAGTTTTGAAAAAGATTTGAATAATGAAAATAATATTTTAATTGTATGTAAAAATGAAAATGATGTTGTAGCATTTTTATTTGGATATATAAATCAAACTAAAAATGAAATTTCAAAAGTTGCACATTTGGCGTTCATATATGTGGAAGAAAACTTTAGAAATAAGAAGATAGCAAGTAATTTAATTGATGAATTTTTGAGTGAACTAAAAAGTAAAGATATTAAATTTGCCAATGTAAATACTTTTTATAATAATGAATCTGCAAAAAGATTGTATGAAAAATTTGGATTTACTGTAAATTATATTAATTATAAAAAGGAAATAGATACAAAAATATAATAGTTTTTTATAATTCAAATTTATTGAGAAAAAATGGATGTATATTAAAATTACATTCATTTTTTTTGAGTTGTAAAATTTAAGTTCTAACCCTCATATTAGTAAAGTAAAATAAAAGTGAGGGATGGTTATGAATATAAACTTAATATTTAACGAAGATGGAGATTCTATAGATAATATCTTTGAAAAAATTGTTGATACTTTCTTTTTTTGTAATGTAATTGATTCTTTAAAAAATAGTAAAGATAGTGTATAACATTATAGATTGGAAAAAATTTGAATATATACAATGTAGGTATTTATGTTAGATTATCAAGAGAAGATGATGAAAAGAATTTTAAAGAATCAGAAAGTATTAAAAATCAAAAAGAATTTTTAGTAAGTTATTGTTTAGAAAGAGGATGGAATGTAAAAGAAATATATGTAGATGATGGATTTACAGGAACAAATTTTGATAGACCTGGGTTTAGTAAATTAATAAAAGATATTGAATTAAAAAAGATTAATTTAGTTATAACAAAAGATTTATCAAGACTTGGAAGAAATTATTCAAAAACAGGATATTACATAGATGAGTATTTTCCAGAACATAAAGTAAGATATATTGCAGTAAATGATAATGTTGATACAAAAGAAGAAAGTTTTAGTAGTACAAGTGCTTTTATGAGCGTTGTAAATGATATATATGCAAAAGATATTTCTAAAAAGGTAAGAACAGCTATTTATACTTTGCAAAAAAAAGGTATATATATTGGTACAACAGCACCTTTTGGGTATATGAAAGATAGAAAAAATAAAGGAAAATTAGTAATTGATAATGTTAGTTCAATTGTTGTAAAAAGAATATTTAGAGAATTTTTAAGTGGAAAATCTATTAAAAGTATAGCTTTTTTGCTAACTAAGGATAAAATAAAAACTCCATCTGAATATGCTGGAATAAAAAATACACAAAGAGTCGTAAAAGGTGCATGGAATGAAGTGACTATAAGAAGAATACTTACAAATGAAGTATATATAGGAAACATGATTCAAAATAAGAAAAAGAAGGTAAATTATAAAGTAAAAAAACAGGTAGCTATGAAAAAATCTGAGTGGATAAAAATTGAAAATACACATGAGGGGATTATTTCAAAAGATGATTTTTATGCAGTGCAAAGGATTTTAGAAAAAAGGTCGTATATTCCTAAAAAAGGAGAAAAACATTTACTTACTGGTCTTGTTTATTGTGCAAAATGTGGATCAAGAGTTACATTTATCAGAAGATATGAGAAGAATAAATTTTATATGCTTTGCAATACTACTAAAAATTTCAGAAAGCTTGGAAAATGTGATATGTGTTCATTTTATGAAGAAGATGTAAACAAAATTATAATAGATGAAATTTTTAAGATAGCAAAAGAATATGTAAATAAAGAAAAAATAATAAATAATACTTTTAAGTTAAAAATAAAAGATGAAATTGATAGTTTAAAAAAAGGAAAAGAATTTTTAGAAAAAAAGATAGAAAAAATATCTAAAATAAAATATGAACTGTATAAAGATAAAGTGTCAAATAAGATAACAGATAAGATGTATTTAGAGTTAAATATTGCATCCGATAAAGAAAAAAAAGAATTAGAAAATAGTATCATAAAAAATGAGAATAAAATAAATAAAATTTTGAAAGTATATAACGATGATGAAAGTTTGATTATAAAACTAAAAGAATTTTTAGAATTTAAAAGTATAGATAGAAATATCTTGAGTAATATTATAGATAAAGTTACTATATATAAAAATAAAGATGGAGAAGAAAAGATTAATATATATTTTAAATTTAAAAATCCAAAATATTAAAATTTAAAATGTGAAACAAAATCAATGAATTTTATAAAAAAAGTTTCACATTTTGAGGATACTATGGAAGAAAAAATGAAATATAAAATCAAAATATTTTCTAAAATTACACCTATATGGGTACATGTAGATAAAAGAAATAAAACTCCTGCATGTTCATCAGGTGGATATCCTTTGGTAAAATATGGGAGTAAAGGTATTTATGTAGCAACACTTCAAGATGCTCTTAATTTTCTTGGATATAATATAGGAAGCATCGATGGGATTTTTGGAAATAATACCAAAAATGCCGTAATAAGACTTCAAAAAAAATATGGTCTTAGCCAAGATGGAATTGTTGGATGTAATACTTGGAAAAAGATTACTAGTTTAGTTGCTTCGAAAAGATAAAATGTTTTATATAAATTATGGAAAAAGATAGAATAACATGGTATAATCTTTCTATATAAAAAAAGGAGGGATTATTATGTTTGGTACAAATGATGATGTGATAATTGACGAATCAAATTTAAAATCATATTATTCAAAAACTTTCTTTTGGATGTTTTTAGGATTACTTGCAACAGGAATAGTTGCTTTTGTGACATATCAAACAGGTGCCTTAATTACTATTTTATCTAATCCAGCATTTTATGTAGGTCTTGTTATTGCAGAGCTTGCAGTTGTAATTGTATTTGGTTTATTTTTTAGAAAATGTTCAGCCAGTACAGTAACATTGTTGTTTTTTATTTATGCAATATTAAATGGCATAACCTTAGCTTCTATTTTTTACGTTTATGATTTAGGTTCAATTTCACTAATATTCTGTGTTTCAGCATTGTTATTTGGAGCATGTGCATATTTAGGGGCAAAATCAAATGTTGATTTTTCAAAGTTCTCAACTTGGTTTTTTGCAATTTTAATAGGAGGATTAATATTATCATTATTAAATGTTTTAATATTTAAATCAACTATAGTAAATATTGCAATTGATTGGGTTATGCTTATATTATTCTTTGGAATAACAGCTTACGATATGAATATTGCAAAAAGAGCATTTTTATCTAATGTAGAACAACCAGAAAAAATACAAGTTTATGCAGCAATGCAAATATATTTAGATTTTATTAATATATTCTTAAGATTGTTATCTTTATTTGGAAAAAACAAAGATTAATAAAGTTAAATAGAAAAAATAATAAAAGTATAAATAATAAAAATAATAACAAAAAAATATGGAGTTTTGTGCTCCATATTTTTTTATTTATTTTTTTGTATTTAATTGACTAATAGAAAAAAAGTTGTTATTATATAAATTAGTAATGCTATTTTAGAGGTATAAATATGAAAAAAGTATATATAAAAGCATACACAAAATTTAATTTAGGTAATGATTTGTTTATTAGGGCTCTTTGTAATAGATATTCAGATGTTAAATTTTATTTAGTTGCTGATGAAAAGTATAAAGAGGCTTTTAAGGATATAAAAAATTTAGAAGTAAAGTTTGTAAATAAAAGTTTAATACAAAAAGTATTGAAATTAGAAAATAAAAAAGATTTTGATTCTTTATGCAAAAGTACATTAAAAAAATGTAAAAGCTTAGTTTATGTAGGTGGGGATATTTTTGTAGAACCAGACTATCATAAATTTGAAAAGCTGGATATTTTAAAAGATGATATATCAAAAGTAGATAATGCATATATAATAAGTGCTAACTTTGGACCTTATGAAACAGATAGCTATTATGAGTATATAAATCAAAAAATAATTCCAAAATTAAAATCTATTTGTTTTAGAGATAAATATTCATTTGAAAAATTTAATGATAATAAAAATGTAAGGTATGCACCAGATGTTGTATTTTCAATGGATTTTAGTAAGTATAAAGTAGAACCAAAAAAAGAAATTGGAATTTCAATTATTAATCACTTAGAAAGAAAAAATATAAAAGAGTATTATGAAAAATATCAAAATAAAATAATTGAAATTATAAAATATTATACAAAGCTTGGATATAAAATCAAACTATTTTCTTTTTGTGAGTATGAAAAAGATGATGAGGCAATTAGAGAAATTATTGAAAAAATTGATGATACTACATATACAAATAATATAGAAATAGTAAAATATACAGGAGATATAGATAAGTTCTTAAATGCTTTTGCAAGTGTTGAAATATTATTTGCAACAAGATTTTATTCTATGATTTTAGGTTTTAAACTTATAAATAAAGTTGTGCCAATTTGTTATAGTGAAAAATTAGTTAATACATTGCATGATATAAATTTTGAAGGTAATTATTATAATTTTTACAATGTTGATAAATTAGATTATGTTGAAATTAAAGATTCTAACTTGAATATGAATAAAATAAAAAAAGATGCAACAGAGCAATTTTTAGATTTAGATAGAGCATTTAAGCCTGTTTATTTTAAGGTAAAACAAGATTAGAAATTGTAAAAAAATAGATAAAGATTTAAATTAATATCTTTATCTATTTTTTATAATTATTTCTTAATTATTAAGCAATTTTTCAAGTATTTGTACAGCATTTGAAGCTGCTCCTTTTCTAATATTATCAGCAACACACCAAAAATTAATTCCATGTTCCACGCTGTTATCTTTTCTAATTCTACCAATAAAGACTTCATCTTTACCATCACAAAAAGTAGCAAGTGGATATATCTGATTTTTTGTATCATCAAGTAAAACCAAATTTTCTTGTAAATTTAATTGTTGTTTTAAAAGATCAAGATTAAAATCATTTTTTAGTTCAACATTTATACTTTCACTATGGCAATTTAAAACTGGTACTCTTACACAAGTTGATGTTATTTTTATATCATAATTATTTAATATCTTTTTTGTTTCATTAATCATTTTTTCTTCTTCTTTTGTATAACCATTTTCTAAAAATACATCTATTTGAGGAATACAATTATTGTATATAGGATAAGGAAATTTCTTAGCTTTTTGTTTATTTGCTGTATTTTTTAAATCTTCAATTCCATAAATACCTGCTCCAGATACTGCTTGGTAAGTTGAATATATAATTCTTTTTATACCATAATATTTATCTAAAACATAAAGAGGTAATATTGCTTGAATAGTTGAACAATTTGGATTTGCTATTATATTTGAATTATATTTTTTTATATCATCAAAATTTACTTCAGGTACAATTAAAGGTACTTTTTCATCCATTCTATAAAAAGCGCTATTGTCAATTACAATACAATTATTATCACTTGCTATTTTTGCATATATTTTACTAACATTACTACCAGCAGAAAATAACGCATAATTAAATCTGTTATTATCAAATGAATTTTCTTTTAATTCTTCAACAATATATTCTTTATTCATAAACTGTACTTTTTTACCAGCAGATTTTTTTGAAGCAAACAACACATATTCATCGATATTTAAATTTTTTTCTTCTAATACTTTTAAAAACATAGATCCAACAAGACCTGTTGCACCTACAATTGCACATCTTATCATAAAAAACACCTCTAATAAAAATATGAATTTATCAGAGGTTTTATGATATATTTATTTGATTTTTTCATCATACATTTTACTATCAAGTTTGATAATCTTATTATTTAAATAACTAAGTGGACTTTTTGATGGAAAAGAAAAAGATAGCTTATATGCAAATAATAATTGTTTATTTTGTTTAAATTTTTTATTTATAGTATTTTTACCATATTTTGAATCTCCAATTATTGGATGATTGATACTACTTAACTGTGCTCTTATTTGGTGTGTTTTTCCAGTTGGTATTTCTACATTTAAAATAGCAAAATCTTTTTTTTCATCTCTTTTTAACACTTTATATTTAGTTATAATCTTTTGAGAATTTGGTACCATTTTATCATGTATTTTAACGTAGGAATATGTTGAATTTTTTACTAAATATTTTTCTAAAGTTTCTTCATCTTTTTCAAATTTAGAATAAGCTACATAAGCAATATATTCTTTATGTATAAAATTTTTATTAAATCCATCAAGTATTTCTTTGTGTACATCTTCATTTTTTGCAAAAAGAATAATTCCAGCTGTGTTTCTATCAAGTCTGTGACAAATAATATAGTTACCTAAATTTTTCTTTACTAAGTCATCAAGAGTAAATTCTTGACCACCTAATATTTCGTTTTCTTTTTCATTAATTTCTTCAATATTTGATAAAATTCCTTGTGGTTTATATATAACTAAAATGTTATCATCTTCATAAATTGTCATAAGTTTGCAAGGAAGATTAAATAACAATTCATCAGATATGTATACTTTTAAATTATCGTTTTCATTTAATATGCAGTCACTGTTAATTTTTTTATCATTTATTCTAATATCTTTATTTCTTAAAGCTTTTTGTAAAGTTCCGTAAGATAAATTAGGATAAATTTTGCTTAGGTATTTTATAACTGTTTTATTATTTTTTAAGATTTCATTTTTAATTTTTATTTCTCTCATAACATATGATATTATATATAATATTTATATAAAAAGCAATAATTATATATTTGACAATGAAAAATGCTTGTGATATAATACAAACATATTGATACAAAACCTATGATAAAGCAAAGTAGGTAAAGGAAAATATATTTTAGAGAATGTAAGTCATCGGCTGTAAGCTTACTAATATATCTTTACTGAAATTTCACTTTGGAGGTTCTTTTCTTAAAGGTAACGAGTAGGAAAAGACAGGTAAGCCTGTTATAGCTAGTTGAGAGCATTTAAAATTTTTTAAATGAATTTAGGTGGTAACGCGGAATTTAAAGTCATTTCGTCCTAATGATTAGGATGAGGTGACTTTTTTATTTACTTGATTTTACATTTTTGGTTATTTTGAAAGGAGAATAAGTATGGAAGAAAAAATAAAAAAAATACAAGAAGATGTTAAAAATTATTTAGATGAATGTAAAACAAATGCATCAGTTGAAGAAATAAGAGTAAAATATCTTGGTAAAAAAGGTGAAATTGTTGAAATTCTTAAAAATCTAAAAAATGTTGAAGAATCAAAAAGAAAAGAATATGCAATGATTGCTAATAAATTAAAATCAGACATTGAATCAAAAATTGAAGAAAAAAAAGAAGAAGTAAAAGAACTTGAATATGAGTTAAGAATAAAAAATGAAGAAAAAATTGATATAACATTACCTGTTGATGATGAGGTTGGTTCATTACATCCAATTACTATAGTTCAAAAAGAACTAGAAGAAATTTTTACATCAATGGGATTTACTGTAGAAGATGGTAATGAGGTAGAAACTGAGTACAATAATTTTGAAGCTGTAAATGTTCCAAAATATCATCCAGCAAGGGACATGCAAGATACTTTCTGGCTTGAAAATGGTCAATTACTAAAGACTCAAACATCAGCAGCGCAAAATAGAATTATGAAAAAGTATGGAGCTCCACTTAAAGCTATATTCCCTGGACGTTGTTTTAGAAATGAAGAACTTGATGCTTCTCATGAAAATACTTTCTTTCAAATGGAAGGTATGATGATTGATAAAGATGTTTCAATCTCAAATCTTATATATTTTATGAAAACATTGCTTTCTGAAATATTTAAAAAAGATGTTGAAGTAAGACTTAGACCTGGATATTTTCCATTTGTTGAACCTGGATTTGAACTAGATATAAAATGTTTATACTGTGGAGGTAAAGGTTGTAAAGTATGTAAAAATGGAGGTTGGATTGAACTTTGCCCATGTGGAATTATACATCCAAATGTATTAAAAATGGGTGGAATTGATCCAGAAGAATACTCAGGTTTTGCTTTTGGACTTGGACTTTCAAGACTTGCAATGATGAAATATGGTATAAATGATTTAAGAGTTTTAAATTCTATGGATTTAAGATCTTTAAAACAAATGGATATAAAATAGGAGGGAAAAAATGTACATATCAATTAATTGGATAAAAGATTTTGTTAATCTAGATGGTATAGATATAGAAAAATTAATATATAAATTTACAATGTCAACTGCAGAAGTTGAAGGAATTATTAAACGTGGATTTGATACAAATGGTGTTGTAGTTGGTAAAGTATTATCTGTTGAAGATGTTGAAAACTCATCTAAACTTCATAAAGTAATAGTTGATATAGGAAAAGAGAAAATTCAAAGTATCTGTGGTGCTAAAAATGTAAAAGAGGGAATAAAAATTGCTTTTGCACCTTTTGGCAGTACTGTTCAAGGTATGGAAGTTAAAAAATCTAGCTTAGCAGGTCTTGAAAGTAATGGTATTTGTTTATCTGAAAAAGAATTAGGATTTAGTGATGATCATTCAGGTATTATGATTTTAGATGATTGCTATGAAGTTGGGACTAATATTAAAGATATAATTCCACTTGAAGATATTATTTATGAAGTAGATAATAAATCATTAACAAATAGACCAGATTTATGGGGACATTATGGAATTGCAAGAGAAATAGCTGCAATTACAAATAGGAAGTTAAAACCTTTAGAAGTAGAAGATTTAAGTTTATACAATGATCTTTCAAAATTAGATGTAAAAGTTGAAAATAAAGATGATTGTTTAAGATATTCAGCAATTACTATTGAAAATGTATTAAAGAAAACATCTTCATATAAAATGCGTACAAGATTGTATTATTGTGGCTTAAGAAGTATTAATTTACTTGCTGATATGACAAACTATATTATGCTTGAACTTGGCCAACCAATGCATGCTTTTGATAAAAGATATGTTGATAGTGTTGAAGTAAAAAGATTAAAAGAAGATACTAAATTTAAAACTTTAGATGGAAATGAAAGAAATTTAGAAAAAGATTCTTTGATGATTTGGAACAAAAATGTACCTGTAGCAATAGCTGGAGTTATGGGTGGAGAAAATACACAAATTTTTGATGATACAACATCATTATTCTTAGAATCAGCAAATTTTGATGGTGTACTTGTTAGAAAAACAGCAAATAAACTAGCATTAAGAACTGATGCTGCAACACGTTATGAAAAAACATTAGATCCAGAACTTACAAAAATTGCAATAGCAAGGTTTATAACTGTATTAAAAGAAGAAGATAGCAATGTAAAAGTTACATCTTCATTTACAGATGTGTATTTAAAACAATATCCACATATAACAATTGATATAACTAAATCATATATAGATAGATTAATAGGAATAAAACTTCCTATGGAAGAGGTTACATCAGTACTTACACGTCTTGAATATGGTTTAACAGTAGATGGTGAAAATATACAAATTGACGTACCAAGCTTTAGAGCAACAAAAGATGTTACACAAAAAGCTGATATCATTGAAGAAATTGCAAGAATTCATGGATATGATAATATAGAACCAATAACAAATTATGCACCAATAGTTCCTGTACCAGAAGATGAAGAAAGAGTTTTAGAATATAGTATAAAAGAATTGCTTGCTACAAAGTTTAAAATGTCAGAGATTCATAGTTACGTTTGGTATGATACAATGTTAAATAAAGAACTTGGAATAGAAGTAAAAGATAATCTAAAAATTGTAAATGGCTTAAATAAAAAAGACAGTACTTTAAGAGAAACTATGGCTCCAACTATGCTTTATGCAGTATATAAAAACTTAAGATATTATCAATCTTGTAAAGTTTTTGAAATTGGTAGAACTTTTGATTATAAAATGGATGGTTCAAATTGTAAAGAAAATAAAAAATTAGGTTTTGCTATGGCTGATAATAAAATGAGCGATAAGGAACTTGTTTTTGAAGCAAAAAAAGCTGTCTTATCAATATTTAAAGTAAATAAAAATATCAATTTAGAATTTACAAATAATACTCATTATGATTATAACTTTATACATCCTGTAAATTGTTTTGAAATAAAAAGTGATAATCAAACTTTAGGATATATATCAGTTGTAAATCCAAAAGTAAAAGATAAAATAAATGCTAAAACAAATATTGTTATTTGTGAACTTGACATAGAAAAAATTGTAAATGCAGCAGAAATTAAAAAAGTGTATAAAGAACCTACTAAATATCAAACAGTAAAATTTGACTTTTCTATTATAGTTTCAAGTGATGTAACATATAAAGATATAGAAAATGTTATAAAGAGTGCAAATCTTGAATATTTAATATCTTATGAATTAGTAGATGTATATACAAATTTAGAAAAATTAGCAGGAAAGAAAAATATTACTATAAGATTTAACATAGGAGCAAATGATAAAACTTTATCAAAAGAAGAAATTGACTTAGAAAGAGAAAAATTAATAAATAAATTACAAGAAAATGATATGACAATTCCTATGGCATAAATAGAAGCACAGTTTTTAAACTGTGCTTCTATTATTATTTATTAATATTTGTTAAATAATTCTATCCATTTATCAATTTCATTTTTATATTTAAATGTAGAAATATTTTCTTTTAAAGTATTCTTTAATGTAACCATTTTATCTACGACTAAATCATAGTTATTTTCATTTAAATCAACAACAATTCCATTTTCTTTATCTGTTATTTGCTCTTTTGAGCTTTCAAAGTTTGTAACAACAACTGGTACTAAAAGTGCTTTTGCTTCAGTTATACTGTTACACCAACTTTCATCATCACTTAATTGAACAAGATAGTCACTATTTTTTACATATGCATAAGGGTTATCTAAATATCCAATAAATTTTACTTTATCATATTTTTCAAACCATGATCTTATTATTAATTCTTTTTTTCTACCTTTACCTACAATATTTAAAATGTAATTTACTTTTTTATTTTCAAGTGAGTTTACAAGTTTTAAAAGTCTATCAAAGCCCTTACCACTACTAAGTCTTGATACTACTACAAGTTTTAATGTATCGTTTTTAATATCTTTTAAAGGATTTTCTAGATTTGCTAGTTCATTAATATTATCATTTATAAAATTATGAATAACAATACCTGGATTATCTATATCTAAATGATGTCTAACAGCTTCACTAACACATATAAATTCCTTACAATCATTTACAAACTCTTTATTATCAAGTAGACAATCAGGTAAAATTCTTGGCATACTGTGAATCCAGCAAAGATAATTTTTTGCAATAATTCTTTCTTTTAAATATGTATAATCAAAATATAAATAAGACCAAACACATATATCACAATGTATTAGAGTATCATCTTCAATTTTAGTTACTTTTGCATACTGTTTTATAATGTTTACAATATTTTGATCTAGTATACTATCATCAATATAGCATACTTCAAGTTCATA
Organism: uncultured Clostridia bacterium; assembly: GCA_934169925.1. Classification (GTDB taxonomy): domain Bacteria; phylum Bacillota; class Clostridia; order TANB77; family CAG-465; genus CAG-465. Next base: position 22,090 of record CAKPOO010000009.1, on the reverse strand, counting down.
ATCTTTATATAGAGCTTTTGATAAATTTTCTATACACTTTTCAATACCACCACTAATTAAAGTTTTGTTATAAAAAACTATTTTTTTCATTTTATCACCATAAAGATTATAATATAAATGTAGGATTTTGTCCATAATATTAAAAATTAGTTGAAAAAAATCAAAATATAAGATATAATATTTTTATGTAAAATTAAGGAGCAATAATATGAACGTAAGCGTAATAATTCCCGCATACAATGAAGAAAAACATATAGAAAAAGTATTAGATGTAGTAAGAAAAAATAAAATAGTTAATGAAATCTTAGTAGTAGATAATAATTCAGTTGATAATACAGCAAATATATGTAAAAAGTGTGGCATAAAAACAGTTTTTTGCAAATCTCAAGGAAAAGGATATGCAATTGAAACAGGGGAGAAAAATATAACAGGAGAAATTTTAGTATTAATTGATGCAGATATTTGTAATTATGAGAGTAATTTTATTGATAAAATGGTAGAACCAATATTAAATGATAGAGCTGATTTTGTTAAAGCTACATTTAAAAGAGATGCTGGAAGAGTAACTGAACTTGTTGCAAAACCATTACTTGAATTAACTTATCCAAAGCTAGGTCTTTTTGAGCAACCATTAAGTGGAATTATTGCTTGTAAAACTGATATATTTAAAAAAATAGAACTAGAAAAAGATTATGGAGTTGATGTAGGTATTTTAATTGATCTATATAACTTAAATGTAAGAATGGAACAAGTAAATATCGGTGAGATTATAAATGACTCTCAAGATTGGAGAGATTTAAAAAAGATGGCAAAAGAAGTAGCTTATGCAATAGTTAGTAGAGGATATATAAAAAAATAATGTAGTAAGTGTTAAAAATGTAAAAATTTTTAATGCTTTTTTTATTTAATTAAAATATGCAAATTTTTAATTTCTATTTACAAAAAAATATCGTAATGCTATAATTAATTTGTGATCAAAAGGAGGTAGACATGGCTGATAAAGAAGATAAGTCTATAAAAGACGAAATAAATAATTTAAAGGTACCAAAACAAGAAAAAGATAGTGGTAGAAATGAATTATTAGAATTCTTTTTAGGAGTTATTCTTTTAGGTGTAGGACTATTTTTACTAAGTAAAAGAGTAATGGTAAGTAGTAGTTTTTATACTTGGGGTTTTGGTGGATTTAATTTATCATCAGGACTTGTTACAGTTCCATTAATTATAGGAATAATATGGTATTTCTGTAATCCAAAATCTATAGTACCTAAAATAATTATAACTTTAGGTGTTATATTTATAGTCGTTACAATTATTATGAGTATAAGAATATACTTTGTAACAACATCAATGTATGAATATATTTTAATAGTAGGTATGGCTGCAGCTGGTGCAGGTTTATTATTAAAAACATTATTCAAGAAAAAGTAATTTATTAGGAGGAGTTTAAAATGGCAATATTTGAAAGAGTTAGTGATTTAATAAGATCAAATATAAATGATTTGATTGACAAAGCAGAAAATCCAGAAAAAATGGTAAAACAAATAATTATAGATATGGAGGATCAATTAAGTAAATCTACGCAAAGTTTAGGAATAGCAATGGGAAGCTTAAATCAAGTAAAAAAACAATTAGCAGATGCAAAAGCTCAATCTGAAAATTGGCAAGAAAAAGCAAAAAAATGTTTAGAACAAGGTAATGAAGATTTAGCAAGACAAGCTTTAGAAAATAAAGTAAATCAAGATAAAATGGCTACTCAATATGAAGAAATGGTAGCTTCTATGGAAAAACAAGTAAATGAAATTAAAAATCAAGTAGATATCTTAAAACAAAAATTAGAAGAAGCTAGAAGTAAACAAGCTATGTTAGTAGCTAGAAGTCAAATGGCTGATGCAAAGGCACAAATGTCTAAAGCTTTAGGTAATATGGATAGTAAGAGTGCATTTGCAAAAATGGATAAGATGGAAAAGAAAATTGAACAAAAAGAATCACAAGCTGATGCTTTTGCAGAAGTATCTGGAGTTGTAGAGGATGAATCAGATCCATTTGCAAAAATGGAAAAAGAAAGTAGTATAGATGCTGAATTAGAAAAATTAAAAAAAGAAATGGGTAAGTAGTATAGGAGGAAGCTTTAATGAATATTTTTTTTGCAATTCTTTTTATTATTGCAGGTCTTGCCTTAATATTTTATGTTAGAACAAAAGCACAGGATACAGCAAGAGAAATGAAATTTATGCAAACAAAATCTATTTCCGATTTAAAAGATATGTTTGATCAAATGGACTCAAATGGACTTGGAAATGAGTACAGAGAGTATGTTGAATTAAAAGGTAACATTGTTTCTGATAATTTAGTTGAAACACCATTTTCTAACAGAAGTGTTGCATATTGTGAAGCAACCGTATCACAAGTAATAGAAGAGAAAAAAGAATATACAGATAGCAATGGAAATAGAGAAACAAGAATTGATAAAAGGGAAGAGGAAATTTCAACAGAAAAAAGCAGTCAAGAAATTAGCATAAAAGATGGAAGTTCAGATGATAGTATTGATATAGAGCTTAATGCAACAGGATGTAATTTAGATATTCCAAAAACTTTTGATAGATTTGAACCAAAATCAAATGTAAATAATTATAGATTTTTCAATTCAATATCAATAAATCGTTATGGAGCTGAAACAATAGGCTTTAAAATGGTAGAAAAAACAATAAGTGCAAACCAAAATTTATATGTTTTAGGTGAAGCTTTTAAAGTTGGAAATACTATACATATAGGAAAACCAAGAGATTCTAAGAAACCATTTGTTGTTACAACAAAATCAGAAGAAGATTTTATAAATAAATCAAATCAAAATGCAAGGATTGCTTTAATTGCAGGAGTTATAACAATTGCAGTTGGTGTATATCTTCTTGTTAAATGTTTCATGTAGTATATAAGGATGAACTAATTTGATAGTTCATCTTTTTTCTTTTTACCTTTTTTATATTTTTATTGTTTAAATTTATTTTTTTATATGGTATAATAACAAATAAAATTTAGTATATAATAAAGAGGTGTATATTTTGGCGGTAAAAAAGCAAAGTTTTATGAATGGTGTACTAATAATTATGATGTCTCAAGTATTGATAAAAATATTTGGATTTGTATATAGAGTAGTACTTACAAATTTCCCACAATTTGGTGATGAGGGAAATAGTTATTATGGTTCTGGATATCAGGTATATTCATTATTACTGGCAATTGCAACAACAGGAATTCCTAATACAATTTCAAAATTAGTTTCTGAAAAAATTGCAGTTGGAGATAAAAAAGGAGCACATAAAATATTTAAAACAGCACTTGTAGTGTTTAGTTTAATAGGTGTAATTTTTGCACTTGGTCTTTTCTTTGGAGCAGGATTTATAGCAAATAATATTCTTAAAAATCCAGGTGTTAAATATACTTTAATGTCACTTGCACCAGCAATAATTTTTGTATCAATGTCTGCAGTTTTAAGAGGATATTTTGTTGGAATGCAAAATATGACAGAATATAGTAAAGCACAAATTATTGAGCAAGTGGTAAATAGCGTATTTTCAATATTATTTGTAGTACTTTTAATTGGATCAACTCCACAAATAATGGCAGCAGGATCAACTCTTGCTACAACAGTTGCAGCTTCTAGTGCATTTTTATATTTGCTTATATATTATAGGAAAAATAGAAAAGATATAAAAGTTGAAGTAAATGAAGCAAGGGATTTTGGTCAAGATAGTTTTAAAAAAATTGCAAAAAAATTAATCACTTATGCAATTCCAATTTCTTTTGGAAGTGTTGTTGTTGCTTTATCAGGTGTTATAGATTTAGTTTCAGTTATGGATGGACTTCAAAAGTTTGGATATGATATTCAAACTGCAAATGAAAAGTTTGGAATAATTTTAGGTAAAGTTGATATTTTATATTCAGTTCCACTTTCATTAAATGTTGCTTTTTCAGTTGCTTTAGTTCCATTTATATCTTCTGCAATTGCAAAAGGAAAGAAAAAAGAAGCTGTTGATAAAATAAATTATTCATTAAAAGTATCTTCAATTATAGCATTTCCTTGTGCAGTTGGGATGTTTGTGCTTGCAACACCAATATTTTTATTAATATTTCCTAATGCATCTGCGGGAGCACCATTATTACAAATTCAATGTTGGGGAATAATATTTTCAGTTATTTCACAAACTTTATATGGTTCACTTCAAGGTTTAGGAAAGGTATATGTTCCTGGTGCATGTCTTGCATTAGGTGCTGTTGTAAAATACATTTTAAATGTTACTTTAGTTCCAAAATATGGAGAAATAATACCAGCTATATCAACAGTTGTATATAATATTGTTGCATTTACAACATCATTTATAATTTTATTTAAAACATTAAAACAAAAACCAAATTTAAAAGGTATTTTTGGAAAAGTTTTAATAGCAAGTATTGGAATGGGGATTATAACAATATTTGCATATAATATAATGTCTGTAATTGGTATGAAAAATTCAATTTCAACTTTAGTTTCAATGCTTGTTGCTGTAATTTCATATGCATTTTTAGTGTTAAAAATGAAAATTTTAAATGAAAATGAAATTAAACAATTACCAATGGGGAACAAAATTTATAAATTAGTGTATAAAAAATAGTAAAAAATATATGAAAACACTTAAAAAACGGTAAAAAATAAGAAAAAAAGCAAAAAAAATGTTGACATTAATTTTGGTTTGTAGTATATTCTAAGTGTAATCAATAAGCGAGGTTACATTAGGAGGGATTTAGAATGAATAAAGCTGAATTAATAGCTAAAATTGCTGAAGAAAGCAAATTAACAAAAAAAGCTGCTGAAGCTGCTTTAGACGCTTTCGTTACAACTGTAGAAGAATCTTTAAAAGCTGGAGAAAAAGTTCAATTAGTTGGATTTGGTACTTTTGAAGTAAGACAAAGAGCTGCTAGAAAAGGTAGAAACCCACAAACTAAAGAAGAAATCAAAATACCAGCTTCTAAAGCTCCAGTTTTCAAAGCAGGAAAAGCTTTAAAAGAATTAGTAAATAAAAAATAATTCGATATTAAAGAAACTAGTTGTCTAGTTTCTTTTTTTGTATAAAAATATATTAAATAGAAATGAGTGAAAAAATGAACAAGAAAAAGATTATTATTATAAGTTTATGTTTAGTTATACTTGTGTTTATCCTTTGTGCTTTTTTAATTCAAAAAAATGGTAAAACTAAAAAAAATCAACAAGACATATTAAACCTATATAATAAAAAAGCAGAATATGTAAGTATGTTTTTAGATGAGTGCACTATGTATCTAGATAATAATAGCAATATTTATATTGAAATTCATGAAGCAAATGAAAATTTAAAAAGTGAAGATATAAATATTTGCAAAATTGCAAATGAAAAAGTTAATTCAAAAAAGCAAGTTATATTAGAAAATTATCCTTTAATAACTTCAAATTCTGTAATTCAAGAGATATTAAAAAATATAGATGATATAGATGAAAAAATCCTACAAAATTAAACATTTGTAGGATTTTCATTTTCTATTTTTTCATCAGTATTATCTTTAATTTCAATTTGTGCTTTATCTTTGTTTTCGTCATCTTCTCTTAAATCAGATGTGCAAAAAGCACATTTACAAGCTTCAAGTGGAATTGTACTTAAACAATAAGGACAAGTTTTTGTTGTTTCTTTTTTACTTTCTTCAATAACAGTTTCTTTTTTCTTATTTGATTTTTTCATGATAGACACTACTATAAATAATACAAAAGAAATTATTAAAAAGTTAATAATTGAATTAATAAGTTCTCCGTAAGTAATAACTAAAGAACCTGCAGCTTTTGCTTCTGCTAAAGTATCAAATTTTTCACCTTTTATTGTTACAAATAGTGAAGATAAATCTATATTATTTGTAAGTAATGATACAATTGGTGAAATTACAGATGATACAATTGAATTAACTATTGCAGTAAAAGCACTACCTATAGCAATACCAACAGCCATATCGATAGCATTTCCTTTAGAAGCAAATTTTTTATAATCATTTAACATCTTTTTTGTATTTTCTTTTGTTTTGTTTTTTCTTTCATTTATTAGTTTTTCCATTTTTTCTTTATTTTCATTCATATAAATCACCAAATAGATTTTACTATATTTTTTATATTACGTCAACAAAAAGAATTCTAATTAATTAAAAGCCTTGTAAATTAAATTGCTATATGTTATACTTTTATGGTAAAAAAAGGAGATATTAAAATGTTAAATGTAAGTGGAGTGACTTTAAGATTTGGTAAAAGAACATTATTTGAAGATGTAAATGTTAAATTTACACCTGGAAATTGTTATGGCGTTATAGGCGCAAATGGTGCTGGAAAATCAACATTTTTAAAAATATTATCAGGAGAACTTGAACCAAGTGAGGGTTCAGTTACAAAATCACCAAAAGAAAGACTTGGAATATTAAGACAAAATCATTATGAATATGATGAAGTAAAAGTTATTGATACTGTTATTCGTGGTAATGCAAGACTTTATGAAATTATGAAAGAAAAAGAAGCAATATATGCAAAAGAAGATTTTTCTGATGAAGATGGTATAAAAGCAGGAGAGCTAGAAGCTGAATTTGCAGAACTTAATGGATGGATGGCAGAATCAGATGCTGCTCAATTACTAGAAGGTCTTGGAATTGAACAAGAATTTCATGATAAATTTGTAAAAGAACTTACTGGTCCACAAAAAGTAAAAGTATTACTTGCACAAGCTTTATTTGGAAATCCAGATATTTTACTTCTTGATGAGCCTACAAACCATTTAGATATTTCTGCTATTGAATGGTTAGAAGATTTCTTAATTGATTATGAAAACACAGTTATAGTTGTATCACATGATAGACATTTCTTAAATAAAGTTTGTACTCACATTTTAGATATAGATTATAGCAAGATAAAATTATACGTTGGTAACTATGATTTCTGGTATGAATCAAGTCAACTTGCTTTAAAACAAATGAAAGAATCTAATAAAAAGAAAGAAGAAAAGATAAAAGAATTAGAAGATTTCATTCGTAGATTTAGTGCAAATGCTTCTAAATCAAAACAAGCAACTTCAAGAAAGAAAACTTTAGAAAAAATTCAACTTGATGAAATAGTTCCATCAACAAGAAAATATCCATATATTGAATTTAAACCTGAACGTGAGTCAGGAAAAGATATTTTAGATGTGGATAATATTTCAGCATCTGTGGATGGTGTACAAGTATTAAAAAATGTTTCTTTTAAAGTTTTAAAAGGTGATAAAATAGCTCTTGTAGGAAATAATGGTATTGCAAAAACTGCATTATTTAAAGTATTAATGGGAGAACTTCCAAAAGATAAAGGTAAAATAACATTTGGTCAAACAATAAAAACATCTTATGTACCACAAGATAATGAAAAGTATTTTAAATCAGATAAGTCTATTACAAAATGGATTGCAGATGATTTTAATATAAATGATGAAACTATAGTTAGAAGTTTTTTAGGCAGAATGTTATTTTCTGGAGAAGAAGCATTAAAAAAAGTAAATGTTTTATCAGGTGGAGAAAAAGCTAGATGTATGTTTGCTCGTGCAATGCTTGAAGCAGGAAATTTAGTACTTCTTGATGAACCAACAAATCATCTTGATCTTGAAAGTATAACAGCCTTAAATAATGGTTTAAAAAGAACTGTATCAGAAGTTATTTTTGTATCACATGATCATGAATTTGTACAAACTGTTGCAAATAGGATAATTGAAATAACTGACGATGGAATAAAAGATTATAGAATGACATATGATGAATATTTAGAGAAAAATAAAGAAGCAAAAAAGAGAATTGAAGAATATTAAAATAAACCTCGATTGTAAGTATCATTTTACAATCGAGGTTATTTTTTAACTTATAACGACTCCATTTTTTAGTTCTGACATTTTCTTTTTTATTTCAAATAGTATTATTGGAATAATAGAAATTATAATACAAGTAAACCACTGAGTTAAATTTAGAGGAACTATTTTAAATAGGTTTGCAAAAGTAGGTATTATAACTATTGTTGTTTGTAAAAGTATACCAAGGATAAATGAAAGTATTAAGTATTTATTTCTAAATATTCCTATTTTAAATATAGATTCTTTACTTCTTATGTTGAAACTGTGGAATAATTCTAGGAAACTAAGAGTTATGAAAGTCATTGTTCTTGCAACTTCTAAAGTATAAAGTTTAACTGAAATATTAAATGTCACAATTGTAAGTAGTCCGATTAATAATCCTTCAATAAATATACTAAAAATCATGCCATCTGCAAATATACTTTTATTTTTAGGTATAGGCTTTTTTCTCATAATATTTTTTTCAATTGGTTCTAAACCTAGTGCTATTGCAGGTAATGAATCTGTAATTAAATTTATAAATAATAAATGTATTGCAAGTAAAGGCATATTTATACTAAATATTAAACCTAGCAATATTGTAAATATTTCTCCAATATTTGTAGCAAGTAAAAAATGTACAGCTTTTTTTATATTATCGTAAATATGTCTGCCCTCTTTTACAGCTTCAACAATAGTGACAAAATTATCATCAGTAAGTATCATATCAGATGCATTTTTAGCAACATCCGTACCATTTTTTCCCATAGCAATACCAATATCTGCAGCTTTTAGTGCAGGAGCATCATTTATTCCATCACCTGTCATTGCTACAACTTTTTGATTTTTCTTAAAAGCTTTTACAATTCTTACTTTATGTTCTGGTGATACCCTTGCAAAAACTGAATATTTTGATATATTTTTTACTAAATCTTTATCACTTAACAAATCAAGTTCTTTTCCAGAAATAGCAAGATCATCATCATTAAATATCCCAATCTTTTTTGCTATTGCTTTAGCAGTTATTACATGATCTCCTGTTATCATAACAGGCTTTATACCAGCTCTTTTACATTCAAGTATAGATTTTTCTACATTTTCTCTAGGTGGATCAATCATTCCTATAAGGCCTACAAAAATTAAGTTAGATTCTATGTCATTAGCATTATATTTATTTGTATTAGGAACACTACTTATTTCTTTATATGCTACAGCTATTACTCTTAAAGCATTTTTAGACATAGTTTCATTATATCCTAAAATTTCTGATTTTTTTGATGATGACATATCTAAAATATTATCATTTGAATAATATCTATTACATTTATTAATTAAAAAATCAGGTGCTCCTTTTACTATCAACATTTTTTTATTATTTAAAATATTAATAGTAGACATCATTTTTCTTTTAGAATCAAAAGGAATTTCAAATAATCTTTCACATTTTTCATATGCTCCGTATTTTATAGCAGCTTTAGTAATAGCAAGTTCTGTAGGTTCACCAATTATATTTTTTTCTTTAAAAGAATTAGTATTTTCAACAATTGAATTGTTACAAATACTACCAAGTTTTAAGCAAAATTTGTATGTATTCATATTAAAACCAGATTCAAGTTTTCCATTTGAATCGTATACCAAAATTACTTCCATTTCGTTTTTAGTAAGAGTACCAGTTTTATCTGAACATATAACCATACTAGAACCTAAAGTCTCAACTGCAGGAAGTTTCCTAATTATAGCATTCTTTTTTGCCATTTTAGTTATTCCAAATGAAAGCATAATAGTAACAATAGCAGGTAATCCTTCTGGAATTGCTGCAACTGCTAGTGAAATTGACATCATAAACATATCAGTTACAGAAATCTTTTTTAAGCACCCTATAAAAAAGATAATAATACAAATAAATATACAAAGTAAACCAAGCTTTTTTCCTACATCTGCAAGTTTTAATTGAAGTGGTGTAAGTGTTCTATTATCTTCCATAAGCATGTTCGCAATTTTTCCTACATTTGTATTCATACCAGTTGCAACTACAATTGCTTCTGCATGACCAGATACTGTAATAGTTGAAGAAAATGCCATATTTTGCATATCACCAAGTGGTATTTTTTCTTGTAATATAACATCTGAATCTTTTTCTATTTGTGTTGTTTCACCAGTTAGAGCAGATTCATCTACTTTAAAATTTGAGGTTGATATAATTCTACAATCTGCAGGAACAATATTACCATTTTCTATTAAAATAATATCACCTGGAACAAGATCTTTTGTTTGCAGAGTAGATATTTTTCCATTACGTTTAACTTTACAAGTTGGGGACGAAATCTTTTTTAAAGCATCAACCATTTTTTCTGCTTTACTTTCTTGCAATACCCCTATTATTGCATTAAATATTACTATTGATACTATAATTATAGAATCGGTGTAGTCATTTGTATTTTGTATAAAAGACAGTACACCTGAAATTAGAGCTGCAATTAGTAAAATTATTATCATAAAATCTTTAAATTGTGATATAAATTTGGAGAAAAATGATTCTTTTTTCTTTTCAGTTATAACATTTTCTCCATATTCTTTTTTTCTTTTTTCTACTTCTTTTGTTGAAAGACCAAAATTTACACTAGTTTTTAATTTCTTTTCTGTTTCTTTAATTGAATAGGTATGCCACATAAAATCTCACTCCTTAGTAAAATATACTTAATAATATTCGAAGCAGAAAAATAATATGCATTAAAAAATAAAATATTGACTTTTAGAAAATAGCGTTATATAATTAACATAATTTTTTTGTAAATAACTTTTTAATTAAAAAGGAGGATTAAGTATGAAGGAAGCAAAAATCAAGAAAAAGTATGATGTATGCATTATTGGTGCAGGAATAGCTGGTATATGTGCAGCATATGAGTTAAGTAAAAATACTAATTTATCAATTTTACTTATTGAAAAGGGAAATGATATAAGAAAAAGAAAATGTCATAAAATTCTAACTACAAGAATCAATAGGTGCTTAGATTGTAAAGATTGTGATCTTACTACAGGTTTTGGTGGTGCTGGTTGTTTTTCAGGTGGAAAGTTTAATATGACAACAGAATTTGGTGGCAATTTAGCTGATTATATAGGTGAAGAATCAACTGAAAATACTATTAAATATGTTGATGAAATTATTACAAAATTTGGAGAAGAACAGAAAGTCTTTGATGGCAAAAGTAAGTTTGCAGATGATTTTTGTATGGAAGCTTTAAAGTATGATTTACATTTAACAGAAGCTAAAATAAAGCATCTTGGAATAGAAAATAATGTTAATGTACTTTTAAATATGTATGAATATTTAAAATACAAAGTAGATATTTTTTGCAATACAGAAGTTATTGATATAATGTCAGCAAAAGAAAAATTTACTTTGAATATTTTAAATAAAGATTTAAATAATGTTTTTGTAACATGTAAATATCTTATTGCAGCACCTGGCAAAGAAGGTTCAAATTGGCTTAAAAAACAATTTGAAAAGTTAGATATTCAAACTATCAATGGTGAATTAGATATTGGAGTTAGAGTAGAACTTCCAGAGAAAGTTATGCATGATATTACTGAAAATCTTTATGAAGCCAAGCTTCACTATTTAACAAAAAGTCATAATAAGTTTGTAAGGATTTTTGATATGAATCCTTATGGCTATGTTGTAAATGAAAAATTTGGTAACTTCAAGATTGCTAATGGTCATAGTTGTTTTCTAGATGAAAAAAAGCATAGTAAAAATACTAATTTTGCATTGCTTGTAAGTTTGGATTTAGAAGGTTTAAATAAAAATTTATATGCAGAGACAATGGCTTTAAATACGAGTATATTTGCAGGCAATGACAATCTCATTGTTCAAAGATATGCAGATTTAAAAGCTGGTAGAGCAACAACAGAAAAAAAACTTTCACAGTCAACTGTAAAACCTACATATGATGCTGTTCCTGGTAACTTAGGCCTTGTAATGCCAAAAGATATACTTGATAATATAATTGAAACATTAGAAGTTTTAAATAAGTTAATCCCAGGCGTTACTAATGCAGATACTTTGTTATATGGATTGGAGGTTAAGTTTTATAGCGATAAACCTGAAACTTTTTATAATCTTGAACTTAATGAATATGCTAATTTTTATGTTATAGGAGATGGGTCAGGTATTACACGTGGACTTGCTCAGGCTGGAGCAAGTGGAATAGTTGCAGCAAGATCAATTATAGAAAATGAAAAGTCTAAAACAGAATAACATTTTATTATTTTATGAATAATTAAACTAAAAACTACATTTAAATTTATTTTAAGTGTAGTTTTTTGTTATTCTTATATATAAATTTACATAATTTAAAATAAAAGCTAGTTTTTTTTATAATTTTAGTATATAATATACTAAATTATTTTTTGGAGGTATTTTGATGGAAGAAAAGAAAACAATATTAACAGGTATAAGACCAACAGGGAATTTACACATAGGACATTTTTTTGGAGCTACAGGAAATTGGGTAAAATTACAAGATGATTATGAATGTTTTTTTGAAATTGCAGATGTTCAAGCTTTAACAGATAATTTTGATAATCCTGATAAAGTAAGAAAGAATTTATTAGAAATAACAATAGATTTATTATCAATTGGTATAGATCCAAAAAAAGCACATTTATTTGTTCAATCAACAATACCAGAAATTGCAGAACTTACAGTTTTTTATTCAAATCTTGTAACTATGTCAAGACTATATCGTAACCCAACTGTAAAAACTGAAATAGCACAAAAGAAAGCTTTATTTGGTAATGATGGAGAAAGTGTAACATATGGTTTTGTTGGTTATCCAGTAAGTCAAGCTGCAGATATAACTGCTATGGGGGGAGCTTTAATACCAGTAGGAGAAGATCAACTTCCATTAATAGAGCAATGTAGAGAAATAGTAAGAAAATTTAACTCAATATATGGAGAAACTTTAATAGAACCAGAGTATATTTTAAGTAAAACTCCAAGATTAAAAGGACTTGATGGAAGAGAAAAAATGGGTAAAAGTTTAGGTAATGCGTTATATTTATGTGATGATACTGAAACTGTTACTAAAAAGATTATGGGAGCTATAACTGATCCAGAAAAAATAAAAAAAGATGATAAAGCAAATCCAGATGTTTGTATGGTATATTATTACCACAAATTATTAAATAAAGAAAATGTTGATACAGTTTGTAGTGAATGTAAACTTGGAAAACGTGGATGTGTTGCTTGTAAAAAAGAGTTAATTTCAAAAGTTGAAGAGTTTTTAAATCCTATTAGAGAAAAAAGAAAATATTATCTTGAACATAAAGATGAAGTAGTAAATATTTTAAAAGAAGGAAATGAAGCTGCAAGAAAAAAAGCAAAATATACAATGAAAAAAGTAAAAAAATCTATGAAAATTGATTATTTTGAAGATTAATAAAAAGGAGAATATATGTTAATAGATTATGCAAAAATAACAGTAAAATCAGGAAATGGTGGACCTGGAGCAATAAGTTTTAGAAGAGAAAAATATGTTGCAAATGGTGGACCTGATGGTGGAGACGGTGGAAGAGGCGGAAGCGTTATTTTTAAAGTCGACAAAGATATGACAACATTACTTGATTTTAGATATAGAAAAATATTTAAAGCTGAAGATGGTAAAAAAGGTGATGGTGCAAGAAAAACAGGAAAATCAGGAGAAGATATTTATATACCAGTACCAAAGGGGACTATAATTAAAGATATAGACAAAGACGTAATAGTAGCTGACCTTTCAAAAGATGGTGATGAATTTTTAATAGCAAAAGGTGGAAAAGGTGGAAGAGGTAATTCAAGATTTGCAACTCCTACAAGACAAGTACCAAATTTTGCTGAAAATGGTCAAAAAGGTATAGAAAAAAATATTGAACTTGAACTTAAAATGCTTGCCGATGTTGGTCTTATAGGTTTTCCAAATGTTGGTAAATCAACAATTATATCAACTGTTTCATCTGCAAGACCTAAAATTGCAAATTATCATTTTACAACATTAGAGCCAGCACTAGGTGTAGTAAAGCCAAAATCTGGTAAAGCTTTTGTAATGGCAGATATTCCAGGTATAATTGAAGGTGCAAGTGATGGTGTTGGTCTTGGTCTTACATTTTTAAAACATGTTGAAAGAACAAGACTTCTATTACATGTAATTGATATTTCTGGAAGTGAAGGAAGAAATCCAGTTGATGATTTTTATAAAATAAATGAAGAATTAAAAAAATATAGTAAAAAATTAGCATCTAAAAAGCAAATTGTAGTTGCAAATAAGTCAGATGTTACACTTGATGATGAAAACTTTAAACAGCTAGAAAAAGTATGTAATGAAAAAGGATTAAAGCTATTTAAAACATCTGCAGCAACAAAGCAAGGTGTTGATGAAGTAGTTGAATATTTAGCTAAAGAACTTGAAAGTATTCCTAAAGAAGATATTGTTGAAATAGACGAAAATTATGGACAAAATGAAGTTGTTGATCAAAATTTCTATGTAGAGAAAAAATCAGAAGATTATTATTTAGTTTACGGAGAACCAATAGAAAGATTGATGATGAAAGTTAATATTTTTGATATTGAATCAAGACAGTATATGCAAAGAGTATTAAATAATATGGGAGTTATGGATAAATTAAGAGAAAAAGGATTAAAAAGTGGTGATACCATTGATGTTTTAGGATATCAAATGGAATATGAAGAATAACAGATTTGTTATTCTTTTTTTTGCATAATTTATGGTTATAATTGGAAAAATATATTAAGGTGAAAGTATGAAATTCCTTATTCTTTTTATTATAATAAAAAATTTATTAAAATATATGTTTCCACTAAAAGTAAAGATAAAATATAACAGTAAAGATAGTACTGAAAATTCTAAAAATAATAACTATGTATCTGTTTATTTCCTAAACTTTTTTAGAGTATTTAAAATTAAATTAAATAAAAATGAAAACAAAAAAATGTCAGAAAGAAAAAAAGAAATAAAAAATAAATTAAAAAAGTTATCAAATGAAGTATTAATTGAAACAATTGAAAAATATCTAAGTAAAAAAGATACATTTAGTAAAAAAATAACAAAAATTCAACTAAGATATTTAAAAAGAACAACTAAATTAAGAAGCATTAATTTAAATCTTGATATTAAATTTATTGATTATATATTTAATGCATATTTAGTTACAAGTTTAAATACAGTTATTTCAATATTTTTTAAATTTTTTGAGAAAAATATCAATTTTAAAAACACTAAAATTAATATATATTCATCAAATAGTAATGTATCAAACTTTAGTATAAATTGTATAATATTTTTAAATTTTGCAAATACTATGGGTATATTAATAAGATTTATATATTTAATTTTTAGGAGGTATATACATGGAAAAAAAGTGTCCGATAGAAAATTTAATGATTACTGCAATGACATCAATTGAAAATATGATAGATGTAAATAAAATAATAGGAAAAAGTGTTGAAAGTAAAGATGGAACTTTAGTAATTCCTGTGTCTAAAGTATCATTTGGATTTGCTGCAGGTGGTAGTGAATTTAATACAAATAAATTAAACAAATTTTCAGAAAATGCAAATTTACCTTTTGGTGGAGGTAGTGGTGCTGGTGTAAATATAACCCCAGAAGCTTTTTTAATTGTAAAAGATGGAAATGTAAAATTACTTTCTGTAGATGGTAGTACACCAGTAGATAAATTAATAGAACTTATTCCAACAGCTTTTGATAAAGTTTCAGATGCTATTTGTAATAAAGATAAAAAGGAATGTTATATTGAAGTTGAAAAAGAGTAGAAATACTCTTTTTTTCTTTTGCATTTTATAATAAAAAAAGTTTTTAAAGATAGTACTTATTTGACAAATTTATTTATCAATTATATAATACAAAATGTGGAGGAAGATATCATGGATATTGAAATTAACGGTAAAAACGATGAAGTTATAAAATTAGAAAAATTTAAAAATTTAAAAGAGATTGTAAATACAAGATATACACAATTTGGTGAAAAAATCGCTTTTAAAGAAAAAAATCCTAAAACTAGAAAATTTGAAAATATAACATATAAAAAGTTAAAGGAAGATATTGATTCTTTAGGTACAGTTTTAATTAATAAATTTAATCTTAAAGGAGAAAAAATAGCAGTAATTGGTCAAAATAGCTATAGATGGTTTGTTACATATATGGCAACTATTTGTGGTGTAGGTGTTATAGTTCCACTTGATAAAGAATTGCCTGCAAATGAAATTTTAAATCTGCTTAAAAGATCAGAGGCAAAATGTATAGTTTATGCAGATAGAAAAGCTGATGTTATAGAAAGTATAAAAAAAGATTTACCAAAAGATTTTATATATATAAATATGGATAAAATAAAATCTGATGAAGGTTCATTTTCTTTTGATCAAATTGTAAAAGAAGGTAATAGATTACTAAAAAAAGATAAATCATATTTAAAAATAAAAATAGATCAAGAAGAATTTAGAGTTTTGTTATTTACATCTGGTACAACAGGAACACCAAAAGGTGTTATGATTTCTCACAAAAATTTGATGGCAAATGTAATTGGAGCTGCTCAAATAGTACCAGCAATGAAAGATTATACATCGCTTTCAATTCTTCCAATGCATCATACTTATGAATGTACTGCTGATTTTTTGTGGTTAACTAGTGTAGGTGGTACAATTGGTATTTGTGAGGGATTAAAATATGTTGCAAAAGATATGCAAGATATACAACCTGATATATTAATTGCTGTGCCAGCATTAATAGAAAATTTAAGCAAAAAGATAGATAAAAAAATAGCTGAAACAAAAAAAGAAAATTTAGTAAAAACTGCTGGTAAAGTAGCAAGTGCACTTAGTAAGATAGGTATTGATTTTAGAAGAAAATTATTTAAACAAATACATGAATCTCTAGGTGGAAATCTAAAAATAATATTTTGTGGTGCAGCACCTATAGATAAGGAAATAATTGAGAAGTTTGAAAATTATGGAATTATCTTCTTACAAGGTTTTGGTTCTACAGAAACAGCTCCTTTTATAACTGGAACAAGAATAAAAACTAGAGTTGCAGGAACTTGTGGAAAAGCAATGTATAATACTGATGTTAGAATTGATTTGAGTCAAAATGAAAATGAATCAAGTAACATTGGTGAGGTAATTGTAAAAGGTGATAATGTAATGATGGGATATTACAAAATGCCAGAAGAAACTAAAAAAACTATTAAAAATGGATGGTTGTATACAGGAGATCTTGGATATTTTGATGTAAAAGGTAATCTTGTTCTTACAGGTAGAAGTAAAAATGTTATTGTTACATCAAATGGTAAAAAAATATTTCCAGAAGAAATTGAAACAATATTAAATAGACTTGATTTAGTAGAAGAATCTTTTGTTTATGGTGCAAAAGATGAAAAAGATAACTTAGAACTTGTTGTTACAGCTAGAGTTAGAGTAAATGAAAAATACTTAGAAGAACAATTTGGAAAAGACAATATTCCATCTGATGAAGAAGTGTATAAAATGCTTTGGAATCAAATAAAACAAGTAAATAAAACTTTAGTTGGATATAAGGCTATAAAAAAATTAGAAATAAAAAAAGGTGAGTTTGCAAAAACTACTACTATGAAGATAAGAAGATTTGAAGAAATAAAAACAAAATGTTAATATTCAAAAATTATGGATGAAAATCCATAATTTTTTTATACTTTTTTCACTAATATTGTCGTAAAGCTAATAAAATTTTGACAAGGCGAATAAATTGTGCTATAATAAATAATGCAATTTTACATAATTTAATTTCTATTTAATTAAGGAGGAAAGAACCATGAAGAAAAAGCTAAGACTTGGCGCACTAATACTAGTTTTAATTAGTTTTAACATAGTAGTAGCTAAGTCAGCAGCTTTGTCTGAAGAAAGTATTACACTTGCCTTTGACGAAGTTGAAGAAAAGGAAACCCTAACTTATGACAAAGAAACTAATGATGTTTATGTAACTAAAGATTCAGAACGGCTTACAGTTACAAAAAATGAGTTAGAAGAAAAAACAGCTGAGATTGAATCAAAATTCGAGGGTGATTCAAATGACTTAGCAGTTGAAGGTATTTCCACTCTAAACGAAGAAAAAGGGGGAGAAAGTGAAGATCTAAAAACACAAGATGATACTTTATCTAAACGTTATTATGATGTTCCACTTTCAAAAGATGAACAGGATTACATTTATGAGTGTTCAGAAAGATTTAGCATACCAGTGCAACTTATTCTTGCCGTGATTGAAGTAGAATCAAAGTTTGATCCAAATTGTAGGAGTGCAACAAAAGATAGTGGACTAATGCAAATTAATGATTGCAATAAGAAATTCTTAAGTGATAATTATGATATCAATGATTTGTTTGATCCTTATCAAAACATTTTAGCTGGTTGCATATTCCTTAGTCGAGCTGGAGCTGCAGATACGCAGTTAAATCAAGTTTTGATGATTTATAATATGGGGTATTCACGTGCAGAAAAAGCCTGGAGTAACGGAGTTTATAGTACAAAATATACAAAAGCAGTTTTGGAAATATATGAGTATTATAACAGTCTATAAGTCTATCTTTTAGTTTAATTACCATTATATCAAATTCGTGTGATATAATGGTAATTTTTTTTATGAATTATTTCCTTCATTATTTGTTTTATCTTCAACAAAAGTATTAGCAGGTGCTACAATTTTATTTAAACTACCAACTTTAATAATTGGCATTTGACCATTATAATCTCCTTTTATGATTATACCGGTAATTTCAACCCATTCATTTTCTTGTAATTTTGGTTTTTCTTCCGATTTGCAAAGAAAACCTGCAACTTTATCTTGACTATTTTCTATAACATTTCTTCCACATACAAAGTAATTTTCTTTAAAATCAGGCATTGTATATACAAATCCAGAAATTTTTACAGTTTTACCAACACTTGCATCAATATTTGAGTGAATTTGGTTTAATAAAGTTGTATAATTTTCTTCAGTAAAGATATAGTCATAAGTGGTATCAGCATTAACATCAACAAGCTTTATATCTTTATTTGAAAATTCAATAATAGTAGCAATAACTCCTGCTATAAGTATACATGAAAATATAATTTTTTTTGCATCAAGTTTAAAATTAATAACAAACATAAAACATTTACCTCAATTAGTAATATATATATTCTTAAATCTTAAATAATATACATATTTTTAATTGATTTTATAATATTTTGTGGTATAATTTAATTGATTTACAAGTAGGAGGTTAACTATGAAGTTATTGGAAAAAATATTTGGTTCATATAGCCAAAGAGAAATTAATAAGATATTACCTCTTGTTGATAAAGTTGAAAATTATCAAAAAGAGTATGAAAATATATCTGATGAAGAATTAGTATCACATACTGAAAAATTTAAAGAAAGATTGAAAAATGGTGAAACTTTAGATGATATATTACCAGAAGCTTATGCTACTGTTGTTGAAGCAAGTAGAAGAATTCTAGGTTTAAAACATTTTAGAGTTCAAATAATTGGTGGTATTATTTTGCATCAAGGAAGAATTGCAGAAATGAAAACTGGTGAAGGTAAAACTTTGGTTGCAACACTTCCTGTATATTTAAATGCATTATCTGGAAAAGGTGTTCATGTTGTAACAGTTAATGATTACCTTGCAAAACGTGATAGTGTTTGGATGGGGAAACTATATAGATTTTTAGGCTTAAGCGTTGGTCTTGTTATATCTGGTATGATGCCAGATGCAAAAAAACAAGCATACAGTGCAGATATTACATATGGTACAAATAATGAATTTGGATTTGATTATTTAAGAGATAATATGACTATGTCCAAAGAATCTATGGTTCAAAGAGGTCTTAATTATGCTATTGTCGATGAAATAGATAGTATTTTAATTGATGAGGCTCGTACTCCTCTTATAATTTCAGGAATGGTAGATAAGCAAAGTGATATTTATGTTAAAGCTGATAAATTTGCAAAAGGTCTTAAAGCAAAATTTGTAATTGAAGATGATGACAAACACATGGATGAAGCTGATAATGATTATGATTATATTGTAGATTTAAAAGCAAAAACAGTTGCTCTTTCTGAAACTGGTACAAAAAAAGCAGAAAAATATTTTGGAATTGAAGATTTGTCAGACGTAAATAATTTAGAAATATCTCAACATATAAACCAAGCAATTCGTGCTTATGGTATAATGAAAAAAGATGTAGACTATATAGTAAGAGATGGCCAAGTTTTAATTGTTGATGAATTTACAGGACGTATAATGGTTGGAAGAAGATATAGTGACGGATTACATCAAGCAATTGAAGCAAAAGAGGGAGTAAAAATTGCATCTGAATCACAAACACTTGCAACAATTACTTTCCAAAATTACTTTAGATTATATTCAAAACTTGCAGGTATGACTGGTACAGCAAAAACAGAAGAAGACGAATTTAAAGGTATATATAAATTAGATGTAATAGAAATACCAACAAATAAACCAGTTATAAGAAATGACAAAAATGATGTTATATATAAAACTCAAAAAGGTAAATATGAGGCAATTGTAAAAGAAGTAAAAGAAAGTTATGAAATTGGTCAACCAGTTTTAGTAGGTACTGTTTCTGTTGATAAATCAGAGATTATAAGTTCATTATTAAAAAGAGAAAAAATACCTCATCATGTATTAAATGCTAAATTTCATGAAAAAGAAGCTGAAATTATAGCACAAGCAGGTAAATATAAAGCAGTTACCATTGCTACTAATATGGCAGGACGTGGAACTGATATTGCTCTTGGTGGTAACCTTGAATATATAGTAAAAGAAGAACTAAAAAAGATCGGTTACGAAGATGAAATTATTGAAATGGCAATAACTCCTGTTACTTTTGAAAATGATGAAGTTAAAAAAGCAAAAGAAGATATAAAGAAAATTGAAGCAAAATATGGCCCTGAGATTGAAGAAGAAAAGAAAAAAGTTTTAGCTGTTGGTGGCTTAAAAATTATAGGTAGTGAAAGACATGAATCAAGACGTATAGATGATCAGTTAAGAGGTCGTGCTGGACGTCAAGGTGATCCTGGTCAAACTCAATTTTTCATTTCTTTTGAAGATGATCTTATGAAACTATTTGGATCTGATAAAATTAAAGTACTAGTTGATGCTATGAATGTACCAGAAGATATGGCTATACAACATAAGATGATAAGTGGTGCTATAGAAACAGCTCAAAAGAAGATAGAGGGAAGAAACTTCTCAATTAGAAAAAATGTTCTTGAGTATGATGATGTTATGAATACTCAAAGAGAAATTATTTATGAACAAAGAAGAGATGTATTAAATACTGAAAATATATCAGAAATTGTATTTAAACTTGCAAATGCTAAAATAGAAAAAATTGTTTCATTATACGTAGCGCAAGCACAAAACTTAGATGATATTGATTTTGAAAGTATGAATGCTGTGTTAAAAAATATTTTTGGAAGAGACAACATTGTTGTAAAAGATGAGGTTGAATCTTTAGAAGTTGATTATTTTATAAATATGATTGAAGAAAAAGTAAAAGCTATTTATGCAGAAAATCATAAAGAGGCAATAGCTTTACAAAAAGATTATATTATAAACAACTTTGAAAAAATGATAGTTTTAAAAACTGTAAATGATAAATGGATAGATCACATAGATGCAATATCTGATTTAAAAGAAGGAATTGGTTTAAGAGCATATGCTCAAACTAATCCACTTGAAGCATATAAAATAGAATGCTACAACATGTTTGAAGAATTAGTTGATTCTATACAAGAAGATGCTACAAAAGCTGTATTTTCTATAAAAATGAAAAAAGAAGAAGATATGCAAAAATTAAATATTGGCAAGGAAAAAATAGTTAATATGTCTACTAACAATGCAGGTTCTTCTGAGCCTGAAAAAAAAGAACCAGTAAGAGTTGGTAAAAAAATTGGTAGAAATGAACCTTGTCCATGTGGTTCGGGAAAAAAATACAAACAATGCTGTGGAAAGTAGTATAAAATAAGAGAAAACTTATAATTATAAAAATTATAAATTGGTTCGAGTTTAATAACTTGTCCACAAAATATTAAAAATATGTAGTAAAATAAAGGTGTGAACAATGATTATATTTGTTGACACCTTTT
>CAKPOO010000008.1 GCA_934169925.1 uncultured Clostridia bacterium | reverse complement strand
TCTTTTATATATACTTTTCCATCCCATGATGATCCTTTTAGACTCGGTAAAATATCATAAATATCTTCATTTTTTGACACTTCATCGTTATATTCAACTTGTCCAGCTATATTTGCATTTAAAGAATCAGGGTCAAAATCTCCAACACTTTCTGCATATTTTGAATTTTTATATACATCTAATTCATCTTGAAATGCAGCAATGTCTGATCTAAGACTTGCACTCTTTGCCTCTGTAATTGTATTATTTTTCGATGTTACTACTAAAACTACAGTTGTTAAAATAACTATAACTACTATAGTGATTAAAAGTACAACCATACTAATACCTTTTCTTGAATTTCCATATCTGTCCATATTTTCCCCCAACAATTTATATATATTTTACATATATTTTTTTGTATATTTTATCATTTTTTGATATATATTTTTTTATTTTAAATAACCTATTTTTTTCTACAAATTTCACACTTTCTTTATACACTAAAAAAAAAAAAAAATCAATACTACATAATATTTTTCTATTATTTAATACAATATTTTTTTGAAAAATTTTACACATAAAAAAACAAGCATAATTTTCATTATACTTGTTTTACATATTCATGCATTTATCTTATTATATATCCACCATTATTGTTTGTATCAGATGTAAGTTCAACACCTGGTTTTAAACAAACAATAGGATAAGCTGCTTTAGAAGTTGTTATTGCAGCAGAACTTATATTACCACTACTAGTCACAAATAACAAGCTATTACTTTGTAATGATGACTCTGAAGAAATCCAAAAATCAGTGCCATTTGGAATCCATAATTTATCATATTCACTAGTATTTAATCCACTTACGGAATATCCATATTTTGCTTGATTTGAAAACTTAATAGCATAACCATTAGATTTTGCTGTATATCCTTGAGAATCAGTTTGATTTGATCCTATAATTTTCCATTCTAATTTATTGCTATGTACCATATTATATGATGCTGCAAATAGTTCTATAGTTGGAGCTCCAACTGTATATGATATTTCATAAGTGTTAAATGCACTTTCTCCTTTTTTCTTCCATATGTCTGTTTTTTCATTATCAAGTAAATAAGAAATAGCTTTTGAATTTTCGTTTGTACTATTTTGATACTTAAATACAAAATTACACCACTTTAATATATTTTCATCCGTAATATCAGCTGATCCTTTATATCCTGATGTATTATTTGATAAAGTATAGTTTCCAATTGGATCTTTTAACTTTAAATATATATTTTTAGAATCTGCGTAAAATATTTGCCACTTTGAATTATCTTTGCCTGTTACAGTTTTGCCTAAATATGTTGCAGGAGATTCAGCTATCATATTTGCAGTAATTCTATCTCTTTTATCTCTCGAATCACCTTCAAATACATATTTTGCCCATTCTATTTTATTTTTATTTGTTCCTATATAGCTTAACTTACCATCAATAATTTCAAAATCATTTACATCTTCATCTTTCATAGATGTTATTATATCTTTAATACTAGGATTTGTACTAGAATTTGCATTTAAACTTTGAGATAATATATCTCCTTCATCGCTATATATTAGTGATGCTTTATATTCATTTAACTCCGAAACATACAAATCTACATTTGTTTTAAATACTGACTCATTAGCTTCATCAATTGGATTATTTTTATTAATAACCACTATAGTAGCAACAGAAAGAATTACTACAACGACAATACTTATCATCAGTACAACTAAACTTATACCTTTTTTACTTTCCATATAATCACTCCATAAAGATATTATCACATGGCAAAAAATTTATCAATTATTTTCAATTTATATTTTTAATTTATGCTTTTTTTAAATTCTTATCTTTATCTTCATCTTTTAAAACATCTTCAAAGTTAATATTAAACTTATACTCTAATATTAACTTTAATATTGCTACAACTGGTGTTGCTATAAGCATACCTATAGCACCAAAAATTAGTTCAAAAACAATAAGACCAGAAATTACAACAACAGGATGTAAGTCAACAGATTTTGCTATGATATTTGGTTGTAAAATATTTGCATCTACAATTTGAACAAAAAGTAGACAAACAAATGTAACAATACCAAATATTGGTCCACCGTATGCTGCTGCATATATTGCAACTATAACTTCTGACAATATTGCACCAACGTATGGTACTAGATTTAAAACTGCAGACATAAGTCCAAAAACAACTCCGTATTTTATACCTAATATTAAACATACAATAGTTACTAATATTCCAACTACTAAAGCATCTGTGATACTTCCTTTTATGTATGACATAAGTGTTTCATCTATATCTACTAATAGTTTATATCTTTTCTTATTTGTAGAATTTTTTGAAAAGAATCCAAAAATTCTTTCTTTAAATACATCAAAATCTTTAACCATAAAAAATGAAACTATTATAACTGTAGCAAAAGATACAACGATATTAGATATACTTTGAACTGTAGAAATAGAATAATCTACAATACTAGTTGCGTACTTTTGTAAAAATTCCATAGAAAATATATCTTGTAAACTACCTAAAGCATTATCTATTCCAAATTTTTCTTTAATTAATGGATTTAAAAAATCAGCAGCTTTATTATACAAAGTTGGAACATCTTTTATTAAGCTTGTAAATTGTTCAACACATATTGGTATTATTATTGAAAAAATTAAAATTATAATTCCAAAAACTAAAACCAAAGCTAAAAATGCAGAAAAATTCTTCTTAAATTTAAGCCTTTTATAAAAAAAGTTCTTTATAGGTTCTGTAAACCAACAAAGTAGTATACCAACAAGTACAGGAAGTAATGCTAATATAGCACTTTCTATTTTATCCATTATTCCAATTGCTTTTAAAACAAAATATATACCTATTATAAAAAATGTATACATTGTAGTATTTAAAAATTTAAAATCAAATTTTGTTTCTTTCATATCATTCACCTAAATAAAATTTATGTATGTTAGATTATAATTTATTATAACCATTTTGTCAAACTTTACACTTACAATATTATATATCATAAATATATGTTGCTTCTAAATCTGCTTCAAAAAGCATTAATGCAAGTGGATATTTTTTATATGCAATTCCAATATATTGATAATTTTCTTTTGGTTCTGTAAAGCCCATATGCCATCTAATAGCGTATTTTTCTTCATTAGTAAGTTTTATAAATTCAGTAAGCATCATAACTGATTTTTCACCATGACCATAAGGAATTGTATCTTCAACTGTATAATAAGGAACTTTTACCCATTCACCCATTTCATTTTTTGCATTTCTATAGTCAACTTTATAATAATTTGTTTTACATATATCATGTAGCAAAGCAACTATTTTTACTGTATCATCATTTATATGCATATCATTTTTATTTAGTTTATCTTTTAATATTTCATAAACTTTCATACTATGCTCAAGTAATCCTTTTTCATAACTTCCATGAAATCTTGTACTTGCAGGTGCTGTAAAAAAATCACTTTTTTCTAAGAAATCAATTACTTTTTCCATACCTTCTCTATTTGTAGATTTTAACAAATTAATAAATTCTTCTTTCATATAAAACTCTCCTTTTAAAATTATATATATATAAGTTTAACACAAATTTTGGGTATTAACAAGAAATTTGTAAAAATATGAAATATAAAAATACTTAAAATGTATTAAGTCCCTACATTGTTTGTAGGGACTTTGGATTAGAGATAAGCATTCAAATTTAATTATATTATTATTCTAAAATAGATATCTTTGTATATATTTATTATACGCCTTAATAATAACAAATATTACTTTATTATTTTGTCGAATTTTGTAGAATGGGTATAATTTTTAACAAAAAATATAATTTTTTGACATGCATCTACATTTTTAACAAATTTTCAACTGATATATCATCTTCATCAATTGTTTTTATAATCTTTTTATTTTTTATACCTTTTGTATTTGCAGCATGTTTAATAACTGATTTTTCATATAAATTACGTATAAATCTTGCATTACCAAAATTTTTAGTATTTTTATATTCTTCAATTATACTTTCTACCTTTAAAATAGCTTTTTTAGTAACATCAAAACCGGCTTTTTTTGTCATAGACTCAAATATTTGTATAAGCTCTTCTGTAGAATAATCATCAAATTCTAAGGTATATCCTATTCTTGAAACTATACCTGAGTTTAAATTTAAAAAGTTTTGCATCTCTTTAGTATAACCTGCAAAAATTACAACAAGATTATCTCTATAATTTTCCATTGCCTGAATTAGTGTTGCAACAGCTTCTTCATTATATCCATTTGAGGTGCCATTTCCACTTGCAAGAGAATATGCTTCATCAATAAACAAAACACCACCCATAGCTCTTTTTACTACTTCCATAGTTTTAGGTGCAGTTTGACCAACATATTCTGCTACTAAATCTTTACTTGACACTTCAATTAATTTATCCTGTTTAATATACTTTAGATTGTATAGTATTTTTGCAATTATACGTGCAACTGTAGTCTTACCAGTACCAGGATTACCTAAAAACACCATATGTAAATTAGTATCTTTTATATTTAAACTACCTTTTGATTTATTTTTAAGTTCTATTAAACTTACTAAATCATTTAAAACTTCTTTTACTTTCTTAAGACCAACTAATGAATTTAGTTCCTCAAATATCTCATCCATTGATTTTTCTTTGTTATATGTTGGTAGATCCTGAGGCTTTAAATTACCGGATTTATTAAATAATATCTTTTTACAAAGAAGCTCTATATACTGTGAATATGAATACTCACTTTCAACATATGTATTTTGTATAAACTCAAGTAAAGCAATTTTAAAACTATCATCTAAAGAATTATTTTTTGAAAGTCTTTTTTCAACTTCGTTATATATATCTTGAATTTTTGGAACTGTTTCAATTATTTCAAGATCGAAAATTCTTTCCTTTAAACTAGAATATTTTTCAAATACCCTACTTTTATCTTCTTTACTATCAAACTTTAAAAGTAACATTTTCTTTGAATTTATAACTAAATTTTCAAGTTTATTCCAAAAGGAATCTCTAAATTTTAAATCTTGGTATTCAAGTCCTTCAAATTTTTTTAGTAATAACATACCATTTTTTAAATATGTATCTGTAAATTCATCAATTTCTTTTAAATCATATAACGAAATTTCACAAGAAGAATTCTTATCAATGTATGAAAAATAAATTGCTGACTCTTTTAATAACTCTATAACTTTTTTTAAAGTTATTTCATCTTTTATACATAAGCAAAGATTAAATGATATATATTCTGTTTCTATATTTTCGTTATATTTTCTCATATACTCAATAATCTTTTTTATTATATTTTTTGAATCATCTTCTATATATAACGACTCAAGCATTTCAAAAAAGTAAGCCATTTTTTTGTCTTTACTAACTTTATCATCTACATTTACATTTTCATCTTCGATAGTAGAATTACTTTTATCAAAAGAAGATAAGTTTTTATCCTTATCTTCTTTTTTTACTTCAATAACAGGAAAATCATCAGTTAGATTTAACTCTTTTTTTAACTTTTCATTTTCTTCTTTTATTTTTTCTACTCCAAAGAAATCATCATAAACATCTTTAAAAAAGTTTTTATTATACATAAATATTACTCCTATTATTTATTAGAATTTACTTTTATTTCTAACATTTTTTCTTTTAATTCTTTTTCAATATTAACAAGTTCTTCTTCTGCAGCTTGACGTTTTACTCTACCTTCTTCATGTATTTTTATAACCTCATCTAAAGTATCAATTAAGTTTTTATTTGTATTTTTTAATGTTTCAACATCAACAATAGCTCTTTCTGATTCTTTTGCCATATCTATTGAACCTTGTTTTAAAATTTCACTATTTTTTTGCAACATATCATTAGTTAAATCTGTAACAGCTTTTTGAGCAGAAAAAGCTTTTTTGGCATTGTTAATTCCAAGTGCTATTACAATTTGATTTTTCCATAATGGAATTGTATTAATTAAAGATGATTGTATCTTTTCAACAAGTTCAGCTTCATTATTTTGAAGTAATCTAATTTGTGGTGCCATTTGAATTGATATAATTCTTGTTGTTTTTAAATCATAAATTTTCTTTTCAAACCTGCTTATAGCATTTTGTAAATCATTTACTTTTTGAATATCAATTTGATCTTTAGTTTCTTCTGCTTTTTTTGTAAGCTCTGGTAATTTAACATTTTTTAATTCTTCTATTTTCTTTTCACCGGCAATTATATATAATGATAATTCTTTAAAATATTCAAGATTTTTTTCATACATAGTATCAAATAAAGCAATATCTTTTAACATTTGTAATTTATTTTTTTCAAGTTCAGATTCAATTTTATCTACATTACTTTCAATTTTGCTATATTTTGCTATAATTTTATCTAGTTGTTTTTTTGCATTATTAAATATTTTTTCTAAAAAGCCACTATTTTCACTTATAACTGCAGAATCAAATGATTTTATTTCTCCAACTAAATTTGCAAGTAAATTTCCAACTTCTCCTGCATCTTTTGTTTTTACATCATCTAAAACACTATCAGAAAATTTTGAAATATTGCTTTGTGCTTTAGCACCAAATTGTAAAATTTGTGTTGCATCATCAATATTAATTTTACTATTAAATTCATCAATAGCTTTCTTTTCTTCATCAGTTAAAGCGTCATAATTTAATGATTCTTCAATTTTTTCGTTGGTAATATTTTTTGTATCATTTGCAATCGTTTCAACTTCTTTTTTTTCTTCTTTACTTACTTTTAATTCTAATTCTTCCATATTTTTCCCCTCTTACCTAATTATCTATATAACAAATTATTTATTTTTTAAATAATCTATTAACTGATTGTATACATCCATCTTCAAACTTGTAACAGTACTTGTAATAGTTTTTGGAACTGCAATTCCAAGTCCAGAAACATCAAAATTTCCACCTGTTATACCAGTTCTAAATCCATATTTTTCCCAAGCAATTTGTTGTATTTGTGGATCATCAAAAGCTTGATAAAATTTATTACCAGCATCTGTAAATGTTGCTATGCAATGTGAATTCCAAATAGTTGGTGTTGGATATAGTATTCTTATACTATCCTTTACTTGATTAAATCCATCTGGATTTTTATTTGCAAATTCAATTATACTTTTTTCATAATCTACTATCATAGGTGCTCCACCCATACCAGTTTTTAAATATTTTTCAAATAAATCTGCTGGTGTATTATTCATATATCCAGATTTGTTATAAAACTCTTTTAACTTTGGTAAATTATTTAAAACTGATTCATCATTTACTGAACTTTCACACATTATAGAAAGCAATAATCCATAATATGTAGCACCAGGAGATGATGTAACAGGGTCAGTAGATGCAATGTTTATTTTTCCGTATAATTTTGTAAGACTTATATCAGACCAACTTTTTCCATCTAATATATACTCAATAAGTTTTGGCATGTCAGTTATATAATAAACACCATCTGTTTGTGTAACAATATTTTGATCCATTAATGCTTTAACAACTTCATCCCAACTATAAATAACAATTGGAGTGTTTAAAGTAAGACCTCCATTTAGTACATTATATCTTTTTGCTTCTCCATCTTTTGGAGAAAGTTTGTAATAATCATAAAATCTTTGATCTGAGCAAAACATAGCATCATATTTAGTCACACCATCTTCTCTTACTAACTGATTTTTTATGATTTTACCATTACTCCAAGTATCATATACTACATTTAAGCCATATTTTTCTTGCATTATTTTTATTACTTCTTCATCGTTTATAAAATCTTCTTTACCACCACCAGTAGCAACATATACAGTCGTAAGATTTGATTTATAAGTAGATGAGTCTTTGTCTACATTATCTTTAACTACTTTTATGCCTATTATAATTCCTACCAAAATAACAAAAATAATAATTCCTATTACCTTTTTATTCTTCATTTTCTTCCTCCCTTTTTACTTTTATGCTATTATCATCTAAGCCTTCAGATTTTAACATTGAATCAAATACTTTCATTTCTGCATCAACATCAATAATTTCATCTTGATATAAAGCTGAAAGTTGCATTTTAAATGAATCGTTTATTTTCTTTACCATATTTTGAGTAGATTTCATAAATTCTTTACTTTCATCACTTATAAGCCTTTGGTTTTCAATCTCATCATATTTTCTTAAAATATTAATGGTTACTGGTAAATAATAATCAAAAAAAGTTTTAACTTTTTTATACTTTTCAGGTTTCTTTTCAACTACTGATATTATTTTTTCTACACTATCATGAATCTGAATTAAATCATTTTGCATGTTTTTATCTTCTATTAAAGATACCATTTTTGCAATTTGCGTATTAGTTTCTTTTGCTGTTATAATTTTTTCATACAAATCAGGGTCGTTATTTTTAAGTTTATTTGTATAACGCTTATCACTAAAAATAAGTTCACTAGCGCCAAAAGCTCCTGCTCCTAGTGCAAGCGATGGGATTATTCCAACAGATAATCCAAGATAAGGTACTGCAAAAAACGCTCCACCAACAATTGCAGATAAAAAACTTGAATTTTTCACTTTCTTCTCCTTAATTATATCCTCTAACTTCTTTAAATGCTTTTACTAAATCAGTTTTTCCATCGAAAATTTTAGCATTACTTAAGTTTGCAATCTGACTTAACTGTGACTTGTCAGCTGATCCAAACATTATAGAATAAATAGGAATATCTTTTTTTACACTATTATATGTTTTTACTAAATCGCTATATTTTCCAACATTTGCTTGTCCATCTGTCATAAGTACAATTGAAACATTATACTTTTCAAAATCTTCATCTTTTAGTATTTCAAGTGCTTTTTTAGCAGCTGGATATAAAGCTGTAGTCCCACTTGGTGCTAAATTTTCTACATTTTTTAGTAATTCTTCTGTTTTACTTCCATCTTCTGTTTTCCAAATATCTATTACAGAAGTACTAAAAGGTATAATATCTATTTTATCATTTGAAGAAAATTGAATAAAATCTTCTGCAGCTTTACTTGATAAAATATATTGCATTGCATTTTTTAACTGTGTATATCCATCTCCATACATACTTCCTGAATAATCTAGGCAAAATACCACGTGAACTGGTTTTCTAAGTTCAGTTTGATACAAATTCAATGCTTTTTTTATAACATCTGTACTTGGATACTTAATTGGTGATATATACTTTGTTGTATCAATTCCATAATCAGGGTTAAATATTGTTTTATCAGCATTTTCATTTATTCCACCATACCAAGTTCTTCTACCTTTTCGCTCAAGTAATTTTTGCCCTTCATCACTTAATATATATGATTGCAAATCATTAAAAATTTCTTCTTTTTTATCATCTTTATTATCTATATATGCAAATGGTGAGTCTGATATTGATACACCATCAACTGGATATATAGCGTATAAAGGTTCTTTGTTACTACTTATTAATTTTTGATTTAGGTTTATTATAGAAGATTCATATGTAACTACTGCTTCATAATCACCATTTAAGAACAATTCTTCTAAGAATTCTTCGCTGCCTGATGATCTTTCAAGTCCTGTAAATACTGTTTTTACTTGATTTTTTAAATTATCATCATTTAACATATCTTCGGTTAATACCTCAGGATTTCCAGCAAAAGTTGATAAAAGTCCTAAATATGCACTAGCACCACTATTTGTACTTGTAGGATTTGCCATACTAAATTTTAAATTTTTATTTGATATAGCATCTAAAATATCTTTAGTATATACATCTTTTCCAACAAAACCTAAGCTTTCAGCTTTTGATTTTGTTATTCCAAATACAACTGGATTAATACTTGTATATTTTGAATTTTTCAAACTAACTTCATCATCTAACATATAAAGCCATATTGAATTTGAAATCCAAACTGCATCATAGTTTTCACCATTTTTCAATTTTTGCATTATATCAAGTGTACCAGCATATTCTATGTTAACATCATATCCTTTTTTATTTGCATATGATAATATTATTTCTTCTAGATCTTTATTTTCTATACTAGATATAATATTAAATTCTTTTGTACCTATTTTATTTATTACATTATTACTAGTGCCAGAAAATGCTACAAGTAATACTAAAATTAATATAATAAATAAAACAGGGATTATAATATTAAATTTTTTCAATCTATCACCTCTTAATGTAAAGTTAATTTACACTCATAATTATATATTTTTTTTATATTTTTAGCAATATGTAACTAAAAAAATGAACCTCATATGCAATATATTTTGCATACAAAGTTCAGTTCGTAGACTTTTTTCTACTCTTTTAGACACTTTTCATTTACAATTTGGATTTTTAAATCATCTAGTATATACTTATCAATTTCTTGACTAATATGTAAAATTTCTTCACACTTTTCTTTTGAAGACAATTCATCTTCCAATAAAAAATCCAACTTCTTTTTCAAAGTATTTAATTTATTCATAATAGCACCACCATAAACATTATATAACACATTTATTGCAAAATATGTCGAAGATTATGCAACAACATAAAATTAATAAAAATGTCATAATTAATTATATACTATATAATAAAAAACATACCAAACCTCATTAAATAACATAAAAAATTATATATTTTTTAAGTATTCGCTAATTTTTTCATCTTTTGAATTATCATAAAAATACTTTTTAAATCCCTCTGAATCTAAAACACCTTTTAATAAATCTCTATCAATATTCCCTAAAATGTACATTATATCTTGATGTGTTACTTTTTTTACTTCATCCAATATTTTTTTATTTCGTTGTTCAGGAACTACTCTTTCTTTTGGATAACCATTTCCTGGAGTTTCACAAAATAATTTATCAAAAATATATTCAAGCTGTAATTCACTTCCCCAACCAAAGCCTTTTGCAAAAGGTATTGCAATTGCATTTCCGTTATTTATTTGTGAAAACATATATGCATCTACTGGATCTACAACATGTCCACATAAAACATTTGGAAAACTATTTAAAGCAAGCATTGCACCTTCTCCTGTTCCACATCCTGTTACAACAAAGTCAACTGCTTTTGAATTTAATAAAATTGCTGCCATTAATCCAGCTTGTACATATGTTAAAGATTCTTCATTTTCTTTTCCATACATTCCAAAATTTAATACTTCATGTCCATATTTTTTTGCTACCTTTTCTAAAGCTTCATAAATTATACTATTTTTTGAAGCTTGACTATTTTCATTTATCAAAGCTATTTTCATTATATATCTCTCCTTTTTATCTCCACTTATAATTTATACCAAATAACATAATTATTGTCAATATATTGAAATTACCCCTATTTTATACTATAATAGAAACATAAAAAATTTATAATAGCACATAATTAAGTGCTAAAAAGAAAGGAAAAAATGTTTATGAAAGTATTATTATTAATGTTTATGCTTGCTCTTAATTTTATTATTTCATGGGCAAACGCAAGTTATGTCGGCCGGTACTGGTCAGAATCAAAGGTAGTAGGTGGTAGCTTTAGAGTTTCTATTGTAATTGGATATATCATGGCAATAGCAGGCTTTACTATGGTTTATGGTTACATTTTACTCCTAATTTCTCCTATTTTGTTACAACTTGCAAAAGTAGATAATGACACAATCTTAATGTTTGAACAATTAGCACTAGATTTGATTTACATTTTTAGCGTTGTAACTATAATTCCAACAGGCTTTTACATCTGGATTCGTAGTTTAAAAACTTTTTGGAAACGAAAAACTATTGCTAATGGCTTAACTGCTGGTTGGAATTCTTTTGCCCAGATTCATAATACAGTAAATGCAGCTAGAAACGTGCCAAGTGCTTTTGGAAGAATCTGTAACACTCTTTTTGGTGGTAAAGGTAAGAAAAAAGACAATACTTTAATTATACTTCTTGCAATATTTATTCTTATTCTTGCCATATTTGGAGGATATTTTACTGCTTCTGCCATTATGAAAAAAGCAGATCGTGATTATGATATGTTTGCAGACCTCGAAAAAAGAAAACTTGAATTTTCTTAAATAATGCTATCTAAAAAAGAGACTTTGAAAGTTAATACACTCCTTAGTCTCTTTTTTTATTTTATTTTATTTTTATTTTACTTTTATCGTATATTCTTTATTTTTTTATTATATTTTAATATCATAATTTGTATACTTTTGCATATAATAATAAAAAAGTACATAAATTTATATAATATGAAAAAAATTTACAAAAAAATGTTGACATATTATAAAAAAAGTACTATACTTGTATTGTTACATATCGCGGGATAGAGCAGTTGGCAGCTCGTCGGGCTCATAACCCGAAGGTCACAAGTTCGAGTCTTGTTCCCGCAACCACACTTGAGGCATCTGGCCTCTTTTTTTATGCAATTTTATTTTATATTTTTTATATAGTATAAAAAATGAAGAAGCAGCAAATCGCCACTTCTTCATTTTTTCATAATTAAAGTATTAATTAAATAATTGATAATATAGACTCTAACCTATAAACTGTATAACTTGGAGAAATTTTCTTTTCCTCTTTATTTCTTATCTTTTTCCCCATTTCATTATACCAGATAGACTCTATTCCTACCTTATTTGCAAGAGCAATATCATGGACTAAACTATCCCCTATAAACAGATAATTATTCTTATCTTTCTTTAATATCTTATCCATTGATCTAACATCTGCCTTACAAAAAGAATTATCCCAGCCATAGACTTTAGAAAAGTACTCATAGTATCCAAGTTGCTTTAACTTTTGTGATTGCTCATCTGCAAACCAGTCAGTAAATGCAAGAATTTTATACCCAGACTCTGCTACAACTCTTAAAAGATCTTTAAAATCATTTCTTTTAACAATTGTATCATTAGTACTTATTGCCTTTAACAAATCTGTACCATCTTTACCATATTCTAAAAGGTAAGGTATCTTACTTGTTAACATATCTGCATACAACTTTTTTGTAAGCTTGCAATCTGTAAAGAAATCTGAATAATTGGTCATGAAATACATAAACTGTTCTTCAAATTCTTTAGAATAAGGTATACCCATCATGTTGCAAAGAACTTCGGTTTCATTTGAGAAGTCATGCTCAATTAGGGTATTATCCAAATCAAAAATTATGTACTTTATGTTTTCTTTTTTTCTCATAGACAACACTCTCCTTTTTTATTAATTAATAAATAATATAATATTACAACGTAGCATATATTATATACTTTCAAAATCTTTTTGTCAAGAAAAATATGTAAACTTTTAAGTTTACTTTCTTTAATTTATTGACTAATTTTAGAATTTATTGTATAATTTTTGTTACATGATTGGAGGAAATATATATGCGTGATGTAATTTTAGATACATTAATTGATTCAATAAAACTTTTACCTTTTTTAATCTTATCATATGTAATAATTGAATTAATTGAACATAAATCATCAAAAAAGATGGAACATATTTTAGCAAAATCTGGTAAGTTTGGTCCACTTCTTGGATCTTTACTCGGAATTGTACCACAATGTGGTTTTTCTGTTACTGCTTCTAATTTTTATGCAGGAAGAATTATATCACTTGGTACATTAATATCTGTTTATCTTTCAACATCAGATGAAGCAATTCCTGTTATGATTTCACATCCAGAGTTATATAAAGAGCTTATAATTTTACTTTTAGTAAAATTTTCTATAGGTTTTATTGCTGGATTTTTAATTGATCTTATACTAAGAAAAATAAACAAAAACAAAACTTTAGAAAATGATTATCATGAGCACATACATCATGACATTTGTAACGATTGTCAGTGTGATAAAAAACCAATTTGGTTATCAGTTATAAAACACTCACTTAAAATTTTTGTATTTATATTAATTGTTTCTTTTATACTAAATACAATAATACATTTACTTGGCGATGAATTACTAAAAAAATTATTATTAAGTGGTTCAATTTTCCAACCATTTATTGCATCTTTAATTGGACTTATACCAAATTGTGCATCTTCTGTTTTAATTACAGAGTTATATATATCAGGAAGTTTATCTTTTGCCTCTTTAGTTAGTGGGCTTGTAAGTGCTGCAGGTGTTGGTATTGTCGTACTATTTGAAGTAAATAAAAATGTAAAAGAAAACTTAAAAATACTTTCAATTGTATATTTAATTGGTTCTTTATGTGGAATTTTATTAAATATCTTTAATTTATTTGTATAAAATCTATTGACATAAGCTTATTTTTAGTATATAATCTTTTTTGTCAATTGATGGCGGCATAGCTTAGTTGGCTAGAGCGTTCGGTTCATACCCGAAAGGTCATAGGTTCGACTCCTATTGCCGCTACCAAAACAACCACTGATTAAATCAGTGGTTTATTTTTTTATATTATATTATTAATCATAATTTTTTATTACTCTATTTTTTATTTTTGTTTCTATTTTTATTCTTTATTCTTACTAATTATTTTTACTTAAAAATTTCAAATACTCATATATAAAATCATCTATCTTGCCATCCATAACTGCTTGAACATTTCCTGTTTCAAAATTTGTTCTATGATCTTTTACTAATGTATACGGACAAAATACATATGATCTTATTTGATTTCCCCATGCAATATCAGATTCTATCCCTTTTATATTATTCATCTTATCTTGATGTTTTTTTCTTTCTAATTGATAAAGTTTAGACTTTAACATTTTCATTGCATATTCTCTATTTTGAAGTTGTGATCTTTCAGTTTGGCAAGTTACTATAGTACCTGTTGGAATATATGTAAGTCTTACTGCAGAAGATGTTTTATTTACATGTTGTCCTCCTGCACCACTTGCTCTATATACATCCATTTTTATATCCTCTGGATTTATTTGAATGTCTATCTTATCAGAAATTTCTGGCATAACCTCAACTGCTGCAAATGATGTATGTCTTCTTGAATTTGCATCAAATGGAGATATTCTAACAAGTCTATGAACTCCATTTTCAGATTTTAAATACCCAAAAGCATTATTTCCTTTAACAATAAAAGATACAGATTTTATTCCTGCTTCATCTCCATCTTGAAAATCAAGAACTTCAGTAGAATAAGAATTCCTCTCACACCATCTTGTATACATTCTATATAGCATTAAAGCCCAATCTTGAGATTCTGTACCACCAGCTCCTGGATGAATTGTTATAATCGCATTTAAGTTATCATATTCTCCATTTAAGAGTGTACTAATCTCCATTTTTTCAATTTTTTCTAATAAACTTTTACACAATTTATTAGATTCGTTATAACTTTCTATATCAATAAGTTCCCTTGCTAAATCATAATATGCCTTTGCATCTTCAAAATTTTTTTCAAGATTTGCAAATTTTTCTTGTTCATCTTTTATATACTTAATTTTACCTAAAACTTCTTCTTGTAATTTAGAATCACTCCAAAATCCATCTTGCATAGTTTTATCTTCTAAAGATTTAAGTGTACTTTCTTTTTCATCTATTTTTATAGTTTCTTTTAATATCTTTATCTTTTGTTTAATATCATTTAATTTTAAATTAAGTTCTTCAAAATCCATTATTTACATTCACTCCAAATATCGTCAAATTTATCTTGCTCATAAGGTTTAAATTCAAATTCTAAGTATTCATCCTTAGTTGGATGATAAAAAGATAAGTAATATGAAAATAACGCAATATTATTTCCTTTTTTATTTACATCTATGCCATATTTCATATCACCAAATAAAGGGTTACCTATATTTGCAAACTGAAGCCTAATTTGATGATGCCTACCTGTGTGCAAATCTACATCAACCAAAGAATATTCTTTCCCTTTATATTGTATGTTTTTTAATACTTGATATTCTAGTATTGCTTCTTTTGCATTTTTCTTATCTTTTGATACAATTTTACTCATGTTATTTCTTTCATCTTTATATATATAGTTTTTTAACATTATCTTTTCATTTGATACATTTAATTTTCCATTTACTATTGCAAGATATTTTTTCTTAACATTTTTTTGCCTTATATATTCAGAAATTCTAGATGCTGCTTTAGAAGTTCTAGCAAATACCATAACTCCACCAACCATTCTATCAAGTCTATGAACAAGTCCAAGATATACATTTCCAGGTTTGTTATATTTCTCTTTTATATATTCTTTTACTATTGTAAGCATATCCTTATCTCCAGATTTATCTGCTTGAACTGGTATACCTGCAGGTTTTACTACAACAATAATATGGTTATCTTCATATAATACTTTCAAATTCATAAAATCACCTATAATCCATATTTTACCATATTTCTTAATTCATAACAACCGTTTAAACTTAATTTTTATTTGACAAATTATGTAAAGTATGCTATAATTAAGATTGACATAATGATAAACCTTAAAATAATTAATATTGTAAGGAGGTAAACAACTATGGAAATTCCCAAAATTTTTTACCGGTCAAACAACAAAACACATTTAAACAACTTTAAATTTTGGGCACATGAAAGCAAAGATGCTCCATATGTACTGTATAAAGTAGAATATGGCACTGCGGAAAAGCTTGATTTTACTCCAAGAGTAAAATTTCAAAGCCGCTCAGAATTAATGGATTATATGTTTAGAGCAGTAAAATTAAACTTTTATTGTGAAGAGGTTTCTCCACTTGTTCTTTCAATATATGATCCAAATGTAATTGAACTTGAAGAGTTAAATCTTCCTGCTTACTATCTTGAAAATGATAAATTTACTTATGAAGAAAAAGAGGTAGTTTGCAAGTTTCCATCTGATAGGATGCTTGATGCAGCATACGGGTACTACAGAAAAATATCTGATGCAATGGCAACAGACATTTTAGAAGAAAAGGTATATAACAATGAAAAAGTATATACTGTATTAACGGATATTAACTTTTATCCTTCTTATTACCTTGACGGAAACAAGTTCTATACATATTATTTTAACAAGAATAATAAAGGTTTAAGTGTTTGTGTGTTTGATAAGGAAAAAATTGATGAGTTTGATGATGAATCACGCGATTTAGAGATTCACATGCAGCAATCTATTGCTGGTTTTTTCATAGGTTGTCGGGGTAAGAAACTAGATCTTGTTAGAGCAAAACTTGGTCTAAAATCTATACAAGTAAAGAGCTGACTAAAGTCAGCTCTTTACTTTATTCTTATATTATATTATTAATGATTAATACTATTTTCATAACTTTGACGCATTACACTCTTTTTAAATTTATATATCTTTTTATTTGGTATATGTGGATATACAATAGCTCTTATAAAGCCTTTTGCACTACCATCTGAAACAACTATTTTCATTCCTATTTCATCTGCAACCGTAACAAGATATGTATCATCTAAAAATATGTCCTCATCATCTTTTAACATAACTTCTGGTATTATTATATAATCACCAAAATCATAATTTTTAGCTTTAAGGCTATTTACTTGATTTATAATATCTCTTCCTGTTACAAGACCTGTTACAGTTATTTGATTACCAAAATAATCGTTTTTTATCGCTATTACATTTATATCGATATTTTTATATAGATTTTTTATTTCATTTGCTTTTTCCTTAATAAAATCTTCTGTTATCATACCTGTTATTAATGTAACTTTTCTTTTTATTTCAAATTCTTCTTTATGGTTACTTGATCTATTTTTTTGTCTTTTAAGTTCTTTATAAAAATCAAGATTAAAAGATGGTATCATTCCTATTCCATCTTCAATTTGTCCAAAATTTAAATAATCTTTTGTATCTGGAAATGGCATTTTAGATTTTAAATAAAATTCATCTGCAAGATATACAACAGGTACTCCATACTTTTTCTTAAATTCATTTTGATATTTTGTTACAATTTCTACTGTTTGTTTACAATCCCTAGCATCCAATGGTTTTAACGGATATAGTCCATCTCTATTTTTAGTTATACCAACTGGAACAATACAAATACTTTGAAGTGTTGGTAAATATTTAGATAAATCATGAATTGTTTTATCTAATATTTTTCCATCATTTATTCCTTTACAAAGAACAATTTGAGTGTTTATATTAATACCAGCTTCATGAAATCTATCAAGATATCCAAGTACTTTTCCTGCAAATCTATTATTTAGCATCATACATCTTACTTTTTCATCAGTTGCATGTATAGATATATTAATTGGAGATAATCTATATCGTATAATCCTATCTATATCAAAATCTTTAAGATTTGTTAATGTAATATAATTTCCTGTAAAAAATGATAGTCTATAATCATCATCTTTAAAAATAAGCGTATCCCTTACATTATCAGGTAATTGTTCCATAAAACAAAATATACATTTATTATGACAATTTTTAGGCTTATCTATAAGTTCATGTTCAAAAACAATTCCTAAATCTTCAGAACATTCTTTTTCTATTTCGTAAATTTCTACTTCTCCATCTTCATGTTCAATCTCTACTTCTACATATTCATCATCAACTAAAAATTTATAATCTAAAACATCAAATATTTCTTGATCATTTATACTGATTAAATAATCACCTTTTTTTAATCCTATTTCTTCTGCTATAGAATCTTTTTTTACATCATATATTAAAATTTTCTTAATTGTAACCACATCCTAAAATATATAAAAAAAGCTCCACATAAGTGGAGTAAAAAAACAATTAGTCTTCTTTTTTATCTTCTTTAACTTTTATTTCTACAGCTTGTCTTTTATTGTAGTATCCGCATGATGGGCATGCTTTATGTGACATTACAGGTTCACCACAATTAGGACATGTAGATAAGTTAGTTTCTTCTAATTTCCAAGTAGAACGTCTTAAATGAGTTCTTTCTTTTGACCATCTTCTTTTTGGTTGTGCCATTATATTCCCTCCTTAAAGATTATATATCAAATATATAATTACAGTTTAATTGTTACTCGATAATTATATAATAATTTTGATATTTTGTCAACAATAAAAAAACAAATTATGTAATATTTCGCTAAATATATCATTTCATAATATAAAAATATTGTTAAAACATAATTTTTGTGATAAAATTTGTTTGGTGATATAATTGGAAAATAATAATTATGTTAAATTAAAATCTAATGGATTTGTTGGAAAGATTATAAATGAAACAAAAACTGCATATAAGATAAAATTACTTGATACTTCTACTATAATTCAAATAAATAAAAAATTAGTTGATATAGTAGATGATAAAAAAACAATCTATAAGTTAAATGATAAAACAAAACCTAAAATAAGCTTAAGATACACTATAGATACAGATAAAAATTTTGAACCGGAAATAATGCTTAGACATCAAAATGAAATCGAAGCTATCGAAAATTTAGATAATTTTATATTTAAAGCTTTAAAAAATCATTCTAAAAGAATAAGAATAATCCATGGTAGACATGGTGGAATTTTACGTGAAGCTGTACATGAATATCTAAAAAATAGCCCTTATGTTGAAAAATATAGCTTAGCTGATAACACTGAAGGTAGTATTGGTGTTACTATTGCATATTTAAAATAAAAAAAGAACCCAATTTGTTAAACTTTTAACAATTGGGCTCTTTTTAGTATTAATTTTATTTTTTAATTTCTTTTTTATTTCCTTTTTATTTATTCTTTTTTTATAATACTTCAACTGTGATAAATAAATCTCTTATCTTATCATCAAGGCATGATCTTAATGTTGTTTCTGTTTGATAATCCTTGCAAAGTGAAATCAATAAATCTGTATCACCATTTTTAAACTGAATTGTTTTTTTACTAGAAAAAAGTGATGTAAGAATCGTACAATATCCCTCTTTTGCTGCTTTTTTTAAGCAGAAATTATCAAAATCAGATATACCTTTTATATCTTCTGACTGTAAAAGATAACAAACAAGGTTACTATTATTCTTTGCAACGGCAGTTCTTAAAAGATAATTCTTATCGAAAGATAAATCGATTTTCGGATAATCTTTTTTTAACTTTGCAATAAGTTTTGTATTCCCTACATTTGCCGCTTCTTTTAACTTATACTTTAATTTCATAAAAGTACAACCTCCTTAAAATATTTATTTTAATTTAAAATTAATAACACACACATTATATCATTTTATTATAATTATGTCAATTAAAGCAAAAAAAAGATAATGTATAATTACCTTCTTTTTGTTTAACTTTCAATATTTTATTTTGTTAAAAAACATCTTGCAAAATTTTCACCAAATTTTATATTTAAAATTCTTCTTGTTTCCTCATCATTGCACATTTCTAACAATTCATGAAATTCTTCATTTGAAAAAAATGTTTCTTTATTTTTGCTTAATAACACGTCAAGTATCTGAAAATATCCTTCTACAGTTGCTTTTTTTAAACAAAAATTATCATAAGTTTTAATATCTGATATATCACCTGAGTGTAAAAGATAACAAACAAGATCAAAATTATTTTTTACTACTGCCATCCTTAATAAATAATTATGATCAAATGATAAATCAATATTTTTGTTTTTACTTTTTATCTTCTTAATTAGTTTGTTATTGCCAACATAAGCTGCCTCTTTTAATTTATATTCTGTTTTCATAAAAATAACCTCCTAAAAAATATTAATCTTTTAACATATAATAAATAACAATTTTATTATATCATTTTCAATAAATTATGTCAAATAAGCATCAAAAAAGAGATAATATTACAATTATCTCTTTTAAATCACTCTATTATTCTTCAACTTCATCATCATCTATATCTACATTTTCTCTTTTCTTAAGTAATGGATATAACACAACATCTCTAATATTATAGCTATTTGTTAAGAATTGTAAAAATCTATCAATTCCCATTCCCCAACCTGAAATTGGTGGCATACCAAATTCCATGGCTTTAATATATTCATTATCAATACTCATAGCTTCTTCATCGCCATTTTCTTTTAATCTTGCTTGTTCAATAAATCTTTCTTTTTGTTCTCTTGCATCAACAAGTTCTGAATATCCATTTATTATTTCTTGTCCATTTACAATTAATTGGAATCTATCAGTTATATCTTTATTTTCATCATTAGCTCTTGCAAGTGGAGACAAGTCAATAGGGTGTTTTATTAAAAATGTAGGTTTTATAATATTTGGTCTACTTACTTTTTTGTATAAAGTATCAATTAAGTTACCTCTACCTAAATTTTCAATATTTTCTTCATCAAGTTCAATTTTATTTCTTTTTATTTCATCAAGTAATTCTTTTGCAGTAGGATATTTATCAATATCTATACCACAATCTTTTAATACTAAATCTCTAAATGAAACAACATCCCACTCACATCCAAAATCAATTGTTGTATCTCCAATTTGTACTTTTAGATTTCCATCAAATAACTTAGATATAATATATGTAACCATTTCTTTCATTAATTTCATATTATCTTCATAATTATAATATGCACTATAACCTTCTATCATAGTAAAGTCTTGTAAATGGTTTACACTTATACCTTCATTTCTAAAATCTCTTGCAATTTCATATACATTTGTAAATCCACCAATTATTAATTTTTTTAAAG
Source organism: uncultured Clostridia bacterium (assembly GCA_934169925.1). Classification (GTDB taxonomy): domain Bacteria; phylum Bacillota; class Clostridia; order TANB77; family CAG-465; genus CAG-465. Next base: position 40,428 of record CAKPOO010000008.1, on the reverse strand, counting down.
TAAGCTCTGGTGAAATTCTTAAAAATACATCTGCATCATATGTATTGTGGTGTGTTATAAATGGTCTTGCTGTAGCACCTGATGCTGTATTTTGTAATATAGGTGTTTCAACTTCAATAAATCCTTTTGAATCTAAGAATTCTCTCATTAATTTTATAAATTTAGATCTAAGTAAGAATCTCTTTTTAGTTTCGTCATTCATAATTAAATCTAAATGTCTTTCCCTATATAAAATTTCTTTGTTTGTTACACCATGAAATTTCTCTGGAAGAGGTCTTAAAGATTTTCCTAAGAAAGTACATTCTTTTACTCTAATTGTTTGTTCACCAGTTTGAGTTTTAAAGATTTCTCCTTTAACTCCCATAAAGTCACCAACATCTAAAGTTTCATGTACTAATTTATATTTTTCTTCTCCAAGCTCGTCCCTTTTTAAGCAAAGTTGTATTCTACCTTCAACATCTCTTAAATCTAAAAATGAAATTTTACCCATTTTTCTTTTTGACATTACTCTTCCTGCAATACAAACATCAGTAGTTCCTTCTGGCAAAGTCATTGCTTCTTTTATAGAATGTGTTGTTTCAAATCTTTCAGGACGTGTATTTATACCTAATTCTTTTAGCTTAGCTTCTTTTTCTTCTCTTACCTTAATAAGATCCATTTTTTCATTCTTTTGTTGCACTTTTTTTCCTCCTAAATTATACTAATCTTTCTATTTCAAGTACTTTATATTTTACTATTCCACCTGGAGTTTCAACTTCAAATTCTTCGTTTTTCTTTCTACCGATTAAAGCTTTTCCTACTGGAGATTCATTTGAAATTTTGTTTTCTGCCATATTAACTTCTGTAGCACCAACAATTCCATATGTAACATCTTCATCATATTCATAGTCATGAACTTTTACAAGTGTACCAACTCTAACTTTTTTTATAGATTCTTCACTATCATCAGCAATTTTTGCAACTCTTAAAGTATTTTCAATTTCGTTTATTTTTGCTTCTAGTAAAGCTTGTTCATTTTTTGCATCATCATATTCAGAATTTTCAGAAAGATCACCAAATTCTCTAGCAACTTTTAATCTTTCTGCAACTTCCATTTTCTTTTGACCTTTTAAATATTTTAATTCTTCTTCTAATTTTGAGTAACCTTCTTGAGTTAATATAATATCTCTTTCTTCCATTACATAATCCTCCTAATATATTATTTAAAATTATACATTACATGTCAAGCTTTTATTAAACATACAACCTAATTTGTTATGTGAAAAATCTTTTACATCAATGTCTAATCTATTAAATAAAGTTATAATTTCCAATCTGTATCTATTATACATTAAAATCTGTGTATTAAAAATATCGTTATATACATTCATATAATCAAGTTTTAATACATTCTTTTTTAATATGAACTTTTGATATATTTTTTCAGTTATATCAACTTCATTTTCAAAGTTATAAAAAATAGCATCATACTCTACTAAATTTTTATTTGTAACAAATGAAATATCAGTTCCATATTCATTGTTACATTTATTTATAACTTTAGATATTCTAGTAACATTTTCTTTAGATAAAAATTCACTTTTTAAGATATCAATAAACTTAAATTTTTTTACATATTCAAACATTTTATTTTCTAAATTAACTGAATAAGCTTGTGGAATAAACAAAACTTTTAATTTATTAATATTTTTTACTTTTTTATTTTCCCACTGTGTTATATATTTTTCATCATTTATTGTCATCTCATTTTTATTTAAAATTTCAACAATATCTATATTATTTTTATTACAAGATAGTAAGATTTCATTTAGTTTTTCTTTTATTTCTTTATTTTTTTCTAAATCAAAATAATTTGAATATAAAACATATACCTTGTTATGATATTTTTTCAAAATTAAAGATAATTGTAATTTTAAAACATAAGTCGTTGCAAATGTCATTTTATTTTTTAAATCATCTTTTAATTCATTTATAAAATTTACATCAAAACTTAAAGAAACGTTATTACAAAAATTTTTATTATTTAAAATATCACTTTTTATATAAAATTTAGATTTAAGCAAATTATACTTTGTTTTCTTTTCTGATTTGTTATCATATACTGATATAAAAATAGTATTCATATTATCACCTACAATTATATATGAATGCTATTTTTATATATTACTAATAAAACATTTTTCGTTATTTTTTTACAATTGTTTTTAATGCTTCTGAATTTTTTGATTTATCTAATTTTTCCAAAAGTAGTGCTTTTAATGTATCCCCTGTTAAATCACGAGTTAATTGACCTGCTTCTGCAACAGAAATTATACCAGTTTCTTCTGAAACAACTACAACTATAGCATCAGATACTTCAGTTATACCAACAGCAGCTCTATGCCTTGTTCCTAAACTTTTTGGAACTGCCACTTCAGATGCAAGTGGTAAAACACATTTTGCAGCAAGTATTTGTGAATTTTCAATAATTACTGCACCATCATGTAAAGGTGTTTTTGGTATGAATATATTTTGTAATAGTTCAGATGATACCTTAGCAGAAAGGTTAACACCTTCTTTTAATACTTCTGATACTTTTGTATTTCTTTCTATAACTATTAAAGCTCCTATTTGCTTTAATGACATTATTTCAACAGCATTTACAATTTCTGATACAGATTGTTTCCAAATAATATTATCGTCAAGTTCAAATACATCAACAATCTTACTTCTTCCTATTTTTTCAAAAACATTTCTAAGTTCTGGTTGAAATATAACAATGAGTAATAAAATACCATAAGTAACAAAATTTTCTAGAATAAATTTTAAAATTACCATATTTAGTAATTTTGCTACTATATATAAAATGCATAGGAATATAATTCCTTTAAAAATTTTACTTGCTCTAGTCTTTTTTATTAGTTTATAAACATAATATATTAAACTACATACTATTACTATATCTATTATACTTATAACTACTCTGTATGGACTTGATAAATCAAGTATTCTAACTATTGCATATACTTTTTCAATAAACCAAGTCCAAATTTTTTGCCACAAATACCCCACCTCCTAAAAAAGGTTACATTACACTTTGCATTGCATAAATTAAATATGAAAATGTTGATACTAACATTCCAAAAATTAATACTAATACAACAGTTCTTTTTAGGAAATCTTTAGATTTACCTTTTACATCTTTTTTATTTTTTACTACTTTATTTTTTGTTTCTTTTACCTTATTTTCTTTTTTCATATCTAACTCCTAAAATTCAAATTTATCGCTAAACCAATTAGCAAGTTCATCAATTTTAACTCTTGTTTGTTCCATAGTATCTCTATTTCTAATTGTAACTGCTTTATCTTCTAAAGAATCAAAATCAAAAGTTACTGCATAAGGTGTTCCAATTTCATCTTGTCTTCTATATCTTTTACCGATACTTCCAGCTTCATCAAAATCAACATTGAATTTTTTAGCTAACATTTCATATACTTCCATTGCATTATCACTTAATTTTTTTGAAAGTGGTAATACTGCTACCTTAACAGGAGCTAGTGCTGGATGTAAATGTAGAACAACTCTTGTATCATTTTCATCAATTTTTTCTTCATCATAAGCACTGCATAAAAACATTAACATAAGTCTATCAGTACCTACAGCAGGTTCAATACAATAAGGAACATATTTTTCGTTTGTTTCAGGATCTAAGTATGTTAAATCTTCCCCTGACTCTTCCATATGTCTTGTTAAATCATAGTTTGTTCTATCAGCAATTCCCCATAGTTCTCCCCATCCAAAAGGAAATTTAAATTCTATGTCTGCTGTTGCATTACTATAAAAAGATAATTCTTCTTTTGTATGATCTCTAAATCTTAATAAATCTTTATTTGCATTAAGATCAGTTAAAAATTTCATACAATATTCTTTCCAATATTCATGCCATTTTAAATCAGTACCTGGTTTGCAGAAAAATTCAAGTTCCATTTGTTCAAATTCTCTAGTTCTAAATGTAAAATTACCTGGTGTAATTTCATTTCTAAAAGATTTACCTTGTTGTCCTATTCCAAATGGTAATTTTTTTCTAGTTGTTCTTAAAACATTTTTAAAGTTAACAAACATACCTTGTGCTGTTTCAGGTCTTAAGTATATTTGAGATTTTGCATCTTCTGTTACACCTTGAAATGTTTTAAACATTAAGTTGAATTTTCTTATATCTGTAAAATCAATTTTTCCACAATTAGGACAAACAATATTGTTTTCTTTTATAAAATTAATTGTTTGTTCATCAGTCCAACCATCTGCAACCACTTCTTTTCCATTTTCTGCAGCCCAATTTTCAATTAACTTGTCTGCTCTATGTCTTGTTTTACAATTTTTACAGTCAATTAATGGATCTGAAAATCCACCAACATGACCAGTTGTAATCCAAACTTGTGGATTCATAAGTATAGCAGTATCAATTGCTACATTATATTTATTTTCTTGAATAAAACGTTTCATCCAAGCTTTTTTTACATTATTTTTTAATTCTACTCCAAGTGGGCCATAATCCCATGTATTAGCAAGACCTCCATAAATTTCTGATCCAGGATATACATATCCTCTAGCTTTACATAGATTAACAATTTTTTCCATTGAATCTACCAAAAAACTCACTCCTTACTTTTTACTATCTGATGGTACAACTATATCTAATACTCCATATTTTGTATTTACTAATTCACCCTCATTAAATACTATATGTAGTTTAGAATCTCTGATATAAAAATTTTCTAAACCAGTTATAGCATAAGTGTACTCTTCATCTTTCATCATATTTTTTGATACAACATAATCTTTAACTACAGATTTTATTTGAGTTTTATAATCAATTCCAAGAACCGATACAAAAATATCTGACATATTTAAAACTTTATTTGTTTTTAAATCTATGTTATATGTTTCCATTTTTTCTGTTGTAGCTTTGCCTGTTTCATCATCAATTATTTTTTGATGAATATTAACAGATAAAATTCTTTTTCCTGCTACAGTATTGTCATAATAATCATATGAAACTTTAAAAGTAAAAGCATTTGATACATCTTTTAATTGATCTTTTAAAGTAGTAAACAATTCTGTATATTTTGAATTTATCTGTGAATTTAATGTTGCAAGTTTTTCTCCTTGAATTGTTATAACAGGAAGAGTTATATCAGATTTTATTTTTGAATTACTTTTATCTGATATTGTTTCATTTTCAACTAATACTGCTATTGTTGAAACATCAACATCATTTTCCTCGTTTACATCAACCAAGCTTTGAACTTGTTCTGTATTATTTTTAGTAGCACTTGCTATCATTTTTTCTTCTTGACTAATACCCAAAAATACAAGTGAACCACCAACTATCATAAATGCACAAAAACTTATAAGCCCTATATTGGAACTTTTTTTGTGTTCTTGATACCTCATAGTATCCATATATCTTTCCTCCTTATTTTTTTACCCCTTTAACGCTAATGTTAATGCCATATAAATTTATGCCTGTTGCGTTATCTACTGCATATATTACTGTATTTTTTACCTCAGAGCTAACTTTTGGAATATTAACACCAAATAAAACTTCAATATCAATATCTAGTTTCATTCCTCCATCAAATTTTTGAGTATTTACTTTGTATACTTTTGTAACTCCATATACCTTACTTACAACATAAGATATTATGTCGTTTATAACACTTGGAGAAATATAGTAATTTCCAAGATAACTATATGTTGGTCTAATGATTGTTTTTTCTGTTTCTTGAATTTCTTCATCTTTAGAAAATATATTAAAGATTTTTAATGTATCTAAAAAATACCCTGAAAATTGATTTTTTATTTCAAGTGTTGGAACAGGTACAACATGTTTTCCATCTTCCATCCTTGATTTTCTTGCAATTTCCATTTCTTGTTTTGTTGCTATATCTTCTATGTATATTGTTTTTACTAATTTTTTTAAATCCAAGTTTGTTATGATTTTTTCAATCATATCATCAGAAGTACCAAGAATTAATAATTTATCTGGATTTTCTTTTTTTATTACTGCTTTCATTTCTTCTTGTCTTTTTTGATCAAAGAATATTGCAGCCTTAACAGAAGCTATAAAATTTGCTTCTGTTTTAGCTGATTTTCCAGCAATAACTTTTGTATCTTTTATTAAAATTGCATCATCAATTATATAATGAATGTCATATTTTTTTGCAACTTTTTGTGCGTTATAACTTTTGCCAGTTCCACTTTTACCAACAAATGCATAAACTTCCATTAATTATTCCTCTTCTTCTTTCATAGTATCTTTAATTGCAGCTTTAGCAGATAGACTAAATTTACCTTCTTCTTTATTTATTTCTGTTACTTTAACAAGTATATCATCTCCAACGCTTAAAACATCTTCAACATTTTTTACTCTTTCGTTAGAAATTTGTGATATATGTAGTAATCCTTCTTTACCAGGTAAGATTTCAACCAAAGCACCAAATTGTAATATTTTAGTTACTTTACCCATATATATTTTGTTAAGTTCAACATCTGCAGTTAAATTTTGTATAATACTTACTGCTTTATCTAATTTTTCTGCATCAGTACCTGAAACAAATACTGTACCGTCATCTTCTATATCAATTTTAACTCCTGTTTCATCAATGATCTTATTAATAGTTTTTCCACCTTTACCAATAACATCACTAATTTTTTCTGGATTAATTTTTATAGTTTCAATTTTTGGAGCATATTTAGAAAGATTTGCTCTTGGTTTTGCAATTGCTTTTAATAAAACATCATCAATTATATGTTCTCTTGCTTTTTTAGTTCTTGCAAAAGCTTCTTCAATAATCTCATATGTTAAACCATCTATTTTAATATCAACTTGTATTGCAGTTATACCTTTTTTAGTTCCTGCTACTTTAAAGTCCATATCACCAAAGAAATCTTCAATACCTTGAATATCTGTAACCATTATATATTTTGTTGTATCTCCAGGCATTGTAAATAATCCTGTTGATATACCAGCAACTGGAGCTTTAATTGGAACACCTGCATCCATAAGTGCAAGAGTTGAACCACAAATACTACCTTGTGAAGTTGAACCATTTGAGCCTAATACTTCAGAAACAACTCTTATTGTATATGGGAATTCTTCTGTTGATGGAATAACTGGTTCTAAAGCTCTTTCAGCTAAAGCTCCATGACCAATTTCTCTTCTACCAGGTCCACGTGATGGTCTTGCTTCTCCAACACTATATGAAGGCATATTATAATGATGTATATATCTTTTTGATACTTCTTCGTCTATTGAATCAAAAGTTTGTTCTTCTGAAATAGAGCCTAAAGTAACCATAGATAATACTTGTGTAAGACCTCTTGAAAATAAAGCACTACCATGTACTCTTTCGAAAAGTCCAACCTCTGCACTAAGAGGTCTTATTTCATCATTTCCTCTAGAGTCAACACGTTTATTTTCTTCAATAATTAAACTTCTAACTGCTTTTTTCTCAGCTTTATATAAAGCTTCAGAAATTAAAGATTTATTATTTTCATATTCTTCTTGACCATATTTTTCTATATATTGATTTATAATATACTCGTTTGCTTTTGCTACTCTTTCATCTCTATCTTTTTTTGTCAAAGTTTGAACAGCTTCTTTTAATTTTTCAGTTCCTATATCTTTAATAAAGTTTTCTAAATCTTCAGGAATAACAAAGTGTTTATATTCTGCTTTTTTCTTTCCTACTTCAGCTTTTATTGTTGCTATAAATTCACAAAGCTTTTTAATTTCTTCATGTGCAAGTTTTATTGCTTCTAGCATTTTCTCATCAGGAACTTGATCTGCTCCAGCTTCAATCATACAAACTTTTTCAGGTGTTGCAGAAACTGTTAAATCAAGTTTTGATTTTTCTCTTTGTTCAAGATTTGGATTTAGTATAAGTTCATCATCTACTAACCCAACTTTACAAGAACCAACTAATACATCAAATGGAATATCTGATATGTTAAGAGCAATAGCAGCACCAATTGATGCTGGAACCTCTGGTAAAACGTCAGGTTCAACAGCTAATACTAAAACATTTATTGATGTATCATTACGATAATCTTTTGGAAATAGAGGTCTCATAGGTCTATCAATTACTCTTGATACAAGAATTGCTTTTGTAGAAGGTTTTCCTTCTCTTTTTATATATCCACCTGGAATTTTACCAACTGAATATAATCTTTCTTCATAATCAACTGATAATGGCAAAAAGTCTATCCCCTCTTTTGCCTCTTTAGACATAGTCGCACAAACAAGAACACAAGTTTCTCCATATCTAACCAAACAAGATCCATTTGCTTGTTGTGCCATTTTACCTGTTTCAACAACAAGTTTTCTACCAGCAAAGGTAGTTTCAAATTTTTTAAACATATTTTTTCCTCCTTAAAATATATCTGTTAAAAGGGTGTAATAATAATTTCTAAGCACATATTACTATACTCACAAATTATTACTACACTCCCCCTTTTAATTCGTGTATATTATACTATACATTCTTAAATTCTTCAAGTAAATATCGCCATAAATAAAGGTAAATTTGTTAAAATTATGCAAAGAATAAATATTTACCAGTAAATTTTAAAATATTTCTTTATACAAAAAAATATAAGTGAAAAAATTTTTCACTTATATTTAAACACTTACGCTGGGACATATAAAAGATAGAGTTTATAAGCACCACATTCTAACTTGAAGTATCCATCTCCGAGCTGATTAATTACTTTGTAATCTGTAGATTCAACATATTTACCATTCCACCAAGATGTAAGCGATGATTTTACAAGGCTATCTACATTAAAGAATGATTCATACGCCATAAAATCGATCTGATCACCATCTTTTAACTTTACTACACCAAACTCATCTACAAGATTTTTTATTCTTTGTCTGTTAGAATTGTTAACTGAACAAATAGTTATTTCATCTGCTTTAGAAAAATCAACTTTTCCACTTTTTGCCGTAGATATAACTCCACTATTTTCCTGTACAGTTGCAACCTGCTGCTCCACTTGGCCATTTGATGATACAATATTACTATCTTTATCTCCAGATAAAGATTTGGCCACAATCATAATGCCAAAAACTACACAAAATGCTATAGGGGTGAACCAGCTACAAAATTCTTCTTGGGTCATCATAAAATTTTTCCTCCTTGCTATTAAGCGTTGATTTTATTATTTGATACAAAAGTATTATACCATTTTTCATTTATTATGTCAACATATCATTGGCTTTATATGAATTTATACTAAAAAAGTGATGGAGTATTACTCCACCACTTTTTTAGTTCTTACTTATTTTTTAAATTTTCTAACAACTTAGCTTTCTCTTCATCGGTTAAAGCGTCCCATGTTGCTTGATCATTTTCTGGATCTACATTAATAACATTGTTTTCAGGATTATTAATTAAATTTTTATCCTCTTTTTCTTTATTATATTCTTCCTGTTTATTAGAAATTGTTTGAGAAAAATCCAAATTATCAAAACTTGCAATATTAATAGCACCATTTGATTCATCTAAATATGAGATCTTTACCTTATCACCTTCACGCGTAATAGGCAATTCTTCAGAAACAGTATATGAGGCTAAATATAATTTGCTAGTATCATTATCCAAAATAAAATAATAATATGTTTCACCATTTTCAATATTATTACCTATTCTAGTTATTACTCCTTCCTGCGTATAGCCATATACTTCCCCATCTCCAAAATCGACCTTTACTCCAACATTATTCATCACATTAATGTAACTTCTTTTTGCTTCTGCAATAGTATCTCCCACTGCAACAACAGAATAATCTTCGATATTAAGCATTGCATACTGCTTAACAAGTCCTTCATTATCTTTTAACGTGCAAAAATATGTTGGTATTCCAGATACATTTAATGGAATTGGTTCTGTAGCACTATAGCCCATATTTTGAACCTTTCCCTCTGCACTACTCATAGCAGCCTCTTCGGTTGCACCAACCATTTTATAGAATGTTGTTGATTTATCCCTAGTATTAACCATGATAAATCCAACTGTTCCATTGTCTTTACCTACTGAACTCATTCCTGTATAGTAATAACATTCTCCATTATTATATACAGTTGTCATATGTTCTGTCACAGATAATTTGTCTTCATCTGAAAAATTAAAAGCTCCATGAACATATTCTCCGTAATTTTTAATTTGGTCTTTGATAAAGCTTTCTGGTTGAACAATATCAACCCATTCTGGTACATCATTTATAGAATACCACTTGCAATCTCCAGTTTCAGGATCACAAATAATAACTCCGGTTGCCTCTTTATTTCCCCATAAAGTAGTATTTTTATATGTTGTTACGACCCAATACGGATTTCCATCATCATCTAGTTCAAAAGAATATTCTGTTAATCCAACATTTCTAAATCCTTTATTTCTAATGTTTCTTTTAAGATTATCCGAAAAGAATGCAGATTCAGAATATTTTATTTTCAATTCTTTTTTATTAATCTCTTTTACCAATTTTACATCATTCATATTTGTAGCACTAACTACAACATATCCAGGTGTACCGCTTTTATTTGCTTTCCACTTGAAAAAAGATCGATGATTTAATGGTGCAACATATACGAGTTTTTCATTTACCTGTTGTTTATTGGTAAATTTTCCGACCTCAACTTTTGAACCTAATGCAACTTCATCTCCCAATTTTTTATCTGCTAATTTATCAGCAAGATCAATATCAACAATTGGAATTTGTGATGTATCAATTTCCACAACATCATCTTTAAAAGCTTTTTGATCAATTGTTCCTATTTGATTGTAAAGTTCCTTTGAGTGAAATAAATCCATACCTGCTATTGCACAAACGACAGTTACCAGTATAAATATCCCTGCTACTGTGCCTGGTACTATAAAAACATTTTCCTCATATGTAAAAGCATAAACCCACCATACAATTAATACTATTGCAATTATAACACCAATTCCAATATACATAAATCCATCAAAATATGCTAATGATAACGTTGGTAAAGTAAAATAATATACTAACCAATAAAAAAATACCACTACTATTGTTCCAATACTTCTTCCTACTAATTTCATTTTGTATTCCTCCATTGTCGTTTTATAGGATTTTAAGTTTTGCTACAAATAAAGAACTATCCCTCCTATTGATAGTTATCAATTTAATTATTTTTAAGTGTAATGCTTTTTATTTTACTATATTTCTTCTCCAATGTCAATTATGTTAACATTTTTATCTATTTTACATTAATTTGCAAATAAAAAACAAGTAGGAAATTTCTACTTGCTTTTATAATTTGATGTATTCTTTATTACTTTTTCTAGCACTAGTTTTAAAAAAAGTATATAATGCTCTATATTTTATATAGATATAAGGTCTAAAAATTATTTAATTTATTTCATACTTTTTCAATTTTATTATATTATTTACTAAAAATTTTCCTAATAGGAATTTCAAATAAAAGTTCAAATTTTCTTACATATCTTAAAAAATTAAGTAATACTACTTGGCATAAATTAATATTATTATATTTTTTTTGATAATATATCCTACTATCAAACATGATATCTTGCTTTTTGAAAGCATTAACAAACTTTCCAATGGACTGACTATCATAATGCATAAAATAGCAATCATTTAAAATAGCAATATTATAGCCTCTTTCATATAATTTTGCGTTTAAAATATCTTCTTCGAAAAATAAAAATGTACTTTCGTCAAAAAATCCAATACTTTTAAATATATCATATTTTGCAATAAAAAAAGCTCCTGAAACACAATCAACAATCATATTTTCTTTTTTATAATCATCTTTTGTGTATTCACCTTTTTTAAACAAAAAATATAATAAAAGTTCTGTTATTCTTGTAGAATTTGCAACGTCTATTAAAAATTTTCTTCTTTTCCATGCTGCACGTCTAGCATATCCAGATATATATTTCATTCTAGGTGTTGCTACTGCACATTTTTCATGATTCTCAAGATAGTCAATAGTTTTTAAAATAGCTTCTTTACTTGTATCTACATCAGGATTTGATATTATTACATAATCAGGATTATACTTTATTTTGTCTAAATATTTAAGTCCTACATTATTACCATATGAGTATCCTTTATTTTCTTTTACACCTATAAAATGTATTTTTTCTGATTCTAAAGAAGATAATTTTTCAACTTCTCCTTCTACTTTTGAATTATTGTCTACTATAATGATTTTATTTATAACATCAAAACTTTCTAATTTTTTTGAAAATCTAATAGTATTTTTGCTATCATTATAATTTAATAAAACTACTGCTACTTTCATAAATTCCCCTACTTTTTAATTTATATTAACACTTGATTTATTTGCATAATCTAAGAAATTTTTAAGACTCATTGATCTATTTACATATATTCGAGGTATTTTATACATATCTGTATTTATATTTGTATAAAATACTCCACCTAACATATCAAAGCCATATTTATATCCAAGTTCTTTTGATATTTTTATGGTGTTATCATCTCTTAACCCATAAGGATAACATATAACATCTGAATCAACATTTAAAAGTTCTTTTAATTTACTTTTTGAACCACTTAACTCTTGATATTGAGCATTATAATCTAAAGTATTTAAACGTGGATGTGTTACTGTGTGAGAGTCAATTTTTACAATTTTACTATCTAGCATTGTTTTTAACTCATCTACACTGCAATATCCTTCTTTTCCAATATAATCTGTTATAACAAAAACATTAATTTTTATATTATACTTTTTTGCTAAAGGAAATGCAACTAAAAAAACATCTTCCCAACCATCGTCAAATGTAATCATAACTGGTTTATTATACATATATAGATTTTCTATTTCATTATCAAATATACTTTCAAACCCGTTTTTATTTAAAGCTTCAAACTGTTCTTCTAATGAACTTGTTTTTACCATATTTTCAGGATACATATAATCTCCTGTATCATCTCTTACAAAATGATACATAAATATTGGTAAACTTGCATTAAAACTAATATTTGGAATATCTTGTGTTTTTGCTTCTTTTTCATTTTTTATATCACTTTTTATATAATTTATATCTTTTGCTACTTCACTTTTTTTAGTAAACATGAAAATAAGCATAATTAAAATTACAAAAACAACTAAAATTCCAAGACATATTATAACATTTTTCTTATTTTTTAAATCTAAATTTACAATTTTCATACATAACACCTAATTATATTATATGAATTTATTGTTTTATTATAATCATATAATTTTTTATGAATTTTAAAAATTAATCTTTTCTTTTATTATATACTTAGGTCCTTACTTTTTTCATCATAAAATTACTTAATATTTACTTTTTTATTCTATTAAAATTTATGGTTTTTGTCAAGCACACATTTACTTTAGGCAAAAAAAATGCTATAATCAAGCTTGTAAAAAAGTAAACCTAAGAATAATTATTTAAAGGAGGATTTTATTTATGTGTGGTATCATAGGATATGTTGGCAAAAAAAGCTGTACAGATACATTAATAGATGGTCTTAAAAAGCTTGAATACAGAGGATATGATTCTGCAGGAATTGCAGTAATTGAAAAAGACAGTATAAACATTCAAAAGTCAAAAGGTAAAATTAGTAACCTTGAAGAAAAAGTAAATAAGAATGGAAAACCAATCGGTACCTGTGGTATCGGTCATACTAGATGGGCAACCCATGGTGAACCATCAGATATTAATGCTCACCCACATGGTACGAATAAACTTGCACTTGTGCATAACGGCATTATTGAAAACTATGTGGAAATCAAGAAATTTTTGATAGATAAAGGCTACACTTTTGAAAGTGAGACTGACACTGAGTGTGTTGCTAAGCTATTAGATTACTACTATAAAGGTAATCCGGTAGATGCAATTTCTAAGCTTGTTACTCGATTAAAGGGCTCTTATTCTTTTGGTATTTTGTTTTTTGATTTTAAAGATCATCTTTATGCTGTTCGTAAAGATAGTCCTTTAATAGTAGGTGTTGGTAACAATGAAAATTTCATTGCTAGTGATATGTCTGCTATAATAAAGCATACAAAGAACTACTACCTACCAGAAGAAAACGAGATTGCAGTTTTAACTCCAACAGATGTGACTTTTTTAGGAATAAAAAAAGAACCTATAAAAAAAGAATTAAAAACAGCAACTTGGGATGTTAGTGCAGCTGAGAAAAATGGCTATGATCATTTTATGCTAAAAGAAATAAATGAGCAGCCTATTGCTATAAAAGATACAATTTCTTCTAGAATAAAAGACTCTATGCCATACTTTTTTGAAGATGGAATCTCTTTATACGAATTATCTTCTGCTAAAAAGATTTTCATCGTAGCTTGTGGAACTGCTATGCATGCAGGTATGGTTGGTAAATACTTAATTGAAAGTTTAGCAAGAACCGATGTCTTTGTTGAGATTGCATCAGAGTTTAGATACAAAAATCCAATACTTGGTGAAGGTGATTTAGTTATTGCTATTTCACAATCTGGAGAAACAGCCGACACTCTAGAGGCAGTAAAACTTGCAAATGCAAGAGGTGCAGGAACTATAGCTATTGTAAACGTAGTTGGATCCTCTATTGCAAGAGAAGCAGATAGTGTAATTTATACTCATGCAGGACCTGAAATATCAGTTGCTTCTACAAAGGCATACAGTGTACAATTAAGCATTATGTATCTTTTGGCACTTAAAATTGCTTATGTAAGAGAAACAATTACTAAATCAAAGTGTAAAGAATTAACAAAGATGTTAAGTAAAGTACCTTCACAGCTTATTCCTCTTTTTGAGAATACTGATTTATACAAAGATATAGCATCAAAGATTATATCTTATGATAGTTTGTTATATATCGGTAGAGGTCTTGATTATGCACTTAGCATGGAGGGTTCTTTAAAACTTAAGGAAATATCATACATCCACTCTGAGTCTTACGCTGCTGGTGAATTAAAGCATGGTACAATTTCTTTAATAAGTGATGGAACACCTGTTATTGCAGTTGCTACACAAAGTGCTTTACTTGAAAAAACACTTAGCAATATAAAAGAAGTAAAATCTAGAGGTGCTATGGTAATTATAATTTGTAATGAAACAGATTTGGATAAAATAGATACAAACATTACAGATTATATAATTCCTATTCCTAAAGTTAATGATTTATTTGCTCCACTTTTTGCAGTTATACCAATGCAGTACATAGCTTACTACTCTGCTCTTTTAAAAGGATGTAACATTGACCAGCCAAGAAATCTTGCAAAGTCTGTAACAGTAGAATGATACTTTTAATGTAAAAAAAGAAAGGTAACATATAATATTTATGTTTACCTTTCTTTTTTTATTATCAATTATTTATTTTTTGTCATTTTTCTTTTTAAAAACAATTACTTTACTTAGTACATAATTTAATATAACTACTAAAACTTGTACAATTAATTGTGAAATAATATCGTTTACTTTAAAAACTTTTACAAGTAGATACATTGTACCTATATTACAAACTATACCTGAAAAAATTCTAGCACCAAAGAAATTTATAACCTCTTTTACAAGTTCTTTTTTAGTTTCAGTTTTACTTTCAAATACATAAATTTTATTTGTTATATATGCAAATAAAACAGCAAAGAACCAACCTATTCCACTACTTACTACTTCATCAAGTTTTAAACATCTAGTTGCAATAAAATACACACCAAAGTTAACAATTGTTGATAATACACCAAATATTAAATAGTTAATAATTTCTTTATATTTTTTATATAAATCTAATAATTTTTTCATATGTCTCCTCTTTTTATTTTTTGTAACAATTATTTAAAAGTAATTCATATAATTGTCTGTGTTTTTTTACTATAACTTCTAATATTATTCCGCATACAAACATAAACATTGACATCATAGCAAATACACCTGATACAATTAATGTAGGGAATTTTAAAACAAATCCTGTTTTAAAATATGTAGCAAGAACTGGTATGAATAAAATTAAAGTAATTATTAAAAATAACAAAGCAAAAATTGAGAAAAATATCATTGGTTTGTACTCTTTAAATAATGTTGCTATTGTTTTTAATACTTTTATTCCATCACTAACTGTATTTAATTTTGATACACTACCAGCTGGTCTATCTCTATATGTTACAGGAATTTCTTTTAAATAATAATTTTTATCTAATGCATGAATTGACATTTCTGTTTCAATTTCAAAACCTTTAGATAAAACTGGGAAATTTTTAACAAACATTTTACTAAATGCTCTATATCCTGTCATAATATCTTTTATATTACTTTTAAATAAACGATTTATAAGCAATCTAACTACTCTATTTCCTGTGTTATGAAATGGTCTTTTATTTTCTGTAAAATATGTTGAAGATAATCTATCTCCTATAACCATATCAACGTTTTCATTTAATACTAAATCTACCATACTTCTAGCATTTTCAGCAGGATATGTATCATCTCCATCTACCATTAAGTAACAATCAGCATCAATTTCTCTAAACATTGTTCTAATTACGTTACCTTTTCCTTGTCTTCTTTCATATCTTACAATTGCACCTGCTTTTCTTGCAATTTCATCAGTATGATCTGTAGAATTATTATCATATACATAAATATCAGCTTCTGGTAAAGCTTCTTTGTAATCTTTTACAACTTTTTCAATTGTTTTACTTTCATTATAGCATGGAATTAAAACTGCTATTTTTTTATTTTCTTCTTTCATTTTAGTCTCCTTCTATACTTCTTCTTTAATTTCGTTTTTTATTGTAAACCCAAATAAAACAGGCATACATGTAAATAGTGAATATATATATCTATATTCTGCAAAAAGTGGTGATGCAAGAACTGTTAACCACAGAGCAATCATAGGTATATACACCATTAATAATCTGTATTTTTTCTTGTATATTGCATATGCAAGTAAAATAAACATTACCCATACATTAAATCCAATACTAAATAACAATGTTACTACAGGTATGTCCCTTCTGTCAATATATGAATCTATTGTTCTTACAATATTTCCCTTTATAATAGGATTTGCTTTTATTATTATACCATCATCAAAGTGCCAAACAGCTCTAGATACAACCATATAATCTGTTTCTGGATACCAATATCCAACAGAATTATCAAAAAATGCTTCAAAATACTGATTTGGATATTTAAAGAATAAACTAATCCATAATTTTACAAATTGAATTTTATTTTCATTAAAATATTCTTCATCTAGATTTTCTTTTATTGGATCAGATAACCAAGTTTTATAATATCCTTTAATATTATCACATTTTATAAACTTATGAATAAGATCATATTCTTCTTGTGTTAATTCATCTTTTTTGTTAATTTCAACTCTTGCAAGTTGTTGTAAAGGAACAGATAAAGCCTCTCTTATTGATCCTTTTTGAATACCAAGTGCACTAATTACTGGTCCATTAATTATCTTATATACTAAAATTGGAACTATAAATATAACAAGTAGTCTTTTCCAATATTTTTTGTTAAATAATAAAACTAGTGGTATTGCAAAATACATTACATATATTCCATTATTTCTAAACATCATTACTAAAAATATACAAAGTGAAAATAACAAGTCAAATTTAATTGAAGATATTCTTTCTTTGTTTTTAGTAATTTCTATTAGACCTATTACAAAAAGTAACATAAATAATGCAAATGGAACATCTTTCCACATTGTAATTGCATATATTGGCATTACAGGATATAACGCAAAGAATAATAAAGATATTATAACTACATATTTATTTACATTATTCTTTTTCATATAATAAACTGCAAATGCAAATGTTGCTGACATAAATAACATTTGTAAAATTGAATATATAGCAGCTCCCAAAGTATATGAGTCATGAATTAATAATCCAAGTTTTGTACAAAGTGTAATAATTAAAGTATGTAGTAATGGATGATGTGCTGTAAGTTCTTGTAATCCCATTCCTTGTTGCATTTGTACAAGCGAATCCCAAGATAGGATACCTGGATAATATGTTAAAAAATATGGAATATAACATACAAAAATAATTCCCCAATAAATAAAAAAATTAGATTTTTTTGCTTTTACATTTTCATTATTTTTTAATTTTTCTCCGATATTTTTAAACAAAAATATCATACTGCAATATAACGTACAAAAAACAGAGATTGCTTTTATTATATTTTTTATAACAGCATATTTTGTACCAACAATTCCACTCATATCTGTATATGTATAAATAGAATGTCCAATTATTTCAAATAAAGTTAGTAAAGTACTAACAATACTTGAAATAACGACAATTTTTTTTTCATTTTTGTTACAAATAGCGTATTTTACAAATTTAAAATAAAATACAAGTAATACTAAATAAATAAAATTATTTCCATCAAATGAGTTTTGAATAGCTATATCTTTATCTAAATTAATATTTATACCAAGTACTGATACAAATGAAATTAATAAAATTAGTATATTTATTAAATTCTTTTTAGTCATTATTTTACCTCTATTACTATCTGTTAACCATTTCTCTTACTTTATTTTTTACTTTAGTTTTAAAACTTCTTGGCAACATTTTTAAAAATAATAACCATATTTTTCTTCTAAGTGATATTTTTTGTACAACTGCAGAATTTGCTTCTTTAATATTTTGAGTACTAAATAAACTTATCTCATTTACAAGCCATTTTTGTATTTCTTTTTCTTCTTGCTTTGTTAATTTTTCTACTTCTCTTACTTTTACATTTTTAAAATAGTTTATATATTCTTCTACTTTTAAATCAAAATCAAATTCTTTTGAAGTTTTTAGAGCTTCATTTTTCATTTTTGAAAGTATAGTATCATCATTTAACAAAATATGTATTTTTTCTACATATTTTTCAGCATTATTTACTTCTTTTATAACAAATGAATTAATACCATCTTTTGCATATTCATCAATACCAAAAGATTCAGAAAGTACAGGTACATTTCCAGCTGTCATAGCTTCTAATGCCATAAGGCCAAAACCTTCCATTATTGAAGCATCAACAAATATATCACTTTGTAGCAATATATCATTTACTTTCTTTCTATCAAGTGGTCCTTTATATTTTTTAATATTAATAGTTTCATTATTATTTACAGGGAAGAATATATCCTTGTTATAAATAACATTAATATCAATATTATTTTCTTTTACAGTTAATTGTTTTAATATTTCAGCAAGTATAAAATCTCCTTTTGGAAAACTACCTCTAAAATCAAATGTAACTGTTTTTCTTTCTTTGTTTTTCTTATCTATATTGCTATGTAATAAATCATAGTTAATACCATTTGAAATAACATATGCTTCTTTATTAAAATTATTTTTACATTTATCTTGTAAAAATTTAGAAATAGCTAAAATATTTTGACTGCTTCTTATAGCCATTTCGGCATAAGCATAAACATCACCATTATCAAAACAAGGTTCATATCCTTGCATAAAGTTTACAACTGGTATATTAAAATGTGCTCCTATTGTATTACAGAAGAATATAGATGGATAAATTGTTCCAACAATACATTTTGGATTTAATTTATTAATATTTTGTATAAAGCTTGGTTTAAATAGCATTATTTCTTTGTAATTATCATGTATTTGAGCAGTTAATATATTTGCAAAAACACCATTAATATTAAGATAATTTACTATATCTACAACTATATGTACTCCACCTGCTCCTTGGTGTATATCTGGTAAAAAGAATAATACATCTGGATTTGGTTTGCTTTTTATTTTTAAGTTTTTATTAATATATTCAATTGGATCATTTTTTACATATTCTTGCATTCTTTCGTTATATTCTTTTCCCCAACGATCAAAGAATATCTTTCTATTATGCTCTAATTTTTGTTGTTTTTCTTTACTTGTTCCAAAAGATACTTCAGATTTATGAAATACATAAGTATCTATTGCAACTTTTGCTTCAAAGCCTTTTGCATGAGCTTTAAATTGGTAATCTGTTTCGTCACCATAACCCATTCCATAAGCTTCATCTAAATATCCTACTTTTTCAATACATTCTCTTGTTATCATTAAGCAGTTTCCAACAACTGTACAAGCATCAAATGTCATACCTTTGAAATTTTCTTCAAGCATTTCGTTTACTTGCATATAACTATAATTTTCAAAAATATCTAAAGATAAATTTGCAGCATTACTTGAAATAGGGCAAATTAAAGCTACTTTTTTATCTTTTTCTAAATGTTCAATTAATTTTGGAATTGTATTTTTAGATAACATACAATCTGTATTTAATAACAAAACATATTCTGCTGTTGAAAGGTCAAAACCTTTATTTACATTTTTTATAAAGCCTAAATTAGTTTCATTTTTAGATACTACAATTTCATAATCATTTTCGTATTTTGCTTTTAAATTTTCAATTAAATTACAAGTTAACTCATCTGAATTATCATTCATAAGAATGATTTTTCCTAAATTTTCTTTTGGTGTATTTTTTATCAATGCATACACACATAATTTTACCCATTCTGGTGAATTATATATTGGGATTATAACATCACACTTTTTCATTTTTCTCCTCCTTATAACCTATTTATTTTTTTATATTAAATAATACTTGTATACTTCTGTAAAGATAAATAAATATAACACAATTAGTGATATAAACAAGTTTTCTTCTTTAACATCCAATCTTTTTTTATTTACAACAAGTCCTGCTAAAATAATAATTGGTATAAAATACCTAGATTGAATTCCATCAACAACTTGACTTCCAACACTTACTGTCATAGCAGTAAATTGTACATATATTGCTGTTTCTATTAATATGGTAGTTGATATTGCAATAAAAATATACCATAATTTTTGTTTTTTAGTAATATTTCTTGTTTCACTTTTTGATGCAAATAAACACATAATAGTAATCATCCAAAAAGCAAATGATATAATTGGTGGCATATCAACTCTACTGCTATATTGCATAAATACTAAGAAATATCTTGCAACTGTCCTTATCATTATAGCAATATATTCTATTGGATTTTTTAGAATATACTCAATTTGACCTGATGATTTTCCATAATATCCATTTAAATATATACTGCTAATTTTATACCATGTAAGTGCTAATATACCAGATACAATTATTATAACACCTAATTTTTTAAATTTATCTTTCTTATCTTTAAAACATTCAGTTGGTATGAAAAGTATTGCTAAAATAATTGGTAAATATACAACCTTACATAAAGAAATAATAGCAGATAACATAAAAATTGTATAGTATTCTTTCTTATTTATTTTATTTTTGCATCCCCATAACTTGTAAATGTAACAAATTAAAAGTAAAACTGTAGCATTTAAAATTGTATCTCCTGATAGACAAACTGCATATCCAATACCTATTGGAAGAAGCATTATTGTTGCAAAAAACACATTTTTATTTGGAACAATTTTTATTGCATAAGTAGTAATTAATAACCAAGCTATAAAGCCACATATTCTACCTAAATATCCAATAACTCCAATTGGTAAATTAAGTATTCTACCTATAAAAATACCTATTGTTTGAGGTATATACTGAATTGGTGCATATAAAGATGTGTTAACCCATGCATATTTTACATCAATTTTATTTTCTGGTTCAAGTTTAGAAAACATATAAGTTTTAAATTCTGCATATGAAAATTCAGAATTTTCTTTTGGAGCTTTTATATAATTTTCTATAGATTCTGGTATTTGTTCTTCACCATCAAAAGGTGTTAAAAAATGCCCATTAGAAATCTCATAAATCCTTTGAAAATGTGAAAGCTCATCTGCACCATTTCCAAAAGGTGTTAAAATCATAAAAAACAAACCAATATATAAAGCTACAAAAAAGTATTTTTTATGAAATTCTAACTTTTTATTAAGTATAACAAACTTTACCAAAACATATGTCATAAATACATTTATAAAAGAAAATGCTATTGTTAAGCTGTAAAATATTTTTTTATTATGCAAATTAAAGAAATCTTTATTAAATCTTATAATAACAAATGAAAGCACACTACTTACACATATTAAAATTAAAACATTAATAAAAGATTTTAAAGTTATCTTCTTTTTACTTTCTACTTTTATTAGAGCGTTCAATTTCTTCCTCCTATACTACTTTTTCGCTTTTTACACTCATTCGTGGAATATCAGTTCTTAAATTTATATTAAAATATGGATCATTTCTATTTAACACATCATTCCACTTTTCTTTAATGTATTTAGTTTCATTTTCAAATCTTTGTTTTTTCTCATTTGTATCTTCATATCCTCTTGTTTTTGATTCATAGTGATAAGCAATTACAAATGGATCAAAAACAATCAGTTTATTTTCATTTCTTATTTTTATACACAAATCTATATCATTATACGCCACCTTAAGGTTTTCGTCAAATCCTCCAACTTTTTCAAAAATATCTTTAGACACCATCATAAAAGCGGCAGTAACAGCAGATAAATCTTGTTGAATTATAGCTTTTCCAAAATATCCACTTTCATTTTTTCTTAAATGTGCATTTACATGTCCTGCAACTCCATTAAAATTAAGTACAATTCCTGCATGTTGAACTGTGTTATCAGGATAAAGTAATTTTGCACCTACAGCACCAACTGTATTTCTTAGTGCATGTCCTACCATTATCTCAAGATAGTCTTGTGATAACACCTCTATATCATTATTTACAAATAAATAATAATCTCCTTTTGCTTGCTTTGTAGCAAAATTATTAATCTTTGAATAATTAAATTCTTCTTTATAAGGATAAGTTATAACCCTAACTTTTTCATCATTTTTTAATAGTTCATAATATTTAAATGTACTTTCTTTAGTACTACTATTTTCTATAACAAGGATCTCATAATTTTGATATTTTGTTTTTTCTAATGAATCTATACATTTTTTTAAATCTTTTTCATGATCTTTATTTAAAATTATTATAGATACAAAAGGATTTTTTGAAATATCATATTTTAACCTATACATACCTAAAATATCCATATCTTCTATTGTTGCTTTTTCATTTTGTCTTTTTACGCTTTCTAAAATTGCTTTTTTTGCTGCAACATAAGCATATGGTTTTGCAGAAGAACTTGATGCTACTGAATTTTCATTTACTCTCCAATGATATAAAATCTTGGGAATATGAACTACTTTATTTGCATTTTCTGTCGCTCTTAAAATAATGTCATAATCTTGACTTCCATCAAAATTACTATCAAATCCACCTATTTTATCAATTAATTTTTTACTAAATACACTAAAATGACATATATAATTGTAACTTCTTAATGTATCTATTGCATAATCTGATTTAAAATGTGGTGCAAATCTAACATTTATATCTTCTGCAATATTATCTTCATCTGAATACAGAAAGTCTGGTTTATCATTTTCATTTATTGCTTTTACAAATTCAAATAATGCAAATGGTGCAATAATATCATCATGATCAAGTAATGCATAGTAGTCTCCTGTTGCCATATTTAAAGCTTCATTTGAATTACCAGAAATTCCTTTATTTTCACCAATAAATTTATATTTAATTCTATCATCTTTTTTTATATAATCTTTTAATATTTCATTTTGAACAGGTGACCCATCAGCTAAACATAATTCAAAATTAGAATATGTTTGATTAAGTACAGAGTCAACAAGTTCAAAAAAATATTTTTCTTTTGTATTATACATTGGAACTATTAAACTAATTTTAGGTGAATATTTAAAAACAAATTTTCTTTGCTCTTCTAACTCTTCTTTTGTAGGTTCGTTATTTTTTATCCATTCTATATAACTTTTCTTATCATTTAATGACCTTCTTGTAAATAAATCAATAAATTTTTCAAATAGTCTTTTTAATGATTTTTTTAAACCTTTATCTTTTAAATAGTGAAGTGCTTTACTTATTTTTTTCATCTTTATTCCCTTTCACTGTATTTTTTAATCCACTTATAATCTTCCAAGATCTTGAATTATATATTGCTTCTAATTCTTCAGTTTTACTTTTTAAAGCTTCATTTAATTCTTTATTTTTCTTAAATTCATTTCTTAATAACAAGTCAAGATTTTCACATTCATTTTTAGATTTTATAATCTCATCTGCAATCTGTGGCAAACTTTTTATAACACTTGTATTATTTTTCATTGAATTTAAAACATCTTGATCAATTATATATTCTTGTAATTTTTTCTCTAAGTTATCAAAAGCTTCCTTATATTCAAATATGTTATATCTTTTTAGTACATCTTCTAATGAAATATATTTCTCTAAATTTTCATACAAAAATAGATTATTAATTGAACGATAAATAATATATTCAAGTGGCACGTTATAAAAACTCCACTCTTGATCAAAGAAATACATTTTATCTTCTATATTGTTATAAAAAATATTTTCAAATATAAGATCAACAAAACCATTTTTTGTAAATGATAATTTAGATTTTAAATCATCATCTAAATTTACATTTAACAATTTAAAAATATTATCTTTATCAATATCTTCAAAATCTTTGTTAATACTTAGTTTTTCTTTTATAACTTTTACCCATTTATCGATTAAAATATATGCTTTTTCGTATTCTTCTTCTTTTATTAATCCAATTATATAAGGAGATAGTAAATCATATTTACAAAATTTACTTTCAATATAAAAATTACCATTTTTTTCTACAAATTTATCTAATAATTCAAATCCTAAATCTGAAAGTACTTCAATGTTTTTTCCAATATTTTTAATATGTTCATTTAGGTTTTTATCTCTACTTAATTTTATTACTTTATCTTTTTTTATTTTAGTTATTGTTCTAAACTTATTTTTTCTTAAATTATTAAAACTTATATAAATATCTGAGTTAAAATTATCATCATTTGAAAGTTCAACAATAAAAGCATTTGTAAAATCTTTAAAATAGCCATTATTTGATAATTGTCTCATAAAATTATTTTCATTATATACAACTAAACTACCATCTAAATAATTTAGTGCATAAATTAATTTTGCATCATTTTTCTTTGGTAAATATTCATCTGAATAAATTACTGACGCATCATTAAAATCAGGAAGTGGATAATAAAATTTATATTTTTCAAAACCTGCCTCTTTAAAAATTTCTATTAATTTATTTCTACTATAAAAAGGATTTTTCTTATTTGAATCACTCAAAAAAGAATTTCCAATTACATTTTCAGAAATATCTTTTCCACCACAAAGATATTTAACTCCAAATTTATTGTCAAGTGTAATTATAATAGTACCGTTTTTATTTAATAGAGTTTTTAAAAAGCTTATATACTCTTTTATTGAATCATTAAAAAACTTAACGTATTCTGCTTGATTTGAACAAACAACTATATAATCAAATTTATTTTTAAATTTAATATCTTTTAAATTTCCAACAATAAACTCAACATTTTCTTTATTTTCTAGCTTACTTGAAATATTTTCTGATCTTTTTTTAGAATAATCTACATTTACTACGTTTTTAAAAATATCAGACAAATACTCAGTAATAATACCATAGCTACATCCAATTTCAAGTACATTTTCTTTATTTTTAAATTCATACCAATTTATTACATTAAGTCTGAAATTAGATAATTCGTTATATTCATTAAAACTCATATCTTTTAATGATTCATCATAATTTGTATTTTCAATTTTTTGTATTTTCTCAAATATTAAATTATCATTTCTTGATAATTCAACCTCATCTTTATAAAAATCTAGATTTAACTTCATAGATTCCTCCACTTCTTGTAAAATAAAAAATAACGATTTTTAATATTTTACTTTATTAAACTCATAAATTCATTTTGAATTTTTTCTTTAATTTCTTCTGTTTTTCCTTCAAATCTTAAAGTAATATTAGGACCAGTATTTGATGCTCTAACTAAAGCCCAACCATCATCAAATTCAACTCTTACTCCATCGATATCATTAATATTATATCCTTTTTCTATACAATATTTTTTTACATTTTCTACGATTTCAAATTTTGTATCATCGCTAGATTTTATAATAATCTCTGGTGTTGAGTAGTATCTATTTACTCCCTCTAGTAATTTAGTTATAGTTTTATCTGTTTTTGATAAAATTTCAATAAGTCTAAGCCCTGCGTATAATCCATCATCAATATTAGGCCATTTATCATTAAACCAAACGTGACCTGAAAGTTCACTTCCAAATTTAAAGTTTTCTTCTTTCATTTTTGCTTTCATATATGAATTTCCTGTTCTATAGCATACAGGTTCTCCACCAAGTTTTATAATCTCATCTTTTAATGATTTAGAACATTTAACATCAAATAAAGCTCTTTTATTATCAACTTTAGACATTAAATCTCTCCATATAATTATTGCATAAAAATCAGCATAAATCATATTTCCGTTTTCATCGATAATTCCAACTCTGTCACCATCACCATCAATTCCAATTCCAATATCTGCTTTTTCTTCAATTACTTTTTTCTTTAAATCTTCGTTATTTTTTTCAACACTTGGATCTGGATGATGATTTGGAAAATTAGGGTCTGAATCCATATACAAAGGTACTAAATCAATGTTAAACATTTCATACATTTTTTTTGCAATTATTGAAGCTGTACCATTTGCAGTATCAACAACTGCTTTTATTTTCCTATCTCCAAGAGATATTGATTTTTTTACAAGTTCTAAATATTCTTTTTCAATTTCATATTCTTTTGTATGACCTTTTAGAGTATAATCACCATTTTTTAATACTTCTTTAGAATTTTTACAAACAAATTCTCTAAAGTCTTGTATCATCTTTCCACAAGCATTACCAAAATCATTAAATGACATTTTAAATCCGTTATATTCTTTTGGATTGTGACTTGCTGTAACCATAATTCCAGGCATTATATTTTTACCATCATTTAAATACATTTGAGCAAAATAATACATTGGTGTTGTACAAAGACCTATTAATTTTACCTCAATATCATAAGATTCAATAATTCCTTGGATTAAAGCATTATATAAAGGCTCTGATGAAAATCTATTATCATGACCTATAACACAAGATCTATATCCGTTTTTTACTATATAAATTCCGTATGCACGACCTATAGTATATGCAATATTTTCATCTAAATCTTGACCATAAATTGCTCTAATATCATATCCTCTAAATATATTAGGATTTATATTTTCAATAATTTTATATTTTTCCATATTAATCCCCCTCTACAAAATATTAAATTTAATTTAATCTACAGATTTTTTAAAATCTATTAATATAAACTGTATTGTTTTTTTATTACCAAAGTTGTTTATCTCTACATTACAAACAATATCAATTTTATCTGAAACAACTACTTCATCTCGTCTGTTTCCTTGACCAAAGCATAAAGCATCTATTAAAAATTTACCATCTCTTAAAGTCATTTTTAAATGTTTATCTTCTTTTAAAGTTCTAATTGATTCAACCTTTAAGCCTTTGTATAAAAATACTGGTTTTGGATTACATTGTCCAAAAGGTTTTAATTTAGATATATCTTTTAAAAGTGATGCATTTAAATCATTAATTTTTATTTGAGAATCTATATCTATTATTTGCTTGGCTTCTTCTTTATATTTATTTTGTATAACTTCTTCAAATTTATTAATAAAATTATTAATCTTGCTTTCTTCTAAACTAAGACCTGCAGCAAGTTCATGGCCTCCAAATTGTATCAAACATTCTTTTGAATCAGTAAGATCATTATATAACGAAAATCCTGATGGACATCTACCAGATCCTCTTACGACTCCTTGTTCTTTAGTAAGTAAAATAACTGGTTTATAATATAAATTAACAAGTCTTGATGCAACTATTCCAATTACACCATTATGCCAATTTTCGTTATAAAGTACAATACTTGCTTTTTTATCAATTTTATTTTCTTCTATATATTTTATTGCACTATCAAAAATTTCTTTTTCTATTTCTTGTCTTTTTACATTTAATTCATTTAATCTTAAAGCAAGTTTATATGCCTTTTCTTCGTCATTTTCAAGTAAAAGCTCTACTGCAAGCTTTGCATTTCCCATTCTACCACAAGCATTTATTCTTGGTGCTATTCCAAAAGATACCATTGTACTATCTAAATCTTTAAAATCAATTAATTGTAGTAAAGTTTTAAGACCAACATTTTCAGTATCTTTAATTTTATCAAGTCCAAGTTTTGAAATTACTCTATTTTCATCAGTAAGTGATACAATATCAGAAATTGTACCAACAGCTACAATGTCTAAATATCTTAAATAGCTATTACTATCAAGACCAAGTCTTATTGCAAGTGCCATTAAACATTTAAAAGCAACACCAACACCTGCATGATATTTAAAACTAGATTTATCATCTTTTTGTTTAGGATTTATTATACAAACAGAATCAGGTAAAACATCAGCACACTCATGGTGATCAGTTATACACATATCCATTCCTAAACTTTTTGCATATTCTGTTTCGTTTATTGCAGTTATTCCACAATCAACAGTAATTACAAGAGAACATCCTCTTTTTTTTATCTCATCTAATGCTAAGTTATTTACACCATATCCTTCAATTAATCTATCTGGTAAATAATAATCAACATCAATTCCTATACTTTTAAAAAATTTATACATAATAGTAATACTTGTTATACCATCAACATCATAGTCACCATATATACAAACTTTCTCGTTATTTTCTTTTGCTTTTAAAACCCTATTTACAAATATTTCCATATCTTTTATTAAATAAGGATCTTTAATATTTTTTAAATCAAAATTAAGAAAAGAGCTAACATCATCTTCTGCTACATTCCTTGCAAGGATTAATCTTGCAAGCATTGTTGATATGTTATTATTTTTAGCAACTTTTTTTACCTTTTTTTCATCTATATCAACTAAGTTCCAAACTTTTTGCATATCCCCTCCATAGAATATAATTCCATATTATTTTACTATATTTTTCGTCAAAAATAAAGAAAAAAATACAAATATATAAAATAAAAAAAACAAGCAAAAAAGTTATGTAAAACTTTCTGCTTATTTTTTAATTCATAAATATTTTTATATTTAAAATCATATACTAAAACTTAATTTCTTTTTTCATAAAATCATCAATTTCTAAAAAAGCAACTTTTTCATCAAATGAAAAATCTGTATCTATATTTGTATTAAATTTATATTGTTGCATATATGTATCAAGTGGTATAAGCTCTGACATTTTATAGTTTAGATTATTAAAATTATCATTTAAAAATAAATCATTATATACATTGCTATCAAGAACTATTCTATTTGCATTTTCTAAATTTTCTATCTTTAAATCTGAACATTTTGTTTGATAATATTTAGTTTTATCTTCTGATAAATAATCTACACATACAAAAGGTATATCAACATTATCATATTTTTCTAAAGTTGATTTTATTAAACAGTTATAAAAACGAGTGCTTAAAATCTTTTCGTTTTTTACAACTAATAAACTATCATCTCTAAAGCCATTTTTTGCAGACTTTATAACACTATAAATATCCATTTTATCATTTTTAACAAAGCATTCTACTTTTTCTGCTAAATGCTGTTTATAGATAACATTTCTTTTTTCTTTATCTGTTAAATTAATAAATTGTTCTTTTGTTATATTTTTGTTTAGAAATTCATCAATAATAACAGATTTTTCTTTACTTACAATAAGCCCTATTTTTTCTATTGAACATTTATCAAGTCCATTTAGAATTTTATACAAATTTTCTTCTTCAAAGCATAAATTATCATCAATTATAAGCAAAGCTTTTCTAATTCTATGAGTTTTTAAAATATCAAATTCAAATGTTTTATATTTAAATTTATCACGAATATATTTAATCAAATTTTTTTGGCACTCTTTATTTTTAGCAAGCAGTGCAAAGCAACCATCTCCACTATATCCTACTGATCTTGCACCATAAATATTTTTTAACACAAAATCTTCTTTTAAAACAACATTTAATTTTTCAAAATCTAAACTTGGGCAGTATTTTTTAGCTATTAATTCTCTTAAATTTTGAGATTTAAAAAGAATTTCACCAATTTTTTCAAGATCGCCAAGATTCATATATTTTTTTAATTCTACTACATTTTTGTAATTTTCATAGCAAAGAGTATCAAACACAAATTTTTGTTCTTGTGTTTTTGGAACAGGAAAACATGTATGAAGTTTCTTTAAAATTTCTTTTGTTTCACTATTTCCATTTAGATCAACAATAACAAGATTCATATCTACATTTAATTTTATTTTTTCAATTCCAAGTTTTCTTTCCTCAAAAGTAAATTCTGATAAAGATAAACTATTAATACAAGCCTGGTCAAGTCTACCACACATAGAATTTGCTATATGTTCACTCTCATAAGCAATTTTCATAATTTCATAACTTTCTAAGTCTAAATCATATAGTTTATTATATGATTTTGCAACGATATAACAAATCATTGCACTCATACCAAGACCTTTTTTTATCGGAATATCCATATCTTCTATAAATAATTCTATCCCACCAACATCATAATTTTTAGTCATATACAAAACAACTGCACATGCATATGAATAAAAACTATTACTTCTTGCAATTTCTTCAAGATTTTTTATTTTAATACCACATTTTAAATAAAAATCACCTAGTTCAAATATAAACTTATCATCGTTTTTCTTAGCTATTGCATAAATTCCACTATCTATACCTATTGCTATAGCTTTACCAGGTTTTATTGCTTTATTTTTCTTTTTATAATCTGATACAAAATCACTAAGTTCCCCAATTAAACTAAGTCTTCCCGGAACAAATACATTTACTACATTATCCTCTTCCATACAAGCCTCTTTACACTAAAACAATCAAATTATATAACAAAAGTTACTATATGTCAAAAAAATAGTTACAAATTAATTTTGTAACCATTTTTTATATTCTGATATAATGAGATTTTTTAATTCTTCAGGTGTTAAATTTGTAGAATCTACAATAAAATCATAATTACTCATATCTGATTTATCAATACCATATACTTTTTTATATCTTTCTTTTTCTTTATTTGATCTAAGTATTAAATCACTTTTTTGTTCCTCAATAGTAGAAAATTTTTCTGTTTCCTTTCTATTTGGATCAAAAAAAGCTCTTTTTGCTGCTTCATCTATATCTACTTTTACATATACTTTAAAAGATTCCGGCACAACAAACCAGCCAAGTCTTGCATCAATAACTAAATTATCATGATCTTTTGCATATTCTTTAGCACTTTTTTCTACTTGAATATCAATTTCTTTATGAGATTCTACATAAATATTAAATTCAGTAATACTCATATTCATTTCTTTTGCAAGCTTTCTAAAGTATTCGCCATTTCTATATATAGTATAATTTAACTCATCAGCTAATAATTTAGAAACCGTTCCTTTACCAGAAGCTAAATCACCAGCAAGAGTAATTATAGTTCTTTTATTCATCTAAAAATTACTCCTCATTATCTTTAAGATCTGATGTATCTACCACATCATCTTTTAATTCTTCAATAGTTTGTTCATTTTTTGATTCTACAACAAACTTACCATCTTTTTTAACAAAGACTTTTTCTTCTGCTATTTCTTTACCTGCAACATCAACTGCATCAGTTATATCTCTATCTCCAGTTTCTACTCTTCTTTTTTCGATCATTCTCGCTCTTTTTGCTAAAGCTATTGCAGCCTCATATCTATTTCCAACTTTTGGTGTTATCTCTTTTACATTTGGATCTGATAACATATAAAATTCCCCCTTCAAACAAATATAGTTAATTTTACCATAAATTTAATTAATATTCAAGAAAAAATATTAACAAAATCATGTTTTTTAACTAATTTTATTTATAATTTCTATATTGTATTTTATAATGTATTATAGTATAATTATAATGACTATTGTATAATTTCTGAAAGGAGGATATCTTATGTGGAGTATTTGGTTAGTACTTGCAGGTTTCTTTTTAATTGGTGAAATATTTACTGTATCATTTTTACTATTTTGGCCTGGAATTGGTGCAATTCTTGCTTTAATTACGAGTTTTTTTACATCTAATTTATTAACTCAAATTATTGTATTTACAATATCATCAATATTAATGATACTTTTCATGAAGCCACTTTTAAAGAAATTCGTAAAAGAAAATAATGAAACTAAACTTAATGTTGATTCACTTATAGGAAAAAATGGAATCGTTATAAAAGAAATTGACAATATTGAGTCAAAAGGCCAAGTAAAAGTAAATGGTGAACTTTGGTCTGCCTTTTCTTCAACACCAGAAAATATAAAAGAAGGAAAAACTGTTGTTATTGAAGAAGTAAAAGGCGTTAAATTAAAAGTAAGAGAAATTTAATTGGAGGTATTTTTATGATAATATTTTTCTTAATTGTAATGATTATTGTTTTAGTTATTGCACTTTCTTCTATTAAGATTGTTAGACAATCAGAAGTACGCATAATTGAACGTTTTGGTAAATATTATAAAACAGCTGAAGCTGGTCTTAATTTTATTTTACCATTTGTAGATAACGTTAGAGCTGTTGTAAGTTTAAAACAACAAACTATGGACGTTACTCCTCAAAGTGTTATAACTAAAGATAATGTTACTATAACTATTGATACAGTTGTGTTTTATCAAATAACAGAACCTGAAAAAGCTGTGTATGAAATTGAAAGTTTACAAAAAGGTATTGCATACATTGCAATTACAACTATTCGTGATATTGTAGGTAAAATGGACTTAGATAGCACATTTAGTTCTAGAGATGCTATAAACACTCAACTTAGAGATGTTTTAGATGAGGCAACTGATAAATGGGGTTGTAAAGTTGATAGAGTTGAAATAAAAGATATCAAACCACCTGCTGATATTAGAGATGCAATGGAAAAACAAATGAATGCAGAAAGAAATAAAAGAGCAAATATTCTTGAAGCTGAAGGTAAACGCCAAGCAGAAATTACACTTGCAGAAGGTAAAAAACAATCAACAATTCTTAGCGCTGAAGCAGAACGTGAAGCTAGTATAAGAAGAGCTCAAGGTATTAGAGAAGCAAAAATATTAGAAGCTGAAGGTAATGCTGAAGCAATCAAAAAAGTTGCAGATGCAAAAGCACAAGAAATAACTTTAGTATACAATGCAATTATGGATTCTAGACCAGATGAAAATTTAGTAGCTTTAAAATCTTTAGAAGCTTTAAAAGATATTTCAAATGGTTCTGCAAACAAAGTATTTATTCCGTTTGATGCAACAAAAGCTATGGGTGCTTTAGGTGCTACAAAAGAATTATTTAAAAATGACTAGATAAAAAAATAAAGGAATGTATATATTACATCCCTTTATTTTTTACTTTTTTTTTATTAATTAGCTTTTTATTTTAAGTTAAAAATCACTTAACTCCATATACATATTTTAAATAACACTCACCACAAAGTGGCAAATATTCAACATCAGGATCGCTACCATCAATTAAAATATTTTCTCCTTTTAAAGTAAAAACTCCATTTTCTTTTCTTGCATTAAATCTTGCAACTTTGCCACAAGAGCAAATTCTGCTAATTTCTTCATATTCATCAGCATAAGAAAATAAAGCTGCAGCTCCCTCAAAAAGTTCTCCTTTAAAATTAGTTTTAAGTCCATAACAAATAACAGGTATATCTTTAATCTTAGCAATCTTGAATAATTCAAAAACCTGACTTTTATTTAAAAACTGTACTTCATCAACAAGAATACATTTAGTTTCACTTGTAATCTTATCATACAATTCTTTTAAGTCATCACTTTTTAACAACACATCACAAGTTCTTTCAATACCAATTCTTGCAACAACTTTATCCTCCCCTTTTTTGTCACTTTTTGGCTTTGCAAGAATAGTTTCTAGTGAATTTACCTCATAATTATACTTTTCACCTAAAATTCTCATAGATTTTCCACAATTCATAACACCGTTTTTAAAAGCTAATATTGCCATATATATTTCCTCCTTCATTTTATTAAAAATGAGTTTTAAAAAACTATTTCTAAGGTTATACCATACTACTATTAAATTTTCAAGAAAAAGGTTGGTAAAAATATACCAACCAGTTTTAATCTTACATCTTAAAGGTTATGCTCCTTTGCAAATTCAATTAAATCAGATAAATCTTCGGTATCTGGAGTTACCTTTACTTTATTTAAGATTTCCTTACTTACAGGGATTTTCTTTTTCAAGCAAAAATGTACAGAAAGTGACATAAAAGTTACTAAGACTAAAATAAAAAAAGTAGCAACCACAATACCATTTTTAAAAGCTAATACCACCATAATATATATTTTCCTCCTTCATTTTATTAAAAATGAGTTTTTAAAAACTACTTCTAAGGTTATATCATACTACTAGCAAAAATTCAAGAAAAAAGGTTGGTAAATAATATACCAACCAATTTTAAGCTTACATTTTAAAGGTTATGCTTTTTTGCAAATTCAATTAAATCAGATAAATCTTCAGCATCTTTAGTTTTCTTTACTTTTTTAAGGGATTATTCCTTGCCAAAACTTCCTTATTCACATCTTTTAAGCCAAAATATAAAGAAAGCAATGAACCAATTACCAAAACTAAAACACCAGCAATATACATTATACAAAAGCCTCCTTATCCTCATCGTTACAATCATGCTCAACATCTATTGACATTTCCTGTGTATTAAGATCAACTAAAAAATCAAACAACCAATCATTTGAAACATATTTCATTTTACCTTGATCATTTAAATACTCACTTAATGGCAAAACTGTAACTACATACGGTATACTTAAGTGATATACTGGTATTCCACTTTTGGATATGTCTGACTCTTTTTTTATATTACGGCCTGAAAAGAATTCATAATAATTTCCTCTTTTTTCATATACCAATAAAAAAGTATCAAAACAAAATGGGCCACATTCAAAAAAATTTTCATTGTAACAAGAAATAATTGTTGTTCTTGCAACCATTAACTTTGCTACCTTATGTTTACGCTTTCTAAAAAATATCATACTATAATCCTCCAATCGTTATAAATTAAGACTATAAAATTAATAAATTTTACATAAAAATATATTACGTTTTAAGTATAGCAAATTTTTACTAAGCTTTCAAGTGTTTAGTTATAAAAAAGATATTTTTAATACATAATAAAATAATATAGCGTGTATAAATTTTACACGCTATATAAATGAATACATTAAAAGTATTAATTGTATCTTGAATCTTCAATCATAGCTTTTGCGGCATCTAAAGTTGTCTTATATGTAGTAGATAATGCTGCAAAGCCATCATATGTATAATATTCATCTCTTGTTGAGAAGGAATCACCACTATAATAGAATGTAATTCCATCTACCTCAAATGATCCTTCACTATTAAATGAATCTTTATATGAAGGTGAAATATTTTCAGAATTATATGAAACATTCTCCTTTTTATTTGAAACCATAACCATGTTACACCAAGGTCCACCTGCCTGAGATGATTGATCATTTATTCTCTTAAAGAATGCTATATATGTATTTCCTCCATTAGTACTATAATAATTTCTTAATAAAGTTAAATTACTTGATGTAGAACTTACTCTCCATACCCTTAATGTTACTGCACCTGCAGATAAAGTCTTATAATACTTAGAAGTTTCCCATTTTGCTGTCAATGTTATATCAGATGTAGGTGTATAACTAGCATTTACAGTTCCGACGTTAGTTCCGTACGGAGTATACCATCCTGAAAATTTCTTACCTAAATTAAGATTTGGTGTTTTTAAAATTGTACTAGAACCTGAAGATACAGTAGCTGTTGCATTTGCCTGTCCGTTTCCATTATAGTTATAGGTTACAGTATAATTATTTTTTCTCCAATTTGCTGTAAATGATTTGTTTCCTCGAGATCCAGTTGCTATGCTTACTGATGTTGGATTATATGTAGCAGACATATCTGCTATTTGATATGATGTTGAACCACCAGTTCCATCTTGATCAAGCTGCATATACAATTTTCCTTGAGTTTTTCCTGATGGTACTTTTACATCTTTATAATATCTTGCCCATCCGTTTCCTAAATCTTCACAATATACATAGTTACCTTCAAAACCATCATATGGAGTTCCACTTGTATAAGAAGTATACCAAATTCCACCTTGTATTGGCAATTCTCCTGCTGTTCTTTTTGCTGTTATGAATATCCTATATGTTGCACCTGGTGTTACATTAAAAGCATCTCCTGCTATATGATCTCTGCTACTTGCATAAAAAGGTGAATTTGTAGTATATGAAGATAAACCACTTGCTAAATCATTTGAACCAGTCCATCCAGCAAAAGTATATCCATTTCTTGTTGGATTTCTTAATGTGAATGTAGTTGTAGTATGATTATAACTTGTTGGATTTGCAACTGAAACAGATCCACTTCTTAAATTATATGAAATTGTATAATTAATTATTGACCAATGTGCATACACAGTTTTATTTGCAGTTAAAGTATAGGATGTACCTGCTGTACCTATTTTAGTTCCACCATTTGATAAACTATACCACGCTTCAAAGTTATAATCATCTCTTGTTGGTTTTGTTGAAGTCAAAGTAACTGTTGGATTTATAACTGAACCTGAATATGACATATATTTTATACCTGTTGTTGCAGCTATATTTTGTGAATTTCCTCCATTTACATTATACGATAATGATAATGTTGCTTGATATGATGCGTAATATGTTGTGTTTTTATGTCCTGTATAACTTCCATTTGCTGCTATACTTATAGTAGCATTTGCTGTATTTGACGTAGACCATCCCCTAAATGTATATGTTATATTGTTATCAGTAACACTACTTGTAGTTCCAACATTAATTGTTGCATTTGTTAAGTCATTTTTATATGATACATATGCTGTTCCTGTTGCAGTATTTGACAAGCTTCCATATGTTCCAGTACCTGATGAACTTCCATATGTTCCACCATTTGAAGAATTTTTAGTATATTTAGTAATTGTAATTGTTCTTTGATATGATGCATAATATGTTACATTTTTATGCCCTGTGTAATTTCCATTTGCTGCTATACTTATACCTGCATTACTAGCATTTGATGTTGACCAGCCTCTAAATGAATATGTATCTGAGTCATATGTTATATTTCCTGTTGTACTCATACCTATTGTTGCATTTGTAATATCATTTTTGTATGATACATATGCTGTTCCTGTTACTGTACTTGACTTATTATTATGTACATACTTAGTTATTGTTACTGT
Organism: uncultured Clostridia bacterium; assembly: GCA_934169925.1. GTDB lineage: Bacteria > Bacillota > Clostridia > TANB77 > CAG-465 > CAG-465. The sequence continues at coordinate 3,062 of CAKPOO010000008.1, read as the reverse complement.
TCTTTGGTAAGATGCATAATATGTTGTATTTTTATGTCCTGTATAGTTTCCGTTTGCTGCTATACTTATACCTGCATTACCAGCGTTTGATGTTGACCAGCCTCTAAATGAATATGTATCTGAGTCATATGTTATATTTCCTGTTGTACTCATACCTATTGTTGCATTTGTAATATCGTTTTTATATGACACATACGCTGTTCCTGTTACTGTACTTGATTGATTGTTATATACATATTTAGTAATTGTTACTGTTCTTTGATATGATGCATAATATGTTACATTTTTATGCCCTGTGTAATTTCCATTTGCTGCTATACTTATACCTGCATTACTAGCATTTGATGTTGACCAACCTCTAAATGAATATGAATCTGAGTCATATATTATATTTCCTGTTGTACTCATACCAATTGTTGCATTTATAATATCATTTTTGTATGATACATATGCTGTTCCTGTTACTGTACTTGATTGATTGTTATATACATACTTAGTTATTGTTACAGTTCTTTGGTAAGATGCATAGTATGTTGTATTTTTATGTCCTGTGTAATTTCCATTTGCTGCTATACTTATACCTGCATTACCAACATTTGATGTTGACCAGCCTCTAAATGTGTATGTATCTGAATCATATGTTATATTTCCGGTTGTTCCCATACCAATTGTTGCATTTATTACTGAATTGTTGTATGTTACATAAGCTGTTCCTGTTACATTACTTGCACTATTGTTATGTACATATCTAGTTATTGTAACTGTTCTTTGATATGACGCATAGTATGTTGCATCTTTATATGAACTATATGTTCCATTTGCTGCTATGTTTATTGTTGCATTTCCAACACTTGATGTAGACCATCCTCTAAATGCGTATGTATCTGAGTCATATGTAATATTTCCTGTTGTTACAAGTCCAATACTTGCATTTATCACTGTTTTATTTGATCCTAGATATGCAATACCTGTTACATTACTTGCACTATTGTTATATACATACTTAGTTACTGTTACAGTTCTTTGATATGATGCGTAATAGTATTTATTTACGTTTGTTTGTGCTGTTGTAGCTCCACTTGCTACAGTTATATTTCCATTAAATGCTGGAGCTTGTGTACTTGTTCCTTCAATATACCCTCTTTGTGTAAATGCTACACTATCATGTGTTACATTTGAGATTGTTGGTGTTGTAAATGTTACATATGTTGTTGCACCTATGTTATATGAATTTGTTGTTATTGCTTTTGACTCTGATGTTGTTGCCACATTATATCTATAATAATACGCTGTTACATTTTTAGTATATTTTCCATAAAATGTTACATCAGGACTTGTTGCATATACTGTATATTTTCCATTTGCATTTACATTTTCAATAGCTGCTGTATTTGAGGTTGAATTCCTTACCCAACCTACCCAACTCCATCCTGTATATGTACCATTTGCTGGTGGTGTAAATTCTGCACTTTGTGTATTGTTATATATTGTTGTGTTATAGCTTGTTGTTCTTTTTTGTGTACCGTTGTAGTCTACAAAGTTAATTGTTAGCTTTTTGCTATATATTGCATATAATGTTACATCTGATGTTCCCATATTAAGTGATGTTAAACCAGTTGTAGCATTTTTATCTGTATTCCAACCCACAAAATTCCAATTATCTTTTGTTGCTGTTGGTGTTAAATCTATTGCTGCATTATAGTTTACTACAGCTCTTGTTTTTGTAGCTGACTTTCCTCCATTTGTTCCATAATCATATGTTACAACACCTGGTACATTTATATCATTTTGACCTGCTACTTGTTTAAAGTTTCCTACATTATCCCATGCATACACGTGAGTATTGTATAATCCTGGTTCATTTTTATGATCTGATCTATTTACTCTAAAGTGATATGCATTTCTACTTGAATCCCATGTACCTGTATAACTAGTAGTGTTTGTTCCATACCAATTACCTAAATCATCTTGTCCATTATTTTCTGTCCATGTTGGAAATTGTACTATTTTTATTCCTGATTGTGTATCTGAAATTCCTGTTACATAGACATCATAACCTGTTTCTGATAGATTTTCTATTGTCATCTTAGTTGCTGATGATGGTGCAGTTTTATCTATATTTGAAATAGTTATTGTTCTTGTTGTAACATTTCCAGCAAGATCAGCTGTAGTAAATGTATATGTACCATTTTCACTTACTTCATATGTTATACTCTTTTTTCCTGATACTCTATTTACTAAAGCTACCAATATATTTTCATTTGGAAAATTACAATTTTGTTCATGTATCCATCTTGTTTTACCATTTGTATAATATCCTATATTATCGTATTCAGAACCACCTGCTGTTATAGCATTTCCCCATACCTCGGCATCATCAATAAACTTTATTACATTTTGTGAGTCACTACCTTGGTAAATTACATTTCCATAATATGTAGTTATTTCATTGTCTAACTTTTTATTACTTGTAATTATTCCATTATATCCAGCACAAGATTTAATGATTGAAAGTGAATTCGAATCATTTCCACTTGAAACAATGCCTATTCCAGCATTAAATATGTCATTTAATACTGTTGGTGCACTCCAACAATGCGCACAAGAAAATACTACATCATAATTTTTAGCTTTTTCGACTGTGAGTTCTGAATTATTTATATAGTCAACATTTGTAAATCTATTCTTTAACATATTGTAATATGTATTACCTGCTTTTTGTGTATCAGCTACAAGTATTTTAGTTGTTGTATCTTTAACTCTAAAATTTGTTGTTTGTGTAGCAAGAGTTGTTTTTTTACCATTTGGTGCTAAAATATAGTCTATTCCTGAATCATTATCTCCTGCATCTGCTGTTATTGTTACATTTCCTGATGTCCACGTTGTTGGGGTTTTGTATAGTGATAATGTTGGATTTACATTATCAAACCCAGTTAAAGCTGATCTTTCTGTAACTGTTGCAACGTTTCCTGCTACATCTCCTAGATTTTCAACTTTTACATGTAAATAATATAGCCCTGTTATACTTGCTTTATTTATCTTAATACTTTGTGTCTTTATTC
>CAKPOO010000007.1 GCA_934169925.1 uncultured Clostridia bacterium | reverse complement strand
TGATGATGGAATACACCCAAATGAAAAAGGACACAAAATTATTGCAGAAGCTATAAAGGAACATATAGAAAAAAGAACAATAAAATTAATAGGTTAACTACAACTTACAATTTAGTGATTTGTTATATAATAAGAGCAATTAATTACGTTTTTGTAGTATTAAAGGTGATGTGTAATGGATAATATTCAAAAAATAATGAATGTAATGGAACAAATTGAATATGGCTTTTTAGACAATAATGGAAATAATATTTGTGATAATGTAGAGCTTGAAAATACTTTTAATAAAGTATATTATTTAATGTCACCAAAAGAGTTATTAAATAAGAAAATAGGAGTATGTTGGGACCAAGTAGAATTAGAAAGAAAATTATTTGAGGAAAATAATATAAAAAATGAAACTTATTTTATTTATATAGATGATAAAAATAATTTACCTTCTCATACTTTTCTTGTATATTATATAGATAATAAAGTTTATTGGTTTGAACATTCGTGGTTTGATGAAAAAGGTATTCATGAATACAATAATTTAAATGAGTTATTAAATACTGTTGAAACAAAATTTGTTAAAAATAAAGAAAATGAAGTTCCAAAAAGTTTGGATGTTCATATATATAAATACAATAAGCCAAATTATAATATTTCATGTGATGAATTTTATAGTTATATTTTTACTCAAAAGAAGATATTTAATTTTAAAATGAAAAATGCAACAATTAATGATTTAGAAAGATTAAAATATTATAAATTAAAAACAATTGTTGAATATGCTAAAAATTTATCAGAAGAAGAAATAAAAAAAATAGATAATTATATATGTGAAAGTGTACCTGCTTTAATAAAAGAGTATAAAAATATAATTTATAATAAAAAAATCATAGGTAGTATTCTGATTAGAAAAATAGATGATGGTTTATTGTTAGATGAAATTTTTATTGAGAAAGAATATAGAAATAATGGTATTGGTTCTTCTATAATAAAAAATTATATTCTTGATAATGATGATAATATTTATCTTTTTGTATATAAAGACAATATCAAAGCTCTTAATTTGTATAAGAAGTTAGGATTTAAAATTAAGGAAAAAACAGATAACAGATATTATATGGAATTTCAAAAAAAACGTAACAAGTAAAAAAGTATCTGCATCTTTACTTAATGCTGAGGATTTAATTAATCTTCCATATGTTGGAATTATCGGAATAGGTTTTAATAAAGAAACATTGACACCAGAAGCAATTGCACTATCTTCAAATAGTTATAAAACAACCAATAAAGGAATTAATAATTTAGAATACAATGAAGAATATGAGTTTGAAGAAATGAGCTCACCATATTCAGAACTTCTAAGCAAAAAAGATTCAGAAATTGTTATACACAGAAGAGGAATAGATTTTGACACTAAAGCAAGTTATATATTTGCAAAAATAAATAGTTCTAATTCAAAACAAACTAATGAAATAATGGAACAAATAGAACAAGTTAGAAAAAATGAAGGCTTAAAAGCTGTAATATATGATACATATAAAATTAGAGAATCCTTGGAAAAAAGTAAACAAGAGCAGCAAGAACATGAAGAAAAAGAATTGTAATACCATTATAATTTAAATAGAAATGAGAGTTTTTACTCTCATTTTTTATTTATTGCAAAGTTGCAATATTATGTAAAATATGGTATAATATCACTCAGATTTTATATGTAAGTATCCTTACAAAAATTTGGAGGATGGTTTATTCTCCATGTAACTTAATTTAAACATTTATAGGAGGACAAAATATGAATGAAATTACCAAACTACCAGCATATGAGAGATTGCTAGAAAATTTTGCTAAAAAAGGTTATTCTTTAGGTATAAGTGATAACACTATATCTTGCTATTGGGATGGAAATACTCATGTTTCAAAAAATATAACTCTTGGCCAATATATAGGTGCCATAAGCTATGGAAGAATTACATTTGACAAAGTTCCAAAGAAGTTTCGAACACGGGAGTTTTTCTTACATACCCTATCAGACACCCAGTCTGATATAGTTGATTATGTAAAAGCACACCCTAAGAAATTTGACAGACAATTTTTCAAAGACCACATCGAAACTACTTACTACTCATTATCATTTGAAAATAATGATTTTGAATATATGCCACTTGAATACATTGATGAAGAATTAATTTCATGTGCCATGATAAGGTCTATACAGATGAGATACTTGGAAAGACGTGGCGACTGTGAAAATTGGTTTTATTCTGTTTATAAAAGAAAACCAGAATTATTAACAAAAGATTTTTGGATACTTGGTGCAAGATGTTTTGCATCTAAAGTTAATGATGTAAATCGTTTTCTTGATATTACTCCAGATAAGTACAAAACAGAAGAATATTACTTTGCACTTTGTCAAAGAAATAACACTAAAGTTATGGAAGATATCCCAGAAAGTATATTAACACCTGCTTTTTTACGTAGATTGCTAGATGATAATATTGAAAATATCAGATGTTTTTCAGATTCTGCTCTTGAAAAAGAAACTAAAATGCAAGGAAAAGGTACAGTAAAATTCTGGCAAATGGCAATAATTGAAGATGGTTATCAAGTAGAAAGTATCCCCTTAAATAAAGAAAGAATTAAATTCTTTTTATCACTTTATAATAAATCTTCTCCAGAATTTAGATATGGTTTTAAGAAGCATTATGATATTTATCTTAGTACTATAACTTCTATAGATATTTCTGAATTAGAAAAAATTACAAAAGCAGCTAGTAACAACGAACTTGATCGAAACGTAATACTCCCTATTCGTTGTTCATTTGGAGTTCCTAAAAAATACTCAGAAAAATTTAATAAAGAAGAATATCTTCTTGAAGTGTATAAAAAAATTGGAATTACAATCGTAAAATTTGTGGATTATTTTTATTACAAAGTGATTTTACCAGATGGTTTTTCTGTCTTAAAAGATGATACTGGTTATTGCATAAAAAATGCAAAAGGAAAAACACTTATTCATTATTATGAACATGGATCAATTGATTTTAAAACGGTTAATGTCGACAAAGTATATGTAGACATTGATTAGTACAAGTTATGAACTGAAATAAACCTAAATTGTTAGACAAAAAAGTTTAACAATGAGGGTTTATTTTAATATATAGCTTGTATTTTTTGCTATATTATCAACTAATAAAGTTTTATTATACAATTAAAATAATGAACCATTATAAATATTTAGCTAAAATTTGTAATATTATGTAAATTATGATATAATGATTTTCAGATTTTATATGTAAGTATCCTTACAAAAATTTGGAGGATGATTTATTCTCCATGTAACTTAATTAAATATTTATAGGAAGAAAAAATATGAAAGAAAATTTATCAATTATTAAAACTATTCGTAAAACATGAGTTAAAAATGAAAAAAAGATTAAAAAAGAATTTATAATATTTTTCTAATATCTTATATAAAAGCTTGTATATTAAAAAATACTGATTTTTTTACTCTTTCTTTTGGTAGAAAATACATTCAAAGTAAATTAGAGATGCTTTTAGACTGGTTTTATTATTTTTATAATAAAACTTCTGAATTATTTTATAAAGTACTAGGAATCATTTACAATGAAAATTTAGTTAGCTATAAAGCTCATAAACCAATTCATTTAAAAGTTTCAAATGTTCCAGATGAATATTTATTGGAAAATTTTTAAAAAAAGCTGGGATTTATTATTACTTCTGAACATGTTTATAGTGTAATAACAGAATATGAAATTAAAATAACCCTATAAAATAACCTTTTGATAGAAAATTATTAATATGCAGAAAAACAACTCAAAAATTTTGAGTTGTTTTTTGTTAAAAATATTCATAAGACAAAACATCATTGTTTATACACCATTTTCTAAATTCTGCACGTTCACCTTCTCTAAAGAATTTCTTTGAGTATTCATTATAATTCCAACTTTTATATATTTTTAAATTATATAAACTGGCATAGTCGTCATATTTTATAGATAATTTTAAATTACTATCATACACATAATTATTTTTTATAATTAAAGCATGTGCAGCACGATAAGTATTATTTTTAAAACATGGTTCTACATATCCCCATATAAGAGTTGAATCGTTTATAACTTTTGCAATTTTTAAAGAGTAAAAATAACACAGATGTAAAGAATCATCACATAATAATTCCCTGTAAAGTCCAAAATCATATTTTTTTATTTTCTTCCATTCTTCTTTTCCTAGAGCTTTACCATTTAAAGTAAAAAATTTAAAAAGAAATTCCACTATTTTAATTTTCCTTTTTTCTGATAAAGTTTTTAATCCCAAACATCTTAATTTTATATTTTTCTTTTTTTCTTTTATTATAAAATATTGCAAAACAAGTGAAACTAAAGTAAGTAAACTTGAAATAACTATATTTTCACTAAAAATTAAGATAATCAAAGCTACACATGAAATTAGTAATGCAAATATAGCTTTAAAATTCCATAATAACATAACATATAGCATAATGTACAATAATAAATGATATTTGTACACCTTATAAAAAAGTTTTGGATCCTTTGGATTAAATTGACCACGTAAAAGATGTTGCTCAAATAATTCTAACATATACCATCCTCCCAAATATTAATTTTAGATTTATAAAATATTAAATTATACGTCATTAATTATATCATATTTTACATAAAATATCAAATTATATTATTTAAAATGCCTTATTTGACAAATAAACAAAATCCTTGTATAATAGCTTATGTAAACTCTATTTAATCTAAATTTAATAATTAGGAGGAAAATATTATGATTATTACACTTAACATTATTTTTATTTTGGCTACAGTACTACTTTGCTTTTTAACAAGCCGCGCGCCAAAACCAAAATACAATAATTTTATTTGTAAAAGGGACTTACTTTGCGTTGCTTCTTTCATTTGTGGAATAGGTGCTGTTATCTTTTTTGGAATTGCTATTTACCTTGCCTGCTCAATAAATACAGAGTATACACTGGAACAAAAAATTGTTATGTATCAAGAAGAAAATGAAAATATTGAAAAAAATATTAATGAAATTGTTAAAAATTATTTAAATTACGAACGTGATACATTTTCAGATTTAAAACCAGATGATAGTTCTATGAACTTAGTTACCTTATTTCCTGAGCTTAAATCTAATGAATTGGTTAAGCAACAAATGGATATTTACATTGAAAATAACCAAAAAATTAAAGAGCTAAAAGAAGCAAAAATCAACATCTTAAAGAAAAAGTGGATACTTTACTTTTCAAAATAATGTTTGGGAGGATTTTTTATGATTATTGTAATTACTATTATTTTTATTATACTTACAGCTTTATTTATATTTATTTCATATCGTAAGCCAGAAGATAGTGATAGCCGTTTTGGATTTGGTCTTCTTGCCGTAATTTCTGGAATTGCAGTACTAATTGGAGTTTGTCTTGAAATAGTTTATATATACGAATTAAAAACCGCATATACTATTGATTTAAAAATTAATATGTATCAAGAAGAAAACGATAAAATTGAAAAAAGTATCGATGAAATTGTTAATAATTACTTAAAACATGAACACGATACTTACTCAGATATAAAAACAGATAATAGCTCTATGAATTTGGTTACTTTGTTCCCTGAACTTAATTCTGATGATTTAATACAAAAGCAGCTTGATATTTTTACTGAAAATAATCATAAGATTAAGGACTTAAAGGAACAAAAAATTAGTATTGCTCATACACGCTGGTTGGTATACTTTGGTAAGTAAAAAATTAATATTTTGCTTTAAAAACTACTTATAGGAATCTATAGGTAGTTTTTATTTACCTTGTAATTTTTTTTATTTATGATATACTTATTTTATTATTATATTAAGGAGTAATTATGGAAGATATTGAAACAAATAGATTTACATTATCAAAAATTAGTTTAGCTGATGCAGAAAATGTTTATAACATTTTAACTAATGAAAATGTTATAAAAAATTTAAATATCGATAATCAAAAGAATATTGAAGATACAAAAAGTTTAATTAATGATTATTTAAATGGATATAACAATAAAACAAAATATCCATATAAAATAATAGATAAAAATACAGGTGATTTTGTTGGAGTATTTATCAACAAATTAGATTTATATGATGATGACTGTTTCGAATTTACTGTATTTATAACCGAAAATTATTGGAACAAAGGTGTTTATTCTGAAATACTACCTTACATGATAGATTCTACATTTAAATTAACTAATTTCAATAATTATAGAGGGTTTGTAAAAGAACCAAATATAGCTTCAAGAAAAGTATTAGAAAAATATAATTTTGAACTTGAAAAGATTTTTAAAGTTCCTGGAATTGAAGAAAATATTTATTCATATTTAATGAAAAAAGATCGTTGGAAAACTATAAAAAATGGCTTATGAGATAACTCATAAACCATTTTTTTACATTTTATAATTATCGTTATTTATATAATAATCTACTACTTTTAAAATTTTTAAAGTTTCATCTGAATACTGTGATTCTAGAAAATTCATAGAACAATTATCACTTAATTTATTATTTGAATTTTCATTTATGAAATTTCTAAAATTTAACGGTATCTTTTCAACACTTTCCACAGGTAAATTATTTATAATATTATTTACTTGTGTAAAATTAAATGTGTAATCGTTCATATTTCCTCCTAATCTCTAAAAATATTTGTAAAATTTCCTGATGGTTCATCATCATTATCATCTGATGTGTTATTATTACTTAATTTTTTACTATCAATAATACCATTTACAAAATCTAATGATTCATTTAAATCAACATCTTGTGTTTTTGAACTAACTTGAGTTGGTTGCACTTCTTTTTTTACCTCAATTTTTGGAGTAACAACAACTGTATTTTCTTCTGGTTTTTCTTCAACCTTTACTTCAACTTTTGGTGTTTCAACAACAACTTCTGGTTTCTTACTTTCAACTTCAACCTTTGGTGTAACCTCTACAACTTGTTCTTTTTGTGGAACAACTTTCTTTTCAATATTTACTTCAATTTTAGGTGTTTCTACTTTTTCCTCAACTTTTTTAGCTTCTACTTCAACCTTTGGAGTTTCAATTATTTCTTCTTTTTTTATCTCAGGTTTTATTTCTGGCTTTACTTCTGTTTTTATTTCTGTTTCTAACTTTGGAACTACTTTTGAAGGTTTTGTAGCAGGTTTTATATCATAAGCAAGTAAATCTTGATATGCCATTTCTTCTTCAAGTGAAATTTCAACTTCACCTTTTTTCAATCTATCTTCAATAGTTTCTTCCCATTTTTTACAAATTTGTTCTCCATAAGATTTAAATTCAAAACCATGATTCATAAGTTCTGAAAGCATTACCTCTTTTGCAGATAAATTTTCATTTGATTTTTTTGCAGAATCAATTTTAATTCTTGTTGTTTCTAAAGCTGATATTACTTGATATGCTCTTACAATATCAATTAGTGGCGAATTTAAATCTTCATATAATTTAAATAATTTAACAAGACTATTATATTTTTTTACAGCATCTTGATTTGAAGCATCTACTTGTGATTTTTTTTCTTCTAAATGCACAACAATTTTGTTGATTTCATCTTCTGATGCAACTTTCATATATGCACTAAGATATGATAAGAACTTCATCCTTTGTTCATTCATTTTATTTGAACCAAAATTATGTTCAAAATACATATCTAAAATTTGAATAGCTTCTGCATTATTTATTACAGTAACTATTTTACCTGTTTTCTCATCTATATATCTTTTCATATACCATTCCTCCAAATTAAATTATAGAATAAAAAAAAACTTTTTTCAATAATAAAAACAAAAATAAACTTAAATTAAAATTTATAATTTAAGTTTACTTTTTCCACTACTTTATTTATCATTAATCTTTTTACTATTTCTTAATTCTTTAAAAAAATTTGTTAAAATTTCTGAACACTCCTTACATTCTATGTATTCATGTTCTAAATTCCATGTGGTTTTTAGATCAAGCATATTTCCTATTGACAAAATAGCTCCATTTTTTTTATCTAAAGCACCATAATATACTTTTTTTATTCTAGCTTGCATCATAGCTCCAAGACACATAGGGCAAGGTTCTAAAGTTACATATATTGTGCAATCTTCAAGTCTCCATGAATTTAATTTTTTACAAGCTTTTTCAATTGCAAGTATTTCTGCATGTGATATTGCATTATTTGTTTTTTCTCTTAAATTATGTGCTCTTGCTATTACCTTGCCATCTTTTACAATAACAGCACCAATAGGAACTTCTTCTTTTAAATATGCTTTTTTTGCTTCTTTTAATGCTTCATACATGAATTTTTTTTCCAAATTAACTCTCCTTTTTTTCAAAATAATCTTGAATTCCTAGGAAAATTCCCCAGGCCAAATTTTCTTGATAATCATCTTTTTTCAAATTTTCACATTCTTCTTTATTAGATAAAAATCCACATTCTACAATAACTGATGGTATATTTGATTTTTCAATTAAATACACATCCTTAATTTTCATAGGAATTCTATCATTATTATTATCAACATTTTTATTTAAATTTGATTGTATTGCTGTTGCAAGTTTCTTACTTTCATCATTATTTTCTTTATAAAAAGTCTGCCATCCACTATATACACTTGAAGCAGCATATTTATTTAAATGGATAGATATAAGAATATCTGCCTTAGAAGTATTTATAATATTTACTCTATTTTTTATATCACTTATTTTTTTCTCTCGTATTGTATCAGCACTAATATCATATATACCATTTTCATCACTTCTTGTAAGTAAAACCACTGAACCAGATTGCTCTAATAATTTTTGAATTTTCAAAGTAATTTTTAAATTTATTTCTTGTTCGCTGGTCATATAAAAACCAGTTGCGCCATTATCAGGCAGTCCATGTCCAGAATCTAGTATTATTATTTTATTGCTTGCTGGAACTGCATTTGTTTTTACCGATTTATTATTTTTATAATTATAATAAATAACTAAAATTAAGCACAAGAAAATGAAAATAATAATGCTAATTTTAACATACTTTAAATGAGATTTTTTAAACATATAATCACCCATTTAATTATATGTTTAACATAATTTACAATAACTCATTTATGATTTTTATCCATTTATTAATAATATTTTCTTTTTTTAAATCCTTAGGTACGCAAACATTTTTATACATATTAACATATTTTTCATTTGTTAATATATTTATAATAGCATTTTTTAAACTTTCTCTTACATTTTTATTATCTTTTATTATAATTCCATTTTTCAAATATTTTACATCTTCATTTTGATATCTTCCATTAAAATCTAAAATGTCACTAACACCAGATTTACTATCTAAACAAATTACAGGTACATTTAATGCTAAAGACTCTAAAATAACATTTGGCATTCCTTCATATTTTGAAGGAAGTACAAATACGTTTGAATTTTTTATATATTTATATGGATTTATATCAAAAGGTAATATAAGTACTTTATTTTCTAAATTCCATTCTTTTATTTTGTTTTTATATAAATTTTCTAAATCACCTTGTCCTATTAAAATTAATAGAGCATTATCAGTATATTTAATCACATCTTTAAAAGCCTCAAGAAGTAAAATTTGATTTTTTTGCTCAGAAAATCTACCAATATTTATTAGCACTTTTTTATCTTTTATTTTTTCTTCAATATTTTTAGTTAAGTTTTCCGTTGATAATTTCTTTATAAAATCTTCATCAACATAATTGTTAATAACACACATTTTCTTTTTATCTGCATCAAAATTTAATATTTCATCTTGCATAACAGAATTTGTTACATTTACAATTTTATCGGCCTTTTTTAAAGCGACTTTATGTAGGAAATTTAATAAAAATTTATTATCAATTTCAGACATTTTATTTCTTATTGAAATAATAGTTTTATCATTACATTTTGATTTTACATTAACGTAATTTGGTGTTGTTAAAAAACTAATACTTACATATATATTATATATTTTTTTAATTTTTTTTAGTTTTGAAATTCTTTTTTTAGTATTTAATATTTTTCTTAATTTACTAGGTGATTTCCCACAATTTAAGTTAATAAAAGTAACATTTTTATAATATTTACTATCCATTCTAAATTCTTTATCTTCTGTATCAAAATAACAAAAATAAATGTTATAGTACTTATTTAATTCTTTTGCTAAATTTAAAATTACTCTTTGTGCTCCTCCACTAGAAATTTTGTCTATTATAAATAAAATATTTTTCATATTATTTCTTCCCATTTTTTTGCTATATTTTCAAAATTAAATCTATATAAAATATTGTTATAATTTTTAGATATATAGTTTTTATATTTGTTGTTTTTTAGTACTTTTAAAACTGAATTTTCAAAATTATTTGAATCTGTTAAAATTGAAAATTCATTTTCTTTTATTTTATTGATTTTTTTATCATAATCATAATCAATTTTTTCTTTATCATATAAAATTTCTCTTGGGCCTGCAAAGCAATCATAAGATACTATTGGCGTTTTACAAGCTATTGATTCTAAAATAACTGTTGGAAGTCCCTCATAATCTGAAGTAAGAACAAAAGTTTTTGCATTTGCAATATACTTATATGGATTTCTTACAAAACCTAGGAAAATAACTTTTTCTTCTAAGTTTAATTTTTTGGTAAGTTCTTCTAAACTATTTTTTAAAAATCCCTCACCTAAAATTAATAATTTTAAATCTTCATATTTCTTTGATATTTTTGCAAATTTTTTTATAAGTTCTTCTTGATTTTTTTGAGGAATCAATCTTCCTATGTTTATAATGTAATTTTTTGTATATATTTCATTATCATTAAATTTTTCCTTTGAAAGCTCAATAATTTTTTCAACATTACAAGGATTATATATAACATTTATGGAATCTTTATTTAATTTAAATTTTTTTATTTGATCTTGTTTTATTCCTTCTGATACAGCAACTATTTTATCTGCTTTTTTACATGATATAACATGTAATTTTTCAATAATTTTTCCTTTATTTTGTTTTGATATAATATTATGAATAGTTATTATTGTTTTATCTTTATATTTTGAAAACACATTTATTAAATTAGCATGAATTAAAAAACTTATGGTTGTATCAATTTTATATTGTTTTTTTATCTTTTTTACTTTTTTTATTCCATTAATAATTCCAAAAAAGTTTCTTTTTACATTTAAATTTATAATATTTATATCAGTTTCATATGAATTTTTTTCTAAATTCATAACAGCTATATACACATTATTATTTTTTGATAACATATCTGCTATATCACATGCTACTTTTTCTGCACCGCCATTTGAAATGTTATGTATCAATAATAAAATATTCTTTTTCAACAAAATCACCAACTTAAGTTTTTTCTATAATTTCAACTATTTTTTTATTAACAATATTTATATCGAATTTTCTTTTTGCAATTCTATGACTTGCATCAGACATTCTTTTTATTTTATTTTTGTTTTCCAACATATAAATCATTTTTTCAGCTAAATCATATTCATTTTTAGGTAAAACAAATTTTCCATTTACATTTTCAACCAAACATGTATTACGACCACGTAAATTAGTTGTAATTATTGGTCTTCCTACTGCTAATGCCTCTATTAATACTCTTGGTACACCCTCTCTTAAATATGAAGGTAAAACAACTACCATAGAATTTGTCATATATTCTTGAATTTTATTTGATTTTCCAACAAATTCTACAATACCATTTTCAATATATTTTTTTATATTTTTATCCTTTATTCCTCTAAAAGAGTTTTCGTCATCTCCAACAAATATAAATCTTGCATCTTTATATTTAGTTTTTACAATTTGAGCCGCTTTACAGTACTCAACTACCCCCTTTACTTTAAGTTTCCTTGAAACCATTAAAAAAGTATCGTTTAAAGGATTATCTGTTTTGAAAAATCTCTCCATATCAACTCCTGAACTTTCTACTACAAAAGCCTGTGATTTGGACAAAAATTTATTTTCTAAACATTCTTCCATATCTTCTTTATTTTGAAAAATTGTTGCTGTTGAATACTTTAAAGCATTTTTATATCCAATATTACAAAATATTCTAATAAATTTAATATAAAAATCATTTACTGAATATACATAGCCCATTCCTGTAACTAAGTAAAATCTTTTCTTTATTTTAAGTAGTCTTGATGCTATACCACCAAAAATAATAGGTTTAATAGTATAAGCAAATATTGCATCTACTTTTTCCGCTTTTAATATTTTTATTAAATTATTCAAATATTTTATATTAGAAATTAACCCCATAGAAAGTCTATCTAGATTTGCAACTTTATACTTAATATCTAATTTTTTCATTTTTTCGATATTTTCATTGTTTGGTAAAATAGCAACTATTTCATGACCATTTTCTTTTAACTTATTTATAAGGTTACTTCTTGCACTTACCAAATTATTTGTACTTTGTGTTATAAAAGCTATTTTCATTATTACTCCTTAATATCATAATTATTCTGCATATATTGAATTATATAGTTCTACTAATCTATTATCATTAATATCTAATTTTTTCTGTTCAAGAACTTTTTTTAAATTTTCATAGCCATAGTCTTTGTTTATACTTTGTCTTTCTACATTTTCTTTTACTATATCATTATAATAATAAATTTGATCTATAACATCATCTACATTATCTTTGGTTAATTTATTCACATAACATTCTAATAAAATTACTTCATATTCTATTTTTCCTTCTATAATGTTATGATTTAAAATATATTTAGCATGGTTTATTGCTTCATTTATTTGTTCATCCTTTGTCATATCAGTTATTTCATTTTTAAAATCATGTTCATATCCTAATAAATAATTTAAACGCTTTTTTCTATACGTAAAATTAGTTGGATCTTTTGAAACTATATCAAAGTATTTATCATCACTAAATTCCACTTCATGGTCTGACTCTTTATATTTTTCTTTTGCAATGAAAATATTTACAGTTTGATTTAATAAAATTAGTAAATATATAACCATTACAACTATGAAAATATTATTGATTATATCACTCTTTTTACTTTCTTCTACATCTTCCCCATTAACATATGTAAGAGCTACTACAATCCCTATATACATAAATATTTGATATATATTGTAGAAAAATGACATATCCATATCTAAAAAGCTATGTATCAAAACGCTAAATATTGCAACCAATAACAAGATATTTTTTTTATTTTTTCCTTTTATGTTTTTTATCATTAATATTATTAATAATAAAAATAAAAATACAATTGAGGCAAAACCAACAATACCATTTTGTAAAAATATTTGCATTGGGAATGAATGCACATCACGAGATGTATAATTATAATCTATATAAGATTTATATTGATACATCCAAGCATTACCACCTCTTCCGAAAACCCAAGTATCTTTAAGTATTTTAAATCCATCTTTTATAAAAACAAGTCTTTGATTTACAGATTTTGTAGTTGTTATTTCTGATGTAAATCTTGATATTAATTTAGCAGGTAAAAATTTATAATCAAGTACAAAATTCTTACCATTTATACTCATAGAATTAATTTTTATAGTTCCATATTTTAGTGAACTTGATGGTCTTATTACTATTCTAATTGTTTTAGTTTTTGAATTAGTTTTTATACTTTCTTCTACATCACCATTTAAATCTTTTATTTTTATTTCCTTTTGTTCAATAAATTCCTCTAAATTATCATATTCTTTTATAAAAATAATGAAATTTTGGTTGTCTTTAACTATAGAATTGACATTAAATTTAAAAGTATATTCTGTATTTGGTTCTACATCTGATATTATTCTTGTAATTTTTAACTTAGAATTTTCGATTTTATTACTAGAATCTACAGATATTTTTATTTCAGATTTTACATTAATTAAAATTAATACTAAAATAACAATAGCGATGAAAAATGTAAAAACTGCAATTAACATTTTTTTCTTGTTTATTTTTTCAAATTTCTTTGATAATTTTTCATAATAAATATTAATTAACAAACTAATTACAAAATTTATAACTAATATTAAACAAAAACTTATAATTATCAAAGAATAATTTAATTCTTCAATAGCATCTAAGACATAGTTTGATGCAATTATAGAACATATAGCATCAATTAAAAAATGTAAAATAAGCAACACGTTTTTTTTATTTTTTCTATTTACTATAAACGAAATTATTAGTCCAACTAATAATACCGCCATACTCATTCTAGATCCAGTTAAAAATAGTCCTAAAAAAATTATTGTTATACATGTATCTATAAAGCTCATTATTACTTTTTTGTTAATTTTTATATAATTAATCAAGCAAAGTATAACACTAAAAGCAATACAAATTGCAAATGAATTTGGATACTCAAAAGTAGAATCAAGCCTTGTATTACTTGTTGCATAATCTATAACACCTTCTAAAGATAATCTAAAATCATGCAAATTTCTAAAACTTAAATCATCAATACCAATTAATATTAGTATAATACTTGTTAAAATTGTTCCAAATGAAAAAATGTACCAATAAACTTTTTTATACTTTTTCCAATCCAGTAATCTTACTGTAAAATATATGTTAAATGCAGACAAATACCAAAAAATATATTCGACTGTATCCTGAATTCTATAATACTTGTGAAATATCAAAGGAATAAAAAATGAAAATGTAAATATTAATACACCTAAATCTATCATATGAAATTTAAATTTTTTATTTTTGATAATATACACCACAATATTTATTAATGCGATAACATTTATTATTAAATTAATTACCTGTACATTATTTGCTAAATATGATCCTGCTAAAACTCCAGAGCAAATATTTGTAAATACTAGAGCAATAACAATTAAAGAATTTAAAAATACACTAAAAATTGATAAAATTTTCTCTTTCATATATATATAACCTCTGTCCGAATTTTATCATATGAAAAGCTAAAATTCAAGAAAAAAGGCAATATTACATTTGCATAATATCACCTTTTTAATTATATAAATTTTATAAATAAACACATAATAAAAAATAAAATTATTTTTTTGTATGAATTTGTAAAAAAAGAAAGAACTGCTGCAATTTTTATATTCTTATTTACTATCTTTTTTTCATTTTCTTTTAAATTTATACTTTCATTATCTAAAAATTTTAAAAATAATTTTTCGGAATTAATAATTGCATCTAGCTCTAAGTACTGCCTAAAAAACAAAGAAAAAAATAAACTAATAAAACAAATAATTATAAATATGCTACTATCAACATTATTAAAAAATAAAGAAATTATAAAAGAAAGTGCAACACATAAAAAATAAATATTAGAAAACACAAAATTTAAAATATGTATCTTTTTATTTTGAGTTGAATGAATCACCTCATGTGCCATCACAATCAAAGAATTTACTTTATCTTCAAATTTATCTTTAATATTTTGAATATCTTTTCCAATATAAATTGTATTGTTAAAGAAAGTATAATAATTACCTTTAATATCTTCATCAATAACAATCTTTGTAGTTTTGTTTTTGGTTATTTTTAATAACTTTTCAATTATATCCTTATTTGTATATTTTTCATATATATCATCTACACATCTCATACTAAAACTCAACTATCTCTTTTATTGCATCAGCTATTTTTTTGTTTACATCTGCAAGCATATAATTGATTTTCATCTCATTTTGTAACAAATTTCTTGCATCTTCATTTTGAATAATTATAGAATATAAATTCTCCATTTCAGATTTTTTATTCTTATCTACATCATTACCATTAATATAATCCATATGCAATAATTTCTCTTTTTCTTTAAATTCTTTTAATAAATCATATATTTTACTATCTAATTTTATTTTTGATTTTAAGCTCATATATTCTTTATATTCTGGTTGTTCTTTTAATGCCTCTACCATATCATTTAATTTATCGTTAAAATTCATTTTTAAATCACCTTGAACGATTATATCATTAATGATAAAAATAGTAAATACATTTTATATTGTCTGACATAATTGCATTTGAAAATCTGTTAATTTTTTTTGAGTTGTATTTACCAATTTTGTCATATTAGATATTATATTTGCTTCATTTACACAATTTGCATTATCTGATACCTTAGAAGAATAATTTTTTATTTTCTCTTCAACTTCATTTATCTTTGATATATCAAGATTTTCATAACTTTTATACCACTGAGTACATAGTTCATTAAATTTAGTTACTTTTGTTTTTAATTTATCAACAAAATTTTCAATCTTTCTATCAAATCCTTTATTCATAATGAAATTTTTCAAATCTACTACAAATTTTTTCATAATATTACCTAATAAATTATTTTTCAAAAATTTATTCATAACAATATCAACACCAGCAGAAAGTAGTACATTTAGACCTCCTTTTAAAGAAACATTCTTCAAAGTATTAATATCTACTAATTTTTCTTTACCTATTTTTGATACTTCTATTCCATCATTAATACTTGCATTTAAAGCAGTTTTTACAACTTGTTTAAAATCTTTTCTTCTTAACTCATCTACTAACTCTTGAACATATATTTTATTATTATTATCTAAATTCAAAGACTTCATAACATACTTACCAGCAGAAAGTACAACATTTCCTACTATCTTTGAAAATTCAGATATATTATTTTCAATCTCAATTTTATTTTCATTATTTATATTATTTTCTAACTCTATTTTTTCTGCTATTTCCATTTTAATCCTCCCTAAATTTCAATTTAAACATAATTCTAAATACAAAAAAATAAGTAAGAATGTTTAAATCTAATATAATTCTTCCAATCATTGTTGTATAAATTATTTTGTAATACACTTCATTTGACTTAATAAAAAATAAAAATATCAAAATATTTATTACAATCATTACTATTAATATTAAAACTGAAGTAATATTTTCTTGTTCTTCTTTTTCTTTTTGAATATTAAACTTATTAAACAAATTAATATACTTTTCTAAAATAAAATTATAATCTCCACCACTTATATAGCAACTTTGAAAAGTAACAATTAATTCAGTAAATTTCGGTATATTTAAATCTTTTTTTAAATTTTCAAATCCAGTATATACACTAAGACCATTTTTTATTGATACGTTAAATTTATCAATATATCTTTTTAATTTTTTATCTGCATTTACATTATTTAATGCATAGATTATATCGTTATTAACTTTAGTATAATTTTTTAAACTTACTAAAAAATTTGGAATTTCATCATAAATTTCATTTCTATTTTTGTAATACTTAAATTTTAAAATAACATATGGAACAAAAAAAGTATATAAAGATAAAATTAAAGATGAAAAAAATACTTTAAAAAAATTCATGCTTATTACAAAAGAAAAGAAGAAAAATATTTTAGAAATTAGAAAAAATAAAAAGATTGCTTTTTTCTTGCTTATTTTTAGGTCATTCTTTAAAATAAAGAAATCTATGTACTTTACTAAATTTAAATATAATTTATTATTTATAATTTTATTATTTTTTTTAATATGTATGTTGTACTTTTTTAAACTTTCATTTTTAAAAAATATAAATGTATAAATTACTATAAATGCAATAAAAATAACACTAATAACTACCATTAAACTACAATTCTCCTTTCTTATATATACTTTCAATTATTGCTTTTTCACTTTTTTTATCGAAAGATATTTTACAAATTTGATAAACAGAATAATTTTCCATATATATTATATAATCTATACTGCTTGCTAAAATTTGACTTATAAATTTTTCTTTATAACTTTGAGCTCTTACATCTCTTTTAAATAAGGTTATAAGTCTTGTTAAAGTATTTTCACAATTATCAGAATGAACAGTAGCATAACCAATATGACCGGTTGATATTGCATCTATAAATACTGAAGTTTCTGATCCTTTCATTTCTCCTACTACAATAACATCATTTGACATCACAAGACTATGTTGCATTAATTTTTCTAAACCTATTTTATTTTCTCTGTTTTGCAGTATTTCTCTTTGAATAATGTTTTTTCCAGTAATATTAAGTTCTGCTGTTTCTTCATTTATAGATATTGAAATATTATCAGGCAAACTTTTTATAATAGATCTTAATAATGTCGTCTTTCCACTACCACCTTTACCAGAAATTATGATGTTATTTTTTTGGATAATAGCAGAATTTATAATTTTATAAGAATCAGCATCTAACATATTTTCACATACAAAAAGAATTTCTAAAGATTTATTTTCACTTCTATGTATTCTTATTACTAAACTAGAACTATTCACATTTACAGGTTCTATTCCAATTTCAATTCTTAAATTAAAATATTTATCACTCACTACTATTATTGGAACATCATGGTTAATTTTAGCACCATTTTTAATAGCACAATATCTTAAAAATTCATTAAATTCTTCACTATTTTCAAACTTATCCTCTACTTTTTTCCATTTTCCAATTTCTTTTATATATATTAAATCATATCTAACTACTCTTATATCAGATACATTTTTATTTTCAATATATTTTTGTAAAAATCCATATCCAAACATTTCATCAAATAAAATATCGATTTTTTCATTTGCTTTATCACTCTCGAACGATAATTCATTAATCAAATATTCACTAATTTTAATTTTTAATTCTTCCTTTGCATTTTTTTGGAGAAAGTCAAGATAGTTTTTAATAACAAATTTTTTTAATTCTTTTATGGAAATATCTTTATTTACCATCATTTTTGGTGAAATATTATTTTTATACTCTTGTGTTTTACATTCATTTTTAAACATATTTATTATCATTTATTCACACCAATTAACTTAAATAATAAATTATTACTTTTTTGCTTAAAATCAATACCTAAATTTTTATATACTTTCTCCATATTAATATTTGAAATATTCTTTGTAAAACTTGTATTTACATTTAATTCAACATTTTGAATATATGGTATTTCAAGTACAATTTCATAACTATTAAATAAAGATTTAATTTGTGTTAGAGTTAATGAATTTTTATTTACCTTATTTATGATTATTTTTATACAATCTTTAGATATTCCCCATAATTTTGTTATAAGATCTAAATATTTTTTAGCTTGTCTTATACTAACATAATTTGCATTTACAACGAAAAATATATAATCTGATACACTAAGTGTATACGGAACTACATCTAAAAAAGGCGATGATGGTAAATCAATTACAGTATAATCTGATTTTTCACTAACACTATTATAAATTTTATTATAATATTTATTAGATAACTTATTTTGTATATCAAAAATAGTAGTATTATTGGTAATATACCATAATTTTTTATTATTTTTATCATTAATCATATATTTTTCAATATTACTAGATATTTCTATTTTTTTATCAACATCATCAACCATTTCATTAATCCCATTATTATTTACTTCTAAATTATTATATATATCTATTGACGGATTTTGTAAATCCATATCAAGTAAGGTTACATTAATATTTAAATCTTGAGCTATATTTTTTGATATAATACTTGAAACATAAGACTTTCCAGCTCCACTTGTACCGTATATTGAAATTATTTTTTTTGTTATAACATTAGTGTTATAATCTATTGCTTCTTCATTTAAAACATCATTACTATATTTATATATAACTTTATTATCTTCATCTATACATTCAATTATATTTTCTAAACTTAAACTTTTTTCTTCTAAAATGTTAAATATCTCATTAGCAAATAAAAATTTCTTTTTCTCATTATCTAGATTGCTCACTATATATATAATTTTTGCATCAGGTTTTACTAATTTTATCTGCTTTACATACATTATTCCATCTAAATTACCATCCAAATTTTCTTTTGTTATAAGCGTAATTTCTTCTTCTTTTATATTTAAAAATTCTAAAGTTTCTTCTTTTGTTTGTAAATCAAACTTATATACATTTTCATATCTTTTTTCTAATTCATTTTTTACATATGAATTAGCTAAAGCTGTTACTATCATCATATACCTCCTCCATTATCTTTTTTTCATATTCACTTACTTTTATTTTTAAATTCATACTATTTTCTCCTATTCCTAAAATACATTCACCTTTATTTAGCCCATTTATCTGTTTTATATTATCATCAAAAAAACTTAAATTTCTTAATATTTTCATGTCAGCATATTCTATTTTAAAAATGAATTTAAAATTTGAATTATTTAATATTATCTTTCCATATTTGCAATCTTCAAAATTGAAAAAATCTGATATATCTTGCGTTATAGTAACAATACCACCATTTGTCTTTCTTATTGTTTTATATAAATTAACAATTTCAGTTTCTATTTTTTCATCAAGCGTTATATATTTCCACACTTCATCAATATAAATATAATAATTATGATTTGAAGTTTCCTTATATTTTTCTAAATAACCAAATATAAACATAACAATCTTTACTAACTCTATATCTTTTAAATTAGATAATTTAAACGTAATTAAATTTTCATCATTAATAGTAGTAATACCATTGAAAAATGGATATTTATCTATTATTTTTTCTTTTATACTGTTTATCATTTTTTGATTTTTTATATATTTTAATAAATCATCAAAAATTGGAAATTTATCTTTACTTAATATTTCTTCTTTAAACAAAATTCTCTCATTACTATTTACTTTAAATAGTGATTCATAATTTTTACTAATGCCAAAATCTTCATACATATTTTCAATTGAAGTTAATAACTCAATTTCTTGTGATTTTGTTATATTTACAAATAATTTTATAAAATTTACTATATTTTCAATTTTAATTTTAAAAAAATTTTCTTTATCTTCTAAATCTTTTTTAAAGAATTCAAAAATATTAAATTTTTCTTTTAATCCCTCAAAATCAACATATTTTTGATTTAAATTTAAAGTAATATTTTTATATTCATTTTCAATATCAAAAACATACTGTTTTATACCATTAAAATGATTTTTTAAAATCATCATTTTAGTAAAAAAAGACTTTCCAGCACCACTACTTCCAAGTATACAAATATTTGAATTACTATATTTTTTATTGAAAAAATCTATACAACAAAGTCTATTATCTTTATTGTTATATCCTAAAATTATTCCATTTTCATCAAAAATACTGTTTGTTATATTAGGAATGAGATTTATAAGGGAACTAGTTGTAAACTTAGCATTATTAAATTTTGATAAAATTTTATTTTCTTTACATATTGGTAAAGTTTTTAGATAAAAATCAAGATGTCTAAAATTAGTAATATTTGAATTAAAACCTTTTGAATAAATTTTATTTTGAAAAAAAGATATTTCTTTTTCTAAAATATCTAAGTTTGAATTAAAAAAAGTAAAAATCAACTTTACATCATATACTTCTTCATTATCAATTTGAATCTTCTTTCTAAGTTCAATTGCCTCATCTTTGCTTTCGTTCATTAAATTAAAATCAATTTGATTATTATTTTGTGCCTTTATTTCGTTATATGTACTACCTATTTTATAAGTTAAATCTTTTAATATTTTACTTAGATTAACTTTTTTTACACTTATTGCTAAATCATATTTTATATTTTGTGGCAATATTTTAGATAACTCATTAAAATCGATATATTTTTTATAACTATTAATTATTAAAGACTTTATGTATAAATTATCTACTTTTAAATAATTATAATGAGTATTATCAATAATTTCTGGAATTTTCAAAAAGTTATTTTGTTCATTATAAATCATAGAAAATCTTCTTTATTAATTCCTCTATTTATTATACTTAATATATTGTTTTTACCAGTAACAAGCGACATTTTACTTCCGATATTTTCTATATGTTTTAATTTACTGATAAACCCTTTACTATCTATTTTATTTTCAAATTTAAAAGCAAAATAAAAATCTTGCACATTTATATTTTCAGATTCTATTTTATTTTTTACATCATTTAAATACTCATTTTTTAAACTAAAATTTTTACAATTATTATTTATATTTTTATTTAAACTTCTTATATATTTTTCGGTATTTAACTTCCTATTTTGCACTATTATTTGAAAATTGTAATTGATATTTTTTAAAAATTCCATATAACTGATTGATAGATTATTTAAGAAAAAATCATTTGAATTTAAAATTAAAGTTGGTAAAACTTTGATAAAATAAATATGAAAAAAACTATTTTGATCTTTTAAAATAACGTGATCCTCTTCTATACTATAAATATTAAAAATTTCATTTATATCCTTATATTTTAATTTTATAAAACACCTCCTAAAGAAATTACAAAAATACTATATCATTATATAGGTTTAAAGTCAATAACTTTTCATCGACAAAAATTGACATAATTATTTTTAGTACTTTTTTATTTAAATTATTTATCACAATTATTTTTAATGAACATATAATAAAAATATAGATATAGGAGATGATTTTATGAATAATGATCAAAACAATAATATGCTTACTTCTAAATTATTAGAGCTACTTTCAAATGTAGATAAAGAAAAATTAAATCAAGTAAGTAGAATGGTTCAAAATATGTCAAGTAAAGATATGTCAAACATTATGGGAATTATAAATAATATGAATAAAGAGAAATAGTATGGAAAATAATGATAATTCTCAAGAAATATTAAATTTGATTCAAAATATCCAGTCAAAATTACAAGTAGAAAATTCCGAAAATAATACTGATAATAATCCTGTAAACATTGACAATCCTACAAACAACTCAAATACCGTTGAAAATAAAAGTAATAATTTCGACATTAGCTCTATTTTAAACCTACTTACAAATAATAATAATAATACCTCATCGTCTGCACCTGCTAACATGCCAAATTTTGATTTATCAAGTCTTGGTAAATTTCAAAAAATGTTTTCTAGTTTCAATCAAGACGATCCTAAAAAAAGCTTGCTACTTTCCTTAAAACCATTTTTAAGGAAAACAAGACAAGATAAAATTGGAGAATACATAACAATGTTAACAATTGCAGAGGCTATAGGTATATTTAACAAGAAAGGTAGTGATTAGATATGGATTTTCAAAATTTAAATGACGATAATATAAAATCCGATTTTAAAACTACCTTTGATAATTTAAAAAATGAGTCTGATTCAAAAGTAAGACTTGGCCCACTTAATATTTGTAAAGATAGAATAGATCTTTTTGGTTTTTCTTTTGCTATAGATGATTTAATAATAATTGCACTTATATTAATTTTATTTTTTGATTCAGATTCAAATTTTGTATTATTAATTGTTTTATGCTTAATTTTATTTAATGTATCTTTTAGTAATTTAAGCTTTTTTAACAAGTAAAAAAACTAATATTAATTAAATTTAATACTAGTTTTTTTATTTGTTATTCTTTTGGAAGTACGTAAGATATTACCATTTTTTCAAAATCAAAATATTTCATAAATTCTTTAATGTCCTCTATTTTTAATTCTTTTACTAAAGAAAGTGCTTCATAAACATTTGTATTTTCAATTGCGCTATCTATAATTCTAGAATATGATGGACTCATTGCATCTGAATCTATTATACTTGTTCCAAATTCATCTTTTTTTACTAAATCAAATAATTTTTCATCTATATTTATATCTTTTATCATTTTAATCTCATTTATAATATTATCTTTTAATATTTCTATTTTATCTGATTCTGCAAATAACAATATATGTGAAAATTCACTATTTCCTTCATACTCAAGATCTATAGTACTGGTAATAATTCCTTTTTTATATTCATTTTTAAAAAAGTCTGATATTTCTGAAAAATACAAATTATATATAAAATCTACAATTACTTTTCTTTTTAAATTTTTACTACCAGTTATTGGCGGTAATTTAAATCCTATACATAATTTTGATATACCAATATCCATTTTGGAAACTTTTTCCTTTTCATTAATAATGTCAGGTTCTTTTTTAGAAATTTTTTCTACTACTTTAGAAGAAATATCATTTTTATAACTATTTATTGATTCATCAACTAATTTTATTGTTTTATCAACATCTACATCTCCAACTACAATAAAGAACATATTATTTAGATTATAAAAATTATCATAACATTTATATAATAATTCTTTATTTATTTTTTGAATAGATTCAACACTACCTGCAATATCTATTTTCACATTACTATTTAGATACATTTGATTTATTGTATTATAATATAGTATATAATTTGGATCATCAAGACCCATTTTTATTTCTTGTTCAATTATGCCTTTTTCTTTTTCAACATTTTCATCCGTAAAATATGGTTCTTTTATAAGTTTTACAAGCATTTTGATAGATTCTTCAAATTTATCAACTGTCTGAAAATAAAACACTGTTTGATCGTAACTTGTATATGCATTAGAATCTACACCTATTTTTGAAAACATATCTAAAGCATTCTGACCTTCTTTTTCGAAAAGTTTATGCTCTAAAAAATGTGCTATTCCATCTGGTACTACTTGTTTTTCACCTATTTTTATATCAATAAATTCATTTGTAAGAGAACCATATTTAGTACCAAACATTCCAATTTTCTTGTGAAAACCTTTTTTATAACATACGTATAAATTAAGCCCTGACTTTAATTTTACTTTGTATGTTTTTTCATTAAATAAATCTTCATTTTCAACATCAACTTTATACATTTTATTCCCCTTTTAATAAAAAAATCTTTCTTAAAACTAATCTATTTGCAAAATCAACAATATCGTCTTTTGTTATATTTTCAATTATTTTTATAGCATCATCTATTGTAATATCATTTTTTTCTAAATCGTTAATAAAAGCAAATTGTGACATAGAAACTTTTGAATCTTGCATTTGAACATAATTTGAAATTAAAGAATCTTTAGCAGCATCAATTTCATACTTTTCAATATCGCCATTTTTCATTTTTTCAAGTTCCCTATTTAATACATTTTTAGCTTTTTCAAAATTTACACTATTAATACCTGCAAATATTATTAACTGTTTTTTAGTTCTATAAAACCTAGATCTAACTGTATATGCTAAAGATTCCTTTTCTCTAAATTCTTGAAATAATTTTGAACTAGGACTCCCACCTAATATAGCATTATATAAAATTCCAACATAAATATCATCTTTTTTTATACTATTTAAAGATAGACCATATGTCATTATACTTTGACAAGAATCTGTATTTTCTACAACTTCTTCAAAGCTTTCATCTGTTCCTAAATTAAAATTATAGCATATATCTTTTCTATCATTTTTAAAGAATTTGTTGTTTATTTTTTCTTCTATTTTTTCATAACCTTTTAGATTTCCTGACACAATAACTTGTAATTTTGAATTTAATATAATATTTTTATACTTGTAATACAAATCATCAACATTTATTTTTTCTAAATCTTTCTCGTTTCCAAAAATATACATTCCAGAAACTTTATCTTTATTTAACATCTTTTCTGCTTTATATATAGCATAGCTTGTATTATCATCTTTTAAAGATTTTATCTTTTGAGATATAAAATTTTTTTCTATTTCCATTATATCTTTAGAAAAACTACCATTTACTAAATATGGATCATATATCACTTCATGTATAAAATCTAAAACTTTATCAAATAAATCTTCATTATCAATTGTATAAAGTTTATTTAAAAATTCTACTTTAAATTCAATTACATATACATCACCAATTTTCTTTACTCCAGCTTCAAAATTAGTTCCATACAAACTCATAAGATATTTTTTTATTTCTGTTTGATTTTGATATTTTTTTGTTGCCTTACTAAGCATAGATGTAATAACTGCAATACTTGTTACATCATAATCTTTTATATCAAGTAATATATTAAAATTAATATATATACTTTTATACTTTTCATCATTAATACAAATTATATTTTTCATAAAACCTCCAAAAATATACAAATATAGCCAAGTAAAAATCTACTTGGCTATATCTACTATAAACTAGCTAACTTTTCTTTTACTATATCACTAACTAGTTTTCCGTCAGCTTTTCCTGCTGTTTTTGGTCTAATTTCTTGCATTACTTTCCCCATTTCTCTTTGAGAAGTAGCACCAACATTTTTAATTGCTTCATCTACTAAAGCTTCTATTTCTTCTTTTGTTAATTGCTCTGGTAAATATTCAGATAATATTTCGATTTCTCTTTTTAAATCTTGTACAATATCTTCTCTTCCACCTTTTAAATAATCATCAATTGATTCTTTTCTTTTTTTAACTTCTTTTGCAACTATTTCTTGAATTTGATCATCATTTAATACAATTTGTTTATCTTTTTCAACTTGTAAAATAGCTGATCTTAACATTGTAATAGTATTTTTCTTTAATTCATCTTTATTTTTCATAGCTTCTTTTAATTGCTTTAATAATTCTTCTTTCATTAATATTCCCTCCATTTATAACTTTTATTCTTTATTTTCTTCAACTTTTATATCATGAACTTCATCCATACTAAAATTCTTATTTATTTCAGTACTTTCACCATTTCCAGTTCTAGATCTTATAATACTAAATACTGCAACAAAGAAAAATGCAACAAATATTACAATCAAAAGTACAACTTTCCAAATATCATCTATAACAACTCTAATTGATATGATACAAAGAATTGTAGAAATTGAATATAAAATTAAAACTGCCTGTCTTTGTGAAAATCCTCTTTTTATTAATCTATGATGTATATGACCACCATCAGGCTTTAATAATGGTACCCCTTTTATAAATCTTCTAACCATTGCAAATCCAGCATCAAATAATGGAATTCCAAGTGCTAATATTGGTGTAAGAATTGCAATAATTGTATAACCTTTTGCAAATCCCATTAAAGAAACACATGCAAGTGTAAATCCTAAAAAGTTTGATCCTACATCCCCCATAAAAGTTTTTGCAGGATTGAAATTGTATGGTAAAAATCCTAATGTTGCTCCAAGTAAGATAGCAGTAATAATAATTGCATCTAAACTTAATGATGTAGTAGAAAATACAATTAATAATGATGTTGCAGAGATTATTGTTATACCATCTGCAAGACCATCAAGACCATCAATAAGATTTACAGCATTTGTAACTGAAAGTACCCACGCCATAGTAAGTAAAAAATCTAGTACTGCATTAACTCCAACAGTTTCTGGAATTAAAAATGGAATTCTTATTCCAGATACTCTAATTCCAAAAGCATATACAAGTATACCTGCTACAAGTTGAAATATGAATTTTTTTCTAGCTCTTAAAGTGAAAATATCATCAATAAGACCCATTAAAAATATTGATAATCCACCCAAAGCATATCCTAGAAATTTTTTACTAAGTGCAATTGATGGTATATCTTTAGTAACTAAAAAATATATCAAAAATCCAATAAACATTGAAGAAACAATTGCAACACCACCAATTCTAGGCATTGGTTTTGAATGAACCCTTCTACTATCTTTAGGTATATCAACAAATCCATGTTTTATTGAAAATTTTATAACAATAGGTGTTAAAATTAAAGATAAGACACATGTAATACCTATAATAACATACAAAGTTAAACTCATTAAATATCACCTCTTTCTAAGGCTGATATTTTATCAATTCTTCTTTGATGTCTTTCACCTTCAAATTTAGTATCTAAAAATGTTTTCACAATTTCTTTTATATTATCAATATCAGATGTTTTTAATCTTGCTCCAAGACAAAGAATGTTTGCATCATTATGTTTTCTTGAAAATTCTGCCATTTCTTTTGATGTACATAGAGCAGCTCTTATCTTTTTTACTTTATTACAAGCAATACTAATACCTATACCTGTACCACAAATAGCAATACCTAAGCAATTTTTTTCAAGTACTGCAGAAGTTACAGCTTTTGCAATATCTGGATAATCGTCTTCTTTATTATTAATACTTAAAGACGCATCAAAATATTCAATTTCAAGAGTTTTTAAATAATCTTTTATTTTTTCTTTTAAATCTATTCCAGCATGATCTGAACCAATTACAATCATAGCGCTCTTCCTTTTTAAAATATTTATCAAATCATCCACAGCTTTAACAATATCCATTGCACATTTTTCATATACATTAATATCAAAGCCATATGGATCAACTATATCATTATTATTTGTAAATTCACCTAATGTAAATACCTTTTTTTCTATATTTTTATAAAAATACAAAATTTCTTCTTTTTGAGACTTTGTCATTGTAAAAATATAATCATAAAAATTCAAATCCACATCTGATATATTTTTTGCTCTATGAACTGACATATCAACATTATATTTTTTTATAGCACAAGTTGCATATAAGGTTGCTTTTTGACCAGTACTTGCACAAATACCACATGAATCTACTAAAATTTCGTTATCTAATTTTAAAGTTTTTATTTTATATTGCATATAATGATGTGCCATAGCACTTCTACAAGTATTGCCTGTGCACACAAATAAAATTTTTAACATAAAAAATCACCTAAAATTATAATAATATTACCACAAAACATATTTAAAGTCAAATAAAAAAAATAGAAGAACATACAAAAATATGCTCTTCTACCATCTTACTTTATTCCTAATTTTTTCTTACGTATATTCTCAACTCTTGAAAAATAATATAGATCTAAAATCTTTAAAGAATTTTTATGATAAAAACATGAAACTTGAGTAACTTCATTGTTTGTAATTTTTTCTATTTCAATTCTTTTACCATCTATAACTAAATCTACCTTATTTCCAAAATTTTTATCAATAACTACTTTTAAATTTTTTGAAACTATTGATGTATCAAAAAAACTTAAATTTAATTTGTTTCGTATAGGACCAATTAAAGTAGAAACTAAAATTTCACCATCTACAACTATAGGACCACCAAAACTATCAGACATACCAGTTGTTCCAACAGGAGTCGAAATGATAATACCACTTGCTCTAACTTTTTGTAAAAATTCCTGTGAAATATACTCAGAAAATTCTATTGAAGATAAATTTTTACCTGTTACATATATTTCATTAATAGCAAAAAATTCAAATTCATCATCTCTACAAGATACCTTAATTTTTATTGTTGGCAGATATTTTATATCGATTCTTTCTTTAGTTGAAAGTAAATCTAAAAAATTATCTGTATCATCAATAGGTACATCCTGCAAAAAGCCTAAACTTCCAGAATTAATTCCAATAAAAACAGGATGTTTATCTTTATATCTTCTGTACGCTTCTAAAAAAGTTCCATCACCGCCAAGACAAATTACAAGATCCGGATTTTCAATATCTTTTTTTACTTCAAACCGCTCATTTAGTAACTTGTGATTTAATATCTTATTCATTATAAAATCTGTTTCTTTAGAATTTTCTTTGCAAGAAATTGCAATTGATTTTACATTATCCATATATAAACTTCTCATATTATTCCTCCTCAAAATTATTTGATTTATAAGTAAATAACTTCAATTATTTTAACATAATTTTTCATATTTTTCAATATTAAACATAAATTAAAAATAAAACTATAATATAGTATTAATTGGAGGTATTATGATAACTTTAAGTTTATGTATGATTGTAAAAGATGAAGAGAAAAATTTAAATAAATGCTTATCTTCGTGTTCAAGCTTATTTGATGAAATTATAATTGTTGATACAGGATCTACAGATAGAACAAAAGAAATTGCAAAAAAATACACAAATAATATATATGATTTTAAATGGTGTGATGATTTTTCGAAAGCTAGAAATTACTCCTTTTCAAAAGCTACAAAAGAATATATTATGTGGTTAGATGCAGATGATATTATATCAAAATTTGACTTTGAAAAATTAAAAAATTTAAAACAGAACTTAGATAAAAATACAGATATTGTAATGTTAAAATATAATTTAGAAGTAGATGAAAATAATATACCTGCTTTGACATATTACAGAGAACGAGTAATAAAAAATGATAAAACTCATATATGGCAAAGTCCAATACATGAAACTATTAAATTAAATGGAAAAATTTTGTATTTTGATGCAGCAATTACTCATAATAAAAAATATTATGATTCAAATAAAAGAAACCTTAATATTTTTAACAAAATGATAAAAGAGAATGTTACACTTGATGCAAGGCAAACTTTTTATTATGCAAGAGAATTATACTATAATAAAGAATATGAAAAAGCAATTAAAATATATAATGAATTTTTTTATATGCAAAATGCATGGAAAGAAAATAAAATATCTGCATGCATAGATTTATATACAATTTACTCTGAATTAAATCAAAAAGAAAAAGCTATTGAATCTTTATTTAATTCTTTCAAATATGATACACCTAGAGCTGAAATTTGTTGCCTCATTGGAAATTATTTTTTTAATACCTCAAATTACTATTTAGCAATTTATTGGTATAATGAAGCTTTATCAAAAGAAATTAATTTAGAAAATGGTGGATTTTATAGTAAAGATTATTATAATTTCATTCCATATATCAATTTATGCGTCTGTTATTATAAATTAGGTGATATAAATACGGCTATTAATTATAATGAACTTGCAGGAAGTTTTAAACCTAATAATAAATTATACATACAAAATAGAAATTTTTTTAAAACTTCTTACAATTAACTAAATTTTTTCACATTTTAAATTAAAATTCATACTTTATATTATATAGCAATAGCTATATAAAGGAGAGGATTTTAATGTGTAATAATTTTTGTAATGGTTGTCCTTGTCCTTCTCCATGTCCTGTAAATCCTAAAATTGTTTACGTTACAGGGCCAATGGGACCAATGGGACCTCAAGGTCTACAAGGTGTCCCTGGACCAATTGGACCTACTGGGCCTCAAGGAGTACAAGGTATACAAGGACCTACCGGAGCTACTGGACCTCAAGGTATTCAAGGTGTAGCTGGACCTACTGGTGCCACTGGACCTCAAGGTTTACAAGGTGTAGCCGGACCTACTGGTGCCACTGGACCTCAAGGTTTACAAGGTATAGCTGGACCTACTGGTGCCACTGGGCCTCAAGGTATTCAAGGTGTAGCCGGACCTACTGGTGCCACTGGACCTCAAGGTTTACAAGGTATAGCCGGACCTACTGGTGCCACTGGACCTCAAGGTTTACAAGGTGTAGCCGGACCTGCTGGTGCAGATGGAGAAACACCAGTTTTAACAATAGGAACTGTTATTACAGGTCAACCAGGATCTGAAGCTGCTGCTACAATAACTGGAACTGCACCAAACTTTGTTTTAAATTTAACAATTCCTCAAGGACCTACTGGAACATAAAAAACAGGCATACTCACGTATGTCTGCTTTTTATTTAAATCACTAAATAATTCTATTAAATGCATTTTTAGGTCCAAAAATACATGGTTTACTGCATTCATAATCAGGAAATGTACATCTTGGTCCATTTGCATATAACCTTAAATACTTATTTATTGATCTTAAATGCTCATAACTATCTGTAGTTCTAATGTACTTGTTTAAAGTTACACGAGTCTGCTCCTGAATCTCAAGCTGAGCACAACCGCAAAGTCTTTCTTTACACTTTAAAATAAAATTATCAACCGTTCCACGCTCTACTACCTTAACAAGTCTGCCCTGTGGATAATTAGCACTAAGTGAATAATAATCCCCAAGCCACTCACTTTCATAATCAGTATTTCTGATAATAGGTGGTATATAACATCTATTTTCCTGAAGAGACTGTGGAATTATTTCATAACTTATTGTTCTATGTCTTTGAGCCTGTGCAAGCTGCGCAAAAGTAGCATAATATACAGTTGTATAGTTATATCCAAATTCTTCCTTAGGATCAGATTTTATATTAGATGATATAAATGACAACTTTCTATTTTTGGAACCTGGACTTATGCCATCTAACATATACACCTTATTCAGCTCAATAAACTCTTTATACCATTCCTTTAATTTAGCATTAAAAGGTGTGTCTTTTTCTTCTTTTACAAATCTGTCCATCATATGCAAAATATAACTCATCTGCTGCAGTGAAACAGTATATCCCATTGTAGTTGCAGGAGTAAAAACACTTATTAAATATCTAGCGTTTTCTTTTGCAAGCTTTACAATAGTCTTTTCATCAAAATCTGAATACTTTTCTCCTATAACATCTGAAAAAATTTTAATCCATTTTTCATACAGCTTCTGCTCTCTTCCTGTTGTTTCCATTTTAGTATATCTTGCTGACTTTTCAGATGTACAGTAAGCTTTTTCGTTATTAAGAGTCATTGCCAATATTTTTGGCATCCCTTCAAACAAAAAGTTATAATGTACATGGCCAAAAACGCTATGATGTTTACTATTCATATTACCGTTGTAACGTCTTACAGTTTTTGATTCATCTTCACTAATAACCTTATTTTCAATACAAAAAAGCACATAGTTAATACTATGTGCTATCTTGGCGGAGAAGGAGGGGTTCGAACCCTCGCGCCTCGAATGAAACCTAACAGTTTAGCAAACTGTCCCCTTCACCACTTGGGTACTTCTCCATATAATATAAAAGCGGAAATAACAATTTCCGCATACTGGCGGAAGAGGTAGGATTCGAACCCACGGTACCTTTCGATATCACCAGTTTTCAAGACTGGCTCCTTAAACCACTCGGACACTCTTCCAACAAATACATATTTATTATACCAGTTTTTTTTTATTTGTCAATATTATTTATATAATTTTGTTATTATTTTTTTCATTTCGATAGGTAACAAATTATAATTTTCTATTTCTTCAATTTTTATGTTTACTAATTCAAAATCTCCGTATTTTTCTCTATCGTGATCTTGCCATTCTTCACCAGTACCTGTACCTAAAATTCCACTTATAATTTCACACTCAAAGAACTTTTCTTCTTGTTTTAAATCTTCATTATAATATGAAAATATTTTTTTTGTTATTTTAGTTTTAACACCTAATTCTTCTTCTAGTTCTCTGATCGTAGCTTCCTCAAAGGTTTCATTTTCTTCTAAATGACCACCTGGTAAAGTATAATATTCTTTTACAACTTTTCCATCTTTATATTTTGTTCTTTTTATAGTTATTAAATTTCCATCTATTATAATAACTGCTCTACCTGTTTTCTTTATCATAATATATAAAGAAGGATCTTTTGATCCTTCTTATCCTCCTATAATTTAATTTTTAATTTATTTAATAAAGCTTCTAAGCCATCTTCGTCATTGTATTCAATAACAAGTTTTTTATGTTTACCACCATTTATCTTTACTTTGTATCCAAAATAATCTTTTAATTTATTTTCAATGTTTTGATAATAAATATTTTTTGGAACTTTTTTGTTTTTCTTTCTAGCATATTCTTCAGCACCATAAATTAATTTTTCAACTTCTCTTACTGTTAAATTCTTTTCAATAATCTTATTAGCTATTTCTAGTTGAAGTTGTTCATCCTCTACAGCAAGTAAAGCTCTAGCTTGTGCTTCTACTAATTTTCCTTCTAATACATAATCAATTATTTTGTCTTGTAATTTTAATAATCTTAAAGTATTTGAAATTGTAGAAATATTCTTACCAGTAATTTTAGCAACTTCTGTTTGAGTATATCCATCTATATCCATTAATTCTTTTATTGCTTTAGCAATTTCTATAACATTTAAATCTTCTCTTTGAATATTTTCAATAAGAGCAACTTGTTTTTTCTTAGTATCATCATAATCTTTTATAATAGCTGGAATAGTGTTTATACCTGCTTTTTTAGCAGCTCTCCATCTTCTTTCACCAGCGATTATACTGTATCCGTTTTCATTTTTTACAACAAGTATAGGTTGTAAAACACCATTTTCTTTTATTGAAGATGCAAGTTCATCTAATTTTTCTTCATCAAAAATCTTACGTGGTTGTCCATCCATTGGTTCAACCTCTGAAATTTTCAATTCTACGACTTTTCCAATTTCTTTATTTTTCTTTTCCTTTGGTTTAGCTATTTTTTCAATTTCTTCTACATCATCACCAAAAAAAACATCTAAACCTCTACCTAAACCTTTTTTCTCACTTTTCAAACTCTTCTACTCACCTTTCTCATTTGCTAATAACAATTCTTTTGCTAATTTTTTATATGTTTCAGCGCCTTTTGAATCTTTATCATATAAAGTTATTGGTAATCCATGACTTGGTGCTTCACTAAGTCTTATATTTCTTGGAATAACAGTTTGAAATACTTTATTACCAAAATATTTTTCTACTTCTGTAGCAACTTGTGTAGACAAGTTAGTTCTTAAATCAAACATTGTAAGCACAACGCCTTCTATTTCAAGATTTTTATTTAAATGTTTTTGTACTAATTTAATAGTATTTATTAATTGACCTAATCCTTCTAATGCATAATATTCACATTGAATAGGTATTAATACACTATCAGATGCTGTAAAAGCATTTAAAGTTATAAGACCTAAAGATGGTGGACAATCTATTATAACGTAATCAAATTCATCTCTTATTTCATCTATTGCATCTTTTAATCTAGTTTCTCTTGAAACCATTGATACAAGTTCAACTTCAGCACCTGCTAAATCTATATTTGCAGGACAAACATACAATTTTTTTACCATAGTTGAATGAACTGTATCTTTTATATTTACTTCATTTATAATAACATCATAAATTGATTTTGTTTCCCTAGCATCAACACCTAAACCACTTGTAGCATTACCCTGTGGATCAATATCGATTAATAAAACTTTTTTTCCTTTTTGTGCTAAGCAAGTGCTTAAATTAACTGAAGTTGTAGTCTTACCAACTCCTCCTTTTTGATTTGCTATTGATATTACTTTAGCCATATTTTCACCTCGTAATGATATTATATTACATTTTTAAATAAAATAAAAGAGCAAAATATATTTTTTGCTCTTTTTTTATCTTTTTCTACCTAATTTAAAGGATTTTTCTTCATTTTTCCATAGTTTCTTGGATATTTTTCAGGTGTATTTTTTAATTTCTTTATTTCTAAAACTTTACGATTGAATATTTCTCCATTAACATCATACTCATAATCATATATATTTTCTATTTTACAACCTAAAACATTAAATGTATTTTTTGAAGTATTGATTTCATCATTAACATTATCACCTTTTAATAGTAATAACTTTCCATTTAATTTTAAATATCCAACATCATATTCTAATAAATTAGAAAGATTTGCTACAGCTCTTGATACAACTAAATCATACTTATTTCTATATTCATCTTTATGTGCAAATTCTTCAGCTCTTGCATGAACAATATTCACATTTTTTAAATTTAATTTTTTTACAACTTCTTCTAAAAATATCAATCTTTTATTTAAAGAATCAAGTAGTGTTATATTAATATTTTCAAAATAAATAGCAATAACAATTCCAGGAAAACCAGCTCCTGTACCAACATCTATAACTTTTTCATTACCATTCATATATTTAGTTATTTCTAAGCAATCAATAAAATGTTTCATTATAATTTGATATTCATCTGTTATAGCAGTTAAATTCATTTTTTCATTCCATTCTAACATCAAATTTTTATATAATTCAAATCTTTCTAAAGCTTTATCTGTAAGCTCTATATTTCGATTTTTAGCTTCTTTCTTTAATATACTTATAAAATCATTTTTCATGTGAAAACCTTTCTTATTTTATCTATTTTGACTCAAATAAATCATTAATACAGATATATCTGCAGGCGATACTCCTGATATTCTTGAAGCTTGACCTATAGATAAAGGTTTTTGTTTATTTAATTTTTGTCTTGCTTCTAAGCATAAACCGTTTATTTTATCATAATCAATTTCAGGAGATAACTTTTTGTTTTCTAACTTTTTAAATTCATCTATTTGTTCTAATTGTAACTTGATATATCCTTCATATTTTATTTGAATTTCAGCTTCTTCTTTTACTGAATCAGGTAATTCTTCTCTTTTTAAATCAATTGGTGCTATATTTTCATAATTTAATTCACTTCTTTTTAATAATTCTGAAAGTCTAATTCCTGTTGAAATTTTAGAACTATTTAACTCTTCTAGAATATTATTAACCTTTTCAGATGGCTTTATAATAGTATTTTGAAGTCTTTCAATCTCATTTTTTATCATTTCTTTTTTATTTAAAAATTTATCATATCTTTCTTTTGAAATAAGTCCAACTTCATACCCCTTTGGTGTAAGTCTTATATCTGCATTATCTTGTCTTAACATTAATCTATATTCAGCACGAGAAGTCATCATACGATATGGTTCATTTGTTCCTTTAGTAACCAAATCATCTATTAATACTCCGATATATGCTTCAGATCTATCAAGTATTAAAGGCTCTTTATTATCTACTTTTCTAGCAGCATTTATACCAGCAATAATTCCTTGAGCAGCAGCTTCTTCATATCCAGAACTTCCATTTACTTGTCCTGCAAAAAACAATCCGTCAATTCCTTTATATTCAAGGCTTAATTTTAGATTTGTTGAATCAATACAATCATATTCAATCGCATATGCAGGTCTCATCATTTTAGCATTTTCAAGTCCTGGAACTGTTCTATACATTTTAATTTGAACTTCTTCTGGTAAAGATGAAGACATTCCTTGTATATACATTTCATTTGTTTTTTCACCTAAAGGTTCTATAAACAATTGATGTCTCTCTTTATCTGCAAATCTAACAACTTTATCTTCAATAGATGGACAATATCTAGGTCCAATACCATGAATTCTACCACTATAAATAGGAGATCTATGTAAATTTTCTCTTATGATTTTATGTGTTTCTTCATTTGTATACGTTAAATAACAAGAAACTTGTTTTTTATTTTTAATTTCTTCATTATCTTCATTTGTAAATGAAAATGGTGTTATTTTATCATCTCCAAATTGTTCTTCTGTTTTAGAAAAATCTATATTATTTGCATTTATTCTAGCAGGTGTTCCTGTTTTAAATCTTCTAAGTTCTACTCCAATATCAAGTAAGCTTTGTGATAAATCATTTGCAGGGAAAACTCCATCTGGACCACTAGAATATGAAACTTCACCTATAATAACTTTACCTTTTAAATAAGTACCGGTTGCAACTACTATAGCTTTAGTTAAAAAAGTAGCACCTATTTTTGTTTTTACACCAACTACTTTATTATTTTCATCTACTAAAATCTTTACAATTTCAGCTTGATAAACATCAAGATTTTCTTGATTTTCCATAGTTTTTTTCATTTCAATATGATACATTCTTCTATCAGATTGTACTCTTAAAGAATGAACTGCAGGGCCTTTAGATTTATTCAACATTTTTGACTGAATAAAAGTTTTATCTGCATTTTTTGCCATTTCTCCACCTAAAGCGTCAGTTTCTCTTACTAAATGCCCTTTTGAAGTTCCACCAATACTTGGATTACATGGCATATTAGCTAATGTATCTAAATTTATAACAAAAGCTGCTGTTTTTTTACCAATTCTAGCACTAGCAAGAGCAGCCTCACAACCAGCATGTCCTGCACCTATAACAACAACATCATATTCACCTAATATATAATCATTATTTTCCAAATAAAACACCTACTTTCCTAAACAAAATTTTTCAAATATTTTATTTACAACGTCAGACGAAACATCAGCACCAATTATTTCACCTAGATCTTTAGCCGCATTTTTTATATTTATAGATACTAAATCTATAGGCATACCATTAATAAGATCATTTTTTGCAGCATTTAAAGCTATTGCAGCTTTTTTTAATAAATCTTTATGTCTAACATTTGTAATTATTAACTCATGTTCATAATCGTAATCATTTTCAAAAAACATTTTTTCAATCAAATTTTTTAATTCATCAACACCTTTATCATTATATATTGACATCTTTACTACATTATTTATTTCATATTCATTTAATTCTTTCAAAATGGTATCAAATTTTGATTTTTCTTCTTTATCCATCTTATTTATCACTGTAATCATTTTTATTCCTTTATTTTGGACTTTAGAAAGTATTTCTAAATCAGACTTTTCAATTCCATTTTCAACATCAATCATATAAATTACAAGATCAACCTCATCAATTTTCTTTAAACTTCTCTCAACTCCAATTTTTTCTATTACATCTTCAGTTTCTCTTATTCCAGCAGTATCTGAAATATTTAAAACTAAATTTCCAATATTTATAGTATCATCTATTACATCTCTTGTAGTTCCTGCAATATCTGTAACTATAGCTTTTTGAGAATTTGAAAGTTTATTTAATAACGAAGATTTTCCAACATTAGGTTTTCCTAAAATAGCAACATTGATTCCACCAGAAATAATTCTTCCATGTTCATATGTATCAAGTATTTTGTTAAT
Source organism: uncultured Clostridia bacterium (assembly GCA_934169925.1). Classification (GTDB taxonomy): domain Bacteria; phylum Bacillota; class Clostridia; order TANB77; family CAG-465; genus CAG-465. The sequence goes on along the minus strand of CAKPOO010000007.1, from coordinate 25,964 downwards.
TTCATTTACTTTTTTATCAATTAAATTTTCAACATTTGAATTTTCTACTTCTTCATAATCATATTCAGGATAATCTACACTAACCTCTATATGAGCAAGCAATTCTATTAATTCTTCTCTTAATTGTTTTATTTTATTAGAAAGATTCCCCTCTAATTGATTTGCTGCAATTCTTGTATCTGTACTTGTTCTTGAATTAATCAAATTAATTACAGCTTCAGCTTGTGATAAATCCATTTTACCATTTATAAACGCTCTTTTTGAAAATTCACCAGGTTCTGCCATTCTTGCACCATTTTCAATTACTAATTCTAATATTTGTTTTGTTATTTGATTTCCACCGTGACAATTAATCTCACATATATCTTCTCCAGTATATGATTTTGGAGCTTTAAAATATGAAACTAAGACAGTATCTAAAACTAAATCACCTTTTAATATTTTTCCAAAAATTATCTTATTAGGCTCTAATTTACTATAATTATTAAAAATTTTAGATATTACATTTAAACTATCTTTACCACTAATTCTTATAATACTAATTCCGCTATTTGATAGAGCTGTTCCAACAGCTGCTATAGTATCTGTTAACATAACTTCATTCCTTTCCTATTTAAAAAGTCAGCATTTAGCTGACTTTTTTAATAATATTTTTTTCTTATTACAACTCTTCTTCTTGGTTCTTCACCAAAACTTTCTGTTTCTACATCATTTCTTGAAGCAAGTTCGTTATGAATTATTAATCTTTCATACGCAGACATAGGTTCTAATTTAATTGGTTTTCTAAATTTAATTACATTATTAGCCATCTTTTGTGCTAATTTTTTTAATTTTTCTTCTTTTTGTTTTTTGTATCCATTAATTTCTACAAAGACTTTTGCATATTCTTCATCTTCTCTTTGCATCATTGAATTAATTAATGATTGTAAAGCTTCAATATTTTTTCCTTTATAGCCTATTAAATGAGAAACATTATCTCCTTCAATATTTAGTAATACTTGATTATCTTTTCTTTCAATATTATATTTTATTTCATTTTCACCAGTTATACTAAATATTTGTTTTAAAATTTCATCTAATTTTGAAACTGTTTTTTGATATTGTTCTTCACTCATTTTTTTATCAACAGTAAGTCTTACTTTAGCCATTTTAGCAGATAAAATACCAAGAACGCCACCAGAAGTTGGTTCTTCTAAAACTTCAATTTTTACATCATCTCTTGAAACTTTTAACTCTTCAAGACCTTTTCTTATAGCTTCTTCAACTGTTTTTCCTATTTGTTCAGTTACTTTTTTCATAAACTTACCTCCTTATTTTAAAAGTAAAACTTCGTCATTTTTTTCTTTATCCTTTTCAGTTAAAATTTTTTGCATAACAAATTGTTGTAAAATACTTAACAAACTACCAAATAACCAATATATACCTAAAGCTAATGGCATTGTATATGAAACTGATGCTGATAATAAAGGCATCATTATGTTCATAGATTTTTGCATTTGTTCTTGTTCTTCAGTCATTGATGCATTTTTTTGAGCTATTTTATTAGATACAAAAGCTAAAATAAAGCTTAAAACTGGTATTATTAATGATACTTTACTTGTTTCATTTCTTTTTGTTTCATCAGAAGAAAAAACATTAGCAGGTGTATCACCTAAATCCAAATATTTACCAACTTTCATATCAATTAAATTATATTTTGCTGCAATATCAATTTCATATGCTTTAGCTTTATCATAAGTAATTTCATCTAAATTAATTCCATTTGTACCTTCAAGATATTGTTTTGCATACTCAACAACTTGTTCTTGTGGAACTTTTAATACGTATGTTACTGGATATTTAACAATATAAAACATAGCGATTATAAGAGGTATTTGAATTAAAAGTGGTAAACAACCACCTACTGGATTTATCTTGTGATCACTATATAATTTTGTTAAAGCCTCAGCTTGTTTTTGTTGATCTTTTTTGTATTTATTCTTTATTTTTTCAATTTCAGGTTGAATTTTTTTAGTTTCTTCTGTTGATTTTAATTGCTTATAAAATAAAGGAAATAAAATCAACTTTGTAAGTATTGTAAACAAAATGATAGCAATAAAATAATTTTGATTACAAATATTGTAAATAAATCTTATAACATATCCTAAAAGATTAGCAATAAGACTAATTAAACCATTAAACATATAATCTCCTTTTTACTTTAATTTATCTACTCCACCTCTTGAAAATGGATTACATTTTAAAATTCTTATAAAACCTAATACATTCCCTTTTATTATACCATATTTGTCAACTGCTTGTTTGGTATATTCAGAGCACGTTGGATAGTATATACATCTCTTTTTTGTATGGGTAGATATTTTGTTTTGATAAAATTCAATAAGAAAAATTTCTAACTTACGAGGAAATAAAATTATATTTTTAAAAAATCTTTTAATTTTCATATAATCCTAGTTTTTCAAAACAAGAAATCATTTCAGTTTTTATAATATCATAGCTTAAATCTTCAAACTTAGTTGTCTTTTTTATTAAAATAACTATATTAATATTCTTCTTTAACTTTATTTCTTCTTGCTTATAAACTTCTCTTACCCATCTTTTAATTTTATTTCTTTTTACACTATTTCCATTTTTTTTAGAAACACAAATACCTAAATAGTTTATATTATAATTTTTTTTACTGATTTTTAATACATGTGTTGATAAGTATTTATCAACATTAAAATCACCTTTTTTTAAAACTAATCTAAATATTTCGTTACTTTTTATAATTTTTGTATTTTTCATTAATTACCTTCTTCTATGTTAATAAATACGACAAAAGTGGATATGTAAACATACCCACTTTTAATACTATGCACTGATTACTTTTCTACCTTTAGCTCTTCTTCTTTTTAAAACAGCTCTTCCAGAAGCAGTAGACATTCTTTTTCTAAATCCATGAACTCTTTGAGTTTGTAATTTTTTTGGTTGATATGTTCTTTTCATTTTTTTACACCTCCTAAATGTAAATATATACATAAATGTAAAATCAAAAAATTAAACATTTAAAATTTTTTACCAAACATAGTAAACAAATTATACAACACTTTTAATTATTTGTCAAATATTTTTAATTAAAAAATGTTATAAAGTTATCCACAGGTATGATTTTTTAAGTTTACATATTTTTATGTTTATTTTTTTAACAAAAAAAGTATTGTTTTTTTAAGTATTTCATGATATATTTACACTGTCAAAAATAAACGTTAAATTTATATAAAAATTTTAATCCACAGTAATTATGTAAAACTAAATTATAAATTATCTTATTTTGTCGAAAAGTTATCAACACTTGTGGATAACTCTGTGGATAACTTAAAAAAACAAACGTTTTAAGGAGGGTGGTTTTATGGAAAAAAACTTTGCTGAAATTTGGTCAGAAGCCTTGGAATTACTAAAACAGGAAACTTCACCAATTGCATTTAAAACATACGTAGAAGTTATTTCACCAAGACTTGTGGATAACACAACAATATGTTTAATATTACCTTCAGATTACTATATTGATATTTGTAAAAAAAGATTTTTAGATTTAATAAGAAATACTTTATCTTTAATAACAAATATTGAATATAATATCCTATTTGAATCAAAAGAAAGTTTTTCTGAAGATAACGATAATTTCAATGAAAATTATAACAATATTAAAACCACAAATGAAGAAACAAGAGTAACAAATAATATTAATAATCAAATAGATAATGTTACTAAAGTAAGAAAAACTAATGAAAATTCAGGCTTAAATGAAAGATATACATTTGAAAATTTTATAGTAGGATCTAATAACAGATTTGCACATGCAGCTGCAAGTGCTGTTTCTGAAAATCCAGGTAAAAAATATAATCCATTATTTATTTATGGTGGTGTTGGACTTGGAAAAACTCATTTAATGCAAGCTATTGGTAATGCAATGTATGAAGCTGATAATAATATAAAAATTATTTATTGTACAGGCGAAGCTTTTGCAAATGAAGTAATATCGGCAATTATGAATAATCAAAATGAAACATTTAGAAAAAAATATAGAAATATTGATTTATTATTAATTGATGATATTCAATTTTTAGCGGGAAAAGATAGGTGTCAAGAAGAATTTTTCCATACTTTTAATAGTTTATTTGAAAGTGGAAAACAAATTGTTTTAACTTCAGAAAAACCACCAAAAGAAATACCTTTATTAGAAGATAGATTAAAAACAAGATTTGAAATGGGTCTTTCAGTTGATATACAGGCTCCAGACTATGAAACAAGACTTGCAATATTGAGAAAAAAATCAGAAACTGAAAGATATATAATAGATGATGAAATATTAGTAAAAATCGCAAGTAAAGTAAAAACAAATATTAGAGAATTAGAAGGCGTATTTAATAAATTAGTAGCATATACATCATTTACAAACAATGAATTAACTGATTCTGTAGTAGAAAATACAATAGAATCAATACTTGTAAAAAATACAAAAGTAATTACTAGTAAATTAATAATGCAAGTAGTTTGTAAATTTTTTAATATAAAAGTACAAGATATGACAAGTACAAAAAGATCAAATAGTGTAGCATTTCCAAGACAAATAGCTATGTATTTATGTAGAGAAATAGCTAATATGTCATTTCCTAGTATAGGAAAAGATTTTGGTGGAAGAGATCACTCAACAGTTTTACACGCATATTCAAAAATAAAAAATGAATATGAAAATAATACAGAAACAAAAGATTTAATTGATGATATTAAGAAATCCTTATCAATAGAGGATTAGAGACTATTATTTCATAATTATTACAAAATAATTTCAAGATAATTTCACTAAATAAAGTTATCCACATTATCCAGTGGATAGTGTTGTGAATAACCTGTTTATAAAATTTAATTATTATAATTTTCCACAACAAACAAATATTCTGTGGAAAAATGTAACAAGTTATCCACAGGTTTATCCACAGAACAAAAAGCAATAGTACTAGTATTTAGAGATATTTTTCCACATTATCCACAACACCTACTACTACTACTACTAAATTAATATATAATATTATAATTATATATTTAGAAATTAAAATTTTTTTAACACATAACATGTGGAAACTATGGATAACTTTTATAAAAAAATATTTAATTAATTATTATAGATAAAAAATAAATAAATTTAATTTACAATAAAAAAATAAATTATAAAAATATTATAAAAATATAATGTAATTATTATACAATAATTTATTAATCAAAAATGTATATAGTTATATACTTTAATACTGTTAATAGTGTGGATAACAAACAAATAAAAAGAATTTAACTAATATATAATAATAAAATAAAAAAATAGTTATCAACAGTATTAACATATTAAATTGTTTATAATTATTAAATATTAAAAAAATTAAATTGTATAAAATGTTATATACATTAAAATTGTTAATATTATTGATAACAATTAAAAAATATAATTTATAATATACATTAAAAAATTAGAAATAATTATCAACACTTTCAACATATGAAAATGTTAATAATTAATATAAAATTTATTATAAAAATAGAAAAGAAGGAGTAAACAATGAATATAAAATGTAATTTAAAAGAATTAGTAAATGGATTAAATGTAATTTCGAAATCAAACAATAAAACAACAATGCCAATATTAGATGGTGTTTTAATTGAAGCTTATCAAAACAAATTAAAGTTAACAACTAATGATTTAGAAATTGGATCAGAACATACTTTAGATTGTAATGTAATAGAAGAAGGTTCTACAGTAGTAGATATAAAAATGTTAAATGAAATTGTTAGAAAAATAGAAGATATAGATATAGAAATTGAAACAAAAGATTCTATATTTATATTAAAATCTATAAATGGTACATTTAAATTAACTACTATGAATCCATCAGAATATCCTAGATTACCAATTTTTGATGTTGAAAACTCAATAGTAGTAAAACAAAAAGTTTTAAAAGATATGATAAAAAGAACAAGCTTTGCAGTAAGTAATGATGAAAATAGACCAATATATAATGGAGCTTTATTAAAAGTTGAAGATAATATATTAACTGTTGTTGCAATAGATGGTTTTAGATTATCATTAAGAAAAAGTGTTAGTGCTGAAAATATTAATAATTTTAAAGCTATAATTCCAGGAAAAGTTTTAAATGAATTATTAAAAATATTAGTTGAAGATGATGAAGCTTTAGTAAAAATAGGTGTTAATAAAAATCAAGCTTTATTTGAAATGGGAGATACAATTATAATTAGTAGAATTATTGAAGGAGAATTTTTAAATTATAATAGTATTATTCCAGAAACAAGTGAAACAAAAGTAATTATAAAAACAAAAAAATTATCTGATTCTTTTGATAGAGTATCTTTATTTGCAAAAGAAAATATAGAAAAAGATAAAAAATCTCCAGTAAAAATGAGTATAGGAATAGATGGGGTAGTTTTAAGTTGTGTTAGTGATACAGGCGATGCAAAAGAGGATATTGATGCCGTTGTTGAAGGTAAAAGTATAGATATAGGATTTAATCCAAGATATGTATTAGAAGCTTTAAAAGCTATCGAAGATGAAGAAATATGTATTGAATTTAATTCAAGTATTTCACCAGTTTTAATAAAACCAGTTAATAAAAATGATTTTATATATGTTGTTTTACCAATAAAACTAAGACAAGAATAAAAATAATACCTGTGGAAAATTCCCACAGGTATATTTATTATATTAAATATTAAATAGGTGAGAGGATATGTACTTAAAAAGTATAAAGTTAGAAAACTTTAGAAATTATGAATTACAAGATATTGAATTTATAAAAGGTATCAATATGTTTATTGGAAATAATGCACAAGGAAAAACAAATATAATAGAATCAATTTATTTATGTGCGTTAGGAAAATCATATAGAACAACAAAAGATTCAGAATTAATAAATATAAAAAAAGAATTTGCAAGAGTAAATTTAAATTATGTAAAAAATAATCAAAATTTTAAAATAGATATTTTTATAGACAAAAATAATAGAAAAATAATAAAAAAAGATGATATAAAAATAAAAAAAATAGCTGATCATGTTGGAGAAATTCCTTTTATAATTTTTTCTCCAGATAGTTTAGATATAGTAAAAGGTGCACCTTCAAAACGTAGAAATTTTATTGATATGATGGCATCACAAATTTCTAAATCTTATCTTTTAAAATTACAAGAATATTTGAAATGTTTAAAATTAAAAAATCAAATTTTAAAATCAAATAACATTGATAAAGAATATATTAAAATTTTGCATGAAAAAATGGCAGATTATATATTTTTTATAGTAGATTTTAGAAAAAAATTAATTTCTAAATTATTAGAAAAATCTATAATTATTCAAAAAAAATTGACTAATGATAGTGAAAATATTAATTTAATATATGAAACAGATTTTTTAAATAAAAATAGAGAAGAAATATTAAATATATTAAATAGCCATATTGAAATAGAAATTATGAGAAAAAGTTCTGTTAAAGGAATACAAAGAGATGATTTAATAATATATATAAATGATTATGAAGTTGCAAAATTTGGTTCACAAGGTCAAAATAGAACTGCTTTACTTACATTGAAACTTGCAAATTTTGAACTTTTAAAAGAGATAAAAAATGAAGAACCAATATTATTATTAGATGATATTATGTCGGAACTTGATGAAAATAGAGTTAATTTTTTACTTGAATATATAAAAGATTATCAAAGTATTATAACTACTACTGAATTTAAAAATGATAATGTAAAAAATATTAAAGTTTTAAAAGTAGAAAATGGTAAATTAATATAAAAAGTGACCTGTGAAAAATTCTTCACAGGTCTAAGTTTTAGTTTTATTTTAGTTTTCCCACTTGTATATAGCAATTATAGCAACTACTATAATTGCTATCAAACTCCATGGAAATAAACTAATAAAAATTGCTTTTGCAACTGCCCATATGATGCTTCCTCCAAGTATTGCAGCAGTTACTACTACAAGTAATAATAATCCAAGAATTACCTTTGTCATAATTTTATTCCTCCGTTAATTTTATTAAAATTTAACCTGTATGGTTGTTATTATATTCAGTATAACATGAATTACATAAAAATTCAATAATTTTAAAAAAATAAACTATATTTTTTTTTAATAAATGCTTTAAATGAAAAATAAAAAATAAAGTTTTAGATTTTTTACTTGAAAAATAGTAACATTTTATGATATAACTATTATTGATTTTAAAAAGGAGAGGTATAAGATATGGCAAAATATGATGAAAATCAGATACAAGTACTAGAAGGATTAGAAGCAGTTAGAAAAAGACCTGGTATGTACATTGGTAGTGTATCAGAAAGAGGATTGCATCATTTAGTATATGAAATATTAGATAATAGTGTTGATGAAGCTTTAGCTGGTTATTGTACAGAAATAAATGTAGAAATTTTACCTGGAAATATAGTTAGTGTAAAAGATAATGGTAGAGGTGTTCCATTAGGTATGCATCCAAAAATGCATAGACCAGCTGTTGAAGTTGTTTATACAATTTTACACGCAGGTGGTAAATTTGGCGGTGGCGGATACAAAGTATCTGGTGGTCTACATGGCGTTGGTGCATCAGTTGTTAATGCTTTGTCATCAAAAATGACAGTTGAAGTTAGCAATGGTGATGGTCTTTATTCAATTTCTTTTGAAAAAGGTAAAGTTGTAGAGGAACTTCATAAAATAGGAGAAAGTAAAAAATCTGGAACAAAAGTTATATTTAAAGCTGATGATGAGATTTTCGATACAACAGTATATAATGCAGAAACTTTAGCAAATAGATTTAGAGAAGTTGCATTTTTAAATAAAGGATTAAAAATAACTTTATGGGATAAAAGAGAAGAAAATTCAGAACAAATGGTATTCCATTATGAAGGTGGTGTTAGATCATTTGTTGAATATTTAAATAAAAATAAAGAACCTGTAAATAAAGATGTTATTCATTTTGAAACAGAACAAGATAATGTTTATGTTGAAATCGGTATTCAATATACAACATCATACTCTGAAAACATCATTTCATTTGTAAATAATATAAATACAATTGAGGGTGGTACTCATGTTGATGGATTTAAAAGAGCTTTAACAAAATCTTTCAATGATTATGCAAGAAAATTTAATATACTAAAAGAAAAAGATTCTAATTTACAAGGTGAAGATATTCGTGAAGGAATAACAGCTATTGTAAGTGTTAGAGTATTAGAACCACAATTTGAGGGACAAACAAAAACAAAACTTGGAAATAGTAATGTAACTGGAATTGTTAGTAGTATTGTTAATGCAAAATTAAGTGTTTTCTTAGAGGAAAATCCACAAATTGCAAAAGCTATACTAGAAAAAACTATAAGTGCTGCAAGAGCTAGAGAAGCTGCAAGAAAAGCAAGAGAAATGGTAAGAAGAAAATCTGCTTTAGAAAGTACAACTTTACCTGGAAAACTTGCTGATTGTCAATCAAAAGATGCTTCAAAATGTGAAATATATATCGTCGAAGGGGATTCAGCAGGTGGTAGTGCTAAACAAGGTAGAGATAGAAGATTTCAAGCTATTCTTCCACTTTGGGGAAAAATGATCAATGTTGAAAAAACAAGAGCTGATAAAATATATAATAATGAAAAATTATCACCAGTTATTATTGCTTTAGGTGCTGGATTTGGAAATGAATTTAATATAGAAAAATTAAGATATCATAAAATTATAATGATGGCCGATGCCGATGTTGATGGAGCACACATAAGAACTTTATTACTTACATTCTTTTATAGGTATATGAGACCTTTAATTGATAATGGTATGGTATATGCAGCTCAACCACCTTTATTTAAAATTGCTAAAAAAGGTATTGAAGATATTTATTGTTATAATGAAGAAGATTTGGATGTTAAATTAAAGGAATTAGAAGAAAAAGGTATTGATAGAAATTCTTTAAATATTCAAAGATATAAAGGTCTTGGTGAAATGGACTCAGAACAATTGTGGGAAACTACAATGAATCCTGAAAAAAGAACTTTAGTACAAATAACAGTTGAAGATGCAGTAAAAGCAGATCAAATATTTACTGTACTTATGGGTGAAAATGTAGAACCAAGAAGAGAATTTATTGAACAAAATGCAAAATATGTTACAAATCTTGATATATAATATAATAAAAAATAAGTAGTTTATTTTTATAGCTACTTATTTTTTGTATTTAATTAAAAAAGAAAAAAGAGGATAAGTATTGACAAATAAAAAACATTAATGTATAATACTAAACATAAAGTAGAGGAAATCTTCTCACCTTATTGGTTTTGTCTTAAATAAGGTTATACAAATTTAACTTAATTAATATATATTATTTTAAACGTTTGTATTATTATGAGAGGGTTGCCTATTACAAGAGCAATCTTTTTTTTATATGTGGAGGTGTTTAATATAAAACAAGATTTTTTAATTAATGAGGATATTAGATTTCCTCAGGTTCAAGTTATCACAGATGAAGGTGAAAAATTAGGTAAAATGCCTACAAAAAAAGCTATTGAATTAGCTTACGAAAAAGGACTTGATTTAGTTTTAGTTTCACCAAACCAAGAAAATCCGGTTTGTAAATTTTTAGATTATAGCAAATATAAATTTGAAATGACTAAAAAAGCTAAAGAAGCTAAGAAAAAACAAAAAGTTCTTGAAGTTAAAGAAGTTAGATTATCACCAAATATCGATAAACATGATTTAGAAGTTAAAGCAAAAAATGCTGTTAAATTTATTGAAGCTGGAAATAAAATAAAAGTTTCTATGAGATTTAGAGGTAGAGAGCTTAATTTTATAAATCAAGGTAAAGAGTTAATGAAGGAATTTTTAAATTTAGTTCCAGATGCTCAAGTTGATAAAGAACCTAAAATGGAAGGTAAAAATCTTAACATGTTTTTATCACCAAAGCAAAAGTAATTAATGTTTTATTATAAGGAGGAGAGTTAATTATGCCAAAAATAAAAACACATAGCTCAACTAAAAAAAGATTATCAGTTACTGGAACTGGTAAAATCAAAAAAAATGTTGCAAATCGTGCACATAAATTAACTGGTAAGTCATCAAAAAGAAAAATGGCTTTAAGAAAATCTGATTTTGTTGATAGTGCTAACAAATCAGCAGTTAAAAAATTATTACCATATCAATAAAAATGAAGGGAGAGAGTAAATCATGGCAAGAGTAAAAGGAGCCGTAACAACAAGAGCAAGACATAAAAAAGTTCTAAAAAGAGCTAAAGGTTATTTTGGAGCAAAATCTGTAAGATTTAGAATGGCTAACCAAGCTGTTATGAAATCTTTAAAATATGCTTATGTTGGAAGAAAACAAAATAAAAGAAATTTCAGAAAATTATGGATAGCTAGAATTAATGCAGCTGCAAGAATGTGTGGTACAACATATAGCAAATTCATGAATGGTTTAAAGAAAGCAAACATAAATATTAATAGAAAAATGTTAGCTGAAATGGCTGTTAATGACATGGAAGCTTTTAAAGCTTTAGTTGAAAAAATAGAAAAATAAGGAGGCCTTTATGATTTTAGCAGGAGACTTTAGAAATGGAACAACATTTGAAATGGATTCAAATGTTTATAAAATTGTTGAATTCCAACATGTTAAACCTGGAAAAGGTGCAGCATTTGTTAGAACAAAATTAAAGAATGTTATAACTGGTCAAACTATAGAAAAAACATTCAATCCTACTGAAAAAGTTGAAGAAGCACAAGTAACAGTTCAAGAAATGCAATATTTATATAATGATGGTGAAAACTATACATTTATGGATACTACTACATTTGAACAAATTGATCTTCCAAAAGAAAAAATAGAGGATTCATTAGCATATATCAAAGATGGTATGCTATTTAAAGTTTTATCATATAAAGGAAATGTTTTTGGTGTAGAACCACCTTTATTTGTTGAATTAGAAGTAACATATACTGAACCTGGTATAAAAGGTGCTACATCAACTGGTCAAACAAAACCATGTACTGTTGAAACTGGTGCAACTTTTAATGTTCCAATATTTGTTGAAATAGGAGATAAAATTAGAATTGATACTAGAACAGCATCTTATATGGAAAGAGTATAATAAAAAACTGAGTGAAAAACTCAGTTTTTTTGTGTTTAGGAGATAAAGTCATGATAAAAAATAAAATAATTAAAATTAGTGTTAGAAATTATAATGGAAAAATTTCTTTAGGTAGTGTTATAAAACGTGAAACAGAGTTTTATGTTATAGAAAATACTGCAACAACAAAATGTTTACTAGAATTTTGTACTGATGAAAATTTAAAAGAAAATACAAAATCAAATTTTGAATATTCTTTTAAAATAAATGAATATGATAAGAAAGAATATTTTAAAATAATAGAGGAAATAGAAAAAAATAAAGATTATATTTATGATGTAAATAAATATGATACTACTAAATTAAATTTAGAATATTTAAAATATTTAGAAGTTGAGATCGATGGTAAAAAGTATGAAATAAAATCAAATGATGATATAATGTTAAATTTAAGAAAAATAATGAATTTTGATTTAGTAAATAATGCAATATATAGTTCGTACAACAATATAATTAATACACTAAAATTATATTAATAATTTTCTTATCATAAAATTGATAAATGATTATTTTATGATATAATTAAATTTATAATATTAAAGTGGAGAAAAATGTTGAAAAAATTCTTAAATGCTCATAAAAATGTATATAAAATAGTTTTAATAACTATATTTTTTATATGTACTGTTATAATTATGTTTGTTTTGCATTTTTATAATGAAAAAAATTATCAGATTAATATAAAAGAAAGCAAAGGTTGGTTTGAAAGTGCATATATAGAGTTTGGTAATGTAGATAAAGTTTTTAAATATGAGGTTTATATAAAAAAATCTGATTCTAATAAATATGTTTTGCTTGATGATGAACTTGTTAGACAATATAAAGATAATTATGTAAGAGCAGATGCTGTAGGATTAACACCCGGAGAATATAACTTTAAAATAAAGATAAAAACTATATATGGAACATATAGTAAATTATCAGATAATGTAATAGTTGATTCATATGATAGGACAGGTTTTTCTTTTGTAAATGGCGAATCAAATGGTGCATATAAATCTGATGGAACTTTAAAAGAAAATACACTAGTTATTTATATTACTGAAGAAAATAAAGATAGCATAACATGTGATATAAAAATTTCTGATGATGAAAAATTTGAAAAATCAGTCGGAATTATAAATATTCTTGATAATTATAATAAAGGATATGATAATAGACCTTTAGATATTAGAATGATTGGAAAAGTAACAGGTAGTGGTATAATTTCAAATCAAGAAGAAGATAAAGTTAATGTAATAACAGTAGAGAGTGAAAATAAAAATGATAATTTACGTGGTATTACAATTGAAGGTATAGGTAAAGATACAACATCGTACAATATTCAAATAAGAGTAAAAAATACATCTAATGTTGAAATTAGAAATATAGGTTTTATGTTATCAAATTCTAAAGAAAAAGATAGTATAGAAGTAATAGATAGTGATCATATTTGGGCTCATAATATAGATTTTTTTTATGGTATGCCAAGAGTTGATGAAAAAAATCAAAAAAAAGGTGATGGTTCTTTTGATTGTAAAAACACACAATATGTTACTGTATCTTATAATCATTTTTATAATACTGGAAAAACATCACTTATAGGATTAAATGAAACAAAAAAAGATGAGTTATATATAACATTTCATCATAATTGGTTTGATCATGTAGAATCAAGAGCACCTAGAGTTAGATTTTATTCAGCTCATATATATAATAATTATTATGATAATGTAACAACTTATTGTATTGGTGCAACTTATGGTTGTTCTTTGTTTGTAGAGGCTAATTATTTTGAAGCTAGTAATAAACAAATGGTAATTTCAGGTCAAGGTGGAGAAAAAAATAATTTGTTAAGTAATGAACCAGGAGGGATTATAAAAGCATATAATAATTTAATTAAGAACAATTATTTAAAAAAATATAGTAATGATAATCTTATTGAATTTGATGCAGTTTTTGTGGAAAATAAAGATGAAAAAATAGATTCATCAGTTACTATTTTAATTGGTAATAACACGTATAATAATTTTGATACATCAGATATAATGTATACGTATACAGCACAATCACCTGAAGATGCAAAATATAGAGTAATTAATAATTCTGGAAGAATTAATGGTGGAGATATAGACTATATTTTTAAAGATAATAAGTTTTATTCAAAAAGTGTTAATATTGAGTTAAAGAATATATTGTTAAATTATAATACAAAAATTAAAAAAATTGGTGGCAAAGTGTAATAAAAAAAGTAAAATTACTTTAAAATATAAGTAATTTATGATATAATATCAACGAAAATTTATTTATATATTCATTAATATGAAATAGGAGGTATTTATATGGTAAATGATATAAGCTGTAGATTAGGACATGGACCTTTTTTATTTTTAGAAGATGTTACAAAGGAATATGCAAGTTCTGTTGAACATAGAACAGTGTACAGGTGCGTCTGTTTAACTTGCGGAAAACAAGATGATTATGAGATATCTAGATATGATAGACGAAGGACTGTTTTTACACATAAAAACTATAGTGATACTTTGGTGGAACAGAAAAATATAAAAAAAGAATATTCAGAACAAAAAGAATTGGGATTTAGTGATGAAATTATTGTAGCTAATATTAATCAAAATTATAAATAATAAAATATTAAATAATTAAAGTATAAAAATAGAAAGTAAAATGAATTGTATTTCATTTTATTTTCTATTTTTTTGCTTTTTTGAGAATTATTGACAAAATCTTTTACTAATGTTAAAATGTTTTACGTTATTTATGGAGAAAAAATATGAGATATACAAATAGTTATAAAGATAAAATAAAAAAATATGTAGAAGAGAAAAATTTGACTTATAGTATTGACACAATGGGATGTCAACTAAATGAAAATGATTCAAATAAGTATGCTGGAATATTAGAATCTATGGGATTTAAAAAATCTGATGTGGATCATGCAAATTTAATATTATTTAATACTTGTTGTGTAAGAGAAAATGCTGAAAATACTTTGTTTGGAAGACTTGGATATTTAAAAAAGAGAAAATTACTTGAAGAAGATGTATATATTACAGTTGTTGGTTGTATGACTCAACAAAAAGATATGATTGATAAAATTAAAAAATCATATAGATTCGTAGATATAGTTTTAGGTACAGGTAATATTTCTTTATTTCCACTTAAATTATATGAGGCAATATTTAATAATAAAAAATCATTAGAATATGTTGAAATTTTAAATGAAATAGAAGAAGATGTACCAATTATTTATGAAGATAAATATAAGGCTTCTGTTAGTATTATATATGGTTGTAATAATTTTTGTTCATATTGTATAGTTCCTTATGTAAGAGGAAGAGAAAAGAGCAGAAAACCAGAAGATATTTTAAATGATATAAAAAAATTAGCCCAAAAAGGATATAAAGAAATTATGCTTTTAGGACAAAATGTCAATTCTTATGGAAATGATTTTAAAGATGAAAAATATAAATTTCCAGATTTACTAAAAGATATTGAAAAAATTGATGGCATTGAAATAATAAGATTCATGTCACCTCATCCAAAAGATTTTAAAGATGATTTAATAGAAGTAATAAAAAATTCAAAAAAAATATCAAGACAAATACATTTACCTTTACAATCAGGCAGTTCTAGGATTTTAAAATTAATGAATAGACATTATACAAAAGAAGAGTATCTAGAATTAGCAAAAAAATTAAAAGAAGCTGATCCTGAAATATCTTTATCTACAGATATTATAGTTGGTTTTCCAGGTGAAAATGATGAAGATTTCATGGATACTATGGATGTTATAGATAAAGTTAGGTATGATCAAATATATATGTTTATATATTCTAAAAGATCTGGTACAAGAGCTGCTACTATGGAAGATTTTACACCAAATGAAGAAAAAGTAAAAAGACTTGAAAAAATAAAGAATAAATATGAAAGTTATTTGCCTGAAAATAATGAAAAAATGATTGGAAAACAATATAAAGTTTTGGTAGAGGGAAAAAGCAAAAATAATAAAGATTTATATACAGGAAGGACAACTCAAAATAAAGTAGTTATTTTTGAGGCTGATGATAGTATGATAGGAAATATTGTAAATGTAGAAATTGAAAGTCAACATTTATGGTATTTAAAAGGAAAAATAGTTTAGATTATAAAATAAAAAAATTTGAAAGTTTTTACTTTCAGATTTTTTTTGGTAATAATTTAAAATAAAAAAAATATACTTTAATAAATATTAAATTCAATATTTATTGGAGGTATTTTTATGGTAGCTGCAAGAAGACTTAGGAAAAGTTATTTAGAAAACAAAAAATATGATATAGAAGATGAATTTTTTAATGATTTAGAAATTGATTCAAAGAAAAATAAAAAAGAGGCAAATTCAGAGGAAAACATTAAAAATTCTTTTTTTCATAAAATAAAACAAAAAATTTTGATAAAATTTTCTATTGTTATTTTTATAACATTTATAGTACTTACAGTAAAATTAACAATGTATGATAGAATAAAAGATAATAAATATTTTAATATATTAAAATATGAGTATAGTAGAAATTTAGAGAAAACAGATGTTGTAAATGTAGTGAACAAAATTATAAGTAGTAATTATATAAAAATTATACTTGGTGACAAATATGAAAGTTATATAAATAATTTTAACGAAATAATTATCCCTAAATATTATGATTTTTCTGTTAGAAATTTTTTTAATATTGTAAAAACAAAATCTATAAAAGAGGTTGAAAATCAAGAAGTTGCGTATTTATATGATATAAAAAGTAGCAATAATAATAAAGAACAAAATGATGTTGTAGAAAAAATAGATATAAATGATAATTTAAGAACTTTATATGAAAAAGGAATAGATATTATAAAACCTATTGAAGGTACTGTTACATCAGAATTTGGCCAAAGAGAAATAGTTTTTGATGAAGCTACAAAAAATCATACAGGAATAGATATAGGTGCAAAATATGATACTGATATACATAGTTGCTCGAGTGGTAAAGTAATAAAAGTAGTAGAAAACGATAAGTACTATGGAAATTATGTTGTTATAGAAAATAATGGTGTAACTTTTAAATATGCACATATGAATAAAATATTGGTAACAAATGAACAAGATATAAATCAAAATGATATTGTTGGACTAGTAGGTAGTACTGGGTATTCAACTGGTCCTCACTTACATTTAGAAATTTCTATTGATGGAAATTTGATAAATCCAAGGGATGTTTTAGAGTTCTAGTATGAAGATTAAGTTAAAGAAGATAAATATTTCAATAGATGAAATATTTGTCATTGTTTTATTTTTGTTTATTTTTTCAAATAAATTTAGAAACTTTATTTTATATTATTTTATATGTTATTTATTTATAGTATTACATGAATTATCACATGTAATAGTCGCATATTTTTTTGGAAAAAAAGTACATAAATTAAATATAACTTTATGTGGAGTTAATGTTTGTTTTTATAAAAAATGTATAAGTAAAATATATGAATTATTGATATATTTTGCAGGTCCAATTTTTAATTTAATAATGGGAATAATTTTAAAAAAATATAATTTCTTATATGAATTAAATATGACTTTATTTTTAGTTAATTTAATTCCAATATTTCCTTTAGATGGATATAATATACTAAAAATAATATTTGATTATATTTTTAGTGAAAAAACTACAATGAAAATTTTAAAAATTATTAATATTGTTGTTGTAATAATTTTTGCTGTATATAGTGTATTTTCTAAGAATATATCATATTTAATTTTCCTTATGTATATATGTATTTATGGTATAATAAAAAGGTAAATAATATATTTCAATAAAATTACAAAAATATTACATTATTTTTTCAAAAAGCTTGATTTTTTATATAAAAAATAGTATCATATAGGTAGTTTTGAGGGGGTGTAATTTGTGGCAATTGGTGATATTATTGTAAGTCTTGATGTAGGAGCTTCAAAAGTAGCATGTGTTATTGGTCAAGTTAATAAATTTAATGAAATAGAAGTTATCGGGTATGGACTTACAAATAGTACAGGCATAAAAAAAGGAAAAATTTTTGACAAACAATGTGTCGCAAATTCAATAAAAGAGTCAATTGAATCAGCAGAAGAAATATCAGAACTTTCTATTAATTCAGCATATGTAAATATAAAAGGTATGAATGTAAGAATAGAAAAAATTTTAATTGACGCTGAGGTTGAAAAACCTAATGATGGTATGACAATAAATGATATATACAATTTATATTCAAAAATACAAATTAGTACCCCACTTAATGATGATGAACAGATAATTGATATATTACCACATGAATATATTGTAAATAACAGAAAATACAAAGAGGAACCGATAGGTGCCTTTTGTAAGAACTTCACTTTAGATTGTGAGGTTGTTATTGCAAAAGGTGAATATATAAAAGATATACAAGAAACTTTAAGTTTAGCTGGTTTAAGGCTGGATGGTTTAATACTTGAAACACTTGCAACATCAAATATAGTATTAACACCAGATGAAAAAGAAAAAGGTGTTTTATTAATAGATCTTGGTGGTGGACATGCAGATGTTTCTGTATATAAGGATTCAAGATTAGAATTTTATGATACAATTCCAATAGGTGGAGACACAATTACAAATGATATAGCTTTAACATTCGATATTCCAAATGATGAGGCAGAAAGATTAAAAAAACAATATAATTTGGCAATTATGGCTATGATTACAAATAATCATGATGTAAAAATTACAAGTAAAAATGTAGTTGAACAAGAAAGATATATAAAATGTAGTGATATTGTACAAGTTATAGAAGCAAGGGTTAAAGAATTATATCAAATAATAAAAAAAGTACTAACTACTGAAAAATTATTAACAAAAATTAATTGTATAGTATTGACAGGACAAGGAATTAGTAATATTATTGGTGTTGAAGAGCTTGCAATGCTAACTTTAAAATCTAACCAAGTTAGAGTGTGTAGTCCAAAATTAATTAATATAATTAAACCACAACATACAACAGTATATGGAATGGTAAGATATATAGCTACACTTGGCGCAAGTAAACATGTAAATAGTGATGTTGAAATAATAACAAATCAAACTTTTAAAGAGAAAGTATTAAGTTCAATAGATAATGTTTTAAAAAAACTAAAAATGAAAAGATAGTATTGTAGGGGGAAATAATAATGGAAAATGATGTAGGAATGGCAAATATTAAAGTTGTTGGTGTAGGCGGTGCTGGTAACAATGGCGTTAATAGAATGGTTGATGCTGGATTAAAAGGAATAGAATTTATAGCTATTAATACTGATAAACAAGCTTTAAGTATATCAAAAGCTGATAAAAAAATACAAATTGGAGAAAAATTAACAAGAGGACTTGGTGCTGGTGCAAATCCCGAAATTGGAAAATGCAGTGCTGAAGAATCAAAAGCTGAAATTGCAGAAGCTTTAAAAGGTGCAGATATGGTATTTGTAACTTCAGGAATGGGTGGAGGAACAGGAACAGGTGCTGCTCCAATAGTTGCTGAAGTTTCAAAAGAAATGGGAATTTTAACAGTAGCAGTTGTTTCAAAACCATTTCCTTTTGAAGGAAAAAGAAGAATGATGCAAGCTGATGCTGGTGTTGAAGAATTAAGACAAGTTGTAGATACTTTAATTATTATACCAAATGAAAAATTATTACAAGTTGTAGAAAAGCAAACATCTTTAAGACAAGCTTTTGAAATGTCTGATGATGTTTTAAGACAAGGTGTTCAAGGTATATCTGATTTAATTACTATACCAGGTCTTGTTAACTTAGATTTTGCAGATGTAAAAACTATAATGTTAGATGCAGGAATAGCTCATATGGGAATTGGTAGAGCAAGTGGCGAACACAGAGCTCAAGAAGCAGCAAGACAAGCTATTCATAGTCCATTACTTGAAACTTCTATCGAAGGTGCAGGTGGTGTATTAATAAATGTAACAGGTGGAAAAGATTTAGGATTACTTGAAATAAATGAAGCTTTAGAATTAATACAAAAGTCAGTTGATCCTGATGCAAATATTATATTTGGTGCTGTTATAGATGAAAATTTAAAAGATGAAATTGTTATAACTGTTATTGCTACAGGGTTTAATAAAACTCCATTTCAAGATTTAAAACTTGATACAATAGTTGGTGAAGCTTTAAATAGTGCAGTTTCAAATACTATAACATCAGCTCCTACTATAAAATCTACAAGAGTATCATCATCTCAATCAAATAATGATTTTAGAGATTTAGATATTCCACCATTTTTAAGAAGAAATAAAGATTAATAATAATTATAATAGATAAATTAAATGTTAGGTTTTTAAATCTAACATTTTTTTTGCTTTTTGATACTTTATTTCTACAAAAAATAATAGATATAAAATGTATAATTTTTCTAGGTGATTTAATGAAAATTTACCTTGAATATGTTTTTATTGAAAATTTAATAATAGATTTTTTATCCATATACGAATTAAGTTTAATTATAAAAGAAAAATTTAAAATAAAAAAAATAATTATAATAACAATAATTGTTTCTTTGTATACTGCTTATATACAAACTTTAAATTTAAATATAGTGTTAGAGAAAGTACAAATATTACTATTAGTTAATTTTTATATATACTTTAGTTTTAAAATTAAAAATATAATAAAGTTTATAAAAGCAAAAATGTTGTACCTTTTAATAAATGTTATATATATAGGTATAATATTCTTTTTGACTTTAATTTTAAATTTAAATGTTGAATATGAGATAGTAAAATTGATTGTATATTTAATGTCATATATTATATTGCATTTATCAATAAATTTTATGTGGAAAATGTGGAAAAGTAGAATAAAAAAAGATGATTTAACATATATAATTAAAATAAATGATTTAAAAATAAAAGCATTTATTGATACAGGAAATTTTGTAAAAAGTAAAAATAGATGTTTAGATGTATTTTTTATTGATAATAGTTATTTTGAAAAATTTAAAGAAAATAATTTACTTAACGAAATTGAAGATGTGTCTTTAAAAACAATAGATAGCAAACTAAATCAAAAAGGATATATTGTTAATAACGTAGAAATATACAAAGATGAAATTTTTATTTCTAATATAAAAAGAGTAGTTATAGTTTTTTCTGGAGAAAATATTAATCTATTAAATGAGTGTAAGGCAATAATTGGATATGAAACATATGTAAATGAAATAAGAGGTGTAAATTTATGATAAATAAAGAAAAATTAATGGAATTTTATATTAAAATCAAAAAAATTTTTAAATTATGTGACGAAAATGAAGAAGAAATTTTTTATATTTGTGGAAACGAAAAATTACCTGCACCATTAAAAGAAGAAGAAGAACAAGAATTATTAGAAAGATTAATGAATAAAGATTTAGAGGCAAAAAATATTTTAATAGAAAGAAATCTTAGACTAGTAGTATATATATCTAAGAAATTTGAGTCAACAGGAATTAATATAGAAGATTTAATTTCTATTGGAACAATAGGCCTTATAAAGGCTATAAATAGTTATAAATTAGATAAAAATATTAAACTCGCAACCTATGCATCAAGATGTATAGAAAATGAAATATTAATGTATCTTAGAAAAAATAATAAAATAAAATCTGAGGTATCAATAGACGAACCGATAAATATAGATAATGAAGGAAATGATTTATCCTTAGCTGATATATTAGGTACAGATAATGATTCTGTTTTTAAATCGGTTGAAGAAAAAGATAATAAAAAAATACTTATAAAAGCGATAAAAAATTTAAATAATAGAGATAAAATTATAATGCAATTAAGATATGGTTTTGATGGTTATGATGAATTAACACAAAAAGAAGTTGCAGATAAGTTAGGAATTTCACAGTCATATATATCAAGAATTGAAAAAAAAGTTATTAATTCATTAAAGAAAAATTTTTCTTTATAATTTTAATTTTGACAATATAGAATAATAATGTTATAATAATTATGTAAATTTATTTAATCTGTTCTTAATTATAGGAGGAAAAATGATATATTTTATTATAATTTTACTTATTGTTTTGTGGTTAATCTCAATATTTTTTAGGGCTGTTCGGAATGTAATAGAATTCATTCTTAGTGCTTTAGGATTACCTCAAAAAACAGTGGAGTTTATTATTTCTATAATAATTATTATATTATTCTTAAAATTAATAGGCTGCTTTTAAAAACATGGGGAAACAATTTTGTTGTTTCCCCTTTTTCTTTTATTTAACACAATTTTTATTCTCTTAAATAAAATTCAACAAAAAATTTAATATTAATTAAATATAATTAATTAAGAAAAAATGCCATATAAAAAGTATTAAAAATATAAAAGAATTTAATGTATAATTAATTAATAATTGTAAAAATGTACTAATAAAATCTAGTTTTGTCGAAAATGTATATACATAAATTCATATGTAAAAAATATTTGTAAAGTAAGGAGAGATACATATGGATATAATGAATACTAAAGTTGAAATTCAAGGTATGGATACATCAAAACTTCCAAAACTTTCAGCAAAAGAACAAATGGAAATGTTAAGAAAAATAAAAGAAGGAGATTTAAGTTTAAAAGATGAGTTTATTAATTCAAATTTAAGATTAGTTTTAAGTATTGTAAAAAAATTTAATAATAGAGGAGAAAATGTAAACGATATATTTCAAGTTGGTGTTGTTGGTCTTATAAAAGCAATAGATAATTTTGATATAACTCAGCCTGTACAATTTTCTACATACGCAGTGCCAATGATTATAGGCGAAATAAAAAGATATTTAAGAGATAATAGTGCTTTTCGTGTTACAAGATCATTAAGAGATTTATCATATTTAATTTTACAAGAAAAAGAAAAATATATAAAAGAACATAATGAGGAACCAAGTATAGATAAAATTTGTGAATTAACAAATGCTTCAAAGGAAGATGTTATTTTAGCAATTGATAGTATGGTAACTCCTATGTCAATTTATGATAGTGTATATAATGATGGTGGAGATCAAATTTTCTTATTAGATCAATTAAAAAATGAAAAAGAAGAATCCGAAAATTTAATTGATAATATATCTATTAGTCAAATGCTTGAAAAACTAAATGATAAAGAAAGAAGTGTTATAATAAAAAGATATTTTAAAGATAAAACGCAAGTAGAACTTGCTGAAGAACTTGGAGTATCTCAAGCTCAAATATCAAGAATAGAAAAAGGAGCTTTATTAAAATTAAGAAAAAGGATAAATGGTTAATAATATATGAAAAAATTATATATAAGCCCATCAAAAGAAAATTTAGTAACACTTGAAATATCTAATTTATTAAAAGAATATTTAAAAAAAGATGATATAGATGTATATATAACAGATGAAGATTTAACAAATAGGAGTTATGAAGCAGAAGAATTAATGTCAGATATATATTTATGTATTAGAGTATTTGAAAATAAAAATTCTAATAATATTCCAATTATAATATGTAAAAATATAGATGAATCTAGATTATTATCAAATTTAATTTTTGATCAAATAAAATTAATATATAATAAAAATATTCAATTTGAAGATGTATTAGAAAGTAAAAAATTTTTAAATAAAGATAAAATTTTAATTCCATTTTGCTTTATAGGTTTTGATTGTGATGAAAAACAAAGAGAGTGGTTAAATTTAAATAAAGAAAAAATAGCAAAAGCTATAGCAGTAGGTATAAAAGAATATTTTAGATAGAAATTTAATAAATAAAATTACGTTTTTCGTAGTTTTATTTATTTTTTTTATTGCTTTATAATATAATATGGTATAATATCTATAAGTATGGGAGGCAAGATATGCTAAGTATAAAAGAATTAGTAGAAGCAACAGACGGAGTATTAATAAATGGAAATGAAGAAGATATTCCAAAAAATTATATAATTGATAGTAGAAATTCAAAAAAAGGTGACTTTTTCGTTCCAATAGTTGGAGAAAAAAAAGATGCCCATGATTTTATTGTTGATTGTGTGAAAAATGAAATAGCAGGATTTTTTATATCAAAAAATAATGTAAATAAAGAAAATATAATTAATGAATCAAAAAGTATAAATAAAAAAATAAATATAATTGAAGTAGAAGATACAAAACAAGCTTTAATAAAAGCAGGAATGTTTAATAGACAAAAAAATATTAATATACCAGTTGTTGCAGTAACAGGTAGTGTTGGAAAAACTAGTACAAGGCAAATAATAGCAAGTGTATTATCAACAGAAAAGAATGTTTTAGTAACTAGTAAAAATTATAATAGTGATATTGGTATATCAATTATGTGTTTATTAATTGATAATCAAGATGTTTGCGTTTTTGAGGCTGGTATAGATCATTTTGATGAAATGGATCTTTTGTCAGAAATTTTAAAGCCTGATGTAGCATGCATGACAATTATAGGAACATCACATATAGGTACTTTTAAAACAAGAGATAATATATTTAAAGAAAAATTTAAAATAACAAACTATTTAAAAGAAGATAAAAAATTAGTTATAAATTTTGATGACGATAAATTAAATAAAATTGATGATAAGAAATATAAATTATATAAAGTAAGTCAAAATGATATATCAAATATGCAAAATAATGATGAAAAAATAACATTTACAACAAAAATATATGGTAAAGATGAACTTGTAACTATAAATCAAATAGGAATACATAATGCAAAAAATGCTTTATTTGCTATAAAAGTTGGGGAAATATTTAATATATCAAAAGATAATATAATAAAAGGAATTAGTGAATATAAAAATTTTAATAATAGATTAAATTATAAAAAAGTAAAAAATATTAAAATTATAGATGATACATATAATTCAAGTTTTGAATCAATAAAGGTAGGAATAGATACTATTGAGAAAATAAATTCAACAAGAAAAATAATTGTTTTTGGAGATGTTTTTGATTTAGCTGATAAATCTGAAGAAATACATAAAGATATAGGTAAATATTTAATAGATAAAAATATAGATATAGCATTGTTTTCAGGGGATGCCATGAAATCAACTTATGATATATTAAAAAAATATAAAGAATGCAAATATTTTAATAATAAACAAGATATAATTGATTATTTATTAAATATTGTAAAAGAAGATGATCTAATTTATTTTAAAGCATCAAATGGAATGAAATATACAGATTTAGTAAATGAATTTATTGAAAAGATGTAATAAAAAATATAGATTTTAATATATTTTATTAGGTGATTGAATTGTCTCGAGGAATAGATTTTAAACAAAAAGAAGTTATTAATATAAAAGATGGAAAAATATTAGGTTTTGTAGTTGATGTGCAAGCTAATTTTGAATCAGGTGAGATTAACTCAATAATAGTTGCAAAAACAGGTAAGTTTATTAATAATATAAGGTCAAGAAATAATATTACTATTCCTTGGGAAAATATTCAAAAAATTGGTGAAGATGTAATTTTAGTAGAAATTTAAAAAAATGACAAATTTTTTTAAAAAAGTGTTGACAAAGTAGAATAAAAATGTTAAGATAATATTCGTCCACAAGAGATAAGATTTTATGTTACAAAATAATTACAAAATTATGTAAAAAGTTTTTACAAAAATTTTTAAAAAAGTGTTGACATGAAAATTAAATTGTGGTAAACTTAATTCAGTCACAAAAATGGTGACAAGCACATTGAAAAATAAACAATACAATGACAAACCAAAGAAAGTTGTACAAGATGTAATGAGTGCAACTGT
>CAKPOO010000006.1 GCA_934169925.1 uncultured Clostridia bacterium | reverse complement strand
GTTTTCTTCTTACTAATTGGTTTACTAACCAATATGATATTCCTAAATACTCTGCTGTTTCTTTCATTGTTAGTGTTGTTCTTTCTACTTTTGGTAGTTTGTTCATAAAATCACTTTCAAATTTAGATTTTTTTCAAAACTTGTTAACTTTTTACTCATTTTTTCGCCTATATAGTTAGAAAATAAAATTTTTTCTAAAAAATCGGTACATTTTCGGGACATATTTCGCCTATATGGTTGTAAGGTGTTAATTCAAGTTTTGATATGCATTTTGTAACTAGCTAATTGTTATTTTAGTTGTTTAACTAAGAATTAAAAACACGACAATTTACAATTTCTAAAAATTGTATTTTTGTCGAGTAAATTTAAAAGGAGGGATTTTTATGTATCATCTATTTAATGTTTTATTTGATGATAGTACAAAAGAAGAAAAATTATTTTTTTATAAATTAATACAAGACCAACATACTAAAGAATATGCCTCAGTTTTAGTAACTGGTTATCCATCTAAAGCTATTGGTAGTTTTCTATTTGATTTTGTAAGCCAAGGTTTTTCGTGTAAAGAAAATTTTTTGTGAATTTGTTAGTAATTATTGCTTTGAAGCTTTATTATATGCTTATTATCCTTATCGATTACGTGATCCTTATTATTCATTTGTAATTAGTGAAAAAGATTATAATGATTTGTCAAATATCTTCTTTAACGCATATAGTAAAAAATTTTGTTATTACAAAGAAGAATTATATTCTTTGATTAATACCAAAGATCGTTTAGATTTCTTTAGCTATATTGATAAAACTGAACCTGTAAAAATAAAGCCTTATGAATACGAAAAAAATAATAATGTTAATATAAAAGAACATTTAAAAAATATTAGCTTGAATTTTGATTATAAAAATTGGTTAAATTGTAATTATAAAAATATTGAATTTGCATACGAAACTGATAACTTTTTCTCTATACTCTATTTATGTGGAAATTAACAAAACTGAATAATGTTGTTTATGTTTGTAAGAATTGTGGCAAGTATTTTATTCCAGATTTTCAATACAATTCAAAATATTGTAACAATATATATTCTGATAATAAAACTTGTAGAGAAATTGCAGCTCAAATACAATACAAGAAAAAGTTAGAATCAAAACCTATACTAAAAAAATGTAGAACATTTTACCAAACACTACAAAAAAATGCTTCCTTATATGGTGGAAAGCATATTGAAAGATATGAAAATTTCAAGAAAGAATCTAGGGTAATGAAAAAAGGTTTTGAAGATGGAGATATAAGTGTAAAAGAATTTAATAATTGGATAGAAAGTAAAAAGATAAAAAAATAAATATAAAAGCTAATTAAAATATTGTGATACTTTAATTAGCTTTTTATTATATACTCTCTCCAATTTTATTTAAAGAAAAATCATCATTCTTTTTGCATATAATACGCAACTTATAAGGTTTCTTTATTTTATGATTGCTTAATTGGTATGACATAATTATTATATCTAGAAGTTCTTGCTGACTAAGTGAATTGTCATTTATTCTAGTTTGCCCAGAGCCTAATATTGATATACAAACATCCTTCTGTGCAAAATATTTATCAATTTCTATCCATAATGTTTCTAAGCAATCAAGAAACTCTTGATAATCAAAAAATGTTCCTCTACCATTTTTATCTAATTTTGCAAATGCCAATAATAAATCATCACTATTAGGTACTATTGTTCCAGAATTATATCTGATTTTATTATCAAATTTTGATTTCGTGCTAGCTGGCTTTATTTTATTATCAATTATTAACTTATTGATATCAATATTTTGATTATTTCGTAGGTATTGTCCACAAATCGATGTTGGTTTTATTTCTGATGGAGCACTTCCTATTTTAGTAGTATAACATTCATCAAAACTTATTACTTTTTGGCATTTTTTCATTTTTGTTATATCGCCATATTCAACTTGTATAATATAATTATTACCTTTTATCGTAACTTTTCTGCATATCCACATTTTTATTAATGTAAATATTCCTGAAACTAATGCTACTATTATTACAAAAAATACACGATTTACAATAATATTAACTTCATCAGTAAGATCAGGATTAATTTTAAAAAATCCAAATAATTGCTCTGGAATAAACATAAATGAAATTGTTACTATAGCGGCTAACACCGTCCAACAAGTTTTTAAAAATTTATTCATATCCTAGCACTTCTTTCAATTTACTATAATTTACTACTTTTCTTCCATATGAATCTATTTTCCAAAAAGGTATAGCACAATTTTCATATTCACTCATATAACTTGGTAACCAATATGATTCATATCTTGTTGAATTATATAAAATAACAATTTGCTTATTTTTTTCTTTAGCTTGCTCAAATTCATGTCTTATATAAGAATAATCATTTATTTCATCAACATCAGAATTGTACCAATTATTAGAACTAGCATATTTGTTACAATATTTTATTCCGTTTGTGTTTTGTTTATATGGAGTACATGTATAGCTATATTGGTTCGATTTTGCTCTTGAACAACTACTTCCTGCAGTTCTATATTTAGTTCTATCTCCAACTATAAAAGCAACAACTGATGATGCATTTATTTGGCTATTAAATTCTTTCTTTAAATCACATGGTCTACAATCTGGATCTCTGGAAACACTTCCTGAAACTACTTTTGACATATCAACAAAATCAACTATATGATAATCATCCATTCCAATTTCGTTAAGTGCATTAACAACATCTCTATCACCTTGTTCTTCAGAGTAATCTGCACTAATATATATTCTTTTACCCATCGAAGTTCCTCCTTTTGATTTTTTATTTTTTAAATTATACCACAAAAATGCTTATTTGTCAGTAATATATTAAATTTTCATACATTATTTTTTATAAGTAAAAATTCTCATTGTCGGGTTTTGTTTTCTTCCTTCAAGATGTTACAATAAAATCATAGTAATACACTCTATTACTAAATAAAACGAAAGGAGGCGAAAAGTTGACTGATAGTATTGAAAAACGTGGAAAGAACAGTTATAGGTTAGTAATAACAAAAGGCTATGATTTAGACGGAAAATCAATTAGATATCAAAAAACTATTCATTGCAAGAATAAATCAGAAGCTCAAACAGAACTTGCAAAATATTTAGCAGAAGTTGAAAATGGATTTGTAGTTGAAGGATCTGTACCAACATTTAAACAATTCTGCGAAATATGGAAAAAAGATTATGGACTAAAAGAACTAGCACCATCTACATATGCTAGGTATTTAGGAATATTAGATTCTAGAATTCTTCCCTACTTTGGGCATTTCAAGTTGAATAAAATAAGACCTATTGATATTATGCAATTTTACAATTTACTTGAAGATGATACACAAATTGTTAGAAAGAAAAACAACAATGGAAAGAAAACTCGAAAGCCTTTATCGAAGAAAACAATTTTAGAACATCATAGACTTTTACATGCAATGCTAACAAAAGCTGTGTACTGGCAAATGATTGTAACTAATCCTGCAGAACGAGTACAACCGCCTAAAGCACCTAAGCCCAAAAGAGATTGCTATGATGAAGTTCAAACTAGAATTCTAATTGATAATTTAGAAAAGCTAACTGGAAATGAGATCAAATACAAAGTTGCTGTTTTACTAGACATATTCATTGGTGCAAGACTTGGTGAACTAGCCGGACTTGAATGGTCTGATATTGACTTAAAAAATGGAATTATCAGTATAAACAAATCTAGTCAATATTTATCTGACAAAGGAATATTTACCAAATGTCCTAAAACAGAAAGTTCAATTTGTGAAGTCGCTATTCCCGATTTTATTGTTTCTTTACTTGAAGAATATAAGTTATGGTATGAAGAACAAAAATCGATTGTAGGCGATTTCTGGCACGATTCTGATAGGTTATTTGTACAAGTAGATGGCAAACCAATTACACCATCAACAATTAGTAAATGGTTTGAAAAGTTTATTAAGAAAATTGGCTTACCTGTAATAACATTTCACGGCTTACGCCACACAAACGCAACATTGCTTATTGCACAGCAAGTAGATGTAGCAACTGTATCAGCAAGACTTGGCCATGCACAGATTACTACAACCTATAATTTCTATGTACATCCTTTAAAATCGCACGACAAACACGCAGGAAATGTACTAGAAAATTTATTAGTTACTAATGCACATTAACAATTCAATATTACTAAATCTTTTTTGCTCTCATATTTATCAGCTATGAATTTTGTTGAAATTTATAGTATTACAAAGGTCTAGCTTGAGGAGTTCATCCCCAATTTCTCCCCAAATTGACATAAGAAGATGATTTTTAGTGATTATATCAACCTTTAAATAAAATAAAAAAATCACTAAAACCGTTATGGTTCTAGTGATTAAAGTTTGGTTGCGGGGGTAAGACTCGAACTATCGACCTTCGGGTTATGAGTGTTATATAATTATTTAACATTTTATTTAGAACCATTTTAAATTTTTACAAAACATTATAATAATTATTAATTTTTAATAATTGCTAAAAATATTTTTCTATTCTTTTGCATACCTTCCACTCTTATACTCTTCACCCTCTTTATGACAATTATAAAATAAAAATCTATCTAAATTTATTTTCTTCTTACAGTATGGACAAGTTAAATTCCATCTATTTAATATATCTTTATCATTTATTTCCTTGTAACATCTTGGACATATTAAAAATGTTTCATCTAGGAAATTATCTAACTTTATATTCTCTCCAACTTTACTAAACTTTAAATATCTATTTGTAATTATAATATTATTAATCTCATACTCAATTTCATTTATTAATCCTAAATTTTGCAATATTTTTAATGTTAACTTTAAAACATAAGTACAAATTGTTGGCATAATATTATAAAAATACGTTACGAAATCCTTTATATTTTCATCATCATTAAATATCATATTTAAATTTCCATCTTCTGTCTTATAATATTTGCAATTTGTTATAATATGTTGAGTTTTATTCCATATTCTTTCTAATCCTATCTCTTCTTTTTTTGAATATCTCACATTATATAAAAATTCTCCATATGCTTCACTAAATACTTCCTTTGCTACATTATTAATAACATTTCTTTTTTCTTCTGAATATATTTTATCAATTGAGAATTCTTCAATTGGCCTTTCTAAAAAATCATCCATGAATTCTATTCCTTTGTTTTCTAATATTTCTAAAAAATATAGATTATCTTTTAATGGCCTTCTTAATAATGAATAAGCTATGCTAATTTTCATTTTAGAAGCTGCTGTATTAGCTTCGTATGTATAATCTAAATAATCAGATAAAATTGAAAAAAACATATGTTGGTAGTACATTTTATTTATTTCTTTTCTATATCCATTCAATCTTAAATACTCCACATCATATTTTTTCAAGTCATTTTTATCATTTTCCTTAAATTTTATTTTTACACTATTCCAATCTGATCTATTAGCTCTTTTTACTAAACTTAACATTATATTATTGCACATTATAATATAGTTATAACTTTCTAATTCTTTTCCATTTAATAAAAAATTCTCCATACATTTGCCCTTTCATGATTATACTTACATTTTATCTTTATATTGTACTAAACAACAGATAAATTTTAATATCTTCATTATACTACATTTTTTCTCTTCTCATTTATATAAAAAAACTACAGGTACATAAAATTACCTATAGTATTTAGTGTAGCTTAGGAATTGAACCTAATTAGCCCTTATCTATATACAACTTTAATATTTTTTATATCGTTTATCACATTTGTTACTACACACATATAAGAGCTTACACCACGTGATTTATTTTTCATACAACTCATCTCCTCATAAATTAATGTAAAATATGCAGAAAGCACTACTTCAAAAACACTCATCAATAAAGTAGAATCTATTGTTGTAATAACTAAAGATATTATAAATATTAAAATTATGTATAGCAAAATAATATTATTAAAATATATATTTTAATATCATGACAAAATTGTTTAATAATTTTTAATGTTATTATTATTTAAATATTGTTCAGCTATATTTTAGCTTTCTCTACCATTGCTATAGCTTTTTTCTTTTCCTCATTATCGATTACAAATAAATTTATTATAGAGATCACAAAGTCTTTTGCTGCATCAAACTCTGTATAAATTCCACATGCTTCTTTTAAAAGAATTTCAGCTAATTTTTCCTCGATTTTCATTTTACCTCCTAATAAAAATCTTTCTATTTATTGTAATGCATTATATCATATTATTCGCGAAAAATAAATGTATTCCTACATAACTTTGTTACAAATATTACTATTTTTATCATCTTTAAATATCATATTTAAAATTCCATCAACGGAAAATCATCTTGAAAAAAATTTTTATATTCTTTTAGTTTTTTATCAACAAAATCATCAAATCCATTATCATAAAACATTACATCCTCTCCTTAGTATTTCATCATACCTTTTAAAATTATTAGGTAAATAATTATCTATTACTTACAAATATTTTACATCATTTTCTTATACAATTACGAATAAATTTAACAATTTTTTTATGTTTTCCTAAAATAAACACATCTAATCAAATAATGAAAATTATACCTAAAATTAAAATAACACTATCTACATAAATAATAAAATTGATAAATAAATATTGTCACATAAAGTACAAGTTTTATTCAATTGACTAGAAAAATAAAAATGATATAATATACGTTAGTTAATTGTTGTAAAAATAGCAATTATTTCTAGAAAAATTATAAACTTCACTGCGATTATTTGCATATTAGAATTGTTTGTAGGTCTTAAAATGACAGAAAAACAAATTCAAAATTTGTTAAAAAAAGAATATATTATTGATTTAGATAAAGAATTAATGAAAATATATCCTAATGGATTTGATATTAATAAAGTGGATAAAAGAATAAAGGAAAAGATAGAAGAATTAACTAATAAATATGATAGTATACAAAATCCTGTTCAATTAAGAAAAATCAAATAATAATAATAATAATAACAACACATACTCATACCATTGTACTTTTCTAAATTTTTATATTATTGTATATTTAGTAATAATAGCCTTGTTATTCTTTCATATTGCCTTATTTTATGGTATAATAGACATACAATAAATCTCGATATACTAACAAATATCGAGATTTATTTTTTTGGAATTTTATATTACAAATTTATCAAAAATCTATTTTTATTTTAAAAACAGTTAAATAATAATTTACCTTTCTATCACTTTTTAAATTTTTGTCTAACAATACGTTACGATGAAGTATCAATTTTATTGCTCATATTACTTTTCAAAAAGAAAAGTGTATTTATTAATAATCTCAACTTTCTAATCAATTATATCTCATACTCCCATAAACTTAACTTTCCCTTTGCATCTATTTGTTTATCAAAAACTTTCACATTATCTAATTGCCAAGCATATTTTTCAACAAAACTACTTTTGGCATATATATCCTTATTTTCTTTTAAACACATATTTTTAAAATTTTCATTACATTCTATGCAATCTACTAACGTAACTTTGCCTAAAATTTTTCCATATGGCAATTCTTCTGGAAGATATTTTGCTAATCTTTTCATTGCTTCTTTATCTACGCCTTTACCAGCATGTATAAGCAAATCTCCTCTATATTTTGTTTGCCAACTTCTAAATTCAAATCTTTTATATCCAAGCATGATTAAAGTTGCCCATGGTTGTCTTATAGTTAAAACTTTCATTATTTTTTCACTCCATTATCTCTATTTTTCATAAATTCTTCAACTAAAGGAATTCTTGCTTTATCTTTTGGTCTACTGCTTGATTTTAAATAATCATAATATTTTTCAATACTTTGTAAATTATACTCACCAAATTTTTCTATCTTCCAATCTTCCTTTATATCAAGAACACATTCTACTTTATCATTTACAGTATACCATCCTTCAGATTTTTCTTTTAAATCGTATTTACTTTTTAATTCTTCTAATCCTTTTTTTGTAACTGCTATGTCTAAATCACCAGCATCAGGATAAATTCCACGTAACACCAAAGCTCCACTTGATAAAACCCAAAACTCATTTTTATCAATACCTAAACTTTCAATTAAACTAATTAATTCATCTTTATTCATTCTTTTATCCATATTTTCCCTCCTAAACTTTATTTAAATTACTACAAAAATTATATCATTATTTAAATTAACAATCTATACATTATATCTATTTTTATATATAAATCATAAAAGTCATATTACTTTAAAAGAATAAATTTAAATTCTAACTTTACCTATATTATTGTATTTTAAATTGACTTTGCAAACATAAAATGGTATAATTTTCCATACACGAACAGAAAAATTTTATATAATAACTATT
The DNA here is from genome assembly GCA_934169925.1 of uncultured Clostridia bacterium. Classification (GTDB taxonomy): domain Bacteria; phylum Bacillota; class Clostridia; order TANB77; family CAG-465; genus CAG-465. The sequence goes on along the minus strand of CAKPOO010000006.1, from coordinate 61,459 downwards.
ATTAAAGGAGGATTTTTTATGGTTATGGGAAACTACTACCCACAAGTTGATATAGTTACATTTACTTTTTGTATCATTTTGAAAATCATTTCAGCAATTGTATACTCAAAATCAACTAAACGGTACAAGTATCTAAATACAAGTTTAACTTTGCTGTGTATTGCAGCTTTTTCTAACGCTCTGCTTAATTACTGCTTTATTGATAAAACAATAAATACATTAATTACAAGCATTGCAATTTACCTAATTAAGAGTATATATTTTATATCTCTAACTTCTCTTTTATTTATATTCTACTTATACATTTACAGTTTACTTGACTTATCAGATCAAATTATAAAAAAAGTGATGACATTTTGCTACTTTGTATTTTGTGCTTTATATCTCATATTACCATTATTTAAATATGACTTTTATATAACAAGCAATGGTACATTAGTACAAGATGGAAATTTAAATGTATTTGCTATATCTTATTTTTTATGTATGCTTCAATTAATTTCGTTACTTCTTAAAAATAACATTATAATAGCAAAGAAAATATCAAACTGTATTTTTTTAGTATTTTTTATATCTGTTTTAACTATATTTATAGAAGTACTATATAATACCAGTACTTACACATGCTTTACATTTTTAATGCCTATAGTCACTACATTTATTCTTTTTCATAAAAATTCGTATGATGTTGATTTTTGTTCTTTAGATTTTAGTGCTTTTTTAACCTATTATACAAATTTTAAAAGGAAAAATAAAAAAAGAAGAACTATTCAATATTCAATTTGTAATATTTATGTTAAAGATTTTTCAAAGTCGATGTATACCAGACAGTTACGATTAGATTTTATCAAGTTTTGTAAAGATATACACTACAGAAACTTTACTTTTAAAATTTCAGATAATTCATTATTGTTTATTTATAAAAATAATAACCTAGACACTAAAACAATACAAAAAGCATTGGATGAATTATATATAAATTACAAACTTGATTATAGGATCACAATAATACCCTTTTTTGATGCTTTAAAAACAGCTACAGACTTTGTTAACTTTTGTAAATTCATGTATGGTAAAACAAATATAAATACTGTTAATTTTGCAACATTTGAAGATTTAGATGCATATACAACTACAGAATATATAAAATCTGAACTTTTAGATATTGCAAAGAAAAAAGATTCTAACGATAGTAGAGTCTTAACTTTTGTACAACCAGTATATAATGTTAACAAGAAAAATTTTGATTGTGCAGAAGCTTTAATGAGATTAAAACTAGAAAAAGTAGGAATTATTGTTCCTGACAATTTTATTCCACTAGCAGAAGATCTAGGAATAATCCATATTCTATCAGAAATCATCTTAAACAAAGTTTGTATGTTCTTAGAAAAAAATACTGACATTGTAAGTAGAATTTCTGTTAATTTTTCAATATTAGAAGTTTTAGATGATAATTTTTGTACAGACATAATTAACATTATCTCAAATTATAATATTGACTATTCCAAAATTGCAATTGAAATTACAGAATCAAGAGCATACAAAGACTTCAAATCAATAAAACAAAAAATAATTTTCTTGAAGAAATTAGGATTTAAGTTTTATTTGGATGACTTTGGAACTGGATATTCAAACTTTGATAGGATACTAGAATTACCTATTGATATAATTAAATTTGACAAATCTCTACTTACACTTTCAGACACTTCAAAAGAATGTAATTATATGGTTGTAAATTTTTCTGATATTTTTAAGAAAATTGGATATTTAACATTATTTGAAGGTGTTGAAACAAAAGATGAAGAAGGTTTTTGCTTCAAAATGCAAGCAGATTATTTGCAAGGATATTTATACTCAAAACCTATTCCTATTGAAAAACTAAATGAATTTTTAGAAAACGTTAAATAGGCACTTTAAAAAGTGCCTATTTTATAGCAAAAAAATATTAACCAATAAAAATTTAGAAAGGAAACAATATGGAAAATTTATACCTTATTGAATTTATAGCAACATTACTTTTAACTATCATTATTTTTATGGTACAAAAGTCACTAAGTAGAAAATTAAAATTTAGATTAAAAAATAGTGATGATGATTTTTCTTTAGTTCCAGCACCAAATAATACTTGCAAAGATTTAATAGTGCCTAAAAGAAAATTAAACATACCATACTATTTAATATTTCTTGTAGTTTGCTTAAGTTTTATATTTATTCAGTACTTAGTAGAAAAACCAAAAATTCCAGATGTTATCGAAATAAACGTCGGAGATAGTATTTTTGATACTAATTATATGATAACATATCACTCAAAAAACATAACAAAAAATGTTGATGATTTAAAAAATATTGATACAAGTACAATAAAGAGTGAAAATTTAACTTTACATGTTCCATATCTATTTGGAAGTTATAATAAAGATGTAAAAATCAATATAGTTGATAAAATGCCACCTGTTATAACTTGTAATTTAACAGATAATCAAGAAGTTCCATACAATACTGATTTTAGTAATATAGAATTAAAAGTAACAGACAACGTGGATACTAATCTAGAAGAAATGGTAAATATAGAAAAAGAAAATCTAGAAAATGGTATGTGTAAAGTAACATTTAGTGTTTCTGATAGTTCTAATAATATAGGTTACCTAACGCTTAATTTAAAGCTTATTGACAATGTACCACCTACAATTACATTAAATGGTAATAGGATTGTTACACTTTTTACTAATGATACTTATGAAGAGTATGGAGCTTGTGCAAATGATGAATTAGATGGTGATTTAACAAATAACATTAATATTTCATCTAACGTTGATACTTCAGTGCCAGGTTCATATTTTGTAACATACACAGTATCTGATAAATCATCAAATGAATCATCTATTACAAGACAGGTTATTGTTAAAGATAAGAAAAATGAAAATCAAAGCATGATTTACCTTACTTTTGATGATGGACCAAGCTCAAATATCACACCAAGAATCTTAGATACGCTCAAAAAATATAACATTAAAGCTACATTTTTTGTAATCAATTACTCAAATGAAAATGAATATTTAATTAAACGAATTGTAAATGAAGGTCATACAATTGCATTACATGGATATTCACACGAATATTCTCAAATATATACTTCTAAAGATGCATTCATGAATAACATTATAACTTTACGTTCTAAAATAAAAAATTCTACAGGTATTGATACAAATATAATAAGATTTCCAGGTGGTAGTTCTAATACTATTAGCAAAAAATACTGTGATGGTATAATGTCTACTTTATCAAATGAAGTAACAAATCAAGGTTATACATACTTTGATTGGAATGTTGATTCAAATGATGCTGGTGGTGCAAATACTAAAGACGCTGTATATCAAAACGTTACATCTCATCTTAGAAAAAATAGATCAAATGTGGTTTTAATGCATGATGCATCTTCAAAAAAAGCAACAGCAGAAGCTTTAGAGGGAATAATTGAATATGGTTTAAATAACGGTTATACTTTTTCAAATATTACCAAATCTACGATTCCTGTTCATCATGGTATAAATAATTAATAATTTTGATAAAACTAAAAAATAAAGAGTCAATAAATTTTTTTGACTCTTTATTTTTGTATATATCAATTATTTTTTTATAATTTTTTACGTGCTCAATAATATAATTATATCATACAAAAAAATATAAAAAAAGCTTTTTTAAGAAATTTATAAAAATTCATTTTTACTTAGAAAAATCTACGTTTTTTAACAATTTTTTTGTTAAAAAATATTGACTTTTTTTATATTCAATTATATAATGTAGTTGAAAATAAAGATAAGATATTAACAATATTTGTTAATATTACGATCATAATTTTTTCTTTAGGTGCTGTAGAGAACACACTTGGTTTTGAAATCACCCATTTAAAATTTCTACCAAACTACACATCTTAAGAAAAAAACTATAAAAGCATTCCAGTTTAATGTCTGGAATGCTTTTTGGTCTTCTATTTAAATTTTACTCCTAACAAATGAACTATATCAAGAGATTGCATATTAGCTATATATGCACCTTTTATATCTTCTGGCGCAATTAAAATACCAGCAATATTACAAGTAGATATATCAATTCCTTTTAGACTTGTTTTTAAAAATTGAATGTTACTACAATCACAATTTTCAAATTCTACATTTTTTAATATATTTTCTTGAAATATACTGCTTTTTAAACTAACGTCAACAAATCTCATATTTCCTAAAGTTGAAGAAATAAAATTTGATAAATCCATTTTGTTTGTGTCAAATTTTACGTTATTAAAATTACATTCAAGAAAAATTGACCCTACCATTTTACAATTTTTAAATTCACATCGTATAAAAGAACAACCCTCAAATGTATTATTTAAAAAGTTACAATTTTCAAATACTATATCTGTAAATTCATTTTTTATAATCTCACTATCTTTAATTTCAAATGCTTTAATAACACATTTTTCTAATTCATAGTCTTTAAAGAATATATTCTCATAACTTTCATTTTGAAATATACATTTTGATATATTTTTATCTCCATCATTCATAGAAATTTCATTTAATAACTCTTTTATATTATTAATATTTTTTAAATTTTTTTCTTCTATATGTTGAGGCTTTAAAACTGCCATATTATCACCTTTTTTATTATACCATATTTATATAATAAAAAGAAAGATGGACATAAAATTCCATCTTTCCTTTTTGAAGTACTTATTAGCACCTAACGAGAAGACATCCCCAAAATAACACCCGTGAAAAATTATTGGGGAACAAAGTATTGTGGAATCGAACCACAAACTAGTCTCTTACCAATCCAAGTAATTATACTTTGCGCAAAAACACACAGCCTGACCATATTTAGCGTCAGATAAAAAGACCCAACCAAGATGTATTGTATCATACTTTTTATTGCTATGCAAGCTTTTTTATATTTTTATATGATTCATTTTAGAAAATGTCTAAAAAATATATTATATTAAAAGTAATTTTAAATAAAAAATAGCAAAAACATTGTGCACTTTTAAATTATTTAAAGCTATTAATATCAACGTTTTTAAGGTTTAACTGTCAAATCTTTTATTTATTATTTTTCATATACAAAAAAGAAAGATGGAAATACAGTTCCATCTTTCCCTTTTAAGTACAGTACCTAACGGTACCACAATGAGAAGGTTTTTCCACCAAAGATGAAAGAGATGAGTCTTTGGGGAACAAAGTATTGTGGAATTGAACCACAAACTAGCCTCTTACCAATCTAAGTAATTATACTCTGCAAAAAAACAAAAACTATTGACCCTACTTAGTGTCAAATGAAAGAACTTAACACGTGATGCATTATATCATAATTTTTGTTACTATGCAAGCTTTTTTATTTTTTATATAGCAAAAAAGAAAGATGGACATAAAATTCCATCTTTCCTTTGAAAGTTAAGCACCAAAATGGTACTAATAGGGAAGGCATACCCAAAGAATAAATCTTTTGGGATATAAAGTATCGTGGAATTGAACCACAAACTAGCCTCTTACCAATCCAAGTAATTATACTTTACCAAAAAGAAACTATAGACATTACTAAATGTCAAACTAATGAAAAAAATCAATTGCATTATATCATAATTTTTATTACTACGCAAGTTTTTTTGCTATTTTCTTTTATCTTTTCTTTATTATTGTGATTTTTATTCTTACATGTTAAAATATATCTGGTGATAAAATGAAAGCATTAGTTACAGGAGCTTCATCTGGAATAGGAGAAGAAATTACTAAATATTTAATATCTCTTAATATAGAGTGCATTGCTGTTGCTAGAAATGAAGAAAAATTAAAAACTTTAAAAACTAAGTTAAATAATAAAATTGAAATTATACAGGAAGATTTATCTATAAAAAATAACTGCATAAAATTATTTGACACTTTAAAATCAAAAAATATTGATATATTAGTAAATTGTGCTGGACAAGGTGTAATTGGAAAATTTACAACTACTGACCTTGAAAAAGAACTTGAAATGATTGATTTAAACATAAAAAGTGTACATATTTTAACTAAATTATTTCTAAATGAAATGATAAAAAAAGATCACGGATATATATTAAATATTTCTTCAATTGGAGCTTTTATTAATGGTCCATTAATATCATCATACTATGCATCAAAATCTTATGTTTCAAGTTTAACGCAAGCTATAGATTACGAATTAAAAAAAGAAAAATCAAAAGTTGTTATTTCTTGTGCATACCCTGGCCCCGTAAAAACAAACTTTAACAAAAATGCAAATGCATATGATTTAGGCAATTCATATAGTAGTTCCTATGTAGCAAAATATATTATTGATTCGATGTTTAAGAAAAAGAAAGTAATAATTCCTGGATTTAAAATAAAAATATTATATTTGCTTATAAAAATACTTCCAAGAAAAGTATTTACATATTTTTCATATATACAAACAAAAAAGAAATTAAAAAAATAAACTCACTATATTAACAATTAATACAGTGAGCTTATTTTTATTTATTTTCTACTTTTTCTTCTTTTTTATCTTCTTGTACTCTATCTTGTATTGATTCAAAAGCATGTTTTAATTTTTCATGCAAAACAGTTAAGTTATCAGTAATTGGGAATAAAAAAGAATACTTTTCTTTATTTTTTTCAGCTAAATTTTTGATATTTACTTTTAATTCTTCATATCTTATTGTTAATTTATTTTCTCTTGCAAATTCTTTTATCTTAAATATAATCTTTGTAGAATATACAAAATCTACTGTTATAATTGCAAAGAAATATCCAACGAAAAATGAAAATTCAAGATGATGTGAAAACCAAATAACAAAATGCATTATTGGATCTGCTAATAAATAATAATAAATTGCTGAAACCACTACCCAAATCAAACTAAATAATGGGCAAATAACTCCTTTATAATTAAATTTTCTGTCAGAATAATCCCATAATTTAATTCCAAAGAATTTTGTAAAAAATAATCCTCCAAAAAGTTCCAATAAAGTAATAGCAAGCCCCATTAATAATATTGCTACAAGGTCTCCAAATTGAAAATCAATTGATTTTATTCCTAAGTAGATAAGAGTCATTATACACATACTAAATCCGTATATTGGCAAATATGGTCCAAGTAAAAATCCCGGGTTTATCCATTTTTTATGCACAATTCTCCTAAAAATTAATTCTAACATCCAACCTACCGCGCTACCTATAAAAAATATAAAAGCTAAAGCAAGTAACATTGTCATAAATTTTCCTCCTCTTTCATTTGTATTTTTATCCAATCCATTATAACTGAAACTATATAATCAATTTCTTCTTTATTTAAAGTTTTTCCTTGTTCAATTTTATGCCATTTATATAAACAACCTCTACAACAAGTAGCTGTTGCATGTTGTGCTATAAAAACAGGATGTCCTTTCATAGGAGTTTGTTTTCCATCATTTTGTATAAAACTTGGAGCTAATCTTTTTGTTATAAAATCATAAGCATGCTCTTTTATTTTTTCATACCCTTTTTGATTAACATACTCTTTATATTTTTCATTTAATTTAAAACTAGATCTAAACTTTGATTTCGACAAATTTTTTAAAATAACTGAATTATCTTGTTTCATAAGTGTTACACCACAAACATTATACTACTAACATATAATTATTTCAACAAAAAAATCTATTGAATATTTATATTTTCTATGCTATACTCTATACGGTTTTTCATTAATGTTCAAAAAATTTTTTGGAGGTAAAGTATTATGAGTGAGAGAATCAAAACTTTAACTAAGGAAACTTACAAAGAGTCTTCAAAACATCATTGTGGCTGTGGTGAATGCCAGACATCTTGCCAGTCTGCCTGCAAAACATCATGCACTGTAGGAAATCAGTCATGTGAAAACAAGGATAAATAATTCTATTCTTGCTAAAAAAACTGTATTATAAGTAAAAACAACTTATAATACAGTTTTTTTTTATTCTTCCACTCCATATATGTATTTTATAAAATCAATCTTTGCTTTATCAAAATCTATTCCTAAGCACCATACTCCATCCCATGTATATTCGTCATGACAATATGAAGTATTAGGTACTTGAACAGATGTTATATTTTTTAAATATGAATTTTTATTTTTTAGTACATCATATATAACTGAAAGGTATTCAGTTACATTAACATTTGTTGTAATTTTGGGTAAAACTACATCAAGAAAATCTAAAATCTTAGAAGTTTCCAAATTTGAAATTTTCTTTGTTAAAGATTCAATTATATCTCTATTTCTTTTTTCTCTTCCATAATCCATATTTTCATCTGCTCTATTTCTTAAATGTGTTAAAGCTTGATCTCCATTTAAAGTAACATTTCCATAACTGCTTAGAGCTTTATATTGATGTCCTGAATATTTTAAAGCCTTTATGTACTGATTATTATTAATATAATTCATTTCAGCTTGAGTTATTGTAACATCAACACCACCTAAATAATCAATTACATATATTAAATTTTGTACATCTATTGCAGCATATTTATCTACATTTAAGCCAAAATTATAGTTAATTGTTGATAATAAATATTCAGGTCCTCCATGATAATATGCACCATTTATTTTTGTCCAAGTTGCAAGTTGTGGAATATATACAAAAGAATCTCTTGGTATAGTTATTAAAGACAGTGTTTTTTTGTTTGCATTTATTGTAAATAGCATTATAGTATCAGATCTATTTGTAGACTCGTCATCATTTCCATCTGCTCCCATAAGTACAAAAGTTGTAACACCTTTTATATCATCTTCATCAAGTGCTTCATTTTCAGTCATATCATTTTTGTATATATTAACATCATTTGATAAATTTTGATATTTTAATTTATTTAACTTACTATATACAAAAGTAGCAATTGATCCAAAAATAACTAATATTATAACAAGTATTATTACTATTATTTTTATTATTAATTTTGATTTACTTATTTTATTTTTTATATTTTCATTTTTTTGTTTTAACTCTTCTTTTTCCATTAAACTCACCATCTACATTATATACTATTTTTTTGATAAAAAAAAGAATATATTAACAAATTGTTAATATATTCCTTTTTTCATATTATCCAACATCTTCAAATTGAGAATTATATAAATCAGCATAAAAGCCATTTTTCTTTAATAATTCTTCATGATTTCCTTGTTCAATAATATTTCCATCTTTTATAACTAAAATTAAATCTGCATTTTTTATAGTAGATAATCTATGTGCTATGATAAATGAAGTTCTACCTTCTGTTAATTTATCCATTGCTTTTTGAACAACTTCTTCAGTTCTTGTATCAACATTTGAAGTTGCTTCATCAAGTATTAAAAATGGTGCATTTTTTATCATACCACGTGCTATAGTTATTAACTGTCTTTGACCACTACTTACACTTTCTGAATCATTAATTTCAGTATCAAGTCCATGAGGTAAAGATTTTACAAAATGCTCTAATCCAATCATTTTACATATTTGCATTACTGTTTCATCTTTTACATTCTTTTGGTTATACACAATATTTTCTCTTAAAGTTCCTTCAAATAACCAAGTATCTTGTAAAACCATAATAAATAGATCATGTATATTTTCTCTTGTTAAATCTTTATTTGAAATTCCATCAATTTTGATTTTTCCATCTGTTAATTCATAAAATTTCATTATAAGGTTTACAAGAGTTGTTTTTCCTGCACCTGTAGGGCCAACAATTGCAATTTTTTGACCAGGTTTTGCAATAGCAGAAAAATCAAGTATTGTAGGATTTGGATTATTATCATATTGAAATTTTACATGTTCAAATTCAATCTTTCCTTTTACATTTTCTTTTTCTAATCTAATTTTTTTATCGCTTTCATCAAGCATTTCTGCTTCATCTATAAATTCAAAAACTCTTTCAGAACTTGCAAGTGCACTTTGTAAACTTGTTAAGCCTTGTGCAATTTGTGATAATGGATTAGTAAATAATCTAACATAAACCATAAAGGCAACAATTACACCAAAAGATATATTTCCATTCATTACTAATAAAGCACCAACAATACATACTGCAACATAACTAAAGTTACCTATAAAGTTCATTAAAGGTGGCATTAATCCTGATAAGAATTGACTTTTTCTATTACATTCAAATAATTTTTTATTTAATTCATCAAATTTTTTATCTGCTTTTTTATTTCCATTATATACTTTTACAACATTATATCCTGAATATACTTCTTCAATATGTCCATTCATTTTACCAAGTTCAGTTTGTCTTGCAGTAAAATATTTTTGAGATTTTCCAAGTATAAATCCCATAAAAGCAAAACCAATTGCAGAACTTAAAATTGCAGTAACTGCCATTATTCCATTAGTATAGACCATCATAATAATAGAACCAATAAATAAAGTAATTGCAGATACAAAAGTTCCTAAACTTTGTGATATAGATTGACCAACTAAATCAACATCATTTGTTACTCTTGATAAAACATCACCATATGAATGTTTATCAAAATATCTAAGTGGCAATTTATTAATTTTTTCAGATATGTTAGTTCTTAATTTTTTTGCAATTTTATTTGCAACAGTTGCCATTATAAAGCTTTGAGTAAAGTTAGCAAGTGCACTGAGTACATACACTGTAACTAAAAACATTGTAATTTTCTTTATAACATCAAAATTAATTTTGGGTTTTATAACACTTTTTAAATTATCAGATAAATCATCTACTATTTTGTAAATTTTTGTTGAATCTGACAATTCATCTTTATTAAGTGTACTCATTTTTTCTATTAAATCAAGTTTGTCTTCTGTTGTTATTTCTAGATTATCAATAACAATTTTTGGTAATAATATTTGTTTTATACTATCTGGTAAAGATTCTATAGAAGAAAATTTTTCTTTGTCACTATCAGTAGCTTCTGACATTTTACTCATTAATTCCATAAAAGCTATTTTATCTTCAGGTAAAATTTCAACACCATCAATTGTTGAATTAATCATAATTTGTTTTGATTTATTTTCAATATTTTCTTTACTTAAATCATTTTGAATACTTTCTTGTATAGTTTTAAAATTATCAATATTAAGAACAATACCATTTCCTATTTCATCGGCCAAATCACTTAATTTATTTGGTCCAATTATTGAAAATATAGCACCAGCTGCTGCACAAATTAATGCAATTATTATTACTGGCAAAAAGTTTCTTGAATAATTAATTAATTTAGATAATGCTTCTTTTGTGTTTTTTGGTTTTTCTCCTTTACCACCAGGAGGTCCGCCCATTGGTCCACGATGTCTACTTACATGTTCATTTTTTTCATCATGCATTTTCAATTTCCTCCTTACTTAATTGAGATAAAGCTATTTCTTTATATATTTCACATTTTTCTAATAATTCTTTATGTGTTCCCATACCTACACATTTTCCATCTTCTAAAACAATTATTTTATCAGCATGCATAACTGTTCCAATTCTTTGAGCAACAATAATGCTTGTAGCATCTTTAGTATATTTTTTTAATTCTTTTCTAAGCATAGTATCAGTTTTATAATCAAGTGCAGAAAAAGAATCATCAAAAATGTAAATTTCTGGATCACGTGCTATTGCCCTAGCTATAGACAATCTTTGTTTTTGACCACCTGATAAGTTAGTTCCCCCTTGTGCAATATGGCCATTGTAATTATCTTCCATACTTTCAACAAAATCTTTTCCTTGTGCAACTTCAATTGCTTTTTTTACTTTATCTAAATTTTTATTTCCTTTACCATTTTCACCATATGCAACATTTTCAAAAACAGAATCACTAAAAAGTACTGCTTTTTGTGGAACATAGCCAATTTTATTGTGTAAAAATTCTTGATTATATTTTTTTACATTTACACCATCAACTAAAATTTCACCTTCTGTTGCATCGTAAAATCTAGGAATTAAATTTACTAATGTAGATTTTCCACTACCAGTTGCACCAATTATAGCAAGTGTTTCACCTTTATTTGCTTTAAAAGATATATTTTCAATTACATTTTCACTTCCATCAGGATATTTAAATGAAACGTTTTTGAACTCAACTTCTCCACATTTTCCACTGCTTATTTGTTTAATATTTCCATCTTTAATACTTGGATCTAAATCTAAAACTTCATTTATTCTTTTTGAAGAAACTTGTGCCCTAGGAAACATTACAAATATAAGTGCAAGCATTATAAATGATGCAATAACTTGCATTGCGTATGAAGAAAATACAACCATATCTGAAAATAATCCTATTTTCTCTGACATTAAAGCACCATCTATTAATTTTGCTCCAACAAAATATATAGCAAGTGTTAATACATTTAAAACCATATACATAATTGGTGACATGATGCTAAAACATCTTTGGTTAAACATTTGCATATCTGTAAGTTCTTTGTTACTTACTTCAAATTTTTCTTCTTGATATTTTTCTGCATTAAAAGCTCTTACAACTCTAATACCTGTTAAATTTTCTCTTGTTACTCTGTTTACTTTATCAAGTAATTTTTGAACTTTTTTAAAGTTTGGAAATACTGCAATTAATAAAAATGAAATTGTACAAAGCATTACAAGCACTGCAACTGCTGTAATTGCACTCCATTGCCAACTTTTATTTAGTATTTTTAATACTGCCCAAACTGCAGTAATAGGAGCTTTTATTAACATTTGTAGTCCCATTGAAATAAACATTTGAATTTGAGTAATATCGTTTGTTGTTCTTGTTATTAAACTACTTACACTAAACTTGTTCATTTCTTCCATACTAAATGATTCTACTTTTGAAAATAATTTTCTTCTTATTCTCATTGATAAAGTAGCTGATATAAATGATGCAAGATATCCAACAAAAACAGCAAGTAATAAGCTTGCACCAGCACAACCTAGCATGTATGCACCTTGTTCTATAACACTTCCAATTTTTGTATTATCTGATTGTACAAGTTTTGTTATTTCTGACATATAATCTGGTAGCTTTAGATCAAAAAATACTTGACCACAAATTAAAGCTATACAAATTAATATAATTAACCAATCTTTTTTAGTAAAATTCTTTAATATTTTTATCATTTCTCCTCCTCTTCTAAATTATTAATCATAATATCTATTATGTTTGAAAAATTTTTTAATTCTTCTTCATTTAAGTTTTTTTCTAAAATAGCATTAATTTCATTTAAACTACTATTTACTTTTTCATGAAATTCTTTACTTTTTTCAGTAAGTATTATCTCCCTTTTTCTAGCATCATTACTGGCTACAGCTCTTTTAATAATGTTATTTTTTTCCATAGTTTTCAAAACATCTGATAATGTTGCTCTTGATACTTTTAAGTATTTTTCAAGGTCACATTGATAAATTGTTTTTTCTTTATTTGATGCCATGTACTTAATAATTCTTGCTTGAATAGGAGTTAATTTCTTAAATTCATCAGAATTATTTGATTTTTTACAAACAAATTTCAAGATATGCTGATTTAAAATTTTAATCTTCAAAGATAAATTTTTTTCCATTTTACCTCCTAATTGTAAGTTGCCTAACAATTATATTATTATCACCATAAAAAGTCAATATTATTTTTACAAAAATATTACATATTCATACGTAAATATTGATATATCAATAAAAAAACAAAGTAGTATTTCTACTACTTTGTGAATGGATTATATTCATTTCTACTTTTATAATTTTGTCTTTGATCTTGCATATTTTGACCATTTTGTGCATATTCAGCATTTGTATATACTTGATTTCTTAATGAATTTTGAAAAGTATTTTTATACATTTCTATTTTATCAATATCATTTCCCTCAAATAAAGAGTCTTTTGTAAGATTATCTGAATATACCATATTACCAGTACCATTTTCTCTTATTGAGCCTCTACTAAAGTCTAAGTTAACATTTGAATATATACTTTCAAATCTTTCATCTTTGGTACGTTTTGGTGTACCATTTTCGTCAAAGTCTATTTTTCCTACATAAAGACCTGATTTTTGATTTTCATTATCTGGAACTTGATAAAAAAGTCCTTTAACATACGATGCTCCTCCATTTTCAACAAGACTTTTATATTTTTGTAAAGTAACATTTTGAATATTTCCATTTTCATCTTGCATATACTCTGGTTCTACTAAAAATTTCTTTATTTCTCCTGTTTCCTTACTTCTTGATTTAACACTTTGTAAAGTTTTTTGACCAAAACCAGGTACATTTGCTGTTACCATTTCATCAAACCATAATAAATTTTGATCTCCATTACTTCTTGCTACAAGTATTGAATCATTTCCAAAAGTTTCTTTCATTGCTTCAAAATAATCTCTATTATTTTTTGAATTAATATCTTGTCTATTATATTCATTTTGCATAGCTCTTTCTTGAGTTTGTTGATCTTTTAGTCTGTTATATTCATTTTCATAATTAATTCTTGCATTTTCTGGCATATCATAAAAATGTTCTTTATTAGGATATCCAAGAGAACCGATATAATTTGAATTAGATCCTTTTTTATTAAAAAATTCTAATACTTCTTGCGCTCCACCATCATATATTAAAGCATCATAATATGACTTTGTATTTGTATACACATTACCTTTTTCATCTGCGACTTGACGAGGATCTAGTAATAACTCTTCTCCGTTTAAAGAATTAATAGCTGTACCTTTTTTATCTGTAATATACATTCTTGCTTTTTGTAAATTAATATTACTTCCATCTTCTAAAGCTCTATTTTCTATATCTTGAAACGAAATTTTATATTTAAATCCATTTGTATCTTCAAGCTCTATTACATCATTTGAATTATTTATTTGTGCTGTGCCGTTTTGGTTATAAAACTCATTATAATTTTTATATGTTGCTTCATTTAATCTTTTATTTTTATTGAAAAAGCCTTTTATTCTATCAAATAATCCCATAAATATTACCTCAGAGATATTATACACTAAATTTTTCAAATATATCAAGCAAATATTGCATTTATTAAAAAAAAAAGAAATCAGTAATATACACTGATTTCTACTTTTAATTAAATTATTTCATTTCCATAATATGAATCAATTAATATTTGTTTTATTTCTGATACTAAAGGTAATTTAGGATTTGCTGTTGTACATTGGTCTTCAAATGATCTATCAGCAAGTAAATCTAAATTATCAATATATAATTTTTCATCTATTCCAAATTCTTTAAAAGAACTTATCATATTCATTTCTTTCATCATATTTTGTATAGCCTTTATTAGCGAATTAACTCCTTCTTCTGTTGTTCTTGCTTTAAGGCCTAATCTTCTAGCTATATCTGCATACCTATCTGCTGCAATATAATGATCATATTTTGGAAATGATACAAATTTACTTGGCATTGTTGCATTATATTTTATAACATATGGAAGTAAAATTGCATTTGCTCTACCATGTGGAACGTGGTATTCACCACCAATTTTATGAGCAATACTATGATTTAATCCTAAAAACGCATTTGAAAAAGCCATACCTGCAATAGTACTTGCATTATGCATCTTTTCTCTTGCTTCTTTATCATTTGCATCTTTGTATGATCTTATTAAATATTCAAATACAAGTTCAATAGCTTTTATAGCTAATCCATCTGTATAATCAGAGGCCATGTTTGAAACATATGCTTCAATTGCATGTGTTAATACGTCCATTCCTGTGTCTGCAACTGCTGTTTTGGGTAAACTTGAAACAAGATCTGGATCAACAATTGCAATATTAGGAAGAAGAGCATAATCTGTAAATGGATATTTTATATTTTTTTCTTTATCAGAAATAACAGCAAATGATGTTACTTCTGATCCAGTCCCACTTGTTGTTGGAATAGCAACAAGCTTTGCTTTTTTTCCTAAATCTTCAATTTTGTATGATCTTTTTCTTATATCAACAAATTTGTTTTTAAGTGCACTTAAATCGACCTCTGGCTGCTCATATAAAAGCCACATCCCTTTTGCAGCATCCATTGCACTACCACCACCAAGAGCTATTATACAATCAGGTTTAAACTCTAACATTTTAGCAACACCTCTTTTTAGTGTTTCAAATGATGGATCTGGTTCTACTTGTGAAAAAATTTCGCAATGAACTTTATCTTTTCTGCTTCTTAACTCATATAGTATCTTATCAACATAACCAAGAGATCTCATAGTTTCATCTGTAACTATAAACACTTTTGATATATCTTTCATCACCTTTAAGTATGATATTGAACCTCTTTCAAAATATATTTTTTCTGGAACTTTAAACCATTGCATATTTACTTTCCTCTTTGCTACTCTTTTTAAATTTATTAAATTTGATGTAGAAATATTATCAGTTGTTGTATTTCCACCAAACGTACCACAACCTAAAGTTAAAGCTGGAGTATATGTGTTATATATATCTCCTATACCACCATGAGTTGATGGAGAGTTTACTATTATTCTTCCTGCTTTTAATTCAAGTTCAAATTTCTTTAAAACTTTATCATCATTTACATGTATAGCAGCAGAATGTCCAAGTCCTCCATAATCTAATAATTTTTTTGCAAGTTCTATTCCTTCATCTTCATTTTTTACTATATAATACGCAAGTATTGGACTTAATTTTTCTCTTGATAATGGATATTTATCGCCAACTCCATCAATCTTTGCAATTAATATCTTTGTATCTTCTTTTACTTTTATACCAGCATTTGTAGCGATAGTATATGCACTTTGTCCAACAATGTCTGCATTAATATTTACTTTACCATTATCTTTTTTTATAGCATATTTTTCTAATTTTTTTGTTTCATCTTCATTTAAGAAATAACAACCATATTCTTTCATAATATCTTCAAATTCTTTTGAAATTTCTTTATCTACTATAACTGATTGTTCAGATGCACAAATCATACCATTATCAAAAGTTTTAGATAGCACAACATCAGTACAACTTTGTCTTAAATTTGCTGTTTTATTTATATAACATGGAACATTACCAGGACCAACTCCAAGTGCAGGTTTACCACAAGAATAAGCTGATTTTACCATTCCTGCTCCACCTGTTGCTAGAATAATTTTTACATCTTTATGTTGCATTAAAGTACTTGTAGCAAGTAAGGATGGATGTTCAATCCACAAAATACAACCTTCTGGAGCTCCTGCTTTTATAGCGGCATCTCTTACAATTTTAGCAGCCATTACGCTACATTTTTGTGCTGATGGATGAAATCCAAAAATTATTGGATTTTTTGTTTTTACAGCTATTAAAGATTTATATATTGTAGTTGATGTAGGATTTGTAACTGGTGTAACTCCAGCGATAATTCCAACTGGTTCTGCAACAATATCATATCCTTCTTGTTCATTGCTACTTATTATTCCAACTGTTTTGTCGTATTTTATATTATGATAAATATATTCAGATGCAAATAAATTCTTAGTTATTTTATCTTCATAAACTCCTCTTTTTGTCTCTTCAACAGCAGCTTTTGCAAGCAACATATGATTTTCTTGTGCTGCAATTGCCATTTGTTTTACTATTTCATCAATTTGTTCTTGAGTTAAGTCTTTATACCCTATTTCAGCCTCTTGTGCCTTTTTTACTAACTCATCTACTTCTATTTGTTCTTTTGATCTTTCCATAAAACACCTCTTAAAAAATATATACTACATATATATTACATCTTAAATATATGATACCAAAAGGAAAAACATTTTTCTACTTATTTATGCAAAAATAAAGTAAGATTATGTATTAATATTAAAATATTTTAATGTTATTTGTAATTTTTTAAAGTATACACACTTATTGTTACATTTTAATACATTTAGATTGTTCAAAATTAAAATTGGATATAATAATATAAAGTAATGGAGTGATTTTATGAATATGGATAATAACAACAATATTGATAATATAAACAAAAAAGCTTTTGGTAAAAAAATTAAAGCTGCTAGAGAAAAATTTAAATTTACTCAATTTGAACTTGCTGAAAAAATAGGTATATCTCCTAACTTTTTAGGTGATATCGAAAGAGGTAAAAAATTACCAAGTTTAAATGTACTTATTACAATATCAAATACTTTAAAAATTAGTCTTGATAGTTTATTTTCTGAATCTTTAAGTAACACTTTAGAAGAACCTGAAGAAATTTACTATTCAGATAATCAAATTAAAATAATTTCTGAAATTATAAAGAAAATCAATGATAATTTTTAACCAAACAAAAGGATAGATTAAGAAATTTAATCTACCCTTTTTTCTATCTTAAAAAATTTTTTTGCATTTTCATAACAAAATTTTGCTACATCTTCAACATTCATATTTTTATATTCAGCTAATTTTTCACATATTATTGGAAGATTAGCTGAGGTATTAACAGTTCCTCTTAAAGGTTCAGGTGGTAAATATGGACTATCTGTTTCTATTACAATTTGTTCCATAGGAATTTTTTCTAACATTAAAGGAAATTTTTTATTTCTTTTATATGTTATATTTCCACCAAAAGCCACCATATATCCTCTTTGTAATACTAAATTTACTAAATCTTCTGTTGGATTGAAGCAATGTAGTAAAACACCATATTCTGCTTTATATTCCTTTAAAATATTATATGTATCTAAAGATGCATCTCTTGTGTGAATTATTACAGGCAATTTTAGTTTGTTTGCTAAATCAATTTGATCTATAAATAATTTTTTTTGTTCTTCTTTATTATCTTTTACAAAAGCATAATCAAGACCAATTTCACCAATTCCTACAATTTTCTCTTTATTTTCACAATTTAAATATACATCTAAAATATCATTTGCAGTATCAGTTTTTACATCATGTGGATGAACTCCTATTACAGAATACATATTTTTATATTTTAATGATTGCTCAATTGCTTTTTTTGAACTTTCCTTATTATATCCAACATTAATAAAATAGTCTACTCCTGCCTCATTACATTTTTTTAAAGTTTCATCTATTATTCCATTAAATTTTTCATCGTTAAAATGTGCATGTGTTTCAAAATATTTCATAAAGATCTCCTATTTTTTCTTAGTTGGAAGAGTAACTATAACTTCTGTACCTTCATTTAATTTACTTCTTATTTCAATATTACCATCATTTGCATCAACTAGTTCTTTTACTATTGAAAGACCAAGACCAGTTCCTCCCATTTGTCTAGAACGTGCTTTATCAACTCTATAAAATCTTTCAAATATTCTATTTAAATCTTTTTCTGGTATACCAATACCATTATCAACAACCTTAAAGTATGCATTATTTTCATTTATAGAGCCAACATAAACTTTAATATTTCCACCATCTTTAGTATATTTTATACTATTGCTTATAATATTTACAATAATCTGTTCTATAGAATCTTTATCTGCAAATATTGGTGGAGGAGTAACTGTTACTATACATTCTAAAGTATGTGATTTTTCTTTAGCAGCAAAGCTCATTTTATCACAAATATTTTTTGCCATTTCATCTAATGCAAAAGTTGTTCTATTTACTCTTACTTTTTTAGAATCAAATCTTGATAATTGAAGCAAATCTAAAACTAATCTATTCATTCTACTTGCTTCTTGATATATTACTTTTGAGAATTTATTAATTTCTTGATATGTTAAATCCCCATTCATGATTGTTTCAGAATATCCTTTTATTGAAGTAAGAGGTGTTTTTAATTCATGAGAAACATTTGCAACAAATTCTTTTCTCATTTCATCAAGTCTAACTGTTTCTGTTATATCTCTTACCATCATTATAACGCCCATAGGTGTAAGATTATTGCTATAAAAAGGTAAAAATACGATATTTATAGCATTTTCATCAACTATAGCTTTTACCTCTATTGTTTTGTAATTTGGTAAATACATTATTTTATCAAATTCTAAATCAATTCCTAGCTTTTTAGTTATTTTTTCATAAGTGTCATAATATTTATCAATTTGCAATAATCTCATAGCAGATTTATTCATATGTATTACTTCACATGTCATTGAAAAAGCTACAACACCATCTGCCATATGTTCTAATATAATATCTGTTTTACTTTGTTGAGAATTTAAATCAAAATTGTTCTTCTTAATTGTTTGCATCATTAAAGCAAAAGAATCTGCTGTTTGTTGAACTTCTTTTAATTTACAAGTTTCTAATATATGCTTTGAATCAATCATTTTACCATTTGCAACACTTCTTAAAGATTTTTCTATTTTCTTTAATGGATAAGTTATATACCTTGCGATAATAATTGATACAAGGCAAGAAACAACAATAAATAACAAAAGTATAAGAATATTACTAATTGCAAATATATTTTTAGTGTCTATAACATTTCCACATAACAATATAGTAGTTATATAAACTATAACTACTATACTTATATTTGTTAATATCAATAATTTCTTAATAGAATTTTTCATATTATCTCCTATTTATTCTGAAATATAATATCCCATTCCTCTTTTTGTTTGTACGTATTGAGGATTAGCAGAGTCTTTTTCAATTTTTTCTCTTAATCTTCTTATAGTAACATCAACTGTTCTTGCATCACCATAAAAATCATATCCCCATACACCCTTTAATATTTGTTCTCTTGTAAATACTTGATCTGGTTCAGATGAAAGCATTTTTAAAAGTTCAAATTCCTTTATAGTTAAATCTATTTTTTTATCACCAATTATAGCAATATATTTTTCAGAATCTATAATCATATCTTTAATTTGAATTTTTGATTTAGATGTTTTTTTGTTTTCTTCTGGTTCTTGAATTACATGTTTTCTTAAGTTTGCTTTTACTCTTGCAATAACTTCTCTAATAGAGAATGGTTTTGTCATATAATCATCTGCTCCAAGTTCAAGACCTATTATTTTTTCTACAACTTCTTCTTTTGCTGTAAGCATAATTATAGGACAAACTAAACTTTTTCTAAGTTCTTTACAAACATTAAAGCCATCTACTTTAGGTAACATCAAATCAAGTAATATCAAATCTGGTTTGATAGATAATGCTATGTTTATAGCCTCTTCTCCATCGTATGCAACTGCTGTAGAGAAACCTTCTTTTTCTAAATTAAATTTTAAAATGTCAACAATTGGTTTTTCATCATCAACTATTAATATTTTTTTATCATTCATAACATATACCTCTCTTAAAATCTATAAAAATTATACCATTATTGAAAAAAATATTCTACATTTTTTGTCAAATAATTTTAATTTTTTTGTAACTTTTTTGTAACGTTGTAATATAATTTTAAATTACTTTAAAATTAACTTCATTACAACTAGTTATTTTTTTAAATTTATTTAATATTTTTCCATCATCTTTAGATGATATAAGAGTAATTGTTGTAGACTTATCACAACTATTACCTATATGGCTTTTTAAATTTTTGATTATACCAACACTTCCATCATAAATATTTACCTTATCTCCAAAGACTTTTTTAAAATCTTCTTTAAATAAAGGAAAATGTGTACAACCTAAAACTACACTTTCAATTTTATCAAAATTATATTCTAAGAAATCCTCTTTTAAATATTCTAATGCACTTTTATGATCAATTTCATCTTTACTTTCTGCAAAATATACAAGTTTATCAAGTGGATGCAATATCACTTGATCTTTCATGTCTAACCTTTTTATTAATTTTATTAACTTTTCTTCTTTTAAAGTTAGGCTAGTAGCAGTTACTATTATTTTTTTATCCTTATTTACATTTTTATCATGTGCAACTTTTACAGCTGGTTCTGTCCCTATAATAACTAAATCTTTATTTTCTTCTCTTAAATCCTTTATAGCTACACTTGTTGCTGTATTACATGCAACAACTATTACTTTACATCCTTGATTTTTTAAAATTTTTATTGCGTTTTTTGCATACTCTTTTACCATTTCATGAGTTTTAGTACCATATGGAGAATTTAATAAATCTGCAAAATAATAATAATCTGCTTTTATATTTTTTAAAGCTTCATTAAGTACTGTAGTTCCTCCAAGACCAGAGTCATAAAATCCTATTTTCATACTATACTCCCAAAAAATAAATAGGTGTAAGCACACACCTATTTACATCATTCTTCTTCCTTCCATAGCCTTTATTAAGGTTATTTCGTCAGTATATTCAAGATCCCCACCTACAGGAATACCGTGAGCAATTCTTGATACAGTAATACCAAGAGGTTTTATTATTCTTGAAATATACATAGCTGTTGCTTCTCCTTCAACTGTTGGATTTGTTGCAAGTATTACCTCTTTTATTTTATCATCAGATAATCTTTGTAAAAGTTCTTTTATTTTTATATCAGCTGCAGTTATATTATTCATCGGAGATATAGAACCATGCAAAACATGATAAAGACCTTTATATTCATGCGTTCTTTCCATAGCTATTACATCTTTTACATTTTCTACGACACATATAACACTGTTATCTCTTTTGTTATTAGAACAAATTTCACATGGATCTGTTTCTGTAAGATTATAACAAATAGAGCAAAATTTCACTTTTTCTTTTGCATTAATTATAGCTTCTGCCATTTCTTTTGCGTAATTTTCTGGTGATTCTAACACATAAAAAGCTAGTCTTACTGCTGTTTTATGCCCAATACCTGGCAACTTTTCAAATTGATTTATTAATTTATTTACTGATTCTGAATACATAAACTAAAATAGTCCTGGAACGTTAAATTGACCAAGTTCAGATTGCATCATTGAATCAGCTTTTGATAAAGCCTCATTAACAGCTGTTAAAACTAAATCTTGTAACATTTCTACATCTTCTGGATCAACAACTTCTTTTTTTATTATTATTTCTTTTATAACTTTATCTCCAGTTGCTTTTACAACAACTGCTCCACCACCTGCTGAAGTTTCTATTTCTTTAGCAGCTACAGCTTCTTGTTTTTCTTGCATTTCTCTTTGCATTTTTTGTGCTTGTTTTAAAATATTTTGCATATTTCCCATTGAACCACCTGGGAATCCACCAAATTTTGCCATATATATATCATCCTTTCTAACGTAACATATTATATACTAAAGAGCTTCTAAATTCAATCTAATTTAGTATAATTTATATCATTTTCATTTAAATACTTTTCAATTTTTGGTGTTACCTCAATAGTATCTTCTTGTAATCTTATATACACATTATCAATAACTCCAAAATTTTGATCATAAATACTTTTTATAACATCAATAGTTTCATTTTGCTTTAATATAGAATAAGCAAAAGAATTATTAGTAACAACAATTAAAATATTTTCAGATATAAAAGTTCTAGCTCCTGCTATAGCTGAATATATTTTTAAATTTCCGTTTTCAACTATTAATTTTTTTAATTTTTCTTCTTCTTTAAATTTATCTGCACTTTCCACTATCTCAGTTGTTTTTTTAGCTTCTACTACTTTATTTTCCACTCTTTGCACAGGCGTATTGGTTACAACTGTTGCAACTTTTTGTTTTTTTAATTCTTCTATTTTATTTTCAAGATTACTAATTTTTTGAAGCAAAGGTTTTATATCAACACTTGCCCCACTATTATTAGTTAAATTTTCTTCAACATTACAAAGTTCAACCATGCAAGATTTCATTACAATAACAGGTTTTGATGAAAGTCTTAAATCATTATCAAGTTTTGATAATCTATCAATTATTTTAATTAATTTTTTCTTTTCTTCTTTTTCATTTATAAGCCTATTTAACATATTTTCAGTTATTTGATAATTTAATTGTCTTAAGTCTTTTCCTTTTTTTACAACAACATCAATATTTTCAAGTACTTTATCTATGTCTAGGTTAATTAATCCTTCACATATCTCATCAATTAACTGTGTATCTATTGCTCCAATTATTCTTAAAACATCTTCATATTTTAGTTTATCAGTAGCTTCAGTTATACATCTTTCTAATATACTTAAAGCATCTCTTAAGCCACCATCTGCAATCTTTGCAATATATTTAATAGCTTCTACATCATATTCAATTTTTTCCTCATTTAATACATATTCAAGTCTTTTAAAAATATCATCTTCATTTATTCTAGAAAATTCAAATCTTAAACATCTTGATAAAATTGTAACTGGAATTTTATGTTGTTCTGTGGTAGCTAGTATAAAAACTACATTTGCAGGAGGTTCTTCTAAAGTTTTTAACAAAGCATTAAATGCACTAGTTGTTAACATATGTGCTTCATCAATTATATACACTCTATATTTAACATCTACAGTAGCATATACTACTTCTTGTCTTATTTGTCTTATATTTTCAACACTGTTATTTGATGCAGCATCCATTTCAATTACATCAGTACAGTTATTTTCTAATATATTTTTACAAACTTCACATTCATTACAAGGCTCTCCATCATGTGGATTTAAACAGTTAATAGCCCTTGCAAAAATCTTTGCAGCACTGGTTTTTCCTGTACCTCTTGTACCACTAAAAATATACGCATGTGATATTTTTTGGTTTTTGATTTGATTTTTTAATATTTTTGTTACATTTTCTTGACCAACAATACTATCAAAAGTTGTAGGTCTATATTTTCTATATAAAGCCATATATGACATATTATCACCTCATAAAAAATGCACCAAACACATAGATATATCTGCTTATTGCTGCTTCCTTCCGGACCTGACAAGGTTCACAAACTCTCTATCGTTTGGCACACTAAAATTATATAATACTTTTTGCATAAAATCAAGTAAAAATTTTATTTTACTGAAAATACATACTTTGATGTATCTTGTCTTATAATAGTTGTTCCACTGTTTATCAAATCAGAATTTGGTAAATCAAGAGAAACTTTGCAAACATTTTTCTTACCAGTTTCATCATATATATTTAAATTAAATGAAATTTTATATGTATAATCATCAATTTTTGTATTTAAATTTTCTAATATTGTACCATCAAATCTTACAACTTTAGTTACGCTTGGAACATTCATATCTTTTAAACAATTTATATTATCAATATTTAAATCAAGATAATACTGCTCTTCTTGTTCAATTAAATTTAAATCATATTCTTCTGATTTTTCCGTTAAATTTACTTTATTTTCATTACCTAACTGATAAAAAACAAGATCTCCCATTTTTTTAGGATATGTAGTAGAAATCTTATCAATAGTAATTCTACTTGCTTCTAAATTTTTTTGTATATATATTTGTAAATTATTATTCTGAGAAATATCTAAAACCATATTTGATAATTCTTCAATTACCTCATTTTCATCTTGTTTTTCTTCAATGCTAACATATGATTTTAAAACTACGTCATTTACTCTAAAAGCACCTTGATTTATTTTACCGTTTGAATTAAGAGTAAAAAATAAAACTAAAGAAATAATAAGTGCACAAGAAAGAATGATAATTATTGTAATAAAAAATTTTGATTTATTCATAATTCCTCCAAATATATAACTATTATATACTAATTTTTAAAAAAATATCAATAGAATCTAATTGTTATTTTTACAACAAAAAATCAAAATTTGACTAAACACATAATCTATGATATAATAATTTACGTAGCATTATGTTAAGCTAAATTAACTATATTTAGCAGTTACAAGCATTTCGATGTTTGTTATTACACAAAGAATAGGAGATTAATCATGAAAAAAATTTTAGTAATCGGTAACAAAGGTATGCTCGGTTCTGAGCTTTATGAAAGACTTTCTAAAGATCCTAATTACACGGTCTTTGGTGGCGACAAGGATGAGATTAACATCTGTGATCCTTATAGCGTTGATGCAATAATTAACTTCTTAAAACCAGACTACATTATAAACTGTGCAGCTTACACAAATGTAGACGGTTGTGAAGATAACCTTGAAATTGCATATCAACTCAACGTTGATGCCGTTGAAAACTTAGCACGTGCTGCTAACTATGTAGATGCAACATTGATCCACATAAGTACAGATTATGTATTTGATGGAAAACTTGATGTTAATCTTTCATACGAGGAGTCAGATTTACCACATCCCGTATCAGCTTATGGTTATACAAAGTATAACGGTGAATTAAGGGCAGCTGAAGCTAATAAGTACTACATCTTACGTACTGCTTGGTTATACGGTCACAATGGTAAAAACTTTGTAAAGACTATGTTACGTCTTGCAAAAGATCACGATGAGGTAAAAGTTGTAAATGATCAGTGGGGTTCTCCTACAAGTGTTGTTACACTATGCAAGATCATAGAAGAAATTCTTAAAAAGAACCCTAGTTATGGTATTTACCATGCTACAGGTGAGGGCTTTTGTTCATGGGCACAGTTTGCAGAAAGAATTTTTAATTACCTTAACCTTGACACAAAGGTAGTAGGAATTCCATCTGAGGAGTATCCTACTCCAACAACTCGCCCACACAATTCACAGCTTTCTAAAAAGAAATTGCATGATATCGGTATTTTTCCAGATAATTATGCTTTTGCACTTTCAAACTACTTAGACAATTACAAGGAGGAAATTTAACTATGAAAGGTATTATTTTAGCAGGTGGTTCAGGAACAAGACTTTATCCATTAACTAAGGCAATCTCAAAGCAGATTATGCCAGTTTATGATAAGCCTATGATCTATTATCCTTTGTCAACTTTAATGCTTGCTGGTATAAAGGAAGTATTAATCATTTCTACTCCAAGAGATATTGACACTTTCAGGGAACTTTTTGGTGATGGCAGTTTTCTTGGTATGAAATTTGAATACAAAGTACAGGAAACTCCTCGTGGACTTGCTGATGCTTTTATCATTGGCGAAGATTTCATTGGCAAGGACTGTGTTGCACTTGTATTAGGTGATAATTTATTTTATGGCCAGTCATTTAGTAGCACACTTATGTCTGCTGTTAACAGAGTTGAAAACCATGGTGGTGCAACAATCTTTGGAAAGTATGTATCAAATCCAAAGGAATACGGTGTTGTAGATTTTGATAAGAATGGAAAGGCGTTATCTATAGAAGAAAAACCAGAAGTTCCAAAGTCTAACTATGCTGTACCAGGTCTTTATTTCTATGACAACAATGTTATAGAGATAGCTAAGAATGTCATTCCTTCAAAAAGAAATGAGATAGAAATCACAAGTGTAAACAATGAATACTTATCAAGAGGTATTTTAAGTGTTGAAACACTTGGTAGAGGCTTTGCTTGGCTTGATACAGGAAATCCAGATATGTTACTCCAGGCTGCAAACTTTGTCGAAACTGTACAGAAACGTCAGGGTCTTTATATTTCTTGTATAGAAGAAATTGCATACAAGAAAGGATATATTGACCAGGATCAGTTACTTGCTCTTGGCAAAAAGCTTGAAAAAACTGAATATGGTAAGTATTTAATTAAGGTTGCGGAAGGAGAAATAAAGTAATGTCAAAATTTACTAAAACTCAGTGTGCCAACTTTGAGGGGCTCTATGTTGTAGAGCCCACAAAGTTTGGCGATAATAGAGGATACTTTATGGAAACATATTCTAAGAAAGAATTCGAAGAGATAGGACTTGATTATGAATTTGTTCAGGATAATCAGTCTAGATCTTCAAAAGGTGTTCTTAGAGGTCTACATTTTCAGAAAGAAAATGTTCAGGCAAAACTTGTTAGATGTACTGAAGGTACTGTTTATGATGTAGCTGTCGACTTAAGACCAGGTAGTAAAACCTACGGTAAATATTACGGAGTTATCTTATCAGAAGATAATTGTAAGATGTTTATGATACCTAGAGGTTTTGCACATGGATTTTATGTGTTATCTGATTTTGCAACTTTTTGTTACAAAGTAGATAGTGATTTTAATCCTGCAGCAGAAGGTGGTGTTAAATGGGACGATCCAGATATTGGAATTAAATGGCCATTTGACAGTGATACAAAGATAAACACTTCTCCAAAAGATGCAGTTTGGCCAAATTTAAAGGAACTTAGAAACACAGATTTATTTAAAGACTTATAGGAGGGTTCTTATGAAAAAAGTTTTTGTAACTGGTGGTGCTGGATTCATTGGATCTAATTTCATTTTCCATATGTTGGAAACTCATCCAGACTATAAAATTGTCTGCTTAGATGCTTTAACATATGCAGGAAACTTATCAACACTTTCAAGTGTCATGGATAATCCTAACTTCAAGTTTGAAAAAATTGACATCACAGATAGAGATGCAATTTACAAATTATTTGAAAAGGAAAAGCCAGATATCGTGGTAAACTTTGCTGCAGAAAGTCATGTTGATAGATCTATTGAAAATCCGGAGGTATTTTTAAATACCAATATAATCGGTACAGCTGTTTTAATGGATGCTTGCAGGAAATATGGCATTGAAAGATATCATCAGGTATCTACTGATGAGGTGTATGGTGATTTACCTCTTGACAGACCAGATTTGTTCTTTACAGAGGAAACACCAATTCATACATCAAGTCCATATAGTTCTTCAAAGGCCGCTGCAGATTTACTTGTAATGGCATATTATAGAACTTATGGATTACCAGTAACTATAAGCAGGTGTTCTAACAATTATGGTCCTTACCATTTTCCAGAGAAGCTTATTCCTTTAATGATAATCAATGCTTTACATGATAAACCTTTACCAGTATATGGAAATGGTTTGAATGTAAGAGACTGGTTATATGTTAAGGATCATTGCAAGGCAATTGATCTTATCATTCACAAAGGAAAAGTTGGCGAGGTTTATAATGTAGGTGGTCATAATGAGATGGCAAACATTGACATTGTAAAGCTTATCTGCAAGGAACTTGGAAAACCTGAAAGCTTGATTACTTATGTAAAAGATCGTAAAGGTCATGATATGCGTTATGCTATTGATCCAACAAAGATTCATAAAGAACTTGGCTGGCTTCCTGAGACAAAATTTGAAGATGGTATCAAAGAAACAATAAATTGGTACTTAAACAATAAATCTTGGTGGGAAGATATCATATCTGGCGAGTATCAGAACTATTATCATACAATGTATGATAACAAATAAGATCTAAAAAATACAATAACACAAATGAGCAGCTAATAGCTGCTCATTTTTTTATATTTTAATTTGCTGTAACTACAATATATGGATCATCATATTTTCCACTACCTTTTAGTTTTACATTAGCTTTTAAATATATTACTGGTTTTACAATAGATTCGTATGTAACGTTTGAATTTCTAGAATTACCTGTTGCATTTATTCTATATACTGTTGAATTTCCATAATACGCCGTAATTGTCCATTGGAAATTACCTTCTTTCATCCATCCATCAGAGTTGCCAGTATATTTATAGTCTTCTATTGTTGTAAGTCCAACTGGCTTTGCGCTATATACTGTTCCTTGATATTCAACATTTGAATATATAGATATACCATCTTTAGATTCTCCGATATTCCAAATTGGATTTTGAACTAATTGATTAAGATTAATGCTATTACTCAATGATGCATAAAAGTCACCATTTAACTTTTCATTCAAACTTGAATCTGCCCAGACTTTAGAACCTTTTGTATTCCAAGCAATATTTCCAATACTTTCTTCTTTTCTTAATTTTATACCATTTTTATCAATTCCTATTATTCTCCATATAGTGGAATCTACTTCATTATTTTTTCCCATTAATTTTATATAATTATCTACATTTTTTCCTACAAAATAGTATTTATCATCATCTATTTTATGAAGACCATCACCAGTGTCAACAACTTTATCTATTAAACTATTATTACCTCCTAAAGATATTTTTCCCGTAATAAATAAATTTGATGAAAAAGATGCATATCCAACACTTAATCCAATTAATACTACTAAAATAACTAAAAAAACGTACATCATTTTAATATTTTTTCTATGTTTTCTTTTTAACTTATATTTCATAATATCACACCAAATAAAAAGGTTAGACAAAATTTATCTAACCTTTACTTTTTAAAATATATCTATAACTTACATTGTTACTTACAACGCAAAACCAAGATTCATCTTCATCTGTATCAGTCCAATAAAGTATCGGTTTAAACAATTCTTCTGATAATTTGATAATTTCACCAAAGTCTTTAACATCAATGACATTTGTTTGATTGACTTCAATTTTATTACTAACTTGTACAATCTTATCTTGACACAATCTAAGAATTTTATTAAGTTCAATTCTGTAATCATTTCTTATAAATCTAGATGTTTCAGATTTTGACAATTTTCTAAATATTATTATTGCTAGTATAAAACATACAACACCTATAGATACTTCAACTTTATTAATACTTCTTGTTTGTATAACATCTTTTGTTACATATTGTCTATTATCTTTATTATTATCACCTTTTATTGATGTAGTTTTTGAACCTAAATCTATAGAAACTGTGGTTTGATAATTATTCTTAACCAATTTTTCTTCAATCATAGTTTCAGATGTAACGCTTAATGTAACAATATATCTAGCATCAATACTCATAAATAATTGTTGTTCAAAAGATTTTACAAGTTCATTTTCTTTTTTTAAATCAAGTTTTATTTTTTCATTTATATTAAAACCATTACCACTTGCTTTACTCTTTTGTTCATCCATTAAAATGTAACTTTTATTCCAAACATTCTGCTCTTCACCATTAGAAGTATATATTCCAACAAGTTTTGAAGTAATCTTGTATGTATACTCAATATCACTTGAAACATCAGAATCATAATTATAATTTAAGTTTAAATCAATGTAATCTATAAGATCTGTAACATATGCTGTAGTATCCATACCTAATATTTTAGTATCTGTATATGGATTATCCTTTAAAACAACATCATAATTATAATTAAATTTATTAGAATATGAATATATTTCTTTCTTATTATTTATATTTTCAGAGGAAATCAGTAGATTTTTCACTAAAGTAAACAAAGAAATAGCAAATAAACATATAAGAACAATAGTTAAAATTATTTTAGTTGATCTTCTTAACCTATTGTTTTTATCTTTTTTTACTCTAGATTTTACTCTCATCTACGCCTCCTTTCTAAGCATCTCCTGTTGATACATTTACTTGTTTTTCTTCTTGTAATAAATGTAACCAAATTGATGGATAGCCAATATATTTAATTTTAAAAATAACTTTTCCTAAAAGTTGACTTTCATTTACTTTTAAATCATCTTCTTGTCTATTATTATCTCCCTTTGTTGTAAATAAAATTTCACCTTTTATTTGTTCTTTTTTTACAACTCTATGTATTACAGTAATATCATCTAAACTATACTCAATTATATCTCCTACTATAACATCATTAACATTACACTTTTTTATAATTGCAACATCACCAATAAAAATTTCTGGTTCCATACTAGCAGTGGCAACCGCTATAGGTTTTACAGGAAAAACGCCTATAATAAACCAAATAAAAAGTATTATTATAATTATAAATGCAATATAACTTTTTGGATCGTTTTCAATTACTTTTTCTTGATAAACATTAATATATTTTTTTCCTTTTATATAACAAATATATATATAACATAGAAGTGGTACCATAATCTCAATAACTGAGTTCATAATCCAAGGAGAATTCGGTAGTATCGGACATGTCCACATAAACAATCTAGTTATAAAATCATATACAATAACTGATTTTAAATCTGCATTCATATCAATATATGAAAATAGAATATTTTTTATAATAAGTGGTAATACTGTAACAGCTAAAAATTTAATTAATACTATTGCACTTATTTCTTTTGAAAGAATAATATATACTTCACTTTCAATAAATATATATATTATTGAAATAAAAACAGCTATTTTTATTTTATCTTTTTCGTATACATTATTAATCAATTTGTATCTAATATATTCCCTTAATATTGCAGGAATTCCCAAAATCCAACAATTTATAAATACGCCAACAAAATTAGTTGAATACGGATTTTTTCCAAATGTAACAAATAGGCCACTAATTAAATAGATAATTATATACGAAATTACGGCCACTAAAACACAATTTAAAACTTCTTTTTTTATCTTTGTTTTTTCTAAGGTTTTACCAATAGTAACTTTTAGAGATATAGCTATTAATATATAAAAAACAGGATTTATTATATATAAATAAGAAAAATTATGTTGATATATAAGAACTATACTTGATAATATTACATATATTCCAATTATAATAATAATCCCAATTGTTGCTACTTTTGATTTTTGCATAACTTTCCTTCACATTAATTCAAATAAACTACAAAAAAGCACTCAATGGTGCTTTTTCGTAAATTTATATTATTGATGTACACCATGTTCTGGTTGAACATTAACTGTTGTTGTATCTTGTTCATATTTAAATTTAACTTTAAATTTAGCTACAGCAGATTCTACTTCTGAATCTTCATTCCATTTTACTGAAATAGTTACTGGACATTTTGCACCAGCAGCAATAACTTCAGATCCATCTGTAACAATGTTTGGAATTGAAACAGTTATATTATCATTAGAAAATTCATTTCCTAGATCATCTACTAAAGTAAATTCTGTTAATTTTGCAGCTAAAGTTCCAGCATTTGTAATTTCTGATGTCATAGTAAATCCATCACCTGGAAATGCTAAAGTTCCATCAATAGTGATTTCATCGTCAGAAGTAACAGTTGCTGTACCATGATTTACATCAGACATTGTTGCCTTTGTAAATTTAACATCCCATTTAGCATTAGCTGTTGCTGTACCTGAAATTGTTAAATTTTGTGAAAAAGACGCATAACCTACTGCTAAAGCAAGTAAAGCTACAGCTAAAACAATAACAAGGTAATTTCTTTTTTTCATTTCTTCTCCTCCTTTTATTTGAATATGTGCATCAAAGTTAACACTTTTATACACATAAAATTTTACAAAAAAGTAAAAAATTCGTCAACAAAAAGAGTCTATATTACACTTTTATTACACAAATGTAGTATTTATGTAATACTTTTTTGACATTATTTTTTAAAATGTATAGACTATTTTTATCTGAATATGTTAAAATATAATGTGAATTGTATTATTTGTTATTTTTTAGGAGGGAGATATTTTATGAACAGTGAAATTTTACATACATCAATTTTTTTAAATGGTTTATTCACAGAAAATGACTTTAAATTTTTAACTAATTCTGAAAATGAAATTGAAGATATAAAAAATAGAATTGTATACCAAGAAGCAAGAAGAGATACAATTGTAGAATATATAAACAATTTAAATGAAATTATTGCAAACTCAGAATTAGACTTTACTCAAAAAGAACTTCTTTCTTCTGGCACCAGAATTTTTGAAGAATCAAATAATAGTATTAATTTATTATATAATCTAAAGAGAACTTTAAATGAATTAATTCAAAGTACTGTTGATCTTTTAATTTCAATTGAAACTACAAAAAAAGATAAAGAATTTTACTCAGATATAATCTCTTCAATAGAAGATAAAATAAAAAGTTTTTCGAATTTAAAAAATACTACATTAAAAGAAATTGATTTAATTAATAATAATTACATTTCATTTATAATGCTTGAAAAAAATAAAGAATATACCAAAATTATAGATCCAGCAACAATGGTACTAAAATCATATACAATAGATGATATTAATAAAAATAAAAAAGCAAAGAAAAAAATTTATGATAAAAAAGTTAATATTCCAGATAATAAAGTTTTAGTTATAACTGAAGATTATGTTTATTTACCATATAAATGTTCAGAAATAAATAATTATCTAAAAAAATATCCCGATTCTTATTCTTCAGCAGAAGACGTAATAAAAAAAGAATTTACATTTTCAAGAAAATATTATACAAAACATTCTGTACTTGCTAGATTTAGAGAAACTTATTCTTTAATAAGAGATCGTGAAGGTAAATCAATTCCAGAAGCTTTAAAATATGCTTTTGAATTAATGTTTAAATATGAACTTAATCCTGCAATTATTGCTGCTTGCAAAAAGGAATCTGACCTCGATGAATATTTAGAATGCTTAGAAACTAATACTTTAAATGACTTTAAAAAATTTAAAATTAAGTTTGAAATTAATCCATTATAGAATAAAAAACCAAAATAATAAAATATTATTTTGGTTTTTTTATTAATAATTTTTAAATTTATCTACTATATTTTCTGTTGTTATTCCATATAATTTGTACACTTTTTTGTAATTACCTGACTTTCCAAACTTATCTTCTACTCCTATTTTTATTAACTTCTTAGGATATTCTTCTGTCAAAACATTTGAAATTATAGAGCCAATTCCACCTATTACACTATGATCTTCAATAGATACAAGTTTTTGTGTTTCTTTTGCACATTTTATTATTGTCGCTTTATCTACAGGTTTTATGCTATACAAATCTACAACCCTTACATCTATATTTTCTTTTGCAAGAATTTCTTTTGCATGTAATGCCATTGCTACTGTTTGACCAACAGCAAAAATAGTACCATCTTTACCTTTTCCAAAAGTATGAGAACCTCCTAGAATAAAATTATCATTTAAGCTATAAACATCTTCTACATCACTTCTTCCAAGACGTATATATTTTGGTCCTTCTTCTCCAATAGATAAATCTAATATTTTTTTAGTTGCAATATCATCTGCTGGACAAAGTACTTTCATTGTTGGTATTACATTCATCAATGCTATATCTTCAATACATTGGTGTGTCGGACCATCTTCACCTACAGAAAGACCTGCATGCGTTGCACATAAGTTAATGTTTACATGTGAATATGCAGCTGTATTTCTTACCTGTTCATAAGCTCTACCTGCAAGAAACATAGCAAATGTTGATGCAAATACCTTTTTTCCTGATAAAGCCATACCACATGCTGTTCCAATTAAATCTTGTTCTGCTATTCCAACGTCAAAATGTCTTTGTGGAAATACTTTTTTAAATTCATTAGTTTTTGTAGCTTCTGCTAAATCTGCATCAAGAACAACAACATCTTGATTTTTTAAGCCTGCTTCTACTAAAAACTCACCATATGCTTGTCTTGTTGATTTCATATATTTACCTCCAATTCACTCATAGCTTTTTTGTACTCTTCTTCATTTGGAGCTTTTCCATGCCAATTTGCTTTATTTTCCATAAAAGATATTCCTTTACCTTTTATAGTTTTACATATTATGACTGAAGGTTTATCTTGTTTTTTAGAATTTTCCACTGCATTTATTATTTGCATTAAATCATTGCCATCAATTACTTGTGTGAACAATCCAAAAGCCTTAAATTTTTCTTCAAAATTTCCTTGCTTTTTTACCTCTTCTATTGTTCCGTCTATTTGAAGTCCATTGTAATCTAAAAATACTATTAAATTATTTAAATTATATTTGTTAGAAGTCATTAAAGCTTCCCAAATTTGTCCTTCTTCTGATTCACCATCTCCTATTAGACAATAAACATAACCTTTTTTACCATCTAATTTTTTAGCAATTGCCATTCCATTTGCAATAGATAATCCTTGACCTAAAGAGCCACTAGAAACATCAATTCCATTTATTTTATTCGTTGGATGTCCTTCTAAAAAACCATCTATTTTTCTAAATCCTTTTAAATCTTCTTTTAAAATATATCCTTTTGATGCTAAAGTTGCATAATATACAGGTGCTGCATGACCTTTTGAAAGTATAAATTTATCTATTCTTTGCCCATTATTATCTAAAGACAAATCCATAATTTCATGGTAAAGTGCTACTAAAATCTCAACACTTGATAAACTGCCTCCTGGATGACCAGATGAAGCATTGTATACCATTTTTATAACATCTTTTCTAACATCATTTGCAATTTTTTTTAAACTTTCTATATCATTTTTCATTTGTAACCTCTTTTTAAATATCAATTAATTTAAATCCATTTCCAACTATCTCATTTACAATAGTTACATATAAAATGCAAGATTTATCTATTTTTAATATATTCTTTTTCATTTTATTTACTTCATTTCTATTAACTATACATGTAATAGTATAATTTGGAATTTTACTATGTGCACCTACAGAATTTATAACTGTTGCACCTCTATCCATATTATATAATATCTCATTTAAAATTTCATCTTTTTTGTTTGTTATAATTGTTATTTCACATTGTCTATTAATTCCTTCAAACACAAAATCTATTACTTTACTAGATACTAAAAGCGCTATAATTGAGTATAACCCCGCATTTAAATTTTTCAAAAATATTATCATTAGTAATATAATAACTGATTCAATTACTAATAAAAGTTTTGAAATATTTGTTGCTTTATATAACTTTGTCAAAATGTTTGCAAGTAAATCAGAACCACCTGAACTAGCACCTGCCTTAAATACTAGTGATAACCCAATTCCTGTAATAATTCCTCCAAAAATTGAACATATAAGTAAATCCAATTTTGTATTTATAATAGATGAATAATCAAAAATTTCTAAAAATACTGAAAGTAATATTGTTGCTATTATAGATTTAAATGTAAATTCTTTTCCAACATATCTTAATGCTAATATAAATAATGGAATGTTTAAAATAATAATTGTTAAACCTACTCTTAATTTACAAATATAATATAAAATTGTTGCAATACCACTAAAGCCTCCAGTTGATAACTCATTTGGAAGCAAAAATACTTTTATAGCAAAACTTACTAAAAAAGTTCCAACAATTATAAATAACATATCTTTTATTACACTAAGAACACTTTCAATATTTTTCATAAATTAATCACACACCTTAAATTTCTTCTTTTAGTATATGTAAATAATTATCGTTTGAAACGTATTTTTTATATTCTTTTTCCTTTAATAGCCTAATTTTGCTATCAAAATCTTCATTATCTAAACAATATTCAATATATCCTTCTTTTTGAAGTTCTCTACAAATTTCAATTTGGTGATCATCAACATGTTCCTTGTATTTTTCAAGTCTTGGCATTGCTAAAACTTTTTTACCTTTATGTAGACAATCAAAAATTGTTCCAACTCCACCATGGCATATTATAAAATCTGCTTCATCAATATATTCCATTATTCTATCATGTGACATGAATTGAAATTGTTCCATTTTTTTAGATTTGTATTCTGTATATCCACATTGCACTACTATTTGTTCATTTTCAAGTTCTTTACTATGCTCAACTGTTCTTAATAATCTTTCAAAACTTTGTTTTTGTGTTCCTATTAATACAAGTACCATTACATCAACCTCCCAATGTATTCAGCTTTTTCATATTTATTTGCTAAACTTTCCCATTGTACATAAAATTTATCTGCAATTTTATATACATTATTTCCAGTCATTGAAAGAGTATCCGCTTTTGCCAAAGATTCAATATATATTATTTTAGTTGATGAATTCAAAATTTTTGCAACATAACATAGAATTCCACCTGTATGAGCTCCTGTAGTAACAACAGTTTCTGGTTTAAATTTTACCACTATTTGTATACATTTTATAACATTATATAAAAATACAAATATATATTTGAAAAAATAAAATCTTGAACCATATTTTAAAAATTCCATATTATATTTATCTGTCATTTTTTCTGTTACATCAGTTTTTTCAGTAACTAATAAATAATCATAATCTTTAAATAAAGGTTCTAATCTAAGTAGTTCGTTTAAATGACCACCTGAACTAGAGGTAAAAATAACTCTTTTTTTCATTTATACTCCTTTTAATATTAAATCAATATCATATTTTTCTTTAAAATAAACTTTATTACATTTTTTAGGTCCACTAACAATAGAAATATATCTTTTATCAACTTCTACCTTAATAACTGTATTTTTTAAATTTTTTTCTTGTATTATTTTTTCTAATTTTTCTTTTACCAATAATGCAAAAACATATTCTGCTAAATTATCAGAAACCGGACCTGCAATTTCTTTATTATTTTTGGTAATTTCATCTGTTGATTGTAATCCAAGCCTTATTATACGTATATTATGTTTATTAC
The DNA here is from genome assembly GCA_934169925.1 of uncultured Clostridia bacterium. GTDB lineage: Bacteria > Bacillota > Clostridia > TANB77 > CAG-465 > CAG-465. Next base: position 23,534 of record CAKPOO010000006.1, on the reverse strand, counting down.
ATATTTTAACAACTTCTGTTGTTCTTATTACTGCTTCTTCTAAAGTTAAAGGTACATACTCTTTCGAAACATACATATCATAAAGTTCACTTGGTTTTATAACATAAACAGGATAAATTCTAATTTCTTTCGCACCTAAGCTTATTATTTTTTCTATAGTTTTTATATCAGTTTTATCACTACTTCCAGGAAGACCTATCATCATTTGATGGCCAAGCGTAAAACCATATAACTTAATAAGCCTTGACGCTCTTATAACATCATTTATTGTATGTCCCCTTTTAGAAATTTTTAAAACATCTTCATCTAAACATTGAACCCCAAGTTCTATATTCTTTACGTTATATTTTTTTAACATCTTTAATATCCTTGGAGAAATATAATCCGGTCTAGTTGATATTCTAATACTATCTACTTTTCCTAATTTTATATATTTATATGCAATTTTTAGGTACTTGATTTGTTCATCAATACAAAGCCCTGTAAAACTTCCACCAAAAAACGCTATTTGTATTTTTTTATTTTTAGACCCTTCAAAATATTTTAAATACTCTTGTATTTTTTTGTCAACTTCTTCATATGGAACATTTTTTACAGTTCCACTAATTTTTACCTGATTACAAAAAACACACTCATTTTTACAACCTTTATGAGGTATAAATATAGGTATAGTATATTGATCTTCTTTATTTAAAATACTTTTTAACTCACTTTTTAGTTCAAGTTTAATTTCTTGACAATTGTTCAATTGCTTGTTTTGCACAGTTTTGTTCAGCTTGTTTTTTGCTTTTTCCAATTCCTTCACCAATCTTTTTTCCATTAAATAAAACTTCAACCTCAAATGTTTTATCATGTTCTGGGCCATATTCTTTTAGTAAAACATACTCAATTTTTACATTGCCATTTCTTTGTAAAATTTCTTGTAGTTTTGTTTTGTAATCTTCATTTACATTATGACCTTTTAGTGTTTGATCAATTTCTTTACTTAATAATTCCAAAGCTATATCTCTTGCTATTTCATAGCCACCATCTAAATATATTGCTCCTAAAATAGCTTCAAATGCATCAGCAATTATAGCATCTTTTAAGTTACCACCTGTAGCCATTTCACATTTTCCAAGATAAATGTAATTCTGTGCTCCAATCTTTCTCATTGCTTCGCTTAGTGATTTTTCACATACGATACTTGCTCTTTTTTTGCTCATATCTCCTTCAGAAAAATTTGGAGTATGTAAATATAACAAATCTGATATAATATGTTCTAATATTGCATCTCCTAAAAATTCTATTCTTTCGTTATATTCTTTAATGTTATTTTGATCTTCGTAAGCATATGATTTATGTGTTAAGGCAAGTTTTAAAAGTGAAATATCATTAAATGTATATTTTAATTTTGTTTGTAATTCTATCAATTTTCTTTGTTCATTATTCATTTTCTCACATCCTATTTGCTATATATTATATATAAATTCTGGATAAATTTCAACATTATATACAAATAAAAAAAATAGCAAGCACAAAAGATTGTCCTTGCCATTATATATTCATTATATTATTGATTTTTTTCAATATATTCTACAACATCTCCAACTGTTGAAATTTTTTCTGCATCAGCTTCTGGAATTTCAAGATCAAATTCTTCTTCTAGAGCCATTATAAGTTCAACTATATCTAAAGAATCAGCTCCTAAATCTTCTATAAATGTTGTATCCATAGTTATTGTATCAACTGTTTCTATTCCAAGTTGTTCACCAATAACATCTTTTACTCTCTCAAAAATAGCTTCCATCAATAGCACCTCCTATTTACCACTATTATCTAATATTTACTCAATATTGTCAATAGTATTACATTTTTTTTTGCAAATTATATCAGATTATTACGTGTTTTTTCATTTAGGCACAAAAAAAGAAGTGCTAAGCACTTCTTTTATATATAAAATTAAGCAATAACGTTAGATACAGATCCTGCACCAACAGTTCTACCACCTTCACGAATAGCGAATTTTAATCCTTTTTCGATAGCGATAGGTGTTATTAATTTAATTTTCATAGTTACGTTATCACCAGGCATTACCATTTCTTTATCAGCAGGTAATTCGATTACACCAGTAACATCAGTTGTTCTGAAGTAGAATTGTGGTCTGTAACCTTTGAAGAATGGAGTGTGTCTTCCGCCTTCTTCTTTAGTTAATACGTATACTTCAGCTTCGAATTCAGTGTGTGGATGAATTGAACCAGGTTTAGCAATAACTTGACCTCTTTCAATTTCGTTTCTTTGAACACCTCTTAAAAGAACACCAGCGTTATCACCAGCTTCTGCAGTTTCAAGAGATTTTCTGAACATTTCGATACCAGTTACAACTGTTTTCTTAGATTCGTCAGAAAGACCAACGATTTCAACTTCTTCACCGATTTTTAAAGTTCCTCTTTCGATTCTACCTGTAGCAACAGTTCCTCTACCAGTAATTGTAAATACATCTTCAACTGGCATTAAGAAAGGTTTATCAGTATCTCTTTCTGGAGTTGGGATATATTCGTCTATTGTATCAAGTAATTCTTTGATACAAGCATATTCTGGAGCATTAGGATCAGTTGATGTAGATTCTAATACTTTTAATGCAGAACCTTTGATTATTGGAGTAGTATCACCTGGGAAATCATATTTAGATAATAAATCTCTGATATCCATTTCAACTAATTCTAATAATTCAGGATCGTCAACCATATCACATTTATTCATAAATACAACGATGTATTTAACGCCAACTTGGTTAGCAAGTAAGATGTGTTCTCTTGTTTGTGGCATTGGACCATCAGCAGCAGAAACAACAAGGATAGCTCCATCCATTTGTGCAGCACCAGTGATCATGTTTTTAACGTAATCAGCGTGTCCTGGGCAGTCAACGTGAGCATAGTGTCTGTTAGCTGTTTCATATTCAACGTGAGCTGTAGAAATTGTGATACCTCTAGCTCTTTCTTCTGGAGCACCATCGATTTGATCGTATGCTTTAAATTCTGCTCCACCTGTTAAACTACAATATTTTGTTATTGCAGCTGTTAAAGTAGTTTTACCATGGTCAACGTGACCAATAGTACCGATATTAGCATGTGGTTTGCTTCTTTCAAACTTTGCTTTTGCCATTTTTAAATTCCTCCTTAAATTAACGGTATAATGCTATTTCTAGCATCATTTGCAATTTTTATTTTACTACATTGAAAAGTATTTTGCAATACCTTTCAATGTAATTAACTATTTAAATATTATTCTGATTTTGCTCTACTAGCAACAATTGATTCTAAAACTGATTTTGGAACTTCTTCATATCCAAATGGTTCCATAGCATAAACGCCTCTACCTTGAGTTTTAGATCTTAAGTCTGTTGCATAACCAAACATTTCAGAAAGTGGAATATAAGAGTGGATAGTAGTAGTTCCTTGAACTGTATCCATACCTTCCATTCTTCCACGTCTTGAGTTTACGTCTCCAATAACATCTCCCATATATTCTTCTGGAACTGTTATTTCAACTTTCATTATAGGTTCTAGTAAAACTGCTCCACCTTGACGGCAAGCTTCTTTAAATGCCATAGAACCTGCAATGTGGAATGCTGCTTCTGATGAGTCAACATCATGATATGAACCATCAACTAAAGCAACCTTAACATCAACAACTGGATATCCAGCAAGAACACCAGCTCTCATTGCTTCTTGAACACCTTCATCTGTTGGTTTTACGTATTCCTTAGGAACAACACCACCAACGATTTTAGATTCAAATTCATAACCTTTACCAGTTTCATTTGGTTCAACTTCTAACCAAACATGACCATATTGTCCTCTACCACCAGATTGTCTAATGAATTTACCTTCAACCTTAACTGGTTTTTTGATAGTTTCTTTATAAGCAACTTGTGGTTTACCAACATTACATTCAACTTTAAATTCTCTTTTTAATCTATCAACAATGATATCTAAGTGTAATTCACCCATACCAGCGATAACTGTTTGACCAGTTTCTTGGTTTGTATAAGTTTTAAATGATGGATCTTCTTCAGCAAGTTTTACTAAAGCTATAGCCATTTTTTCTTGATCAGCTTTTGATTTTGGTTCAATAGCTATATCAATAACTGGTTCTGGGAATTCTATTGATTCAAGAATGATTGGATGTGCTTCATCACAAATTGTATCACCTGTAACAACATCTTTTAATCCAACTGCACAAGCAATATCTCCAGCATATACTTTATCAATATCTTTTCTAGAGTTTGCATGCATTTGAATAAGTCTACCAATTCTTTCTTTTTTACCTTTATTTGCATTTAATACATAAGAACCACTTTCTAAAGTACCAGAATATACTCTAAAGAAAGTTAATTTTCCAACATATGGATCTGTCATTATTTTAAATGCAAGTGCAGCAAATGGTTCGTCATCAGAAGATTTTCTTTCTTCTTCTGTTCCATCTTCAAGTACACCTTTTATATGAGGTATATCAGTTGGAGCTGGCATATAATCAACAATGTTATCAAGTAATTCTTGAACACATTTGTTTTTATATGAACTTCCACAAGTTACTGGAACCATTGTGTTTGCTATTGTAGATTTTCTAATAGCAGCTTTCATTTCTTCAACAGTGAATTCTTCACCATTTAAATATTTTTCCATTAATTCATCATCAGTTTCAGCGATATGTTCGATTAATTCTGTTCTATATTTCTCAGCAATTTCTTTCATATCATCTGGAATTGGTTCATGTCTTACATCTTTTCCAAGATCATCATAATGAACTAATGCTTCCATTTTAAGTAAATCAACAAGACCCTTAAAGTTATCTTCCTTACCTATTGGAAGTGCGATTGGAACTGCATTTGCTTGTAATCTTTCTCTTAATTGTTTAACACAATTATAAAAGTCAGCACCTGTAATATCCATCTTATTTACATATACCATTCTTGGTACATTATATTTGTTTGCTTGTCTCCAAACAGTTTCTGATTGTGGTTGTACACCGCCTTTTGCGCATAGAACTGTAACTGAACCATCAAGAACTCTTAGAGATCTTTCAACTTCAATTGTAAAGTCAACGTGACCTGGTGTATCAATAATATTTATTCTATTATTATTCCAGAAACAAGTTGTAGCAGCAGAAGTAATTGTTATACCTCTTTCTTGCTCTTGTTCCATCCAGTCCATTGTAGCTCCACCATCATGTACTTCTCCGATTTTATGTGTTTTACCAGTGTAAAACAAAATTCTTTCAGTAGTAGTAGTTTTACCAGCATCAATGTGTGCCATGATACCGATATTTCTAGTCCTCTCAAGAGGATATTCTCTACCTGCCATATGGTTTCCTCCTTTGGTTTTATATTACCATCTGTAATGAGCAAATGCTTTGTTAGCTTCTGCCATTTTGTGTGTATCTTCTTTTTTCTTGAATGCTCCACCTTGTTGGTTTATAGCATCCATGATTTCATTAGCTAATTTTTCTTCCATAGTATGTTCATTTCTTTTTCTTGCATATTCAACTAACCATCTGATTGCTAAAGATTGTTTTCTATCAGCTCTAATTTCCATTGGAACTTGGTATGTAGCACCACCAACACGTCTTGCTTTTACTTCAAGAGTAGGTGTAACATTATCTAAAGCTTGTTGGAAAGCATCTAAAGCTTCTCTTCCAGTTTTTTCAGCAACGATATTGAACGCACCATAAACGATTTTTTGAGCTGTTACTTTTTTACCATCCCACATAACTTTATTTATAAGTTTTGTAACAACTTTAGAATTGTACATTGGATCTGGCATAACTTCTCTTTTTGCTATATGTCCTTTTCTTGCCACTTTTCTTCCCTCCTTAATTAATTTTTTAAGCTTATAATAAGCTTATAGGTACTCAAAAATATTTAATTTTTGTATGGGCTTGCTATGTTATTTTATAACTTCAAGCGCCTAACCTAATTCTACTATTTTTTCTTAGCTCTTTTAGCTCCGTATTTAGATTTTGCTTGCATACGATTTGCAACACCAGCAGTATCTAATACGCCTCTAACAATATGGTAACGTACACCTGGTAAATCTTTTACTCTTCCACCTCTTATTAAAACAACACTGTGTTCTTGTAAGTTGTGACCGATACCTGGAATATATGCAGTTACTTCCATTGTATTAGTAAGTCTAACTCTGGCAACTTTTCTTAAAGCAGAGTTTGGTTTTTTAGGAGTTTGAGTTTTTACAACTGTACAAACACCTCTTTTTTGTGGAGAAGAAATATTAGTAGCTTGTTTTTTTCTTAAATTGTATCCTCTTTGTAAAGCAGGAGATTTAGATTTAGTTACTTTATCTTCTCTACCATGTCTAACTAATTGACTAAATGTAGGCACTTAAGTTCACCTTCCTTTCAAACAAAAAAATTTGTATAATATAAAATTATACAAATTTATTATACTAAATTTTTATTGATAAGTCAATGTTTTTTAAGAAAAATTACATTAATATTACATAAAATTATTTTTTATCATTTACCACATATCCATTAATTTCTTCTTTTTTATATTCTTCAGGTTTTAACCCAAGTCTTCCTTCTGCGTAAACACAAATAATAATAGATAATATCAATAATGTAAGAGAAATAATTATAGTAACTACAGAATCTGTATACACTTTTAATAAAGCACTAGACATTACCAAAAACAAAGATTGTCCTAAATATTCAAAAATATAATATGTTGATATTATTTTATCTCTGTTATAATGCGTAGTAAAACTTAAAAAATATTTTTTCAAAGCAATTCTATAATTTCCTTGTATCAACCCAATAATAGCTAAAATTATAATAAAAATACTTAATGTAAAAATATTCAATATATTATAATATCCAATCATTCCAAGTATTGTAAAAACAATTCCATACGTTACTAAATTAACCATTATTGCTTTATTTTTTAGTACATTTTGAATTTTACTTGATAATTTTTGACCTATTCCTAAAAAAATACTTGATATACACGCAATTACTGTTATATATTGTTCTTTTATCTCAAAATTAATAAGTATTGATGTGTATAAATTACTTGCAACAGCTATTATTCCTGAAAATATAAAAGCACTAAAAAGCAAAGCTTTCATTCTTGAACTTTTTAATATCTTAAATATATTTTTTTCTACATTTCTTTTTTGAGCATCACCTTCATCTTCTGGTATATTACTAAAAAAAAGTGAAAACACAAGACTTATAATAGTAAATATTAAACACAAAATTAAAGGCAAATAATTGTTAATTACAAATAGAGTACCTGAAATTGCTGATGTTATAGCATTAATATAAGAATATCTTGCATTTGCCTTTCCATTTATTTTTGAAAATTCTTCTTTTTTTCCAATCTTTTTTAAAGATGTGTAAATTAAATTGCCTTCTGAAACACTTTTTAAAGAAAATCCTAGTGCACCTATAAAATTACCTACAATAAACCATATTATATTCTTTGAAAATATATAAAATAACATTTGCAGCATTACACAAAAATTTCCAAGCACTATACTTTCTTTTGTTTTTAATATTTTAATTATCTTATTTGACATAAAGAAAAATAGCATTGAAAATATTGAAAATGTAGCTGATATAATCATTACATCTGACAAGCTCATGCCTTTTGTAATTGTTATATATAAAACTGAAATTGCATAATAAAACAACCAATCATAAGCAATCATTTCATAATTTGCATATATTTTTATATTTTTCTTACATTTTTCTTCCATAAAAAACCTCAGTTATATTTTATTATAAATAACATAATTATTCAAGAAAAAGTAAAGAAGTAAAACTACTTCTTTACCATAATGTATGTATTTAAAATATTATAATACGAATATTCCTTATCTGTAGCTAAAATAAAGCCATTATTTTTTATTTTTACAACTGCTACAGCTAATTTTTCCGGCACATTCGTATAATCTGTTGTATAAAATTCCAATATTTCATCAGAATTTTCTACTATATTTTTTATTTTTTCATTAAAATTTTCGCTTAACTTTATTACTTTATTTTCTTTTACATAATAGTTATATTCTGTGTTTTCACATGTTGGAAGTATATCTTTATTATCGAATTTATGTGTTTTTAAAATTGTTTCATCTGTTACGTTAAAATATGAATGTACTACAATTGCTTTATTTTCAATTTTAATTGATTTTGCTGATGTTATATCAACATTATACCAGTTGTCATTAATATTTACTAAATTCCAAGCATGTGGTTCATTTTCTAGAGTTCCTGTTACAACTATAGAATCAATTCCATATTTACCTAAAATTAATTGAAAAGTTTTAGCAAAGCCATCACAAACAGCTTTATTTTCTACTAAAGCTCCATATATATTATGATATTCATTTGGAATTTCATCTGTATTATCGTATTTGTAATATTCTGTATTTTTAGCAATATAATCATGAACTTTTAATTCTATTTGATAAGGATCTGTTTCATCTTTTACAACTTCTGATTTTATATAATCAACTTTTTCTTTTATAGTTCCAATTTTATCTTCTAGATCTTTATTTGAATCTACTAAATATTCAAATTTCAAGCTAATTTTTGTTCCAAAAATACTAGAATTAGTTGATATCAAATAATTTTGTTTTAAGTAAAAAACTTCTGGATTATCAAGTAAAAAATATGTTATTGCTTTATTAATATCCTCTGATACTTTTTTATCATCAACATATTCATATTTTTGTAAATATATCTCATTTTTTAAATTTTTTACAGCATATGCTACATAATCATAAATAATTTTTTCATCATCATTTAATTTTAAGTAATAATATGTTGAAGCATAATCTATAGAATTTACCCTATAATCTTCATTATATGAATCAATTTTTTCCTCAAATTTATCATAATAAAATTCTTCACATTTTTTATATACTTCTTTTAATTTTGTAGGATTTGCATAAAAATATATACAGACTCCTAAAAACAAACAAAGAAAAATTAATAAAACGATATTCCTTTTTTTCATAAAAACTCCTATTATTTATATTATATAGTTTATTATACTTTTTTTAAATTATCAATCTTTTTATATAAAAATAAAAATTAGTTACAAAAATAAATACAAATAATACAAATTATCACAAAAAAGGAACCAATTTTAATTGATTCCTTTTTCATTTATAACTTACTCAACAATATCTTCTACTAAATCTTCTTTTATAGAACTATATTCTAAGTCTTTTTTATCATCATCTGCAACTATTTCAATGTTATTTGGATTAACAACACCTGTTCCAGCTGGTATAAGTCTACCAATTATTACATTTTCTTTTAATCCTAATAATTTATCAACTTTACCTTTAACAGCAGCGTCTGTAAGAACTCTAGCTGTTTCTTGGAATGATGCTGCAGACAAGAATGAATCTGTCATAAGAGCAACTTTTGTAATACCTAATAATATTTTCTTTCCTGTTGCTGTTTTTTTACCTTCTGCAATTGCATCTTTATTTGCTTGTTTATATTCTGTCATATCTACAGTGGAACCTGCTATTAAATTAGTTTCACCTGCATCTTCGATGAATATTTTTCTAAGCATTTGTCTTGTAACTATTTCAATATGTTTATCATTAATATTAACACCTTGAGTTCTATATACTTTTTGAACTTCATCAATTAAATAGTTTTCAACTGCAGTTTCACCTTTTATTCTTATGATATCATGTGGATCTAAAGAACCTTCAGTTATTCTGTCTCCAGCTTTTACTTTTTGTCCTTCAGTAACACCTAATGACATACCAAAAGGTATTAAGTATTTTTCTACATACTTATCTTCTTCTCTTGTTACAATAACTTCTTTATTAGCACCTTTTTCACCAATTGAAACTGTACCATCAATTTCTGTTACCATAGCAACACCCTTAGGCTTTCTAGCTTCGAATAATTCTTCAACTCTAGGTAAACCTTGAGTTATATCAGATCCAGCAACACCACCATTATGAATTGTTCTCATTGTAAGCTGAGTACCAGGTTCACCGATTGATTGAGCTGCTATTATACCTATAGCTTCACCAGTTGAGATTTGTTCACCTGTTGCCATATTTTTACCATAACATTTAGCACAAACACCTCTAATAGATTCACAAGTAAGTGCTGATCTAATTGTTACTTTAGTAATTCCTCTTGCAACAATATCATCTGCAATTTCTGGTGTTACATATGTATTATATCCATATATTACATTACCGTTTTCATCTAAAATATCTTTAGCAATGAATCTTCCTTCAATTCTTTCATGTAATTTTTCAATTGGTTCTCCACTTTCCATGATAGCTTCAACTTCGAAACCTTCATGTGTACCACAATCATCTTCCATAACAATGATTTCTTGGTTAACATCAACAAGTCTTCTTGTTAAGTAACCAGAGTCAGCTGTTCTTAATGCTGTATCAGCAAGACCTTTTCTAGCACCATGTGATGCTATAAAGAATTCAAGAACGTCAAGACCTTCTTTAAAGTTTGATTTAATAGGAAGTTCGATTGTTTGACCACTAGTATTAGCCATAAGTCCACGCATACCAGATAATTGTCTGATTTGTGTTGGGTTACCTCTGGCACCAGTATATGCCATCATTTGAATTGGATTCATTTTATCTGGGTTACTCATAATAGCTGCTTGTATTTTATCAGTAGCATCTGACCATATTTTAATAACTTCATTATATCTTTCATCATCAGAAATTAAGCCACGTTTAAAGTTCTTAATAACGCCTTCGATTTTTTGATCAGCTTCTGCCAAAATTATTGGTTTTGATTTTGGTATTTCGATATCAGAAACTGATACTGTAACAGCTGCTTGTGTTGAATATTTATAACCATTTTCTTTTATATCATCAAGTACAACTGCTGTTTCTGGTATACCATGTTTAGAAATACATCTGTCAATTATTTGACCTAATTGTTTTTTCTTAACTTCAAAACCTATTTCAAGTTCTAGGTAATTTTCATTACTTCTATCAACAAATCCTAAATCTTGTGGTATATAACTATTAAATATTAATCTACCTACTGTTGCATCAACAAGGCCAGTATATTTTTTACCATTAACTTCTCTAGACATTCTTACTTTTATTGGAGCATGCATTCCTACAACTTTTTGGTCATAAGCCATCATTGCTTCATCAACGTTAGAGAATATTTTTCCATTTCCTTCTTCTTCAGGTAATTCAACTGTTAAGTAGAAACTACCAAGTATCATATCTTGAGATGGAACAGCTACTGGTTTACCATCTTGTAATTTTAGTAAGTTGTTTGAAGCAAGCATTAATAATTTTGCTTCTGCAACAGCTTCTGGTGATAATGGAACGTGAACAGCCATTTGGTCACCATCAAAGTCAGCATTGAAAGCTGAACATACAAGTGGGTGTAATTTTATAGCTCTACCTTCAACAAGTACAGGTTCAAAAGCTTGAATACCTAATCTATGTAATGTTGGAGCACGGTTTAATAATACAGGTCTATCTTTTATAACATCCTCTAATACATCCCATACTTCTACATCTGTTCTTTCAACCATTCTTTTTGCATTTTTTATATTAAATGCAATTCCTCTTTTTACAAGTTCTTTCATAACAAATGGTTTAAATAATTCTAAAGCCATTTCTCTTGGAAGTCCACATTGATGAATTTTTAATGATGGACCTACAACGATAACTGAACGTCCTGAATAGTCAACTCTTTTTCCAAGTAAGTTTTGTCTAAATCTACCTTGTTTACCTTTTAACATATCAGATAAAGATTTTAAAGGTCTGCCACCTGCACCAGTTATTGGTCTACCACGTCTTCCGTTATCTATTAAAGCATCAACTGCTTCTTGTAACATTCTTTTTTCGTTTCTTACAATTATATCAGGTGCTTCTAATTCTAGTAATCTTTTTAATCTGTTATTTCTGTTTATAACTCTTCTATATAAGTCATTTAAATCAGAAGTAGCAAATCTACCACCATCTAATTGAACCATTGGTCTTAAATCTGGTGGAATAACTGGTAATGCTTCAAGTATCATCCATTCAGGTCTATTACCAGCACTCACAAAAGCATCTATTGTTTCTAATCTTTTTATAAGTTTTACTCTTTTTGCTCCAGTTGCTTTTTCAAGTTCTTTTCTTAATTCTTTTTGTAACTTATCAAATTCAACTCTTTGTAATAATTCTCTTATTGCTTCAGCACCCATGCCTACTCTTAAAGAGTCAGAACCATATTTTTCAATTGCTTCTCTATATTCTCTTTCAGATAAAACATCACCTGGTTTGTATGTAGTATCTTTAGAGTCTAATACTACGTAAGATACAAAATATAAAACTTTCTCTAATGCTTTTGGTGACATATCTAAGATAAGTCCCATTCTTCCAGGAATACCTTTAAAGAACCAAATATGAGATACAGGGCATGCAAGCTCTATATGCCCCATTCTCTCACGTCTTACTTTCTTCTTTGTTACTTCAACGCCACATCTATCACATATTATGCCTTTATATCTTACTTTTTTATATTTTCCACAATAACATTCCCAGTCTTTTGTTGGTCCAAATATTTTCTCACAAAATAATCCGTCTCTTTCTGGTTTTAATGTTCTGTAGTTGATAGTTTCTGGTTTTTTAACTTCACCTTTAGACCATTCTCTGATCTTTTCTGGAGATGCAATACCGATTCTTAATCCATCAAAATTTTCCATATCTTGCATTTTTTAAAACTCCTCCTTAAAATAATATATTATTCAACATAATCTGTAGCATCATCATCTGATTCTATTTGATCATCAACAAGTTCTCCATCTTCTTCTACTGACATTCCAGCAAAATCATTTTCAGTAACAGTTAAATCATCTTCTAATGATGTATCAATATTTGAATTATTTTCTTCATCATCAAAAGATTCAGCAAGCTCAATCTTTTTATCATTACTATACATTTGTAAATCAAGACCAAGACTTTGTAATTCTTTAGTTAATACTCTAAATGATTCTGGAATTCCTGGATTTGGAATACTTTCGCCTTTAACAATTGCTTCGTATGTTTTTAAACGTCCAACAATATCATCAGATTTAACAGTTAACATTTCTCTTAAAGTATATGAAGCTCCATATGCTTCTAAAGCCCAAACTTCCATTTCACCAAATCTTTGTCCACCAAATTGTGCTTTACCACCAAGAGGTTGTTGAGTTACTAATGAGTATGGTCCAATAGAACGAGCATGTATTTTATCTTCAACCATGTGATATAGTTTTAACATGTACATATATCCAACAGTAACTTCTCTGTCAAATAATTCACCTGTTCTACCATCTCTTACAGGGAATTTACCTGATTTTGGTAATCCTTGTTTTTCAAATAATTCAACAATATCTGATTCTTTAGCACCATCAAATACTGGTGTAGAAATCTTCCAACCTAAAGATTTAGCAACATATCCTAAATGTACTTCTAAAACTTGACCAACATTCATACGTGAAGGTAGTCCAAGTGGATTTAGAACGATTTGTAATGGTGTACCATCTGGTAAGTATGGCATATCTTCTCTTGGTAAAATTCTAGATATAACACCTTTATTACCATGACGACCTGATATTTTATCACCAACAGATATTTTTCTTTTTTGAGCAATATATATTCTTACAACTTTATGAACACCAGTTGCAAGTTCATCACAATTATCTCTTGTAAATATTTTTACATCAACAACTGTACCAGCTTCTCCATGTGGAACTCTTAAAGAAGTATCCCTTACTTCTCTTGCCTTTTCACCAAAGATAGCTCTTAATAATTTTTCTTCAGCAGTAAGTTCTGTTTCACCCTTTGGAGTAACTTTACCAACTAATATATCACCAGATCTTACTTCAGCACCAATTCTAATGATACCGTTTTCATCAAGATCTTTTAATACATCATCACCAACATTTGGTACTTCTCTTGTGATTTCTTCTGGTCCAAGTTTTGTATCTCTTGCTTCACAATCATAATCTTCTATATGAATTGATGTTAAAACATCTTCTTTAACAAGATCTTCTGAAATTAGGATGGCATCTTCATAGTTATAACCTTCCCAGTTCATAAATCCAACTAAGATATTCTTACCTAATGATAATTCACCATTTTGTGTTGAAGGACCATCAGCTATTACATCACCTTTTTTAACCTTTTCACCTTTTACTACTATAGGTCTTTGGTTAATACAAGTTCCTGAGTTAGATCTTTGATATTTGATAAGATGATATTCATCTTTTCCAACCTTGGTATCTACAATAATTTTATTTGCATCAACAAATGAAACAACACCATCGTTTTTAGCACAAATTACAATACCTGAATCAACTGCAGCTTTATATTCTATACCTGTACCTACAATTGGGCTTTCAGGTTTTATAACTGGAACTGCTTGACGTTGCATGTTTGCACCCATAAGAGCACGTTTTGCATCATCGTTTTCTAGGAATGGAATCATAGCTGTTGCAACAGAAACAAGTTGTCTTGGAGATACATCCATTAAATCAACTTTTTCTTTTTCTATTTCTACGATTTCATCTCTATGTCTTACTTTAACTCTAGAATTTATAAATTTATTATCTTTGTCTAATGGTTCATTTGCTTGAGCAACGATATATCTATCTTCTTGTTCAGCAGTTAAATATATAACATCATCTTTAACTTGACCAGTTGTTTTATCAATTACTCTGTATGGAGTTTCAATAAATCCATATCTATTAATTTTCGCAAATGTAGAAAGTGAAGATATAAGACCTATGTTTGGTCCTTCTGGAGATTCGATAGGACAAACTCTACCATAATGTGTATAGTGAACATCACGTACCTCGAATCCAGCTCTATCTCTTGATAAACCACCAGGTCCAAGAGCAGAAATTCTTCTTTTATGAGTAAGTTCTGATAATGGATTGATTTGATCCATAAATTGTGATAATTGAGAACTTCCAAAGAATTCTCTAATTGATCCAACTATTGGTTTTATATTTATTAATGTTTGAGGTGTAGCAATATCTAGATCTTGAGTTGCCATTCTTTCACGAACAACTCTTTCAAGTCTTGCAAGACCAATTCTAAATTGATTTTGTAATAATTCACCAACACATCTTACACGTCTATTACCTAAATGGTCGATATCATCAACACTACCCATTCCGTGTCTAAAGTTTAAGAAATAGTTAATAGCCGCAAAAATATCATCCATTGTTGCGCATTTTACAACTAATTTTTCTCTATTTAATTTTATTTGTTTTTTCAAAGTTTCTTCATCAGCATCTGGATTAGCTTCTAATAATTCTTTTAATGCTGGTAAATAAACTTCTTCTTTTATAACTTCAGGATCAACATCAAATCCTAAATATTTAGAAATGTTTACTGTATTATTTCCAATAACTTTTACTTTTTTATTATTTCTTAATACATAAACAACATTTATTCCACTTTGTTTTATTTGTTCTGCAACATCTTCAGTTATTACTTCACCAGCTTTTACAAACATTTCACCAGTTTCTTCATTAATAACATTTTCTGCTGCCACTTGTCCAACAATTCTATTGGCAATACTTAATTTTTGATTATATTTGAATCTACCAACTCTAGCAAGATCATATCTTCTAGGTTCAAATAAAAGTCCAAATAATAAGCTTTTAGCAGCATCAACATGTAAAGGTTCACCTGGTCTTACTTTTTTATAAATTTCAAGTAAAGCGTCATCTTGAGTTTTTGCAGTATCTTTGTATAAAACTTCGTTTAATAAATCATCTTCAAAAAGTTCCATTATTTGATTATCAGATTCTACACCTAAAGCTCTTATTAATGTAGTAAGAGGAACTTTTCTTGTTCTATCAACTCTTACAAATAACATATCAGATGAATCTGATTCAAGTTCTATCCAAGTACCACGATTTGGCATAATAGTACCACCATATAGGAACTTACCAGTTTTATCTCTTTCAGATGTAAAATAAACTCCTGGAGATCTTACAAGTTGAGATATAACAACTCTTTCTGCACCATTTATTAAGAAAGTACCATTTTCTGTCATTACAGGTAGATCACCAAAGAAAATTTCTTGCTCCTTAATTTCACCTGTCTCACGGTTAATAAGTCTTACTTGAACTTGTAATCTAGAAGAATATGTTGTATTTCTTTCTTTTGCTTCTTCAATACTATATTTAGTTTCATCTTCTAATCTATAATCAACAAATTCCAAAAACAAATTACCTGAAAAATCAGCAATTGGAGATGCATCAGATAAAACATCTCTAAGACCTGATTTCAAAAACCATTCATATGATTGTTTTTGAATATCTATCAAGTCAGGCATATCAATTACTTCTTTGATTTTTGAAAAACTTTGTCTTACAGCTTTTCCATTTCTTACTTCATGAACCATTTTTATACCCCCAAAATAAATAAATAATTACAAGGAAAATAAGGCACAAAAACTCAAATTAGTTTACATAACACAAACTAATTTGAATCTTTATTATATTTTTAAGCTTTTCTATCTAACACCTTTTTCAACTATTTTCAACCATCCTTTACATTATAGTTTACATAGTATTTCCTTATAAGAAACAATATTTTGTTTATTATATCATATTATTTTTTTAAAGTCAAATAAAAGATGACATTTTTTAAAATTAAAATGTCATCTTTTTTATTATATATTTCCTTCCTTTAATCTATCAGCTCTATCAGCTGCAATTAAAGCTTCTATCATTTCATCCAAATTACCATTTAGAAAACTTTCTAATTGATAAATAGTAAGATTTATTCTATGATCTGTTACTCTACTTTGTGGATAATTGTATGTTCTTATTTTCTCACTTCTTGCACCACTACCAACTTGTAGTCTTCTAGTAGAAGTAATTTCTTTATTTTTCTTTTCTTGTTCCATCTCATAAAGTTTTGATTTTAACATTTTCATTGCATAATCTTTATTTTGAAATTGTGATCTTTCAGTTTGACAAGCTGCAACTATACCTGTTGGTATATGTGTAAGTCTAACAGCAGATGAAGTTTTATTTACATGTTGTCCTCCTGCACCACTTGCTCTGTATACATCCATTTTTATATCGGCTGGATTAATTTCGATTTCAACATCTTCAACTTCTGGTAAAACAGCTACTGTAACAGTTGATGTATGTATTCTACCACTTGCTTCTGTTTCAGGCACACGTTGTACTCTGTGAACACCACTTTCAAATTTTAATTTACTATATGCACCTTTTCCTTTAATCATAAATGATACTTCTTTTATTCCACCAAGTTCAGTTTCGTTTATATCAATAACCTCAACTTGCCATCTTTTTAATTCTGCATACATTGTATACATTCTATATAAATTATAAGCAAAAAGAGCAGCTTCTTCACCACCAGCGCCACCTCTGATTTCAATGATAACGTTACTATCATCATTTTCATCTTTAGGAAGCAATAATATTTTTAATTCATCTTCCATTTCCTCTAATTTTTTCTTTGATGAGTAATATTCTTCTTCAGCCATTTCTTTCATATCAGGATCTTCTAGCATTTCTTTTGCATCATCCATATTTTGTTTTACTTTTTTATATTCTTGGTATTTTTCAACAACATCTTTCATTGCTGCTTGCTCTTTCATGTACTTTTTCCATGTATTTTGATCTGAAATAATCTCTGGATCAGAAATTAACTTAGTTAATTCAATATATTTTACTAAAATATCTTCTAATTTATCAAACATAAAAACTCCCCATTCGTTTACGTAATTATTATTTTAACACAAAGAGTTTATATAATCAAGATTTATGCCAAAAAAAGACCATTGTTTCCAATAGTCTTAATCTTCATCATTCAATATTTTCATTTGAGCTTCTAACATTGAATTTACTTTAATTTTATATATTTGAATTTGTTTTTTTATTTCTTCAAATTCAATTTGTTTAGATTTTATTTCAAGTTTTATTTCTTCTAGTTGTTTTTTTGCTTCAATTTCAGTATCTTTTTTTATTGCTTCTGCTTCCTTTGCTGCCATCTCTTTTATTTCTTCAGCTGTTTTTTTAGCATTTTCAACTGTTAAAGTTACTCCATCTTCAATTGTTTTATAATACATCAAAGATTCTTCTAAGTCACTAGCTTTTTTTTCAACAGAATTAACTTTCTCTTTTAAATCAGCATTTTCTTTGTATAAAGTTTCATAATCATCCATTACTTCTACTAAAAAATCTTCAACATCTTGAATATCATATCCACCTATTTTAGTTTTCTTAAAGCTTTTATTATCAATATCAATTGGTGTTAACATATTTCACCCCTCCTAATATAAATAAAAGCAGACTAAAAAGCCTGCTTCAATACTATTTTAACCAAGAAAATGACATTTTTTGTTGTTTATATTGTGATTGTTCAACGTCATTTTGAATTTCAACATTCTTTGGAGTAAATAAATAGATTAAGCTAGAAACTTTTTGAATAGTTCCTTCTACCATAAATGTAGCACCACTCATAAAATCTAATATTCTTCTAGCATCTTCTTTACTAACGTTTTCTAAATTAATTATTACTGACTTTTGTCCTTTTAAATATTCACCTATTGTTTCGACTTCGTCATAACAAGTTGGTTGAGTAATAACCATTTTAGATGCTGTTGCACCTCCATTTGTTGACACAAGTCTTACTTGTGAATTTGCAGATGATCTAGAATATCTAGAATCTCTTTCTATATTATCTACATTTCTAGGTTTAAAACTAGATCTGTTATAATCTTCATCTTCATCATAAACTTCATCAGCTTCATTTAATTCTACATCATCATATTCTTCATCATTTGAATTAACTCCAAACCAATCCATTACTTTGTTTACTACGCTCATTAAAATCTTCCTCCTATGATTTTTAATCATACTTTAATTATGCAATAAATTGCAAAATATGTCAATAGTTATAAATAAATTAATTTAAAATATTAACCATAAGGGAAATAGAAATTTATAGATGGATAAAATTGTAATGGATTTACTATTTTACCATTTATACGAACTTCTAAATGTAAATGTGGTCCTGTTGAGTTACCTGAAGACCCTACATAGCCTATTATATCACCTTTATTTACATACTTTCCTTTTGATACTGTAAGTGAACTACAGTGACCATATAAGGAAATATAATTGTTACCATCTTCTAAACATTTTCCATGATTTATTATTATATAATTTCCATAACCATAATTACTAAATGTTGCAGTAGTTACAGTTCCAGATTCAATTGCCCTTATTGGTTTTGTATTAATACCAGAACCAGCTATATCACAACCTGTATGAGCACTACCAGTTGAAACAACTAAATTATATACTTCTCCAAATCTTGTTGTTATTGTTTTATATCCATCTACTGGCCATACAAATTGACTTCCAGAGAAACTTGTACCATTTCCTGCGGCAGCAGCTGCAGCTGCTTCTTTTGCAATTCTTTGAATTTCATCTTCTACTTTTTGAGCAGCTTCTTTTTTCTTTGCTTCTAATTCATCAGAAAGATCACTAAGATTTGCCAAAGATTTATTTAAGCTCTCAACCTTTGATTGTTTTGTTTCTATTGTAGCATTTAAAATATCTGTTGACTTTTGTACATCATATTTTAACTGATCTAATTGCAATTTTTGTACTTCTATATCTTTTTTTATATAATCTATATATTCTTTTTGATTTTTCATGTTACTAATCAAAGATTTATCATATTCTAAAATACTTTCATATACATTTAATCTTGAAAAGAAATCAGTAATTCCTTTTGATGAAAATAATATATCAAGAAATGATGGAATTCCATTTACATATATTGCCTTTACTCTAGTTGTATATGTATCTTCTGCACTATTATATAACTCAGATGTATTTTGCAATGAAGATTCGTATTTTTCCAATTTTGAATTTACTTGATCTACTTTTTCTTCTAAGCTTGCAAGTTGCTTACTATATTCAACCATTTTTCCGTCTAGTTCAACTAATTCATAATTATATGTTGCTATTTCTTGTTCAACACCAGTTTTTTCTTTTGCATTTTGTTGCAATTGTTTTTTTATAGATTCAAGTTCATTTTCATAATCAGCAAGTGCTGTTGCAAACACAGATTTACAACAAAAAATACCCATTATTACAGCTATCGAAGATACAATAAATTTTCTTTTTAAATTATTCATTTTACCTCCTATACTTTTAAATATTTTCTTATTGATATTGAGCTTCCTAATATACCAATAACTAGCCCAATAATTAGATATACTGCTAAAACTTGATACCACATAGTAGAATACGGAACAAATCCAAATACACCTATTGAAGACCCAACTTGTGGTAATCTTGCATATAATCCTACATAAGCTAGTGAAATTACTATAAAGGTAATACAAGCTGACATTAATCCTATTATTGCACCTTCTACTACAAATGGTAATTTTATAAACTTATTAGTTGCTCCAATATATCTCATAATAAATATTTCCCTTTTATTAGAATATACTGCAAGTTTTATTGTATTTGATATTATAAAAATACTAACTACAAACATAACTCCACCAACACCTAGTAAAAATACATTGGCAATATGTGAAATTGAAATTACAGCATTTATAGTTGACTCTTTATATTTAACACTACTTACATTATCTAATTTTTCAATTTCATTTTTTATTGTTGAACTTAAAGAAATATCATCAAAAGTTACAACAAAAGATGCTGGTAAAAAGTTAACATTTTCAAGACCTTCTAATAAATACTCCATATCAGCAAAGGTTTCTTTAGCGTCTTCAAATGCTGATTCTCTGTCTATATATTCAACATTTTTTACGCCATTAATTAATTCTATTTGATCTTTTAAATATTCTATATCATCATCACTTGCAGAATCATCAATAAAAGCTTGTAATCCTTGTTGACTAACCATTGTTTCAACATTTGAATTTACATTTTTAAATAAAAGTATAAAAATACCTAGTATTAACATTGTAGCACATATAATTAACATTGTTGAAAATGTTTTTGATCCATGTTTTTTTAAATTTGAATATCCTTCTTTAATTAAATACATTGTTGTAGACATATATTAATAACCTCCTTTTTGATCTTTTATAACTCTTCCATTTTCAAGAGCTATAACTCTTTTATCAAGATTATCAACTATATCTTTTGCATGTGTTACTACAAGTATTGTAGTGCCACGTGAATTTATTTCAAGTAAAGTTTTAAATATCTCATTTGCAGTTACTGGATCAAGATTTCCTGTTGGTTCATCTGCAATTATTATTGGTGGTTTTGTAACTAAAGCTCTAGCAAGTGCTACTCTTTGTTGTTCACCACCAGAAAGTTGATTTGGATAATACTTTTCTTTACCTTGTAAACCAACCATTTCAAGTGCACTTTTTAACCTTGATTTTATTTCTTTTGGTGAAGCTTCTATAACTCTTAAAGCAAAAGTAATATTTTCCTCAACAGTTCTATCATAAAGTAACCTAAAATCTTGGAATACAAATCCAATTTTTCTTCTTAAATATGGAATTTTATTTCTTTTTAGTTTCGTAATATCTTCCCCATCAATCATTATAGTACCAGAGGTTGCATCTTCTTCTTTTATCAATAGCTTTAAAATTGTAGATTTACCAGACCCTGATGGACCTACTAAAAAAACAAATTCGCCTTTTTGAATACTCATATTAATATTACTTAAAGCTTTTACCCCATGATCATAATTTTTTGTAACGTTTCTAAATTCTATCATATATCTTCCTCACATTTTTTTATATTTTTTGCATATGTTTTAAAACGATCTTAATGATTTCTTCAACTGACATATCAGAAATATCAATATTTTTCAAGCAATCATTAATTTCTTTATCATTGTATCCTAAAACTTGTAATGCTGATACAGCTTCTTTTAAGTTAGGATTTTTACCAGATTTTGAAGAGGTAACGTTTAAATTAAATAATGTATTTTCAACATCACTAGATACCTTATCTTTTAATTCAAATATAATTTTTTGTGCCATTTTAGGACCTATTCCAGGTATAGTTTTTAATACAGCAACATTACCTGTCGCAATTGCCATACACATATCACTAGGTATAACATTTGAAATTATGCCAAGAGCCATTTTAGGACCAACACCACTAACCAAAATTAATTTTTTAAAGAATTCTAAAGTCTCATTTGATAAAAATCCAAATAACTTCATTTCATCTTCTTTTACATTTAAATATGTATATATTTTTACTTCTTGATTTAACTCTAAATTTCGTATATCTGATTCAGGCATTAATATTTCATACCCAACATTATTCACATCTATAATAACTTTATCAAGAAAAATATTATCTATTTTTCCTTTAAAAAAAGCATACATAATATCACCACAATATATTTTACACAAAAGCTAAATTAATGTCAAATATTATCATTTTTTTCAATTAAAATTTCTGTTATTTTTTCTTTTATATTTTTACTATTTTCGATATAATTTTTAAAATCATCTACAAATTTTTCATCAACTTCGTCATCAAAAAATTCTAAAGTTATTGTTACATTTGAATCTAAAAATTTATCATTTTGATACACTCTTGTATACTTTTTATTTTTCTTACTATAAAACATTTCAGTAAAACTAATACATGTAAATATTATTCCCATAATTGCAAGTAAATATATCAACATTTCGATTATATATTGCATAAAATCACCTCATGATATTATATTAATAATTTTTATAATAAGTTAAAATAAAAAATAGATCACAAAAATGTGATCTAGATATAATTAATTATCTTGTAAAATAGCTTAAAGCAATTAAATTTTCTACAATATCAAAAATTGAATATATAAGCATAACAATTCCAATTGTAGAGAAAATAGCACCTGCATTAAATAATATGTAAATTCCACATATTAAAACTAAAATACCACATACTAATATAATCTTCCAAAGATTAAAGCTAGCATTTTTTAAATAAACACTTAAGTATATTCTTTCAATAGCGCAATAAATTATCCATATTGCAATAGAAATTCTAAATAAAGCTGAAACAAAACCACTAAATACTATAATGCTTATACCTAAAATAATAGCTACAACACTTTCAAAAAGATTCAAATTCATTAAAGAATCTTTTTCAGAAGATTTTATAAACATAATCAACTTTACTACACCAATAACAATTATAACTACACCTAAAATTGTTGTTACAATCTTTACTGTTGAGTCTGGATTTGATATTAAAAAAATACTTAAAACAGCAAATAAAAGGCTAATCAAAATATTAATAACAATATTTCTAGATAAAATTTCTTTCATACAATCCCCCTCCAATAAAACAATTGTAACACTTGTTAAAAATTTTTTCAATATTTATAGAGTTTTATATAAAAAATAAAAAAATGCAAAAAAAGAGTAACAGATATTAACATATCCATTACTCTACCTAACTCTTAACAACTTCCGTCGTTTCTAAGCATGGCTCCTCGTGTAGGGCTCGAACCTAC
>CAKPOO010000005.1 GCA_934169925.1 uncultured Clostridia bacterium | reverse complement strand
TTAAGAGAAAGATTATGTATAAATAAAAATTATAGTATTGTTGATTCAATAATTTCAAGATTATATGAAATGTGTGGGGTATTGAAATTAAGGATGATGACCATAGAATGAGCGATTCCCTAATTAGGAAATCACTACAAAATAGTTGAGATGACTGGAGTATAAGCTAAATTACTTTAGATGTGAAAGGATTAGTGGCAGATAAAAATGTCACTTTTCTTTTTATATTGTTTTAGAGCAAAAAGAACTAAAATAAGAGAAATGTTTTTAGCAAGATTCCCATTTGTGTACACAAATGGTTCTTGATAGTTGGGAAAGTCCCAAACCCTTTTATGAAATGGAGATGATAAATTGAAGAAGGATAAAATTATAACAATTAGAGTTAGTGAAAAAGAGAAGAAAAAATTAATTGAGAAAAGCGAAGTTGCTAAACTTAGTTTATCAGAGTATTTGATTAAACAAGGTTTAGATAAAGATATAGTGATAGTTGATGGATTAAATGAAGTAGTAACAGAACTTAGAAGAATAGGAAATAATATAAATCAATTAACGTATTTGGCGAATAGTGGAAGGATTTATACTGTTGATTTAAGTGAAGTGAAACAAGAAATAGGAAAGGTATGGAATGTAATTAATGAGTTTAATCATAAGTGCTAATAAAAAATTGCAATTTGTGATTATCATAAAAATTAATATATAAATAGAACTTATTCAACTGAAATATTCAAGAATTTCTTGAAATAAAAAGGTAAAAATGATAAAATAATGTCGAAACACAAAATTAAAGTTAGAGAGAATGATGTAAATAGGTTATGATAAATTATGAAAATTAATGATAGACACAATGACAAATAAAAAACAATTATCTAAAATAGCTGGAATAAAAAAACGGTAAAAAAGAATACAATCAAGCAGGAATATTAATAGAAATTAGCGAAGCTTTAAATTGTAAAATAGATGAGATTGAAAAATATTAATTTAGGAGGATAAAATGGAAAAGATAATAGATTATATTTCTGGTGAAGAAGTAAATGCGACACCAGAAGAAATATATGCGGTGCAACCATATTCAAGGATTTTGGTAGAAGATTATGGTTATCCCAAAAAAATGATACAAACCCATCCTCAATATAGGGTTAAATCATCACCTTCAGATAAGAAAGGTTATCCAATTGATATAGCAGTATTTGAAATAGATGAAAAAGGAGAAAAAAAATTAAAAATTGTCGTAGAAAATAAAAAACCAACAAGAAAAGATGGTCAAGATCAGTTAGAAGATTATTTGAGGTTTTGTGAAGCAAAGATAGGGGTATGGTTTAATGGAAATGATAGTTTATATATTGAAAAAATAGAAGAATCAGGTAATATACACTTTAGAGAGATACCGGCAATACCTAAATATAAACAAAAATTAGAAGAAATTGGATTGTATAAAAGAAAGGATCTAAAATCAACCCATAATTTGAAAGAAATTTTTTCGGAATTAAGAGGATATATTGCTGGAAATAGTGTAGGAGTTAATAGAGATGAAGTTATTGCTAAAGAAATGATACATTTAATTTTATGCAAGATATATGATGAAAGATTCACAAAAATGAATGATATGGTTACTTTTAGAGCTTCAGAATGTGATACCGATGATGAGATTAAAAATAGAATAAACGGATTATTTTTAAGCGTAAAAACTAAATATAAAGATGTTTTAAATGAAAGTGATACTATAGATTTTGATGGGCATACATTGAGATATATAATAGGTAAAATACAAAATTTTTGTTTAATTGATACAGATAGAGATATTATAGCTGATGCTTTTGAAGTCTTTATTGGAGGTTCTTTAAAAGGAGAACAAGGACAATTTTTTACTCCTAAAAATGTTGTTAGAACATTAGTTACTGCTGTTAATCCTGGAACGGAAGATTATATAATAGATCCTAGCTGTGGTAGTGGCAGTTTTTTGGTAGAAGCACTAAAAGAATTATGGAAAAAAATAGATTTACAAGGAGAAGCATTTGGTTGGTCAGAAAGTGCTATAGCTGAAGAAAAAAAGACAGTTGGAATAAAAAATATAAGAGGTATAGAAAAAGATAGTTTTTTAACTAAATTAGGAAAGTCATATATGGCTATTTTAGGAGATGGAAAAGGTGGGATATTTTGTGAAGATAGCCTAGAAAATCCTATGAACTGGCAAGAATTAACACAACAAAATGTTAAATTGGGAACATTTTCAGTATCTTTTAGTAATCCACCATTTGGAAAAGATATAAAAGTTACTGGAAAACAAAAATTATCCCAATATCAATTAGCTAAAAAAGTGGATAGCAAAGGAAGAGAAAAGCTTTTAGATGAGGGAAATGTTTCAACATTGTTTTTAGAAAGAAATTTACAGTTATTAAAAGATGGAGGAAGGGTAGGTATAATTTTACCAGAAACATATTTTCATGCACCTAATCAACAAATGGTTAGAAACTTTATTTTTAAACATAATATTCAATGGATAATAGATTTACCACATAATACATTTAGACCTCATAATAATGCTAAGTGTATAGCAATTGTTATACAGAAGAATAGACCTCAACAAAATAACGTTCATATGGCTGTGGCAGAATATATAGGTCATGATCATAATGGAAAACCATTATATAAATATGATGAAGCAAAACAAACATATACAAATGAAATTTTAGATGATACAAATATAATTATTGAAGAAATTAAACAAAAAAGAATAAATCCAAATTATAAAACGAAATATATATTTGATGTAGAATTTAGTGATATTATTAAAACAGGAATTTTAGTGCCTAGGTATTATTGGAATTCAAAAAAAGAAGAGATAGATGAGAAGGCTAGAAAAGAAGATATAACTATGGTATCATTAAAGACATTAATAGAAAAGAAGATAATATCATTTTTTGATGGGAATGGTTCACCTGCATCTGAATTTAAGGGAACAGGAGATATACCATATATTAGAGTAAAGGATATCGTAAATTGGCAAATATATAAAGATCCTACAGCATTAATTCCGGATTCTGAATTTAAAAGACTATATAAACCAGAAAAAGCATTAAAAGAAAAAGATATTTTGTATGTAAGAAGAGGAAGTTATCGAATTGGTAGTGTTGCAATGGCATCTCCATATGACTTAAAGGTTATTTTAACAAGAGAAATTTTAGTATTGAGAGTTAATAGCCCTGAAAATGAATATAATTTAACTCCAGAATATTTATTATATGCATTATCACATCAGTTAACATTTGAACAAGCTAATAATAAGATATTTATTGATACTACCTTACCAAACATTGCAGATAGATGGAAGGAAATAGAAATACCTATTTATAATGATAAAGATAAATTTAATTTAATAAATTCTAAAGTAAAACAAGTTGTAAAAAGTCAATGGGATTCATTAAAAGAAATATCTGAAATGAAAAAGGATTTTGAGGTATATAATACATAATTAAAAAAAATACTTGATTATTGTAGTTATTTTAAATAGAATTTTAATTAATTTATTTGATAACAATAAATCGAACTTTATAGAAGATATAATGAATAAATCATCAGTAAATTTATAAAATATTTTGATGGTGACCAATTAATAAAATAAAGATTAATGAAAAGCAAAATATTAATGTATAAAATTAAAATACAGAAGTATTTTGCTTTTTTGATAGGAGGCTTAGCTATGCTAATAGAAATAATATCATTTATAATAATAGTAGTTGTTATTTTTATATTTGCAAAATTAAATTATAAGAAATGCGAAAAAGAAGGAGAAAAAATAATATTCATATTTTATGTAACAATAATTTATATTCCAATAATTTTATATTATTTAGATTTATGGAATATTCCATCTAAATTAAATTTAATGAAGAATATAGACAGTCAAAACTGGTTAGGTTTCTTATTTACATACATATCTACAATTTTTTCGTCAGTAATAGGAGTTACAGCTTCTATATATATTGCATTTGTTCAAATAAGGAAAAATAACGAAGACAATGAAAAAAGAGATAAAGAAAATTTGAGAGTTCAAAATATGCCATTATTAAAATACGGTATTGATACAGAAAGAAAATGTGAAGGAGATTTGTCTGAACTAATAATAACATCAGTAAAAGATGGAAACCCATATGAATTAAATTTTTCATTTAAAAATATAGGGTTAAATAGCGTAAAAAATATTATTATTGATTATGAGTCTGATGTAACAAATTCAATATACAGATTATCAGGAAAGAATAATATTATTACAATGGAAAGAGGAGAAGAAATTGAAAGTAACCATTTTTTGTCATTAGAATTGGATAGTACAACTAATATGAAATTAATAGTGTATTATGAGGATGTTTTAAATAATTGGTATAGACAAGTTGTGAATATTATATATAGTGCATCTACTGTATTTGAAAAAGGAAAATATGTTGGTAAAGTAAAATATTTAGTTGAGAATGAAGAAAAGATTGCAGAAAACGATATAAATAATGATGTAATTTGAGATTTATAAGTAATTAAATAATGGAGGAATAAGTTGTGACAAAAAGTAAATCGAAAATTGAACAAAAAGCTATTACAAAAGTTAGAGATTTAATTGATAAAATTGAATTCTTTAAACATGATTTAAAAGATACAGATAAAAATATTTCATGGGACGGAACTGTGGAAATGTATAATGGTAATATTGATATTAAAGAAAACTATGATTATACTATAGATGTTCAAGTAAAAGGAAGAACAACTAATAATAAAAAATTTAGTTCTAAATATAGATTTCCTTTAGACAAAATAGATTTAGAAAATTATTTAAAAAAAGATGGAACAATACTGATTGTATGTATTTTTAAAAAGGATGAAAATGACTATAGATTATATTATTCAAATCTTTTGCCATACAATATTAGAGCTTATTTAAAAGAATTTTCATAAAATACCATAAAAATAAATATGAAAGAAATTAAAGATGCAGAGCATTTTGAAAATATATGTAGAAATTTTAAACTAGATAAAGAAATGCAAAAGGGGATAAAAGAAAATATATTTAATGAAGATAATTTATATTCAAAAGATGGTAAAATTTCAAAATTTTATACATGGGAGAAGGATACACAAAATTTTAATCCACAGTCATTAGTAGGGACTTGGAAATATATTTATACATTAGATAAAAATGGATATACAGTAAATGTGAGTTACGGAATTCTAAGTAATCTCATAGAATCATTAAATGTAAAGATATATAATAAAAATAAAGAATTGGAATTTGATGATGTAAAATTAGAAACTACAGTAGATGGTAAAAAAATATTTTTTGGAAAAGCATTCACTATAGATTTTGTTAATGAAAAATTTAATATTAAAATTTCAGGAACACTAAATGATAGAATTAAACAATTGGAATTTATAGATGAAGCTTTTATAAATGGTGGTTTTCTAATAAATGATTTTGAATTTAATATTGAATCTAATAAAATTGAGCAGAACAGATTTGAAAAAATCATGAAGAAATACAAAAAGTTAAGAGATTTTTTTATAAAGCATAATATTAATAAAGAAGTAAATTTTGATAATTGGAAGGATAAAGATTTTGACAAACTTGAAAAGTGGATAGATGCTATTGAAAATGGAACATTTATTAAGTTAAATAGCAATATTAGTATGATTGGTTCAATTGATATAAGAGATATTAAGTTGTCAGTATTTGCTACTAAAGAAAAAAATGGAGAATTCAAAATAAATAGTATATGGAATAATAATATGGAGTCTAAGTATTATTTTAAATATGGAGAAGGCAAAGACTCATTAGAAACTCAAATTTTTTATTTGGCACTAAATTCACAAGCTTATGAATCTGATGATATTAATTTTCAAGAGATGAAAAAATGTTTTGATAATAGAATATTATCAGAAGATGAATATATTTTATTGAATTTACAATTGCTAGAAGTATTAAAAGCATATGATATTACAAGAAAAACAAATCTTTTAGAGTACTCTAAATACTTAAGCAAAATTTTACTTAAACATGAAACTGATTCCCCAATATACTATATAAACTATGCTCAAATATTAAAAAGAGAAAATAAACTTTCAGAGCAAAATTATAAAAAATTAATAGAATTGAGAGACATTAATTCTTCGAAAGAAATAAAGGTTTGTTGCAATTTACTATTAGATAATAAATCAGAAGCAAATATATTGATAGAAACTATTGATGAAAAAACTCTTGAAGAATTTAAAAAATATCCTATAGCTATTTATATATAAAAAATTTAATTATATAAGATATCTTTTTTGGAACAGAAAAAGATAAAATACATAACAACTATCTTTTTTGGAAATAATATGATATAATATATAGAGATAAAAAGGAGTGATATCATGAGTATTGGAAATAAAATAAAAGAGTATAGAGAATTAAATAAAATGACTCAAAAAGATATTGCTGAAATATTAGAAGTTGAGCCAGGAACAATATCTAAATATGAATCTGGAATGATTGAACCTAATATTGAATCTTTAAAAAGATTAGCAGAAACATTTAATATAACAGTAGATGAATTAATAAAAGATGAAGAAAAATTTGATATTACCAAAATTGATGTATTAGAAATATTAAGAGAACAAAAAGAAATGGGGTTAAAGGGTAATTTATACCATAATACACAAATTATATTTGCATATAATACAAATCATATTGAAGGAAGTAAGTTAACAGAGGACCAAACGAGAGATATATATGAAACAAATACTATTTTGTTTGAAAGTGAAACTGTTGCGAGTGTTGATGATATAGTTGAAACATCAAACCATTTTAAATTAGTAGATTATATGTTAGATAATGCTGATAAAGAATTGACGGAAGAAATGATGAAAGATTTTCATAGAATTTTAAAAGAAGGAACAATGGATAGCAGAAAAGAATGGTTTAATGTTGGTGGATATAAAAAATTAGCTAATGAAGCAGGAAGTATGAAGACATCATCACCAAAACAAGTGGCAAAAGATATGCAAAAATTAATGGAATGGTACAATGGTTTATCAAAAGTTACTATAAAAGAGATAATAGAATTTCATGCAAGATTTGAAAAAATACATCCTTTTCAAGATGGTAATGGTAGAGTGGGTAGAATAATTGCATTTAAAGAATGTCTAAAAAATAATATAATTCCATTTATTATATTAGACAAAGATAAATTATTTTATTATAGAGGATTAAAGGAATACCAAAATAAAACAGAAAAAGGCTATTTGATAGATACTTGTTTAAATGCACAAGATCAATATATTGAGATGATAGAATATTATTTAAAATAGAAGAGGTAAGTATGAAAGTTAATTGTAGAGCATCAAAATTATCCATTATAATTTCAAGTATATTATTTGTAATGGCTGTCTTGTTTCAATTATTAGACATTAAATATTCAAATAATTTTACAGGATTTATGAAAGATATTGTCTTAGGAACATTTTGTAGTTCAATCGTTACAGTATTTTTCTATATATCTGCATACAAAGTTGAAAGAAAGCGAGTATTAGAGCAATATTGGAATGAATGTAGAAGAATGATAATAGGGCTAAATAGAATAGATTATATGAATATAGACTATGATAAAAATATTTTTGTAAAGTTTATAAATGAGCAAAAAAACAAATTATGGATAACAGAATATTATAATCAGGTTAAACAAAAAATACCTGCAAAAGAATTTGAAAATACAAATTTAATAAAAAGGAAAATAGAAAACGATAATAAAGACTTATTAAAAAAAATATCTGAAGAAGCAAGTGAAAAATATTTGGAAGAAAAAATTGAAAAATTATATAATAGAACTACTGAAAAAATGGATAAAATAGTAGATCAATATTTGAGTTATTTAAATCAGAGTACGGATAATTTGAATTTTATATTAGGAGATATAGAGTTTTTTACAGGTAAAGCTAATTATATTAAGGCACATGATTTGTTTCAGAAAATATATGATTTACGTGTGAAAATACAGGAATCTGCAAGACATTTTAGATATTACAAAGATGGTGAAGGGAATAAAGCAGTAGTATTATCTGAAATACTGGAGTTACAAAGTAATATTTTTAGAATAGAAGAAAGTGAAGATTCAAAAGTTGTTTATAGCGAATTTAGCGATATAATGGAATTAAAATTAGAAGAATTTAGAGCGAAAATTATTTATAATATCGAACCAGATGAAATACATATAATACCTTTATATGAATTTGCAAAAACAAAAGAAATAGATTGATAAAAAAGTGTGAAAAACGACTTTTAAGTTCAAAAATCAAATTTCACACTTTTTATAATTGTGCTACAAAACTATAAAAATGTAGCATAATTATAAATTTTTATTCATCAAAACAACCAATAATTAACTGCACTCCATCCACAAACCCATTCCTATAATACTTTTCATTCCAATAATCGCAATAATCTAAAAAATTATCATCAAGTTTATGTAATTGTTGTTTAACATATTTCTTATTACATTCAGGTACATTTCTTAAAATATTTTCAGCTATTTCATCAAAATAAATCCAATGTTTTTTATCTTCAGCAGATTTTAATGAAGAAATATCTTCATCTCTATAAGCAAACCAATCTTTTAAAATATCATCATTAACTTCTCTTAAATTTTTCATAATAAAACCTCCAAAATAATTTTTAATTTTATAGAAGATTGCTGCAAAATTTTACCAAATAAAATTGGGAAAATTTTGGGAAGAATTGTTTCCAAAAACATCCTAAAATTGCATAAATGTTCAATAAACTAAATCTTCTATAAATGGCTAAATACCAACAAAAACTTGAGTTTTCAAAAATTTCCAAAAGTGTCTTTGCCGTCGCTCATAACCCGAAGGTCACATTTATCAAAACTATCACAAAACCAAAATCTGCACCTCCTCTAGTTAAATCAAAAATAATATGATATACTATTCATATCAAAAAAGTTTTAGATGAGGTATACATATGAATATAAAACAACAAAAGCAAGTAAAAAAATTTCTATTCGAAGAATTTGGACAAGAAAAAGGCAGCAAATTATTTGAAAATCAAGAAAAAGAATTAAAAAATTTGATTTGCAATATAAAAAACAAAACAAAAAATCAAACAACAACACTAATACAAACGATACTTCCACGAATAGCATTATACAAAACCTTGCAAAAAGACGAATCAACAAAAGAACAATCATATGAATACATGAGAAAGTATATGATAGAAAAAATAGCAGCAAACAAACACAAAAGTACAGCAAAAATGGAAAAAGTACCAGGATTTTATTCAATTTACAGCAAAGTATTTTTAAAAATCATGCGTACAACAGATTTACAAGAAAGCACACAAAATCATACAAAAGACACATTTGATGTAACAATAAAAAAATGCCTTTGGCACACAGCTTGTGTAGAAAATGACTGTGAAAATTTATGCAGACTATTTTGTGATGTTGATGATGTAACATACGGAGGATTAAAAAAGATAGGATTTACTAGAACTAAAACTTTAGGTTATGGAAAAGACTGTTGCGATTTTCATTTTTATAAAAAGTAAAAAATCTTTTGAAAGGGTGGTAAAATGAGAATATTAATTATTGGAGCAGGTGTTTTAGGATCAAATTTAGCACATTCAATCCAAAAAGGAAACGATGTAACTTTATTAGCTATAAATGAAACTTACAAAGACTTAAAAAAACAATAGATCATTTTAATATAATAAACAAGCTAGAAAATGATGACATTTATGATGTAATATTTATAGATTCATGTTTTCTAATTTTATAGGAAAAGTATGTATATCAGATCATGCAATGAGTGCAAAAGAAGAATTTTTGATTTTAGAAAGTGAATTTGAAAAATTAAAAAATAAAACAAAAGTAGAAACAAAAGTTTATGACAAACTAAAACTTGAATTATTAAATTATAAAGATTAATTAAAAAATGGTAATAAAGAAAATTTAAAATCATATATGTATATTTAAGGGCAATTATATTTCTATAAAATAAGCATTTAAATCTATATACTATTTTTATAATATATGATATGATACCTAAAAAGGAGGAAATAGTATGTATAGAAATTTTGTAAAACCCCTATTAGATTTTATTATATCTTTTATATTAATTATAGTATTTTCTCCACTTATGCTTATAGTACTTATAATAACAGTAATTGATTTAGGATTTCCAATACATAATTTAATAAGACAAAGAGAAGGTAAAAATAGGAAAACATTCATAATGTATAAATTTAGGACAAAAGCTTTAGATAAAGATGGTACAACTAATTCAAATACCTATACAAAAGTAAGTAGATTTATCGATAAAACTAGGCTTAATGAATTACCACAACTATTTAATGTACTAATAGGTCAAATGAGTTTAGTAGGTCCAAGGCCTTTTATACCATACGAAGCAGATGAATTTAGAGATCAAATTAATGAAAAAAGATATTTAGTAAGACCAGGTCTTACAGGACTTGCACAAGTAAATGGTGGAAGAACAATATCTCAAACAAAAAAATTAGAATATGATGCTATATATTATGACAATATGAGCTTTATGCTTGATTTAACTATTATTCTTCGTACAATAGTTCAAACTTTTAGTAAAGGAATAGATAGCAAAAAATAATACTGGTAAACTAAATTACCAGTATTATTTTTTTAAAAATTTTTTAATTTTGCAATATGCATATAAGCATAAGTTTGTGATTTACAAACAATTATTTTATAATCACTTGTTTGACAATTCAGATTTCCTTTTAAAGTAAATTTAGTATTAGGTGTACTTAACAAATTTAAATATAGATATAAAATTACCTTTGTTTGATAAGAAGAACCTGTAAATATAAATTTCTTTACCTTCATTTTTTCTAAATCGATATAGTATAGACTCTTGTAATCTTCCTCATATTTTTTAAATATATGGTCAGAATAAAATTTTAACAGTTTGTAATAATTGCTATTGTAAATATTCCTAAAAGATAGTAATAAAACTAAAGCAACTGATGTGCCGAAAAAGCAAATATAGTTATGTCTGTTGATTACCAAAGCAATAAGTAAAATAGTGGTTGTAATAAGATAAAAAATAAAATTACTATAATACACAAGAAAAATTTGAATTTTTTCTTTCATAGTATGTACCTCCTAAAAATTATTTTTGGTTTATTTAATAAATTTTCAATATTTTATCATATTTGGAATTACAAATCAATTTAACTATATAAAAAAAAGGCTTTTTAAAGCCTTTTTCGTTTATAATAAGTAGGTTATTATTAATAATAAACCTCTATTATTTTTTTATAAATGTTGTTTACTAAAACCTCCTCTTTGTTTTTGTAGTTTAGCCTACAATCCATCAAAATATCAGTAATTTTCTTTTTGGAATGTTCTGGAACTGTACTAGTAAACTTATCAATGATTAAATTGAAAGTATTGTTATTAACATACTTTAAAGAACAGATGGCAATAGTTTTTACAAACAGTTCATAATCAATGTATTCAGTTGCACAAAAATCATCTATTGTAAAATTACTGTCCATACTTAAATACCTGTTTGTTAAAACAATAATTTTTGATTTTCTAAATACAAACTGATTTCTTTTTCTTATAAGATCGTTATAGTGATTAATAACTCTCTTTCTTGCTGCGTCTGCAGATGTATTAGCATGAGCATAAGCATTTTGTATTGCTTTTTTCTTTACCAGGTTTACAACATCGATATCGACGATATGTTCAATAACAGCTTTTTCTATTGCTGAATAGAAAGTAGCAGCAGAAATGTTATATTCCTTTGAAAAATAATTTGCAGCCAAAACATAGTTTGTCCTAGAATACTGTATTGTAATGTCTTTTATTTCCTGTCTAGAAAGTTGCGAAAGTGTCCTCATATTATGTCCTCCTAAGCTATTTTGAATTTAAAAAGTCACTTGCGTTTAATGAATACTTATGATCTAAAATATAATCATAGAGTTTTATAGGGTCTATGTTTATATTTAGCTCTCTTAAGTAAGTTAATTCTTTAAATATGCTAGCATATTTTTTTGAAAGTTCAGCAAACTTCAGAATAAATAAGTTGTAATCTCTACCTGAAATAATATTGTTTACTATGCAATCAAGTATTGTCTTATCAAGAAGTTCTAAATCGATGAATCTTTCATTGCAAAATTTGATTTTACTTATGCTATCATCTTTATATAAGAATTCTCTAAATAAAGGTTTACTTTTTGTCTTTGGTAATAGATAATGATTACGTTCAACTAAAGTGTTATAATAGTGGTTCTTAGTTATATTTTTTGCATTTTTGCCAAAAAAGAATAACTCACTAACCTCTGATCTTTCTTTGAACTTTGCAACAGTATCTAGGTCTATGATATGTTCAACAATTACTTTTCTTAATATTGCATAAAAAGTACCTTCTGAAATATCATACAAACTAGATATTTTCTTGTAATTTTGATCTTTCTCAATATAGAGTAAAGCTATTTCTTTTAACTCTGCTTTTGAAAAATCTTTTATTCCATTCATTTTATCCTCCTTATTAATTAATAGTGAATAAATAGTTGTTACATTTAATATTATACCATAAAATTTTATAAAATCAATCAAAATATTTCAAAAAGCACAATATTATAAATGATTTAAAAGATAAATGTTGACATAAAGAAAATATAATGCTATAATTCTGGTGTTACATAATAATTAATTTTTTTTAATTAAAAGAAAGGAGTACCTATGAGTACATTAGAAGTTGTAGATGGAAGATATATTCCGTCTGATAGTATTAATTTGCAAGGCAAAAATGAAAAAGCAAGAAAGGAAGCAAAAAGTTACAATATGCATGTTCAGTATTCTAACAATGGTTTTCACACTCTTGTAAAAAGCAGTAAAGGAATTGTAACTTTTAAAGATGAAAATGGAAAAATGTCATCTGCAGATTTAAGAAGGGACATTCTTGAATTTTTGGATAAATCTAAACTTACAAAGAATATGTTTGATAAATTTGTTGATGATGCAAAAGCAGGTAAGATTAATATCGAGTATGAAGATGGTTTATACAATATTACTAAGGTAAAGTAAAAGTTTTGTTGTAAAAAAAAGTTCACTTTGTAAAAAAAGTGAACTTTTTTTATAAATTTTTACTAAATTACTGTAAAAATGTAAAAATAGTGATATAATTATAGAACTAGTAAATAATATATCATATATCATATATTTTACTGGTTTTATTATACTATTAAACTATAATTAATTAGTAGTTTAAAGATATTTGTAAGTTAAGGAGGAAATGTTTATGAAACAATATTTACAAATTGAATCAATTTATGCAAGAGAAATCCTTGATTCTAGAGGAAATCCAACAGTAGAAGTTGAAGTAGAAGTTGAAGGAGGCTTTGTAGGTCGTGCTGCAGTTCCATCTGGTGCATCAACTGGTGCTTTTGAAGCAGTTGAATTAAGAGATGGAGATAAATCAAGATATTTAGGAAAAGGTACTTTAACAGCAGTAGATAATGTTAATGATATTATAGCTCCTGAAATCGAAGGCATGAATGCTTTAGATCAAGTTGCTATTGATAATAAAATGATTGAACTTGATGGAACAGAAAATAAAGGAAAATTAGGTGCAAATGCTATATTAGGTGTATCACTAGCTGTAGCAAGAGCAGCTGCTGATGCTTTAGGTGTTTCTTTATATAATTATTTAGGTGGTGTAAATGCTAAAACTTTACCAGTACCTATGATGAATATATTAAATGGTGGTAAACATGCAGATAACAGTGTTAACATCCAAGAATTTATGATTATGCCAATAGGTGCACCAAACTTTAGAGAATGTTTAAGAATGTGTGCTGAAGTATTCCATAATTTAAAATCAGTTTTAAAAGCAAAAGGTCTTGCTACATCAGTTGGTGATGAAGGTGGATTTGCTCCAAACTTAAGCAAAGATGAAGAAGCTTTACAAGTAATTGTTGAAGCTATAGAAAAAGCTGGATATAAACCAGGTGTTGATTTTAAAATTGCTATTGATGCAGCTGCAACAGAAATGTATGATGAAGCTAAGAAAAAAGGTCAAGAAGGAAAATATTACTTCTGGAAATCAGACATTATGTATACAGTTGAAGAAATGGTTGCTTATTGGGAAGATTTAGTTTCTAAATATCCTATCGTTTCTCTAGAAGATGGTCTTGCTGAAGAAGATTGGGAAGGATGGAAATTATTAACTGAAAGATTAGGAGATAAAATCCAATTAGTAGGTGATGATTTATTCGTTA
Source organism: uncultured Clostridia bacterium (assembly GCA_934169925.1). Lineage (GTDB taxonomy): Bacteria > Bacillota > Clostridia > TANB77 > CAG-465 > CAG-465. Next base: position 70,586 of record CAKPOO010000005.1, on the reverse strand, counting down.
CTAATACAAAAAGACTTGCTAAAGGTATTGAACTTGGAGTTTCAAATTCAATATTAATTAAATTAAACCAAATCGGTACATTAACTGAAACAATTGATGCTATTGAAATGGCTAATAGAGCTGGTATGACTGCTGTTGTATCACACAGATCTGGTGAAACAGAAGATACTACAATTGCTGATTTAGTTGTTGGTTTAAATGCTGGTCAAATTAAAACAGGTGCTCCTTCTAGAACAGATAGAGTATGTAAATATAACCAATTATTAAGAATTGAAGATGAATTAGGTGAAGCTGCAAAATTCTTAGGAAAAGATGCTTTCTTTAATTTAAAAAAATAATACAGTAATGTATAAAAATAAAGATTAGATGTTTTATATCTAATCTTTATTTTTTTCTAAATTTTAATAATATATTTTTTAATTATATATAGAGTATTTATTTTTTTTATGATAATATATAATTAATAAACATATTTAGGAGGTTAATATGAAAGAAAATAACGAAAAATTAGAAGAATTAAATGGCTTTAAAGATATGAGAATTGTAGATAATTTCTATCAAACATCAAGCTTTTTTCCAATGCCTACAACACAAATAGGAACACTTAGTGAATCTGGAATGACAAATATTGGTTCATATTCACTTTGTTTTCCATATTATATTGCGGGTAAGGACTATTATGCAATGGTACTTTGCTGTAGAAATAATTCAAATACTGCAAAAAATATTTTAAGAACTGGAAAATGTTCAATTAATTTTATACCTGATAGTAAAAAATATTTTAAAGAAGCTGTAAGACTTGGTTTCCCTGGTGAAACTACAGAAGAGAAAATGAACGGAACAATTTATCATTTAGTGGATGGTAAAAGCTCAAGAGAAAATCCAGATGAAAAATATCCTAAAATTTTAAATGAAGCTTTTCAAGTTTTTGAATGTACTTGGGTAAAAGAATTAGACGGCGCTCAAGATGATAAAGTTCAAGATGAATATTTACCACCTTATCATCAATTTAATGGTATTACTAGTCAATATGGTGCTCATTTTATACTAAAAATAGATCATATTTTAATGAAAGAAAAGTATTATAACACAATAATAAACGGAGTAAAAGCAGGTGGATTTCCAGCTGTTCCTGTTGATTATGGTTACCGTGATAGTAAAAATTTCTGGTATACAAAATTTAAAAAACCAATAGCAGAACCAATACCTGAAAATAAAGGAGTAGGTCTTGATTCAGTAAAATATGCAGCATCAAGACTTGATCCTGAAGTTAAATTTACTGATGAGGCATGCGCTACTTTAGTAAAAGTACCAAGAGTATTTTTAAATACTGTATTAAAAGGTTGTGTTGCCTGGGCAAAAGAAAATAACGTGTCTTTAATAACTGAAAAAGAAATGAAAATAATTCAAGATAAAAGAAGCAAGGAAAAAAATAAATAATGGAATATGTAGATAATGAAAAAGTAGATGACAAAGATTATAATAGCAAAAAAAGAAGGTTTACTATATTAAAAATAACATTAGTAATTTTGTTAATTGTTGCAGTTTCTGTTTTACTATATTTTATTTTTTTTAATGTTGATTTAAAATCTGAGATAGTATATTTAAGTATCGTTAATAATAAAGGTGAAATTTTAAAAGAAAATACTTTTTCTAATGATGATATAAAAGAGGTTATTATTGAAGATGGAATAACTTCTATTGAATCTAATGCATTTTATAAATGTAAAAAATTAGAAAAAATAGAGGTGTTAGCAGATATTAGTAGCATAGATGATAATGCTATTACAAAATGTAATGATGATATTTTATTTAAAGTATATGAAAATTCAAAAGCAGAAGAGTATGCAAAAAATAAAGGTTATAAAATAGAATATATTGAAAATCAAGAAAATATTTTACCAACTTATTTAAGAAATGAAGTGTTAAATTCATCAAAAAAAGCAAAGGATATTAGTTCAGATATAAAATTTACATATATAACTGATATACATGCAGATAGACTAAAATATAGTGGACTTGCTAATGTTAATGCTTTTAATATGGTTCAAAATCTCAAAATTACAGATTTTGGTATATTTGGTGGTGATATGATTACAGATGATGATAATAATGATAGAGAAAATATGATAAATAATATTTCATTTTATGCAAAATTATTAAATAACAATATTTCTAATACATTCTTTACAATAGGTAATCATGATACAAAGCTAAAAATTAAGAATTCTGATGGATCTAAAGAAATTATACCACTAGATTTTGATGTTTATTATAACAATGCACTAAAAAATTCAAGGGAAAATTTAATTTTTAATGATAAAGACAATAAAACATCGTATTATTATGATATTAAAGATAAAAAGATAAGAGTATGTTTCTTAGGTGGCGTTGATGATGATAGTTCTATGTGTTTTAATGATAAAGAATTAGATTTTTTATCAAATAATGTGCTTAACTTTCATAATAAAAAGGATTTTAATGAGTGGCAAGTTTTAATATTTACTCATGCTTTTGAGAAAACTAAGTATCATGATAGTGTAAAAAATTTTGAAAAAGTGTATAGTATTTTAAATGCTTTTCAAAATGGTGAAGAAAAAGATATTGATGAAAATTTACATGTAAATTTTAAAGTTCAAGGAAAAGGAACCCTAATTGCTGTTATAACTGGTCATCATCATGCAGATACTACAGTTATAAAAAATGGAATACTGACTATTTCAGTTAGAACTGCAGCAATAAATGCTGATAAAGTTGAAGATTCTGATGAAAAAAGAAATAAAGACGATATATCATTTGGTATTTTTTCAATAGATACTAAAAATAAAATAATATATGAGACTAAAGTTGGAAGAGGAAATGATAGAAAGTGGAGTTACGATATATCAGATATCAAAGAAATTGTTGTTCAAGATGTTGATACTGATACTAATTTATATAATTTGTCGGCAAATAATTTATTTGAATGGGGAATATCAAAAGATATTAACGGTAAATATGTCATGATTGTAAATTCTAAAAATGACTTTGTTGAAGATAAATCTAGTTATTGGAAATTAAGTAAAGATAAAAAAACATATATTAAAGTTGTTAGAGGCGTAAATAGTATAACAATTGAAAAATTTAGCGATATAAATGGCAATGAAAAAATAATTAATTTTGGAGATTATATTAAGTAAAAAAGTCCTAATATTAAACAAAATAAGTTTAATATTAGGACTTAATTTTTAAGGCAATTTTATATTTTTTGATTCCATGTAATCTTGCATATTATCATGTTCTAATTTATGGGATGCATATTCCCTTAAGCACTCATGACAATCAAGATTAAAAAATTCACAATTACAATGTATAATACCTGCTGTAGGGCCTGATACACATAAATTTAAAGTTTCCCATAATTGAACTGCTTCTAAAGGAGTTAACATGTTTTTGCTATGTATCATATCAATTTGATCTTTAGTTATTGAATTATAGAAGTCAGCAACTCTAATCCTTACAATAATTTGTTCACAAAGACCTTTAAGAGCAATTATAGTACCATGTTTACCTCTTGTAAATATTGCAAGGTCAATTATATCAGAATCAACCTTATTTAGATACATTAAAAAGAATTTTGTGTATTCTTCATAATTATCAAAAACATATACATCTTCTTTGTTGCATGTATGAATGTAGTAATTTTTTTTTACCTTTGTTTCCTCTACCGGGATGTGTTCTACAATATTAGCTTTAGCATAGGATAAATATAAACTTGCGGCAATACCTATTTTGAAAATATATTTAATTTTCATAAAAACCTCCTTAAAATTATTTAATTGATTTTAGTATAAAGATAGGTACATTATAACATTTTTCTTTTGAAAATGCAACAATAAATTATGTAAATAACAATATGAAAATAACTTGATTAATATATAAATAAGTTGTATAATATAAGTATGTAAAAATTTTTAAAAAACTACTAATGGAGGTTTTGATTATGAATTTAAATAATTTCTTTGCTTTTTCTTTTGGCGGCAACAATGATTTTGGAGAAAAGATTATGGTAAATGAAAAGTTTAACATGGATTTTTCTTCTAAACCATATGGAATTGGGTTTGCAATAAGAGATAAAATTGAGGCTGATTTTGACGGGAAGACAAAAATTGCTGGAGATATTACGGTAACATCAGATATTGATTTAACTGTTGAATTTAAGACAGAAAGATCACATGGTGCACCAGAAACTGTTGAATCTATTTCTTTAAAGGAAGGAAAAAACAGTATATCAGTAGCAATACCGGAAAATTTATCTTCTAGTTTAAATGAAATCGTTTTATTTTTCAAGCGTAAAGAAAGAGTTCAGGATGTGGAGATATCATTTGATGTCATCACTTTAGAATAGGTAATTTATATTCTAAATTAAAAAAAGGTAGTAGTCTAGTTTAAAGCTGGACTATTACTTTTTTTTATGGTATTATTTTCTTAGTAAAGGATATTTGGTGATAAATATGAGACAAATAGAAATAACAGTAAGATTAGATGAAAAATTAGAAAATGCAGTAGAAAAATTAATAAAAAAAGGATATAAACTTATTCGTGAAAGTGATATTTGTGATATATATATGACAAATAAATATAATAAATTAAGTAGTGATAATATACAAGATATTTTAAAAAAGTCAGTTTTATTAAGAAGTTTGAAATTGGAAAATAAAGAGATAAAAAAGATTACATATAAAAATAAAGAATATGATGAAAATGGAAATGTTGTTTCAGAAAAAAAGATTAATCTAAATTGTGATGATTTAGAAAAAGCATATGAACTTTTTTTACATCTTGATTTTGAAAAATTAGTTGAAGTAAAATATCATGTTAGTGTTTATGAAAAAAATGGAATTGAATTTGCTTTTCAAAATGTAGAAAATTTAGGTTATTTAGTAGAATATGAAAATGTAGAAGATTTTGAAAATGAACCTTTAAGTAAAATAAATAGTGAAAAACAAAAAATGTTTGAATTTATGAAAAGTGAAGGATTAATTTTAACAGATGAATTAGACGTAAAAAAAGCAAAAGAGTTAATTTTAAAAGAAAAGTTTAAAAAGTAGTACTATAATTTAACTTTTCTATATAGCTTGATTTTACAAATAAATATTAGTTTGATAGAATATAGAAAAGAAAAATAACTTTTCTATATTTTTTTGTTATCTATTATATTTTTTTATCGTTATATAGAGTGTAGGGAGGGATAAAGCATTGGAAATAAAAGACGTAATAGAAAAATACTCGAAGTTAATATATAAAATATGTTATGATATGCTTGGATCTCCTCAAGACGCAGAAGATACAACACAAGAGGTATACATTAGTTTTTATATGAATATTGAAAAGTATGGAAATTTACCAGAAAATCAAATAAAAGATATAATATGTAAAATTGCTCTTAATAAATGTAGAGATATATTAAAATCAAAAATCAAAAAAATAGAAAATATGACAGATACTGATGAAGAAGCTTTAGAAAAATATAACGATAATAACAATATTGATGAAAAGATATTTGAAAATCAAAGAAAAGAATATATTAAAAAAGCGATAAACAATTTAAAAGAACCGTATAAATCTGTTATATATGACTATTACATATTAGAAAAGAATTTAGATGAAATATCAATAAATAAAAATATATCAAAAGGTACTGTAAAGATGCAGCTTCATAGAGGAAAAAAGATATTAAAAGAAAGTTTAGAAAAAACAGGAGGTGTAAATTATTATGTATAATAAAAATATTGATAGAATAGATGAAGTTTTAAATGATGAAGAAAAATTTAGTAAATATATAGAAAAAATACAAAATAATGAAGAAATTAAAATACCTTCTAATTTAAATGAAAAAATATTACAAAAGCTTGAAATAAATTCTAATTTTAAGAAAGAAAATAGTAGTAATAAAGTAATAAAATTTAAGAATATTGAAATATTAAAAGTAGCTTGTTTTGCTTTATTTACAGTTATTTTTTGGAATGTAATATTTGAATTTAATAATAATTTTGATTATAAAGATATAATTGATAAACAAAGACAAGAAAAAATAGAAGAGGTAAGGCTTAATGTGGATGATATAGCAGGTAAAATAACAACATTTTTTATGGTACCTACATTAGGTAATGAAAGGAGTAATGTATAATGAAAAAAAATTTATTTTTTACATTTTGTTTTAGTTTTATACCAGGAGCAGGTCAAATGTATCAAGCATACATGAAAAGAGGAGTATCTCTTATGAGTTTATTTGCAGTATTTTGTGCAATTACATTTTCAACAAGTATGCCAATATTTGCTATTCCTTTACCAATAATTTATGCTTATAGTTTTTTTGATACATATAATATAAGAAATAAATTAATTAGTGGTCAAAAAGATGAAGATGAATATATTTGGAATGAATCAGAATACAAGAAAATATTAGGAAAAGTAAGTATTACAAAGAAAAATAATGTGGTAGCAGCAATTTTTATTTTAATAGGTGTATATTTACTATTAAATAATGTAATATATCCAATAGCTTTAAGATATGAATTTGAATTTATTACAAGATTTTTAGCAATTTTACTTAGATATTTTTCATCTATACTTATTGGTATAATATCAATATTTATAGGTACAAAATTTATAGCAAAAAAATAGGGGAGAAAAATTATGGAAGAAAAAAAGAAAGTAAGAAAAATAGGAAGATTAACTTTTGGAATTACTTTGGTATTTCTTGGAATATTAATAATACTTGCAACTTTTTTACCAATTGATGTTTTAAGATTTGGTCTTGTACTTGGTCCAATAATATTTATATCACTTGGAGTTGAAATAATAGTTTATTCAAGAAAAGATGATGTAAATATAAAATATGATGTACTAGGAATTATTTTAACATTTTTCATGATAGTTATGGCAGGAATTTTTAGTATTGGAAATTATTGTATAAATAAGGTTTTATATTCTGATGAGGTAAAAAATGGACTTTCAGAAAGTTTAAAAAATGATAATTATATGTATTATTTTAAAGATGGTGTAGTGGCAATTAATAATGCATCAGAGCTACCTATAAATTTAAAGATAGTAGAAAATGAATTTTATGTAGAAAATGAAATATCAGTAACTATGGATTTTGGTGATGATATAAATATTATATCAGGTTTGATAGGTAATAAATATAAAGTATATAACTGTTGTTTAGCAGATTATGAAAATAATGTTTTAGTTATAAATAAAAATGGAGGCGCAAAATCAATAAACGTTACTGTATTTACTAATTCAAGAGAGAATTTAAAATTAGGTGGTAATTTTATATCAGAATAAATATAAAAATTAGGTTCTTAATCTATTTTTTGGCTATTATTTACAATGCTATAGCTATATAATTTGACATAATATTATAAAAATGATATAATTAAACAAGTTTTAAGAACAACTTATATATAATTATATTTAAGGAGGAATATATGCAAAGTAGTATTATGACAGAAAATATTGGACAGTGTATGAAGTTTATGAGGGATACAGGGCCAAAATTTTCATACAATAAGGTAATTCTTGGAATTGCTAGAGAAGATGAGCTCATGTTTAAAATATCACTTCTTCCAGAAGATAGTAGAAGAGTGATTATTGCTAGATGGGGCTTAGATGGTGAAGAGATGACATCATCTTTTAAGGCACTTAATGCAGAACTTGGTGTGAAGGATTCACGGAGATTATATGCTAATGCTTTAATTCAGCTTAGTAATACTGACTTTTTGGTAAGTGAAGTAGCAGGTGAATTTTGCTGTATATTTACAGGATATACCCCAGCTAAATTTGATAAATTCTTGGTATATAGCAGGTTTAGGAAGGCTATTATGTGCAATAATTCTTTGATATATAACGGTACTGTAGATAAGTTTGCAGAAGCTGTAGCAGAAGTATTAAATTTGCTTCCAAAAAAGGATGCTAGTATTTTAAGAGAATTATTTGGACTTCCACTAGATTCTGTTAATGTAAGGATTCCTAAATCTTTGGAAGAGGTTGGAATTGAACTTGGAGTTAGTAAAGAACGCGTTAAGCAGGTTCAGGCAAGAGCTTTAAGAAAGCTTACACATCCATCATATTTTAAAAAATTGCGTTAAATTTTTTACATAGATCATATATTATATGGTCTATGTTTTTTTATGTTTAACAAAAAATGTTATAAAAAGTTGACAAGTTGAATAAAATATAGTATACTTTTATACCAAAATAGTATACTAGTATAAAAAGTAAAATCTAAAGAGAAAGGAGTTTTACATGAAAAAGGAACAAATTATTGAAGTTGCAAGGCAACTTTTTCACAAATATGGGTTTAAAAAAGTGTCTATGGATGAAATAGCAAAAGAAGCTGGTGTTACTAAAAAAACTATATATTCATATTTTAAAAGCAAAGAAGAATTACTTGAATATTTTATACAAGAAGAAATTGTGAATATGAAAAAAATAGTTGAAAAAGTTGAAAAAAAGAATTTAGATTTCTTTGAAACTATTAATCTTGCAACATATAAACTTCTAAAATATAGAAAAGATAAAGATTTTTTAAATACAATAACAAAAGAAGCTGAATGGCTTAAAAATCCGACAATAGTTAAAAATCTTGAATTAATTGATTCTAAAATTCAAGATTATATTAAGGAAAAATTAAGTTTGGCAAAAGAAAAAGGGTATATTTATTTTAAAGATTTAGATATTACAGCTTTTCTAGTATACAAAATGTATTTATCACTTATGTTTGAGTGGAACGATAAGGATAAAAAATTAGATGAACAAATGATAGCAAGTAGTATATCTGAAATTATAAAAAATGGATTAAGAAAGGATGATAAATAATGAAAAAAGACAAATTACTAAAAATTGTAATTTTTGCTGTTGTATTATTAATTCCGATAATTTACAGTTTCTTTTATTTGAAATCATATTGGGATCCTTACGCTGATTTAACAGGATTAAAAATTGCTGTAGTAAATCTTGATGAGGGAGAAAATGGTAAAAATCAAGGTGAAGAATTTTTAAATGAATTAAAAAATTCAGGAACTTTTGATATTTGTGATACAACACTTACTGAAGCAAACGATGGAATGAGAGATGGTAAGTATTATGCATTAATTACAATTCCATCTGATTTTACTAGTTGTTTAAATAGTGCAAGTAGTAAAGAAAAACAAATTTCAACTATAACATATAGTCCAAACCAAGCATCTAACTATTTGTCTTCACAAATAATTAATAGTGGTATTAAGACTATTGAAACAAATTTAAGAGCAAGCATAAATAGTCAAATTGCTGAAACTCTTGCAGATAATTTAAAAGAAGTACCAGTTAGTCTTTTAAAAATATCTGATGGTGCAAAAGTAATTTTAGAAGGATCACAAACTTTAAATTCTGGTTTGAAACAAATAAGCGATGGAACAAGTACACTAAATGAAAATTATGCTAAATTTAATGATGGTGTAAATTCTGCTTATGATGGTTCAAAGAAAATAGAAGAAGGTCTTACTAGTGTAGGAGATGGTGTAGATACATTATCTAATGGATCTTATTCTTTAAATAGTGCTATTGCACTTATAAATAACGGAGTAAACGAACTTTCAAACCAAGGTAGTGAAGGAATAACAAAACTTTCAAATGGTATATCAACAATTACTGCTGGAGCAAGTAATTTAAATGAAAGTGTATCATCATATGTTGATAATGTGGATACTTTAGCTCAAAAATCCAGTTCATATGTACAAAGTACAGCAGATATAATGAATGATGTAAATTCATATATTAGTGATGCAACATCTGCAAATGAAGATGCGTATGAATTACTTTTAAAACTATCAAATGCCGATACTACAAATGCTGAAAAAATGCAAGAGTTAATTAATCAAGCTAAAAATATTATTGCAAATAACGATCAAGAAAATTTAGCTACAAAAGCAAATAATATTATTACTAAAGAAACATACTTATCTACATCTGGTGAAGTAGTATATAGAGCTACAAAAATTCAAGAAGCAGGAACTTTAGTAAAAGGTGGAGCTCAAAAATTAGATGATGGTGTAAAAGAATTTGTAACAAGTGCTTCATCACTTACTAATTTAACATCAGGAATAACAGAAATTAAAAATGCTATGGAAAAAGTAAGTAAAGGTTCAAGTAGTTTAAATTATGGAATACTTTCATTAAGGGAAGGTGTTACTGCTTTACAAAATGGAAGTGGTAGTTTAACAGCTGGACTTTCCACTTTAAATACTAGTTCTTTAACTATAAAAGATGCTATATCTACATTAGATAATGGTGTTTCATCTGCATATGATGGAAGTATTAAATTAGTAAATGGACTAGAAGAATTTGATACTCAAATCCAAGAAGGATTGAATGATACAAATGAACAATTAGAAGCTTTAGACGGAATTGAAGAATTTGCCAAAAATCCAGTTGAATTTAAGACACAAGCTTATGGAACAGTAGATTCATATGGCGTAGCATTTACTCCACTTTTCTTATGTATTGGTCTTTGGGTTGGTGCTTTAATGGCATATGTTGTACTTTTCTATGATCAAAAACATAGATTTGGAATATTTGATAGTAAAAATTCAAATAACTTTATGCAAAATATTGCATACGTTTTAATTGGTGTTGCACAAGGTGTTATAGTTGGATTTTTACTAAAAGTAGGTCTTGGATTTAAAGTAGATAATTTATTATTGTACTATTTTGCAAGTATTCTAATAGGAATAACATTTATGAGTATAATTCAATTCTTTATAAAAAATTTCGGAGATGTTGGTAAATTTTTAGCTTTAGTTGTACTTGTTTTACAACTTGCAGCTTCAGGTGGAACATTCCCAATTGAAACTATAAATAAAGGATTCCAATTAGTAACACCATATTTACCAATGACATATTCAATAAAATTATTAAGAGAAATATTAGTACCTACTGCAACAAATTTCAAAGGAAATTATATATTGATATTAACAGGAATTACAGTATTTTGTTTAGTAGTTACATATATTGTTGATGCTATAAAGGCAAAAAAACAAAAAGCTTAATAAATATATATAAAACAAAAAGAAATAAAGTATATTAAATATGCTTTATTTCTTTTTTTTACATATTTTTTGCTTAAAAAGGTTAATATTTAAGTAATATTTGCAATTAAATTGACATAATTTATTATAGATGGTATAATTAAACTGTAAGTTTTTTAAATACAATTATATTAATATATTTGTATTTGTTATTGTGGCGAACTTGCCACGTGATTTCCGCTTAAAGAGGTAGTACCTCTTTCATTATAAATATTATGTTTTGCAGAAAGGAGAAAAAGAACACAAAAATTATAACTAGTAAAAGAATAACATTAAGAATAGGAGAAAAAACATAATGAATGGACTTATTGCAGAAGGATTAAAAAGAGTTAAAGACTATGGTTACGGATTAAGAGCAAAAGAGGAAAATGGAAAATTAACTTTAATAGGGGATATTGATGAATATGTTGATATCGAAGAGATTATAAATCTTAGTATATATAATTTCGATGAGTTAATTGAAGTTTTCAATCTTGAGACTTTACAAAAAATAGTAGCAACTAACCCACAAGACTTATTGAGTGAAAAACTCTTTAAAAAGTGTAAGACTAGCAGGCAGGATATTATTGATGTTGCTAATTTTAATTTAAGCGCATTTAAAAATATCATGAAGATTTGCAATATTACTAATGAGGAGATATTAGAGTATTATTCAAATGCTGAAAGCTCTAAAAGAATTAATATTGCAAAAATTGTTATGCAATACTATTATAGCAATTATAAATATTATGAAATGCTTGATTTTATAGATGCTATAATGGAAATGAGCACAAAATTTGAGCAAAGTAAAATAATGTGCATTCTTGGTAGTCTGCTTATTAAAGGCGCAAAAAATGAGATATATCTAGACTCAATATTAGATGAGTTTTTCGAAAGTATTGATAAGTATGTAAGTGAAAAACTTGCAAATAGGATTGAAGCAAAAGTCATTATGTCTGGAGGCATAAATGCGATTTGCTATAATCGGGATAGAGCCTCAGAGTTATTGTCATATGATGAGTTTATGAAGATAATGGACGCGTCATATAAAATGACTTTAGCTGAAAGGTTTGTGGTTTGTAATTCTAAAAAACATAGGGAGGAGTTCTTAAAAAGATACTCAATTGTAGATTTAGTTGACTCTTTAATTAAATATGCTGTGGAAGAGGGAGACTATGAAACTATTAACTATTGCATAGATGAAGACGGCTGGGTTTATTTGTCAGATGTATTTGCTTTAATGCTTTCTGAAAATGTATCAGAGTTTAAAAAGTTTGGCATTGATAATCCAATTGAATTCATCAAAAAGAAGGCAGGAACAATAATTAAGGATGAAGACTATTTAGAAGGCTTTATTGATAATTGTCTTGAATTTGATGAGTAATCATCAAAAATTTCCAACTTACATTAATTTGTAAGTTGGATTTTTTTGATTATATTTTCTTTTAAATAAGAAATAAATACTCTGTTAACTAAAAAAGCTACTCAAATGAGTAGCTTTTTTGTGTTTAATCGGTAAGATCAAACAATTTTTGAAATTCCTTTTCAGTCATACCAATAGGAATTGTATCTTCATATGTAGGGTAGATATCAATAGGATGAGCTCTATTATTTACATTATTTTTTGCTTGATATATACGTACAACAGATACAAAAAAACCAGCATCAAATTCCTTTTTATACATACCTTTATAGTCAATCCCACCTTTTAGCATTTCAAAAGCAACAGCTTTATTTAAGTATTCATCTGGAATTTGACTTAAAACTTCACCTACACTAGGTCTGAATAAATTATTAAAAACCCAAACTCTAGTATGAAACATTTTTATATCAACTAATGGTGATAATTGGTTATAATCAACAACTTTCTCAAAGTCGTCTGAAAAATGAAATAGGTTGTATGCCCTATCTGTAACTTCGTAAGATAACAAACGTCGTAAGTACATAGGTGTGTCACTATATTTTTTTATAGGCCGTATATGAGAGTATCTTTTTAAAATTTCTTCGACACTTAATTCTGGAATCTCTAATTTTTGTTTCATAAAAAATCCTCCTTGCAATTGCAATATTGTTAAATTAATATATGAAATATTATACCATATTTTACATAATATTTCAAGCTTTGCTAAATTGCAGATTATAATATAAAATTAATTTTGTTTGACTTAGCCTAAACATTATGGTACAATAAGTAACATAATTTAGTATAAAAAAGATACTTTTGATAATTTGGAGGTATGAGTATGGTGGAAAATAGTAATTTAGAAAAGAATGCATTGGAAAAAAGTGTTTTAAAAAAGTTGCTAGAAAATTTTAAGGATGATCAAAAAAAGACTTTCGGTGAAATATTTTTTACATCATTAAATGAGATGTTAAATAGGGTTCAGGATAAGGATGTTGTTGATTTTGAAATGGTAGATGATTTGCTAGAACTTGGAGCTGATGAAAAAGAAGCTATGTATAATGCAATAAGAAATGAAAATGTAGAGCAGGTGCAGCATATTTTAAAAAGGGGATATAATGTTACTGGATATGAATTAAAGCTTGCAATTAACATGGGAAATTATGCTATAGTAGAGTTTCTTTGTAAGGATTTAACAAGTAAAAAGTTGAATGAAATGACATCGCCTAATATTTTATATGAAGCAATAACAACTGTAAATTTTGATATTGTACATCTTTTAATTCAGAAAGGTTTTGATATTAAAAATAATGGTAGCAATGCCATAATGTATGCTATTGAGTTTGAAAGTCCGGAGATTTTAAAATTATTAATTGAGAATAATGCACCGTTTTCAAATTTAGAAGGAATATTAAATCGTGCAACATTTTGTCATTCAATTGAAATTATAAAAATATTAATGGAAGAGGGAATTGACATTAAATATTGCGGATGGGGGGCTTTAATAGAAAAAATAAAGCTTGACGATATAGACTCTGTTAAATTTTTGATTGAACATGGAGTAAGAGTAACATCACGTGGTAGTTATGCTTTTGAAGCTGCATATAAGTATAAGAGAAAGGAAATCCTTGAACTCTTACTACAAAAAGCTAAAGAAGAAGTAAGCTTATTTAAGTTTTACAAACTTAAAAGAATGTATAAGATGTAAAAATTATAACACTATAGTAAATAAAAACTATAGTGTTATTTTCCTTGTAAGTAAAAATATGTAATAATGTTGAATGATAAAAAGTCGTGTGATAGAATTTATGTGGTTTTAACTTTAATTTATTCAATTAATATTGTAGGAGGTTTTGGTATGGAAAGAAAAAGTACCGTGTACATTTCAAAAGAAGATAAAGAAATGCTTAAAAAGCATTGTGAGAAAATTGAAGAAATTTTAGAAAAATATCCATATTCTAATGATTCATCTGATAACTTTATAACTACTATGAGTCGTTTAAAAACAACGTTTAAAGAAACTAAACAATGTGTAAATCTTATAAAAGTTAAAGACTGATTTATGGTATAAGATAAACCACGGGTTTTCCCGTGGTTTTAACCACTCTTTTATTAAAAATGTTTGTTATATTCATTTTTCGTAAAATATGTTTTGAACATACAATAACATTTTTATAGTTTTTAGCATTAATATTATTAGTTATGTTTTTTATTAAAAGAAGATTTTTATAAAAAATATAACTAAATGGGGGAATCATCATGAAATTTAATGATTGGATAAATGATGTAAAAACAAAAGGTGGAATAGATAGAGATGGAGTGTATGGTAAACAATGTATGGATTTATACAATGACTATTGTGAAAGAGTACTTGATTTAACTCATGTTGGAGCTGATTATGCAAAAAATATATTAAATAATCCTAATTTAATGAATAATGTTAAAAGAATAGATAATTATCTTGAATTTGTACCACAAAAAGGCGACATAGCTGTAGGAGATATTGGTGAGTATGGCCATGTTGCAATATGTCTTGGAGAGGGAAACATAAACTATTTTAAATCAATAGAACAAAACTGGGTTCCACAAACTTTGACAGAACAAACTCATAATTATCTTGATATGGGAAATTTAGTATTTTTAAGACCAAACAATCAGAGTAATATTGTTTACGAAGAACCTAAAACAAAATTTAAAATAGGGGATAAGGTAGTATTTAGTTCGTATTATATGGCAAGTACTGATCCTTTTGAAAAAGCATATATACCAAGAAAATGGTTAAAGGGAAAAATAACTAGAATAAATTTTGGTAGTAGAAATCCTTATTTAATTGATAATGGTAGATGTTGGATAAACGATGGAGATATACGAGGTTATGCAAAATAATAACCAATATAAAAAGCATTGGTGGTATGCAAATTACCACCACCAACCACATTTGTGGTAAACCAAATAATAATTTAGGAGGTAGAGTAATATGGATCAATTATTTATAGTAACTAAAAATAGTTATGAGATTCTTTATGAAAAAAATTGTGATTTTTTACAAGATGAAAAGTACATTTTAATTGATAATATTTTAATTAGGAAAGATCAAATAAACGAACCGGAAATTTTTAGATGCAATTTGTGTGTTATAACTTTTGATTTTAATAAGATAACAAAATATCAAAAAATGTTAGAAGAAAGTTATAAAAAATAATGCAATTTTGCATAATTATTTTCAGAAGAGACTGGTTTTGTGCCAGTCTTTTTTGTATATATTTTAATGCAATTTTAATGCAACATCATGAAAAAAACATAAAATTTGATAAAAATTAGATGAATTGAAGAAGAGCAAAAAGTACTGAAAGTACTATGTTTTGCAAAATAAATGAGGTCTCACAAAAACTATGTGAAACCTCTATTTTTGGTCGGAGTGACAGGGATCGAACCTGCGACCTCATGGTCCCAAACCACGCGCTCTACCAACTGAGCCACACCCCGATTAGTTAGTACTTTGATATTATAGCATTTAATTTTCAAAAAATCAATACCTTTAATTAAAAATTATTGACTTTGTTTTAAAAAAAGTATATCATATATGTGTATATTTGTACCTACTATACAGTTTATGGTAAATATACAAATTATGTGATAGGAGAATTTTAATGCAGATATATTGTGGCACTGATATTATAGAAGTAGATAGAATAAAAGATGCTATTGAAAATACAAATGGTTTTAAAGAGAGTATTTTTTCTTTAAATGAGATAAAGAATATAGATTATATAAAAGGAACAATGAAGTATCAAAGATATGCTGGTAGATTTGCTGCTAAAGAGGCAATATACAAAGCAATGTCTAAAATAATATTAGAAAATAATATTGATATGGGCTTTTGTGATGTTGAAATTATAAATGTTGATGAATTAAGAAGAAGACCAAAAGTTGTTTTTTTAAGTGAAAAATTAAAAAATTTAGTTGCACAGAAAAATATTGTTATAGATATTAGTATTTCGCACGTTGAAAAAAACGCTATAGCAAATGCTGTTGCATATATGGATTAGAAAGTGGTGATTTTGTTGGAAAAAGAAAATAATAGAAGTTTTTATATAACAACTCCAATATATTATCCAAGTGGTAATTTTCACGTTGGTAATTGTTATTGTACTGTTATGGCAGATGTAATTGCAAGATATAAAAGATTAAGAGGATACGATGTATTTTTCATGACTGGTACAGATGAGCATGGTCAAAAAATTGAAAAAAAAGCAAAAGAAGCAGGACTTACACCAAAAGAATATGTAGATAGAATTGTAGCAGATTCAAAAGAATTATGGAAAACTTTAGGTATAAGCTATGATAGATTTATAAGAACTACTGATGAAGATCATGTAAATGTAGTAGAAAAAGTATTTACTAAATTATATGAACAAGGCGATATATATCTTTCAAGCTATGAGGGTAAATATTGTACACCTTGTGAATCTTTTTGGACTGAAACTCAACTAGTAGATGGAAAATGTCCAGATTGTGGAAGAGATGTTGAAGTAGTAAAAGAAGAAAGTTATTTCTTTAGACTTTCAAAATATCAAGATAGATTACTTAAATATTATGAAGACCATCCAGAATTCTTAGAACCAATTAGTAGAAAAAATGAAATGATAAAAAACTTTTTTGATAAAGGTTTAGATGATCTATGCGTTTCAAGAACTACAATTGATTGGGGAATAAGAGTACCTTTTGATAAAAAACATACAGTTTATGTTTGGCCTGATGCTTTAACAAATTATTTAACTGGAATTGGGTATTTAACAGATGAAAAAAGATTTAATAAATACTGGCCTGCTGATATTCATTTAGTAGGTAAAGAAATTGTTAGATTTCATGCTATAATTTGGCCTGCTATGCTTATGGCTTTAAATTTACCTATACCAAAGAAAGTTTTTGGACATGGATGGCTAGTAGTAAATGGAAATAAAATTTCTAAATCATTTGGAAACTATAAAGATCCAAGAGTATATATTAAAGATACATCAGTAGATACATTAAGATATTATTTAGTACATGAAGTTAACTTTGGAAGTGATGGTAATTTCTCAGAAGATATGTTTATTGAAAAATCTAATTCTGATTTATCAAATGACTTAGGTAATCTAGTAAGTAGAGTAACAGCAATGGTTGGAAAATACAATAATGGTATTTTAGTAAAACCTGATTGTAAATTAGAACAAGTAGATGAAGAT
This sequence comes from uncultured Clostridia bacterium, assembly GCA_934169925.1. Lineage (GTDB taxonomy): Bacteria > Bacillota > Clostridia > TANB77 > CAG-465 > CAG-465. Next base: position 52,863 of record CAKPOO010000005.1, on the reverse strand, counting down.
CTAATTAAAACTGCAAAAGAAGTTGTATCTGAAGTTGAGAAATTAATGGATGAATTAAAAGTAACAGATGCTGTTTCTAAACTATGGGAATTAATTAGAAAAGCAAATAAATATATTGATCTTACAATGCCTTGGGTACTTGCAAAAGAAGGTAAAAAGGATAGACTTAACTTAAGTTTATATAACTTAGTTGAAACTATAAGATTTGTAGCTGTTATGTTACAAAGTTATATGATCGAAGTGCCTGGTAAAATATTTGATCAAATTGGTGTAAAGGAAGATCTTAGAACTTGGGATTCTTTAAGTGAGTTTGGAAAAATACCAAATGAAACAAAAGTTACAAAAGGTGAAAATCTTTTCCAAAGACTTGATAAAAATGAGGAGTTATTTAAAGTGGAAGAAAAAATTGAAGTAAAAGAAGAAAAGAAAGCAAAAGAAGAAAGAGCAAATATTATAACTATAGATGACCTTGATAAAGTAGAATTAAAAGTTGGTCAAATACTTACAGTGGAAAAAGTGGAAAATTCTGATAAATTATATAAATTATCCGTAGATGTTGGTGAAAAAGAACCAAGAACTATCGTTTCAGGACTTGTAAAATTTTATAAAGAAGAAGAACTTTTAAATAAACAAGTAGTTGTAGTAACAAATTTAAAACCAGCTAAATTAAGAGGAGTAATGTCAAATGGAATGTTACTTGCTGCTGGGGATTATGATGTTGTAAAATTACTTACATTAGATAATAATGCTGGAACTTTAGAAAATGGTGCAAATATTCATTAATATGTATTAAACAAAAGAAAAAAGGGGGATGTATTTATGTTATTTAAAAAAGAACCTAAAGTTGAAGATTTTACTAAAAAACCTGTAAGAATAGATTGGGTAAAAGTTTCAAAAGAAATTTTTGAATGGGTATTATGTTTCTTTATTGCTTATGTTATTTATTTATTTATTAACTACTTCATTGGAACAATATCTGGCGTTAGACAAGTATCAATGTATCCAACAGCTCAAGAAGGAGAAAGAGTCTTTATATCTAGACAATTATTTTCTAAAAAGAATTATAAAGCTGGAGATATAATAACTTTTGTAGCTCCTGATGATAGTGGATATTATGGTATAGTTGGCGAAGGCGATGATGCTAAAGTTGATACTGATGTTGTAGCAAACTATGTAAAAAGAAAAGGAATATCTAATTTCTTTTTCGATTTTGTAGGAATTGGTAAAATTACATATATAAAAAGAATAATTGCTGTTGAGGGTGAACATATAGTAATTAATGAAGATGGTAGTGTATATGTAAATGATCAAAAATTAGATGAACCTTATTTAAGAGAACAGTATACATCAAGAAGTGGAGAATATTACGATGTTGTAGTTCCTGCTGGATGCGTTTTTGCAATGGGAGATAATAGAGAACAAAGTAAAGATTCAAGATATTTTGGATGTATTCCTGTAAGTAAAATTGAAGGAAAGGTTGTTTGTAGAGTATGGCCTTTTTCAAAATGGGGAAGTTTAGATAAATAATTTTGGAGGTAAGTATGTTTGAAAATATTATAGGTCATGATGAGCAAAAAAAGTTGCTTGAGGAAATGATAAAAAAAGATAATATTTCTCATGCATACTTATTTTCAGGTAAAGATGGTATAGGAAAATACTTAGTTGCTTGTGAATTTGCAAAATCCATATTAAAAACTAAAAATTTAGAAACATCTGCTGACTTTAAAGTGATATCAAAGTTGGAAGATAAAAAAGAAATTGTAATCGAACAAATAAGAAAAGAAATTATAGATGATCTTTATGTGGCACCTGCAATGGGTGATAAAAAAATATATATTATAAACAACGCAGAATATTTGAATATAGCATCACAAAATGCTTTATTAAAAACATTAGAAGAACCACCAAAGTATGTTATAATTATTTTGATTTCTTCAAATACAAGTGCATTTTTAACAACTGTAATGTCTAGACTTAATAACATTCCTTTTGAAGGTGTAAAAAAAGAAGAAGTTAAAGAATATATTTTAAAAAATTATAATGAAAATTTATCTGATAATATTTTAGATTTTGTAGATGGTTCGATTGGAAATGCAATAACTATTATAGAAAATGAATATTTAAGTAAATTTGAAAAAGTTGATTTGTTATTTGACTTCGTATCAAAAAAGAATGTTATTGAAGCAATGAAAAAATCTCAAGATATAGATTTTAAAGATACTACTTTACTTGATTATTTGGAGTTTATTTCATATAAAAACGGAAAATATAGCTTTGTTAAATTTATTGAGAGAGCAAAAACCAGGTTGAAATATAACGGAAATTATGATATAGTTATAGACACTATGTTAATAAACATGGCAAAATAATTAGGTGATTTTATGGAAAATAAAGTAATAGGAGTAAGATTTAAAAGAACAGGAAAGTTATTTTATTTTAATCCTTTAGATTTTGGCTTTAGAATAGGTGATAATATTATTGCTGAAACTGATAGAGGTGAAGAATTAGGTAGAGTTGTAAAAATTGTTGATAAAGATATAATGCCTAAAAATGTTGAAATAAAAAACATAATTAAACCTGCTACTAAAAAAGATTTAGAAACTTTTAAAGAAATAGAACAAAAAGCAAAAGAGGCTTTAGATTTTTGTAAACAAGAAGTAAAAAAGCAAAATTTAAACATGAAAGTTTTAACTGCTGAATATACTTTTGATATGTCAAAACTTACTTTTTATTTCGTTTCAGAAGATAGAGTTGATTTTAGAGAATTAGTAAAAATACTTGCATCTAAATTTAAATCTAGAATTGAATTAAGACAAATTGGTCCAAGGGATGAAATAAAAGTTTATCCTAATCTTGGAATGTGTGGAAAAGAAGTTTGTTGTAGGACATTTTTGGAAAATTTTGATCCAGTAACAATAAAAATGGCAAAAGAACAAGGATTGCAAATTAATATGTCTAAACTTTCAGGAGCTTGTGGTAAACTTATGTGTTGTTTAAGATATGAAGAAAATGTATATAAAGAAAATCTAAAAAAGATGCCTAAAGTTGGACAAATGGTTACAAAAAAAGATCCTAGTAAAAGTGAAAAAGGTAAAGTAGTAAGTACTGATATTTTAAATCTTAAAGTAAGAGTTAAATTTGGTGAAGAAGACCAAGATCAAAGATTTGAAAACTTAAGTGTAGATGAAATTGATTTTAAATCTAACTTAAATAAAAATGAAGAAGAAACAGAATAGGGGGTGCTATTTATGGCATATAGAATAACAAATAAATGTATAAAATGTGGAAGTTGCGCTGCTGAATGTCCAGTTGCTGCTATAACAGAAGGTGAAGAAAAATACGAAATAGATAAATCTATGTGTATTGATTGTGGAACATGTGAATCAATTTGTCCAGTATGTGCTCCAGAACAAGAATAATATAAAAGTGCTATTAATTTTAATCAAATTAATAGTACTTTTTTGAGCTCAAAACACTAGAAAATTAAGTAAAAACTATAGTTGCAAATTTATAAATTATATGATAGAATAACGAAAGTCAATACAGTTTGTAGGATAGGAGTATTTATGATAAATTTACTTTTATGTGGAAATGATAAAGTTTTTGATGGAGCTTTAACAGAGCTTGTATCAATAATAAACAGAACAAAAGAGCCAATAAATTGTTATATTTTTACAATGGATGCTACAAGACTTAACGAAAAATTTCTACCAATAACAGATAAACAAGTAGCATTTTTAGATGATGTTGTAAAAAGAAAAAATAAAGAAAACAAAGTTACAAAAATAGATGTAACAAAAGTATATGATGATGAATTTAAAGGTTCAAAAAATGAAACAGCATACTGTACACCATACACACTTTTAAGATTACTTGCAGATATAGTGTTACCTGATGTTGATAAATTGTTATATTTAGATATAGATATGATGGTTGGAAGAGATTTATCAATGCTTTATAACATTGATATTGAAGGTTATGAATATGCTGCTGTTAAAGAAAAATATGGATGTTGGGTAATACGTCCTGATTATATAAATGCAGGAATGTTACTTTTTAATATGAAAGAGGTAAGAAAAACAGGATTACTAAAAAAAGCAAGATATTTAATAAGAAAAAAGAAATTGTTATTTGCTGATCAAGATGCCGTTTTTTGGTCTACAACTAGGAAAAAATTAATTCCAAGGATTTACAACGAACAATCAAAATTTAATAAAAAAGACACTGTAATTTGTCATTTTTGTAAGAGAATGTTATGGTTTCCATATCCAAGAACAGAGAATTTTAAACAATGGAATATAAAAGAGGTACATGAAATTTTAAAATGTCATGCTTTTGATAAAGACTTAGAAGAATATTTAATTTTGAAAGAAGAGTATGAAAATAAATAGGAGGATTAACGATGAATAAAAATAATATACCAATATTTTTTGCTACAGATGATAATTATATACCATTTCTTGCTGTTACACTTCAATCAATAGTTGATAATTCAAGTAAAGAAAATTTTTATGATATAAAAATTTTAAATACATCAATTCTTGAAAAAAACAAGCAAAAAATATTAAAATTTAAAAGAGAAAATGTGGATATTGAATTTGTAAATATTCAAGAGGAGTTGAAAAAAATTTCTAGTAAATTGTATACAAGAGATTATTACTCAAAAACAACTTACTATAGATTACTTATTCCAGATATTTATAAAGAATATGATAAAGCGTTATATTTAGATAGTGATATTGTATTAATTGAAGATGTTGCAAATTTATATAATACAGATATGGAAGGTAATTTAGTCGCTGCTGCTACTGATGAAACAGTAACTAGTGTTCCAATATTTATTGATTATGTAGAAAAAGTAGTAGGCGTTAAAAGTTATAAAAATTACTTTAATGCTGGTGTATTACTTATGAATTTAAAAGCTATGAGAGAATGTAATTTTATCGATAAATTTGTATATTTACTTGATACAGTTAAATTTTCTGTTGCACAAGATCAAGACTATTTAAATAGAATTTGCAAAGGAAGAGTAAAAATACTTGATGAATCTTGGAATAAAATGCCACTTGAAAGTTTAGCTGATAAAGAATATGATGAGTCAAAGATAAAACTTATTCATTACAATTTAGCATATAAACCATGGCATTTTGAAGATATAAAATATAAAGATTACTTTTGGAATTATGCAAAGAAAACTGAATTTTTAGATGAAATATTAAGAGTTAAATCTTTATTTACAGATGAAGATAGAAAACAAGATAGAATAAAAACTGAAAATTTAATTAAACTTGCAAAGTTTGAAGCTGACTGTGTAGGCGATGATAGGGGTTAAAATATGAGTGATGTAGTTATAGAAAAGTCTAAAGATAGACTTGAAATAATTAAAGAAATTGAAAAACTTGAAAGAGAAGGAAAATTTGATATTGATCCTGAAAAAGATCCGCCAAATATTAAACTTGAAGTGGAAAATGTGGATTACTTAAATAAAAAATTATCTAGTAAGATTAACAATAAAATAGCAAAATTTGTCGGAAGAAAATTTATGAAAAAATTGTTAGAAGATAAAAAGCTAATTATTAAAGAAATAAATGGAATTGAAAATCTAGATAATATAAAAGGTGGAGCAGTACTTACTTGCAATCACTTTAATCCGTTTGATTCATTTGCAATGGAATATTTATATGAAGCGTCAAAAAAATCAAAAACAAGTGAACTATACAGGGTTATAAAAGAAGGAAATTATACAAATTTTCCAGGACTTTATGGATTTTTATTTAAAAATTGTAATACATTACCGCTTAGTTCTAGTGTAAATACTATGCAAGCATTTATAGATGCTGTAAGTAGTGTATTAAAAAATGGTAATTTAGTATTAATTTATCCAGAACAAAGCTTATGGTGGAACTATAAAAAGCCAAAGCCATTAAAAACAGGTGGATTTAAAATTGCTGTAAAATGTAATGTTCCAGTCGTTCCTGTATTTATAACCATGACAGAAAGTGATATTATTGGTGATGATGGATTTAATATATTGGAGTATCATATAAATGTAGGAAAACCAATATATCAAGATGAAAGTTTAACAGTAAAACAAAATATTGAAAACATGAAAAATAAAAATTACGAAGTTTGGAAAAATGTTTATGAGGATTTTTATAAAACACCTCTTGAATATACAACTTTGAAAAAAGATGAAGAGTTATGAAAATAAAAGATAAAAAAATTGTATATTATGAAGATGAATTAAAAGATGAATTTTCTGGTAAGAAAATAACACCAAGGATTATTGATGAAAACTATAAATTCATACATAAAAATATATTTTGGAATATGTCATCATATTTGTGGCAAAATATCTTAACACTTCCTATAAAATGGTTATATGCAAGATGTAAATTTAATATAAAATATATAGGAAAAGAAAAATTAAAAGAATATAAAGATACAAGTTATTTTGTATATGTAAATCATACACAAATATTTGGTGATACCTTTATTCCAAGTATTCCAATGTTTCCAAAAAGAAATTATTTTATAGTTAATCCAGAAAATGTATCTATGAAGTTTATTGGAAATTTTGTGCAAAAATTAGGAGCTATACCAATACCAAATAAGATTTCAGGAATGGAAAAATTCTTAGATGCAATAAAAGATAAGATTGATAAAAATTATGCAATAACAATTTATCCAGAAGCTCATATTTGGCCATTTAATACTGATATTAGAAATTTTAGTAATGTATCATTTAAATATCCAATTGAGTTTGAAAAACCAGTTTTTTGTATAACTAACACATATAAATCTTATGGTAGAAAAAATAATAAAGTAAGAATAGTTTCATATATAGATGGACCATTTTTACCAAGTAAAGAGTTAAGCAAAAAAGCTCAGAAAAATGCACTTCGTGATGAAGTATATAATTGTATGAAAGAAAGAGCTAAAAATAGCAATGTAAAATTAGTTGAGTATATAAAAAAATAAATTAGGGGGAAATCATGAATAGAGAAGAAATTGCAAATAAAGTTAAAGAGGCATTAATAGAAGTTTTAGGGTTAGAAAAGAATGCAAAAATTGAAGAATCTGATAGATTATTTGAAGATTTAGAAGCAGACTCTCTTGATTATGCAGAGCTTGTTATAAAACTTGAAAAAAAATATAATGTAAAAATTGAAGATGAACAACTTGTTGGTAAATCTACAGTAAAAGATATTATTGACTTTATTGAAGGGTTAGTAAAATAAATTTTAGACTACAATAAAGGAAGAGATGTTTATGAATATTTTAAAGAGTGACAAAATACCAGAGTTTAAAATACCAAAATTTAATTTTGATAATTTATCTGAATTTGGAAATATTAAAGTAAAATTTGGAAAAAATAAAGACGAAAAAAAGCTAAAAGGTAGAAGAAATTATAATCCAAAAGATTATGAAAAAACAAATTATAAGACTATAAAAGAAGTATTTGATAGAAGTACAAGATTATATAGTGAAAAAGTGTTTATTCATGAAAAATTTGGGCATGATACATTTCAAGAAATTACATACGGAAAATTTAGAGAAGATGTTATTTCACTTGGAACAGCTATAAGAGAAATTTTAAAGATAAAAAATGAAAAGATAGCTGTAATTGGTGAAAATACTTATGAATGGTATGTATCATATATGAGTTTACTATGTTCAGATAATATATCTGTAAATTTAGATAAAGATATTTCAAATGATGAAATAATAAATCTTATAAACAGATCTGGAGCTAAGGCAGTTATTTTTTCTAAAAAGAAAAAAGATATTTTTGAAAGTATAAAAAAAGATATACCTACAGTTAAGTATTTTATAGAAATGTACTCAGAAGAAAGCTTAAAAAATGAAAATGTAGGCTTTGAGTATTTACTTTCAGAAGGTAAAAAAGTAGTTGAAAATGGAAATGATGAGTTCTTAAAGATAGAAATAGATGAAAATGAATTTAAAGTTTTGATATTTACATCAGGTACAACATCAAAACCAAAAGGTGTTATGATTTGTAACAAAAACTTAGCACAAAACATTAATGCTGTTTCTACTTACGTTCACATTTTACCTACAGATATTTTCTTTTCTGTATTACCTTTACATCATACATATGAATCAACAATTGGATTTTTATTACCTATGGCATATGGTTGTAGTATTGCGGTTTGCCAAGGACTAAGATATTTAATTGATGATATGAAAGAGGTAAAACCAACTGTAATGCTTGCAGTACCTTTACTTCTTGAAAAGCTATATAAAAGAGTAAATGAAAGTATAAAAAACAGTAAAAAAGAAAGTATAGTAAATTCTATGATTTACGTTACAAATGTTTTAAAATATTCTGGTATTGATATAAAACAAAAAGTATTTAAAGAAATCTTAATAAATCTTGGTGGAAGTATGAGGATTATTGTTTCTGCTGCTGCTCCAATTGATGCAACTATTATTAAATGGTTTGAAGATATAGGTATTGAAATGCTACAAGGGTATGGACTTACTGAAACTGCTCCAATTGCAGCACTTACTCCCGAATTTGATAGAAAACCAGGTTCTGTTGGAAAACCTGTTAATTGTGCTGAATTTAAAATTGATAATCCAAATGAAAACGGTGAGGGAGAAATACTAATAAAAAGTGATACTTTAATGCTTGGTTATTATAAAGATAAAGAAAAGACTGATGAAGTAGTTGTTGATGGTTGGTTCCATTCTGGTGATATAGGATATATCGATCAAAAACAAAATGTGTTTGTAACAGGAAGATGTAAAAATGTTATTGTTACAAAAAATGGTAAGAATATTTATCCAGAAGAATTAGAGCTATTAATTGGAAATCTTGCTGAAGTAAAAGAATGTGTTGTAGTAGGAAAAGAAAGTACTATGAAAGATGATTTAGTAATAACAGCTATGATATTCCCTAATTATCAATATATAAGCAAAAAATATTCTGTAGATTCATCAGAAAATGAAAAAATCCAAGAAATGTTAATGGAGAAAATTAAAGAAATAAACGAAAAATTACCTTCATATAAAAGAGTAAAAAAGGTAGAAGTTAAACAAAAAGAATTTGATAAAACAACAACAATGAAGATAAAAAGGTAGTTGTAGGAGATTATTTTTATGGAAGAAAATGAAGAAGTTTTAAAAATTAGTCCAAAGTTTAGTTTTGCTTATGAACTATTTATGCCAACAGGAAGAAAAATAAAAAATTCATTATTAATAGCACTTTTATTTACAATTTTAACTATAATGATAAATACAAGTAATTTTTTCTTTAATTCTTTAGGTGTTTCTGATAGTATTATAAAAACTGGAATTGTAGTTATTGATATATTTTTATACATAATATTAGCTGTTAATGTTATAATGAAAATATTACAATATAAGTATATAACTTATACTTTTTATAAAGAGTATTTGATTTATGAAGATAGTTTTTTAAATCAACATAGAAAAAAGATAATGTATAGCAATGTAAAAGAAGTTGAATTAAGAAGAACTGTTTGGGATAGAATATTTGGCTTTGGTATTATAATAATACATACTAATGCGGAAAATGGTAGAAATAACGGACTTGTTGTATATGGTATTAAAACACCTGAAGATGAATATGCTATAATAGATGGGTTAATACATGATCATAATAACAAAGAAAAAGAAATAAATGCACAAAAAGAAGATTTAAATAAAGATATTGATTCTACAAAAGAATTTAAAGATAGTTTAAAGAATTAGTATTGTTATATTTTAAAAAGGCACTTGTCATAGTGCCTTTTTATTTGTCCATTTTAAGTAAAAAAAGCATATGTAATATTAGTGTAATAATTGTTGTAACAAACATGAAATATATAGCTATATATGTAGAAAAATAAGAGAAAATCATTGACTATGATTTTTAAAGATAGTATAATAATCGTGTTTAGGAGGGGTTAACTTGAAAAAGGAAAATGTTTTAAAACTAATACTTTTTGTTGTATTTGTTTTAGTACTTGCATATTTAGCTATATTTGGGCTAAAAATTGGAGATAAAACTATAATAAAAAGTGTTAAAAATATAAATACCGGACTAGATATTAGTGGTGGTGTTACAATTGTTTATGAAGCTAAACTTGATGATGGATCTAATGCTTCAGCAGAAGATTTATCAAAGGCTTCAGTAGTCATGAAAAAAAGATTAGAAAAAGCAAATATATTTGATTATATAGTTAGAACAGATGAAGCAACTAGTCAAATATATATCGAAATTCCTACTTCAAACAAAGATGAATCTGCAGATCCATTAGAAGTGGTAAAAGGTCTTGATAAAACAGCTAAAGTTGAATTTAGAGATAAAAATGGTAATGTTTTATTATCAGGAACAGATATAAAATCTGCAAAATATAGTGATGAAGCTGTTGATACAACAGGTCTTCCATCACCACACGTTGTTTTAACTTTTAGTGAAGAGGGTACAACTAAATTTGCTGCTGCTACAGAAGCTGTTGCAGGAAGTACACTTGGAATTTATCTTGATGATGAATCTATATCAGAACCTACAGTAAATGAAAAAATTGAATCTTCAACAGCTATAATTACTATGGGATCAAGTAGTTCTTATGCTGAAAGAAAAGAAGAAGCTCAAAATTTAGCATTACTAATTGATTCAGGTGCTTTACCAGTTACATTAAATTGTATTAGTAAAGATTATGTTGGTCCATATATAGGTCAACAAGCTTTATCAATAAGTATAAAAGCTGCAATTGTTGCTTTAATAGTAATAGCAATTATCTTAATTGTTTTATATAAAGTACCAGGGGTTATTGCAAGTTTAAGTTTAGTTGCATATATTTCTATTACTTTACTTATAATGACTATAACTGGTATAAGCTTAACTTTACCAGGTATTGCAAGTTTAATATTATCAATAGGTATGGCAGTTGATGCAAACGTAATAATTTTTGAAAGATTTAAAGAAGAAATGAAAGGTAAAGTTGTATCAGCTGATAGAGCTTTTGAAAGAAGCTTTAAAAATGCGATGGCAGCTATAATCGATGGTAATATAACAACATGTACAGTAGCAATTTTACTATACATATTTGGAACAGGTACAGTAAAAGGATTTGGTATAACACTAGCAATTGGTGTAATTGTAAGTTTATTTACAGCTATTGTTTTAACAAAATTTGCTCTAAAACAAATAATTATGCTTGCTAATAAAAACAGATGGATATTTGGTGCTAAAAAGGAGGTTGAAGAATAATATGCAAGAAAAAACAATTAACTTTATGAAATATAAATATGTATATATGATTATCTCTTTTTTAGTAATAGTAGGTGGAATTGCTTATGGTCTAATTACAGGATATAAATTTGATGTTGACTTTAAAGGTGGTACATCTATTTCAGCTGAATTAAACTGTGAATTTGATAATAACGAAATTCAAAGTATTGTAAAAGATATAACTGGAACTAGTGTTTTAGTTCAAAGAAAATCAAGTGGAAATAATGCAGTATCTATTACTACAGATCCATTAGAAACAGAAACTTTAGATAAAGTTATAGCAGCTTTAGAAGAAAAATATCCAACTATGAGTGAACCTTCAACAAGAAATATTCAAGCATCATATAGTAAAGAATTATTAAATTCAGCACTACTTGCAATTGGTGTTGCAATAGTATTAATTTTATTATATATAATAATAAGATTTAAAACTTTAGGTGTTGGTGCTGCAATTGCTGCTATTATAGCTTTAATTCATGATTCTTTATTTATTATAGCTGTTTATGGAGTAATAAAATTCCCAATAAATACTACTTTTGTAGCTGTTATTTTAACAATTATTGGTTATTCAATAAACGATACAATAGTTGTATTTGATAGAATAAGAGAAAATAGAAAAAAAGTATTAAGATCTAAAGATCTAAATGAAATAGTAAATATAAGTTTAACACAATGTTTAGGTAGAACAATTGTTACATCACTTACTACAGTTGTAACTGTAATAGTAGTATTTATATTTGCTTTTGTAAATAATCAAGAAGTTTTAATGCAATTTTCATTACCATTAATTCTTGGTGTTATAGTTGGTACATATTCTTCAATGTTTATTGTATCACCACTTTGGATCATATATGAAAAATTCATGGAAAAAAGATCTACAAAAAACAAGAAGAAATAATTAGTATAGAAATATTTATTATAAAACATCAGTAATATTTACTGGTGTTTTTTTGTGTATAATGTTAATAAATTGATTTTTTATTTGAATTTGTTATATAAATTTGGTAAAATTAGAATGATAAAAGTAGGAGATAATGATGGAAAAAGTTGTTAATATAATAGGAGCAGGTCTTGCAGGCTGTGAGTGTGCATATATACTTGCAAATAATAATATAAAAGTTAAACTTTATGAAATGAAACCAAATAAAAAATCAGAAGCACATAAACTTGATACTTTTGCAGAACTTGTTTGTAGCAATTCATTAAAATCTGATGAAATAACAAATGCTTGTGGATTGTTAAAAAAAGAGATGCAAATACTAGATAGTATGTTTGTAAAAGTAGCACATGAAAATTCTTTACCAGCAGGTCAAGCTTTAGCAGTAGATAGAGAAAAATTTTCACAAAGTATTACAAATATTATAAAATCACTTGATAATGTTGAGGTAATTTATGAGGAGATAACAGATTTATCTAAACTTGATGGTATAACTGTAATTGCAACAGGTCCTCTTACAAGTGATGCTTTATTTGAAAATATAAGTAAAACTATTAGTAAAGATAGCCTATATTTTTTTGATGCTGCAGCACCAATAGTTGAAAAAGATAGCATAGATATGAATGTTGCGTATTTTATGGATAGATATGGAACTTATGGAAAAGGTGACTATTTAAATTTACCAATGACAAAAGAGCAATACGATAATTTTTATACTGAGCTTATAAATGCAAGAACTGCAAACAGACATGAATTTGATGATATTAAGTTATTTGAAGGTTGTATGCCTATTGAATATATGGCAAAAAGAGGAGAAAAAACTTTAGTATTTGGACCTTTAAAACCAAAAGGATTAGAAAAAGATTTAGAAAATAAACCATATGCAGTTGTTCAGTTAAGAGCAGAAAACGAAGAAAAATCTTTGTATAATTTAGTTGGATTTCAAACAAGTCTTGCTTTTCCAGAGCAAAAAAGAGTATTTTCAATGATACCAGGACTTGAAAATGCAAGTTTTGTTAGATATGGTGTTATGCATAAAAATATATTTATAAATGGTGGTAAACTTTTAAATAATGATTTTTCTTTAAAGGAAAATCCTGACATATATTTTGCAGGTCAGATATCTGGTGTTGAAGGATATGTTGAATCTGCAGCATCAGGTTTGATGGTTGCATATCAAATAATTGCAAAATTTAGCAATAAAAAATTAGAATTTCCTACTTGCACTATGCTTGGGTCACTTGCAAAACATATTTCAACAGAAAGTAAAGATTTTCAACCTATGAATGCTAATTTTGGAATTATAAAACCACTTGAGTATAGAGTAAAGGATAAAAAAGAAAAGTATCAAATTCTAGCAAATATAGCAATTGAAAGTATAACAAAATTTAAAGAAGATATGAGGTGATTATTTGGATAATATTTATTTACTATATGGTGAAGAAAAATTTGATTTAAATCAAAGAGTTGAAAAAATAAAAAAAGAATTTGGAAATTTACAAGTTGGAGTAAATTTATATTATTTGAATAAAGATAACATAGATACTTTAGGTAATATAATTCAAAGTGTTACTTTTTTTGGTAGTGAAAAACTTGTAATTATAAAAGATACAAATTTAAAATTTAACGTTAAGATATTAGAAGATCTTGATGAAGATGTTAAAGTTGTTATAATAGAGGACTCAGTAGATAAAAGAACAAGTGAATATAAATGGCTTTCAAAGAATGCTAATTGCATCGAATTTGCACATTTAGATGAAGAAAAGATGACGTTATATATTATAAATACTTTAAGTAAATATAATATAAAAATATCAAAAGAAGTTGCTTCATATATGGTTAGTGTATGTGGTAATGATAAGTCAAATAATATCAATGAACTAAAAAAGATAGTTGCTTTTGATGAAAGTAAAAAAGATGTAACTAAAGAAGATATAGATAGTATTTGTTCAAAAACTTTAAATGCAAAAATTTTTGATGTTCTTTCTACTATTATAAATAAAAATAGTAAAAAAGGAATTGAAATGCTAGATGAACTTTTAAATCAAAAGGAACCTATAGTTAAAATATATATAATGTTGTATAAACAGATAAAACAAATGTATATGATAAAAATATTAAAACAAAAAGGAGTAACAAATATAGCACAAGAGTTAGGAATACATCCTTTTGTAGTGAAAAATTTACTAAAGTCTTGTGATAATTATTCCTTAAATGAATTAGAACAAGTTATAATGCAATTTGATGAATATGATGAAAAAACTAAAAATGGTGAAATGGATTTTGAAATAGGACTTAAAAAAATAATTTGTTCTTTATAGTGAGGTAGGATATGAAAAATAAGTATGAAAACTGCGATAAAACATATGAAGATTTAACTAAATTAAGAGATGAAAATGGTTTTATTAATTTAGATAATATAGAAATAAATTTTTCCCTAGATTCAAGAGAGAAAAAAGGAAATGCACAAAGAGATAAAAACTGGATAAAGTTAAGTGATGGAAGAAAATTTTTATTAAAACTTGATGATAATGTTTTAGGTAATCAAACAGGTCTTTGTTATAGTGAATTAATAGTTGATGAACTTGCAAAGCAAGTAGGTATTGATACTGCTTTTTATGATATTGTAAAAAAAGATGGTAAAGTTGGTGTTATTTCAGAAAAAATAATTTCTGATGATGAAGAACTAATAACTTTAGAGGATGTTATAAATGGTGCAGGAGATGTTTCATCAGAAGGATATACTGATCTTACAGATTTATTAGAAGTCTTTAGAGGTATGATTTCTGGTATGAAAGATGCAAATATGGAAAAAAAAGATATAAAAGAGCAGTTAATGAATGTTCAAAAGAAGTTAGTTTTTGATATGTTTACTTTAGCATCTGATAATCATAGTGAAAATATAAGTTTTGTAAAAAGAAATGATTCAACTAAATTAGAAATATCTAAAATGTATGATAATGAAAAATCTTTGCTACTTGAATCTCCAGAATCTGATATTGATGAAATATATATGAATGATATTAATATGATAAAATATGATTCAGATATGTCTATGCCTAAGATGGTAATATTTCCAGAAGATAATGATGATCCAAAGGCAAATGAAATTTGGATGTATACTTTTGATCAATTATATATGTATTCTGATGAAATTGGTGATTTTGCCTATGATTGTTCTCAAAATTTAAATATTGATGATGCAATAGAAAAAGTTGAAGAACGTATAGGTGCAAAAATACCTGAAAAGTATGCAGATGTTGCAAAATATAGTTTTGAATGTAGAAAAAAACAAATAGATAGAATTATGGAATATGGTTATGATGATATTGTTAATGAAAAGACTTTATAAAAAAAAGTTTACATAATTGACAAAAGCAAAAAATAGTGGTATAATATACGTGGTTTTATTTATGTCAAAATTATACTAAATTTAGGAGGTTGATATGAGAAAGTTTAATGTTCTCTATAATGATATAGTAATAGGTGAATTTAGCATTGGAAAAATGCAGGAGTATATTCCAAATATGGAAGGAATCGAAGAGCTTGAAAAAACAGGTATAAAGTTACTTCCTATGTTAAAGAAGAAAAGCTACCAGAAGAAGTTTTCGCTTTTATATAACTTAGTTAAAGATTGCGAAAGATTTAAAGGTGCAGCTATTGATTCTAATGTCATGAATTTATCAATGCAGGAAATTTAATAATTTAAAACTAAATATTTTATTTAAGGATAAGCTAAAAAGCTTATCCTTTTTGTATATAAACTTACAATTTACTAAAAATATAATTAGGTGATTTTATGAATAATAAAAAAAGCAGTTTAAATATTGACTACAGAACTGATATGGCAGATGAAAGAGTAAGTATATATAAATTAGAAAATAACGTTGATGATATTAATGGAATAAAGCTTCAAAATAAAGAATATGAGAATATGATTGAAAGTCAAGTCGATGTTTTAAATGATGAAGCTAAAAAATTGCTTTCAAAGGAAATTGGAAAATATATTACTTTTGAAATAAAAGATGTAGACCTTTTGAATGAAAATGAAAAAAATGAAATTGAAAATGTTATATCTAAAAAAATAGATGAATTAATTGGTAAAGATGTAAAATCTTTGCTAATTGTAGGTCTTGGCAATGAAAAAGTAACACCAGATAGTTTAGGATACCTTACTGTAAAAAATATTGATGTTACAAGACATATTTTTAAATATGCAAAAGAATTAATAGATGAAAATCAGATTCAAACATCTTGCATTTGTCCTGGAGTACTTGGAACAACTGGTATAGAAACATTTGAGATTATTGAAAGTGTAGTAAAAAAGATAAATCCAGATGTAGTAATAGTAATAGATGCTTTAGCTTCAACCTCTATAAATAGGGTTGGTAGTACAATTCAAATTTCAAATACTGGTATTGTACCTGGAAATGGTGTAAGAAATAAAAGAGCAAAAATTAGTAAAGAAACTTTAAATAAAGAGGTTATTGCAATAGGTGTGCCTACAGTTGTTGATATGGCTACAATTACCAATGAAGTTATTGAAAAGATAATTGATGATAATAGTAATTCTAATGAAAAAAGAAGTAATGAAAGATATAAAAAAATAGTTGATGTTTTAGATGAAAAAAACTATATTGTAACTCCTAAAGAAATAGATGAACTTATGGTTATAATGTCAGATATAATTGCTAAAGCTATAAATTTAACAACAAAAAGAAATGTTACGTTATAAAATAATAAAAAAGATAAGGATAAGAAAAATCTAATTTTTTCTTATCTTTTTTTGATGTAATAAATTTGTAATAAAACTTTGTGAGTATTGATTTTTTAAACGTTTTATTATAAAATGTTTAAAAATAATGGAGGAGATTTTTATGAGAAATTTAAAAAATAAAAGTTTAATAGTTTTCTTATTAACTTTTGTAATTTTGTCTTGCTTTAGTTTTACTTTTGCAACAGATACAGATGTAGAAAATGATTTAACAAGTAATTTAGAATTACAAACAGTTCAAGGAATATATGATGATGAAACTACAGAAAATGTTTATAAATTTAGTGAACACAAACAAAGTTATATGACATTTTTTAAAAGCAGTAGTGAAAGAATAATTGTTGATTCTGACGTATCAAATTCAGGATTATTACTAAGTAATAGTTCTATTGAAGTTGAAAATCCTATGAAAAAGTTGCAACTAATGTTTACAAATGATACTATTAGAATAAAAGCAGATATGGAATATCCAATTTTATTTTCTCAAGCAAATGTCATTGTAGATAAAAATGTAACAGGAGATCTTATTGTTTTTGCTAAAGATACAGTTACAATTAATGAAGATGCTAATATATCAGGTGATATTATAGTGTTTGCCAAAAACTTAAAAATATATGGTAATGTAGAAGGTAGCGTTTTAGGTAATGTAGAAGATGTTACTGTTGCTGGAAATATTTCAAAAGATTTAAGAGTAAACACTCAAAGTTTAAATATTGATGAAGCAGAAATTGGAAATCAAATATTTATAAGAACATACAATAAAAATTTAAAAATTAGTGAAAAATTCCCAAATTCACAAATTTCTGTATTAGAAACAAAAGATACAAATAGTTTTAATTTTGTAAATGTTCTTGTATCAGGAATTATAGCTTCAATTTTATACACATTTGTATATATGTTAATTAAGAAGTTAGATAAAAAACAAATTGTTGAAACATCAATTAGTAAAATAAAACCAAATTTCTTTAAAATTATTTCAGCTGGATGTTTAACAATTATACTTATACCACTTGTATTTTTAGTTTTAATGATTCTTTCATTCTTTAAATTATATTATATTACAATTCCAGTATTTATAATATATGTAGCTTATTTACTTGTAGTAGGACTTCTTTCAACATTAATAATTGGTATTTTTGTTCATGAATATATGAATGAAAAATACTATAAAGATCAATCAAAAGCTGTTAAAAATATAGCTTGTGCTATTACTTTATTTGTGTTATTCTTCCTAGCAAGATTACCAAAAATTGGAAGTACTGTTACACTTTTATTCTTAATAATAGCTTATGGTATGGTTTATGTTGCATTATTTACTAAGAAACCAAATATAAATGATAATGAATTAAATAATGAATTTGATGTAGTAAAAAAAGAAGAAAATGAAGAAAAAGAAGAAACAGAAACAAAAAATGAAGATATTCAAAAATAAATAAGAATATAATGGATGTGAGGATATGAAAGAATTTTACAAAATGAATGTGGAAGAAACTTTTAAAGAAGTTTCTTCCAGTTTTAATGGAATAGATGAAAAAGAAGCAGAAAAAAGATTAGAAAAAAATGGTAAAAATAAATTAAAAGAGAAAAAAAGAAAATCTCTTTTTGTTCAATTTTTGTACCAATTTAAAGATTTAATGTTAATAATCTTGATTATAGCAGCTGTTTTATCTGCTATAGTTTCAATAAAACAAGGTGAAAGTTTACTTGATTTTTATATAATCATCTTTGTTGTTATAATGAATGCAATTTTAGGTGTTATGCAAGAATCTAAAGCAGAAAAAGCAATAGATGCATTAAAAGATTTAAGCGTTCCATATGTAAAAGTAAAAAGAAATGGAAAAATTGAAAGTGTAAAATCAGAAGATATTGTTGTAGGAGATGTTGTAATACTTGATACAGGAGATGCAATACCTGCTGATATGAGAGTTATTAAATCATATAATCTAAGAGTTGAAGAGTCATCTCTTACAGGTGAATCTGCTGCTGTAGATAAAGATGAAAGTAAAATAGAAAGTGATGTAAAAATTCCTCTTGCAGAAAGAACTAATATGTTATATTTTGGTAGTAATGTTGTTTACGGTAGAGCAGAAGCTTTAGTTGTTGCAACTGGTATGGATACAGAAATTGGTAAAATTGCACAAGCTCTTTCTAAATCAAAAAATGATATTACACCATTGCAAATTAAAATAAATGAATTAAGTAGAGTTCTAAGTTTGTTTGTTATAATAATTGCGATTATTGATTTAATAGTAGGACTAGTAAATGGCAATAACATAATGGATGTGTTTATGCTTGCAATATCACTTGCTGTTGCTGCAATACCAGAAGGTCTTAGTGCAGTTATTACAATAACACTTGCTATGGGTGTTCAAAAAATGGCAAAAGAAAATGCTATTATTAGAAAAATGTCATCTGTAGAAACATTAGGATCAACACAAATAATTTGTTCTGATAAAACAGGTACTTTAACTCAAAACAGAATGTCTTTAAGAAAGATATATGTAAATAAAGGTGTTGTTGATGTTGATAAAGTGGAAAACTTAGAAGATTACGAAAAAATAGAAAATTTGGATGAAAATACAATGGAAAGATTGTTCTATGTTTCTTTACTTTGTAACGATACTAAATTTGGTGAAAATCTTGGACGTAAAACTTTGCTTGGTGATCCTACAGAAACATGTTTGGTAGAGTTTTGTAGCAAGATTGAACTTGATAAAGAGGCATTAGATGACAAATATCCAAGAATAGATGAGATTCCATTTGATTCAAAAAGAAAAATGATGACAACTGTTAATAAAGTTGGAAATGAAGAAAATCTAGTTTGTGTTAAAGGTGCAATTGAGTCTGTTATAACTCATTGTGATAATGTTTTAATTAATGATAAAGTAGTAAAATTAACTAAAAAAATGAAAGACGACATTTTAAATGAAAATAGTAAAATGTCTTCTGAGGCTTTAAGAGTACTTGCGCTTGCGTATAAACTTGAAAATGATAAGTATAATGTAAATGATTTAGAAGAAGATTTAATTTTTGTTGGACTTGTTGGAATGATAGATCCACCAAGAAAAGAATCAAAAATTGCAGTTGAAAAATGTATAAAAGCTGGAATGATACCTGTTATGATAACAGGAGATAATATAGAAACAGCAAAAGCAATTGCAAAAGAAATTGGAATATTAAAAGATGGTTTTGATGCTATAACAGGTATAGAACTTGATGAAATGTCAGATGAAAAACTTGATAAAAAAGTTGAAAATATACGAGTATATGCAAGAGTATCACCTGAAAATAAAATAAGGATTGTTGATGCTTGGAAAAGAAAAAATAAGATTGTTGCCATGACAGGTGATGGTGTAAATGATGCACCAGCATTAAAAGAAGCTGATATTGGTGTTGGAATGGGAATTACAGGTACTGAAGTATCTAAAAGTGTATCAAGTATGGTACTTGCAGATGATAATTTTTCAACAATAATTTCAGCAGTAAAAGAAGGTAGAAGAATATATAATAACATTCAAAATGTTATTGCATATTTGCTTGCTTCAAATATAGCAGAAGTATTTATAATATTTATAGCAACACTATTTAATTTTATAATTCTTACTCCAATTCAAATATTGTGGATTAATTTAATAACAGATACATCAATAGCAATAGCATTAGGATTTGAAAAAGAAGAAAGAGGAATAATGCATAAAAAACCAAGATCAAAAGATGAAAGTTTATTTACACCTTTTCTTGTATGCAGAATAATAATTCCAGCGATAATTAAAACTATAATTGTATTTGTTATGTTCTTTATAGTAAAATCAAAATTTGGTGCAGATATTGCACAAGCAACAGCTTTTTCAATGTTGTGCTTTATGGAAATATTATTTGGATTTGTTTGTAGATCTGACAAAAAAACATTATTTAAAATTGGAATATTGAAAAATAGACAAATGTTATTGATTGTTTTAGGAACTGTTATATTACAAGCTTTATTAATAATTGTTCCAGCATTTGGAGCATTACTAAAATTACCTGTAATGCCAGTAAAAGTTAATATATTGATATTTGTAGCTTCTCTTGTTGCTATGGGTATATTTGAAATTGTAAAAGTTGTACTTGCAAAGATTTTTAAAAAATAAAATTTATAAATAAAATTCATAAATTTAGTTATCAAACATAAAGTATACTAGGTGGTATATTATGTTTGATAATTTTTTTAAGTTGTTATTTGGAGATAGAGGAAATAATGGAAATAGAAATAGTCTTTTTAATATAAATTTTGGAAATAGAAATAATAACAATTTTAAGTTTATATATAAATTGGTAAATTTTGAAGAAGCTAAAAATATGATAAAAGCAAACCAAGTTATTTTAATTGATGTTAGAAGCAAACAAGAATATGACATTATGCATATAGAAAATGCTATAAATATCCCAGTTGATGATATAGAAAAGCTTATTTTTAAATATGAGCAAATAACACCTTTAATGGTGTATTGTTCTAGTGGTTCAAGAACTAAAAAAGCAATACAAATTCTAAATTCTTTAGGTTACACTAATATTTATATATGGGAATATGGAGCTTTAGCAACATTTCCACATAAAAATATGTTGGTATATGAAAATGTAAATTCACAAAATAGAGTAATAGAAAATACTCAAGAATATCAAAATTATCAAGGCTATCAAAATAACCAGAGTAATCAATATGAGCAATATAATCAAAATATTCAAAACGATCAAAATAATCAAAATGGATAATATAATAGGAGAATATATATAATAAAAATTAAGTATTTCCCAAATTTTACTTGCATTTTTTGTTAATTTAGTATATAGTAGAAATTGCATTTAAAAATAACTCCATTTATTGAATTTTAGCACCATTATTCTAAATTGAGTTTGTTTTTAGTGCATTTTTTGTTTAAAATGCTATTTTATTAATCGTAAAATAGTTATCATATATTTTATACATTTTGCAAAATAATACATATAATAAATTATACATATAGTAAAAAAGGTATTTAAATAATTTAAAGTATGTTATATAATTAAATGGTAGTAATTGTTTTATTTTTCTAAAAATTTTTAGGAGGTGTTTTCATGAAAGAGTTTTTATGGAAAGTTTCTGGTAACAAAAGATATTGTAATCTTATGAAAGTTTTTAGTTTAATTTGTTTTTTAGGTGCCATTATTTGTGTATTTTTTAATCTTTTTGTTGTAAGTACAATTTTGTATTTGTTATTTTTTATACTATATAACTTTGCTACATTTTTAGTATCAATTAATTTATTTTCAAAGGTAATATATCGAAAATGTAGTATTAAGCTGGTATATCTTTCAAATAGAAAGAATTTAACTAGATTAGTTACAACAATTTTATTAGGAACTACAATGGTTAGTTATTATGTTTTTGGTTTTTATTACTTTATCTTTATGTTAGTATTTACAATTTTTATTTCTATTTTTTTATATTTTGTAATTGCCAAAAATATAGAAAAAAGAAATTTAAACAAGATAAATATCAAATAAGAACTATATAATTGTTTATTAGGTTTTAATCTAAAAATGCATTTTCGTTTGAAAGTGCATTTTTTTTAATGTATATTTTAATCCTTAAATTTTATATATTTTTAATGCGTAAATACTATTGAAAAAAGTATATTTTTTATTATATACTATTAAATGTGAAAATATATGAGAGGTTAATATTATGGAAGATAATAACAATGTAAAAAATGAAAATCAAGAAAATTTAAAAGATCAAAATTTTGTTCCAGCATATAAAAGAGATAATACTCAAGAAACAGCAAATAAAGTAACTATGGATAAAAAGAAAAAGGAAAGAAAAAACAAAAAAATATTTAAATCAAAGATTACATTAATATTAATTTGTTTGATTGTAATTATTTGTATAATTTTATGTGTAAAATTAATTTCTAATTCAAAACTTGGTTTTTCAAACTATGATAGCTTAATGGAAAAATATGGATTTGCCATGATGTATGATAATAATAAAGCAGAACCAAAAGATGAGGTTACTAAATCAGAACTTATTAAACTGGTTGTATCTTGTTATTTAAATACAGATGATGTTACACAAAGTATGGCAGAATATATTGAAAGTGAAAATCTTGAATATGCAAATCAAAATTATATTTTATATGCACAAAATTCAGGCCTTTTATTAAAAGATGAAATAACTTCTTCAAATCAAAATCAAAAGGCAACATATTTAGATGCTATAAAATACATATCTAAAGCAAAACAAAAGATTTTAGGGAAAAATTTAGATATTGAACAAACACCTAAATTTAAAGATTATAGCAAATATTCTGATGAAGAAAAATGGTATATTGCAGATAATGCTCATAACAATATTATTGAAGATTCATCTTCTAACATAAACGGTAAAAAAGTTTTAACTAAATCAAAATTAGATGAAATGTTAATAAAAGCAATTGTTGAATATAATTTAATAACTTTAGACGGAGATAGAATTAATATAAAACAAGAAAAAATGCCATCTAATAAAGCAGATTTTCCATATACACTTTCAAATGTAGATAAAACAGTATATGAAAAATCATATATAAAATTAGATGAAAAAGAATTCAAAAATCCACTTGAAATATATTCAAGTTTAAAATTCAAATATACAACTATTAATAATGAAGTATTAAGTTATGTAAATGCTATATTTAATATTGATTATGAAAATTTTGATGAAAATTCATTTAAAAAAAATATATATGAAGCAACAAATTATGTTGTAAAATCAGAAGATATCAATGATTATATTAAAAAGATAAAAGATAACAAAATTAGAATTACTGCTACATCAAAACTTCAATTTCCAGTAATATATTTTGATGGTCAAAACTATAGAGCTAGAGTAAAAGTAAGTTATGATTTAAAAACAACTGAAAATCTTAACAGTGTATTATTTAAAGATAATGAAGATACTTCATATACTCTTGGTGAAAAAACAATATATGTTGATATACCTTTTAAAATTGATGATGAATATGATGTAATTTATATAGTTGCAAATCCTTTAAGTGAAAATATCGTTAAATAATAACGAAAGGTTTATATATTATGAAAGAAAAAGTTAAAAAAAGTAAAAAAGACATAAAGTTATATAAGAAAAAGATAACTCTTTGCTTAGTTTCTTTATTAATATTTATAATAGTTATAGTAGCAGTACTATTTTTTATACAAAAAGGTAGTAACTTTAATTTAAAAAGAGAATTTTGGGATGGAATAAATTACGATGAAAAAATAGAATTATTTGGCTTTAATAAAATGTATGATGAATGTAGTGATGAGATTACAAAAATAGAAGCATTAAAAATAAATTTTTTAATTTCAATGAACAAAGATAGCATTGAAAATGCTTTTGTTGAAGGATATAAATATTCAGATGAAGATTTTATATTAAAAAATTACGCATATACAAATAATTTAAAAAAAGTTATTACAAAAAGTAATAAAGATGAAAAAATAACTGTTGCAGATGAATTATATGCACTTTACCTTATTGAAAAAGGTAGATATAATGATGTAGAGACTTCCGAAAAAATAACATTAGAAAATATAAATAACTACGAAGAAGAAAAAAAGATAGCAATTCAAACAATGTATGATAAAGATATTGTTGAAAAGGAAGATTTTGAACAAGTATTAACTAAAGAAAAAAGTAAAGAAATAATGGTAAAATACATATATGTATTTAAAACTATGTGTAGAGATGTAGATTATGAATTTTTAAAGAATGAATCAAATATAAAATCTTTATACAAATTACCTTTTTATCCAAGTTCAAATACTGAAGCTTATACTATTGAGATAAAAAAAGAGTATGATTACAAAGAACCTATTGATATTTTTTCTGAAGTGTCAAATAGATATAAAGATATAATTAAAAGTACAAAAGAATTATACGATATTATTTTAAATGTAAATTATGAAGAATTTGAAAAAGAGGATTTTGATATAGAAAAATACGCAAGAAGTATAAATAAGGTTTCTGCTCTTCCTAGAAAAGATATAGAAAATTATGTTGAATATGTAAAACAAAATAAAATAAAAATAGAAGGAAAAGGTTACCCAATTATTCCTCTTGTATATTATAAAAACAACAACTATAATGTAAGAACATACGTTGAATTCAAAATTTTAAATTCTGATATTGATAATATAACATTAATGCAAGAAATTAATTTGATTAATTTTGAAAGTAATAGTTTCGAAAAAAATAAAGAATATAAAGGATATGTTGATTTAATAACTGTGTTATTAGATGAATGTTTAGTATATTATTAAAAATAAAATACTTATATGTATAAATATAATAAATTCATAAAAAAATTGACACTAAATGTTTATTGTGATATACTTTGGTAGAAATTTATAATTATCAAGGCTTAATAGCAAGGAGGATTTTTTTATGAAAAGGTGTTTATCTATTTTATTGTGTTTAGCTTGTTTAATTTCTTTTTCTGCGTGCGGTTCACCTGTCGAGGCAACAAGTGATAATAAAGCGCAAACTCAAGTGACAATTGAGGAAACAGAGAAAGAAACTGAAAGCAAAACTGTTGCTACTAGTATAGCAACAGAGGTGGAAAGTAAAAGCGAGGAACCGGATTTTTCAAACGCTGAGAAGATATTTGTTAGTAATATTGACTTGATTAGTGATAAATACGCTGATGAATTTGTAAAAGAATTTGGAGTAAGAAAATGTTCTATGAATGAAGAAATTGACCTTAAATCATTTGATTCATTTAACAAAATGGAAACTATGTCTAAGTCAATGATAGCAAGTAATTGGAATGGCTCAGCTAATGCAACTACTGATTACGTGGTAGTTAATACAATTGGTAATGGATATTTTAAACTTGAATTTTCTTCAAGACTTTACATTTTATATCTTCCTATTGATTGAAGTATTAAATTTAATCAAAAAAACTCATTTGTTATTTTAACAAATGAGTTTTTCTTAATTAAAAAAATAATGTTATAATTTTTTTAAGAATACCAATAATTTAATGATTTTGTTGAAAAAAGTGATAATAATTTATATAATAATTATATAAATTTTAGTCTAATAGATGAGGTGTTGTATGAAAAGGTATAAAAAAGTGATGTTAATTATTTTTTTTAGTATTGTTACGCTTTTAATTTTTAGAGAAAAAGTAGATGCTGCTGGTAGTACATCTATTACAAAAGCTGTAAATGATACTATAGCAGGAGAAAATATATATTATATTAATTTGTATGATGAAGAGGGAGATTCACATTTAGTTTTTTGTATAGATCATGGACATAGTTGTACAAATTCTTATAAATATTATAATGTTTCTGGAGATAATGAACGTACTTTAAAGAGTGAAGGAAAAGAAAATGAAGAAGTATTGATATCAAAAGTAATAAACTCAAGTCTTTCAGAATATAATCATTTAGAAACTCAAAGTGAAAATGGTAAAAAAATACCAGCAGTAGACGTTATAAAACAAAAAATAATATGGGGAATTAGAAGTGGCGAGTATATAGAACTTTTTGATAAGACTTGTAGAGATACTCTAAATAAAATTAACATTGGATTTTCAGATGAACATAATGATCCTGGTGGTGGAAATTTTGGTGAAGGTGGAGAAGATAAAGAAGCTAAAGATTATGTAAAGAAGTATTATGAAAATGGTGAAATTAGTGAAAATGTTTATAAGTTAATTAATTATATGTATGTTGTTTGTGGAGAAAATGCTACTATGATATCTTGTGTCGCTAATTTAGTAAATATAATAGATGCTCCTAAATCTGATTTATATTACTATATGTGTGATATAGATGAAGCACAAAGACTTGTAACTACAAATTATTTTAACTTACCTAAAAAAGTAATACCAAAAGCTAGATATTTTTTAAATGATGATAGTGATCCTGTTTATATTATTACTGGAGATGAAATTTCAGTAAATGAAACAAAGGATTTTCGTTACGATGATAAAGATAGCTATGTTAGCCAAGGTGATTATGATAAATTAATGAGTGCGTATTATTCTGGAGCTGAAAAACAAGAAGCTAATTCTTCCAATAATTATACGGTAGATTTTTATTTTAAATCATATTTGATAAAAGTACATCATTATTTAAATGTACTTGATAGTAATGAAAATCCGACTTGGTCTGAGTGTACTGATGAGCCAGATTATATTTATTTATTGGTTGGTAATAAAAAAAGAGGTACTTTAGTTGGAGATTATTATGATTTTAAAAAATATATAGAAAATGCAGAAAGTGGATCTGGTGATTTAGAAAAATTAACTGTAAGCTTTGACGGATCATATTATTTTGTAAAATTAAACGAACATAAAAGTTCATCGGAAGTACTTGAAATAAATATTGATTATGAACCCCGGTCGCTTATACTTAACTCGAGTAAATTATTATGATCAGTATTCAAATATAGGAGATGGAGATAGAAATCGAACAAGTGAATTTACAAGTTATAATGGTCAATTGTTATCTAAAAATTGGAGCACTATTAAAATAGGAGATACAAATCAAGATTCGTATGATAGTGATAATGAACGAGGCACATATAATTTTTTTGATAAATATGACAATAATAATGATAATTGTGGTTATGTAGGGTACTATATAAAAAATGGTAGTTCAGGAGGAGCTAGTTCTGACGAATTATCTATTCCATATGGAAAAGATGACGTATATATTTATTTATACTATGAAAAAAGAAATGTAGAATTTAATTTTAAATATAGTGAAGAAAATATTCCACGTATAAAAGAAGTGTATGTAACTAATGTGAAAAATCTATTGAATAATTTTAATGACAATCCACATAATTATTCAGATAGTTTAGACGTAAATGCACCAACTAAGTTATATTATAAAAAAGATGAAAATTCTGATGAAATATTTTTAAAAGTTAATAATATAAATTTAGAATATTATGCAAAAGAAATGAAATTGTCTGATGCATATAATAAATTTAATTTAAGGACATCTACATTAAAAGATTTATCTAGTGGAAAAATAACTGATATTAGTATTGATAAACTTAATCATCAATCATCACTAAAAATAAATGATGTTACAAAAGATAGTTTAATTCATGCTATAACATATAAATTTGATTTTGGATATAACTTAGAACCATCAGTAAAAGTATATGTAAGACATATGATAAAACAAAGTGATGGAAGTTATGCACAAGATAATTCATTTGCAAATGCAAACGAGGTAGCAACATGTAAAGAATTAGGATTTACATCACTTCAAAAAGTAAATAATGGATATAGTGAAAGAAAAACTGTATATTATGCAGGAGATGACTTATCTAATTTTAGCTCACTTGTAAAAACTGTAGGATTAAGTGGATACTCTGAATATTTTGAAGTAGATAAAGCTGATAAGTTAGTAATTAATAGATCAGGTACAATTATTAAGAATGGTATAGTATATAATTGTAACGGTTATGTAAGAACATATACTAATGATAGAATGGAAAGTAAGATAAAAAATGCAACTCAAGTTTATACATCTAGTTCAAATTTACAAGTAACAATTGAAAATAGCAGTAAGAATAAAATTTATATAGATTATTATTACACACCAGAATCATATTCTGAAGATTCTGCAACTTCAATAGGTAAAAACTCAGAATTGAAGTTTACTTCATATTACAATAATGGTGGAGGATACCAAAAATTTAATAATTCAAATGATAGCACAATTGAAAATGTAACATATGTACCATCATCTGAATACTTAAGACCAAGCATAGTAGCAGAAATTTGTAGACCAAGAAACGTAAAATATACAATTAGTACAAATGGAACAAATCCAACATACGATTTAAATGAATATACAGCATATGCAATTGATTCAACATCATCAAATGTAATAGGAAAAGTAGAAGGTATTACAAATAGTAATGATAGAAATAAAGTGTATGAATCAAGAAGTAATACAAATGTGTATATGACAGATTCAGGAAGATCAAACATTCAAAATGTTAAAAACGCTTCAATAGATACTTTAAAAAATACAAGTACAACTAGTCAAATTTTTGCATCAAATAATATATATGGAACATTAAATAGCATTACTTCTAATAAAACACAAAAAGAGGATTTTAGTATACAAGGAGATCATAAAGTTGGTAATACTTATTATAACGGACTTAGATACCCAACAGGCACTACCTATTATAGAGAGTATAATTTATTAGGTAGTAACTCAAGTACAGCAAATCCAGGAACTATATCAGATGATAAAGCTGATGATGTAAACATATATACACTTGCAAAAATAAAAGAAGTTAAAGTAAAATCTGCAGATGACGTAGTTGATCACTCAGAGGTAAATAAAGATAATGTATCAGTAATACAACAAAATGCTAATTTTACAATTACAGTAACACCAGAAAATAATGGATCATATGAAACAATATATTCTGAATTTAAACAAACACAAAAATACATAACAGCAACATATGTGACATTTGACTTTGATGTAAAATTATTAGATAGTAGAACAATTTGGGATAAATCTGATAATTATACAAAGAAAAATGTTGGAGCTGGAACTCTTGTAAGTGCTGGATCAATTATAAAACTAAAAGACTATGAAATAGGAATAGGTGATAAATCAGTAACTGCAAAATTTAATGCATATTCAGTATCAAGACCAACGTCAACTGCTGTTGGAGCTGCATATGGAAATATAAAAGCTTTTGTTTCAACAAAGAATCAAATAAGTGAAGATTATGTAATAAGTCAAATAAAACAATCAAGCTTAAAGAGTGCAGATTCACCATCTTCTAAACCATATATTGATTCTGGTATTATAGAAAGAAGAAATAAAACATACAACCAAGAAACAGGAGTAGAAAGTTTAGTAGCAGATGCAAGTTATGCTTGTTCTAAACTACAAAAAACAGTGGCACTAGGAAGAATATTTGATTTTGAAGTAACAGATTGTTTAGATGTTAATTTTAAAAATGTATTTAGAGAAAATACAAATGAAAGTGCTGTAAATAAACAAACAGGAATTGCATATTATTCAGGCGTAAGAAGTCTACTTTTAAGAGATTCAATACAAGCATATAATACAAACTATTACAGAGCAAGAGAAAATTTACAAAGAGGATATGTATCAACAATATTACCAGTAGGACCATATAAAAATACATCAAATGAATATGTAGAAGCACCAAAACTTGGCTATAGAATATCTTTTGATGTAAAAACAAGTGGTTATTATGATCCAAAAGATAAAAGTGAAATGACAAGGAGCATAAAAATAGTACCATCATATTATTACATATCAAAAACAGGTGATATGAGTACGTATAATGATAAAATTCAAATATATTATAAAAATTCATCTGATAAATATGTTAAATTTGAAGGTAGTGATTATTCAATAGCTTTCAAACCAAATGATGGATATAGAACATTGTTGACAGATACAACAACACCAAACTTAGATAATTTATCAATAAATGTTAGAAAACTAAGAGTAAGTGGAGAGTATGAACTTGATAGTGATACAATGATAACAACATCTGATGCAGGATTTATACAATCTTGGTATGGCGAATTCAAACTACCAAACTCAGCTATTGCATTAGCAGAAGATGAAAATGGTAATGTAGATGTAAATAAACCATTAACAGATGGATATATTGGTGTTAAATTTGATATTTACTGCATAGATACATATAAAGATAGTGTAAATAATAATCCTACAGTAGTGACATTATCATATAATAGAAATAATAAAAATGATGGAAGAGAAAATACTACACAATGGGATTATGAAGGATATATGAATTATGATGTAAATAATCAAAATAGTTTTACTAATATGAGATTAAGATTTGAAAAAGGAACTTTAACTATAAAAAATAGTGAAGATTACCAAAAAATAAGAGGAACAGTAGTATTCTATGATACAGATAATAGAGCTGCAGATGATTTTAATTAGTAAATATGTTTATACAAAAAACTTCATATTGTTTAAATGACAATATGAAGTTTTTTAACTTTTATATAAAATGTTACTATTGAAAAAAGTATGCCTTTTATTATATACTATAAAATGTATAAAAATATTTTGTAAGTGAGGTTAATTTATGAAAGAAAAAAATGTTAAAAAAGATAAAACAAAAATAAAGAAAAATAATGATAATAAAAAAAGTATAAAACTAGACAAGAAGAAATTTTTAATTTTTTCATGCATTTTAGTTTTTATAATTGTTATATTGATAATTGTCTTATCTGTTGTATTTAATAAAAAGGATAAAGAAATAGATAAAGAGTATCTTCAATTAGACTTTAATGAAAGAATGGATACTTTTGGACTTTCAAAAATGTATAATGATGATGAGAAAGTATCAAGAATAGAAGTATTAAAAATTTCAACACTCGCTGCAAAAGAAAAAAGAGACCTAAATGATATGTTTTTTACTGATGATTTGAGTGATGAAAATTGGATAAGAGATATAACAGGCTCAATAAATAAAGTAAAAAATTATATAAATGTTGAAAATAAAGATGAAAATATAACTAATCAAGATACTATAGAAATGGTATATTATATATTTAAAAATTACTTAAAAGGGAACGTTGAAAGTAAACATGAACTAGATGAAATTATTGAATATATGAAACAAGAGAAAATAATAGAAAATGATATCAATTTAGAAGAAAATATAACTAAAGATGAATTTAATAAAATTATAATAAGGTGTATGTACATTTTTAATAGTTTTGATAGAGATTCAACTAGTAATTCAAATGTAGTTGTAGACGCAGATAAATTACCATCAAATTCACAGATGTATCCATATATATTAAGTAATGTTAGTAAAAATGTATATGAGTATGGCTTTAAAAATAGTGAATCACAAGATTTTATTTCACCAAAAGATTTGTATAAAGATGTAAAAGGTGATTACGAAGAAATTGAAAATAATATAAATAAATATTTTAATGCGATTTTAAATGTTAATTATGAAAAATTTGATGTAGATAATTTTGGAAAAATAATAGAAAGTACAAGCAATTATAATGATTATTATTATCAATTGTTTAAAAAGAGAGTAGAAAATAATAAATTAGTAGTAAGTGGTAAGTCTCAATTAATATTACCATGCATATATAAAGTTGGTGATAAGTATTATGTTAGAACTTATGTGGAATTTAAAATAACAAATGCTGAGAGTAAAAGTAACTTAATGTTTTGGAATACAGATTCTTTAAAATTTGATATCAGTTCATTTGAATATGTGGATAAATATGTAGATGAGTATGATACAAATACTCAGTATAAATTTTATGTTGATTTAGAATTAGATAATAATTTTAAAATTAATAGAAATAATATAAATTTATCTAAAATAGAATAAAATTAAGTAATATTATTTACATAAAGCTTGACTTTATATAAAAACTATGATATAATCCTATCAGTTTCAAGAAAACTAATATATATAATTATTTTATTAGGAGGAAAAAGAGATGAAGAGAAAAATTTCTTTGATTATGGTGATGACACTTTTGGTTTTTTCAATGGTAGGCTGTGGCAAGGCAAAGTCAAATGACGATGCTAAGGTTGATAATAGTACTACTCAGAAAACAGAGAGCGTTACAAAGAAGGAACAGGTTACAACAGAGGTTAAGAAAGATGAACCTTCTAAATCAGAAGAGGCATCTAGCGAGGTTGTTGCAAGTGGTGAGGTAAAAGAAGATAACAATGAGGTTAAGCCGGCTGATAATGGTGGAGAAGTAAAAGAACCAGAAAAGTCAGAAGAAGTGAAAAATGAAGTTGTTTTAACAGAACCTGCTGCTACGGAACCAGCAAAAGAGGAGCCTACGAAGGCAGAAAAACCTAAAGAAGAAATAAATTCTACTAATGCAGATGCGATAGCGTCATCAAATTTTTCTAGCGATACTGATGAGGCAATAGCAAATGAGTTGGTAAAAAACTTTGGCAGAAAGACTGTTTCAAAGGGTGAGGTAATCAATTTAAGAGATTACTGTGACTGGGATTCTTTTTCGTCTGAATTTAAGGGTGAGTTTCTAACTAAAATTGGAACTTATTTCGAATTGAATTATGAGCATGACTTGAATGATCCTTCATTTACGTTTAATGCTTTTGATAAGGCAGATATGGTGTTTGAAGTTAGTGTAAGTAGAA
Source organism: uncultured Clostridia bacterium (assembly GCA_934169925.1). Classification (GTDB taxonomy): domain Bacteria; phylum Bacillota; class Clostridia; order TANB77; family CAG-465; genus CAG-465. The sequence continues at coordinate 19,665 of CAKPOO010000005.1, read as the reverse complement.
GAGGTAGTCATCGTCTTAGTGCATATGCAAAGAAATAAGATCAAGTAAGAAAAAAAGGGGATACATTAATTTGTATCCTTTTTTTTCGTGACAAATTTAATTTTAGATTATTTTTTTTTGAAAGTTTGAATATTTTTATTGTTTCTTTTGTAAAAAAAATATATAATATATTCTGTATTAATGGGGTGAATATATGAGTAGAAAAAAGTACGTTTTTATAATATTTTTTTTAGTTATAATAATAACTTTTATACATAAAAATAATATATATGCAAATGTTGGTTTTGAGCATTTAGATACTATACAAAGAAATGTTGTTCAGTTTGATGGAGATAATGCGTATGATGATAATAGTTCTACAATTTCAGATTGGATTTTTTATTTGAAAGGTGCAGATGGAGAAACTAAAGAGGCTTTTTGCTGTGCTAGAGGTTTAAAATATAGTACAGAGTACTATTTAGGTGATGGGAGAGCTGGATTTGATGCTACAACATATAATAAATTAGCAGCACTTTTTAAGTGGGATAAATTAGGCTATTATTTTAATCAACGTTATCAAAAACAAATATTAACATGGTTTATAACAAGTGGTGGTGAAATTGACGCAAAGGCAATTGATACAATGGTATCAGGAGATCACAGTTTAAATGCTACTTTGTCTGACGTAGATAATGATGCTAATTTGGATGATGATGAACGTAAAACTGAATATGTAGATGCAGTTACTAATTATCTTAATCGTCATAGTGAAGTAATTGATCTTTTTTTAATGGCTTTAGATTTAGCAAATAGTGACAATTGGTCTGATTTTGATGATATTGTTTATTATAAATCTAGTACAGCTTTGGGTTATTTAGCTGCATTAAAATTATATTTGAACAGTAATATAGATACTGAAAATTACGATGAAGGTGTTATAAATATATATTCTCCTGAATCGAGCAATACTCAACCAATGCTTATTGTTGGTGATCCGTTAAAAGAAGCAAATAGGTATGATATAAGATTCGTTTTAAGAGAAAATTCATCTACGGATTATTATAATGTTTATGAAACTCCATGGTATGAAGGAGAACCAGATGCTGAAATAGTAACGAGTAAATATGGGGATTATACTCATGATTATGATAAATACCATTATGATGGACATGATTGTGATTATTGTTTGTGTAATAATAAAGGTGATGAAGATTGTAGATTTAAGTTAAGTGCAGATCAAATGTCAGTGTATTTTTACTTTACAAAATATACAGTAAATATTCATCATACGATCATAGATGAAGATGGAATTTATCATCAAATATATCATGGAGATAGTGCTTGTACGGATACTCATTATATTGGTACTGGTGATACTATTGAAGATGAAAATGGATTATGTGCATCATATTATACTAGAACTAATGTAAGTTTTGATAGTAATGAAAGTAATGTTGATGAATCACATGGTCTTGGTGATAATGGTAAAGGATATAAAATAGTATTTAATGATAATAAAGACATAGATGTGTATTATAGATATACACCTGGAAAGATAATAGTAAATAAAATAAGATATTGGGATACATATAATAATATGCCTAATGACATAGGAACTATTGTTGATGCTGATGCCCATTATGAGTCTATAAATAAATATTTAACGGAAGCAAGGTTAAAAGCAATATTAGATGAAGCTGGAGTTGATCAAGATAATAGTTATAATTTTGTAAATAGCTACGATGGTTTAAAATATGTTGGTTATACAAAAATTGATGAAAATGATGATAGTAATCAAAAAACAGGTGGTTATGGAGATACTTCAATAAGCTATAATTATGGAAAAAAGAATGTATATATTTATTTATATTATGAAAAAAGAAATATCAGTTATTCATATGAGGATTCAGGAAATTCAGAAATTTCAAATATAAAACAATCATATATAAAAGCACTTAATGATTATATAGCTGAGTATAATAAAAATGGTGCAAACTACAGTGTTGATTTTGAAAAGAGTTTTTCAAATAAAGTATATAATGCTCATGATGTAAAAAATGATAATTATTTAAAATACAATTTCAAAAAAATAAGTTATGGTGTAAAACAAATGAAATTACCAACTAGTGGTGATGATAAAGACTTTAAATTTCAACTTAGTGCAAAATCAAGTAATTATTTATCAATTACTAATGGTAATATAAAATTAAGCAAAGTATCAAGTAGTGTTTTAGATCATGCATTATCTTTAGATTTAAATGGCAAGTATACAGTAGAACCATCAGTAAGAGTATATGTAAGACATATGATAAAACAAAGTGATGGAAGTTATGCACAAGATAATTCATTTGCAAATGAAAATGAAATAGCAACATGTAAAGAATTAGGATTTACATCACTTCAAAAAGTAAATAATGGATATAGTGAAAGAAAAACTGTATATTATGCAGGAGATGACTTATCTAATTTTAGCTCACTTGTAAAAACTGTAGGATTAAGTGGATACTCTGAATATTTTGAAATAGATAAAGCTGATAAATTAATTATTAATAGATCAGGTACAATTTTAAAAGATGGTAAAATATATAATTGTGATGGTTATGTAAGAACATATACTAATGATAGAAGTTTTGATAACATAACAAAAGCTTCTCAAAATTATACATCTAGTTCAAATTTACAAATAACATTTGAAAATAGTAGTAAAAATAAAATTTATATAGATTATTATTACACACCAGAATCATATTCTGAAGATTCTGCAAGTACAATTGGAAACAATTCAAACTTAAACTTTACATCATATTATAATAATGGTGGAGGATATCAAAAGTTTAATAATTCAACAGATAGTACAGTAGAAGGTAATACTTATGTACCATCATCTGAATATTTAAGACCAAGTATAGTAGCAGAAATTTGTAGACCAAGAAATGTAAAATACACAATTAGTACAGATGGAACAAATCCAACTTATGATTTAAATAACTATACTGCTTATGCTATTAATTCAACTTCTTCAAATATAATTGGAACAGTTAATGGAATAACAGGAAGTAATGATAGAAATAAAGTATATGAATTAGGAAATAACACAAAAGTATATTTAACAGATAATGGTAGAGCAAATATCCAAAATGTTAAAAATAATTCAATAGATACATTAAGAAATTCAAGTACAACAAGTCAAATATTTAAATCAAATAATATAAAAACTACACTTGGAAATATTACTTCTAGTAAAACACAAAAAGAAGATTTCAGTGTACAAGGTGACCATAAAGTTGGAAATACATATTTAAATGGATATAGAAATCCAACAGGTACAACATATTATAGAGAATATAACTTGTTAAATGGAGCTTCATATGATGCATCAAATGGTACAATAACAGATGAAAGAGCTGATAATGTAATTATTTACACACCAGCTAAAATAAAAGAAGTAAAAGTAAAATCTTCTGATGATGTAGTTGACCATTCAGAAGTAAACAAAAATAATGTTTCTGTAATACAACAAAATGCAGATTTTACTATTACCGTAAATCCAGAAGAAAATGGTTCATACGATACAGTATATGATGCATTTAAACAAATACAAAAATACATAACAGCAACATATGTTGCATTTGACTTTGATGTAAAATTATTAGATAGTAGAACAATTTGGGATAAAGCCGATAATTATACAAAGAAAAATGTAGGCGCTGGAACTATTGTAAGTGCAGGATCAATTATCAAACTAAAAGATTATGAAATATCAACTGCAAGTAAATCAGTAACAGCTAAATTTAATGCTTACTCAACATCACAAGAAACATCAACAGCAGTTAAAGCTTCATATGGTAATATGAAGGTATTTGCTTCAACAAAGAATCAAATAAGTGAAGATTATGTAATAAGTCAAATAAAACAATCAAGTTTAAAAAGTTCAGATTCACCATCTTCTAAACCATATATTGATTCAGGATTTATAGAAAGAAGAACAACAATATATAATCAAGAGTCAGGATTAGAAAGTTTAATTGCAGATGCAAGTTATGCTTGCTCTAAATTCCAAAAAACAGTAGCGTTAGGAAGAATATTTGACTTTGAAATAACAGACTGCTTAGACGTAAACTTTAAAAATGTATTTAGAGAAAATGTAGATAATAGTGCTGTAAATAAACAAACAGGTATTGCATATTACTCAGGTGTAAGAAGTTTACTTTTAAGAGATTCAATAAAAGCATATAATACAAACTATTACAGAGCAAGAGAAAATACACAAAGAGGATATGTATCAACAATCTTACCACTTGGTCCATATAAAAATACATCAAATGAGTATATAGAAGCACCAAAACTTGGATACAGAATTGCATATAACGTAAAAACAAGTGGATATTACAATCCAAAAGAAACAAGTGAAATGGTAAGAAGTATAAAAATAGTACCATCATACTATTACATATCAAAAACAGGTGATATGAGTACATATAATGATAAGATTCAAATATATTACAAAAACAAATCAGGTAAATATGTAAAATTTGAAGGTAGTGATTACTCAATAGGATTTAAACCAAATGATGGATATAGAACTTTACTTACTGATGATACAACACCAAATTTAGATAATTTATCAATAAATATTCAAAAATTAAAAATTAGTGGAGAATATACTTTAGACAGTAACACAATGATAACAACATCTGATGCAGGATTTATACAATCTTGGTATGGTGAGTTTAAATTACCAAACTCAGCTATTGCATTAGCAGAAGATGAAAATGGTAAAGTAGATATAAATAAACCATTAACAGATGGATATATAGGTGTTAAATTTGATATTTATTGTACAGATACATATAAAGATTCAGCAACAGGCGAATCTACAGTAGTAACTTTATCATATAATAGAAATAATAAAAATGATGGAAGAACAAATACTACACAATGGGATTATGAGGGATATATGAATTATGATGTAAATAATCAAAATAGCTTTACTAATATGAGATTAAGATTTGAAAAAGGAACATTAACTATTGCAAATAACGAAGATTATCAAAAAATAAGAGGTACAGTTGTATTTTATGATACTGACGCAAGAGCAGCAGAAGATTTTGATTAGTAATATATAAAATTTAATATTAGAAAAGATGTCACAAGATTGATTTGTGGCATCTTTTTATATAATATATATTGTCTAATTTTGACGTAAAAGTACTAAAAAAGTCATCATTATTGAGATTTATGCATATATTAATTAATATATATAAAGAGTAACTAATGTGTATTTTTACAATTGGAGGAGTATATGAAAGAAAACAAAATAATTTTTGTAAAAAACGTAGCAGCTGTTTTTATGAGCAGACCAATGACATTAGGTGAATTATCAAGGAGGGTGTCAATGTCTAAAGATGAAGTGTTAAATGTTTTTAATAATGATCTAAAAGATGTTGATTATAGCATGTATGTTAGTGTACAAAAGATCTTAGATTATTTAAAACTTGTTTCATAAAGATAGCAAAAATAAATTTATATAATATATAATCAAAATATTATATAAATTTATTTTTTGTATGTAATAGCGTTATTAAAAGTATGTAGAGTGTTGAAAAATGTGTAAAATAATAATATGATGAAATATATATAAAAAAAGGAATCATAAAAATGTCAAAAATTAAAATAAACGATAGTGTAAAAAACTCAAAAGAGAAACATAGCTTTTACACGTGTGAGTATGGTCATGTACATAATTACGATAAAATAGATTTTGAAAAAAATGAAAATGATGTTGATGAAAGAACATTTGATAATATAGATGATTTAAAAAAGTATATTGAAAAGTAAAAAAATCTAAAGAGAATAAAACCTAGAAATAAAAATTCTAGGTCTTTATTTTATATTATAATCGGAAAAATGTGTAAAACTGTTTAAAAATAGCCAGAAAAATGTGTAAAATGCATACTGTTATAAATTTTTATTGTATAATAATTTATATATATAGTGTATAATTAAAAATGTTAAGTAAAATTTTTATATTATTTTGTTTTTAATATTTTATATTGTTATATTTTTTGTTATAATAAAAAATAAATATATTAAATGAAAAGGTAAAAGGTAAGAATATGCAAGAAGTAGATTTATATTCAAAAGAAAAAGCAATAATTGTAGGTGTAAATATAAAAAACGAAAAGAATTTTGAAGCTTCAATGAGTGAGTTAAATGAACTTGTTGATGCTTGTGATATAGAAGTTTGTGGTAAAATAATTCAAAATTTAGATAAAGTAAATAATGCAGTTTATGTTGGTACTGGTAAAGTTTTGGAAATAAAAGAAGAAGTAAAATTAAAAAAAGCTGATTTAGTTATATTTAATAATGAACTTTCACCGTCCCAACTAAAAAATTTAAGTGATGATTTAAACGGAGTTCCAATACTTGATAGAACAGCTTTAATTTTAGAAATATTTGATAAAAGGGCAAGAACTAAAGAGGCAAAATTACAAGTTGAGGTTGCAAAATTAAAATATATGATGCCAAGACTTATAGGGCTTCATGAAAGCTTAGGAAGACAAGGTGGAGGCAGTGGACTTAATAACAAAGGAGCAGGTGAAAAAAAGCTTGAGCTTGATAGAAGAAGAATAGAAGATAGAATTAATTTATTAAATAAAGAACTTGAAAATATTGAAATTCAAAGAAATACACAAAGAAAGAAAAGGAGTATGTCAGGTTACCCTTTAGTTGCACTTGCAGGTTATACAAATGCAGGAAAATCAACTTTATTTAATACTTTAGTAGATATATATAAATCTGATGATGAAAAAAAGGTACTTGAAAAAGATATGTTATTTGCAACACTTGATACATCAGTTAGAAGTATAACAGATAAAGAAAACAAAACTTTCTTAATCTCTGATACAGTAGGGTTTATATCAAAGCTTCCACATAATCTTATAAAAGCTTTTAGATCAACACTAGAAGAAGTTAAAATGGCAGATTTAATACTTCAAGTAATAGATTTTTCAAATCCTGATTATTTGGAACATATAGAGGTTACAAAAGAAACTTTAAAAGAAATTGGTGCAGAAAATATTCCTATGATATATGTATATAATAAATCAGATAAAGTGTTAAAAAATATACCTAAGATAAATGAAAATTCAATTTATATATCTGCAAAAGAAAAAATTGGTATAGAAGAACTTATATCTATGATAAAAAAAGAAGTATTTAAAGGATATGTAACAGTAGATGTGTGTATTCCTTATGAAAGAGGAGATTTAGTTTCATTTTTAAATTCAAATGCTACAGTTATAACTAGTGATTATACTGATATAGGAACTAAATTAAAGGTAGAAATTAAAGAAGAATTTATAAATAAAATAAATGAATATATTTGTTAAAAAGTAATAATTTAAACAAATTAGTAATTATGTAATAAAAATGTAATTTAAATGATATATATTTGTAGTTGAATATTTTTTTTTACAAATATATAATGTAAGTACGAAAGATATTTATAAAAAACAAAAGAGGTGTTATATATGAAAGATTTTTTTAAACGTGAATGGGGTTTATTTTTACAAGATATGCAAACATTAGGTGAATTTTGTTTACAACCTATAGAAATAACTGGTATACCAGGATCAAAAGCTACTCCTATGTTAAAACCAACAATTGAAGAAATTGAAGGAAAAGCTGAAGCTGAATTTGAAGCTCAATCTATGGGATTTTGGGCTAATGAATGGAATTTATTTAAAAAAGATTTACAAAATGCAAAAGAATTCTTAACTCAACCAGTAACTTTTAAGTAAGATTAAAAACTCTAGATTTATTCTAGAGTTTTTTTGATTAATTTTTTTGTATAAAATTATTATAAAAATGTTTATTATATTATTGTAAACTAAACTTTTTTGTAACTATGTTCAAAAATAATAAATTTAAAAATAATTACAACGATTGTAATATTTATGTAACATAAATAAAATATTGGCGTTATTGCTTTTTGTTTAAGCATTCTATATAATAAAAATACAAGATTATGTATCTTGAAACAAAAGAGGTGTATATATTTATGTTAGAATTTTGGAAAAATGAATGGAAATTATTTATGGAGGACTTAGGTTCTTTTAAAAATATGTTTAGTAGAGTATTTGGAGGACCAAAGGAAGATTATATGTTACTTCAAGCAGCAAATGAAGAAACAGCTGCTCAAGAAGAAAATACAGCAGAACCTGTATATGAACCAGATGCTATAGATCATAAAGTTACTGCATATTTTGGTGAAAATATAGATGAAGTTAGACAAAATATGAGTGGTGATAAAACTCAACATGAAGTTTTAAGAGAATATGCACAATTCTTTAAGCCATATAATGAATCACAAGAAATGTGTAATAGTGCATTTAGAAAATATTATGATAGACATGCTTTAAAAATTGCTACTGAAGAATTACCAGTAGAACAAGCTAGAATTGTACAAAATAATGTTGATATATTTATAAAAGGTCAAGAAGTTTTTGGCGAAAATGGTCAATTTATTGATTCTAGAGTAGATACTATCTTTGATAAAGTTGGTGTTGATAGAGTTAATAAAATGGTTAATATATTACATGATAAATCAGATTCTGATGTAAATGTACAAGGTGAAAGATTATTTGCTGAATGTATATCATATATGGTAGATAATGGAATTAAAGTAGAAAAAGATAGTTCACTTGTTGAACCAATTAAATTAGTTTTAGAAGAAAAATTAAATAATGTTCATGATGGATTAAGATCTCATGAAGATTGGAATGATGAATATCAAGCATTACTTTCTCAAGAGAGAAAATATTTATATGCTTTAAATAGAATTGAACAATATGAAACTGAACAAAGAATATCAGAGTTTGAACAAAAATTAAATGATATTGAAACTAGTCTATAATTTATCTTTCTAAAAATTTTAAATATATTATAAAAACTGCGCTTTTATTAAGCGTAGTTTTTTGTATTTTCTACACTTGAAAACAACTTATCTATATGCTATAATTAATGCTGACTATATGTCAAAATTTGATAAATAAGGAGTTAAATATATGAAATGTATTTTTTTATGTGCAGGATATGCAACTAGATTATTTCCATTAACTGAAAATTTTCCAAAAGCTTTATTAGAAGTTGGAGGAAGACCAATACTTGATTACACTTTAGATAAAGTTAATAAAATGGATTTGGTTGATGAAATATATTTAGTAACAAATAATAAATATGCACCACACTTTGAAAAGTGGGCTAAAGAGAAAAATAATATAAAACCTATAACAGTTTTTAATGATGGTACAATGTCTAATGATGATAGATTAGGTGCTATTGGAGATATTCAATTTACTATTGAAAAAGCAGGAATAAACGATGATATTTTCATTCTTGCAACAGATAATCTTTTTGATTTTGAATTAAAAGATTTTGAAGATTTCTATAAAGAAGTAAAATCTCCAGCTGTTTGTGTAAAAAAAGAAGACAGAGAAACTTTAAAAAGAATAGGAGTTGCATGTCTTGATTCTAATAATATAATTACAAATTTTGAAGAAAAACCAGCAAATCCTAAAGGTGATTATGGCGTTTATGCTGAATATATGTATCCAAAGGAAGTAGTTCCAATGGTAAAAGAATATTTAAACGAAGGAAATTCTTGTGATGCACCAGGAAACTTTGTTAAATATTTAAGTGAAAAAATGCCAACATATGCATATGTATTTGACGGTGAGTGTTATGATGTAGGAACACATGAAGCACTTGCAAAAGTTAGAAATATGTATGATTGTAAATAAACATTAGAGTAGGGATTAATATGAGAAAAAGTAGAATTTCACGTTGTTTAGTCGTAGCATTATTTTTTGCAGTAATCGTATTTTTAACTGCAGTTAATTTTACAGTTATAAATCAAGGTAGTGCAAAAAATGCAGTATCGTACTCATTTAGATTTAAAATGATTTATATATCAATTCTTTTAGTAGTAGTCTTTTTATATGGCTATATAAAAGATAAATTGTATAAAAATAAAATTGGTAGAACTTTATCTTTAGTTATAAGGTATGTTTATGTTTCAATACTTGTTGTTATAGCAGAAATATATACCTTTAAATTAGAGTTTAACAGTTTACAAAATATAAAAGTAATAATTTCATTACTACTTTGCATAGCAAATTCTTTTGTAATAAAAAAGATAATTTTCAATATATCAAAAAGTGATATTTTATCGGTATTTACAATGTTTGCTTTTGCAATGCTTATGACACCACTTACAAATGAGTGTGATATTTTAATTATTACTTTACTTGAATTTTTTGTTTTTTTTGCGATACTTATATTGCAAGTACTTATTGATGAATTAAAGCAAAGAGGATTAAAAACAAATAAATATATAAAACTTGCAATTTTACTAGGTCTTGTTGCAAGTGTAACTTTGTTATTTGGAATAAATAAATGGGTATATATAATTTCATTTATAGTTTTGGTATTTATAACAGATCAATTAGATTATACTCATATAACGTTTCCAAGAAAGTTTTTATTTTCAATGGAAAATGAAAAAAGAGATAAGTTTTACAAAATTGAAACAATCAATATTAATAAATTATATGTAGCACTTTTAATAGCTCTTGCAATTATATTAATATTTAGTTTTTCTTATAAATTAATATTTAACATAGATGCTGTTAAAAATGTTGATAATTATTTCTTTAATTATATAAAAAGTTGTGTAAAAACAAATACTGATTTTAATATTACTCATATGCTAGATAATGTAAAACAAATATTAACAAGCTCTAATATGTATTTCATGGTGTTATATATGTATATTATTTTAATTGAAGTTTTATCATTTTTCTTAAGAAGAAAATATGACACAAAAACAACTTTAGTAAAAACAATATATATGTTAATTATATTTTTTGGAGTAGTATCATTTGTACCAGTTATGTTTATGCAACCAATAATTTTAACATTAACAATTATTATTGCAGTAATTAATACTACTAGCATTTATTTAAATAGAGAAGAAAGAATTAAGTTACTTAAAGCTTAATGGATAGATTAGGAAGGTGAAAAAATGGCATATTATTCAGAAGATCTTATTGAAGAGGTTATATCACAAAATGATATTGTAGATGTGATATCTGAATATGTACCTTTGAAAAAAAGTGGAAGAAATTTCATGGGACTTTGTCCATTTCATAGGGAAAAATCACCTTCTTTTTGCGTTTCAATGGACAAACAAATTTTTAAATGCTTTGGATGTTCACAAGGTGGTAATGTTATCTCATTTATAATGAAAAATGAAAATTTGGATTTTTGGGATAGTGTTGAATTTCTTGCTCAAAGGGCACATATTGACCTTGAAAAATATGAAGTAAAATCTCAGTATTCTTCAAGTAATAAAGAACAAGAAAAAATAAAAAGAAATTTAAAAGAAACTTTATTTAATTTAAATAAAGATGTAGCAATTTATTATCATAATAATTTAGTAGAAATGTTGCAAGCAAAAAATGATAATGAAGTAAAAGAGTATGTAAAAAAAAGACAGTTTGATATAAAAACATTAAACAGGTTTGGAATAGGTTATGCAAATGGATCAGTTCCACTATATACATATCTAGAACAAAAAGGATATACTAAGGAAGAAATGATTGCATCAGGTATTATTTTACAAGGAAAAAATGGAAAATTTTATGATAGATTTTACTCAAGACTTATTTTTCCAATTTTTGATATAAGAGATAGAGTAATAGCTTTTGGAGGAAGAGTACTAGATAAATCTTTGCCAAAATATGTCAATTCTCCAGAAAATGAAATATATTTTAAAGGTAAAAATTTATATGCAATGAACATTGCAAAAAGAGATCCACATGAAAATATTATAATTGTTGAGGGATATATGGATACAATTGCAATGCAAAAAAGTGGGTTTACTAATACTGTTGCATCTTTAGGTACTGCACTTACAGAAAACCAAGCAAGGTTGCTAAAAAAATATACAGATACTGTCATCATTGGATATGATCAAGATGGCGCAGGGCAGGCAGCAACACTGCGTGGAATGGATATTTTAACAGCAAAAGGACTTAAAGTAAAAGTTTTAAAACTTGATAGAGACGATGTAAAAGATCCTGATGAGTATATAAACAAATACGGAAAAGAAAGATTAAAAAAATGTATTGATAATGCAATATCACTTGTTGAATTCAAAATTTCAAAACTTGAAAAAGAATTAAACTTAGATAATATGGATTCAAAAATAGAATTCTTAACTGGTGTTGCAGATATTATATCAAAAATTGATAATAGTATCGAAAGACAAATGTATATTGATTTAATAGCAAGAAAATATAATATAGGTTCAGGACCAATTTTAAAAGAAGTTGAAAAAAGGTTAAGTGTTAAAAAGCAAGATGAAATAGTAATTGATGTGCAAAGTTTAAATAGAAAAATGCATATGATTTCTAGTATAAATAAAAAACAAGAACAATATATAATAGCTTTAATATTAAGTAAGGATAAAAATATACAAGAACAAATATATGAAAAAATTTTACCAGATGATATTATTGACGAAAATGTAAAAATGGTGTATAATTTTTTACTAGATTTAAAAGAAAAAGTTGATATAAATAAAATAGATATATTAGCAAAGGTAGAAGATGAAGATCTTATGCGTGAACTTACTGACATAATGTATATTGATATTTCTCAAGTTGATAAACAAAGATTACTTGATGATGTATTAAAAAACAAAAATAAGGAAAAGCTATATTTAAGACGTGATGAGATAATAAAAAGGTTAGATTTAGATATAACTGATGATGAAAGACAAATATTAAAATTTGAACTTAATCAGATTATAATGCAATTATCTAAATTAAAATAAAGGAGTGTAAGATGGGAAGAAAAAAAGTAAGTGATGATGAAAAACAAGAAATTTTTTCATTAGAACAAATGACAAAAATTAATGAATTTATTGCTGGTTTTAAAAAATCTAAAGTAGTATCATACAAAAGTTTATTAAAATTTTTAACTGATGAAAAGTTTACAAAAGAACAAGTTTCAAAAATTTATGATATGCTATCACAAAATAATCTTGAAATTATAGACGAAGTAGAAAGTGATAAAGATTCAGAACCAGATCCATCAAAAAAAGATTTAAAAAATATTGAAGAGGGTGGAGATATTCCAGTTTTAGATGCTACTTCTGATGTTGCAGAACTAGATATTGAGCCTAACCTTGAAGATATTGATGAAATTGAAAAAGACATGATCTTAAAAGAAAATGTTGAAAATATGGATTTTGTTGATAGTATAAATGTTGACGATCCAGTAAAAATGTTTTTAAAAGAGATTGGTAAAATTCCTTTACTTACATTTGAAGAAGAAAATGAACTTGCCGAACGTATGGTAAATGGTGATACAGAAGCAAAGAAAAAACTTATTGAGTCTAACTTAAGACTTGTTGTAAGTATTGCCAAAAAATATATTGGTAGAGGAATGCATTTTCTTGATCTTATTCAAGAGGGAAATTTAGGTCTTATAAAAGCCGTGGATAAATTTGATCAAACTAAAGGATATAAATTTAGTACTTATGCAACATGGTGGATAAGACAAGCAATAACAAGAGCTATTGCTGATCAAGCAAGAACAATAAGAATACCAGTTCATATGGTAGAAACAATAAATAAATTAATTAGAACTTCTAGACACTTACTTCAAACTTTAGGTAGAGAGCCAACTCCAGAAGAAATTGCTGCAGAACTTGAAATGCCAGTTGAAAAAGTAAGAGAAGTTTTAAAAGTAGCACAAGAACCTATATCTTTAGAAACACCTGTTGGTGAAGAAGATGAAAGTAATCTTGGTAATTTTATACCTGATGAAGATGCACCATCTCCATCAGAACAAGCAGCTGATGTATTATTAAGAGAACACATTGAAGAAGTAATGCAAACTTTAACACCAAGAGAAGCTAAAGTTTTAAAATTAAGATTTGGTCTTGAAGATGGAAGAATGAGAACTCTTGAAGAAGTTGGTAAAGAGTTTAATGTTACAAGAGAACGTATTAGACAAATAGAAGCAAAAGCATTAAGAAAACTAAGACATCCATCAAGAAGTAAAAGATTAAAAGATTTTATGAATACAGAAATGTAAGTGTAAGAGTAATTCTTGCACTTATTTTTTTATTTTTAAATAAATTTGACTTTTTCTGATTATTTTTATAAAAAAGTATTGACAATAAAAAAATCGTGATGTATAATAGTCAAAGAAAGTCAAAGTTAGGAGATGATAAAATGAAATTATCAGATGTTATAGAAGAATATATAAGGGAGTTATTTGATGATGAAAAGTTTGTTGAATTAAAAAGAAGCGAGCTTGCTTCAAAATTTAATTGTGTTCCATCACAGATTAACTACGTTATATCAACAAGATTTGTTCCTGAACTTGGATTTTACGTAGAAAGCAGAAGACGGAGGAGGCGGATATATAAAGATCACAAAAAAAGAAAGTGATAATAATTATATACACGATATTATCCAAAAGATTGGTCAAAGCTTGTCTCAATCTGTCGTAGATGTTTACTTAAACGAATTTGCTAGGTATAATATCATTGATGAAAAAACATCTAATTTAATAAAAGCTGCTGTATCAGATAAAAGTTTAGATAAAGTAGATAAGTTAAAAAGAGATGAAGTAAGAGCTGATGTTTTTAAAAATATTGTTATAAATGTTATATAAAGGTATATAAGTAGTATAATTAAATATAAATAAAGATTAAAGGAGTGATAATTATGAAATGTCAAAGTTGTGGTAAAAGAGAGGCAACTGTAAGATATTACGAAAATATTAATGGTAAAAAACAAGAATTACATTTATGTTTAGAGTGTTCAAATAAATTAGGGTTTAATAATTTTGCAGATATTTTTTCTCCACTTTTTGTTGATAATTTTTCTGAATTTGAACTTACACAAAATAAATGTAGAAACTGTGGATATACACTAGACGATTATTCAAAAACAGGTCTTTTTGGTTGTCCAGAATGTTATAACCAATTTAAAGATGATTTAGATGAACTATTTTTAAAAATCCAAGGCAAAAATAGACATGTGTTATTAGATAATAAAAATGGTAAAAATAAAGAAAAATCTGAAGTTAAAACAAAAAGAAAAGTTTTAACAAAAGAAGAAAAAATACAAAAGTATAAAGATGAAATAAAAGAATGTATTGAAAATGAAGATTATGAAAAAGCTGCTGTACTTAGAGATAAAATCAAAAAAATAGAAGGGAATGATTAATTTGAAAAAAGATGAAATGAAAAATTCAGATATAGTTGTTTCAACAAGAGTAAGATACGCAAGAAATTTAGATAAATTTAAATTTCCATGTATTATGAGTCAAAAAGAACAAAATGAAGTTGTAGATATAATTGATAAAAATATAAATAAAGAAGAATATAAACTATTAAAATTAAAAGATATTGATGATATAACAAAACGTTCACTTGTAGAAAAACATTATATATCAAAAGAATTAATAGAAAATGAAAATTCTGCTGTTGTTGTAAATAATGATAATTCTTTAATAGCTATGATTAACGAAGAAGATCATTTAAGAATACAATCTTTTGGTAAGGGAAAATGTATTAATGAATGTTATGAAAAGTTAAGAGAGTTTACAGATAATTTAGAAAGTAAAGTCGGCTTTGCAAAAAGTGAAGATTATGGATATTTAACTGCTTGCCCAACAAATGTAGGAAGTGGTATGAGAGTATCAGTTATTGTTCATTTGGAAGCTTTAAGTAAAATTGGTATGGTTAATAAACTTCTAGAGCAAGTAAGAAATTTAGGTATAAGTGTAAGAGGATTTTATGGTGAAAACACAAAATCTATTGCAAATTTCTATCAAATTTCAAATAAAAGAACTTTAGGTTATACTGATAAAGAAATAATTGATAATTTTAGTTCAATACTTTTAGCTGTAGTTGAACAAGAAGAAAGAGCAAGAAAAATGTTACTTAAAAATAGTATTGAATTAGAAGATGATGTATATCGTAGTTATGGTATATTAAAAAATGCAAGAAAAATTTCACTTACAGAAGGAGTTAATTTACTTTCAACTTTAAGTTTAGGTATGTCAGTTGGTGTAATACCAAATGATGTTTGCAAAAATGTTTATGATATTATTGAAAACATTGAACCTAACACTTTAAGAAAAATATTAAAAGAAGATTTTGAAAAAGATGATGAAAATAAAATAAGAGCAAAATACATAAGAGAGGAGTTGAAGTAACATGTATGAATTTACAAATAAAGCAGAAAAAGTCTTGGAAATAGCAAGAGATTTTTCTGAAGAACATAATTATAGTTTTATTGGTACTGAACAAATTTTGTATGGATTAATTGAAGAAGGCGAAGGTCTTGCAAGTAAAATTTTAGCATCTCAAGGTTTAACATCTGATTATGTTGAAAATGAAATATTAAAAATTGATGGTATTATGAATACAAAAACTGATGATGTTGAGTTTACTCCAAGGGCAAAAAGAATTATAGAAAATAGTGCTAGAGAATCAAAAAGAATGGGTCAAAGTTATATAGGTACAGAACATATTTTACTATCTTTAATGAGAGAAGTTGATAGTGTTGCTGTTAGAATATTAATAGATGCAAATATTGATCCACAAAAAATATTTACTGATATTTTAAAATTATTAAGTGAAGATTCTCCTGTATTAAATTATACAGATTCAAATAATGAAAATTCAATGAAAGATCTACCTACTTTAAATCAATATGGTAAAAATTTAAATCAAGCAGCAAAAGATAAAAAATTAGATCCTGTTATAGGTAGAGAAAAAGAAATTCAAAGAGTAATTGAAATTTTAAGTAGAAGAACAAAAAATAATCCAGTATTAATTGGTGAACCTGGTGTTGGTAAAACTGCAGTAGTTGAAGGTCTTGCACAAATGATAGTAAATAATAACGTTCCTGAAATACTAAAACAAAAACAAATTGTAAGCCTTGATATGTCTGCAATGATAGCAGGTGCAAAATATAGAGGCGATTTTGAAGAGAGGCTAAAAAAATCTTTACAGGAAATTAAAAAAGATGGAAATATCATACTTTTCATAGATGAAATTCATACAATTATAGGAGCAGGTGCTGCAGAAGGTGCAATGGACGCTGCAAATATTTTAAAACCTTTACTTGCACGTGGTGAAATCCAAATAATTGGTGCAACTACTATAAATGAATATAGAAAACATATAGAAAAAGATGCAGCTTTGGAAAGAAGATTTCAAAGTGTTATGGTTGATGAACCAACTAAAGAAGATAGTATAAAAATATTAGATGGATTAAAAGATAAATATGAAGCACATCATAAAGTAAAAATTACTGATGAAGCAATAAAAGCTGCAGTAGAATTATCTGAAAGATATATAACAGATAGAAACTTACCAGATAAAGCAATTGACTTAGTTGATGAAGCTTGTTCAAAAGTAAAATTAAGATCTGTTACTAAACCAGATTCTATAAATAAAAAAGAAGAAGATCTAAAGAAAATTTCAAAAGAAAAAGAAGAAGCAATAATTTCTCAAATGTTTGAAAAAGCTGCAACTTTAAGAGATGAAGAAAAGAAATTAAAAGAAGAAATAGAAGATGAAAATAAGAAATGGAAAAAAGAAGAAAGCTCTAAAGAGGTAAAAATAACAGAAGATGATATTTGTGAAGTTATATCTTCTTGGACTAATATTCCAGTTTCTAGACTTAATATAGATGAAAAAGAAAAATTAAAAAAATTAGAAGAAAATTTAAAACAAAGAGTTATAGGTCAAGATGAAGCAGTAGAACATCTAGCAAAAGCAATAAAAAGAGCAAGACTTGGAATAAAAGATGAAAAAAGACCTATTGGTTCATTTATTTTCTTAGGACCTACTGGTGTTGGTAAAACAGAACTTACAAAATCTTTAGCTGAAAATCTGTTTGGTGATGAAAATGCTATGATAAGATTTGATATGTCTGAATATATGGAACCACATAGTGTTTCAAAATTAATAGGTGCTCCTCCAGGATATGTTGGATATGAAGAAGGTGGTAAACTTACTGAACAAGTTAGAAGAAAACCTTACTCTATAATATTATTTGATGAAATAGAAAAAGCTCATCCAGATGTATTTAATATGTTACTTCAAATATTAGATGATGGAAGACTTACAGATTCAACTGGTAGAACTGTTAACTTTAAAAATACAGTTATAATAATGACATCAAATGCTGGTGCTAGAAATATAGTTGAAAACCATTCAATTGGTTTTGCAAGTAAAGAGGATTCTAAAAAAGATTATGAAAATACAAAAGAACAAGTAATGGATGAATTAAAAAAATTATTTAAACCTGAATTTTTAAATAGAGTTGATGATATAATTGTATTTAATAAATTAGATGAAAATTCAATAGAAAAGATTTCAAGAATATTATTAAATCAATTTGTTACAAGATTAAAAGAGCAAAATATAGCTGTAGAATTTACAGATAATGTAGTAAAATACATTTCAAAAGTTGGTTTTGATAAAGCATATGGTGCAAGACCATTAAAAAGAGCTATACAAAATAACATAGAAGATAAATTTGCAGAAGAAATGCTTGATAATAAAATTAAATCAGGTGATAATGTAGTAATAGACTATATTGATGATAATGTAGTTATATCAAAAAAATAAAATAAGTTGAAAATTTAATTTTAATGTGATATACCTATTGTATATTTGGAGGTAATATTATGGAATTTATGAAAAAAGTTAATGAAATATCAAAAGCTGTAGGTAAAACTGCATCTGAAACATATTCAACTGTAGCAGATAAATCAGGTAAATTAGTTGAAGAAGCAAAATTAAAAATTTCTATTGCTGATAAAGAAGGAGAAATTAAAAAGATTTACGAAGAAATTGGAAAATCTGTTTATGATGAATATAAAAGTGGAGAAGATGTAGGAAAAGCATACACAAAAGAAAGTAAGAAAATTGATAAATTAAATTCTGAAATAAAAGAAATGGAAGAAAAAATTTATTATAATAAAGGACTTAGAATTTGTAAAGATTGTGGTGAAGTTATAGCTATTGATAGTACTTTTTGCTCAAATTGTGGTTCTAAACAAAAAGCTGTTAAAATAAAAGAAGAGAAAAAAGAAGAAGTTAAAGAGGAATTAAAAGAACAAGTTTGTCCTGAATGTGGAACTATAAGTGATCCTAAAGCAAAATTCTGTGGAAAATGTGGATACAAATTTGAAAAATAATTTGAATTTACAATAAAAAATAACTAAAATATAATAGTATAAAAGAACAATAATTACACAATATAATTATTGTTCTTTTTACTAAAAAATGTTATGTAGAAAAAATATTTAAAATTTTAAAAAAAATTCAATTTTTTTGTTGACAAAATAAAATAAAAGTGTTAAGATAATATTCGTCCACAAGAGATAAGATTTTATGTTACAAAACAATTACAAAATTATGTAAAAAGTTTTTACAAAATTTTTTAAAAAAAGTGTTGACATGAAAATCAAATTGTGGTAAACTTAATTCAGTCACAAAATAGTGACAAGCACATTGAAAAATAAACAATACAATGACAAACCAAAGAAAGTTGTACAAGATGTAATGAGTGCAACTGT
>CAKPOO010000004.1 GCA_934169925.1 uncultured Clostridia bacterium | reverse complement strand
TTTGAGGTAAAGTATTATAGATTGCCTCTGCAAGTTTTTTTGTATTTCCTGTTTTACTACTATAAATTATTGAATATTTTTCTCTTTTCATAATACATAATTTTCCTTTTTCTTTATTATCAAAATTGTAATTTTTAATCAAATTGTGTTTGCCACTTTTCATCTTTATATGATTTAAAACACATCTCAATTTGTTCATTATTTGTTTTTTCTTCTGCTAAATTATTTGGCATCTCATCTAATGAAAAATATTTAATTTCTGTCGTTTCAATATTTTCAATAAATTCTCCACTAATAACATTACATAATACAAATATTTTACATACTCCATAGGCATATATAGGTTTATTATGTTTGTTTCTATCTTGGACTGCAATTATTTTAATTGTTTCTACATCTAATCCAGTTTCTTCTTTTACTTCCTTTATTGTATTACTTGCAACAGATTCTAAAACATCACACCAGCCACCAGGCAATGACCAAGTCCCATTATTTTCGTGAGTTAGTAAAATTTTCTCATCTTTAAATATGGCGGCTCTTGTATCTATTTTAGGTGTTTGATACCCATTTTCGTTGCAAAATAAATCTTTTACTTTTTTCAAGCTTATATTACTTTTTTCTTCTATTATTTCTGCTGCTATTTCTCTTAATCTTTCATATCTTTCTATATCATATACATTATCTGTATATGTAAGTCCTGCTTGTGCTAAACTTTGAATTTCTATTGCCCATTTTAACCACTTTTCCATACATAAATCTCCCCTGCAACTTACTATTTATCTCGCACCTATTATATCAATTTTAGTCGATTTTTACAATAAAAAAGCCAATATTTGAAAATAAAATAAGATGTAGGGAACACACTTAATTCTCTACATCCTGTAATTTATATTTCTAACAACTCAATCACATCCACAAAACCATTTCTATAATATTTCTCATTCCAGTAATATAGGTAATTCATAAAGTTTTTTTCAAGTTGATCAAGTTGTTTTTGAACATATTTTTTATCTGTTCAGGGACATTTTTTAGTATTCTCTCTGCAATTTCTTCAAAATAGATACAATATTTCTTATCTTGAGGAGTCATCTCACAAAATGCTGTTTCTTCTCGAAATTCTAACCACTCTTTTAATAAAGCATCTTTTACTTCTCTTAAATTCTTCATTTGCACCATCTAACAAAAGTAGGAGTAACCTTTGAGAACTCACATATAAACTCTAGTCTTTTCTTTAAGTTTTCCTCAAATCGTAGTTCTTCTTTAATTATCTTCATTTCAAGCACCATCCTTTCTTTTTAGGATATTGGATGATGTTTTTTTGTGCAAAGAAAAAAATCATCCAACTTACTTGAATGATTTTTAATCCATCTGTTAGTTCGAACAGATACGTCATTGGTGCAGCTGAAGGGGTTCGAACCCCCAACCTTTCGGTTCGTAGCCGAATGCTCTATCCAGTTGAGCTACAGCTGCAAGCAAATACATTATATAATAAAATATATCAAATTTCAATAATTTTAATTTTTTTTATTGATTTATATCTTAATTTTGATATAATTATCATTGATAGCTTCCGTAGCTCAGGGGATAGAGCAGCGACCTCCTAAGTCGTTGGTCGGACGTTCGATTCGTCTCGGGAGCACCAATGATCAATCAGTTATATGCTGGTTGATTTTTTTGATTCAAAGAAAAACAAAAGCTATTATTGTAATTTAAAGTAAAAAGTGTTATAATAACGCCTAATATAGTATTTACTGTATTGTTAACCTTCTTTCACTAATTAGTAAGAGGAATGATCCTTTAACTTTTAGTAGTAACCTATTAACAAAATTTTAAGAAGGAGAAAAATTATGGGATTTAAGATAACATGTCATCAAAAAATTGGAACTAATTTTAAGAAAGAAAATGTTTTCTTGGCAACACTTGTGGAAAGTAAGGTAAGTACCAAGGAAACATTAAAAGGTGCATTTGGTGCTATGGCTAGTAAGAAAGAAAAAGATTTTTTATCTGTACTTGTTGAAAATGGAGCTTTGTCTTCAGAAGAATATGATCTTTTTTATAAAGATGAAAAAGGATATACTAGGTTTGTAGATGGTAAGCCTGAAACTATTGCTGGTGATAATTCTGATGGAAAAGGAGTTATAAAAAATATTGTGCCGTTCTGGGAGTATTATTCAGAAGAACAAATTGAAGAGGTAGTAGCGGATGGAAAATATAAAGTAATATGTGTTACTGATATTGCACCACTTCAGAAGTACACTGAAGATTATAATAAAGCATAACCGCTTAAAAATTTAAAAAGAAACACAACTAGAAAAGAGAAATATCTCTATCTAGTTGTGTTTTTGATTAAAAAATTATAGAATACTTTGGTTCGAACTGCCTTATTTTTATATTAGCAGCATTAAGCATTCTTCTAGAAGCAATAGAAAAATCTTTATGATGATCTTTATCAGAAAGGTAAATAACTTCAGAAATACCAGCCTGAATTATCGCTTTTGTACATTCATTGCAAGGAAATAAGGTAACATATATCTTGCAGCCTTTAAGATCTTTTCCCTGAGCATCTAATATAGCATTAAGTTCAGAATGTACTACATATAAATATTTATTCTGCAAAGGATCTTCATCATCTCTATTCCAAGGAAATTCATCATCGCAATTGTTTGGAAACTTATTGTATCCAAGAGATACAACTTTGTTGTCAGAACTTACAATGCAGGCACCAACCTGTGTATTTGGATCGGGGCTTCTTTTTGCTATAACCTTGGCAAGCGCCATGAAAGTTTCATCTAATGATAATATATTTTCTCTTTTTGGCATAGTTATACCTCCATAAATTATTTTTTCCTCATTATATAATCGAAAAATCTGTTTGTCAAGTTTTAAATTATTTTGACATGAATATACATGTAATAGGTGGTAAAATGTCAAAAATTTGGAGTTTTTTTATGATTATAGCCATAGTTTATTTTTTTATAATAGGCAATGTAACTCAAGTTTTAAATGTTACTATAAATAGTTCAAAATCAGCAATTGAAAATGTTATAACTTTAGCAAGTATAATGTGTTTTTGGAGTGGTATTTTTAAAGTGTTTGAAAGTACCTCATTGATGAAAAAATTTTCTAAAATTTTAAAATATCCAATAAATTTGATTTTTGGAAAGAATAATTTATCAGAAGAATCTATAAATTATATTTCACTTAATATGGCATCAAATATGTTAGGTCTTGGTAATGCATCAACTATCAACGGAATAAAAGCAATAAAAAGTTTGCAAAAAGAAAATAACGATAAAACAAAACCAAATAATTTAATGACTACTTTTGTTCTTATAAATACAGCATCAATTCAGCTTATTCCAACTACTATAATATCACTTAGATCGACGTATAATTCTACTAATCCAAATGGTGTAATTATTCCTGTTTTAACTATTTCCATAACTGCTTTAATTGCAGGAATTTTTAGCATTAAATTTTTAAATAAGAGGATATAAAATGTTAAATTATATTATTTCTAGTATAGTTCCGATTTTTATTGTTTTAACTTTAGTAGTTGGAATTGTAGAAAAAAAAGATGTATTAAATTTATTTATTGAAGGTGTCCTTGATGGAATACAAGTATTGTATAAAATATTTCCGTATATTTTTGCAATAACAATTGCAATTAATTTATTAATAAATAGTGGTGTAATTGAATTTTTATCACGACCTTTTAGTAGTTTTTTTAGTAAAATTAATTTATCTAATGATGTTATTCCATTATTTTTTTTAAGGCCTATTTCTGGAAGTGCTTCAACTGGAATAGTTATGGAGGTGTTAAAAAATAACGGACCTGATAGTATTGTTGGAAAAATTGCTTGTATTTTAATGGGTTCAACAGAAACTACAATTTATACTATGACTGTTCTTTTTGGAAGTGTTAATATAAAAAAAGTAAGAGGAACTTTAATAGCAGGTTTAATAGCAGATATAACAGCAATTATAATGTCTATAATTATTGTAAATATGGGATTTTTCTAATATAGTTGAAAAATTTTGTCGATTATTGTATTATTGTATTGCAGGGGATAATAATGGATTTAAAAAAAGAAAATGATTTTTGTAATAACAATAATAAAATAAAAATGACCATTGATGTAGATAAAACAAGAACTTTTGATTGTATGGCCATTAGTGTAGTAAAAAAAGATACTTTTTTTTCAAAAATTTATAAAAAAGTAAGAAATATTTTTAAGTGACGAAGATAGTATTTTTATGCTATCTTTTATTTTTTTCTTGTTTTTTTAGACATATTTTGATATAATTTTCATGTTTGAAGGGATGATAGATATGGCACTAACACCAATGATGCAAATGTATTTAGAAACAAAAGAAAAATATAAAGATTGTATTTTGTTTTATAGACTTGGTGATTTTTATGAAATGTTTTTTGATGATGCTATAACATGTAGTAGAGAACTTGAACTTACATTAACTGGTAAAGATTGTGGATTAGAAGAAAGAGCTCCTATGTGTGGAATTCCTCATCATGCTGTAAACACATATATTACAAAACTTGTTGAAAAAGGTTTTAAAGTTGCTATTTGTGAACAACTTGAAGATCCAAAAGAAGCAAAGGGTATTGTAAAAAGAGATGTTGTAAAGATAGTAACACCTGGTACAATTACAGATCTTACAATGCTTGATGATAAAAAGAATAATTATATATGCTCAATTAATTATGAAAAAGATTCAACTCAGATTGCTTTTTGTGACATTTCAACTGGAGAATTCTTGATTTCAAGTTTTTCTGGTATTGATGCAAATATAAAATTATTCAATGAGATATCTAGAATTTCACCATCTGAAATTGTTCTTAGTGAAAAAATAAAGAAAAATACACTATTTTTGAAAGAATTAAATTGTGCGTTTGATATATATATTAGTTACTACGATGATTTTAAAGAAAATGATGTTTTAGATGAAATAATTAAAAAGCAACAAATTAATCTTTCAGATGATGAAAAATTTACTTGTAATCTACTTTTAAATTACATTGAAAGTACTCAAAAAACAAGTATAGGTCAAATCAATAATATTCGTAAATATAATGTAGATAGATATATGCAACTAGATGTTGCTACAAGAAAAAATCTTGAAATATTAGAAGGTAATAGAGAAAAGACTAAAAAAGGAAGTTTACTTTGGGTTTTAGATGAAACTGTAACTGCGATGGGAGGTAGAACTTTAAGACATTGGCTTGAATCACCTTTAGTTGTTATAGAAGATATTATTAAAAGACAAGATGCTGTTGAAGTTTTAGTAAATAATTCAATATATAAAGATGATTTACAAGAATTATTAAAAAATGTTTATGATATTGAAAGATTAATTTCAAAAGTTGTAAATGGTAGTGTAAATGCAAGGGAGCTAGTATCACTTAAGGTTTCACTTGAAAAATTACCATATCTAAAAAAAGTTATTTATGATATTTGCTCAGAAACAAAAAATGAATACTTTATTGAGTTATATAACACTTTTGATACATTAGATGATGTTTATGATTTGATTGAAAAATCAATAATTGAAGAACCACCTATTACTATAAAAGAGGGTGGAATTATAAAATCAGATTTTAATACTGAAGTAAAAGAATACAGAGAAGCTTCAACACAAGGTCAAAATTGGCTTATGGAATTAGAAGCTAAAGAAAAAGAACGTACTGGTATAAAAGGAAAATGGTTAAGAGTAGGATATAATAGGGTATTTGGATATTATATTGAAGTTACTAATGCATATAAATCACAAGTCCCAGAAGATAGATATATAAGAAAGCAAACTTTAGCTGGTGCTGAAAGATATATTACAGAAGAATTAAAAGAAATAGAAGATAAAATATTAGGTGCTAAAGAAAAATTAATTGATTTAGAATATAATATTTTTTGTGAAATAAGAAAAAAGGTTGCTTTAGAAGTAATTAGAATTCAAAAGGTGGCCAAAATTATTTCTACTATTGATGTTATATGTTCATTTGCAAGTGTTGCTATAAAAAACAATTACGTAAAACCACAAATAAATAAAGATGGTATAATTGAAATTCATGATGGAAGACATGCTGTTGTAGAAAAAGCATTAAAGAATGAGGAATTCATACCAAATGATACATTACTTAATAATAACGAAGATCGTTTACTTATAATTACAGGACCAAATATGGCTGGTAAATCAACATATATGAGACAAGTTGCAATTATAACATATATGGCACAACTTGGTTGTTTCGTTCCAGCTAGTAGTGCAAATATTTCAATAGTAGATAGAATTTTTACAAGAATTGGTGCATCAGATGATTTAGCAATGGGACAATCTACTTTTATGGTAGAAATGCAAGAATTATCTAATATATTGGAAAATGCAACTAAAGATAGTTTAATAATTCTAGATGAAATAGGTAGGGGAACTTCTACTTATGATGGACTTGCAATTGCTTGGGCAACAGTTGAATATGTTGCAGGAAAAATAGGTGCTAAAACTTTGTTTGCTACACATTATCATGAATTAATAGAACTTGAAGAAAAAATAGATGGAGTTAAAAATTATTCTGTCGAAGTAAAACAAAAAGGTGATGATGTAATTTTCTTAAGAAAAATAATTCGTGGTGGAGCAGATGAATCATATGGTATTTATGTTGCAAAGCTTGCAGGTATAACTAAATCAGTTATATCAAGGGCAAAAGATATTTTAAAAGATTTAGAAAACATTGATCTTGCTAAAAAAACTATAAATGAAAAGAAGAAAAAAATAACAATTGAGGAAATACAAGTTGATATGTTTAATTATAAAATGGCAGAAGTGTCAAGAATTCTTGAAAAAACTGATTTAGATGATTTAACACCTAAGGATGCTTTAGAAGTGTTATATCAGTTAAAAGAAAAATTAAAATAGATTAAATGATAAAAAGTACATGGTAATCATGTGCTTTTTTGTCGTTATTTTTAGTTTTTATTTGAAAAATATACAAACTAATAGTATAATTATAGTGATTTTAGGAGGATACAATATGGGAAGTGTAGTTTTATTAGATGATCAAACAATAAATAAAATTGCAGCTGGTGAAGTTGTTGATAGACCATCATCAATTGTAAAAGAATTAGTTGAAAATTCAATAGATGCTAAAGCAAAAAATGTTACAGTTGAAATAAAAAATGGTGGTATAAAATATATAAAAATAACAGATGATGGTATGGGATTTGCAAGTGATGATGTTGAGCTTGCTTTTGAAAGACATGCTACAAGTAAAATAAGAAAAGAAGAAGATTTATTAAAAATAACATCAATGGGCTTTAGAGGAGAGGCTTTAGCTTCAATTGCTGCTATTTCAAGAGTTGATTTAGTTACAAGAAATATAAATGAAAATATTGGAACTCATGTAAAAGTTGAAAATGGTGAAGTGATTTTAAAAGAAGAAGCCGCTTCAACTGTTGGCAGTAGAATTGAAATACGTGATGTTTTTTATAATGTTCCAGCAAGATTTAAATTCTTAAAGAAAGATTTTACTGAAGCAGGATATATTGAAGATGTAATAACACGTATAGCACTTGCTAATCCTCAAATTAGTATTAAGTATATAAATAATGGAAAGCAAGTTTTACATACATCTGGAAATGGTGATTTAAGAAAAACAATTTATGATATATTTGGAAAAGAAGTTTATGAAAATGTAATAGAAATAAAGTACGAATTAAATAATATAAAACTTACAGGAATGATAGGAATGCCTCTTGTATCAAGATCTACAAGAATGCACCAATTTACATATATTAATAACAGATATATAAAAGATAAAACAATAAGTTCTGCAATAGACAAAGCTTGTGAAGAAAAATATGCAATTAATAAATATGCATTTATCGTTTTAAATTTATCAATGAATCCTGCAACAATTGATGTAAACGTACATCCAGCTAAATTGGAAGTAAAATTTGATGATGAATCAAAAGTTTTTGATGCAGTTTATCATGGCGTAAAAAATACATTAGTTAACAACAGTAGAGAAAAAAATCCATTTACTCAGATCCATGATGTGCAAAATGTGGAAAAGATAGATCAAATTTCTAAAGATATTGCAAATAATGGTATGTTAAATAAACCAAATTTTGATTTACCTAAAAAGTTTGATTTTAATTCAAATAAAGAAAATAATAGAATAATTTATAGTAGTATTGGTATAGAAAATCCTATAAATCCAGTTTCAAATAAAATAGAATTTAAAGAACAAAAAAATGAAGAAGTATTAAATTCTGAAAGTTTAGTAAATAATGATTTAGAAGAAAAAAAAGAAGAATATATTCTAAATAATAAAGTTAACGAAGAAAAAATAAATTTGAATGAAAATAAGCAAGAAAGCTTCTTTAAAGGACAAGATTATGAAGAGCAAGATATGTTTACAAAAAAAGAGGCAAAACCATACAAATATATAGGAAATATTTTTGATACTTATATAATAATTCAAATGGATAATAAAATGTTTTTAATTGATCAACACGCAGCACATGAAAGATATTTATATGAGCAAATAAAAGCAAATTATAATTCTAAAGACAGACAAACTCAACTTCTTTTAGTTCCTTTACTTGTACAATTATCTGCAAAAGAAAAAGAAGTTGTTGATCAAAACAAAGAGTATATAGAAAAAACTGGATTTATAATAGAAGAATTTGGAGAAAATGCAATAAAAATATCAGGTGTTCCAAATATTGGATATGATATTGAATATAGTTCTATGTTTAAAGATATTATTGATGATATTTTAGGTGCACCAAAAACACAAAATTCACAAAAAGAGTATAGATTTTTAGCAACTCTTGCTTGTAAAGCAGCTGTAAAAGGTGGAATGAAATTAGACGTAAAGGAACAAATAGCACTTGTTGATTCCATGTCAAAAATAGAGAATCCATTTAACTGTCCACATGGAAGGCCAACAGCTTTTGAAATGACAAGATATGAAATAGAAAGAAGATTTTTGAGAAAGTAGTATGAAAGATAAAGTAATTTGTATAGTAGGACCAACAGCTTCTGGAAAAACATCTTTAGGTGTAAAACTTGCAAAAGCTGTAGGTGGAGAAATAATATCAGCAGATTCAATGCAAATATATAAAGGTTTAGATATAGCAACGGCTAAAGTAACAAAAGAAGAAACAGAAGGAATACCACATCATATGATTGATATTTGTAATATAGATGAAAGCTTTAGTGTTGCAGATTTTAAAGCTCTATGTTATGATAAAATAGAAGAAATATTAAGTAGAAATAAAGTTCCTATTATTGTTGGTGGTACAGGACTATATGTGACAAGTGTAGTAAAAGATATGCAATTTGATGAACAAGAAATAGATTATAAATATAGAGAAGAACTTGAAAATATAGCAAAAACAAAAGGTAACGATGTTTTATACAAAATGCTAGAAGAAGTTGATCCTTCTTCTGCAAAAACTATTCATGCAAATAATGTTAAAAGAGTAATAAGAGCTTTAGAAATAGCTAAAAATTCAGAAAAATCAAAATCTAAACATATGGAAGAAGAGGAAAATAGAATCAAAAATTTAGAAACTAAATATGATTTTTATGTTTTTTGTATAGATTTTCCAAGAGAAATTTTATATGATAGAATTAATTACAGAGTTGATTTAATGGTAAAGCAAGGTGTTTTAGAAGAGGCAAAAGAAGTATTTAATCTTAATTTACCAAACAATCTTACTTGTATGCAAGCTATAGGATATAAAGAGTTCTTTCCATATTTTAAAGGTAAAGATAGTCTTGAAAATTGTATTGGAAAATTAAAAAAAGAAACAAGAAACTATGCAAAAAGGCAAGTTACTTGGTTTAAAAATAAATTAAATTGTATTTATTTAGATGGTAACAAAGATAAAGAAGTTTTAGTAGAAAAAATAAAAGAAGATGTTGGTATATAGGAGATATTATGAAAAAAAGTAGTTTTAAAAAATTTTTTTCAAAAAAGATAGTTATATTTTTTATTATAATAATTATAATTTTATTAATGGCAGTTCTATTTTTTAATAGTGATGCGCTAAGTGACAAAACTACTTTTACTGTAATAAATGGAACTATTGAAAAAAGTTGTGATTCTGAATGTATGATTGTAAAAGATGAAACAATTATAGATTATGATAAATCATCTTCAATTGTTACATCTATTGAAGATGGAACAAGAGTTGCAAAAGATGGAATTGTAGCTGTGTATAAAAATTCTGAAAATAATGAATATGAAGAAAGTATACAAAAAATTGATGAACAAATATCTACATTAATTAAAGATTTACCATATACATATTCAACAGAAATTGTAAATATTGATAAACAAATTAATTTAGTTATAAAAGAAGCATATGAAACAAATTCATATATAAAAATGTTAGAATATAAGAATAAAATTAATAATTTAACATCAAGAAAAGTAGAAATACTTGCAAATCTTAGTCCAGATGGTTCAAAAATACAAGAACTTGTTAAACAAAGAGCTGATATTATTTCTAAATCAAAAGAGTCTTCAAAAAATATAAAATCTAATGTATCAGGTATAGTTACATATAAAATAGATACTTTAGAAGGACTTTTAGATAGTAAAAATATAGAAAGTGCATCATTTCAAGATTTAGATGAATTCTTTTTAAAATATGAAAATACTAAAAATAATGAATTTGGAATAAAAATTGTTGATAATTTTAAAGCATATGTTGTTTCAAAAATTGATATTTCAATGAAAGATTATGCAGTTTCAGGAAAAAATTATAAATTAAAACTAAATGATAATGCAAATATTGAAATTCCAGCATATCTTTTAAAAACAATTCAGGCAGAAGATAAAGATTACTTTTATGCGGTGTTTGAAATATATAATTACATTGAACATTTGATAAATAGTAGAATAGAAAGTCTTAAAATAATCTGGAATACAACACAAGGAATGATGGTAGTAAAAGATGCTATAAAAACTTCTGATGATGGTAGATATTCATATGTAACTTTGATTTACGGTGGAAAATATATTGATGTTCCAATAAAAGTTAAAGCTGAAAGTGATGTTACTTGTATTATAGAAAACTTAAATGATGAAGAATATGTAAATTTAGGTTTAAACAAAGATTTAAAAATAGAACGATATGACATAGTTTTAGTAGAATAAATATGAAAAAAGTAGCTAGATGCTACTTTTTTTAGTATATTTTTTCCCTGATATTTTATCTACGTATATTTTTAGACGATCATTTACATCGATTTTATTAAAAGAATTCTTTTTATTTCCAAGAAGTAATAAAAGTTGATATATTTCATAATTTGAAAAAATATCATTTTCTAGCATATCATTAATAGATTTTTTATAATAATATTCTTTTGAATTTTCAATTAAAATTGGTGTATCTAATATTTTATTATATAAAAACAAATTTTCTGGTAATATTGTTGATGTTATAAGAGCATAAGGTTCTTCAAAGCTACCAATATGATAATCTTCAATAGAAACAAAAAAATCATCAGATATTTTTTTATCATAAATACAAGTTTCATTAAAAATATAACAGTTAATATTAGCTGTTGCTATTTTTAAACATGTATATGAATCATCATAATATAGTTCAGAATCATAAGGTGATAAAAAGGCAACTATACCAGATTTTGTGGAATTATCACTAGTTGTTAAAACTTTATTTGAAAATTCGGATAATTTCATCCCATATTTTAAACACTCTTCAACTAATTCATTTTTTATGTATAAATATATGTATTTCAAAAAAATCCTCCTTTTCATAGCGGAGAATATTTTATCATAATTTAAAAATCAAATCAATACTTTTATTTTATTCCTGTACTTCCAAAACCACCTTTTCTTACACCAGTAGCACAGTCTTCATCAGCAATTAAAAATTTTTGAAAATATGCTTGTCCAACAGTTTCTCCTTTTTTTATTATTTTATCTGAAAAAGAAAAATTATAGTAAGCATACATTAAATTGCCTTCGTTTGCTTCGCAGTTGTAATAATCAGATTCTATAATACCAATACTATTTGAAAGTACTAGTCCAAATTTTAATGGAAATGAACTTTTATTTGCAAGCACCAATATTTCATCTTCATTAAAATATGATTTTATTCCAGTTTCAACAAGTGTTGGTTTTAATTCTTTAAATTCATTATTACCAGAAAGTTTAAGCTTAAAGTTTTCAAAAACTGTTTTCCATATACTTGGAATTACAGTATCTTTTGCTGCTTTTAAATCGTATCCTACAGAATTTTTTGTTTTTCTAACAGGCAATTCTAAACCTTGATTTTCGTAATATGAGCAAATCTCAAATCCTCTATTTTTCATAATAATACCTCCGTAATGTATTAGTAATAAATTTAAAATATAAACATAATATGTATAAAATTGTATCACAAAAGAGGTATGTAAATCAACAAAAAGTAAAGAATAATGATAATTAATTTATTTGACAAACATTAAGTGATATAGTATAATAAAAGCACTAATTAAGGAGGAGTAATAGTGAAAGAAGATAAAGCTTATTATGTAAGAAAGACTTTCACAGTAATTTGCTTAATTTTGTTTTTTTCAACAGTTGGTCTATTTATGATTAACTCACAATTAAAAACAGTTACTTTAGACTATCATGGTGATAAACAAACAATAAAAACCATGGCAACAAATGTTCAAGATTTTTTAATTCAAAATAAAATATCATTAAATAATAATGAAAAAATATGGCCTGAGACTTCTACTGAATTAGAAAATGGTATGGTTATTGAAATTGAAAGTACAGATCAATTAGCAAAGATTGATATTGATAAAATGATTAAAGATAATCAGGTTATAATTGCTAAAATTGAAGAAGTTATAGAAGATGTTCCTTATGAAGAAGAAAAACAAAATAACTCAACTTTAGATAGGGGAGTAACAAATGTTTTAAAAGAAGGAAAAGATGGAAAAATATGTACAAAATATTTAGTAAGATATAATAATGGTGAAGTAGTAGAAAGAGCAAAAATTGGTACTGAAGTATTATCTGAGGTAGAAAATCAAGTAATAGAAATAGGTACAAAAATTATTACATCTTCAAGAAGTAATATTGTTCAATCTGTTGCATCATCAGCTACAGATGCAGGATTTAGGTATTATAACATACCACTTTCAAGAGAATATCAAGAATATGCGTATAATATATGTAAAAAGTATGGCATACAGTATGAATTATTGCTTGCAGTTATGTATTGCGAAAGTGGATTTAATGTAAATGCATCAAGTGGAACAGCATATGGCTTATGCCAAATACATTATTCTAATTATTCAAATTTATCTAGTAAATTAGGTGTTACAGATTTATTTGATCCATATGATAATATGACATCTGGAGCATATATGTTATCATTATATATGAATAATGCAAGAAAATTTGTATCAGAAGATTCTGTTGAAGTTTATGCTTTAAACTCATATAATATGGGAGATGCAGCATATTATTCACAATGTTTCTCACAAGGTATATTAAATAGAGCATATAGCAATAGAGTAATAAGTGTAAAAAATTCACTTATATCAAGGGGAACAATTTAAAAGTAGTTGCTTATAGCAGCTACTTTTTTTAGAAAGGAAAATATGGAAAATACATTAATAAAAACAAAAGCTTTGTTAAATAAATATAATTTAACTGCTAATAAAAGATTTGGACAAAACTTTTTAGTTGATGATAATATCTTAGATAAAATAGTAGAAGTATCAGAGATAAGAAATAATGATTTAATAATAGAAATAGGTCCAGGTCTTGGTAATCTTACTGAATATTTATTGGATAATTCAAGATTTGCACTTCTTGTAGAAATAGATAATAATATGATAAAAGTTTTAAATGATAGATTTAAAGATAGAACAAATTTTATGCTTATCAATCAAGATATTTTAACGTTAGATATTGATAAAAAAATTAGTGAAATAGAAGAAAAATTAAATCATAAATTTGACGATGTAAAGGTAATAGCAAACTTACCATATTATATAACTTCACCGATCATATTTAAATTATTAGAAGATTCAAAAAGAATCACAAGAATAAATGTAATGGTACAAAAAGAAGTAGCAGATAGAATTATTTCAAAAAATAAATGTAAAGACTTTGGAGTATTAACAGTAATGATAGATTTAGTTGCAGATGCAAGTATAAAGATAAATGTGCCACGTGAATGCTTTGTACCATCACCAAATGTAGATTCTGCAGTTGTTAGTATTATAAAAAATAAAAAGTATGATATAAAAGACATGGATTTGTTAAAAAAATTAGTTAAAGCAAGTTTTACAAATAGAAGAAAGAAATTATTAAATTCATTAGAAGCAGCTAAATTTTTAAATTTAAATAAAAATGAATATATAGAAATACTAAATAAAAATGAAATATCTTCAAATGTAAGAGCTGAAGAGTTACAAGTAGAAGATTTTGTTAAAATTTCAAATTATATATATGAAAATTATCAATAATGTATAAAAAATCCCACCAGTATTATCTGATGGGATTTTTTTACTCGATAACTTCAATAATTTTGTTTAAGAAATATCTGTCGCCTGAATTTGAAATTTCAAGTTTGTATTCCTTACCAACTTCTATTTTTTCATAATCAGAACTGAAATAATCTAAATATATTATTTTACCATTTTGTAAAATAAGAGGTCTTTTTATATATTCATTACCTTTTACATACTCTTTATAAGTAATAACACCAGTACTTTGAGATATTTGTCCGTTATGCTCAGAATAATAAATACAATAAAAGAATGTTATGATTATCAGTAGTGTTATAACAATAATGATAATGTTGGTTTTAATTTTTGATTTCAAATTTGAATTTTTTCTCATAAGCTTCCTCCATAATTAAAAGAAATTCATATTATTTACAATAATAGAATAACACACGTTAAAAATTATGTCAACTTAATTTGAAAGAAAAAATAAAAAAAGTATAAAAAATAGATCCCTCAATCGGTAAAGGATCTAAAACATATTTTTATGGAGCTGAAAGCCCGAATCGAACGGGCGACCTACGGTTTACAAGACCGTTGCTCTACCTGCTGAGCTATTCCAGCATGCAATACATGGTGACCCGTGGGAGAGTCGAACTCCCCACTCCGCCGTGAAAGGGCGATGTCTTAACCGATTGACCAACGGGCCAAAAAAAGTGGTGAGCTATCGCAGGTTCGAACTGCGGACAACTTGATTAAAAGTCAAGTGCTCTGCCAACTGAGCTAATAGCCCACAACTGTATTGCGTATTAATAATACTACACTTTTATTAAAAAGTCAATAGAAAAAATAAAAAAATTTTAAAAAATTTAAAAATTATAAAAATATATCAAAAAATGTTGTCGAAAAACAACAAGAATTGTAATAAAATGTAATAATTGATAAATTAAGTTGATATTTTGAAAATCTGTATTACAATGTTATGGGAGGTGAGTTGAATGATTTTTATCGATATAGTTTTTATTTCAATTTCTTTAATTCTATTTTTATATCGTTTCGTTGATAAATGAATATTTTTTTGTACTGTAGGTAAAAAGTTACAAAAAATATCACCAGAAAATCAAAATGATATAAATAGCAACTTGGTAAGTCAAAATAATAATGTTTTATCTAAGATTTTTTTTAACCAATTCAACTTATCTCAAAAAATATTTTTTATATTTTACATTTTTATTCAAACTATTTCTTTATTTTTATTTAAAATTTCTATAACTTATAAATTTTTATCTTTCAATTTTATCTATCTAAAGATATTTTCAAAAAATATTTGTTTAAGTCAAATTTTTAAAAATGAGTTAATTTTTAAGGTATTATATTTATTGGAGTCTTTTATATTTATTTTAATAATAGTATTTAAAATAAATTTGAAAGTGGCTAATGTAAAATTAAAAAAAGAAAATAAAAGATTAGACAATGATGATTTAATTTATTTAGGAAAAACAGTTAATAACGAAATATATGTACCAATAAAAGGTCTTTATCAAAATGTTTTAATAACTGGAAGTATCGGTAGTGGAAAAACATCAACTGCAATAAACAATATTGTTACAGGATTAATTAATAAAAATTTAACAGGACTTATTATCGATATAAAAGGAAATTATTATAGCACCTTAGAAAAGATATGTAAGAAATACAATGTACAAAAAAAGATTGAAGTAATTTCATTAAATAGTAATTTTAAATATAATCCACTTGCATCAAATATATCAAATTTTGAAAAATCTGCTGATATAAAGAAAATATTAAATATAATTTCAAATGGAAAAAATACGGAATCTTTTTGGCTTGATAAAGTGGAAATGTATACAAGAGCTTTTTTGTGTATTTTAGAAATTGCAGGAGAAAAAATAAATTTTAAAAATTTAAATGATGTTATTTGTAAAAATGATTTTTTAAATGAATTATTATTAAAAGCAAAAGAAAACATATTAACTAAAAATTATACAGAAGATAAAGTATTTGAATTTAATAATGCATTTTTTGTTATAAATAATGAATACTTTAATTTAGATTCAAGAACTAAAAATATTATAAATGCAGAAATAACGAGAATAACAAATATTTTTTCGAATGACTATGGGATATATAAAAGTTTTTGTACAATTAAGGATAGACTAAATTTTGATGAAAAAATTTATATTTTATCTTTAAATTTTGGAGAAAATATGAATTTAACTAAAATAATAGCTACATATTTAAAATTAGAATTTCAAAGATTTATTTTATCTAATAAATCAAATAAACCTATATTTTTTGTTGCAGATGAATTTCAAGAAATTGTAAATGCTGAAGATGCACACTTTTTTTCTTTATCAAGAGAATATAATTGTATAAATGTAGTTGCTGTTCAAAGTTATTCATCAATTTATAATAGTTTAAACAATGAAAAAACATCTGATGTTATTATTCAAAATTTTGTTAATAAAATTTGGTTTAGAAATGATGACTTATATACAATAGAAAAAATAATAAAACAAATTGGTAAGATAAATAAAATAGTTAAAAATTCATCATATAGTGAAAATGGAAATAATTCAAAATATAGTTTTATTACTAAAAATTTTAAAAGTTATAAAACATCAATTTCAAAAAGTTATAATTATAATAATATCTACGAATATAAGTATAGTGAGAAATTCTTTTCTCAAGATTTAAAAACTTTTGAAGCTATGTGTTTAATATCTGATGGATATAATATAAATTTGTTTGAAAAGGTAAATATGAAAAATTTTAAGGAGGGTGATGAATGAAAATTAAAGTAAAAAAATTAAAAAACAAAAAAATAATTTTAAGTTTAATACTCTTTTGTTTTTTTATAAGCTTTAGTCTTGTATATGGTGCAACAACGACAAATCCAACGTTAGTTACAAAACTTAATAGTGCAATGAAAAAAATAATAACATATTTAGAAACTCTTGCAACACCAATTGCAAGTATTGCTTTAATTGTTGGAATTTTAATGAGAAAATTAAGCTTTGGGGATGAGGAAAAATTGGCTAAAGGTAAAAAAGTAATTATAAACGCTATAGTTGGATATGCATTAGTATTAAGCTTAGATTGGATAATATCTTTTTTACAAACAATATTAAAATAAAATGAATGATATAATAAGTAATTTAAATGTTACATTAGAAAAAATATATGCATCAGTTGATAGTAAAATATATGAATTAATGGATAAAATTTTCATAATAAGATCTGATATCTTAGAAATATCTCCTCTTAAAGATTTTTTTGATAAAAAGTTTTATAATAATTATGTTTTGATTTGCTTAACCCTTCTTTTTATGTATGTCATTTATTTTGTAACAATAAAAATAATAAATTTATATAATGGAAAAGAAAGTGAAAATATATATTTGTTTTTATTTAAAATAGTTGTAATTGGGATAATAATACAAAATTTTAAATTTATATTTGAAATCTTTTTTGAACTTTCAGATTCTATTTTGTTTTGTATAGACAAACTATTTACTAGTGTTATAAAATCTGATATATCATTTGTAAATTTAAAAGATGAAATAATAAGTGTAAATCAGGTCTTAGGACAAGATATGCTAAGTTTAAGTGGAGTTTTAAAAACTACAGTATCTTTTGGTTGTATTTCTATTTTAATTAATTTTTCTATAAGATATGTAACTATAATTTTAGCTATCATGTTATTTCCAATTTCATTAATTTTTTTATCAAGAAAAAATACAAGTTGGATATTTTTATCTTTAACAAAAGTTTTTATAATCAATATTATTCAACAATTTATAGGTTATTTTATAATTTGTATACCTCTTATGTGTAAAAATTTAGATGAGGAATTATACCAAGTTATAATGATAGGAAGCGTTTATATGTTATATAAGATAAATGGAATAACTAGTCAATTTTTTCAAAAATAAGTAGGTGATAAAAATAAAAGAAAAAATATTTTCATATGTTGATAGAAAAAATAAATGGTTAGGTATTATAGAATATAAATGGCTGTTTTTTATTTCTATATATGTTTTAGCTATTTTTAAATTTTTAAGTCTTTTTAAACTTTCATTCAAAGTACAAGTTTATGTTTCTTCTATCTTTTTATTTCCAATTCCTGTGTTTATAGCTTTAAATTATGAAAACAATAATATAGTTGAAATTTTACTAAACATTTTTACATTTTCAAAAAATACTGGCATCTATGTAAAAACAATAGAGTATAAAAATTTTAAAGAATCTATTTATAAAAAAATATTGTAATAATCTTTGCTTAATGATATAATATTGCTTAATTGTATGGCGTAGGTGGTATTTATATGAAATTCTCAAGAAAAAGTAAGATGAACTTAGAAGATACAAATGTTGCAGATATTTTTATTGAAAATTATATGGTATCTTTAGAGGCAATAGATGTTAAAGTTTATCTATATTTGTTGTATTTGCAAAAGAAAAATGAGGAAATTGATAGTGAAAGTTTAGCAAGAAAATTATGTATTAAAGAACAAGAATTAAATTTTAGTCTTGATAGACTTCAAACAGAGGATTTGATACTTAAAAATTCACAAGGTTATATAATTGTTGATTTAAAAGAAAAAGAATTAAATAAGGCATATATACCAAAAATGGAAACAAAGATAAACAGAGTACAATCAGAAACTGAAAGAAAAAGAATTGCTGCAGCTTCTGCAATTAATGAAACATATTTTAATGGAATGATGTCACTTGGTTGGTATACAGATATTGGGACAATGTTTAAAAATTATGGATTTGCAGAGGAAGTTATGATTGCATTATTTAATTATTGTCAAGAAAGAAATGCTATTAATAAAAAATATGTTTATGCAGTTGCTGAAAATTGGTATCAAGGTGGAGTTAAGACTTTTGAACAGTTAGAAGAGTTTTTGGAAAGTTATGAAGAAATTCAAAAATTGAAAATAAAAATATCTAAAGCTTTAAGACTTAATAGAAATCTTACAAAATATGAAGAGCAATACGTAAATAACTGGGTTAAAGATTTTGGTTATGGATTTGATATAATAGAGGAAGCTTTGAAAAAAACTGTTAATGCTTCATCACCTTCAATAAGTTACATTAATGGAATTCTTGCAAATTGGCATAAAAAGGGAATAAAAACTGTAGACGAGCTAATTAACGATGAAAATAAATCAAAAATTAAAACAACAAAAAGTACTGTAACTTATGCTGCAAATAAATCAAATAATAAATCAACACAAAGATCATATAATGATCTAGAATCATTTTATGATAATATATAGGTGGTAGCTTATGAATACACAAGTATATAATGAAGTAAAGAAAGAATTTGATATAAAAAGAACTAGAAAATTGGATGAATTTAATCTAAATAAAAAGAAAGTTCTTGAAACAAATCCATTATTAGAAAAGCTTGAAACAGAAAAAAATAATCTAGCTTTAAAGATAACAAAATCAATGTTAACAAAAGATAATGTTGAAAAAGAAATTGAACAAGAAAATTTAAAAATAAAATTAGATGAAATAGATAAAAAAATTGTTAAAGAATATAAAAAAATAGGAATTGAATACAAAGATTTTGTACCAAATTTTGATTGTAAGACTTGTAAAGATACAGGGTATATTATAAAAAATGGTAAAACTAGTTTTTGTAATTGTTTTTTACAAGAAGTGATTAATAAAACATATAAGCAATATAATATGCTAAAGCTTGAAGAAGAAAATTTTAATACTTTTGATTTTGGATATTATTCTTCAAAAATTGATAAAGAAAAGTATGGAATTGATAAATCTCCTAGAGAAAATATTGAAAATATAAGAAAAATATCTGAAAATTTTGCTAAAAATATTGTAAATAAAAATCAAAAAAATTTGTTATTTATAGGTAATACAGGGCTTGGTAAAACATTTCTTGCTAATTCAATAGCTAAATTTGTAATAGACAATGGTTATTCTGTTATTTATCAAACAGCTCCAATTCTTATGGATAAAATTATGGAATATAAGTTTTCATATGATCAAAAAAATGAAAATAAAGAACAATATAACAATATATTTAATGTTGATTTATTAATAATAGATGATCTTGGAACTGAAACAATGACTAACAATAAGTACACAGAATTGTTTAATATAATAAATACTAGATTATTAAACAATAAGAAAATATTAATTTCTACGAATCTTTCATTAAATGAATTATTGCAAAAATATGACGAAAGAGTTATTTCTAGATTAATTGGTGAATTTAACGTTTGCAAGTTTGTTGGTGATGATATAAGATTAAAAAAGAAAAGAATTAGTTAAAATAAAAAAATGTTATTTATAAAAAAATGAAGAAGTTTTGCTTACTTCTTCATTTTTTTATTCACTAATTCTTCTTTTTTCAAGTTTTAATATTTGTTCATAAAGTTTTTCTTCTCTTTCTGAAATATCATCAGGTAAGTCAATATTTACTTTTAAAATTAGATCCCCTCTTTTATTTTCTTCATTAATATAACCTTTTTCAGGTACGTTAACAATTTCACCATTTTTTAAATGCTTAGGCAAAGTAACAATTATTTTTTCGTCGAATAAATTAATCTTTACTTTTCCACCTGTAGCAGCAACGGCAGGTGTTACAGTAATTTCTTTTTCTAAGTTTAATCCATTTAGTTTAAATCCATCTAAACTTTGAAGTTTTACATGGATTATTAAATCACCATTTTTTCCACCATTTTTTCCTGGATTTCCAAGAGCAGCAAGTCTAATTTTATCGCCATTTTGTATACCTACAGGTACTTTTACAGAAAAAGTTTGAAGTCCAGATCCTAAAGATTTTATAGCTATTTTTTTCTCTATTCCAAAGAATCCTTCTTCAATAGAAACATCTAAATGTGTTATTATATCAGAGCCTTTTATAATTTTTTGACCTTTTGCATTTTTCTTTTCTTCATTTTCATTTTTTACAAAAGTTGTATTATCATCTTTTTTAAATCCTAGTATTGTTGTAAATAAATCATTTATTACGGTTACGCCAGACTTTATTTCATATTTTACATTGGATAAACTGTAATCATTTTCTGAAAAACCATATCCGTATCTTGCTACTTGTCTATCATATTTTTTCCTTTTTTCTTCGTTTGTAAGTGTTGCATAAGCTTCATTTATATCCTTAAACATAGATTCAGCTTCTGCAGATTTATTTGCATCAGGATGGTATTTTTTTGCAAGTTTTCTATAAGAAAGTTTTATATCCTGAATAGAAGATTTTCTGGTTACATTTAAAATTTCATAATAGTTTTTATATTTCATATTTTAACCCCTTTTAAAAACTTTATTGTATTTTTTGATAGAATCATTATACCATAAAATAACGAATTTTCAAGAATATTTATTGCATTTTTAGTTTTTTTTGTGTATAATTAGTATGGATTAATTGGAGGTTAAATATGGATATTAACGATGAAAAATTTTTATCATCTCAAAATATTATTCAAGTAAATGTCGAAGATGAGATGAAAAAATCCTATATAGATTATGCTATGAGTGTTATAGTATCTCGTGCGTTACCTGATGTAAGAGATGGTATGAAACCAGTTCATAGAAGAATTTTATACGTTATGAATGAACTTTCTTTATGGCCAGAAAAACCATTTAGGAAATCTGCTAGTATTGTTGGTGACGTTATGGGTAACTATCACCCACACGGTGATGCTGCAATTTATGATGCTTTAGTTCGTTTATCACAAGATTTCTCTTTGAGATACCCACTTGTAAATGGTCATGGAAACTTTGGATCAATTGATAATGATCCACCTGCTGCAATGAGGTATACAGAGGCAAAATTACAAAAAATATCTTTAGAAATGCTAGAAGATATTGATAAGGATACTGTTGATTTTGTTCCAAACTATGATGACAGATTAAAAGAACCATCAGTATTACCAGCAAAATTACCTAATTTATTAATAAATGGATCTTATGGTATTGCAGTTGGTATGGCTTGTAATATTCCACCACATAATTTAACAGAAGTTGTAAATGGAACTATTGCTCAGCTTGAAAACCCAGATATTACTAACGAAGAATTAATGCAGTATGTAAAAGGTCCTGATTTTCCAACAGGTGCTTTAATACTTGGTAAAGAAGGTATTAAAGATGCTTATACAACTGGTAGAGGTAAAGTTACAGTAAGAGCTAAAGCTGAAATTGAAGAAGATAACAAAGGAAGATTTCATATAATTGTTACTGAAATTCCTTTCCAAGTTAATAAAGCTGCTCTTGTTGAAAATATTGCCAAATTAGTTAGTGCAAAAACAATTGAAGGAATTTCTGATTTAAGAGATGAATCTGATAGAGAAGGATTAAGAATAGTTATTGATTTAAAAAGAGATGCAAATCCAAATGTTGTTTTAAATTTATTATATAAACATACTCAATTACAAACAACACAATCAATGCTTATGCTTGCTATTGTTGATGGACAACCAAAAGTATTAAAATTAAATGAAATTTTAGATTGTTATATAAAACATAGAGAACAAGTTGTTATAAGAAGAACAAAATTTGATCTTAATAAAGCAGAGGCAAGACTTCACATATTAGAAGGATTAAGAATTGCTATTGATCATATTGATGAGATAATCAGAATTATTCGTGCATCTTATGATGATGCTGCACAAAAACTAATGGAAAAATTTGGTCTTTCTGAAATTCAAGCAAATGCAATTTTGGAAATGAGACTTAGAACTTTACAAGGTTTACAAAGAGAAAAAATCGAAAACGAATATAACGAATTAGTAGCTTTAATTAAACATTTAAAAGAAATTTTAGCTTCTGAAGCTTTAGTTAAAGATATTATCAAAGAAGAATTAAAAGAACTTGTTAATAAATACGGAGATGAAAGAAAAACTGCTATTACACATGCTGCAGGTGAAATTGATGTTGAAAGTTTAATAAAAGAAGAAACTAGTGTAATAACTCTTACACATTTTGGATATATCAAAAGAATTGCTGCTGATGCATACAGGACTCAAAAACGTGGTGGAAAAGGCTTAACTGCTATGAATACACGTGAAGATGATTTTGTAAAATATTTATTTGTTGCATCAACACATGATTATATTACATTCTTTACAAATCTTGGTAGAGCATATAGATTAAAAGCTTATGAAATACCAGAAGCATCAAGAACTGCAAAAGGTATGGCAATTGTTAACTTGTTACAACTAGATCAAGGTGAAAAAGTTACAGCTGTTATTCCAGTTAAAGATTATGACCAAGAATTGTATGTACTTATGGCTACTAAAAATGGTCTTGTTAAGAAAACAAAACTTTCTGAATATTCTAATATCAGAAAAACAGGAATTCAAGGCATTACTTTAAAAGATGATGATGAACTTATAGATGTAAGACTTACTGATGGTAATAATGATGTACTTATGGCTACAAGAAGTGGACTTGCTATAAGATTTAAAGAAGAAGAAGCAAGACCAGTAGGTAGAACTTCTATGGGTGTAAAAGGTATCGCTTTAGGTAAAGATGATTATGTGATTGGAATGGAAACTATTAAAAATGATGAAGGTTATGTCTTAGCAATAACTGAAAATGGATTTGGTAAGAGAACTGAAGTTGAAGAATATAGATGTCAATGCAGAGCAGGAAAGGGTATTTTAACA
This sequence comes from uncultured Clostridia bacterium, assembly GCA_934169925.1. Lineage (GTDB taxonomy): Bacteria > Bacillota > Clostridia > TANB77 > CAG-465 > CAG-465. Next base: position 113,127 of record CAKPOO010000004.1, on the reverse strand, counting down.
TACAAAACAACAAGCAAAACAGGCCATATAATAGGTATTCAAATAGTTAATGATGAAGAAGATGTTATGATGATTACTGATACTGGTGTTGTTATAAGAATTAATGTAAAAGATATTAGTGTACTTGGTAGAAATACACAAGGTGTTACATTAATGCGAACTTCTGATGGTGGTAAGGTTGTAAATCTTGCAAAAATACCTAAAGATGATGAAGTAGATAATATTGAATAAAAAAAGGACACATGTGTGTTCTTTTTTTATTTACAATTATGAAAAAAAATGGTATAATTAAATATGTATTTCAAATAGTCGCTTGGGTTTTCTCAAGAGGAAAGTCCGGACACCGTAGGGCAGTAGTGCTAGATAACGTCTAGTGGGAGTGATCCTAAGGAAAGTGCAACAGAAAATAACCGCTTATAATTTATTATAAGTAAGGGTGAAAACGTAAGGTAAGAGCTTACGAACAACTATGGAGACATAGCTGTGGTGTAAACCCCACTTGGTGCAACGCCAGAAGAGAAAGGTTAAGACGGCCCGTCGTCTTTCGTGGTTGGCGGCTTGAAGTATATAGCAATATATACTCTAGATAAATGACTATATTTAAAACAGAATCCGGCTTACGAGATGCTAACGATCTAATTTTATTAGGTCGTTATTTTTTTCTTGACAAAATGAAAAAACAAATATATAATGATTATGTAATTTTAAATTGCACTAGTAACTGAAATTTTAATAAATGGAGGATATAATATGGAAGATAAAAATACAAAAAATTATGAGTTAAGTAATTTAGAAAGTAAAAAAAAAAAAAAGTTGAAACATGTGCTATATGTAAACGGCCTATAGTAAGAGATGGACAATCTTGTGGAGTATCTATTAGTATAAATGATGCAAATATATGCTTACTTTGTGCTTATGCAGTAGAAGAAGCTATAAACATGATGGATTGCATGAATGAAGGGTCGTATGATTTTGATGATTTTAATCAAATAAATCCTACTAAGCATCGTATCCCTGTAGCAAAAAATGAGGATGGTATTACTTATTGTTTACCTGATAAAAAAGATTCTTTGGATAAGGTACTTAAAGCTTTAAAGGGTCATGATAAAGAGATCTCTCTTATTTTTAGAGGTATTTATCGTAATTTACAGTTAAATGTAAATGAGTTAAAAAATACTTTTTTGCTTATAGCTCCATCCGGAGAAGGAAAGACAGAAACAATGAAACAAATAGCAAAAGTTTTAGATGTTCCATTCCTTTGTGAAAATGCACCAGATTTTTCAGCTGCAGGTTATGATGGTAGAGATCCAGACACTATGTTTTTTGATTTATATAAAAAATGTAATGGAGATTTAGAACGTGCAAAAAGAAGCATAATTCTTATTGATGAGTTTGATAAGCTAAGACATGTAAATGATCATCAAAAAGATGTAGGTGGCGAATCGGTAGTAAATACTTTACTTGGATATGTAAGTGGAACTGAAGTACCAATTAGAGGAGAGTATAACACTATTTTAGGATATTTAGATACTAGTGGTATAACCTTTGTTTTTGCAGGTGCCTTTGAAGAACTTGATTCTACCAAATCATTATATGAAATACGTGATGAAAGACTTGGTGTAGGTAAAAAAGTACCTATTGGATTTAGTGGAAAATCCCCTAAAGTTGCTGAAACAGAAAAGACATTTTTACCTCAAGATATAATTGATTATGGATTTTCAAGGCAACTTGTTGGTAGATGTTCTTTTATTGTAGAATACAAAAAGTCTGGTTTAGAGGTATATAAAGATGTAATATTAAATTCAACAATTTCTACATTAAAAGCTTATGAAAAAGCATTTTGCGATAAAGGTACTAAGCTTGTTTATAATGAAAAATTTGTTGATGAGATTTCTAAATTAGCATTTTCAAAAAATGAAGGCTTAAGAGCTATCAAAAATGTAGTTGAAAAAGTTCTATTTTTAGCTTTAGAAGAGGTTCTTGATGAATATGCTTGTAAATATTCAGAATGTATACTTGGCGACAATATTGTAAATGATCCAAAAGATTTTATTTTAAAGTGACAAAATGTAGCTGTTTATTATTTTAAACAGCTACATTTTTTATTGACTTTTTTATTTTTTTGTACTATACTTTTTTTAACGAAAGATAAGGTGGTTTTTATGGAATTTAAAGCGTTAGATGGAAAAGAAGTTATAATTGATGTTGATGGTAAAAAATATAAGAGAAATGCTATTCAAACTCACTATATAACTCTTGGAGAAAGTTATATAGATATTATTGATAAATATGTAAAACCTATATATGAAGAAGGAGACATTCTTTCAATAAGTGAAAAGATAATTAGTTTATGTCAAAAAAGAGTAGTATATAAAAAAGATATGAAATTATCTGGATTAGCTAAATTTTTATCTAAATTTGCAATGCGTAGTGATGCAGGGGTTGGTGTTGATAATCCTTATAAAATGCAATTTGCAATAGATTTATGTGGAAGATTTAAAGTTATATATGCAGCTATTGCTGGTGGTTTTGGAAAATTATTTGGAAAAAAAGGAATTTTTTACAAAATAGTTGGACCAGAAATTAGTGGACTTGATGGATTTTATGGTCATGTTTTTGAAGATTATTCAGAATTTGGAATAAGAATACCTGAAAATTCAACTGGTGTATGTAATGAAATTTATGAAAAACTAGGAATTAAAGCAATGATTGTTGATGCTAATGATTTTAATGCAGAAATATTAGGAAAATCAGATGCTATAACAAATACAGAAGATGAATTAAGAAAAATGATAAAAGATAATCCTGCAGGTCAAGATAAAACTCTAACACCTTTAGTATTAATAAGAGAGGCTTAGTATTTTTCTTGGAGGAATTATGAAAGTTGATAAAAAAAAAGTAGTAGATATGCAAGAAGAAAAGAAAATAACTAATGCACACATTTTTATTATAATAATGTGTACATTAGTTATTGCTATTTTTATTGCTTTTACAAGTTTTGTATTGATTAATAAAAAAAATGAAAATACGTTTAAAAATGTATATTTGCTTGGTGTGGATATATCTAATCAATCATATAGTCAAGTAGAAAATTTTTTAAATGATTTAAATAGTAAAAATTATAAAATAAATTTATATCAAAATGAAGAAAAAATATATGAATTAACAGCACAGTCTTTTGGATATAAAATTGATGTTGAAAAAACGTTAGATAGTATATTTGAATTTGGTAGAAGTAATAATGATTTAAAAAATACCTATGACATATTAAAGGCTTATTTTAATAAAGTTGAATTTGAACCATGTTTTGAATATGATAATGAAAAATTAAAAGAAATATTTGTAAATATTGATTTATTGCTAAAAGATAAAGTTGAAGATGATACTTTTTTTGTAGAAGGTGATACTTTAATTATCCTAAAAGGCAAATCTGGCAATTATATTAATAATGATGATGAAATAAGAAAAGTTTTGTCAAACTTTAAATCTCAGTATGTAAATTCAGAAATCTCAAAGGATATAACTTTAAATATAAAGATAAGAGAATCAAATAGTATAAATGTTTCTGAAATTGCTAAAAAAGTAAAAAAAGAACCAGTAAATGCTTTTGTAGATGAAAGTGCAAGTCCAATAAAAATAATTAAAGAACAAACTGGTTATGATTTTGATGAAAATGATTTAAGTGATTTTCTAAATAAAGAAGAAAATAAAAATGCAGATAGATTAGAATATAAATTAAATGTAGTTGAACCAAGTGTTAAAATACTTGATTTAAATACCAAAATTTTTAGAAATTTACTTGCATCATATACAACATATTTTGATGCTTCAGTAGATTACAAGAAAACAAATATGGCTAAAGCTGTAGAAAGTTTAAATGAAAAAATAATTATGCCTGGTGAAATTTTCTCTTTTAATGATGCAATAGGTGAAGTGTCTTATGCTGCAGGATATATTGATGGGAAAATTTATGTTGGAAATACAACAGCACTAGAAGTTGGTGGAGGAATTTGTCAATCTGTTTCAACCTTATACAATTTAGTTTTAAAAGCTAATTTAAAAATTATAGAAAGGCATCAGCATGGTATGGGTGTTTACTATGTACCACCAAGTGCAGATGCAACAGTATATGCACCAAATCTAGATTTTAAATTTCAAAATACTAGAAATTATCCTATTAAACTAGTAACTAGTTGTAATAATGGCGTTATAAATATGAGCGTATATGGGATATATGAAGAAGTTGAATATGATATTGAAGTGGTTGGTGAATACTTATCGCAAACACCTTTTAGTACTAAATATATATATGATGATACTTTAAAAGAGGGAGAACAAGAAATTATAACTTATGGTATGAATGGATACACATCTCAAAGTTATGTAATAAAAAGTTTAAATGGAATACAAGTTTCTAAAGAACCTTTAACATATGATGTATATAGTCCTCAAGAACAAGTTATAAAAATAGGTACAGGAAAATAAATTTACATAAAAATTATATTTTTTTGAAAAAATATATTGCAATAAAAAATTATATATAGTATAATTATAGTAGGGTTTTAACTAGAAAGAGGTAGAAATATGGAACCTTTGATACAAATGAATAAATTTGAACTTATAGATATGCCTGGGATGACTACTATTGCTTTTGTTGTTGAAAAGAATGAAGAGGATTTGATTGGAAACAAACCTTTACTTACATTACAAAAGATAGAATGTATAGATACAGAAGTAGATGGTAGAATTAAAAAGACATTTAATGTTATAAAATTAAATGATGATCCTCAGTTGATCGTATTATTAACACTTGCTAATAATAAAGCAATTTTAAGCACAGGTGAACTATCAAGTGATGGATTTAAAGCAACAGAATCTAATATTCCACTTTCATATGGCTCAATATATAATCAAGAAGGTGTTGAGTATAAAGAAGTAGAGTACACTCCAGATATGAAAAGACATTTTTCAATTATTGATACACAAACTGGAGAAGAAGTAAGGCCAATTTTATATACAGATCCCAATACAGGAGAAGTAAAAGGTAAATGTAAATTACTTCCACACAAGCCATATATTGTTTTGGAATTAAAATATGATAATTAAAATAGGTTAAAATTAAAATAAATCAAAAATATGTAGTAATAAATGTAGTTTATATGTAGAAACAAATGTTGAATTAGGAGGATTTTAATATGAGTAAAGTATATGCAAAAGCTGTTGTAATGAAAGGTGATGAATTTTTTAAAGGATTAGAAGTTATTTCACCAAAATTAATTCAAGTAGGAGAAATGGATATCCCACAAATTACTGGTCCACAAATAGTATCTCCAGTTAAAGAATAACAGTTTTAGTAAAGTCTGTATTTTAATTTTAAATATAGACTTTTTATTTTTTTGAGGTTTGATATGAGTAGTAAATTAAACAAATTAAAGCAAGAGGCTATGCCTTTTTTAATCATGTTTGTACTAATTGATGTAATAATAGGTGGAACAATAAATCACTGTTTAACATTAGTAAGTGATGGAGCAACAACTATTGATACTATATCTGTAGTTACAAATAATTTTATGCCAACATTAACAAGTTTTAAATTCTTTGCTGGTATTTTTGAAAATTTTTCTAGTTTCTTAAATATAACTGGTTATACTTTTGTAATAATGTTAGTGTTATTTATAGCTTGGAAAATTAAAAATAGTAGTAATGGTGAATATGATAATATAGAAAATGGGTCAAGTGATTGGGCTAAAAATGGTGAAGAATTTAATAAAACAAGTGATGGCAGAGAAATCTTAAATAGAAAAAGAGGATTTATACTAAGTAAAGATCATTATTTAGGAACAGACTTAAAAAAAGTTTTGATTAATAAAAACATATTAGTCGTAGGACGGATCTGGTGCTGGTAAATCTGCATGTTTTATAAAACCAAATATTTTACAAATGCTTGGTTCTTATGTAATAACAGATCCAAAAGGTGAGTTATATAGAGAAACATCAGGATTCTTAAAGGCAAATGGATATGAAGTAAAAGCTTTTAATTTAGTTAATCCAGAATATAGTGATAGATATAATCCATTATCACATTTAATTGATCACCAAAGTGTTGATGTACTTGCAGAAACAATTGTGCAAGGTGCAAAAAAAGGCTCTGTTGGAAGTAGTGATCCTTTCTGGGATGATACGGCAAAAATGTTACTTAAAGCTTGTATATATTATGTTATATCAGTTTTACCGGAAGAAGAACAAAATATATCAAGTTGTTTAAATATAATAAGAGCAGGTGGTGCTGATGATAGAATATTTAAAAAACTATTCTTGGAAGAATTAAAACCAGAACATCCAGGTAGAAAAGAATATGAAAACTTTAGTACATCTGCTGATAAAACAATGCAAAGTATTGTTATTTCAACAATTTCTAAGATTAGTACTTTTGATACTCCAGCAATGCAAAGAATTACAACATCAAATAGTTTTAATTTTGATGATCTAGGTAGAAAAAAATTAGCTATATTTGTTATAACATCAACATCTGATAGTACATATGATTTTGTTTCTACAATGTTTTTTAGCCAAATGCTTCAGAAACTATTTTTACAAGCTGATCATAATGGTGGACGTTTAAATCAACAAGTATATTTCTTACTTGATGAATTTGCAAATATTGGACAAATTCCAGACTTCCATAAAAAATTGAGTGTAACTAGAAGTATGGGAATTAGTATTTCTATAGTTGTTCAAGCTTTAGATCAACTTGAATCTTTATATAAAGAGCAATATGAAACAATAATTGGTAACTGTGATACACAACTTTTCTTAGGAAGTCAGTCAATAAAAACTTGTGAATATTTTAATAAATCTCTTGGTCAAAAAACTATTAAATATAAAAGTAAATCAGTAAGTAAAGACAAAAAAGAAAAAGAAAAACAAGGGGTAAATATAAGTGAACAAAAACAAGGTAGAGACTTAATGACAATTGATGAATTAAAAAGACTTGATCCAAATGAAGAAATAATAATTGTTAGAACACTAAAACCAATTAAAGCAAAAAAAGCTTGGTATTTTAAATATCATCCTATGAGAAATGTTGCAAAACAATATGAAATTAAAGATATTACTCAAATGCCAAAAACTGAAAATGTTGAAATAAAAATAATGGATGTAAGAGAACATTTAAAGAAAAGAGAAGAAAAAGCAAAAGCTATTTTACAACAAAGAGTCTCAAAACCTGATCCAGCTATTGATTCTACACTTGATGATTTATTTGTTGATGAATCTCTTACAGATAAAAAAAGCACTGAGCAGCAGGCAACTTTTGCTAAAATTGAAACTGAACCTAAAGTTGTTAGAAAACCAAAAGAAGATAGCTTTGATTTACAAAAAGAATTAGAGAAAAAATTTGATGAACTTTTTGGTTCTGATGATAATGATTAGGTAAAATAAATTAATAATTAAAATATGAGAAATGAAACATTTTCTCATATTTTTTTTCAATTCTTGAAAGAAGATATAAAGTATAGTATAATATTTTTGAATTATTATATTTTATAGAGGTAGATATGGAACCATTAGCATATAGAGTAAGACCAAAATCATTAGATGATTTTTATGGTCAAGAAGATATAGTAGGAAAAGATAAATTATTATATAGACTTATAAAAGCAGACAAATTAACATCAGCAATCTTTTGGGGTCCACCTGGTTGTGGTAAAACTTCTCTTGCAAGAATTATTGCAAAAACAACAAAAAATAAATTTGTAATTTTAAATGCGACTACAGCTGGAGTATCAGATATAAAAGCAGTTGTTGAAAAAGCTCAAAATATATTTGATAATCCAACAGGTAAAGTAATTTTATTTATTGATGAAATACATAGATTTAACAAATTACAACAGGATGCATTATTACCACATGTTGAAAAAGGTACAGTTATACTTATAGGTGCTACAACTGAGAATCCATTTTTTTCAATTAATAAAGCATTATTGTCAAGATCTACAATCTTTAAGTTTAATGAGTTAAAAGATGAAGATGTATTTAAAATATTAAAGAAATGTATTGATGATAAAGAAAATGGTCTTGGAAATTATAATATTGAAATTACAGATGATGTTTTAAAAGTTTTTGCAAAATTTTCAGGAGGAGATGTAAGAACAGCATTAAATTCTTTAGAACTTGCAGTTTTAACAACAGATATGAATGAAGATGGAAAAATTGTTATAACTAAAGACGTGGTTAAAAATTGTATTACACAAAAGAAGGTAATTTATGATAAAAGTGATGACTCTCATTATGATATAATATCAGCATTTATAAAATCAATGAGAGGTTCAGATCCAGATGCCACTTTGCATTATTTAGCAAGATTAATTGAAGGTGGAGAAGATCCAATGTTTATTGCTAGAAGAATTGTAATACAAGCATCAGAAGATGTAGGGCTTGCAAATAACAATGCACTTTTGGTTGCAACTAATGCAATGTATGCTGTAAGTCAAATTGGAATGCCAGAAAGCAGAATTATACTTGCTCAAGCTGCACTTACAGTTGCTTTAAGTAAAAAATCAAATACATCATATATGGGAATTAATGCAGCAATAGAAGATGTAAAAAATATTGATATTGGAACTGTTCCTATGCATTTAAGAAATGCTGAAATTTCAGGAATGGAAAAGTTTGGATATGGTGTAGATTATAAATATCCACATAACTATGAAAATGGGTTTGTAGAACAACAATATTTGCCTGATGCTTTAAAAGATAAAAAATATTTTATTCCTAAAGATTGGGAGAAAAACTTAGGTGAAAATATATGAAAAAAAAGAAGAATAGTAAAGTCTATAGTAATATAGAATATAATAGTAAAAAAAATGTTCCAAGAAAAGGCACAGATGAATATAAAAAAGAATTAAAAAAAGAAGAAGAAAAAACTAATAAAAATATAGAAATGTTAAATAATTCTAAAGCAAAAAGCAATGTTTTAAGAAATAGTAGAATTGGAAAAACAACAAAAGAGCTAAAAGAAGAATTAGAACAAAATACTAATCAAAAAGAAGAGAAAAAATTTGATCTTTCAAAGTTTATTCTTACTTTAGTATTAATTATTAGTATAATATTAATTTATTTCTTTTTTAAATATGCTTCAATCTTTGGAATAAATTTAAATTTAGATGGCAAAAGTGTTACATTAGATATAGTAACAAATGATGATAATATATATGATAATTATATGGATGAATTGTTAGTATATTCAAATCAACAATTGTTTACATATAACAAAAAAGGAAAATTAACTTGGAATTATAACCTAGAGCAAAGTTTTGTTCCAAATATATATGTAGAAGATAATTATATGATAGTTTCAAATAATACATCTGGATATATTTATCTTTTCTATCAGAAAAAAGAGATTTTAAATAAAAAAATAGAAGGAACTATAAATAATATATATATTGATGAATATGGAAATTTTGCAGTTGAATATAGTACAAGTGGTTATAAAAAAGTTATAGCTACATTTGATAAAAAAGGAAATTGTTTATCTGAAATTTACTTAGATTCAGATGCAATTATAAATATTCAAATTTTAGGAAATGCTAATAAACTTATACTTACAAAAGTAATTTCAACTTCATATAACGCAGGTACAAAAATATTAAGCTTTGATTTAACATCAAGCTCACAAGAAAGCAAGGATATATATACAATTGAAAATGATATTGTATTTAACGTATTAAGAATTGATAATAAAATTAATTTTATAACTAGTTCTGCAATTTACACTTTTAATATACAAACAAATGAATTTAAAAAAATAAAAGAATTTGAAAAATCACAGTTGCTATTTTATGATATTTCAGATACATATTATTCAGTAGTATATAAAGCATTAGATGAAGAGGAAAGTAATTCATACTATTTTGATACTAGTTCATATTTAAATGAAAATATATCTAGTAATAATATAGAAACATCACCTATGATGGTAAAAAGCATGGGATATTTAAATTACTTGGTATATCAAAATAATGTTAAAATATATAATAAATGGGGAATAAAAATAAAAGAAATAAATACAAAATTGTACCCTAAAAATATTGTATTATTTAATAATGGAAAAACCGTAGCTTTAATATATAGCAATAAGATTGATGTGGTAAATATCTAGGAGGGAAAAATGAGTGTAGTAATAGATATAATTTTTGTGGCTTTAGTTGTACTTAGTGGATTTATTGGTTTTAAAAAAGGATTAGTTGGAATTTTAATGAGCGTTGTTAGTTTAGTAATTGCAATTATTGCAGCTCTAATCTTACAAACACCTTTAACTAATTATTTAAAGCAATCAGGAGTAGGCACAATGCTTGAAGAAAAAATTTCTAATATAGTTCAAGATGAAGTTGATAATAAAACAGAAGAAGCAGAAACTAGCCAAGAAAAGAGCTTTGTTGAAAACTTTGTTGATGTTGATAAAATACAAGAAGATATGTCTACTAGTGTAGCACAAAATATTACAAATATTATTTTAAAAGCGGTATCTTTTGTTGGAATTTTTATTTTAGTTTTTATTATTTGTTATATGTTAACAATGATTTTAAATATATTTTTTGATTTACCAATATTAAATGTTGTTAATGATATTGGTGGCGTTGTAGCAAATATTTTAAAAACAATTTTTAAATTCTGGGTTGCTTTTTCAATTATATACTTTGTTAGCTTTATACCTTTTGTATCAAAATTACAAGATAGTATTGAAGAAACAAAAATTACAAAAATTGTATATGATAACAATGTAATAGTTAATGTTTTAAAAGGAGAATTTAAAATATAATAAATTATAAAAAATGATAAATGTAGTCTATTTATTATAGATTACATTTATCATAATAATATTAGAATCTTACATATTTTTCTATTGATTTTATCATTTTTGAAGAGGATTTTTTTATCTTTTGATGTTTTTTACTTTCAATATTTTTTATATAATTTTTTTCATTATGTTTAACTCTAAATATTTTTTTTAATTTTATTATTGTATAAATTAAGATTATTAGAATAATAGAAACATAAAAAATTGATAAGAATACTGTATTATTTTTTTGAATTTCTATTTTGGTTAAGTATAACTTTTTCTTGATACTTAAAGTTTGATTATCTTTATTTAAAAAGAAAGTAATAAAACCACATTCTACATTATTAAAATCAGTACTTTCAATATTGTTTGCTACATTATCAATTTTATTAAAATCAATATTTATATCATATGAAAAATTTTCATATTTTGTATCATTTATATTTTTTAAAACGTTTATATCATCATTTAGTGTTACTGTATATGCTAATTTTTTATATTTATCTGGTATTTTAAGACACAAAGAATTTTTTTCTACTAAAGTAGTAGTATCATAGTTTTTAAAAATATAATCTGTTAATTTTGTTGCATCTAAAAATCTTCCTTGATATCCATTTATATTTTGCAATCCATTAAAACATCCTATTATTATTTTTTTGTTTTCTTTTTGAGCATATCCAATAAATGTCCCATTAGCTTCTATAGTATATCCAGTTTTTCCACCTTTTATATATTTATTATATATTCCAGAATATGATGGATTTAGTATTTTAGCTGAATTAACTAATATTTTTTCGTCACTTAGATTTGTTTTTTCAATCTTGTATGAAAGTGAAGAAATAATTTTTACAAAAACATCGTTTTGCATACAAGTTTTAAATAATTTTGCCATATCTTTTGCCGTTGAGTAGTGATTTTCATCATGATATCCATGTGGATTGCAAAAATGTGTGTTTGTAAGACCAAGTTTACTACATTTTTCATTCATTAAATTTACAAAATTTTCAACATTTCCGGCTGTTTCTTTTGCAAGCACTATGGCAGCATCATTTCCACTAGGTAATAATAGTCCATATAATAACTGTTCTACTGAAAAGATTTCTCCTGTTTTAATCCCCATAACAGAGCTGTTATATGGAATCATATCTACTTCATCTTTTGTAATTATGACTTTTTTTTCGAGATCTAAATTTTCAATTACAATTAAAGCAGTTAATATTTTTGTAGTACTTGCTGGATAGATTTTTAAATCCTCATTTTTGGAATAAAGTATATCTTCTGTTTCTAAATCCATTGCAATATCGCTCATACAGTAAAGTTCGTTATCAAAATTTGTATAATCATTATTTGCATAAACAAACGAAAAACTAAAAGGTATGAGTATACAAATACATGTAAAAAATAAAAAATTTAATATTTTCATATAAGAAGTAACCTCTGATAATATTTATTAAGTATTATATAAAAAATATACAAAAATTATGAAAAAGGAGTGATAAAATGAAAAAATTTTTTTCAAAATTAAATGATATAAAAAAATTAATAATAAAAAATAAAACTATAGCATTTTGCTTTTCAATAATAATTATTTCGTCAATTTCTATTTTTATACAAATGAGCGATAAAAATGATAGAATGAGTGTAAGTAAAATAAGTTCAAAAGATTCAAATGATATTGCTGTGTATGTTATAGGTTGTGTAAAAAATCCTGGCGTATATTATTTAGATTCAGGTTCAAGGCTGTATCAGTTGCTAGATTTATGTGGTGGAGTTACACAAGATGCAGATGTATCTAGTCTTAATTTATCTAAGAAATTAAGTGATTCAGATATGATAAATATTTTAGCAAAAAAAGATGAAACAGAAAATATTGAAAATGAAGAAAATAATTTAGAAAAAGATAAAATAAATATTAATACTGCAACATTAGAAGAATTAAAAACATTAGATGGAATAGGAGAACAAACTGCACAAAAGATAATTAATTATAGAAAGGAACAAAGTTTTCAAAGTATAGAAGATATAATGAATGTACCAGGTATAGGAGAAAGTAAATTTTTAAATATTGAAAATGATATATGCATATAGTTTAATATAAATAAATTTTTAAAATATAATAATAGAAGATAGTGTATGTTTTAGAGGGGAAAAATGAGATATTACATGTATTTGGATAAAGAATTTTTAAAAAGACTTTTTTCAACAATAACAACTGTGGATTTTGATATAAATGTTTTTGAATTTACTGTTACTAATAGTACAACAACTAATAATAATTTTGCTCTAAACCCTGGAGTTGAAAATATGTTTCGCAATGAGAATTTTTGCGATGAAAAAAAAGAAGAAGAAAAATTAAATGAAGGGTGTAAAGATGAAAAAGGCAATAGAAAAAAAGTAGATATGTCTTATGGAAGTTCTAGTTCATATAACACTCAAACACAAAAAAAATATCTTAATATTGAAGATATTACTGAAATAAAAAACAATAATTTTTATCATACTTTACTAGATAAAGTAAATCAAAATTTAACTAGAGAAGAAAATTCAGATAGAATATATAATTTATGTGGATATATAAAAGTAAATAGATATAGAGATGATTTGAGTGCAGAAACTATAACAAAAAATAATTCTTTTTTCATGATTGATGATACTTTTATATGGTATGAAAAAGATATGCTTCAAGGAGATATTGATTTGTTATCTGAAATGGAATGTAAAGTAAATGTAATTGGGTATATGATGAATTCTAGAGAATTAAGAGATGATAAAAAAATTTTAAAAGCAATAGCTATATATATAGAATAAAAAGAGTTTAGTAAATTACCAAACTCTTTATTCTTTCTTCTTTTCGATTATTTTGTCTACTACTTCTCTATTTTCATTTACCATATCTATAAATTTATATGCTAAATATGAATCAAATTGTTTACCTGAATTTTTATCTATTTCTTTTAATGCATCTTCAACACTTTTTGCATCTTTATATACTCTTTTAGAAACAATTGCATCAAAAGAATCACATAAAGTAAGCATTTTTGTTAATTTTGAAATTTGATCTGATTTTAATTTATCAGGATAACCTTTTCCATCAACTCTTTCATGATGTCCTTTTATAATTGGAGTAACATCTTTAAAAATATCAGAGGTAGAGAAAATGCTTGCACCAATGACAGTATGTAATTTCATGGTTTCATATTCTTCATTTGTTAATTTACCTTCTTTCATTAACACAGAATCGGGTACTCCTATTTTTCCTACATCATGGAATTTAGCAGCTGTTACTAAATCATTTTTTTCTTTAGGTGTAAGATTTATGTAGTCTGCAAATAAAGCACACATATTAGAAACTCTATATGAATGTTCTTCTGTAAAGTGGTCTTTTGCTTCTATAGTTTTTAGTAATATAGATGCAAAATCAACTAAATAGTGTTCTAATTGCAAGTTCATTTTTTTTATATTTTTAAGTTGTTCAATATATTTAATACCACCTTGTACAAACATAACTAGTTGGTCAAATCTTGAACTTTTTTCAAAGTAAGCTTGTATATCTAAGTTACGCATATCATCCATAGAAAGAGCTAGATCTTTATGCATAGACATAAGAATTATATAAATTTCTTTATCAAATTCTCTTACAAGCTCAATTATTTTATCTCCGTTTACAGTAGACATTAAGTAATTAACTATTAAAATATCATATTTTTGAGATTTTAATTCTTCAATTGCAGATATTGGTTCTGTATACGCTTTAACAACATGACCATATTTTTTCAAAACGGCAGATAAAACTTCCATCATATTAACATCTTCATCTATTATCATAATATTAGCACTTGTAATTTTTTCATAGTCTTCATTTCCCATTTATCTCATCACCAATTGTGATTATATCAAATAAATAATTAATTATCAATAAACAAAGTTTAGATTAAATCTTTTTATTTTTGTCGAATTACGCGATGGAATTTTCTTGACGTAATAAGGAGCAGATGATATATTTTTTATGCAAGGAGGTGATTATATTTATGAGGAAATAATATTAATTTTATTTTCTTTAATATTATCGTATAACATGGTTATGTATTTTAGTGTTTTACTAAAACGTAAATATGTTATTGATAGTAATTCCAAAGAATTAAAAAAAGAAGATCTAATATTTAAAATGGGATTTAATCAAAAATCTAGATATTTATTTAATTTAGGTTATCCGTATGGATTTAGTTTGAAAAGATATATAGTTATAAAATATATTATATCTAGCTTTTTATTCTTATTTATTTTAATTAATTATCATAATATTTTTGCATCAATTATTATTTTTATTCTTTTTTTCTTGTTACCAGATATTGTTATAAAAGCATATGTAAAACAAGAGTCTATTTATTTAATAAATGAAATTGGAAACATTGTTCAAAATTTAATTCTATCATTGTCTGCAAATTTATCTTTATATGATTCGTTAAAATTATCAATTAATTCTGTAAAATATAATAGATTCAAAAATGAATATGCAACTTTTGTATCAAATTATCAATTGTATAATTTTAATATAGAAAGTGCATCACAAATTTTAAAAGAAAAATTCAACTCTTATGAATTAAATATGTTTTTATCTATTTTAATACAAAATCAAAAAAATGGAAATATAATTAAAATGTTAGAAAATTTTTTAGATTCTTTGGAACTTTCATATTTTAAATTTGTTAAATTTAAAATGTCAAAAAAATCATTATTATTAATAATTGTTATTTTTGTAGTGTTACTAAATACATTACTTCTTATGATGTATCCAATACTAAACCAAATTATTAGTAATTTTGAGATTATGTTTAAGTAATTTTTTTAGAAAGGAGAAAAATGAAAAAGGATAAAAAAGAAAAAATAATTAAAAAAAATAAAAAATTAAAAAATAAAAAGGGTATTGCTACAGCAGAAACTTTGCTTTTAATTGCAGTACTTGCAGTAGTTATAGTTACTATATTTTTCCCAGCAATTCAAGGCTTAATTACTAACACACTTGCATCTATTTCAGGTTGGTTTACTTCATCTTTGATCAATATGGGATTTTAATGAAATATAGAAAATATTTTATTGTTATATTAATAGCTTTTGGATTATTTTTTATGGTTAAGTCTTTGTATAATTACTTTAATTATAACAAGAAGATAGAATATGTGTATGTTTTTAATGAAGATTTTGAAAAAGGAATTAAAATAAATGAAAATATGGTTACTAAGTTAGCGCTTGTAAATAATAATGTGAAAGATCAGTATATAACAGAGTTTAGTAGTATAAAAAATTGTACTTTAAATGAAAATGTAAAAAAAGGAAATCTATTAAAAAATAGTGATTTTTTAGATGATAGTGAATTTATTTTAGTTGAAAATAATGAAGTTTTAATGTCAATAAATTTAAAAAATTCTGAAAATTTAGCTTCATATCAAATAAAAAAAGGTAGTATTATAAATTTAATTTATACAGGAAAATCTGAATATGCATATGATGTAGTCAGTAAGTTAGAAAAAAGTAGTATAGTTAGTTCAAAAAGTGGTGCTACTAGCTATATAACCTTAAATGTTGTGGAAAATGTGGATATCAAAGGCATATATAACAAAAATGGTGTAGATATTTCTAAAAGTTATAACAATTTAACTCAAGATGAAAAGTTGATAGATACAGTATTAATAAAAATTGATAAGGATACAGCAATGATTATAGAAAATTTAAAACAATATGGCGATTTTAGTGTAGTCATAGTAAAGTAGGTGAAATAATGATAAATGTACTTGCAGCTTATGATACTAAAAGTGAAAATGTATCAAATATTATAAATAATTTAAAACAATATATAGAAAATAGTGGTAAAGAAATGAAAATATATCTAAAATCCACATCAAAATCTAAATACGATATTTATTTGATACTTACAAATAGTATAGAAGAAATAAAAAAATATAAGGAAAAATATAAATTCAAAGATAATGTTATTATTTTAACAAATAAATTAAATAAAGAGTATATTATGGAATGTATAAAATATTCTGAAAATGTAGGATTTTTAAATAGCACAGACAAGGTTATATGCGATAGGATAGAAAAAGTATATGAAAAAAATAAAAAGGAGTAGCTGTTTTATTTTTGTGTTTATAATTATTGTTTTAACTATATTGATATCTTCAATATTTTTATATTTTAGAAATATAAAAAATGATAATAAAAATAATTTGAAAAATGATGATTTAAAAAATAGTGTAAATGTTTATGAAATAAAAAAATTATTAAATTTTAAAGATAGGTATGTTTTTTTTGATGAAGAAAATCAATCGTTTTACATAGGTAAAAATGAAAAAGAACTAAAAAATAATTTTTATGATGTAAAAATTGATTTTAATGAAAAAGTAGGCAGTGATTATCACATTGATATTTATATGAATAAATTATTTAAAAACTATGAAATAACTAAAGAAAATATTATTATACAAGATGAATATTTTAATGAAATTATGAATTTTATATATGAAATAATAGATTTAAAAAATAAAGATAATACTGGTTATATAGAAAAAACAGATAAACTTTTTTTAGAAAATTTGATAAAGGAAGAATATACAAAAGCTAAAAATATAAAGAAAGATAATACAAATGAAAAGCAAGATATACAGATAAAAAGTGTAAAAATAACTATTCAAGTTCAAGATGATATGTTAAAAATAGTTGTAAATTGAGGTGATTATGAAAAATAAGAGGTTTAAAGTTTTATCTTTGTTGTTTTTTGTAATTGTTATAATGAGTTTTAAATCAAATCTTTTTGCTCTAAGTGATGATTTTAGATTTTGTCTAGATACAATAGGTATACCAGAATATAATGCTATAGGCAAAAGCATAAATGAAGAGTTTTATTATAAATATAATGTTTTTGTTTATGGAAATCCTTTAGATGTATATGCATATACTTCTGATCAAAGGTTTAAAAGTGTTAATAATGGAAAAGATTCAAATAATGGAGTTACAGGTGAATATAACATTTTAGGATTTAATTTTTCTGGAGGTCTTGTATATAATGTTTATTTTCCTGTTGATAAAATTCCAGAAACAACACCCGATAATTGGAATTTTACAGGAGTTCAAGGAGCTTTAGAATCTTGGGATGATATATCAAAATTTAAATACCAAGAACAAAAAGATTATATGAAAACAACAAAATTGCTATTTGATACTATTGATTATGCAAACAATACAATAGATCCATATAATTTAAAAGAATATAATATCTCAGCAAGCTCAATAGGTCTTGATAAAGTGATGCTAAATACGGCTTCAACTTGGAAAACAAATGGGATAGTAACAGTAAGAAGAATAACGCCAAGTGGGTATTATGGTGTAGCTACTATGTCTACAAAACCAATGGCAGCTAGTGCTAGCACTATTTCTACGCTAAATATTGATGATAATTTAGATATTCTTGAAGATGAAGATTATAAAATAATAAATGTTTCGTTTGGTGCTAAGGCTATTAATTTAAATGATTATGCTAAAAAAGAATATATTAAAGAAATTAATTCTAAGTTATATATAGATGGTGTATTAATAGATGAAATTTCTTCAAGTAAAACAGATGAAGTTACAAAAAATAAGACTTTTAAAATAGATAGAAATGAATATGTAGACGGGGATATAATTGATGTTAAAGTTGTAAGTTATTTATATACAGAGTTTATAGTAGATGGATTATTAAAATCTGAAATTCAAAAAGATATAAAAGTACATATAACTCCCAAAAAAGAAGTTCCAAAAATGATTGAAAATTCAGAATGTAGAGTGTTAGATGTTTACAATGGAGAAAAATATGTTAAAAATTTATTTGTGACAAATAATACAGTAAATAATTCATTAGGTATAATCGAAGGAAAAAGAAATTTGTTATTTAGAATTAACAAAAAGAGTATAAATGATTTTTCTAAACTTGAGGTGTATATAAATGATAATAAATTGGCTAAAAATGAGTATGAATTATATTTTGAAAATGAAAAGTATTTTGTTTTTAAAATTAATGTAAATGAAAAATTTAATAATACCATAGAAGATTGGAATACTTTAAGGGATAAAAATATTGAATTTTTTAATATAGATTTTTCAAGTGTTGGAAATAGAATTAAAGAACCTAATATTGTGAAATTTATATATGAAAATGATAAGCTTGAGTTTAAAATAGATAAATTATCTGATTATTTATATAATAATAATTTTACTTTTTATTCTAACTTTAGTAGTGAAGATAAAATAGAAAAGGTTTTAATTAACAAATGGCTAGAAAATTAAGAAATGGATATTTTGAAATATTTTTCTTAAGTATATTTATTGTTTTTATACTTATAATTTTTACTGGTATTGTTATTTTAAAGTTACAAATAAATTCTTATGTTTATCCATTAAAAGAGGATATATTTTATATAGTTCAAAATGCAATTATTTCTTGTAATGAAAATTCTCTTTCAAATTTTGATTATGTTATAGATGAGAATTTAATGAAGGAAAAGGTTGATAAAATATTAATTGAAAATTATAAAAATGCAAAACTTGTTAGTATAAAATATGATAAATTAAAAAATGTTGTATATGGAAAAATAGAAGTAGAAATAGTTCCTATGATTTTTAGTCTTAATAATAAATGTAAAGTAGGGTTTAATTATGAAGTAAAATTAAAAATGTTGGATGTGAAATAATATGAATTTAAAGTTAAAATTAAATAATAAAAAAAGAGGCAATGTTGCAGTATATCCACTAATCGTAGTTAGTAGTATGTTATTTATAATAGCTATATTTATACAAATGTATAGTGTAATTGAACCTTTGATATGGTATGAAAAATTAAATACAATTTCATCAAAATATTTGTTTATTACAGAAAAATATGGTTATTTAAATAATTCTGAAAGGGAAAAATTATTAAATGAATTAAGTGATAGTGGGTTTGATATTAATAATATAGTTATAAACGTGCCTAGTATAAAACAAGATTATGGTAAAAAAATTAATTTTGAAATAATGTATAAATGTAAAGTAAATAGTTTGAATTTTTTTAATAATACTTTTTCTAAAAATTACAAATATATTGATATGAAAATTGAAAAATTTAGTTATTCTAAGGTATAAAAAAAGCAACTAGAGTTGCTTTTAGAAATTAGATAATTTTTGAAGAGCTGTACTCTTTATGATATTAGTTGATTTTTCAATAAGAGAAGCTTCAAATATTTCATCGTTATAATATGATGTGCAATATTCAGATAAGAAAATGAATGTTTTTATAAATTTTTTATTTTTTACACTTGATTTTTTAAAAATGATAAAATATCTATCATTTAATTTATATAAACTATTTCTTCCAAAAAATAAATTTTCATTTTTTGAAGCTGCACACATACTAAGAATTTTATCTAAGTTTTCAAATTCAAAAATGTTACTTTCGACTTTATATGTGCTAACTTTATTTTTTATAGGCATATTTTCGTTATTATATTTTAATAATTCTGGTATTGCATCTATTTTTGTAATTGTGATTACAAAAGTATTATTGTTATCAGAAAATGCTTCTATAAATAATTGAGAATTTTCTAGTTTAAATTCATCTTCTAAGTCTGATTCTTCAATTAAACTTAAAAATAAATTTTTAGCTAGGGAAGAATCATGTTCTAAATCTGTTAATGATATTTTTCTTTTTTCTAGTTCTTCCAAAGATAATGTAATTTTTATTTTGTTATCATTAATTTTTTCAACTTTCATTAGGTACCCTCCTAAATGTGTTATTATAATTATATGTATTATATAATTAAAGAGTTACAAAGTCAATAATACATATATTATATATTTTTAGTTAAAAAAAAGAAAATATGTAGTTGATAAATAATAAAAAGTATGTTATAATATCAAAAGTTAATTTCCTTACTCTATATGATTATAGAGTCAGACGACCAAAAGGAGGTGTAAGTCATGAACAATTATGAAGCAGTTATAATACTTTCAGCAACTGCAGCAGAAGAGGAAACTGTAGCATTTGGAGAAAAAATGAAAGCATTAATATCTTCAAATGGCGAACTTACAAATGTTGAAGAATGGGGTAAAAAAACATTAGCTTATCCTATTAAAAAACAAACAGAAGGTGTATACACACTTTTAACATTTGTAGCTAAGCCAGAATTTATTGCTGAGTTTGAAAGAGTTTTAAGAATAGAAGATGTTGTTTTAAAACACATGGTTATAAAAAAAGAAGATTAATTAAAAAATAAAAGAGTACATCCTTGCTGATGCTCGAAGGGGGATTTTTATATGAATAAATTTCAATTTATGGGGAGATTAACAAGAGATCCAGAGACTAGAGTTATACCTAACTCTAATACACAAGTTTGCAATTTTTCACTTGCTGTAAACAGAAGATTTGCAGATCAAAATGGAGAAAGAAAAACTGATTTCTTTAATTTGACTGCTTTTGGAAAATTAGCAGAATTTTGTTCTAAATATTATAGAAAAGGACAACAAGTTTTAGTAGAAGGTAGAATTCAAAATAGAAGTTGGGATGATCAAAACGGTCAAAAAAGATATGCAACAGATTTTATTGTTGAAAATGCATACTTTGCTGATTCAAGAAGAGAAAATGATGGTATGGCATCAGATGTAGCTCCATCAGGAAGCTTAGATGGAGAATTCATCACTATAGATGATACTGACGAATTACCATTCTAATAAAAAAGGAGGGTAAACCAATGGCAGACAATAGAAATGCAAAAAGAAATTCTAAAGGTGATAAAAACTTTAGAAGACCAAGAAAAAAAGTTTGTAATTTTTGCGTAGATAGAGTTGAAGAAATTGACTACAAAGACGTAGAAAAATTAAAAAAATACGTAAGTGATAAAGGTAAAATATTACCAAGAAGAGTTACAGGAACTTGTGCAAAACACCAAAGAGCTGTAACTGTAGCAATTAAAAGAGCAAGAACAATTGCTTTATTACCATTTACAGTTAAGTAATAAATAATAAAAAGAATCTAAGTTTGAAATTCAAATTTAGATTCTTTTTTGTTTTTAGTTTATTTTAATCATTTTTAACTAGTTTACTTACAAAATATGAAGCTACAAAACCAATTATAAATACTATAACACTTACAAGACCAGTTAGGTTAAATGCAAATCCTGGAAATATAAATATTATTGAACCAATAATAAATCCAAGAATAGCAAAATAAGTGTAGCTATAGAATTTTTCAAGTAAAATATCCATTAATTTTGATACTACAATTACGCCGATTAGTACTCCAAAGGCAAATGGTAATAATATTATAATATCAAGTGTAGAAACAGCAGTAAGTATAGCTGTATAAATTCCCATTATCATCATAACCATTGATCCACTAATTCCAGGTATAACCATAGTTCCTGCTGCAATAAATCCATAAAATACAAGTAAAATCATATTTATTGGTGTTTTATCAAAAGTTTCTATTCCAGAACCCTCAGTAACGTTTGCACCTATAATATTAAGTATGATCATTAGTACTAAAGTAATTGCAAAAGGAATTAAATACTTAATTTTAAATCCTTTTTCTTTTGCTTGATTAAATAGTAAAGGTAAACTTCCTATAATTAATCCCATAAAGCAAAACAGAGTAGGCATGTTAAAAGTTGCAAGTAACCATTTTAAAACTTTACTAAATAGTACAATTCCTATAACAGCGCCAAGACCAATTGGTATTAAAAATTTAAAATCTTCTTTTAATTTTGTCCAACTTTTTAAGTGTGATAAGAAGTTACCAATTATATCAATTAATTTATTGTAAATACCTGTGATAACTGCTAAAGTTCCACCACTTACTCCTGGTATAATATTTGCAATTCCAACGGCAGCGCCTTTTAAGAAGTTAATAAAATAATTCATAAAACCCCCTTATATAAATAACAGTGTAATTATATTATATATATATGTTAAAGTCAAACGTAATATTTAAAAAATAGCAAAGATGATAGAACTTCACAGTATTTTTTTCATAAAATATTATAGTGAGGTGTTTATTAATGGAAATGTTTAAAATAGGTGATATAGTAGCAAGAAAATCATATAATTATGATATATTGTTTAAAATAGTAAATGTGAGAAGTAATGGAATTTGTGATTTGGTTGGTATGAGTGTAAGAATTGTAGCAGATGCACCTGATTATGATTTAAAACATATTGATTCAACAGAAATAGCGTCTAGAATGCATAATATAGAAAAAATGAGATCAACTAGACTTAGTAGATGCTACAATAATATGAATAACTTAAGAAGAAATAGAGGATATAATTATAACTCAAATTATTCAAATTATAATGATAATCCTAACATTTATCAAAGAGAAAAAATGTTAAAAAAACCAGGAATAGTATTACATATAGATGGAGATCAGGAATATTCCCAAAGGTGTAAAGAAAGTTATAAAAAAATGGGAATTACAGCATACATATATAACATACCAGAATCAGAACAATATAAGCAGGTCTATTCTTTACTACAAAGAATTAGGCCTAACATTTTGATTTTGACAGGACATGATGCTTTTCATAGAAGAAAAAATGATATGTATAGTATTGATAGTTATAAAAATTCAAGATATTACATACAAGGAGTATTAGAAGCAAGAAGGTATGAACATAATTTAGATAATTTGGTTATATTTGCAGGAGCTTGTCAAAGTTATTATGAAGCAATTATTTCAGCTGGTGCAAATTTTGCAAGTGCACCAAAAAGAGTTTTGATCGATATGATGGATCCTTTAATAGTAGCACAAACAATAGCGTATACGCCTGTTGATGAGTTTGTTCCCCTTGCAAACATAATTTCAAATACAAGAGAAGGAATTAGTGGAATAGGTGGAATTCAAACAAGAGGGCAGTTTAGAGTTGGTATGCCTGGTATAAATTAAAAAAACAGGAATATCTACATATATTCCTGTTTTTTATGAAATTACTTATTTAATTCTTTTGCTAAATGTGCTTTTTTTCTTGCAGCAGTGTTTTTTGCAAGAACACCTTTAGACCAAGCTTTATCTACTAAACTTACAGCTTCTTTGTATAATTCAACTTTGTTTTCACTGTTTTCTTTTACAGCAGCTTCAAAAGCTTTTACAGCTTCTTTGTAAGCTTTTTTTGTAGCTCTATTTTGTAAAGTTTTAGTTTCGATAACTTTAACTCTTTTTTTTGCTGATTTAATATTTGGCATTAAATGCACCTCCTCATAATAGCGTTTAATAATTACCTACACATTTTAACATAAAAAAAAATAAAAAGCAACATAAAAAAATAAATTTATATGAATTTTATGTTTTTTTATAAGAAAAATAAAAAAAGAATCCTTAAAAAATAAGGATTCAAAATAAATTAATTTAAAAAAGATAAAATGTAATTTTTTATTTCTTCAGTGCAATATTGTAAATTATTGTTGTTAAAAACTTTGGTTATACCAGCTTTATTTAACTTTTCTTCAGAAAAATCTTTACTATCTGCAATAAATCTACGACAAACCTCATTATAATTAGGATTTTTTTCTTTGTGTTCTCTTTCAATATAACGAATAAGTAAATCGTATTCATCTACATTAAGATAGATTGGAATAATTTCAAACTTATTTGATTTTTTTAAGGAAATATAGGATTCTAAAGTTCCTATTGCTAAGAAATAATCACCATTTTTTAATTGTTCATCATCGATTGTTGCATAAATCCAAATTCCTTTATTAGTTTCATAAGTCCGATATTCTAAAACTTTACCAGCATCTTTTAATGTGTAAAAATCAGCTTCAGAAATAAATTTATAATTTTTTCCATTGATTTCATCTTTTCTCATTGGTCTTGTGGTATAAGGTGTGTAAGGTATAAGGAAAGATAAATCTGTATATTTTAGTAATTTTGAATATATACTATCTTTACCGGAACTAGATCTTCCAAGTATCATAAACATTTTTTTCATATAAATACCTCCAAACATAATAGTAATATGTTATTAACATTATTATTTTTTGTAATTATATCAAAGATAATTTGATAATCAAGTTTTTTGTAATAAATTTGTAATATATTTTAAAAAGTGCTAAAAAATCAATTTTTTTGTAAAAATTACTTGATTTTTTTACAATAATAAGTTATAATTAATTTGATCTGCGTTGAAATGAGATGTGGCTACTCTAAGAAGTAGGGAACTCTCATGGAGTATGTCTGATTTTAAATCAGGCGGCAAGTATATATTTGTATTTGCCAAATTTGTTTTAACTTTGAATTTTAAAAGGTAAAATCAATTTGGTTTTAAAATATACAAAAAAGAAACACACGGGGTAGTGTAAAACTTGTTGGCCTAAAATTTTTAGAAAAGGAGTGTTTTACATATGGCAAAAGAACAAACTAAAAAAATGAGAATAAGACTTAAAGCTTATGATCATGTAGTGCTTGAACAAGCAGCATCTAAAATAGTTGAAGTAGCTAAGAAAACTGGTTCAGAAGTTTCAGGACCTATTCCACTACCAACTAGAAAAGAAATCGTTACAATATTACGTTCTCCACACAAACACAAAGATTCAAGAGAACAATTTGAAATGAGAACTCACAAAAGAGTTATCGATGTTTTAAATCCAAATCAAGCTACAGTTGATGCATTAATGTCAATTGATATGCCTGCTGGTGTAGATATCGAAGTAAAATTATAATATTAAACTACAAGATTTCTCAATAGCTATCCAAAAATTGGCAATGGCATACCCTATGTTGAAAAATCGTAATATTAATTTATGTTTAATATGTTGTTAAATTAAAGGGAGGAAATAAAAAATGGTAAAAGAAGTTTACGGTAAGAAAATCGGAATGACTCAAATTTTCAGTGAAGATGGAATTGCTATTCCAGTTACTGCAATTGAAGTTGAACCATTAACAGTTGTTGCTAAAAAAACAGCTGACAAAGAAGGATACAATGCAATCGTTGTAGCTTTCGGTAGTGTAAAAGAAAAAAATGTTATTAAACCTATCAAAGGAATTTTTGCAAAAGCAGGAATTGAAGTTCAAAAATATTTAAAAGAAATCAAAGTTGAAAATGTTGATGAATTTGAAATTGGTAGTAAAATAACTGTTGCTGATCTTGCTGATGTAACAGCAGTTGATGTACAAGGTACTTCTAAAGGTAAAGGTTTCCAAGGTAATATTAAAAGACATGGACAACACAGAGGACCTATGGCTCATGGTTCTATGTATCATAGAAGACCAGGTTCTATGGGACCAACTTCTACTCCAGGTAGAGTATTTAAAGGTAAAAAATTACCAGGTCACATGGGAAGTGTAGTTTCAACTATCAAAAATTTAACAGTTGTTAAAGTTGACAGTGATAAAAATGTTGTTTTAGTTAAAGGTTCTATACCTGGTGCTAAAAACTCAATTGTAAAAGTAAGAAAAGTGTAGTAGGAAGGAGGATTTGAGATGCTTAAAGTAGACGTTTTAAATATCGAAGGTAAAAAAGTTAGCGAAGTAGAATTAAATGAAAACGTATTTGCTGTTGAAGTAAATGATGTTGCAGTTCATGCAGCTTTAGTTAATTACTTAGCTAATCAAAGACAAGGAACTCAATCTACAAAGACTAGAGCAGAAGTTCGTGGTGGTGGTAGAAAACCATGGAAACAAAAAGGAACTGGTAGAGCTAGACAAGGTAGTATAAGAGCTCCACAATGGATAAAAGGTGGTATTGCACTTGGACCAAAACCAAGATCATACAAATATGCAATTCCTAAAAAAATGAGACAACTTGCTATAAAATCTGTATTAACTTCTAAAGTTCAAGAAGGTTCATTAGTAATTGTTGATAAAATTGAATTAAATGAAATTAAAACAAAAGCTATGGTTAATGTATTAAATAACTTAAAAGTTAACAAAGCTTTAATAATGTTAAACGAAAAGAATTTAAATGTTCAAGCTTCAGCTAGAAATATTGAAAATGTAAAAACTACATTAGTTAACACAATTAATGTATATGATTTATTAAAATATGATAGTTTAGTAATGGACTTAGATTCAGTTAAAAAATTAGAGGAGGTGTACGCTTAATATGAAACATGCAGCAGACGTTATAATAAGACCTATAATGACTGAAAAGTCTTATGCAGCTATTGCAGATGGAAAATATACTTTTGAAGTTGCTATAAATGCTACAAAAGTTGAAATCAAAAATGCAGTAGAAGAATTATTTAATGTTAAAGTATTAAAAGTAAATACTTTAAGATATGATGGAAAAAATAAAAGAGTTGGAGTACACCAAGGAACAACTAAAGCTTGGAAAAAAGCTATAGTTGCAATTGATACTAATCCATCAGATGAAAAATATCTTGCAAAAGGTGGAAAAGAAACTAAAACAAATAAAAAATATAAAACTGAAATCGAAGAAATTAGTTCAGCTTTTGGAAGTAATAACTAGGGGGGAATAAAATGGGAATAAAAACATTTAAACCAGTTACTCCATCACTTAGAAACACAACTATGTTAACTAACGATGAAATTACAAAATTTGAACCAGAAAAAAAATTACTTGCTCCTTTAAAGAAAACTGCAGGTAGAAACGCTTCTGGTAAAATAACTGTAAGACATCATGGTGGTGGAAACAGAAGAAAATATAGAATAATTGATTTTAAAAGAAATAAAGTTGATATGGAAGCAACTGTAATTGGTATCGAATATGATCCAAACAGAAGTGCAAATATAGCTTTAATCGAATATGAAGATGGAGAAAGAGCATACATCATTGCTCCTTTAGGTCTTACAGATGGTGATAAAGTTATATCTGCTGAAAAAGCTGATATCAAACCAGGAAATTGTATGCCAATAAGCTCAATTCCTGTAGGTACAACAATTTATAATATTGAATTACATAAAGGAAAAGGTGCTCAACTTGTAAGAAGTGCTGGTATGTCAGCTCAACTTATGGCTAAAGAAGGAAAATACGCACATGTAAGAATGCCTTCTGGAGAAATGAGACTTATTTCTGTTGAATGTAAAGCTTGTATTGGTACAGTTGGTAACCAAGAATCTGAAAATGTTAAACTTGGTAAAGCTGGTAGAACTAGACATATGGGAATAAGACCTACTGTTAGAGGTAGTGTAATGAACCCAGTTGATCACCCACATGGTGGTGGTGAAGGTAGAGCTCCAGTTGGTCATGCAGGACCACTTACTCCTTGGGGTAAACCAGCTCTTGGATATAAAACAAGAAAAACAAATCATAGAACTGACAAATACATTGTTAAAAGAAGAAATCAAAAATAATAATGGAGGTATAAAATATGTCAAGATCGCTTAAAAAAGGACCTTACGTTGATGAAAGATTACTAGCTAAAGTAGAAAAAATGAATGAAACAGACACTAAAGAAGCTATAAGAACATGGTCTAGAGCTTCAACAATATATCCTCAAATGATTGGTCATACAATAGCAGTACATGATGGTAGAAAACATGTACCAGTATATATTACTGAAGAAATGGTAGGACATAAATTAGGAGAATTTGCTCCAACTAGACTTTTCAGAGGACACGCTGGAGATAAAAAATCAAAAGTAAAATAATAAATCTAAAAAAGGAGGAGCCTTAAAATGGAAGAAAAAATAGCAAGAGCAGAATTACGTAATGCTAGAATAAGTGCAAGAAAAGTTAAAATTGTTATTGACTTAATTAGAGGTAAAAAAGTTGATGAAGCTATAGCAATTTTAAAATATACAAATAAAGCAGCTGCACCTATGGTTGAAAAATTAGTAAAATCAGCTAAAGCAAATGCAGTAAACAATAATTCTATGGACGAAACTAAGCTATATATTAGTGAAATATATGCAAACCAAGGTCCTACAATGAAAAGAATTATGCCAAGAGCTCAAGGTAGAGCTTGTAGAATAAGAAAAAGAACATCTCATATAATAGTTGTTCTAAAAGAAGCTTAATTTAGGAGGTAAGTTTAAATGGGTCAAAAAGTTAGTCCACACGGACTTAGAGTCGGAATAATAAAAGACTGGTCTTCAACTTGGTATGCTAATAAACAAGATTATTCTAAAAACTTAGTAGAAGATCATAAAATTCGTGAATATTTAAAAAACTTACTTAAACCAGCAGGAATAAATAAGTTAGATATTTCAAGAAAAGGTGATAAAATTTTTGTTGATATCTATGCAGCAAAACCTGGTATGATTATTGGTAAAGGTGGAGCAGCTATTGAAGAATTAAAACAAAAATTAAACAAATTAGTAAAGAAAGAAATTTCTTTAAATATAGTTGAAGTTAAAGATGTTGATTTAGCAGCTCAACTTGTTGCTGAAAACATTGCAACTCAACTTGAAAAAAGAATTTCATTTAGAAAAGCAATGAAATCTTCTATTCAAAGAACAATGAAAGCTGGAGCTTTAGGAATAAAAACAGCTGTATCTGGTCGTTTAGGAGGAGCTGAAATAGCTAGAACTGAACAATATAGCGAAGGTACAATTCCTCTTCAAACTTTAAGAGCAGATATCGATTATGGTTTTGCTGAAGCATTAACTACATACGGTATTATCGGTGTTAAAGTTTGGATATATAAAGGTGAAGTACTTCCAGCTAAAAAAACAGAAAAAGGAGGTAACTAAAGATGTTGTCACCAAAAAGAACTAAATTTAGAAAAGTACAAAAAGGTACTAATAATGGTAAAGCAACTAGAGGAACTAGAGTTGTTGACGGAGAATACGGTTTACAAGCTTTAGAACCTGCTTGGATAACTGCAAATCAAATTGAAGCAGTCAGAGTAACTTTATCAAGATATACAAAAAAAGTTGGTAAAACTTGGATAAAAATATTTCCAGATAAACCAATAACTAAAAAACCAGCTGAAACTCGTATGGGTTCTGGTAAAGGAAATCCAGAGTATTTCGTAGCAGTTGTAAAACCAGGTAGAATTTTATTTGAAATTACTGGTTTAAGTGAAGAAACAAGTAAAGAAGCTTTAACAAAAGCTATGCATAAATTACCAATTAAATGTAAAATTGTAAGCAAAGCTAGCCAAGTTGAGCAAGAAGAAAAGGGGGAGTAGACTAATGAAATCTAGTAAAATGAATGATTATGTAAATATGTCAGTAGAAGAATTACAAAAAGAAATCAAAGAAATGAAAAATGAACTTTTCAAATTAAGATTTCAACATGCTTTAAATGGTCTTGATAACCCTAAAAAAATTACTATTCTTAAAAAGAATATTGCAAGAGCTAATACAGAATTGACAAAAAAATCAAAATAGATTAGTGGTAAGGAGGATTAAACTAGACTTATGGAAAGAAATTTAAGAAAAACAAAAATAGGTAAAGTTGTTAGTAATAAAATGGATAAAACTATAGTTGTAAGAATAGACACTAAAGTTAAAGATCCTTTATATGGAAAAATTGTTAACAAAACTTTAAAAATAAAAGCTCACGATGAAGAAAATACTTGTAGTATAGGTGATATCGTAGAAGTAATGGAAACTAGACCACTAAGCAAAGATAAAAGATATAGACTAGTTAGAATTGTGGAAAAAGTTAAATAGTATATTAAATTAGTTTGAAGGGAGGACTAATCCATGATACAACAACAAACATTGTTAAAAGTAGCTGACAACACTGGAGCAAAAGAACTTATGTGTATCCGTGTTTTAGGCGGAAGTTACAGAAAATGGGGTAACATTGGTGATGTTATCGTAGCTTCTGTAAAAAAAGCTGCACCAGGTGGATCTGTAAAAAAAGGTGATGTTGTTAAAGCAGTTATCGTTAGATCAAAAGAAGGATTAAGACGTGATGACGGTTCTTATATTAAATTTGATGAAAATGCAGCAGTTATCATTAAAGAAGATAAGACTCCAAAAGGAACTCGTATCTTTGGACCTGTTGCAAGAGAATTAAGAAATGAATACATGAAAATCATTTCTTTAGCACCAGAAGTTCTATAATCTTGGAGGTGAATGAAGTGGTAGCAAAAATGAAACTTAAAGTTGGCGATACAGTAGTAGTTAACTCAGGTTCTGAAAAAGGTAAAAAAGGCGAAATAATAAAAATTGATAGAAAAAATGCTAAAGTTATCGTTAAAGGAATCAATGTAAGAACTATGCATGTAAAAGCTAGAAAACAAGGACAAGAATCTGGAATTATAAAGAAAGAAGCAGCACTAGACGCATCTAAAGTAAATTATTACTGTGATAAATGCGGTAAAGGTGTTAAATTAGGAATAAAAGTAGCAGAAGATGGTACAAAAGCAAGATTCTGCAAGAAATGTCAAGAAGAAAAGTAAAGGAGGGAAAAAATAAATGAACCTTAAAGAAAAATATGAATCAGAAATTAGACCTGCTTTAAAAGATAAATTTGGATATAAGTCTATAATGGCAGTTCCAAAATTAGAAAAAATCGTTATAAATATGGGTGTTTCTGATATAAAAGAAAATTCAAAAGCATTAGAAAATGCTATGAGAGATTTAGAATTAATAACAGGTCAAAAACCAATTGTTACTAAAGCTAAAAAATCAATAGCTGCATTTAAAGTTAGAGAAGGTATGGATTTAGGTTGTAAAGTTACTTTAAGAGCTGATAAAATGTACGATTTCTTAACTAAATTTGTTAATGTAGCACTTCCACACGTTAGAGATTTTAAAGGTGTTAATCCAAAATCTTTTGACGGTAGAGGAAATTACTCTATGGGTGTAAAAGAACAATTAATTTTCCCAGAAATTGAATATGATAAAATAGACAAAGTTAGAGGAATGGATGTTATATTTGTAACAACTGCAAATACTAACGAAGAAGCTTATGCATTATTAGAAATGCTAGGAATGCCATTCGAACATCAAAAGTAAGGAGGATAGAACATGGCAAAAAAATCTATGATAGCTAAACAACAAAGAGAACCAAAGTTTAGCACAAGATATTATAATAGATGTAAAATATGTGGTAGACCACACTCTTACATGAGAAAATATGGAATATGCCGTCTATGCTTTAGAAAATTAGCATATCAAGGAGAAATACCAGGAGTTAAAAAAGCAAGCTGGTAAAGAAGGAGGTAAAAAATGAACGATCCAATTTCAGACATGTTAACAAGAATAAGAAATGCTAACGCTCAAAGAAAAGCAAGCGTTGATATTCCTTATTCAAAAGTTAAAAATTCAATAGCTGATATATTGGTTTCTGAAGGTTTTGTAGAATCTAAAGATATTTTACAAGATGGAAATCACCAAACAATCAGATTAGCTTTGAAATATCAAAACAAAACAAGAGTTATCCAAGGTTTAAAAAGAATTAGTAAACCAGGACTTAGAATATATGCAAGTGTTGAAGAATTACCTAGAGTTCTTAATGGATTAGGTATTGCAATAATCTCTACTTCTAAAGGCGTTATGACTGATAAAGAAGCTAGAAAACAAAATGTTGCAGGCGAAGTATTAGCATATATATGGTAATTTTATAGAAAGGGAGGAAGTACCATGTCAAGAATAGGTAAAAACCCTATTACAATACCACAAGGCGTTGAAGTTACAATAGATGGAACAAAAGTTACAGTTAAAGGACCAAAAGGAACTCTAACTCAAGAATTTTTAAAAGATGTAGAAATCAAAAATGAAGATGGAAAAATAATTGTTTCTTTAGTAAACGAAAAAGCTTCTAACATTCATGGCTTAACAAGAACTTTAATTCATAACATGATTGTTGGTGTAACTGATGGCTTTGAAAAAGCATTAGAAATCAATGGTGTTGGATATAGAGCACAAAAACAAGGTAATAAATTAGTATTAACTTTAGGTTTCTCTCACCCAGTTGAAGTAGAAGCTCCTGAAGGAATAACTATTGATGTACCATCACAAAACTCTATTATTGTAAAAGGTATTGACAAACAATTAGTTGGTCAAGTTGCTGCAAATATTAGAGAATATAGATTACCAGAACCATATAAGGGTAAAGGTATTAAATACGTTGGCGAACATATAAGAAGAAAAGAAGGTAAAGCTGGCGGTAAAAAGTAAACCTAAAATAAAAGGAGGGAAACTTACATGATCAAAAAAGTAAGCAAAAACGTTGCAAGATCTACTAGACAAAAAAGAGTTAGAGCAACAGTTAAAGGAACTTCTATAAGACCAAGATTATGTGTATTTAGAAGTTTAAATAACATATATGCACAAATTATTGATGATGAAAAACAAGTTACTTTAGTACAAGCTTCAACTTTAGATAAAGAAGTTAAAACAAAAGCTTCTAATATAGAAGCAGCTAAAGAAGTTGGTGCATTAGTTGCAAAACGTGCTATTGAAAATAAAATAGATACAGTAGTATTTGATAGAAATGGATATTTATATCACGGAAAAGTAAAAGCTTTAGCAGAATCTGCAAGAGAAGCAGGTCTTAAATTCTAGTAGAAAGGAGTAACCAATAAAATGACTGAAAACAAACAAGAATTAAAAGAAAAAGTTGTTAGTGTAAAAAGAGTTGCAAAAGTTGTTAAAGGTGGTAGAACTTTTAGATTTAGCGTAATGGTTGTTGTTGGAGACGGAAAAGGATCTATTGGTGTTGGAACTGGTAAATCTTCAGAAGTTCCAGAAGCTATAAAAAAAGCAACTGAAGATGCAAGAAAAAATTTAGTAAAAGTTTCAATCGTTAATGGAACTTTACCACATGAATACACTACTAATTTTGGATCATCAAAAGTAATATTAAAACCAGCAGTTGAAGGTACAGGTGTTATCGCAGGTGGTGCTGTAAGACCAGTTCTTGAACTAGTAGGTGTTAAAAATGTTACAGCAAAAACTTTAGGCTCTCGTAACAGCAGAAATGTTGTTTATGCAACAATTAAAGCATTAAAAGCTATGAGAACACCTGAAGAAGTTGCAGCTTTAAGAGGAAAAACAGTAGAAGAAATTTTAAAATAATATATACTTAAAATAGAGAGGAGGAGACTTCAAATTATGAAAATGCATGATTTAGGTCCAGCATATGGAGCTACTACTAAAGCTACAAGAGTTGGTAGAGGAACAGGTAGTGGTTTAGGTAAAACAGCAGGAAAAGGTCATAAAGGTCAAAAAGCTAGAACTGGTGGAAAAATCAGAAGAGGCTTTGAAGGAGGCCAAACACCTTTATATAGAAGAATTCCTAAAAGAGGATTTAAAAATCATTTTGCAGTTGAATATGCATGTGTTAACGTTTCTGATTTAGAAATGTTTGACAATGATACAGTTGTAACAATTGATTTATTAATGGAAAAAGGCTTAGTAAGTAAAGAATTAGATGGATTAAAAGTTTTAGGTAACGGAAATCTAACTAAAAAATTAACTGTTGAAGCTAAAAAATTCTCTAAATCTGCTGAAGAAAAAATTACAGCTGCAGGTGGAAAGATAGAGGTGAAGTAGTATGCTACAAACCTTCAAGAACATTTTCGCCGATAAAGAAATGAGAAAAAAGGTATTAATTACTTTATTTTTAATACTTTTATTTAGATTAGGATCATTTATTACTGTTCCAGGTATTAACAAAACTCTATTTATGGAGCAAGTTGGAGCAGCATCAAATGGTTTAGTTGGAACAATTAATTTAATATCTGGTGGATCTTTTAGTAGATTATCAATATTTGCTATGACAATAGGTCCTTACATTACAGCATCAATTGTATTAAATCTTTTACAAGTTGTAATACCAAGTCTTGAAAGACTTGCTAAAGAAGGAGAAGAAGGTAGAAAAAGAATTGCTAAATATACTAAATATTTAACTATTGCTTTTGCTTTTATAGAAGCTTTAGGATTATATTTAACATATAAAGCATATTTATTACCTTATTTAACTTTTGGTGCTGGAAAAGTATTAGGTGTGTTCTTGTTTATAGGATCTCTTATGGCAGGAACTGCTCTACTTACTTGGTTTGGTGATAAAATAACTGAATATGGTGTTGGAAATGGTATTTCAATAATTGTATTCATAGGTATAATATCACGTATTCCAAGTGGTGCAACTGCACTATTTAGTTTTGCAAGTGGCGGTATAACTAATGTTTTAGTTGTTATTGCTCTTGTACTTGCTATTATTGTTATAATTGCAGGTGTAATTTATGTTCAACAAGCTGAACGTAAAATACCAGTAAATTATGCAAAACGTGTTGTTGGAAGAAAAATGTATGGTGGTCAAAACACTCACATTCCAATAAAAGTTGCAATGGCAGGCGTTATGCCAATAATATTTGCTATGTCATTTATGATGTTCCCAAGTACAATTATTTCACTTTGTAGTGGTGGAAATCCAACAGGGTTCTGGGGAGGTGTATACAAAGTATTTACAGCATCTCAAGGTAATGCATGGTATTATTTACTAGCATATGCTTTAATATACATGGGATTAATCGTTGCATTTACTTTCGTATATACAACATTTATGGTTAATCCAGTAGAAATAGCAAATCAATTAAAGAAAAATGGTGGATTTATACCAGGAATTAGAGCTGGTAAAAATACATCTGAATATATTTCTAAAGTATTAAAAAGTATAACTGCTTTTGGTGCATTATTCTTAGCATTAATTGCAGTATTACC
This sequence comes from uncultured Clostridia bacterium, assembly GCA_934169925.1. Classification (GTDB taxonomy): domain Bacteria; phylum Bacillota; class Clostridia; order TANB77; family CAG-465; genus CAG-465. Next base: position 77,692 of record CAKPOO010000004.1, on the reverse strand, counting down.
TGTATTGTTACAAGGTGCTACAACACTTTCAATTTCATTTGGTGGTACATCAGTACTTATCGTAGTAAGTGTTGCACTAGAAATATTAAAGAACTTAGAAACACAAATGGTAAGCAGAAATTACAAAGGATTTTTAAATTAGTTTGTTTTAAAAATAACATCCATATGGGTGTTATTTTTTTGTCTAATTGCTGAGTTTTGTAATATATATTTGATTTTTGTAAAATACTGTAGTAAAATGTAGTTGGTGATGGTTATGGAAAAAGAAGATCACAAAGATGCTAAAAAAGAAAATAAAGTAAAAAGAAATAAAAAGATAGTAACAATAGTACTATTGGTTATTCTTTGCTTAATTTTGACAATTACAACGTATTTTTTGGTATTTAATATAAGATTTAATAATAAATTAAGAAGTTCACAAGATGGAAAAATATTTCTTAATAATAATACTAAAATATTAGTACTTGATAACAAAAATAAAAAGATAATAAACGAAGGCGATAAGAAATACATAATCTACAACGATAAGTATGAGTATGTTATTAATAAAATTAATAACTTTAATTATATTGATATAGAAAATTATGATAAAGAATTTGAATTTAATGGTGAAAAAATTAATTCGTACGTACTTAAACTTGGTAAAAATACAAGTAAATATATAACTGAAAATATTACAGTTATTTTACCAGAGTACTTGCGTGAAAAGAAAAACGTTGATATATACAAATATGAAAATGGAAATTTAAATTTATATCAAAAATCTGCAGAAGTAGATAACGGTAAAGTTAAAGTAAATGTTGATATCACTGTTGATGAGGCATATTTTGTTATTACATATATTCCATTAAAAGATATAACTGTGGAAAATGATAAATTAGTTATGAATAAATTGCAAGAGTTAGAATTAAATTATAAACTATATCCAGAAAATGCAACAGATGTAGCTATTACTTGCATTTCAAGTTCTAATATAGTTGATATTAATGGAAATAAAATATCTAGTAAACAAGCAGGAGATACTGTAATTACTTTATCTAATGGTAGTATTGAAAAAAATATAGATTTAAAAATTAACGAAGTAGTATCTGATATTTTATTAAGTTCTAATTCTGTTATATTAACTCCTGGTCAAAGTGTAACAATAAAAGCAACGCCTATACCAGAAAATGCATCAAATACAGAACTTGAATGGAGTAGCGATAATGAAAATATTGCAACTGTAGAAGATGGGAAAATTACATTACACACAGCAGGAACTTGTAATATAACTGTAAAAACAAAAAGTGAACCTATAATTTCAAAAGTTATATCTGTTAGTAATGAAAAAGTTTATCCAGCCCCAGAAAAATATAACTTTCCAGGTATTACATATGTTGATGGAATATTAGTTGCAAATAAAAAATATTATTTGCCTGCTGATTTTGCACCCGGTGTAAATCAAACAGCGCTTATGGCATTTAATGATATGAAAGTTGCAGCAGCAAATGAGGGGATAAATTTAAATATAATATCTTCGTATAGGTCATATTCACTTCAAGCGGGCCTATATCAAAAGTATGTTAAACTTTACGGTGAAGATTATGCAAGTGTAATATCAGCAAAGCCTGGTACATCTGAACATCAAACAGGACTTGCATTTGATATATGTTCAATTGAAGAAAATTTTGCAGATACAAAAGAGGGAAAATGGTTAGCGAAAAATTGTGATAGATTTGGATTTATTATAAGGTACGTAAAAGGAAAAGAAAATATAACAGGGTATATTTATGAACCTTGGCATATTAGGTATTTAGGTACAAAAAAGGCACAAGAAGTTACAAAATCAGGACTTTGTTTAGAAGAATTTTTAAATATACAATAATAAAAAATATATAAGAAGAGTATCATTTAGGTGGTACTTTTCTTTTTTTATTTAAAAGTATAATTTTTTTATTTGAATGAAAAAAATAATCAATTCAAATAGTAAGAAATACAATTCAAATTAAAAAATAAGAAGTGAAAAATTTTTGATATATAATTATTTACGGTGGTAGGAATGATAGAAAAAGTAAGTGATTATATAGTTTGTAATTACTTATATAAAGGAGAAAATGTAAGTAATGAGCAAAAAGAAATAATGAATTTTGGAGTAACTCGAATAATAGAAGATATACCAAAAATTTTAGTAATATTTATTATTTCATACTTACTAAAAATATTACCATTTTTATTAGTCTCTATTATTATAAATTTTATATACAAGAGTTTCATTGGAGGAGCACATGCAAGGACTAATATTTTATGTTTAGTATTATCAACTATGTTTTTTATTTTTCCATGTTTGTTAGTAAAATTTATAACTATACCACAGTATTTATTATATATTTTTTATATAGTTAATCTTATATTTTCTGGTTATATAATAATAAAAAGAGCACCAGCAGATACAGAAGAAGTACCTATTTTAAAAGAAAGTAAAAGAAAAAAATTAAGAATATTTGCTAGTTTATCTTTGGGTATTGTATATATTTTATGTTTTTTTGTAATTAAAGATATAAAAATACAAAGTTTAGTAATGATAAATGTATTTCTTATAAATTTAAATGCAACAAAATTAATCTATAAAATGTTACATTGTAAAACAAGTATTGAGTCAGAAGAATTTAAAGATTATTTCATAAACAAGATATAATAAGCTATAAGCTTTTTATATAAATAAATCATACATATTTTTAGTTTACTAATTAGCGTCATTTAGTAATTAGTATGATTAGAAAGAATAAAGGGGGAAAAGAGTATGAAAAAATTATTAAAAAAATTAGTAGAAGGGTATGCAAAAAATTCAACAACAGCTTGCGTTTATTGGTTATTTCATCAACCAAAAATGCCTAGAACATTAATTGAAAAATAATGTTTTAAGAATAAAAAATAAGAAGTGAAATAAAATCACTTCTTATTTTTTGCATCTGTTTTTTCAATAATTATATTTTGAACAAATTTATTTTTTTCTATTGTAGCATAAATTTGTGAATTATTTGATTTTGAAATTAATTTTTTAACTTCCCATAAACCAATACCTGATTTAATCTTTTTAGAAGATACACCTTTTTTGTATATTTCATTTAAATCTATTTGGATAGAATTATCATATGTGTTGAATACCTTGATAACATCAGCATTTTTTCTAGTATCATAAGACATTTGTAATCTGATATATTTTTTATTTGTTTTTAAAGTAGCTTCAATAGCATTATCTAAAATAATTCCTAATATTCTAGATAAATCTGGCATAGAAAAGCAAATACTTGATATATCTATTGAAATATCAAAGTCAAATTTAATGTTTTTTTCAGTTGCCAAAAAGTATTTTGAACCAACTACACCATATATTGCAGGATCATTAAATATATTTTGATCTAAATTTGCAATGTTATTAATAGAATTACATTCGTTAAGTAAAGAATTTACATATTCTTCTAATTTATCATATTGTTTAGTTAAAACATATCCGTTTAAAGATTGGATAATATTATTATAATCATGTTTTAAAGTTCTAACTCCATCAATCATACCAATTAAAGCTTTATTATGAACTTCAGATGTAAATAAATCTGATTTATATTTTTGATATTTTAGTTCTTTATTTAAATATATAAGTAAAAATACATTTATTAGTAGAAATTGTATCATATTAAGTATTAAAAATGCTATTGGATATTCATATTTATTACTAACAAATAAAAACATTTGGGGAAATACATAAAAAACTAAACTAATAGTAAAAATTACTAAATTTTTTAATGATAATTTATTTGTAAATGAATCAAGTTTTAAATTCTTTAATTTCTTTTGTATTAATAAAATTAATAACATTGAAAAAATTCCATAAACAGACATAATTGACAATTTTCCTATAGATGTTGTTAGTAAAAAATTAACATCCATTCTTAAAATAGCAGTACAAAATATTGTAGAAAACATTTCAATTATAGCTGAGAAAATAGCAGATAATATACTTAATATTATTGATAATCCTAACTTTATATCTAATGTAAATTTACAGATTAAAGTAGTCAATGCTATCATTAAAACACCTCTAAAGGGTAATAAAACTTGGATATTTAAATTATAAATTGTACTTAGTAAACTAGTAGAAAAAATAATACAAATGAAAAATATTATTCTTTGTTTATTTGTATAATGTTTATTTTCATAATTTTTGTAAACTTTTTTTGAAACAATTAAAAAGAAATGTGTATTCACAATCGATTGAATTAAATAACTAAAAATATTTGTAATAACGCTGGTCATAAATTAACTCCTTAAATATTAAAATGTGAGTTCATTGGACAAGTGAGTTTATTTTCAAAAAGTATCATTTTATCTTTTTTATCAATACTTTTAATTTTATTGGTATTTACAATGTATGATCTATGAGACTTAACAAAATTTCTGGGTAGTTTATCTAGTAAGTTTTCTAGATTTAAATATGTTGCATAAGAAATATCATTAGTGTAAATTAAAGATTTATTTTGAATTCTTTCAATGTATACAATATCTTCAGTTCTTAAAGCAAGCCATTTATTAAGATGTAAAAAAACACAATCATTAAATTCAAATTCATTTTTTAGTCTAAGTACAATATCATCTAAAACTTCTCGTGATATAGGTTTTATCAAATAATCGAATACTTTTACATAAAATGATATATGCATATATCTTTGATGGGCTGTTAAATAAATAATAAAAAAATCTTTATTATATTCCCTTAATTTCTTTGCAAATTCTATACCATTTTGACCATGGTTTTTAAAATCTACATCTAAGAATAAAATATCGATTTTTTTATTTTTAACTAATTCGAAAATTTTATTTTGATCATCTGTAACTTCAACTATTTCTGCATTAAAATCATTTTCAATAATTGATGATTCTAGCATTTTTGAAGTAAGGTTTAATATATTTAAATTATCATCACACATTCCAATTTTTACAATATAATTCTCGTTTATTTCCATAAAAATCACTAAGAAAAATATACTACAAAGAGTTATAAAAGTCAACAAATAAAAACAAAAAAATAGGTTGATTTATTTACAAAATTCGACATTCTTGTACATATTTTAGGTAATAAACTTATATATTATAATAGGTGTTTGTATGATTAAAAAAAGTAAGAATATTATAAAAGAGTTAAATAAAAAATTTAAAATTGAATCAAGAATATGCTCCAAAAAAGAAAAAATATCAGACTTTTTAGAATTACCAAAAGAATTAACTTTAGGTTATAGTAAAATTACTATGATTGGAAATAGTTCAATATTTGTAGAAGGATATAAATCAATAGTAGAATATTTTGATAATTATATAAAAATTAAAGCAAATAAGTTATATATTAGTATAGATGGTAAAAATTTAGATTTAAAAGAAATGACAGATGATGAGCTTGTTATAGATGGAATAATAGATAACGTAAGTTATCAAGTATATAATGGAGATTAAAATGGATATAATAAATAAAGCAAAGTATAAATATGGTTACTTAGAAGTTCAAATAGAAGGATTTTTTACAGAAAGATTCATTAATTTGTGTAGAATAAATAATATTCAAATTACTAAGATTAGAAATATTGTTCCAGGTGTAGTTAGATTTGAAATTTTAATAAAAGATTTTAAAAAATTAAGAAAGATTGCTAGAAAAACAAAATGTAAAGTTAAAATTAAGAAAAAAAGTGGAATATATTTTAGAATTACTAAGTATAAAAAAAGAAAGATAATTTTGATTTTAGCGTTATTACTAATTGCTTTAATGATAACTTCATCTTGTTTTATATGGAAAATTGAAGTTTGTGGTAATACTTATTTGCAGAAAGAAAAGATTATAAAAGATTTAAAAGATAGTGGTGTATATATAGGAAAATTTAGATTAAATATCGACAAGAAAAAAGTTATCAATAATATGAGGATTGTAGAGCAGGATATAACGTGGGCAGGTCTTGATTTTGATGGTACTAAGGCAATATTAACTATAGTTGAAAAGACAAGATTAGACGAAGATGAAATTCAAGATACTAAAATTGGTAATATAGTAGCTACTAAATCTGGTATATTAACAAGAATTATTCCTTCAAATGGAACTGCTATATATAAAGAAGGAAGCTATATTCAAAAAGATTCTGTTTTGATAGAAGGAGCAATATATAATAAGTATATTGAAAATAAAAAAGTTACAGCAAAAGGAATTGTAAGAGCAAATTGTGAATATAATTTTGATCTTGTTTATTATTTTAATGATATAGAGAAAGAATATACAAATAAAACAAAGTATAGGTTTAATTTTGGTACAGATGATAAAAATATTATTAATAGTTTGAATAAATTATATAAATATGATATAACTAAAAGCGAGAAAAAAATCCATATTTTTAAATTTATACTACAATTTAATACATATAAATGTAAAGAGTATGTTGAAAAAAATGTTATTAAAACTGAAGATGAAATATTTGCTCAGTATGAAAAAGAATCCAATAATTTAATAGAAAAAATCATTAATGAAAATTGTGAAAATGGAGTTTTACTAAAAAAACAATACACAAAAGAAGTTGATGATGAAAAAATTATTTATCATACTGTGTATAATGTGGAAGAAAACATCGGTAGATTTGTTGAAGCTGATGAAAATGTGGATTATTTACTAAAAAGAGAAGAAAATAATAGTAATTAAAAAAGGAGAAAAAATGAGTAATATACAAGTTGATTTAAATGATGAAATTATAGATTTTGTAAATTCTGAAAAATTAGATTTAAAAATTGATTTAAAAGAATCAATAAACAATATTGTAAAATTTGTTTTAGAAGAAGAAAATTTAAATTTTGAAAATGTTTTTATTTCTATTGATTGTACTGATGCTGAAAATATAAGAAAAATAAATAAAGAATATAGAGGAATAGATAAAAAGACTGATGTTTTATCTTTCCCTATATTCGAAAAAGAAGAATTAAGAAAGTTATCTGATGTCCAAGATGAAGATAAAAAAATAAAAGAAGTAGAACTTGGAGATATAATTTTATGCTTAGATGTTGTAAAAGAACATTCTATTGAATATCAAACAGGTTTATTAAGAGAAGTTTTATATATGATAACTCATGGTGTTTGTCATTTAGTAGGTCATGATCATATAATAGAATCTGACAAAGTAAAAATGAGAGCTGTTGAAGAAAAAGTATTATCAAAAATAGGAGTAAAATAATTATGAAAGATAATGATAAAAGTAAAGATACTAATGAAAATAAAGTATTAAAAGGTAAAAATAAAAATTTTGCAACTGCTTTTGGACATGCACTAGATGGAGTAATAAAAGCTTTCAAAACAGAAAGAAATCTAAGAATCGATTATATAATTGGTCTTGCTGTTTTAATATTTAGTTTATTTTTTGATTTTACTAAAACAGAATTTGCTTGCATTTGCCTTACAATCGGTTTTGTTATTTTTGCTGAAATGATTAATTCAACAGTTGAGTATATTGTTGATTTAATTACAGATAAATATGATGATAGAGCAAAAGCGGCAAAGGATATAGCTGCAGGTGGAGTTTTAATTGCATCTTTTGTTTCAGTTGCTGTTGCTTATTTTTTATTTGTCGATAAAATTAGATTTGCAACAACCTCAATAATTTCATCAATTTTAGAATCAAAGTTACATATATTATTTACAATTTTATTTGCAATAATTGTTCTTGCTGTAATATTAAAAGGAGTTCTTGGAAAACATCATAAATATTCAAAGGCATATCCTAGTGCAAGAGTTGCCATAAGCTTTGCATGTACAGTTTATTTATATTTAATAACTAAAAATTTATTTGTTGGTGGTGTTACTTTACTTATAAGTTTAATGGTATTTGAATTAAAAAGAGAAAATGATTCTCAAAGTTTTGCATATTTACTACTTAGCGCTGCTCTTGGAATTTTAGTTGTCTTAATAGTATATCAATTAGTTTTAGTTGGACCAAGTATGGTTACTTTTTTAAATAATTTATTTTAAGGAGGATTATATGACAAATATTGAACTTATAAATATAGCAAAAAATGCAAGAAAGAATGCTGTAGTAGGTATTTCTAATTATAGTGTAGGAGCTGCTTTAATTTCAGACAAGGGAAATGTTTATTTAGGTGCTAATATTGAAGATAAAGCACTGCCAACACTTTCATCTTGCGCAGAAAGAGTTGCAATATATAATGCTTTAACATATGGTGAAAAAAATTTAAAAGCTATAGCTATTGTTGGTGGAAAATGTGGACAAGATATAGATAAAACTTTAATTCCTTGTGGAATTTGTAGACAATTTATGATAGATATGTGTAAAGATATTGATGTTATTTGCTATATAGATGGAAAACTTGTTAGTTTAAAGCCTGAAGAATTTAGCAAATTTTCGTATGAATTTAAAGAATAAAAAAATATATAAATAAATAATGAATATAATGTTAACGGGTGAGGTTATGAAATATAAATACATTTTTTCATTATTTATTTTTTTTGTATTTTCAGTATGTACATACTTTGTAAGTAGAAGTTATGATGTTGAAAATGTAAAACAAGTTTATCAAAATAATGAAGAATTTAAAATGGAAAAATTAGTTATAGATGAAGAAAAGATAAGTTGTAATATTTATTATCCACAAACTAAATATGATGTATTAAACAATCAAATAAAAAGTGATATAGAAAATAGAGTTTATTTAATAAAAGAAAAAAGTGAATATAATTCTAAAGTAAAAATGGATATAACGTACGATTGTAAAGAAATAACTTTAAATAAAAAGAAGTATATTACATGTGTTTTTTATAAAAAGATTTCACAACAAATAGTGCATCCAAATCTTGAATTATTTTGTATCAATTATAGTATAACTGATAATAAAATTATTACAATTGATGATATTATAAAAAGTGATAATAATTTAAATGTATTAAAAACAGAGTGTGAAAATACTTTATTAAATAATGATAAGATAAAAAAATATAATTTAGAAAAAGAAATAAAAGAAAAAGTTAAAAATGATCCTAATATTTATTCAACTTTTTCTTTTAATGAAAATGAATTAATTATATATTTTAATGAATATACAGTTGCTCCTTATGTTGTTGGAATTTTAAAAGTTAAATTAAATATTAATAAATTGGAATTTAATTTATAAAATAATGAAAAATGTATTGATTGTTTTTTAAAATACTGTATAATAAAAGTGTAAGTACATTTTATGTGCTATTTTAGGAGGAGTGGTAAATATGGCAACTAATAGAAATATTGCACTTTGTATTGTATTTTCTATCATAACATGTGGAATCTATGGTATTTATTGGTTTATTAAAATTACTGATGAAACAAATAGTTTGGTATCAGAAAATCAAACTGCTAGTGGTGGTTTAGCATTTTTATATTCTCTTTTGACATGTGGAATTTATTTTTTTTATTGGGCATATAAACTAGGTCAAAAAACAGATGAAATAAATGGTAATCCAAATGGAAGTTCATCAATATTATTTTTAGTTCTTAACTTACTTGGACTTGGAATAATAAACTACTGTATTGCTCAAGATGCAATCAATAAAAGATGCTAAATAATATAAATATATATGTAAAAATATTAATATTAGGTTTAATTTATTATGTTTTTGTTTGTTTTACAGGAATATCAATTCCTTGTATGTTTTATAAAGTGACAGGATTATTATGTCCTGGATGTGGTATAACTAGAATGATACTTAGTATAATAAAATTAGACTTTGTGTCAGCTTTTTTTGCAAATCAATTCATCTTTGTAACAATTCCGTTTTTATTATTAGAAATTTTATTTAATAAAAAAATAGAAAAAACAAAGTTTAAAAAAATTAATAATATACTTATTATTATATATTTTTTACTACTTATTATATTTGGTATAGCAAGAAATTTGAAATAAATTAATTTATAAACTAGAGAGTACATTTTGTATTTTTTAGTTTATTTTTTATATATTAGAATATAAATTTATAATATAAAAATAAAAAATATATATTTTTTATTGACAAGTTAAAAAATTTTTGTTATAATAATCTCTGTTGGGAGTGTGGCGGAACTGGCAGACGCACAGGACTTAAAATCCTGCGCCCGTCAAAAGGCGTACCGGTTCGATTCCGGTCACTCCCACCAATGAGAAACGAACTTTTTGGTTCGTTTTTTTTTGCTTTAGTAAGCTTTTATTTTAATAATATAAAAAATATCACAGTTATCATAATAAATAACTGTGATAAGATAAATAATATTAAATACCTTCTTTTATACCTAAGTAGTTTTTGAGTAAAAACATGAAAGTGTATAATTTATAATGATTACTAATCTCAATTGTAAACTTAGAATGATTCTGATTATATGAACCATAAACTTTATCTTTTGGAAATCCTTCACAAAATAAATATGAGATTTCTTCTTCCGGATTAAAAAGTCCCATGTGATCAAAGTCTAGAGGATTATCAGATTTTATTGAAATTTTCCAATCATAGAAATTATTACGAAGTACTATTTCTATACCATATTTTTTCAAATTAATTTGAAAAACAGGTAACTTGACAGACTTTGAATAGTGAGTAGAAATTACAAGAGGTGGATTATCGATCGCTTCTTCATAATTTGGCATTAATAAGCTGCAAATAATATTTTGAACAAAGCGTATTTGTTCTCCTAAGCCTTTGGCATAAAATAGATTTTCATTAGGTTCGTTTACCCGCATCCAGGCAGTTACATCTATTGGTAAATGCTTGTCGTAGTAGTCACGCACATAATCTACAACAGTAGGGTCAGTCTTTTCAGTGCAGCTTTCATATTCGTCAGGATCAAAATCATCGATATATTTTTTCATATTCTCTAAATCTGCGTAGTGTACACGTTTTTTCATATTTTAACCTCCTTATAATTATATTTAGAGTACGGTACTTTTAAAATTGCGATTATTTTAAAAGTAAAAAAATGTTGCAATGTAATTCTAACATATTTTACATAAGAATTCAAGTTTTCCTTATTTTTAGCTTTTTTTGTCAAAATATTTTAGTTGCATTTTAGTAAAAATATATGGTATAATTCTACTAATTTGACGTACTTTATTTTGTATTATTAAAACTCTCTTAAGGATTACTTTTGAGATTTATTTAAGAAAGTGATTTAATGATTGAATTAAAAGATATAAAGAAAGATTATGTTATTGGAAATGAAAAAATCCATGCTTTAAAAGGTATAAATTTAAAATTTAGAATTTCTGAATTTGTATCAATTCTTGGTCAAAGTGGGTTTGGAAAAACAACCGTACTTAATATAATTGGAGGTCTTGATAAATATTCATCAGGAGATTTAATTGTAAATGGTAAATCTACAAAAGATTTTAAGGATAGTGACTGGGATTATTATAGAAATTACTCAGTTGGTTTTGTGTTTCAAAGTTACAATTTGATTCAACATTAAACTGTACTTGCAAATGTTGAAATGGCACTTACTATTTCTGGTTATTCCAAAGATGAAAAAAGAAAAAAGCGATAAAAGCATTAGAAGATGTTGGACTTGGAAAACAGATAAATAAAAAACCAAACCAACAGGAGCTTTAGATACACAAACTAGTATTCAGATTATGGATTTATTAAAAAATATATCAAAAAATAAATTAATTGTAATGGTAACACATAATCCAGAATTAGCAAAAAAATATTCATCAAGAATAGTAAAATTACTAGATGGTGAAGTAATAGATGATTCTAATCCTTATATAGAAGAATATAACACAATACAAAAAAATGATGGAAATGAAGATAACGTTATAGAATATTCAGATTTAGTTGGTACTTTAATGTCTTCAGTTACAAATATTGTAAATATTATAAGTTATGTACTTATTGCTTTTGTTTCAATATCAATAGTTGTTTCAAGTATTATGATTGCAATTATTACATATATTTCTGTACTTGAAAGAACAAAAGAAATAGGTATATTAAGAGCTATGGGGACATCTAAAAAAGATATCTCAAAGATATTTAATGCCGAAACTTTTATAGAAGGTTTATGTGCTGGTATTTTAGGAATAGTAATTACTTTAATTATTAATATTCCAATAAATATGATATTAAAGAGAATAATAGGTGTTTCTACTATAGCAACTCTTCTATTTAAAGGTGCATTTATTTTAATTATAATTAGCGTATTTTTAAATGTTGTAGCAGGATTAATTCCAGCAAATTTAGCTGCTAAAAAAGATCCAGCAGAAGTATTAAGAAGTGAATAAAAAAAGAAGCCTTAAAAATTTCAAATTTTTAAGGTTTCTTTTTTACAGTTAAAAACTGCAGCTTAGCAAATGTCATCATCATAGTTATGTACGTTTAACATTTCCTCCGGAATACTTTTTAATTTAAGATATGTGCTCAAAAAAGTAATAAAAAAGAATGCACCAGCAACACAAGAGCCTACAATCAAGGACACTTTTAACCCGTTTTTCATATTAATATACCTCCATAAAAAAATTATATATGTGTATTATAACATCTTTGAAATATTATGTCAAATAAAGAAAAATTATAGAAAAAGTGTAATAATTGAAAAATTTTTTCATATAATAATATAAATGCATTTTACTATGATACAATTGTAAAATAGCTTGAATATAGAAAAAATATATGTAGATATTGTAAAAAATAATATAGAAATGTTAATTAGTAATTACAAATTCTTGTGTAATTACAAAAAATTAATATGTATATGTTATTTTAACAAATTGATTGATATAAATAAATACGTGAATTTATATACTTTTTTCAATATGTAAAGCAATATTTACATATATTTAGATATTATTTTGTTATAAAAAAATAGCCTATACGTTTGTATAGGTTATTTTACATACTATATCTAAGAAGAAGTTTTTTTAATACTTTAAATGTATTTAATTCTGGTAAAGTTTCTTGTAAACAAGCAATTTTATCCATAAGTATTATTACATAAGCTTCTTTATATTTAGGCATTTTTATAGTTAAAGGCCACATATGATTTAATATGCAATCTTTTTCAATTTCATTTAAACTAAAATATTTTAAAGCATTATTTAAAGCAGTTCTAGGATGAGAAAACCCATGTCTTTTAAATAAAAACATTCCGGTTTCATCTTTTTTATGCCAATCATATAAAAATAAATCGTGTAGCATACCAGCTCTTGCTACTGATCTATAATCAAGTTTTAAAAATTTAGCAAGTTTATAACTTTTGTATGAAACATTAAGACAATGTTCATAGCAAGTAGTAGTCCCATGCTGTATAAATTTTTTCATTTCTAAAGTAACAGGGTTATATATTATATCATTTACTAAGTTAAAATATTCTTCATCACAACAAAAATTACTGCGAATATTTATAGCTTTTTCATTTAAAGATCTTTTCATTTTCACTCTCCGTTTTTTAGTATAGTATAATTATTAAAAAAAATCAATGAAATATATTGTTTATTTTAATAATTTTGGATATACTATTAGTATTATTTTGTGCAAATGAGGAGGTAATTATGATTAAAATAGCATTTTTTGACACAAAAAGTTATGATAAGAAGTATTTTGAAGAATATAACAAAAAAAATTCAAATTACGAAATTACATATTTTGAATCAAAATTAAATAAAGAAACAGCACCTCTTGCAAAAGGATATGATGCTGTCTGTATATTTGTAAATGATGAAGGTGATGAACAAACTTTAAAAATCTTAAAAGAATGTGGAGTAAAATTAATAGCATTAAGATGTGCAGGATTTAACAATGTTGATTTAAAACACGTTCCAGAAGGAATGACTGTTGTAAGAGTTCCTGTATATTCACCATATGCTGTAGCTGAGCATGCAACAGCTTTACTATTAAGTCTTGATAGGAAAATATATAAATCTTATCAAAGAGCAAGAGAATATAATTTTAGTTTAAACGGTTTATTAGGTTTTGATATTAATGCAAAAACAGTTGGTGTTATTGGAACTGGAAGAATAGGTCAAGTTTTTTGTAAAATAATGAAAGGTTTTGGAGCAAATGTTATTGCATATGATGTTTTCAAAAATGAAGAAGCTGCAAAAAATATAGGATTTGAATATGTTACATTAGATGAGTTATTACAAAGATCAGATATTATATCTTTACATTGTCCATTAACTGAACAAACAAATGGTATTATTAATAAAGAAACTATAAAGAAAATGAAAGATGGAGTAGTTATAATTAATACAAGTAGAGGAAATCTTATTAAAACAGAAGAATTAATCGAAGAAATGGAAAAAGGAAAAATTGGTGCATTAGGATTAGATGTTTATGAAGAAGAAGAGGAATATTTCTTAAATGATATGTCTAATTCATACAAAAGAGATGATAAATTATCAGTTTTACTTTCAATGCCAAATGTTGTTATAACATCACACCAAGCATTCTTTACAAAAGAAGCTTTAAATAAAATAACAGAAGTTACATATGAAAATATAAAAGAGTACTTTGAAAAAGGTACATGTACTAATCAAGTAAAATAGTAATTAAGTAAAAAGTAAAGAATTTTCTTTACTTTTTATTTTTTGGGTAGTAAAATTATTGTGTTATGAAATTAAAAGAAGATTTAGAAAAATGTATAATGTGTCCACATAAATGTGGAGTAAATAGATATAAAAATGTTGGATTTTGTAAAGCAGAGAGTAATATAAAAATAGGGCTTGTTTCTACACATGAATTTGAAGAACCTTGTATCAGTTATAAAAATGGCTCTGGTACAATATTTTTTTCTAATTGTAATTTAAGATGTAAATTTTGTCAAAATTACAAAATAAGTCATGAAGGCAAAGGAAAAATTGTTAGTATTGAAGAATTAGCAAATATAATGCTAAACCAACAAGAAAAAGGAGTAAATAATATAAATTTAGTAACACCAACAATTTATGCTATACAAATAAAGCAAGCTATAATTCTTGCTAAAGAAAAAGGTTTAAAAATTCCAATAATATATAATTGTGGTGGTTATGAATCAGTTGATACATTAAAAGAACTTGATGGTTTGATAGATGTTTATCTACCAGATTTTAAATATTTTGATGATGAAATTGCAAGAAAATATTCAGGAGTTACAAATTATTTTAAAAATGCATCTATTGCTATAAAAGAAATGTTAAGACAGGTAGGAAATCCTAAATTTACGGATGACGGAATTATAAAAAGTGGAGTTATTATAAGACATTTGATTTTACCTAATAATACAAAAAATACAAAGAAAATTTTAGATTATATAAAAGAAGAATTTGGTACAGATGTATATATAAGTATAATGGCACAATATTTTCCAACATATAAAGCAAATGAATGTGGAAATATTGATAGAAAAATTAATAAAAAAGAATTAAAATTAATAGAAAATTATATTTATGAACTTGGTTTTGAAAATGGTTTTATTCAAAAGCTTGGAAAAGATGAAGAAAAATATGTTCCAAAGTTTTAAAAAAGGTGATTTAGGTTTTTTGCCTAAAATCACCTTATTTTATATAAATATGTCATTTTTGCTATCGTCAACTTTTATTTTTTTATAAAAATAAACTTTATCTTTAGATTTGTTGTATGTTGCAAGGATTATATTATTTACATTATCTATATGTTCATCATTTAATTTTTTTATTAACCATTCTTTTGATTTATTTATTGAGTTTAAATTTTTTGTTAATATATTTCCATCAACTATTAAGGATGCCTCACATTCTGGTGTTTCATTTTTGTTTTGAGCAGGAATTATACTTAATTTCCCAGTAGGTTCTAAAATAGCAGTTTTTATTGAATTTAAACTAAAGTATCCAAGTTCTCTACATTCTGATAAGAATTCATTTACATCAAGCCTTGAACGTTTAAAATTATCTTTATAAATAACTCCATCACTAAATAATACCATTGCAGTTCCGTTTATAAAACGACGTAAAGTAATTGATTTTTTTGTTAAAAATGAAATAAATAAAATTACTATAGCATATACAATCATAGCAAGTAATGGTTCTAAAAACGAATCATTTATTGCTGTTGCCATTTCTGCTGCTATTGAACCAATTGTGATACCATTTATATAATCAAACATACTAAGTTGCGATATTTCTCTTGCACCTATTATTTTTGTTATTATAAATAACACTAAAATTGATGCTATAGATAAAATTGTTACTTTAATAACCATAAAACCACCTAATAAAATTTAAAATTAATATGATATGATAAAAAAACATATACATATTAATATTAGTATTTGTTAATTTAAAAAATATATAATAATATATAATAAAAATGAGTACACTTTAAAAATATGTACTCATTTATAAATAATTATAAAAAACTAATTAAATTATTGGTTAGATTGTGATTGCATTTGGTTAGCAGCTTGAGCTACCATTTTTTTAACCATTTCACCACCTATAGAACCAGCTTCTCTTGAAGTTAAGTCACCATTGTAACCTTGTTTTAAGTTAACACCAAGTTCGTTAGCTACTTCATATTTAAATTTGTTTAAAGCAGCTTTAGCTTGCTTGTTAGAAGTTTTACTGTTACTATATGCCATAATAATTTCACCTCCATATAAATTTTTTGCAAAACTTATTTGTTTTACACTATTAATTTGTGTTATTTTTTTTATATAATACTGGAAAAAAATGTAAATAATTTTTTTCGACAAAACTCGACGTTACAAAATTCGATTTTTTATTGATTTATAAGAGTTAATTAGATATAATTTAATTGCGCTAATTAAGTAAACATTTTTGGGGGATTAGGGAAAAATGGAAAATAATAAGAAAAAGATAATAATTTTAGATGATAATAAAGAATTTGTAAATTTACTTAGCATGTATATAAATACTAAAGATGATATGGAAGTTGTCGGAGTTGGATACGACGGAAGAGCAGCAAAGGAATTAATTTTAAAACATAGACCAGATATTTTGTTACTTGATATAGTAATGCCTGAAAAAGATGGTCTTGATGTATTAGAAGATATTTCAAAAAATAAAGATATAAAAATTCCTTTAACAATTGTTATGTCTGCTATTGGTCAAGAAAGAGTTACACAAAAAGCAATTGCTCTTGGTGCTATGTATTATGTAGTAAAACCTTTTGATATGGCAACATTAATAGAAAGATTAAGAGATTTAAGTTCGATTGATAATAATGAGTTAGGTGGAGAAGTTTTCTCGTCAAAACCAAAGGAAAATAAGACACTTGCTTCATTAGAAGTAAGAGTAACAAATATGATACATGATGTTGGTGTACCTGCACATATTAAAGGTTATCAATATATAAGAGAAGCTATTTTGATGGCAATCGAAGATCAAGAATCAATTAATTCTATTACTAAAGTTTTATATCCAAATTTAGCTAAAAAATTTAAAACTACTCCTTCAAGAGTTGAAAGAGCAATAAGACATGCAATAGAAGTTGCATGGAATAGAGGTCAAATAGAAGTACATGATAAAATATTTGGATATACGGTAAATTCAAATAAAGGTAAACCAACAAATAGTGAATTTATAGCAATGATAGCTGATAGATTAAAGTTGGAATCAAAGTCTTTAGAATCATAAAAAATTATGTGTAAGTTATAAACTTACACTTTTTTATAGAAAAGTAATGTATACTTTTAGTGATGATTTAACACTTTAGGTGGAGGTGCAAAAGAATATGTATAGTGAAATAGTTATTATATATGTTTCAAGTATAGCATTATTTTTGTTATTTGCTATTTTTGTATTATTAAAGCAGAAATCTGAAAATGAGAATTTTCATAAAAAAGATAAAAATAATGTTAAAAAGAAAAACGAATAAAAAATGTAAATAAATATGAAATGATTAAAAGGAGATTAAAATACATAATCTCCTTTTTTATGTCAAATTAAGTAATTTGATTTTACTTGACAAATAGGCAAATAGATAGTAAAATATAGCATGAATATTTTAAAAGGGATGTTTATGAAAAAGATAAAAAACGGTAGTAAAGATAAATTTAATATATTTTCTATTAAATTGATTTATCCTATGATTTTTTTATGTTTAATATCTATCTTAACTTTTTGTAAACCAGAAATTTTGTATTTTAGTTTAATTTTAATTTTGGTAATAGCTTTAGTTTGTATAGCTTTTATATTTAAAGAAATTAAAGAGAAAAAATATAGAGTAGAGGAATTAACAAAAAGTATTGATATTGTATTAAAAGAAAATCTTGATGGAATTAAAATTCCAATGGTTTTAGTAGTATCACCAACTAAAATTGTATGGCAAAATGAAATGTCTAAACATTTGTTACCAGAAGAATATATTTTAGATACTGCTATAGCAATAGAAAATAAAATGAAACAAAATGAACAAGCAGTATGTGAATTAGAATTAGGAAATTCTAAATTTTATACTGCAATTGGAACAAATGTGAAATTTTCTAACTTCACAAGTTTGTTAATAACATACATAGATAAAACTGAAGAAAATGACTTAAAAAAAGTGCTTGATGATACAAGAACTTCTATTGGTATGATTTTTATTGATAATTTTGAAGAAACTATGCAAGGTCTAGATGATATAAAAAAAGCACAAATAACATTAGATGTTGAAACAACAATACGCGAATGGGTAACGCAAAACCAAGGTGCTATTTGTAAACTTGAAAAAGATAAATATATGATCATTGTTGAAAAATCATATGTTGATAAAATGGAACAAGAATGTTTTGGAATTCTTGAAAAAGTAAAAAAGATAACTGATTTAACTAAGTTACCAATTACTATTTCTATCGGTTTTTCTTATTCAGAAGATTCATTAAGTGATAGATATTCATCTGCAAATTCAGCTTTGGATATAGCTTTAGGAAGAGGTGGAGATCAAGCTGTTATAAAAAAAGATAAAAAATTTTCTTTTTACGGTGGAACTAGTATGGCAATGGAAAAAACAAGTAGAGTAAGAGCTAGAACTGTTTCACAGGTTTTAAAAGAATTAATTTTAAAAAGTGATAAAGTTTATGTCATTGGTCATAAAAATTCTGATATCGACTGTGTTGGAGCTGCTATTGGTGTAGTAAAAATAGCAAAAGTACTTGGAAAAGAAGCTGGAATTATTATAGACTCAAAATATAATAGTAGTACAAAAACAGTAATTGACAAAATAAAATCATTGGAAGAATATGAAAATATATTTTTAAATTATAATGATGTAAAAAAACAAGATATGTCACAATCTTTATTAGTTGTTGTTGACACTCATAAAAAATCTTATCTTTGTTATCCAGAAATTTTAGATAACTTTGATAAAGTTGTAGTTATAGATCATCATAGACGTGGCCCAGAGTTTATTGATAATGCTGTTTTAACTTATCATGAAATATATGCTTCATCTGCTTGTGAACTTGTTACTGAATTGATTATGTATATGGAAAATGTTGAATTAAATTCTGTAGAAGCTGAAAGTTTATATGCAGGTATTGTTGTTGATACTAAAAATTTCATGTTTAAGACAGGTGTTAGAACATTTGAAGTTGCAGCGTATCTTAAAAAGTTTGGAATTGACGTTACAAGTGTAAAACAATTATTCCAAAATGATTTTGAAACATATATTACTAAAGTTGAAATTGTAAAAAATGCTGAAATTATTGAAGGAAAAGTTGCTATATCTTCTTGTGATGAAAAAATTGAGGATATGCCTATTGTTGCTGCACAAGCTGCAGATGAGTTGTTATCAATATCTGGAATACTTGCATCATTTGTACTATGTAAGGTTGATGATGTTGTAATGATATCTGGTAGATCAATGGGTGATATTAATGTTCAAGTAATTCTTGAAAAAATTGGTGGCGGAGGTCACTTAACTTTTGCTGGAGCACAAATTGCAGGAATAACAATAGAAGAAGCAAAAGAAACTTTAAAAAAATATGTAAAAGAATATTTAGAAGAAAATTAAGGTGATAATATGAAAGTTGTTTTGAATCAAGATATAAAAGGTATTGGAAAAAAATTACAAATTGTTGATGTAAGTGAAGGATATGCAAGAAATTATTTACTTCCAAGAAAACTTGCATCTGTTGCGGATAATAAGAATATAAACGAAGCAAATACAAAAAATGAAGCTTTAAAATTTAAGAAACAAACTGAACTTGAAGCTGCAAAAAAACAAAAGGAAATAATTGAAAAATCATATATTGAATTTAAGCATAAGGTTGGAAATGCTAGTAAGTTATTTGGTAGTATAACAGAAAAAGAAATTGCTGAAAAAATAAAAGAAAAATATAATATAGAAGTTAACAAAAAGAAAATTACTTTAAAAGTACCTATTAAAAATTTAGGTGAATATACTGCTGATGTAAAACTTTATGAAGGAGTTGTAGCAAAAGTAAAAGTAGCAGTAAGAGGAATGTAGGTGTTTTATTTTGGAAAATGAGTTAGTTGCAAAAGTTTTACCAAATGATACTATTGCAGAACAAGCAGTACTAGGCTCTATGTTAGTTGATAAAGATGCAGTAGTTGCTGCTGCAGAATTATTGGTACCTGATGATTTTTATAGAGAAGATAATAAAGAAATTTATGCAGCTATGCTTGAACTTTATGGTCTTGGAAAAGAAGTCGATAGTATTACTTTAATGGAACAATTAAAACTTAGAAGTTCGTTAGAAAAAGTAGGTGATATAGCATATATATCATCTCTTATTGATAGTGTTCCAACAACTTCAAATATAGAAAGTTATGTTAAAATTGTAGAAGAAAAATCAGTTTTAAGGAAGCTTATAAAAGTTGGAAATGATATTCTGAAAATGGGTTATTCTCAATCTGAAGAAGTT
This sequence comes from uncultured Clostridia bacterium, assembly GCA_934169925.1. Classification (GTDB taxonomy): domain Bacteria; phylum Bacillota; class Clostridia; order TANB77; family CAG-465; genus CAG-465. Next base: position 56,840 of record CAKPOO010000004.1, on the reverse strand, counting down.
GATGCAGTAATTGAAAAAACTGAAAAAGAAGTTTTTGATGTATTACAAAATAGAAATACAAATGGCTATGCAAGTATGAAAGAGGTGCTTATTTCAACTTTTGATAATATTGAAAAAATGTATCAAAATAAAGGACAAGTATCAGGAATTGAATCTGGATTTATTGATCTTGATCAAAAAATATCAGGATTAAATCCAGGAGCTTTAATAATTGTAGCAGCACGTCCTGCTATGGGAAAATCAGCATTTGTTTTAAATATTGCTAATTTTGTTGCACAACATGCAAAAACTCCTGTAATGATATTTAGTCTAGAAATGTCAAAAGAAGAAATAGGCAACAGAATTCTTGCAGCAGAGGCTGAAGTAGATAGTATGAAGATAAAAAATGGAAATGATTTAGAATCTGAAGACTGGCTAAAATTAGGCGAGGCAAGCGGCAGACTTTCAGATATTCCACTATATATTGATGATACACCAGGTCTTTCATCTGCTGAACTTAGAGCAAAATGTAGAAAAGCAAAACTAGAAAAAGGTATTGGACTTGTAATAATAGATTATCTACAACTTATGGAATCAAAAGCTGCATCTTCTTCAAGACAACAAGAAATATCAGAAATTAGTAGATCTTTAAAAATACTTGCAAAAGAATTGCAAGTTCCTGTAATTGCACTATCACAACTTAGCCGTGCTACTGAATCAAGAGTTGATCATAAACCTATGCTTAGTGATCTTCGTGAATCAGGTGCAATCGAACAAGATGCTGATATTGTTATGTTTATACATAGAGAAGATTATTATAATCCAGATACAGAAAAGAAAAATGTAGCTGAAATAATACTTGCAAAAAATAGAAGTGGTTCTACAGGTTCAGTTGAACTTGCATGGCAAGGACAATATACAAAATTTGCAAATTTATATAGAGGTGAATTACCAGAGTGAGAAAAAGTGACTTAGATGTTGTAAAAAATATTAGAAATAAGATAAAAGAAAATATACTAAACTATAACCTTATTGAAAATAACGATAAGGTTGTAGTTGCTGTTTCTGGTGGTCCTGATTCAATGTGTATTTTAGATTGCTTGATAAATTTAAGAGAAGTTTTTCTAAAAAAATACAATATATCATATAAATTAGTTGTAGCACATGTAAATCATATGATAAGAGAAGAGTCAAAACAAGAAAAAGTATATGTTGAAAATTTTTGTAAAGAAAATAATTTGGAATTTTTCTATAAAGAAGAAGATGTACCAAATAATTCTAAGAAATTTAAAATGTCAGAAGAAACTTATGGAAGAAAGATAAGATATGAATTTTTTGAAGAAGTCTTGAAAAAAACAGATTCGCAAAAAATTGTTACAGCACATAATTTAAATGATGATGTAGAAACAATTCTTTTAAATATGTTAAGAGGATGTGGATTAAAAGGTCTAACTGGTATGGATTTTATTTGTGATAATATAATAAGACCAATGCTTAATATTGAAAAAAAAGACATTTTGTTGTATAATGAGCAAAGAAATTTAAATCCTGCTATAGATAAAACAAATTTTGAAAATATTTATGCTAGAAATAAGGTTAGAAATATTTTAATTCCAACTTTGCAAAAATATTATAATCCTAATTTTATTTCAAGTATTAAAAGAATGAAAAAAATACTGGATTTAGACGAAAAATTTATTGAAAAATATACAAATGATGTTGTAAAAAATAGTATTGTTGAAAATAATAATACTGTTATAAAATTTAATTATAAAAATATAATTAAACAAGAAGAGTCAATAAAATATAGAGCTATAAGAGAAATAATAAAATTAAAACTTGGTAATCTTGATGGAATAGAAAATGTGCATATAGAAGATATTTTAAAATTACTTGAAAAAGGTATACCACATAAAAAATTTATTATAGGAAATAAATTTACTGTAGAAATTATGAATAAAAATGTAGCTGTTATATTTTAAGTTTAGGAGGAAGAATGAAGAAAAATTCAATTATAAGAACATTATTTATATATAGTTTATTAATATTTATAGCTATATATGCAGTTTCAAATATTGGAACTATGGTATCAAAAAATATGACATATACAGAATTGATTCAAAAAATTGAAGCAAATGATGTAGTAAAGATAACTTTATCTAATGACAGACAAACAGCTCACGCAATTTTAAAAGATGAAGAAAATGTGAAATATATTATAAAGTTACCAAGTACGCTTAACTTCATGGAAAACATCGAAGAAAAATTAAAAGAAGGATCAATAGAAATCGATGTAGCCGAAGAATCAACATGGGAAACTTTAGCACCATATATTCCTAATATTTTATTGCTTGTAGGTACTTTATTGATATTTATGTATATGATAAGAAAAACAGGCGATGGCAATAATAAAGCTATGAGCTTTGGAAAAAATAGAGCTAACATGATTGATAAAGATTCTAAGAAAAAAGTTACTTTTGATAATGTCGCAGGATTAAAGGAAGAAAAAGAGGAATTACAAGAATTAGTTGAATTTTTAAAAAATCCTAAAAAATATCAAGAAATGGGAGCAAGAATTCCAAAAGGCGTTTTACTTGTTGGTGGACCTGGTTGTGGAAAAACTTTGCTTGCAAAAGCTGTTGCAGGTGAAGCTAATGTTCCGTTTTTCTCAATAAGTGGTTCTGACTTTGTTGAAATGTTTGTTGGTGTTGGTGCATCACGTGTTCGTGATTTATTCGCTGAAGCAAAAAAACATGCTCCATGTATAATATTTATTGATGAAATTGATGCTGTAGGTAGACATAGAGGTGCAGGTGTTGGTGGTGGACACGATGAAAGAGAACAAACTTTAAACCAGTTACTTGTTGAAATGGATGGATTTGCAACTCACGAAAGTATAATTGTAATGGCTGCAACAAATAGACCAGATATACTAGATCCAGCTTTATTAAGACCAGGCAGATTTGATAGAAGAATAGTTGTTTCTGATCCGGATGTTGGTGCAAGAGAAGAAATTTTAAAGTTACATATGAAAAACAAACCATTTGAAGCATCTTTAGATATTAAATTAATAGCTAAAAATACAGCTGGTATGAGTGGTGCAGATCTTGAAAATATGGTAAATGAATCTATACTTATCGCAGCAAGAAAAAATAAAAAGATTGTAACTTTGGAAGATTTACAAGAAGCAATGATTAAAGTTATGATGGGACCTGAAAAGAAATCTAAAGTTATAAATGAAAAAGAAAAAAGATTAACTGCTTATCATGAAGCAGGTCATGCAGTAGTATCTAAATTTTTACCAACACATGATGATGTACAGGAAGTATCAATAATTCCTAGAGGAATGGCAGGAGGTTATACAATGTATAAACCTACTGATGATAAAAGCTACAGATCAAAATCAGAAATGAAAGAGCAACTTGTATCTTTACTTGGTGGTAGAGTTGCAGAAGAATTAGTACTTAATGATATAAGCACAGGAGCTTCTAATGACATAGAAAGAGCTAGTAAAATAGCAAGAGCTATGGTTATGAAATATGGTATGTCTGAAAAATTAGGCCCTATAACTTTTGGATCTACACAAGAAGAAGTTTTCTTAGGTAAAGAAATGACATCTCAAAGAGATTATAGTGAAAAAGTTGCTGCAGAAATTGATGAAGAAGTAAGAGAAATAATTGGTAAAGCATATGCTTATGCAGAAAGAATTTTAAAAGATAATATTGATAAACTTCATAAAGTAGCAAAGGTTTTAATTGAAAAAGAAAAAATAGATGCAAAAGAATTTGGTGCTATTTTTGAAGAAAAGGATGAAGAAAAAAATGATTCTAAAGAATCAGAAAAATAAAAAAATATCTCCGCATGGAGATATTTTTTTGACTTTATTTAGTTAATTATAAATACTTTTCTGAAAGTTTATTAAGTGTAGCAATTATTTCTTTGTTCTCTTTTAATTTCTGGTCAAAAATAAATGAAGAATCCAGTCCAGTATTCCATGGAACCTCCAACATTCTAACACAATTTGACTTTAGAAAATCAAAATTTTCAAGAGAAACAGTATCTTGCAGATTTACGACAATGTAAGTGTCATCTGCCTTTTCTGTATCTTCCTTAACAACAGATATTTTCTTTGCATAAATCTTTTTGTCTTTGATAAAACCTGTAAATAAACTGCTACAAGGTTTATCCGGCTTTTGATCATACTTTAATTTGACAATTAATTCAACGTTTTTCATTTTTCCTCCCAAATTATTGTTAAAAAATTAAAAAGTGTTACTTGAATATTATAGCATATGCAAAATAGAAAAGCAATATGAATTTAGTTATTTAAGCGTAAAAAATTGTAAAATTTGTTGATTCTGATTTTATTTTATGATATAATCTATATGCGCTTATTTAAGTTAAGCAATACACACACAAAAGGAGTCTTACGCTTCTTCCATTATGGACGCAATAGGACTTTGATTTTTGTGGAGGATTTAAGAAGGAGGAATTTTAAAATGGCAATTATACCTATGAAATCATTACTAGAAGCTGGTGTACACTTTGGACACCAAACAAAAAGATGGGATCCAAGAATGGCTCCATACATCTATACTGCAAGAAATGGAATCTATATATTAGATTTACAAAAAACTTTAAAGAAAGCACAAGAAGCTTACAATTTAACTAAAAAAGTTGTAGCTGATGGTGGTTCAGTTTTATTTGTTGGAACTAAAAAACAAATTCAAGAAACTATCAAAAATGAAGCTGAAAGATGTGGTATGTACTACATTAACAGTAGATGGTTAGGAGGAACTTTAACAAACTTCTCAACTATCCAAAAAAGAATTGCAAGACTTGTAGAACTTGAAAAAATGGCTGAAGATGGTACATTTGAAGTTTTACCTAAAAAAGAAGTTGCAAAATTAAGAAAAGAAATGGATGAATTAAATACTAACTTAGGTGGTATTAAAACTATGGAAGAACTTCCATCACTTATTTTCTTAGCTGATTCTAAGAAAGAATATATTTGTACAAGAGAAGCTAGAAGATTAAATATACCAACAATTGGTTTAATTGATTCTAACTGTAATCCAGAAGATGTAGATTATGTTATTCCTGGAAATGATGATGCTGTTAGATCTGTAGGTCTTATAGCTGGTAAAATAGCTGACGCTGTAATTGAAGCTAAAGAAGGAAATTTAAACTTAGTTGAAGATGATGAAGAAATCGAAACTATGGATGAATTAGTTAAAAAAGAAGGCGTTGACAAAATTGAAAGAAAACCAAGACAAAACAATAGAAATAAAAATTTTGTTAAAAAAGAAAAAGTAGAAAAAAAAGAAGAAACTCAAGAATAATTTAGTAGGAGGTACTTGAAATGGCAATAACAGCTGAACAAGTTAAAGAATTAAGAGATAGAACTGGTGCAGGTATAATGGACTGCAAAAAAATGTTAGTTGAAGCAGACGGCGATATGGAAAAAGCAATTGAACTTTTAAGAAAAAAAGGTATTGCAAAAGCTGCTAAAAAAGCTGGAAGAACTGCTGCTGAAGGATTAGTTGAAGCATATATTCACAATGGTAAATATGGTGCTTTAGTTGAAGTTAATTCTGAAACAGATTTTGTTTCTAACAATGATGATTTTAAACAATTCGTAAAAGATGTTGCTATGCATATAGCAGCAGCTGGACCAAAATACGTAAGTAGAAACGATGTACCAGCAGAAATTGTTGAAAAAGAAAGAGAAACTTTAAAAGCTCAAGCTATGGAAGAAGGAAAACCAGAAGCTATAGCTGAAAAAATGGTTGAAGGAAGATTAAATAAATTCTTTGAAGAAATTTGTCTTTTAGACCAAAAATTTGTTAAAGATCCAGATATAACTGTTGGTGAATTATTAACAAATTTAGTAGCTAAAATTGGTGAAAATATAGTTATCAGAAGATTTGCTAGATTCGAAAGAGGAGAAGGCATTGAAAAAGAAGAAACTAATTTTGCTGAAGAAGTTATGAAACAAGTTAACGGATAAAAAACATAGCATAGATTTAATCTATGCTATGTTTTTTTGATTAAAGTAAATTTAACTCTTTGCAAATATTAATTGCAACAAGTCTAGGATTCTTATTTAATTTTTCAGCATAATCTGATATTTTATCAAATATTAAAGAAGCTTCATCTAAACCGTTAATTTCATCAAAAGCTGGAATAAATTTAATAAATATAACAAAAGAACTTGCCCTTGTAAAATAAGGAATAGAAGTTGTTAAAGAGCCAGATTTTACGTATGATTTTATTTTTTTCCATTCTGCTTTATACATGAATATTTTATTTAAATCATCAAAAGTACACTTAATAATGGAATTAAAAACAAAAAATACGGTATCAAACTCTTCCTTTTTGATGTTATTACTTAACATGAACTTAGAAATCACAGTAACTGTTTTTAAATCTAAATTTTTTGAAAAAATCAAATAATCTAACATTTCGTAAGCATCATCTAAAAGAAGTAAATTATCAAGTAAAGAAAAATCAATAGCTGAATTGTTATATAACTTAAAAAAATCAGATAATAAAAGTTTTTTTATAAAACTTAAATTTTCTTTAAAGATATACTGCTTTACATGTAATTTTATGCAAAGTTCCTGAAATTTTGGCTCATGTTCATATTTTTTAAGTAAATCTAAACCTATATACTCAAAAACTTCATTTCTTATCTTTTTAAATTCAGAGTTTTTACATAAACACCCAGTTACAACAAATATAAAGTTATCAGAAAAATCATCAAAATAGATTGATTTTTCAGTAATAGCTTTAAAGAATAAATATAATTTATTGCATGAATTTAAATATAACAAAAGTTCCATCGCTTCAGGATTATTTTCTAACATCTTAAAGTTTTCTTTTCCGATGTAATTACTTATATGGCGAATTTCAGAATTACGGTTGAAAAGTATGACCTTATTTGAGTCCATAATATACCTCCTTTATTAAAATTTGGAATAAATTTTTTCTAGAATTATATCACAGCTTTTATTTTATGTCAATTTATGTTAAAATCTATTAAATAAATTCATGATATCTTAATAGGAAAATATTATATAATTTTAATAGTTGAAAAAAATTTAATTTTATGTTATACTTATTCATATTGTTATATATGTAAAAGCTGTGAAAAAGAGGAGTAAAATATAATCGCTTAAAGAGAGGAAAAATTGTAGCTGTGAGTTTTTCTAAGAAAGATGTATTTGAAGGTAGCTTTGGAGCTGATATATTGAAGTTTTTATGTGTAAGTATATCCCGTAAACACTCGGTTAATGTGAATTAAGAGCATGCTTTTGCATGAATTAAGGTGGTACCGCGAATATCAGACTTCGTCCTTAAATTTAATAAGGAAGTAGTCTGTTTTTTTGTAGCAAAGATGTGGTGATAAATGTGTTAAATTTAAAATTATTTTTATGCTTTTTTATTATTTTTATATTTTTACTGGTGCTATTTAATGCAAGATGGATTTTTAAGAATAAAGTAAAAATGGAAAAAGAAAATATGCTTGTAGGTACAGTAAAAGTTATATCTTTTTTTGTTATTGTTTTAATGTTTATTGTAATTTATTATATGACAAGATAGAAAGGGGAGTTTTTTGTGGAAAGTAAATTTGATTTTTCAAAAAGAGAAGATGAAATATATAAAAAATGGGAAGAAAAAGGATATTTTAAAACAAAAATAGATGAATCTAAAAAACCTTTTGTAATTTCAATGCCACCACCAAATGTAACAGCAAAATTACATATTGGTCATGCACTTGATAACACAATTCAAGATGTATTTATAAGGTACAACAGATTAAAAGGAGTTCCTACTTTATGGGTACCAGGTACAGACCATGCAAGTATTGCAACTGAAGTAAAAGTTGTTGCAAAATTAAAAGAAGAAGGAAAGACAAAAGAACAATTAGGAAGAGAAGGTTTCTTAAAAGAAGCATGGGCTTGGAAAGAAAAATATGGTGGACAAATTACATCTCAACTTAGAAAACTTGGTTGTTCATGTGATTGGTCAAAAGAAAGATTTACAATGGATGAAGGTTGTTCTAAAGCAGTATTAGAAGTTTTTGAAAGATTATATAATCAAGGTATAATTTATAAAGGAAAAAGAATTGTAAACTGGTGCCCTGATTGTAAAACTCCAATATCTGAAACTGAAGTTGAATATGAAGAAAAAGAATCTTTTTTATGGCATATTAAATATCAAGTTGAAAATTCAGATGAATATGTTGTTGTTGCTACAACTAGACCTGAAACTATGCTTGGTGATACTGCAGTTGCTGTAAATCCAAGTGATGAAAGATATACTCATTTAGTCGGAAAAAGAGTACTTTTACCTATAGTTAATAAATATATCCCTATAATTTCTGATTATTACGTTGAAAAAGACTTTGGTACAGGTGTTGTTAAAATGACACCTGCTCATGATCCAAATGATTTTGAAGTTGGAAAAAGACACGATTTAGAAGTAATAAACTTATTAAATGAAGATGGAACTTTAAATGAGAATGCTGGTAAATATCAAGGTATGACAACTCTTGAAGCAAGAGAAAAAATAGAAAAAGAATTAGAAAATTTAGGTGTTCTTGTAAAAAAAGAAAAATACACTCACAATGTAGGTTCATGCTATAGATGTCATCATACTATAGAACCATATATTTCTAATCAATGGTTTGTAAAAATGAAAGACTTAGTAAAACCAGCAATTGAAGCAGTTAGAAATAATGATACTGAGTTTATTCCAAAAAGATTTGAAAAAATGTATTTTAATTGGATGGAAAATATTCAAGATTGGTGTATTTCAAGACAACTTTGGTGGGGACATAGAATTCCTGCATATTATTGTGATAAATGTGATAAAATCACTGTTTCAAAAACTAAAGTTGAAACTTGTGAATGTGGTGGACATTTAACACAAGATGAAGATACTCTTGATACTTGGTTTTCATCAGCTTTATGGCCATTTTCTATCCTTGGTTGGCCTGATAAAACAAAAGAATTTGAATATTTTTATCCAAATTCAATGATCGTTACAGGATATGATATTATAACATTTTGGATTAGTAAGATGATATTTTCAGGTATTGCTTATACAGGAAAAACACCATTTAAACATGTTTTTGTACATGGACTTGTTAGAGATGCACAAGGCAGAAAAATGTCTAAATCTTTAGGAAATGGTGTAGATCCTATAGAAGTTATAAATGAATACGGAACAGATGCTTTAAGATTTTCATTAATTCAAGGTATTTCTGCTGGAAATGATATAAGATATATTCCATCAAAAGTAGAAGCTAGTAGAAATTTTGTAAACAAACTTTGGAATGCAGCAAAATTTGTTAATATGTATTTAAGTGATTTTGATAAAAACTACGTAGTTAATGAAGAAAATTTAAAAGCTGAAGATAAGTGGATCATTACTAAACTTGCTAATGTTTCAAAAGATGTAAAGGAAAATATAGAAAAATTTGAAATAGGTGTTGCAGTTCAAAAATTATATGATTTTGCTTGGTCAAGTTTTTGTGATGAATATATTGAACTTGTAAAACCTCGTCTATACAATAAAGAAGATAATACATATAATGAAGCAGTATGGACTTTAAATTATGTTTTAGTTAATTTAATGAAATTAATACATCCATTTATGCCATTTGTAACAGAAGAGATATATCAAAACTTAAATACAAAATTTGAATCAATAATGCTTGATACATTTGAAGATATTAATTATAACTTTGAAAATGATGAGAAAAATATTGATTTAATACTTGAAATGTTAAAACAAATTAGAAACGAAAGAGCAAATAATAATATAGCAAATAACAAGAAAATAAATGTTATAATGTTTGTAAAATCAAATATTATCGAAACTTTAAAAGATTCTGATCAGTTTATAAAAAAATTAGGTGGAATTGAAACAATTGAATATGTAGATTCAACTGAAAATATAAATGAAAATTTTGTTGCTTTGCATTTTGAACAAATTGATGTATTTTTAAATCTTGATTTTGCAATAAATAAAGAAGAAGAAATTCAAAAGTTAAATGCTGAAAAGAAAAAATATGAAAGTGAATTAAAAAGAGCAACATCAATGCTAAATAATAAATCTTTCGTAGAAAAAGCACCAGCAAAATTAATTGAAGCAGAAAAAGAAAAAATAGAAAAATATACAGCATTGTTACAAAAAGTAGATGATAGATTAAATAAGTTAATGTAAATAAAAACCTTTGATTATTAGATTATATTCTAGTAATTAAAGGTTTTTTAGTAATAATTGAAATATTTTTGCGTATCATATTAGTATAATATATGTCGAGTTTTATTTTAAAGTAGCGATAATATTGAAATATAAACTAAATAGATATAACATATTAATCGGTTAAATAAAATTTAAGATAAAATATCATAAAATAAGGAGATGATGTTTTGTTTTTAGTAGGACTTTTTTTAGGGCTATTAATTGGCACAATTACTACTTTTGTAATATACGCTTGTATATTAACAAATAAAATAAATGATGAGTATAGTAAGTTATAAAATAATTTAAAAATAATCTTCCTAGAATATAAAATATGTGATATAATGCAAACAAGTAAGAGGTGATATAAAAAACTAAATATTTTATTAAATATGTAGGAGGAAAAAACATGAATGATTTGTTTGTAATTACAGCGATAAGTTGGAATGTGTTAAGGGAAGACAAAGGCGACTTTACTCAAAGTGATACTTGTATTATGATAGGTAAAACTAAATTTAGCAAAAATAACCTTGATAAAATTGTAATTTTTAGAGGTAAAACTTGCATATTAACATTTGAGATGGAAAAAATAACTACGTATCAAAAAATGTTAGAAAAGAATTATTGTTGCAAAGCTAATTAAAGTAAAAAAATTCTTTAATGCAATAAAATGAGGCTTCACAAAAAATATGTGAAGCCTTTTTCTTTTTAACATTATTTATATAATGTTAAAAAATCATTTGTTATATATCTTCTAATAAGAAATCTATTATATTTTTTACTTTTATTCCGTTATAATCTTTATTTATAGTTTTATCCATAGTTAAAATTATTTTTTCATAATTATCTTGAATACTTTCTAGACTTCTTAATTCTCTTTCTCTAACAGAATCATCTTTTATACTTTGAGAAACTTGATAGTACTTTATTTCATCAGGATTTTCTGCAATAAAATCAACTTCATATTCAAAAGTTTTACCAATATTAACTTTATATCCTCTTCTTAAAAGTTCTAAATAAACAACATTTTCTAACAAATGTCCTTCATCAATATTTCTAAAACCTAAAATAATATTTCTTAAACCTGTATCTGCTATGTAATATTTACCTAAAGTTTTTAATAACGCTTTACTTCTTATATCACTTCTATCAGCCTTGTATACTATAAAAGCATTTTCTAACATTTTTAAATAGTTATCTATTGTTGAATGATTTGATTTTTCAGTTATTTTATTGCTATTTAAATAATCACTTATTTTATTTGCTGATATAGAACTTCCTATATTAGCTGATACATATTTAACGATATTTTCCAAAAGTGATATATCTTTTATATTATTTCTTTCTATAATATCTTTCTTTACAATAGTATTATAAATATCATTTAAATATGCCATAACTAAATTACTTTTATCCTTTATTTGTGTTATAGCAGGTAATCCACCATATTTTAAATATTCATAAAACTTTTCTTCTAAATTATTATTATCATATTTATTGAATTTTAAAAATTCTTTAAATGATAATGGATACATCTTTATTTCTATATATCTTCCAGATAATAATGTTGCAAGTTCACTTGATAAAAGATATGCATTAGAACCTGTAATATATATATCAACGTTGAAATCTATATTTAATGAGTTTATTGCTTTTTCCCATTGATCAACATTTTGAACTTCATCTAATAATATATATGTTTTTCTTTTTGAAAGTTTATTTTTGATTTCTTCGTATAAATCTTTATAATTTTTTATATAATCATACATAGCAGATTCAAAATTTATGTGAATAATTTCATCTTCATTAATATTATTATTTAATAGATATTCTTTAAACATCAAAAGTAAAGTGGATTTTCCACTTCTTCTAACACCAGTTATAACTTTTATGAATTCAGTATCTTTTGCATCTATTAAAGTATTTAAATAATTTTCTCTTATAATCATTTTATCAGCTCCTTACATTTATAATAGCACTTTTAAAATATTAAGTCAATAAGTTTTGCAAGCGTACTTGCAAAACTTCTAAATTTTGGTCACTTTTGCAAATGAATGTATATGTTATTATACTCAAAAAATTGTGTTTTATACTATTTATAAACATTTTATAAATAAAAAAACGATGAAAAATGTAATATTTTTCATCGAAGTTGGTGACCCATACGGGAATCGAACCCATGATTCAACCTTGAGAGGGTTGCGTCTTAACCGCTTGACCAATGGGCCAAATACAATAGAATTATAACATAACAAATTAAATTAGTAAAGTAGTATAAAGTAAAAAATAAACTAAAATGAGTTATATTTCATTTTAGCTTATTTTTTTATTCTTTTTATTTTATTATTTAACTATAATTTTAATAAATGTTTTCTTTCCTTTTTTTATAACAACAAAATTGTCGTTAAAGTCAGATAATGAAACCATATATTTTGTATCAGTTATTTTTTCATCATTTAAAGAAATAGAATTTTGTTCTATTAAAGTTCTTGCTTGTGATTTAGATGGAGCAATATTAGAAATTGTTACTAAATCTACAAGAGAAATTTTTTCCTCGTTAAACATATCTTTTGTAATTTCAATTGAAGGCATATTTTCACTATTTTGTTGATTTTCAAATAGTTCTTCTGAAGCTTTTTGAGCTTTTAAAGCTTCTTCTTCACCATGTATTAATTTTGTGATTTCAAAAGCAGCTACTTTTTTTGCTTCATTTATTGCACTTCCTTCAAGTGAAGAAAGTCTTCTAACTTCATCCATAGGTAAATATGTAAGCATTCTTAAGACATCGTAAACTTCATTATCTTTAACATTTCTCCAATATTGATAAAATTCATAAGGACTAGTTTTTTTAGCATCAAGCCATAAAGCTCCACTAACAGTTTTACCCATTTTTTTACCTTCTGAATTTAAAAGTAATGGACATGTTACACAAAAACTACCATTTTTATGAATTTTTCTAATTAAGTCAACACCAGCAAGCATATTAGACCATTGATCATCTCCACCAATTTCTACAGTACAACCTTTTTGTTCAAATAATTGTAGGAAATCATGACTTTGCATTAGCATATAATTTAATTCAAAGAAAGTTAACCCTTTTTCCATACGTTGTTTAAAACATTCTGCATCAAGCATTCTATTTACATTAAAGTACACACCATATGTTCTAATAAAATCCATATAATTTAAATTTAAAATCCAATCTGCATTATTAACAATTATTGCTGCATTTTCACCTTCAAAAGATAAGAATTTTTTAACTTGTTCAATAATATTTTTTACGTTATTTTCAATATCTTCTTTAGAAAGCATTTTTCTCATATCAGATTTTCCACTTGGATCTCCAATAAATGCTGTACCACCACCAATTAAAATAATTGGTCTATGACCACATTTTTGAAAATATGACATCATCATAAGTGGAATGAAATGTCCAATATGTATACTATCAGCAGTAGGATCAATTCCTAAGTATACAGAAGTTTTAGTATCCTTTACTAATTCTTTAAATTCATCTTCAAAAGTTATTTGTTTTATTAAATCTCTTTCTTTTAATACATCGTATATATTTTTATTGCTGTAATCTTGCATAAGTACCTCCTTTAATACTGAAATTAAGTATAACATACTTTTTTTATTATTTAAAGAAAAAATAAAAAATATTTTATTTAATATGCATTTTTTATATATTATAACGTGTGAATTTATTGCAAAAGAAAGAAAAATATAGTATTATATTGTAGGAGGATTTTAAGTAATGCAAACTAGAAAAAATAATGTAAATAATAAGAAATATAAAACTTTTTATCATAGATTTTATCCTACTTATGCTTTTGAAAAAGTAGAAGATATACCATTTTCAATTTTTACTAATAATCATATAAAAGTTATAATGTTTGATATGGATAATACTTTAATAGATTATAGTAGTCGTAAATATTCAAAAGAGTTAAAAGCATGGGTTAAAGAACTAAAAAGAAAAGATGTTAAAGTATATATATTAAGTAATTCTTTATCATATAAGACTGTTTCAAGAGTTGCTAAAGAATTGGGAATGCAATATACTTATAATGCTAAAAAGCCATTTTTAAAAGGTTTTGAAGATATAAAAAACAAAGAAAAAATTTCAAAAAATGAAATGATAATGATAGGAGATCAGATGTTTACTGACATTTGGGGTGGAAATAGATTTGGAATAAAAACAATATTAGTTTCTCCTATTGAAAAAAAAGAAAGAATTCATACAAGATTTAAAAGACCACTTGAAAGATTTGTAATGAGAAGATATTTAAAATTAAAGGAGGAAAAATAGTTGAAAACTATTTTGTTATATATATTGTCAAGTGTGGTAGCTATTTTATTTGGGCAAGTAGTTGCACATCTTAATAAAAAGATGCCACCTGTTGTTTCAGAGGAAATAACATATAAAGAATTTTTTAAAACTTTATTTAAAGATTTTAAAATTGACTTTAAATATTCAATAATATTTTTGATATTGTTTAACTTGCTTATATATGTTTCTTTAAGTTATAAAAATATCACTTTACTATCAGCTTTTTTATACATGATGGTAATATCAGCACTTGCAATTACTTTTTCAATTGATTATAGATTTCAGTTAATTCCAGATGAAGTACATGTTGTAATTCTAATAGCAGGTATTATTAATTTTATAGCAAATATTAGCATTTGGTACAGTTATTTACTTGGAGCTTTAGTAGGTGGAGCAATATTTTTAGGAATAGGTTTCTTAGCACTTCTTATATTTAAAAAAGAAGGGATGGGGCTTGGAGATGTTAAGCTAATGGCGTCTTTAGGTTTTGTTTTTGGATTAAAAAACATATTAGTAATAACTATAACTTCTTTTTTATTTGGTGCAATAATTGGTAGTATACTTATAATTTCAAAAAAGAAAGCTGCAGATGACTATATTCCCTTTGGACCATTCATTGCTATTGCAGCTGTTATAGTTATGTTTGTACCATCAGATGTTATTATAGAAATATATTTATCATTTTGTACTTGGCTTGGCCTTAAAATGACAGATGTAATATATTTTTTTATTGAAAAATTTAGTAGAGGTTAAAATTTATGAGTAGAAAAACAGTAGTTAGATTAACTATTATTTTGATAATTTTAATAATTGTAGTATTTTTAGATTTTTTAATCGATGTTAACTGTGTTATTGATTCAAAAGAACCGGTTTTTAGTATTAAAAAAGATACAATTTCAAATGTTGATTCGTATATAGGACCAGGATATAAAATATATAAAATTTATGATGAAAATGGAAATATGGTAAATATTAAGTTTGGAAGTATATTTTCGACAACATATAAAATATTAGGAGATGAATAAAATGATGAAAAAACCAGAGTTACTAGCACCAGCAGGTAGTCTAGAAAAAGCAAAGATTGCTTTTAAATATGGAGCAGATGCCATTTATTGTGGAACTGCTAAACTTTCTTTAAGATCAAGAGCTGAAATAAATATAGACTCTTTAGAAGAAACTATAAAATATGCACATAGTTTAGGTAAAAAAGTATATGTTGCATTAAATATTTATGCACATGATGAACATTATGAAGATATAAAAAATGAAGTAACAAGATTAAAAAATATAGGTGCAGATGCTATAATTGCAAGTGATGTTGGTGTAATAGAAAAAATTAAAGAAATTGCACCAGATATGGAAATTCATATAAGTACACAAGCAAATACAGTTAGTTTACATTCAGCTAATTTTTGGTATAAATATGGAGCACGTAGAGTAATTCTTGCACGTGAATTAAATAAAAAAGATATAAAATATATAATGGAAAATAAACCAAAAGATTTAGAAGTTGAAATGTTTATACATGGCGCAATTTGTTACGCTTATTCTGGTAGATGTTATCTAAGCAAATATTTATCAGGTAGATGTGCAAATTTAGGAGATTGTGCTCAAAGTTGTAGATGGCAATATAACATAACTGCAAGTGAAGTAAATAATCCAAGTAGTGTTATAAATCTTGATTTTGATGAAAAAGGAACATATTTATTTTCTTCAAAAGATATGTGCCTAATTAAACAAATACCAACTATATGTGATATGGGTGTAGATAGCTTAAAAATTGAAGGAAGATTAAAAACTGAGTATTATCTTGCTACAGTTGTAAGAACATATAGACAAGCTATTGATGATTATATGAGATTAAAAGAAGAAGGAAAAGAAAGTGAATATAATGCAGATAAATATTTAGAAGAACTTTTAAAAGTAAAAACAAGAGGTTTATCTGAATTTTATTTTTCTGATTCAAATAATCAAGATATACATGATTTTGATGGAAAAAGTGAAAACTTAAAATATGAATATGGTGCAAGAGTAACTAGTAAATATGAAAAGTTAAATGATGTATATATTGCAGAAATAAAAAATAAATTGACTATTGGAGATACTATTGAGATTTTGTATCCAAATAAATTTGATATAGATACATTTAAAATAGAAAAACTTTATGATATAAAGACAGATGAAGAAATTGAAACTGTAAATCCAGGTGTAAAAGGACAACTTGTTAAATTAAAAATTCCATATTTTGTAGAACCTGGCACAATTTTAAGAAGAAAAAAATAATATAAAGGAGTATTTTTATGTTTTGTAGAGAATGTGGAAAAAAGATAGAAGATGGAACAAAATATTGTACATATTGTGGTACAAAAATTTTGCCTATTGGAGAACTATCTAAAATAAATTCGGAAAAAGAAGATAAAGAAGTTAAGGAAGAAATTAAAGAAATAGAAATAAAAAATGAAGTAGAAAATAAAGAAGAAACAAAAAATGAAACAGAAGAAAAAGATACTGTTATTACTACTTGTAAGGTTGATGTAAAAGATAAACCTAATTTCTTTTTAAATGTAGCGAGTTTTTTTGCACCAGTAATAGGAATAATAGTATATCTTAAATATAAGGAAAAAACACCTAAAAAAGCAAAATCTTCACTTACAACAGCACTTGTTGGTGCTATTGTTTCATTACTTTTTAAATTAGGTGTAGTACTTGTATATGTTGCCTATGTATGGGATTTTATTTTTAGTATGAATACTAATACTAACGTAAAATACAAATATAACGATGTATTAAATGATGATTATGATTATTATATGCAACAATTATTTTAGAATTTAAAAGGATTATGTTATGAATAAGAAGGATGAATTATTAAAAATAACAAAAGATGAAAAAAATGCACTACTTGATTATTGTACAGTTTATGAATTTCATGTTTCAAATTTATTAGAAAATGATATTGAATATGAATTAATGCAAAATTTAAAAGGTAGATATGTACGATATAATGAGCTTAGTGAGATATTAAGAGTATTTAAAGGCGTTGTTTCAATTATATATAAAAAAATCGAGAGTGTAAAAAAATTAGATGTATATTATAAGATAACAGAACTTGGGAAATATACTGAAACTGAAAAAGCACAAATTAATAAAATGTTGGTTCTTATAAAAGAATTAGAAAAAAAGGAAACTTTCCAAGATAATATGCAAGGTGATATATTATATATAAGTATTGATAAAGATGTACCTGTAGTTAAAGTTTCAGATGTACTTTTATCAACTGATAAGTATAATAAAAAAATGGAATACATTTTAGCTCCTTTTACATATATTGATGAAAAAGAATACAAATGCAATTGGTGGAAATATAGAAATTATAATATTAAACTTAAAAATCAAAAGTATGATGAAAATGAATTTGATAAAAGATTATTAGATAATGATTATATCTATGAAGAGGCAGCAAAAGTTAATGAAATTTTAGGTAAATATAAGTTATTACTTGATAATTTAGCAAGAGCAAAAGAAAAACTTGATTTTTTTGAAAATGAACCATATTATTTAGATAAGAAAAAAGATGTTGATGAACAAAAAGATATAGTAGCAGGAATTGAATATGAAATAAATGATTTAAAAATTATTTATAGCAGGATAAAAAATGATCTTATTTCTAGATTTAAATATGAGGCAAATATTATAAAAGTAAATATTCTTGATATTATTAATGATACTCTTGGGGATTATAACGAGCAAAAATTAAGAGCTGATATTGAGCAAATAAATGAATTAAAAGATAATATATTAGCAGGATACGAAAATTATAACGGAAAAATTTCAAATGTAGAAAAAAATTTGAAAAAGTGTAATAGTGTATCACAACAACTTAATATAGACTTTAAAATCAATGCAGATTATAACAATATTTCTAATTATTACGAAGATATTGTAAAAAATTCTAAGGAAAATTCTTTAAAGATAAATAATAGTTTTGAAAATATTGATAGTATGTCTGTTGCAGAAAAACTTAATTTTTGTAAAAAAGTTGAAAAGTATAAAAATGCACTTGAGTTTGTTAATAATAATATAACAGGTATTCAGGATTTCTTTAGTAAAGCAGTTAATTATTTTGATGAAATTTTAATGACAAAAATTGATGATAAGGTTAATAATTTTGTTGTAAATATTGAAAATAATTTGATTGACGAAAAAATAAAAGAAATATCAAGTGAAAAAATTGGATTTTTTGATAAACTTTTTGGAAAACAAAAAATAAAAAATGCAAAAATTGAATTATATAAAGCATATAAAGAGGCTATAGTTTACGGAAAAGATGGTATAACAGAACCAACTCTTGATAAAGAAAAAATATATTTAAAAATTGATAAAATTATAAAGTACAATAAAAACAAACAAAATATTAATGAAATTTTATTCTTTAAAGAAAAATATTTAAAATGTATTGATGTAGATATGGAAAGAGTAAGAAAACTTCAAAATAATATGTATGAGCAAAATGTTTTAAATGACAATTTACCAACAAAACAAAATAAGAAAGAAATTTTATCTGCTATAAATATGCAAATTAAGAAAATTAATGAAGAAATTGAAAAATCAAAAGATAAATTTGCAAATGAAAAACAAAAGAAAATAGATGAAAGAATAAAATATGAAAAAGTTGTAAATAAAATCAATCAAAATAAATCAATGCTTTATGAAATGAATGAAAAAACAAAATAAAATATTTAAATAAATGTAGACTTATGTTTACATTTATTTTTTTTTAGACAGGCAATAAATTTAGAAATCTACATAAATATTACTAGGAGGAGTTTTTATGATTTTTACTCTTTTTAGTCAATTTATTTCAAATATTTTTTTATTATTTGGATTTATTTCAAATAATGATTTATATCCTGAACCACTGTCAAAATCTGAAGAAGAGTATTATTTAAAAAAATATTTTCAAGGGGATAAAAATGCAAAGGATACCTTAATAAACCATAATCTAAGATTAGTAGCACATATTTGCAAAAAATATGCTAAAAGTGAACAAGATATGGAAGATCTGATTTCAATTGGTACTATTGGTCTTATAAAAGCTATAAATAGTTTTAGCAGTGAAAAAAATTTCAAAATAAGTACATATGCATCAAGATGTATTGAAAATGAAATATTAATGTATTTAAGAGTTACAAAGAAAAATAAAGCAGAAGTATCTATGAGTACAATTATTGGAGTTGATAAAGATGGAAATGACATGGAACTTGAAGAAACTTTAAATGATGATTCAAAAGATGCAGTAGATACAATATACAACAAGATGATAACAAAACAAGTCTTAGAATATATTGAAAATGAACTTCCTAGCAGAGAAAAGTATATAATGCAATTAAGATATGGACTAAATGGACACAAACAAGAAACGCAACAAGAAGTTGCTGATAAACTTGGAATATCACGTTCATACGTTTCTAGAATAGAAACTAAAGTTCAAAATAAATTAAAAAAGATTTTAAAATGAAAAAGTTAAATTTTGGTATATTATATCTTACTTTTTATAAAATATTTATGTGAGGTATATAATATGGATAAGAAAAATAAAATATTAAATTATATAATTTCAATTTTTATACCAGTAATAATTGGTGGTGTAGTTGGACTTATTATGTCTAATTATATTGATTATGAAAGTTTAAATAAACCTGCACTTTCACCACCAGCTAGTATATTTCCAATAATGTGGACTATTTTATATATTTTAATGGGCATATCTTATGCGATACTTAAAAATAATGATAAGGTTGATAGTAAAGTAAATAAAATTTATTATTTGCAACTAATTGTAAATGCTTTGTGGTCAATAATTTTCTTTGTGTTAAAACTAAGATTAGTAGCTTTTTTATGGATTGTACTACTTTGTACTTTAGTTATATATATGATTATTGTATTTTACAAAAAAGAAAAAATTGCAGGTATTTTGCAAATACTTTATTTAGTTTGGATTTTATTTGCAACTTATTTAAATTTCTTTGTGTTTTTATTAAACAAATAAAGCAAAAAAAATACTAGTACTTTTTGTACTAGTATTTTTTTATATATTATTTATTGTAAGTTTTCACTTTGAACAGCTTCATTTTCTGTATTTAAAACTTCTTCTACAGGAGTATCATTAGTTATATTTGCAGAGCTACCAAATGTAAATACTTTTTTCTCAGCTTTTGCTTTTTCTTCAAATTTTTTGAAAAATTCTTCTTTAGTATTAGCTAAAGTTTCTTCAATAGCTGTAAACATTTCATTTAAATCTTGTTTTGTAAAATCGTAAGAATTACTTCTTGCCATTGGTTCTAGAATTTGAATATCGTGTAAAATGTTGTTAACTCTTTTACCAGCATATTCCATAAATTTTTTTCTTTTTTCTTCATTTACTTCCATCATATATCCATCCTTTACTATTATATTTATTGTAATTAAATAATTACTTAAAAATATTATCACAATTATGATAAAATTTCAAATACTTGTATGTCAAAAAAGGAAAATAAATGTAAAATTTAGATAAAAAAAGAGAGATAATGTTTAATGATAAAACCCTTTTGTTAAAGGTGGGCATCTTGTCATAGCCTTTAGGATCCTCAAGTACAGAGTATTCGACACCAGATATGCATCTCGATTCCCTTATCATATGCTTGTAGATTTTCATAAAATTCATTATCTCTATACTTGTATTTTACACAATAATTATTTTTTTGTAAATACTTTCTTTTAAATTTAAATATATTTTTATAAAAAAGTATCAATTAACATAAAACACTTGAAAAAAGAAACTTTATATTATATAATAATATCTAAGTTTATTTAAAATGTAATTTACATAAGAAAGAAGAAAAATTGAGTAAGAATAGAAAAATCATAGCTTTTTTTGTTTTATTTCTGATTATAATATTGATGGCAATAATTATTTACTTTTCTTCAAGAAATGGCGTGGCATCAGAGAGGGAAAGTAAAACTGTATTAAATAAAATTATAAAAATTTTATTTGATGATAACAATGGAACGTCTATAACAAAGAAAAAGTATGAATATTATAATTTCATTATAAGAAAAACAGCACATTTTGTTTTATATTGCTCTATGGGAATTTTATTTAGTATATTTTTTAGGTTGATAAATGTTAATAAAATAAAAATTTTTTTGTATGCTTTTGGTTGTTCACTAGTTTTTGCTATAACTGATGAAATACATCAAATTTTTTCGTCTGGAAGAACAGCAAGAGTTTTTGATGTATTTATTGATAGTTGTGGTAGCTTTTTAGGTATTTGCTTAGTTTATATAATTACATATTTTATTCTAAAATGTAGAAAGAAAAGTTGTAAGGAGGAATAGTTAGTATGCAAGTAGGTAGCGAGAATTTACCTATAGAAGTTTGTAGCGTTAAAACAGAATATAATTTGATCGAAAAAGTAATAAAAAGATTTGTTGATATTTTAGGTGCTATATGTGGAATTATTTTGCTTATACCAGTTACAATAGTTGTATTTTTTATAAATCTATTTAAAGGTGAAAAAAGTAAAATATTCTTCAAACAAAAAAGAATAGGTAGAAATGGAAAACTATTTGAAATTTATAAATTTCAAACAATGATACCAAATGCAGATGAATATTTAAAAGAGTACTTAAGTAAAAATGAAGAAGCAAAAATTGAGTATAAAAAATATAAAAAATTAAAAAATGATCCTAGAGTAACACCGGTTGGTAATTTCTTAAGAAAGACAAGCTTAGATGAATTTCCACAATTTATTAATGTTTTAATTGGAAATATGACACTTGTTGGACCTAGACCTTATTTACCAAGAGAAATTGATGATATGGGTGAATATTACAATTATATAATAAAATGTACGCCAGGTATTACAGGACCTTGGCAAGTTTCAGGAAGAAGTAATACAAATTTTGAGGATAGATTAAAAATTGATAAAGAATATTATGAAAATATAAGTTTAAAAAATGATGCTTTAATTTTATTTAAAACAGTAAAAAATATTTTAAATAAAACAGGAGCTTTATAATGGAGGATTTATGGAAGAAATTGATATAAAAGAAATTTTTTATGAACTATGGAAAAAGAAATTATTAATAATAATTTTAGCTATTATTGGAATTGCTTGTGGAATGCTTTATACCTTATTTGTTATAAAACCTATGTATAGTTCAAGTATTACATTAGTACTTTCTAGTGCATCTGGAGAAACATCAAGTTCAACTACTGCTATTACATCAAATGATTTATCATTAAATTCAAAACTTGTTTCGACTTATTCAGAAATAATAAAATCTAGATCTGTTGCAAGTTCTGTTATAGATAGTTTAAAGTTAAATATGAGTGAAAGTGAATTTATACGTAATATTAAAGTTGAGTCTAAATCAAATACAGAAGTTTTACTTATAACAGTATCAAATCAAGATCCAAATGTTGCTGCAAGCATTGCTAATGCTTTATCTGAAGCTTTTGCAGCTAAAGTAAAAGAAGTATATAAAATAGAAAATATTTCTGTAATTGATGATGCTGTTGTTGCAACCAAACCATATAATGTTGATATGAAGAAAAATATTATATTATTTGGATGTGCTGGACTATTTTTAGGTGCTGCAATTGTGTTATTTGTTATGTATGTTGATAATACAGTAAAAGATCCAAATGAAGTTGAAAGATTACTTGGTATGTCAGTTATTGCTGTTATTCCAAAGTATGAAGAAAAGGAGTAGAAAATGTCTAAAGAAATAATTGTTCATGAATCACCTAAATCTCCAGTTTCTGAAGCTGTTAGACTTTTAAGAACAAATTTAACATTTCTTTGTTCTAGAAAGAAGAATCAAGTTTTAATGGTTACAAGTGCTGCACCTGGAGATGGTAAAAGTTGGGTTACTGCAAATCTTGCTATTGCATATGCTCAAACGAATAAAAAAGTGTTATTAATAGATTGCGATTTAAGAAAAGGTAGACAACACAAAATATTTGGAAAATATAATACAAATGGTTTTTCAGATTATTTACAAAATGTATATCAATTAGATGGTGCAGATCTTGAAATGCAAGCAGATATATTAATGAAGTCTATTACTACAACAGAAGTTCCAAATTTATTTTTGATAACTTCTGGTACTGTACCACCTAATCCATCAGAATTACTTGGCACAAGCAATATTGATGATTTCTTAGAAATTGTAAAACAAAATTTTGATATAATAATATTCGACTTACCTCCTGTAAGTATTGTTGCAGATGGGTTAGTACTTGCAAAAAAAGCTGATTATGTAGTTTTAGTTTGTGCTGCAAATCAGACAAAAAAAGATATGTTAGTTGAAGCAAAAAAATCTATTGAAAAAGTTGGTGGAAAAATTGCAGGTGTTGTAATGAATAAAATGCCTAGTGAAAAAAGAAAAGATTATGTAAAGTATTATTCACATTATGCAGATTCAAATATGGATAGTCTAACTACTTCAAGAAGATCTAAAAGATAAGGAGTGATATATCATGATTGATATGCATTGTCATATAATCCCTCAAGTTGATGATGGATCAAGAAGCATTACTCAAACATTTGAAATGGCAAAAAGAGCTTCAGAACTTGGATATACAGGAATATTTGCAACATCTCATTATATTGAGCATTCAAACGAAACAAATAAAAAAGATCTTATAAATAGCATTGATGTTATAAATAAAATGTTAAAAGAGAAAAATATCAATATAACATTATATCAAGGAAATGAAGCGTATTTTACACCTGATTTATTAGAATTATATAAACAAGATAAAATATGCACACTTGGAAATAGTAGATATATTCTTATGGAATTTCCTATGACAGGTCTTGCTTTTAATATGGAACAAGTTGTATTTTCACTTATAAATTATGGTTATATCCCTATAATTGCTCATCCAGAAAGATATGAATTTGTAGATAAAGACTATAAAAAATTAATACCTTTAATAAATGAGGGGGCTTTGCTTCAAGGAAATATTGGGAGTATTATGGGTGTGTATGGAAATTCAGCTAAGAAAAATTTAATAAAACTTTTAAAAAAGAATATGATATCTTTTTTTGGAACTGATTCACATAACGAATATAAAATATATGACGTGTATGATAAAGCTGTGAAAAAATTAGAAAAAGTTGTAGGAAAAGAAAAAATGTATAAATTACTTGAAGAAAATCCAAAGCGCGTTTTAGAAAATAAAGATATATAATTAATATAAAAAGATAAGGTTAAATAAAAATTTTTAATCTTATCTTTTTATTGTTATAGTTAAGATAATATGTTAAAATATTGATGTAATATTTAAGGAGGAATTTATGAAAAATCCAATTGTAACAATAAAAATGAAAGAAGAGGGAACATTTAAAATAGAACTTTATCCAAAAGTTGCACCTCAAACAGTAAACAATTTTATTTCACTTGTAAAAAAAGGTTTCTATAATGGAACTATATTCCATAGAACTATACCTGGATTTATGGCACAAGGTGGAGATCCAGAAGGTACAGGAATGGGAGGACCAGGTTATTCAATAAAAGGAGAATTTAAGAAAAATGGTGTAGAAAACAACTTATCTCATGTAAGAGGCGTTGTTTCAATGGCAAGAAGTATGATGCCAAATAGTGCAGGATCACAATTTTTTATCATGGTTGATGATGGTACATACTTAGATGGAGATTATGCTGCTTTTGGTAGTGTAATTGAAGGAATGGATGTTGTCGATAAGATAGTAAAAACAAGGGTTATAACAAGAGCACCATACGGTGAAGGAAAAGATAGACCTGTAGTTCCACCTGTTATGGAAGAAGTTACTGTAGAAACATTTGGTGAAAATTATGATGAACCAATAAAATTATAGTGTTTAAACAAACTAATAAATTTATTTTTATTAGTTTGTTTTTTTTTTTTACAAAAAATAAATTGATATATTTTTTTATGTTTGGTAAAATTATATATTGATAAGGTGATAGTATGAAAGTAATTGATACAAAAGATTATACTCCAACTTTAAATTTACCAAGGAAAACCATTCCAGTTGAAGGAAACTTACCAAGAAGACAAAGTTATTTTTTGGATAAAATGCAAGATGATAATAAATTTAAACAAGCAATGCAAAAAAACAAAAATTCAAAAAATAAATATAAACTTACAACTTTACCAATAACTATAAATCAGACATTATCTCCAACAATTGCTATGAATAAAATTTTAAAAGATGTTTTTATAAGACACGAAACATTAAAAGGCAATGTTGTTGAAGATGTGTTGATTTTTGCTGATGATGGCCTTGCTGTAGATTTAGATACTGGAAATGAAAATGATACAAAAAAGAAAAAAATAGATAAATCAAAAAATCAAAAAATTGTTGATGATGGTGTTAAGAAAAAGTCAGAAGAAATGGCAAAGCAATTTGAAATATTAAAAAAAGAAATTGTTGATATTAATAACTTAGGTACTATGATAAACTATACTAATTCTTTTTACTCAACAGTTGAAGATGATGTAGAATTTTCTATTATTAATAACTTTTTGAAATTATTTCAAGAGGGAAAAATTCACAGAGAATTTAGACCAGTTAGTTGGTGCCCATGTTGTAAAAGTGCCAGAACTCATGAAAAGATAAAACTTGTAAAAAGAGATTTATATGAACATTATATTTTATATCATATGTGCGAAGATAAGAAAAAGGTATTAACTGATATTACTAAAGATGATAATGTTTATTTTATAGGTACAACAATATTTCCTTGGACAATGATTGCAAGTAAATGTATATGTCTTGCAAAAGGAGAAAAATATAGTTTAGTATGTGTTGAAATAGAAAAAAATAAAATATATTATATTCTTGCAAGTGAGTTTGTAAAAAAATTCATGGAATACAAATCATTTGCAAAATATTCTGTAATAAAGGAATTTGATTCAGAAGAATTAAAAAGTATAAAGGTAGAAAATCCATTAAATTATACTAAAAAAATGGATATTGTTTCTTCTAAAAAAGAATATGTATATGCAGATACTAAGCATACAAGTGGTATAAGAATAGTATCACTTGGTCAAAATTATTTAGATTATATGATAAATAATGATATAAGAAAATATAATATGGTATGTGTTGTTGATGAAAATGGTATGACAAATTCTTTATCTTTAGTATATAACAATACAAATTATATTGAAGCTGGCAAAAAAATTAAAGAATTTTTAAAACAGTATGATTTTATTTATTATAAAGAAAAGGTTCCAATAACTTTAGAATATTGTAAAAAATGTAATACAAGACTTTTGTACAGATGTGTAAATGAATGGTATATAGATAGGCAAGAAGAATTAACTGATAAAATTGCAAATGAAATAAATTCAAAAATGTCTTCAGATGAAAAATATAAAAATGAAGAATTTCCAGCACAAATTAATAAAATAAATGCAAAAAAACAAATAGTAATATCAGATGATAAAAAAATTGGTACTCCAATTCCAGTGTTATACTGTGCACAATGTGGAGAAATGATAATATCTGATAAACTAAATTTAATAATATCTGATATATTTAAAAATAATCCAAATGAAATATGGTATCAAAAAAATGTAGAAGAGTTAGTAAAAGGTGAAGTTGGTTGTAAAAAATGTGGAGGAGCTTTTTTATTTAAAGACGAAGGTAATATTAATGATTTCTTTAAACACTTATCTTTACCATTTCTTGAGACTGATGATAGCTACAAAAATATATGTATATCAAGTAAATATATGTTTAATAAAAAACTACATGAACTTTGTTTTAGTGGAAAATTAAAAGAAACAGTTGATAAAATTGATAGATTTTTAATTTATTCAAATGTAGATAAGAAAAAAACATTAAACATAAGCAAAAAAGTAGAACAAAAAATTGATACTCCAAAAGAAAATGAAACACAAAAAGAAAAAAATAGAAATAATATAAAATTTAATTTATTTAATAAATTAAAAGATGAAACAAAACCAAGTTTATCTAAACAAAATAAAGATAATCAGATAGTAGTAAAATCTATTATCAAGAATGATTTTGATACAGTTAAAGTTATTAATATGTATGGCACAGATATTTTAAGACTTTGGGCGCTATCGAAATCTCAAGATACAAATATTAGATTAAATAAGCAGTTTATAATTAATACAAATAAAGACTATAAAAATATCAGAAGAACTTTTAGATATTTATTATCAAACCTTGCTGATTTTAACCCAACAACAAGTTATATAAAAGTTGAGGATAGAATAGATTTAGATAAAGTATTTTATGATAAACTAATGAGTTTAGATGAAGTGATTTCAAACGCTTATGATATGCTAGAGTATAAAAAAGTTTATGATAATTTAATTAAGTTTTGTACTAAAGAATTGTGTTTAAAATATTTTGATATAATTAAATATAGATTATATGTTTTAAAACAAAATGATATAAAAAGAAGAAGTACACAATCTACAATGTATGATATTTTGATAAAATTAGTATTTTATTTTGAACCTATTATTCCATTTACTTTAGAAGAAATATGGCCATATTTATGGCACAGTGATGAAACTGAATCAAAAAATATTTTAACTTTTAGAGACAATGTAAGAAAAATTGATTTAAATATTGATACTGAAAAGGAAAAATGGGATAGAATACTTAAGATTAGAGAATTTGTAAAGAAATACTTAGATAAGGCTATAGCAACTCGAGTTGTAAAAAACAAATTAGAATCTCAAGTTAGAATATTTACTGATAAAGATACTGTTGATTTTATCGAAGAAAACTATAATGATATTTTGGAAAGTTTAAATGTTTCAAGAATTTTTACCAATATATCTAATGAAAAGAAAGTTGAAGTTTCTAAAAAAGATGGAGTTGCTTGTGCAAGATGTAGACATGTGTCTATATATATTGGAAAGAACTTAAAATATCAATATTTGTGCCCAAATTGTGTTAAAATTTTAGAAAAATAATAACAAAAAACAAGAAGAATAGTAAAATGCTATTTTTCTTGTTTTTTTATCTTAGATTATAAACTTAAATTTTTTGAAATTTCTACATTTTTATAGTTATTATCAAATGTTACATCTTTTATTATTTCTATAAAATTTGGAATTTCAATGTTTGTATCTCTTTTTTCAAAGGATACTTCTAAAAGTGCCTGCTCTTTATCAAAATTAAATATATCTAAACTCATATATTGATTGTTATAAATAAAGCAATAACGATCTTTGGTGATTTGATGATACTCTGGATTTACTTGTGAAAGTAATAAAATGTATTCTCTTTCGTCTATTTTTCTTTCAGATTTTAATCTTCCATTATCATTTTCCTTTACTTTATTTTTTTCTGTATAATAGAAGCTTGAGCTTTCACCATCTCTCCTTTGACGTATTCTTTTTTCAATATCATCGTCATCAGAGTATAAATAATTTTGAATAATTGTTATTTTCTTGTTATACTTTAATTTACTAATATCTGGAATTTTGACTAACAACTTCTTATGGTATTCAATAGTTCCATTAAGTCCAATTAAATAGTATATTTCTGACATTGCACGATTTAATTTTTCCTGAAAATCTGTAGAATTGTCTATAATTTTTAAATTAGGATGTCCCATCCAAGCAAGTAATGTTTTAGAATCAGCTATACATGCTTCTTTAGCAGTTTCTCTTCTAGCTGAATTATTTGCTGTTGTATATGCATTAGTTCCTTTTGCTGCTGTTACCAAATGAATAATTACATCATACCGATCTCTTGCATTTGACAATGTTTTATTATGTGGTAAAAGTAATTTTGAAAACATTTCTTCATTGCTACATTCTTTATTGTCACAATAAGCAATATTATCACATAATCCTCTGTCACATACAATAAGAACATTATCCTTTGGAACATCATTTGCGGCTTTTAAATAAAGCTCTTCTTTTGCTATTTGCATTTCTAATACATACTTTTGAAAATTTAAAAGTGATAAACAATTGTTAAAGGGTTTGATTCCATTTGTAATAAGTTCGGTTGCAGTTTCTGGAATTATCATTAAATACCAATCTGGAAATTTTTCATCAAATTATTTTTGCAACATTCCTAAAAAACTTGTTTTTCCGGAACAAGGACCTCCGGTAATTACCGCCATTTTAATATTTTTCATAATTTCTCCTTTCAAATTATTATTAAGGTATATGGTTATTAACACGTTAAGAATTATAACATAAATAAAGTATGTTGTAAATAAAAAAATGTGCTTATAGCATAGTGCTATAAGTACATCTTTTTACTGTTAACAAAGCATTAAAGTATCATCATCGTTTAAATATATATTAATATTTCCAGCTTTGATATCATTAATAGCTTCTTTTGCCCGGGCTTCCCGTAGTACCTTTAAGTTGTAATAATTTAAGATATATGGTCTTAAATCAACTTCTAGCTTTATACCACTTGCTTCTAAAGTTGCTCTAACTTCAGATGGCTTAGATAATACATGGTACCCGTTATTTCTTCCGTTAAATTCCCAACCATCGTCTAAATATTCCTGAATATCATTAGGCTTTTTTATGACGCTTATTTTTTGAGATGGAATGTAGTCAATGATTGTAGGTGTGAGTAATGTCATAATTTTTACTCCTTTCTACTAAATCTAGTCCAAAAAACATAAATTGTAACACCCGTATTCTATCATAGTTTATTTATAAATGCAATGATATTAAAAATTTTGCAATAATTTGAGTAACCAAAATTATTATGATAAAATCAATTATATAATTAAGTATAATGAAAATAGTAAATTTTTCAATTTTTTGAAACCTTTTATTAAATTGCTAGTATATATATTTGAAAGTAGGTAAGAGTATGGATAAAAATGAAGATATTAGATTATATAATGAATATTTAAATGGAAACAAAGAGGCTTTTGATAAATTGTACTTAAAATATAAAGATAAGGTACAATATTTCATTTTTAATATAATAAAAGATTATCAAAAAGCAGAAGATATTACTCAAGAAGTTTTTATGTATGTACTAAATAATAGATTTAAAGAGGATTATAGTTTTAAATATTATATATATTTAATTGCGAAAAGTAGAGCAGTATCATATATAAATGTTGAAAATAGAAGAAAAGATATAGCAAATAAGTATTTGTTAAATGAAGAAAATAATGTATTAAATGATGCGTTAGATACTGTTATAAAAGAGGAAAATAAAAAAGAATTAATTAAAGCTATAAATGAGCTAGATGATAAATATAAAAATGCTATATATTTAGTTAAGATAGAGGGATTATCATATAATGAGGCAGCTAAAATACTTGGACAAACTGTTTCAAATATAAAAACTCTTGTTCATAGAGGAAAGAATATACTATTTAAAAAATTGATAAAAAATGAGTTTAAAGAAATAAATAAAGTTTCAAAAATAATTATTATTGTAGTTTTAAGCATAATTTTATCAGGAATAGTATATGCTACAATAAAAATTTATGATAATGTGAAAGGAAAAGCTAAAATAACACCTACATATACAAGTAAGATTTATACAATGGATACAAACAAAGTATGGGTTGGAACATTTAATTTAGTTTGGAATGATTTTTTAAATGATGTAATAGGAAATGAAATAACCTTTGAAGATGGTGAGTCAGATTTAGCAAATGAGTTAAATAAACAATCATTTACAGTAAATGATTTAAATGAAAATTCATATTTTAAAATACATGGGGAAGAAACTTTAGAGTTAAAAAATAAAATAGAAAATGGGATAAAAGAAAAATTTAATGAAACAAGTAGTATAATTGATAAATGTGATTGGGAAAGTAAAGATGGATATGTGCTATATGCAATGCTAAAAAGGCAATTTAATTATTTAGAAAAATTTTATATATTAGATGATGATACATTTGGAAATTCAAATGAAAAAGTAAAATATTTTGGATTAGAACCTGATAAAGTGCAAGATGCAAGTAAAAATGTAGAAGTTTTATTCTATAATTCAAAAGAAGATTTTGCAATTAAGTTAAAAACAAAAGAGAAAGAAGAAGTATATTTATATAGAACAACTGGAGATGGAAAAAGTTTTGAAGAAAACTATCAAGAAATGTTAGAAAAAAATTCAGAATATACAGGAAAAACAAATTTTGAACAAAATGATATTTTAAAAATACCATTTATACAAGTAAATGATGAAATAAATTATGATGAATTATGTGGTAGAGTTATAAAAGGAACTAAAGTGTATGTAAAACAAGCATTACAAACAATTGAGTTTGAATTAAATAATTATGGTGGAAGTGTTAAAAGTGAGGCTTTAATAGAAGATGTAAAAAATTCTATACTTAATAAAGAAAGAGAATTTATTTTCAATGATACATTTTTGCTATATTTGAAAGAAGAAAATAAAGAAAAAACATATTTTGCATTAAGAGTTGATAATACAGATATTTTAGTAAATGGCAAATAGTAAATATTATAATGTATTTTCAAAATTTTCCTGTTTTTCTATTTTTTTCCTGTTTTGTTGCCATCATTAAAAAAGCAATATATAATTAAAAACAAAGGTAGTGCTTTTGTTAAAATATTAATGTAATACTTATAATAGTTAGATATATAATAATGTTATTTGGTATAAAAATATGATGTAGAATTATGTCGAATTTTGTAATAAAAAAGTGCTATTTTATAATGTTTTTTTGTTGTTATAACAATATAACTATTATATAATAATAATAGCTGTATTTTAGGAGAGTTTATTATGAAGTTGGATAAAGATATTGTTAAAAAAAGGCTAAGTATAGTTATTTTTATATTTTTAGTATTAATATTAGCTTTATTGCTATTTGCAATTTATGCAATGTATTTTTATGATAAAAATTTAAAAAATGCTAATAAAAAAGAAGTTATCACTGAAAAAAAGAAAATTGAGGTAGTAAGTCCGTATAATAACCCTATTATTCCAGAGGGGTTTAAAAAAGTTGAAACTGAAGAAGCAAGTTGGGAACTTGATGAAGAAGGAAATCCAAAAGGTTGGAATGATGGATTAGTAATAGAAGATGATATAGGTAATCAATTTGTATGGGTTCCTTGTGAAGATAAAAAAGCAACTTCAAATGAATCAATTA
The DNA here is from genome assembly GCA_934169925.1 of uncultured Clostridia bacterium. Lineage (GTDB taxonomy): Bacteria > Bacillota > Clostridia > TANB77 > CAG-465 > CAG-465. The sequence goes on along the minus strand of CAKPOO010000004.1, from coordinate 24,130 downwards.
TTAAATACTCAGGGTTTTATATTGCTAGATATGAGGCTGGATTGCCAGAAGAATTATCGGATTTAAAATCAAATATATCTGAAGAAACTAATAATATAAAAGGAAAACCAGTTAGCAAAAAAGGTGCAATACCTTGGAATTATATAGATATAAATAATGCATATTACAATGCTGAAAATATGTATGAGAAAAATTCAAATTTTGAAACTAAGTTAATGGAAATAAATGTAGAAGATTTAATTATTTATGTTTATTGGTTACCAGATGAAGTTATCCGTGAGACAAGTCTATATTCTAATAGTTCAAGTTCTAAATTTTATTTTACTGGTTATTATTCTACAGACGATGGAAAAAACTATAGTTACGGGGAAAATGTTGAAAAAAATGGGAATATGTTATTATCAACTGGTGCTTCAGAAAGAAATAAATTTAAAAATATATATGATTATTATGGAAATGTATCAGAAGCATGTTTAACTAAGATAAGTGAATTTGGATATATATATGCGACAACTGAAGATGATAGTTATAAAAATAATTATCATTATGGAGTAACTAAGGAAGTACCATTTTATTATCCAAATCCAACAAAAGGATTTAGAGTTGTTTTACTTATGTACTAAAAAATATTTGTAAGAATTCTTATCAAAAATTTTGGTATATCAAAGAAAACCACGGGGGATATCCCGTGGTTTTCAATTGATTATTTAATTAATAATCAAATGATTCTACTTTTACTCGGATTTTAACATTTGAAGTATATCCAGATTGTAATGCATATTTTAGATAGTAACGAGTAGAACTATCGATTATTATATAATCTGAATTTTGATTTCCAAAATCTGCTAATGTGTACGTTCTTCCATCTGGTATAGCATCAAATAATGGTATAGGTAAAGGAGTAGTTATTGGGTCATCGTTTCCTTTACTGCTAGTTTTATCAAGTGTAATACTTACTTTAGTACCATCATTTATAGCTTCTCCATTTTCCCCAGTGATTGTAATGGAAACTTTCAACTTCCTACCGTTATAAAATCTTGGAATACCAGTATTGACTGGATAAGAGCTATCTAAAACAAAGCAGCCTTCTGTAGTATTATATCTAGCCTCTTCATTAATTGAATCTCCGAGTTCTTTTACAACTGGAAATGTACCTTTATATGAAACTTTATCAATATTCCAATATTTATTGCATTCACTAAGATAAATCCCAGTTTGTATTTCATTAAACTGATCAAAATTCCAATTTGTTGGCATTTTAAATCCCATATTTCCACTATAACCTGTTGACATATCACTTACGAAACAAGTTTCTGCATAACCTGAGTTAAGAACTTGAGTACAAACATTTCTAGTTCCATATACACCAATTTTATAATAATTTCCAATAGTTTGATTTAAAGATTTAAAATATGGTAACACATATTTTGAAATTTCATAGTCTGTAGGATCAAAATCTACAGCAAAATAAATAATAGTTTTTTGTTTAAATCCAACACTTTTTGCAAGTGAAGTGGCATAGATGGCATCTTGATTTCCTCTATTTGCAGTAAATGCTGTTATATCTTCGTCAATTCCAATTTCTTGGTAAATAGGGAAAATCGAAAAACCGTTACCAATTAAATCTTTTGCTTCTTCGCGCGTAATACCTTTGCTAGAAGAACTTAAATATCTTCCAATAATTGAAATGCCATTATTTTTCAGATATGAAAATTGTTCGGCAGTGGATATTTTTTTATTAGTGTCACATGCAATACATGCTCTATCTGGATTTCCTTTGCTTAGTAATAACGCCATCCAAGTGTCAACATCAATTAAACCAGTAGCTGATATATTCATATCAGTTTGGAATTGTAAAATAGCATTTGAAAGATTGCTATTCCATTCTGTATTATTTAAGTCGATATTGTCTTCATATCCATTACAGTATAGAGCATATTGGAGAAGCTTTATACACTGGTGATATCTTGTTAAATCTTGTGTCCAAGCATTGGTTAAATCAAGTGGCAAGTTATTTTTTGTTCCTGCACCAAAATTGCCGGTTGCATCATCAACGCTATACCCTTCAATTGCCTGTAAAGCAATTATTAAAGCTTTATTCATTGATCTAGTATAAACGCCGTCACAAGGAATAATTCCTATATATGAATGATAAGTTGCGTTTAATTCCCTTTGAATTTGCGTTATTTTTGGATCGCCATTAGAAGCAGTTACATAATAATTCATAGATAATAGAGCTTTCATTATATCTACTGTTACTGTAGAACTGCTACTTGAAATACCCATATCACTTTTCATTGCCTTTAGTGCACTTCCAGTTCCACCATAAAAATGTTTGGAAATTACATTTGCACCTGTTGAATACCCTTTTGTCCATAATGCACATTGAATTATTCCATATATGTTATTTTCAGTGGAAGATGGATAACTTTGTTGGGATACGCCATTAGGGTATTGCTGATTAAATCTAGTAATAGTGCCTGTTCCAAAGTTATCAGCAGTTGCAGTTATTCCTAATTCAATTTGTAATGCTCTGATACAACCGTTAACTGTACTTCTTCTACTAGTTCCATCTTCTGGCACTTCAACAAAGCCAGTTGTTCCATGATAAGTGTCATTAAGCCATTCCTGACTTTTTAATAACATTTGATCAATACTTCTAGTGCTTGCATTTTCATCAGCAAATGCTGGAATAGATGGAATACCAATAATAGTCATAACTGTTGCTAAAATTATGCAAAGTAAATTTCTACTCCGTTTAATAAGTTTTAATGTATTCATAAGTTACCTCCTATGTATGTGTTTTGGTTATTAAGTAGCAATTATAGTGTATTTGGTGCCCTGATTTTTTTCATATTCATAACTCCTTTCATGTTAATTAACATTTAATTTAACTTATAATACGACTATATTGTACAATATTAGTCTTTCAATTGATAGTAAATTGGAAAAAATTGGAAAAAGTGGAAAATTTGGAAATTTACTCTTATATTTTTAATTTTTTTCAAAATTTCTTGTATCACTTTGATTAAATAATATATAATCATGTCGAAATATAAAAAAATGTAAATTAAACTTAATTTACGGAAGGAGAACTATTATAAAAAATATTCGGGCACCATGTTGTATACCAGTATTAAAATTATTTTATGGAGGTACTAAAATGAAAAAAAAGGCAAAAATTACTACAAAGATATTCGCTTTATTACTTACTTTAGTAATATTTATTTCAGGCGGAGTAACAACTACAAAAGCTGCAGATGCAGTAACAAAAAGAATTGGGCCTTATCAATTGAGCTATGGGGTTAGTAATGTTCATTATTACATAACAAATAGTGTTTTAGAACATTCTTTAGGTTCAACTTTAGTAACATTAATAGATAATGCTGCTAATAGCTGGGTGTATACGGGTTATGGATATAATCCATTGTATATGTATAGAACATATAATTTATATGCATCGAATATTGATATTTTTGCAAGTACAGATGCAATAGAGGGATATAATAAAGTCAATTCTTCATATTGGGTAGGCAATTCTGCCAATTGTACTCAAACTAATCCTTGGAATATTAATTGGGATTATGCTGAGGTAACAATTTTTGTAGATATGCACGATCCAAATAATCTTAATAAACTTCAACGTTCAATTGCGCATGGTATGGGACATGCCTTTGGATTAGATGATAATTATAATAATCAAGATAGTGTAATGTGTGATTTTTACCATACATGTAATGTGTATAAACCAGGAAAAGCTGATCATGATGGATTGAATGCAATTTATAATAATTAAAGGAGTTGATAATGCATAAGTTTAAAGTATGTTTTTTTAGTGCACTTATTATTATAACAGCGGTAATAGTAATTGCTCTTATCAATTATGTTCCGAAAAAAGATAGTGAAGTTACAAAAGTTGAAAATAGTTTGGACCGGAGCCAGATTCAAAACTATATTGGAGATGTTTATTCTTCAAATATATCAAAAGATTTGATATATGCTACAGCATATATGGAAACAGAGTCTGATATTGATTTATCTAATGTAAGTGAAATATATGAAAAAGCAGATTTGGTAATTACTGGGGGCGTAACTGATAATCTTGGTGGACATATGATTGAAGAACTTGAATATGCAGGAATATTAGGCAGCATGCAAATTGATAACATTATAAAAGGTAACTTTAATAATGAAAAAATTGAATTTTTCACTAATGGAGGGTATTGCACAATACAAGAATATATTGATGTAATATCTAAAAATAATACTGAAAAAATATCAAGAATGGGGTTAGATAATTTATCTGTTGAAGAAAAGCAAAGTAAATATTTAGTATTTAATAACAAATATGGAAAAAATTTTGAATTAGGTAAAAGATATGTGCTTATGCTAAAGAAAATTAACGATAAATATATTTGCATGTCAAAATTTGGATTCTTAGAAATAGGTAATGATAGTACTATTGAAAATCTATCTGATATTCTTAGTATTGTTCAATAAAAAAGGCAGAGATTTTAATTTTTTTAAAATCTCTGTTTTTTTCTAGTTATATGAAAAACTTTCCCACTCACCAGTATCTATGTTTCTGATTGCATCATTATCTATATCATATTCATACATAAATTGATCTAATACTTGATACTTTTCAAATTTATTATTATATTTTAAATATACTAGGTAATATTTTTCATTTTCCAAATCTGGCATTTTATAACTAATTGAATCTTGCACTTTTATATATGTATTATCTTTTTCTTCCTGTGATAATTTATCTAAGCCATGTTTTAATATTTGTTCGGGTTGGCATCCTTTTTCAAAATCACTTAATGAAATTATTCCACCTATTGACATAATTTCAGTTTCATTATTTAAAGTACCCTTAAATATTTTTTCTACTTGAATATCAGATACTGTTAGTGCAATTGTAGTATAAAAATCTAATTTTTTACAGTAATTAGTGTAATATAATATTTTGTTTAATTTTACAACTGCAATGCAATCAGAATCTTCTTTTAATATATCTAAATCTGTTGGAGAAATAAATTTAGAGGATATATCTGATATATTTGATAAATTTAAAGTATAAGAGGCAACGGGTAATTCTACATTACTTTTATATTCATTTTGACGCATTTGAATTTCATTAGAATTTTCTTTATTTTCAAATTGATTTTTATTTTTTAGCAAGTCTGTTGAAAAGATAATTTTTATTATTGCTAAAATTATTAATATTGATATACAAGCAGCAAATTTTAAATAATTAGATTTTTTATGTTTGTTTTTTATTTTTGAATAAAATTTATTTTCATCAATAATATTATCAGGTATTTTTGTATCCTCACAGACTTTTTTAATAAAATCATCTATATTATTAAATTCATTTTTCATTCTAAGCACACCTTTCTACATATTTTTGAATTTTATCCTTTGATCTTTTAATTTTACTTTTTATGGTGTTTTCATTAATCTTTAAAATTTCTGATATTTGTTTTGTGGTATAGTTGTTACTATAATATAATGTAAAAATTAATCTTTCGTTTTCATCTAATATTTTTAATAATTCAAAAAAATCAACTTTATCATCAATTTTTGAATATTCATTTGTATGATATAAGTCATTCGTATAATTTTCATCAAGTAAGCAGTAATTCAAATTTTTCTTTTCTCTATAAAATTGATTACAGTTATTTATTAAAATTGTAATTATCCATGTACTAAATTTTGATGGATCTTTAATCTTTTTTATATGTTTATAACATTTAAATATGGTTTCTTGAATTACATCTTTTACATCTTCTTCATTATCAATTTTTGATTTTGCAACAAAATATAATTTCTTTTCCATAGAATTAATTATTTTCATAAATGAATCTTTATCACCTTTTATAGCCTTTAATAACAGTTCTTCCATTGTTAACCTCCTTGGTAAAGATTAATAACATTCAATATAATGGATGTAAAAAGTGTAAAAAAAGTTGCATAAACTTGATCTAATTATATACTTAAATTAGTTTAAAAGAAAGTTTATTTAAATTAAAAAAATGCAACTAAACTTTGATATTTTACGTCTATATTATATAGTGTAAAGGATGTGTTAAAATGTTAAAGGTATTAATTGTTGATGATGAGTATGAATATTTAGAATGTTTATTTAATAATTTGAGTGACAAATTTGATGATAATATAAAAATAGTGAAAATATGTAGTGATGGAGAAACTGCTTTAAATTACATATTAAACTTAGAAATAGATGTGATATTGCTAGATTTAAACATTCCTAAAATAAATGGAATAGAAATTTTAGAAAAAATGAAAGAAGAAAAAAATAATAGTAAAGTAATTGTTACCTCAGGAGAATCAAATTTTATAGTAGAACTAATTAGCAAAGAATTAACTGTTGAAAAAATATTAGTAAAACCATTTCAAATTGATAAATTAGTAGAAATATTAAATCAAATTATACTTGAAAAGTCGTTATGTAATCATGGACAAGTTTTAGATAAAGAAAGTAAAATATTAAAATTGCTAGATGAATTTAATTTTAATAAAAATAATATTGGATATAAGTATATAATTGATTCTTTAAATTTTTGTATTGAAAAAGATTTTAGATATATTAATAAGATACAAATTTTATATGAAGAAATTTCTAAAAAGTACAAAGGAATATCACCAAAAAGTGTAGGTTGGAATATGTCAAAATGTATTCGTACAATGAATAGGCTTACTAATAAAAGTATTTTAGAAAAATATTTCCCATATAATAATTTTCCGTCGCCAAAAATATTTTTTAATGAAATATTAGATAAATATTACTTTTCATAATAAGGCTGATTGTATTTATAGATATTAATAAAGAGAATATTATAAATTAATGTAATTACTAAATTTAATAAAATTGTATCATTCATAAAAAAATTGTCGAATAATATAATGTAATAAATAAAATATTATGAGGTGAATTTATGAAAAAGATTATATGTAATATTCTTGTAATAATGTGTATAATAACTTTAAATACTAGTGTTTTTGCAAGTACATATATATATCCAATTGAATCAGAAAAAAATGTTACAAGTAAAAAAGAAGAAAAAGATGCAAGCAGTATATCAACAGAGTCAAAAGCAGTTACACCAGAATTTAATTTTGAATCTCAAGCACAAATATTAATAGAACCATATACGTTACAAGTTTTATATGAAAATAACGCTGATGAACATTTAAAACCTGCATCTGTAACAAAAGTTATGACTTTACTTTTAGCAATGGAAGAAATTGATAAAGGAAATCTTAAATATGATGATTTAGTTACTTGTAGTGAAAATGCATCTACTATGGGTGGGTCTCAAATTTGGTTTAAACCAGGAGAAACATTAACAGTTGATGAATGTCTAAAAGCAATATGTGTTGTTTCTGCAAATGATGTCACTGTTGCTTTGGCAGAACATATTGCAGGTACAGAAGAAAATTTTGTTGCAAGAATGAATGAAAAAGCAAAGGAATTAGGTATGAATAATACTTGCTTTAAAAATTGTCATGGAATTGATGAAGAAGGGCATTATACGTGTGCAAGAGATATTGCTTTAATGTCTGCTGAAATATTAACTAAGCATCAAGCAATAACAAAATATACAACTATATGGATGGATACATTAAGAAATGGAACTTTTGAACTTTCTAATACTAATAAGCTTATAAAATACTATGATGGAGCAATTGGATTAAAAACAGGTTTTACTACTGATGCAGGATATAATTTATCTTTTGCAGCAAAAAGAAATGATACAATGTTTATTGCAGTTGCAATGAAAGCACCAAGTTCTCAGGTAAGAAATAAAGAAGTATCTGCATTAATGGATTATGCTTTTGCAACATATGAAAGTAAAAAAATATATAGTAGTGATTATGTGATAGAAAAGGTAAAATTATCGAAAAATATAAACGATGAAGTTAATATAAAAATAAAAGATGATATTTCATGTTTACTACCAAAAGGAAGTAAGATTGAAACTGAAAATAAAATAACATATGAAGTTGATCTAAAAGCTCCTTTAGAAAAAGACACTGTTGTAGGAAAAGTAGAAGTTTTTGAAAAAGAAACATCTAAATTAATTGGTAAATCAGATTTATATATTGAAAATGAAGTTTTAAAATCATCGTACGTAGATTATTTAAAAGCTTTTTATAAAATATTATCAAATAATAATTGTTGATTAATATAAAAATATTAAACATTCAAAGCATTATATATATGTTTTGAATGTTTTTTTCATATTTATTTATTTATTTATTGAAAATTCTTTATGTATTATGTATCATATTGTCGTAAGGGGAGGGGTTTTATGAAAAACTTAAAAATTGTTTTAATTGTAGTTATATTAGTAGCTATTATTGGTATTTTTCCAATTCTTTTGTATATCCAAACTTCAAATGCTACAAGTGTTGTAAATAACACTAATTGTAGAAAATTAACAGGCGTTGGAGAATATTTTAGTAATATAGCATCTGATCCTAATGCTACACAAGAAATAAAAGATAACGCTGCAAATATGGTTGATGCATCACAAAAAATGTTAAAATATAAAGATATGACTTTTGGTGTATTAGTAATTTATCTATCATTTGTAATAGATGTGTTGTTATTTGTTTTTGGTATGTTTTTAAAAAAATCAGTATCAGATCCTAAAATTGGTGTATGTATGATATGTTCAAGTCTTTTAGGTTTTACATCTACTGTATATATTTTAATATCAACAATTTTATCTAGTGTTAATGTATAAATTTTTGATATGTCGATTTTTGTTGAATGGTAATGATTTGTAAATTGCATTAAAATGAGGCTTAGTGAAAAATATTACAAATATATTACAAAATAATTTCAACTTTCTAACATTATATCAAAATCAAGAAACAAAGAGCTTTCGTTTCTTGATTTTTTTTTTTTGTAGATATATACTTTTATAAGTATTAAAACTTTGTGATTACACTTGGTTATGGAGGTTGAAAATTATGATTGGAATGAGTCAAATCAAGAAAAAAATGTTACAAGGAATAGCTATTGGAGCTGCTATAGGTGTAGTTGGTATAGGTATTACTGGGTTTGTGTCATATAAAATAGTAAAATCTTATCAAGATGGTACAAATAAAAATTATATTAAAAATTACACACAAACAGTTGCTGTATTAACAAAAAATGTTGTACAAGGTGAAGAAATTACAGATGATATATTAACATACGTTAGAGTTCATAATAGTACTGTTCCAAATGGAGCTATTACTACTGCTCAAGCTGCTGGACAAATTGCAAAATACAGTATTGCTGCAAATGTTCCACTTACTTCATCAATGCTTACAGATGAGGTTATAAATTCTGATGTTAGAAGTCAAGAAGTAAATACTATAGTACTACCTAGTGATTTATCTGAAGGCGAATATGTTGATGTTCGTATAATGTATCCAAATGGTACCGACTATATCGTTCTTGCTCAAAAACAAGCAAAGAAAATTGAAGGAACAACAGTATGGTTAAACTTATCAGAAGATGAAAGATTGCTACTAAACTCTGCAATTGTTGATTCATACTTAGAGTCAGGTTCAAAATTGTATGCTACAAAATATGTAGATCAAGACGCACAAATTAAAATGTCTGATGAAGATTCTGAAATTGCTCAAGGTTATGTTAATGAGCAAATAAAAGGAAAAATGGATGAGATAAAAAAATCTGATGATAATGAACTTACAAACATAGTTTTCGAGTTAGTTCAAAAATATAAAAACTATGCTACAACAATTACAAGAACATCAGAAAATTATCAACCAAACGAACAAGTTATGAATGCAATCAAAAATAATGGTAACATTTTAGCTGAAGCTAAAGCAAAACTTTCTGAAGAAACTAGAAAAAATATAGAAAACGCAATGGAAACATATAAGAGTAGATACGAAGAAACATATTCAAATGTTGTTACTGGTGCTCAAAGTTCAATTACTGATCAAAAATCTTTGAGAAACCAATTAACAGGAGGAGATCTATCTTATTAGAATAAACATAGGAGGAAAATAAATAATGCAAGTTGTTGGTTTAATAGGTTATGTAGATAAATATGATTTTGTTATTAATCTTGCAAAGACAATAAATATAATGGAAAAATCAGTTTTGGTTGTAGATGCTACACTAGATAGAAAATTAAAAAATGTAATTCCAGCTTTAAATACTATAGGAAAATCATATGTTACACAATATAGCAATATTGATTTTGCTCTTGGTTTTAATAGTATGCATGATGTAGAAAATTACATGTGTGAACAAGGTATCAATATCGGTCTTTATGATTACATATTGATTGATATTGATTCACCTAAATCATATGAATTTTTTAGAAGTAGAGGAATTGATAAACATTATATCTTTATTGATACAAATATACTTTCTATAAATAAAAATAAAGAAATTATAAAAGCTATTAGAGTATATAATCAATTAACAGAAGATAAGATGAAATTGCAAAAAGTTTACTTTAAATCATATTATTCTAGAGCTGCTAATGATTACTTTGAAAAAAATATAGCTGAGTATGATGTTGAATGGTTAGAACCTGATTATGAAGTTCAAATGACAGAAGTAGATATAATGCAAAATATTGATTCACAATTTAGCGGTATAATTAGTATAAAGAAACATTCAAAAATGTATATTGATTTACTTGCTGATATGGCTGCTGATCTTATTGAAGATGCAACACCTAAAATGGTAAAAAATCAAATTAAGAGGAGGAAAGAATAATGCCTAGAGTAGTTTTTTGGAGTCCATTCGAAAAAATGACTGGTAATACACATACAGCAATTGCAGTAAGTACGCTTATGGGAATTGCACATAAAACAACATGTATATTATTACAAGGAAATTTCGATTCTAGAAAAATCGAATCAGCTTTTACTCCTTATGATAGTTTGCTTGAATCAGGAGCACTTGATAACCAAAATCTTGGTGCTAGTGCAGTTATAAGATTACTAACAAGTAATAAATTGACAGCTGATGCAATGCAAAATTATGCAAAACCAGTTTTAAAAAATAGACTTGATATATTATATGGAATGTCTTCTAAGGATGAAGATGGATATAATGATCTTGTAAATAACTTACCATATATTTCAAGGAAAGCAGATGAACTTTATGATTTAGTATTTATCGATTTACCAAAAGGTACAAATAAAAAGTATGTAAAAGATGTTTTAGCAGATGCTGAAATTATTGTTTGTACAGTAAATCAAGATGAAGTAAAATTAGAAAGTTTCTTTGATCAAATTGATAAAATGGAAGAGTTAAAAGGTAAGAAAATTATATATGTATTATCTGATTACGAATCTATGTCTAGATATAATATTTCAAATGTAAAATTGAAATATAAAATAAAAGATCCAATATATGCAATACCACATAATTACTTATATGCAGATGCTTGTAACGTTGGTAATGTTATAGATTTCTTTTATAAGAATTTAAATGCATCTCCTAAGGATTATAATGGAGCTTTTATAGCTCAAACAAATGAAATTGTAGAAAACATATTTGAATTCTGTAAATTAAGAGATGATTAGAAAGAAGGGGTGATATACTTGTCAATTTCTTTTATATTAAACTTTTTACTTATAATATTATTAATTGGAGGTATTGCCGCTTTCTTTTACTATAAAGTAAAAAAAGTAGATACTTCTGAAACAACAGATGTAACTCAAAGAGAAAGAGAAAAATATAGTGTAACTACTATGAAAGCATACATCAAAAAACAATTTGATGAAATTACAAGAATGAATTTATATGATTTAGCTCTTTCTGAAGAAGAATTTGAAAGAAGAAAAAATGTAAAATATGCATTAAGAAAAGCTTTAAGAGGAGCTGCATACGCTGATAAAAGTGATAAAAAGTATGTTAAGACTTTAATGTTTGACTTATTAAGAAATGATTATAAAGTAAATGAATCAAACATTGAATATGCAATTCCTTTTTCAAATAGTGAAGAGTTAATACCTCAAGATAAATTTGAAATATTAATGCATATATACAAAAAAGCATACAAAGCAGATGCTTTAACACAAATAATTACTAAATATAATCTTGACGTACCAAAATATGAATTTGATCCTCAAGTACCATCATATGTAATTACTTCAAAAGAAATCGAAAATATTTATGCAAATGAAGTAAATGAAGATACTTTATCTTTTGATGATAAACTAGAAATAGTTGTTCAAAGAATTTATCAAGAGTATAAAGGATATAGCGTAGTAGATGATATTCGTGATATGAATATTGATGGTGTTTCAGGTGGTGTATCTGGTATTCCACCATCATTCCTTGATCAACTTACTGATATGGACGATTACATCGATCAAATGCAAGGTAAGAAAATGCCAATGTCTTATGATAGTGTTTGGATATTCTATAAAGGTAAAGCAACTTATCTTTCATTCTTATCATTTGGTAGTGAAGCAGAACTTAAAAGAGTTTGTCAAAATATATACAAATACAATAATCCAGGACAACTTTCTGAATCTGTTGGTTTTAAAATCAACGAAATGAAAGATGGTTCCCGTGTAGTTGTTTTAAGACCAAACTTTTCAGAATCTTGGGCATTCTTCGTAAGAAAATTTGCTCCACCTACATTAATTTCTGCAGAACAATTATTAATACATGAAAATAAAGAAAACGTAATAGAATTATTAAAATATTTAATCAGAGGTGCTAGAGTAACAGCAATAACTGGTGAACAAGGTTGTGGTAAAACTACACTTCTAATGGCTATAATGAAATACTTATATCCAACAATTACAATTCGTGTACAGGAAACTGCATTCGAATTACACTTAAGAAAAATTTATCCATATCATAATATTTTGTCATTAAGAGAAACTGATACAATTACTGGTCAAATGGGTCTTGATGTACAAAAGAAAACTGATGGTGGTGTTAACATCCTTGGTGAGGTTGCAACTGATCCGGTTGCTGCATGGATGATTCAAATGGCACAGGTTGCTTCTAAATTTACATTGTTTACTCACCACGCAAAAACATTCCCTAACTTAATAACAGCTCTTAGAAACTCATTATTAAAAATAGGTATGTTTAATTCTGAAAATGTTGCTGAAGTTCAAGTTGTACAAGTTATAAACTTCGATATTCACTTAAAAAGAGGTACTGATGGTACAAGATATATTGAAAGAATAACAGAATGTATTCCACTTGAGAAAAAATTTAATTATAACAGAGATTATAAAAGATATAAAGAAATCGGTGATAAAATCGATGGATTTATGGATAACGCTGTTGAATATTTTGAGCATATGACACAAACAAGTAATTATACTTATCATAATATTGTTGAATTCCAAGATGGAAAGTATGTATTTACACATACTATTAGTGAAGAAAATATAAAAGCAATGAGAGATAATATGTCTCCAGAAGATGTAAAAGCTTTTGATAATTTCTTAGATACTGCATGGAGGTGATAGTAAATGATTACCTACGTTGCAATAGGACTTATAGTTGTTGCATTACTTGGAATTATAGGATTTGCTGTATATTATAAAATATTAAAAAATAAATATACAAAAAATTCAGCTTTATTTGCTCAAGATCAATTGGTTGTAAAAGAAAAGAAGAATACGAAGGATTCTTTTGATAAAGTATTCCAAGTAGTATATCTAACTTTTGTAAGAATGCCAATTATAAAGTATTTTACTAAAAAAACTAGGTTAAAATATGAAATAACAAATGATTATACTGAATATGAATTAAGAAGAAGAACAGGTAAATCTATGCTTACAGCAGTTGTATTCATGTTTACAGCTTTGTTTGTTTTCTTAAATTTAGTAGATGATTTGTATATGTCTTTAATAGTTATAGTTGGTGTAATGATTGTAACTGAAAAAATGATTGATATTGGAATAACTTCAGTATCAGAAAAAATACTAAAACAATTACCAGAAGCTTTCACTGTTATAAGACACGCATTCCACGAACATGGTATGATTGATGAATCTTTTGAAACAGCCGTTGATGAAATGGGAGATAAAGAAATTGTACCACAATTAAGAAGAATAAAAGAAGCTATGACTTCTGATAATCCTGAAGTAGAACTTGAAAAATACTATGATACAGCACCAAATAGATTTTTAAAATTATTTGCTGGTGTATCATACCTAACATTAGATTTAGGTGATAAAAAAGTAGATGGTGCATCTGTATATCTTAAAAACTTAAATAACATTTTAAGTGATATTTATCTTGAAATATTAAAAAGAGATAAAATTAACTATATGTTTAGAAGTTTAACAATAATTGCTGTTGTACCACTTGTTGCAATAAAACCATTACAAAGTTGGGCAGAATCAAATTTCCCAGCACTTATGAATTTTTATGATAGTAGTATTGGTTTTTTCATGCAATCTTTAATAATAGTATCAATATTTGTATGCTATTTATTACTTAGAATTATAAAAGAAGATTCAGAAGAAATAAAATTTGATAGAGTTGCTAGTGTAAAGTGGCAAGAAAAAGCATACAAACTTCCAGTTGTAAAAATGTTTGTAGATGCATTTAAACCAAGAGAAAATACTAGAAAATACAGAAAAACATCAGCACTTATAAAAAATACAAACGCATATTTAACTATTGAATGGTTATACATAAACAAAATGGCAGCAGCTGTTGTAGCGTTTATACTATCTTTGGTTTTATTCTTAAATATGCAACGTATTGATATTAATAGTGTATATACTGCTATAAGTGATGAGTTCTTATCTTTTGGTAAGTTAACTGCAGAGCAAGAACAAGCAGCACAAGCTTTAAATGAGTCTGACAAATCATATATTGATAAATATAAAAATAAAAAAGTTACTAAAGAAGAACTTGCTTTAGAACTTGCTGATCCAGTAACTGGTGTATCTGATTCAAGTTCTGTTGATAGAATTTATGATAAAATACAGACTGTTAAAGGTTCATATATTAAGTTTTGGCAGGTATTATCTGCAGTAATAATTGCATTTATTGCTTATTTAATGCCAACTTTAATATTAGTAATTAGAAACAAGCTAAGAGAAATGGAAAAGGAAAATGAAATAATGCAATTCCAATCTATTATCTTAATGCTTATGTATATCGATAGAATCGACGTACAAACTATACTTGAATGGCTTGAAAGATTCTCATATGCTTTTAAAGAACCAATTGCTACAGCTTTAAATAACTATGAAGCTGGTGCAGAAGCTGCACTTGAAGATTTAAAAGAAGCTGTACCTTACAAAGATTTCCAAAGAATAGTTGAAGAATTACAATCAGCTGTTGAAAGAATTCCAGTAAGAGATGCTTTTGATGAATTGGAAACAGAAAGAGGTTTCTTCTATGAAAGAAGAAAAGAAGCAAATGAAAGATTAATCAAGAAAAAAACAACTATTGGTAAAGTATTAGGCTTTACCCCAATGATAATACTAATTGGAGGATATCTAGTTGCTCCACTTATGATAGTAAGTATTATGCAAATGGTATCATACTTTAGTCAAATGTCATTCTAATTTTGGCAAAAACACTTAAGTGTTTTTACATATAATTTTATTCATATTATATATTTTTAAGGAGGTTTTTATATGGATAACGCACAAAAGGCAATAATGATTGGTGTTGGATTATTTATCACAATCATAATAATTGCAGCTGTAATGTTAATAACTGGTATGGGACAAGATATGATTAACTCATCAACATCACAAGTTTCAAATATTTCATCATCATTACAAGCTCAACTTACATCACAATATGATGAAACTACTTTAACTGGTTCTCAAGTTATTTCAGCTATAAAAGCTAATAACACAACTGATGGAATGGTTTTAGTTGTAAGAAATGCTTCTAATACAGATCAAAATTATGGTAGATCTAGAGTCGCAGTTACTGGTGGTGGAACTTTAAGTACTACTGGTACAAGTAATATAGCTAAAGTTGAAGAAGCAAAAAATAGTGGTAATGCTGCTTTAAATCAACAATCTGTTGGTCTTTTAACAAATGCTAATGATACAAATCATTATGTAGCACCAACTTCAAAATATACTGCTCACTTAATAAAAATTTCTGATTCAGTTGTAGGAATTTATTTTGTTAAACAATAATAATCAGTTTAATTAATATATTAAAGGTATATAACCTTAGTTATATGCTAAGTTATATACCTTTTAATATATATTTAAAAAAGTGTTTATGATGTAAACATTGTTTTAAGTATATATTATATTGTATACTTTTTGGAGGAATGTATGGATAACGCACAAAAGGCAATAATGATTGGTGTTGGGTTATTTATTACAATCATAGTTATTTCAGCAGTTGTGTTAATTGCTACTACTGGTAAAGATATGATTGATTCTAATTCAAATGATGCAGCTAATGTTTCAAATTCACTTACAGCACAAAAATTTAATAAATATGATGGCACTGTTATTACTGGTGATAAGGTTATAGAGGCTGTTAGATTGTATTGTAAAAATGATAAGTTTATAATATCTGTGTATAATGGGGATACAAGAAGTATTTATACATCATATACATATAGAGGGTTTGTTAGTGATGATAAAGGTAATGATGATCTTGAAGTTGAGGGCTCTTTAGAACTTACAGGAATTAGTAAAAATAGTAACATTACCCCTGTTGGGTATTTAACTGATGAATCAAATGATAATTGTTATGTTTCTCCTAGTTCAAAATATTATGCAGACTTGTTATATTGTTCTGGCTCTGTAGTTGGAATAAAATTTGCTATAAAATAATTTGTATAAGGGTGGTATTAATGGATAATGCACAAAAAGCAATAATGATTGGTGTTGGACTTTTTATAACTATTATAATTATTGCAGCAGTAATGGTAGTTGTAGGTGTTAGTAACGATCTTCTTGATAATAAAAATAAAGAAATGGTTAATGCAAGTAATGCTATAAATTACAATTCATATGCTCAATATGATGAAGCAACTCTTGATGGAGCAAAAGTAATTGCAATGGTAAAATCTTTAAGAAATAGAGAAAATTTTGTTGTAGAAGTAAATAATGGAAATGTTGAAGCCGATTATGGAACTTCTGTAATGGATTCTTGGAATCCTTCAGATTTTCAAGATCCAAAGAGTGCAATAAGCATATCAGCAATTAGAGAAAATAGTGATAGAGCAACTGCTAGCAAGATGAGTATTTCTTCTGCAGATGAATACATAAATGTAAATGATAAATATTCTACACATTTATTACTAATATCTGATAAAGTAGTTGGAGTTTATTGTTATTTAGCTAATTAATAAAAAAGGTATATAATTATACTATAGTTATATACCTTTTTATATATAATAATGTATATTTTAAAAAGTATTTATAATATAAGCATTTTTTAAAGTATATATGAAAAATATGAGGTGATTTAATGGAAAATGCAACAAGAGCAATAATGATAGGTGCTGGTTTGTTTATCACAATGATTACAATTTCTGCTATTATTTTGTATTATAATAGTGCAAAACAATTAGTAGATAATGTAACAGATAATACAGATATTTCTGGAAATTATTCGGAATATATAAGGGATACAGTATTATCAAATGGTAGAACAATAACTGGTGCTGATGTAAAAAATATATTGAATTATTTTTATGGTTCTGCAAGAACTGAAATTAGCGTTACTATAAGAAACAACTTTGCAAATGAAGATATGAAACTAAATACACCTGTAACATACAATGATGTTACAAATGATAAAACAGAATTTACAAATGTGTATAACCAAATAGTTGATAATAGCAGTTTTGCTATTACATATACGTTATATGATAATTCTGACGATATAAAAACAATAACAGTAGTAGAAAGAGTAGTATAAAAGGAGACAAATTATGAGTGATGTTCTACAAAGGGTTTTTTCAATAATTATGGCAACCTTAGTTTTCTTTTTCTTACCTTTGTATATTGCATTTGAAAAAATGGATGATATTGCATATTCTTTAGCTCTTAGTGTAACTTCAAACTTTGTAAATGATGTTACAAATAAAGGATATATTACAGAAAAAATGTATACAGACTTTGTTTCAAATTTATCTGTAACAGGTAATTCTTATGAAATAAGAATGCAACATGTTTCAAAAAAATATAATCCTGCAATTTTAGCTGTAGATGCAAATAATAACAATAAATATTTTGATTTTGACTTATACAAAAGTAAAATATCAACAGTAAACGGAGAACAAGTACTTGATAGTAATTATACAAAACCTACATTAACATATAAATCATCTGAAATAAAATATACAGAAAAACAAATTTTAGGAGCTTTAGATTCAAAATACTACACAGAGGCATATGATATTTCTGATGTAGATAATTACCAAAATTTAAGTTTAAGAGATATTCCATTAATATCTGGTTTATACAGAATTAATGATACAACTAATTTATATCCAATGAATAAAGGTGATGAATTTACAGTTGTAGTAAAAAATACAAATACATCAATTGCATCTGTACTTTTTAATGTACTAACTTTAGGTGCAAATGTAAAAAACAATACAAAAGTATATATAAATTATGGTGGAACAATCGAAAATGAAAAATATAGAACTACATTATTACAAGAAGTTAAAAATGTAGAGGTTGCAACTGGAGTTGCTCAAATAGGTTCTGAATCATATAACACTTTACAAGAAGCTATAGATGCTGTAAGTAAAACTGATACAAAATATACAACAGTACTTTTACTTAAAGATGTAAAAGAAAGTATAACTGTAAAAGATGGAAGACATGTAAGATTGGATTTAAATGGAAATAGCATCATAAGCAATGCAACTGAAACTATAACTAATGAAGCATATCTTGAAATAGATGGTGATGGACTTGTAGAATATAACGGAAGCGATAAAACTCGTAAAGCAATAATTAATATAAATAATGGCAACTTAACTGTAAAATCTGGTACTTTTAAAAGTAATGGCACTTACCAAGCAGGTTGGAACGATGTAGGTTCAACTGTAAGAATTGAAGGTGGAGAATGGATTGTTAGTGATGATGATGCAATACCATTTTCTAATGATGGAACTGCAAAAATTATAGATGGAAGCTTTAAAGGTGGGCGTTATGCATTTGTTATGACACAACCAAATGCAAAAACTGAAATTCTTGGTGGAAGTTTTGAAAGTGAAAGTGGATTTTTATTATCTAGTGATAATGAAGAATTAGATATTAGTGGTGGAAGTATAAAGGTTGATAACGTGGCCATAATGGTTGGTGGCGACTTTTCAAACGAAATAATAAATGTTGGTAGTCAAACAGAAAGTATTTTAAATCAAAGAGATCCTAAAATAATAAGTTCAAATGTTGGATTTATATTAAAATCTTCAATTTTACATTTTAACAATGGAAGTGTAAAAGTCGGAAGTGATCTTGCTGATAATATAATAAAAATTATAGTAATGGATGGAAGAAAGATGAACAAGAGTGAGTCATCTAATACATATTATCTTACATATGTAAATTAAATTATAAAAAAGGAGGGAAACTCACATGAGTGATTCAGCAAATCAGGCAATAAGAATAGCTGTCTCTATATTTGTAACAATTATAATTGTTACAGGTGTATTAATGGTAATTAACAATGTAAAAGAGGTATATTCAAAAGTATATAAAACTAATACTGGTCTTCAAAGTGAGTTTTACGAATTTGATGAATATGAAAATACAGAAAAAACAGGTATTGATTTGTTAAATACTGTAAAAAAATATTTAGATGATCCAATTGTTTATGTAACATTAAATCAAAATGATGTAAAATATAACTTATCTACATCAGATTATTATAGAAATTATAAAACTTTAAGATATGAGGGAAGTTCTGAAGATTATCAAAAAGAACTAGTAAATATGGGAGAAAAAAAGTATAATGTATCACATGAAGAAATTGGAAATGTGACATACATATATTTTAAAGAAATTTAAAAGGAGGGGGAGTTTTATGGATGAGTCAGCATATACAGCGCTATATACAGGAACATATATTTTTGTGTTTATAATAGCTTTAAGCCTAACGATATTTTTGTTTACTGAGGTTGTAAATTATGCAGATGTAGCATATGAATTTGATGAAAAAATAGCTGATAATTCTGTAATTATGAATGCTCCTTATGGAGAAAATCAGTTAATAGATGCAAATGAAGTTGCAGCATATTATTTTAATTATACAGATAGTGATTTAACTGATTCGTATAATGTTAAGGTATATAATTCGACAGTTATTAGTGATTCATATTTGATACCAGAAGGAATTACATATCAATCACTTATGAATCGTTTAGGAGCAAGTAGTAATAAAAAATATATCTTAAAATTAGATGGTATAGATGATAATGGAATAAAAAATATGATAATAAGACAAGCAAATCAATCAGAAATTAATAGTTTAGAATAATTGTTAGGAGGGAATAAATTGTGAGGGATAATTTAAGTATAGTCGTTATGATAATCGTATTAGTTTTACTTGCTGTTTTATTCCCGCTATATAACTATTTTGAAAGACAAGATGATATGTCGTATAATTTAGTTTTAAAAGCAACGACAAATTTTGTTGATGAGGTTATAAATTGTGGATATATATCACAGAAAATGTATGATGATTATGTAGCAAATATATCTAATACTGGTAATTTGTATGACATAAGGCTAGAGGCCAAAAGGAAAATTTTAATACAAAAAGATAATGGCTTTGAAGAACAATACGTAGTTGACTATAACGATGAAATATTTAAACAAACTGATTTATCAAATGTAAATCATATAGATTCAAGAACAATAAATGATGGAATATATAAACTTAATGTTGGAGATCAAATCTATGTAAAATTAGTAAATTCTAGTACAAGCATGGCAACAGCAATATTAAACATGATTGCAGCAAATGTTGGAGATGAATATATAAAAGTAAATTATGGAGGTATTGTAAAAAATAACGCTTGGGAATCTGTAGCAATAGATGAAATTGTATCAAGTGATGTTACAATTAGCTATAATACAAAAGGTGGAGAGCCATCATATATAGAACCAAGTAATGGTGCTATTTATCTTGGAGCAGAAAGTGCAAATATAAAAATAACATACCAAAGACCAAGTTTAGAAGATTATGCATTTATAGGTTGGACAGATGAAATTAATGGAACAACAGTAAAATATAATCCTGGATCTAATTATAGTTTTAAAAATAACATTACTTTATATGCTGTATATAAAAGTAAAGTTAGAATTAGAGTAAAAGATACGGTCACTGGTATGGTGATAAGTAATGGAAATTGGACCAATAAACCTGTTACTATTGAACTAGAAAATGCTCAAAATATTTTATATCGTATAGGTGAAACATCATATACAGCGTATACAAATAGATTCACGTATATGAATGAAGGTAGCATTACTTTATATGCAAAACCAAGTGATTCTTCTATAATATCACAATATAATATAAATATTGACACAACAGCGCCAACAACTCCTGGGAATATAAATGTTATTAAAAATAGTATAAATTCATTTACAGCAGAATCTTCAGGTAGCACAGATAGCTTAAGTGGTGTCGCAGGATATGAATATAGTGTTGATGGAGTTAATTACCAAAGTAGTGGTGTATTTAACAATATGGAAAATAAAAAATATCAAGTATATGCAAGGGCAAAAGATAAAGCAGGTAATGTTTCAACAGTAATTTCAAAAGAGTATAATAATAAAATTGATAATATTGGAATTATTTTAACACCAAACACAAAAGATTGGACTAATAGTGACGTATGGGTTACTGCAAAAGTAAGTGGAAAAATACCAGATGGATATGTATTACAATATTGTATTGGAAATTCTTCTTGGAATGATTTAAGTATGGGGGGATATGGCACATATGCAGATAGTACATATCGTGAAGTAAATAGATTTAGAGTTACTGCTAATAATTTGGTTAAGGCAAGATTTTATAATAAAGTAACAGGTAATACAATATTCACAACAGCAGTTTGGGTACAAAAAATAGATAAAGAAAAACCAGTGATTACAAGAATTGATAAATATTCTATTGGTGAAACATATGTAGGCTTAACCGTATCAGCTATTGATAAGGGTAATAGTGGAACAGCTCGTTATATGTACAGTAAAGATGGAATTAATTATCAATCATCTCCATATTTTTATGGCTTAAATCCAGGAACAAGATATACATTTTACGCTAAAGTGTATGACCATGCTGGTAATGTTAGTGATGTAAGATCAATTTCAGTTACAACAAAAGAACATAAAGAAAATACAACTTACAACGGAGGATCTACATATCATGGTGGTTCATCAAGTAATTCATCAGGTAGTAATTCAACTTATACTTACAGACCAAATCATTAAAAATTATGATAAAGTGGAAAATAAATAATATATTAAGAATTTAGAAGGGAGGTATATGCAGTGAAAATAACTGATTTAGGACTAGTGTTTTCAGCAGTAATTTTACCAATGATTATAATTTTATATGTAAATATATCATTTACTATAAAAGCACAAGAACAAGAAATTTATTATAAAAAACTTATAAGTATAGCTTCACAAGATGCATCAGATCAAATGAAACAGGTAGAAAATGAAGATATAACAGTTGATTATGGATATTCTGGTAGTGATAATGAAAAAATTAGTGTAAATGCTCAAGTAGCTGTAGATACTTTCCTTGACAATTTATATAATAACTTTGGAGTGTTAGGAAATACTACAGCGGAAAGATATTTACAGTTATTTGTACCTGCTATGGCAATAATAGACTATAATGGTGTACAAATATCATCAGTAGAAGAATATAAAAAAGATGGAAATAGTGTAATTGAACATGTTTTAAAACCAAAAACATATTATTCATATGATTATACAATAGTAAAAAAGACTAACGAGTCCTCTCTTTCTATTGTTGAAGGATATACAGAAGAAAATGCTATTTCATGGCATCATATTGAATTTACAATGGATGATAATATAACTCATACAGGATCATATGTAGTACCTAATGCAGGTAATACTATAAAATCTTACGAAAAAAAATCTTTTTATATAACAGATGAGGATTTAGATAATTTAGGTCAACCAAAAAACTTTGAATTGTATGGTAGATATGACATGTATGGTAATCACTATCCATCTAACATTAATAGTATTGGTAATGATGGTATTACTAATGATTTAATTAAAAATATTGAAAAAACATTAAAAGAAAGAAGAAAAGAAATAATTGTTAATACTGTTACAAAAGAAATAACATACGCAATAAACAAAAATAATTCTTTTGCAAGAAGTGCAGGAATCACATATAACTTTGCATTTCCAACAACAACACAAGAGGATATGTATGCTACAATTGAAAATGTAGGTTTCTTAGCCTTTGTACAAGGTATAAACGTAGGAAATAAATATTTAAATGCTAAAGCATATAATGTTACAAGTCTAGAACTTACAACAAGGTATTATTTCTCTGTTCCAAATGAAAACAGTAAATATAAACGAAATTTGTATCATAGAGATACTGATTGTCCTGAATATAAAATTGCAACTGAAAATGTCCAAAAAACATTACCAAGTTATGTTTTGAGTAAGCAACAAGCTTCTATGCAAACAATAAAAGTTACTTTTAAAGATTCAGTTGATAAACAGTTTATGGGATTTTATCCTTGTCCAATATGTGACCCTTAAAATGATAGATATGATTATAAATATATGATGAAAGTCTCCAAGCTTTGCTTGGGGATTTTTTATTATATTAATGTTAAAAAAAGTTGAAATATGTAGCTTTTTTTATAATGTAAAAATATGCTAATATAAATGTTACATTTATGTTACAAACATTTAAAAACGTTGATAATTCAAGTAAATTCATTGATAAATTTTATATAAAATGATAAAATATACTTTGAATTTTGGAGTTGATAATATGAGTAATAAAAATGAAAATATATTTAAATATAAAAATAAAAAAGGTGTAACATTAGTAGCTATAATAATTTTTATAGTTATAGTTTTAATATTAACAGGTTCAGCAATATAT
>CAKPOO010000003.1 GCA_934169925.1 uncultured Clostridia bacterium | reverse complement strand
GTAATTGTATTATTTTTCGATGTTACTACTAAAACTACAGTTGTTAAAATAACTATAACTACTATAGTGATTAAAAGAACAACCATACTAATACCTTTTTTCTTTAAGTCATCAAATCTATTCATAATTTTCCCCCAACAATTTATATATTTTTAACTATGTATTTTTGTATATTTTTTTAATATATTTTTTATTTTAAAAATGTGTCTTTTTTTATTACAAATAACCTATTTTTTCTACAAAATCTACAACCCCTTTATACACTAAAAAAAAAAAAAAATCAATACTACATAATATTTTTCTAGCTATTCAGCGTTTTTGTAATATTTTTGTAATAATATTTTTTAGGTATATTTTTAGGTAAAAAAATAAAGGATAAACTATATATAAGTTTACCCTTTTATTTATATAATCATTATTAATTTTTATTTAGCAGCTTCTGTTAAATTTGGTACCATTTGTTTTTTTCTTGAAACGACACCTTTTAAAAATGCCATATCATCTTCTAATTTAACGTTATATGCTTTTTCAACTAATGATGCTTTATCACCAAGTGCAATAACTTGTGAATTACTATCTACAATATCAGTTATAGCAAGCATAAATAAATTTAAAGATTTTTCCTTAATAACATCTTGCATTGCTTTTTTTATTTCATCTTTTCTTTTTAAAGTTTCTTCTATACTTGCAGTATTTACTTGAGCAACTACTGCTTTAGCATCTCCAAATTCAAATTCTTTTGCATCTAAATTAATCATTTCACTTGCTGTTAAATCAGACATATCAGTGCCTGCTTTTAATAAATTCATACCATATTCTTCTACATTAATGTTTGCGATTTCAGCTAATTTTTTTGCAACTTCAACATCTTTTTTTGTACAAGTTGGAGATTTGAATAATAAAGTATCTGAAATTATAGCACTTAACATTAAAGTAGCTATTTTTTCAGTTATTTTAATTCCAGCTTGTGTGTATATTCCATATAAAATTGTGCAAGTACATCCAACTGGTTCAGCTGTATAATATAAAGGTTCAGCTGTTTCAAAATTTTTTATTCTGTGGTGGTCAATAACTCTATGAATTTTAGCATTTTCAATATTATCAACACTTTGTGAAAATTCATTGTGATCTACTAAAATTACTTCTTGCCCATCTTCTATCTTTTCTATAAATCTTGGTGCATCAATTTTTAAATAATCAAGTACATATTTTGTTTCTTTGTTTATATTACCAAGTCTTACTGCTTCAACATCACATCCGTTTTCTTTACCAAAATTTTCCATTACTAGTGATGAACATATTGTATCTGTATCAGGATTTTTATGTCCAAAAATTAATTTTTTACTCATTTTTCTTCCCCTTTTCTTTTAATAAATAAACATTATAATTTATATATTATTTTATTTCCTCTTCTTGTCTTGTAATAATTCTATGAATATTATTTCTATGTTTAAACATTATTACTAAAAATACTATAACTATTGCAGCTATATATTCTTTTTTTAAAACTAATGATATTAAAAAATATAGCATTAAACCTACAATAGTTGAAATAGAAACTGTTTTTGTTATTAGTAAAATTATAATTGATGCAATTAGACAAATAATTGCAACTTTATAATCTAGTAAAAACATAAGTGTTATTCCAGCAACAATTCCTTTTCCACCTTTAAATTTATAATACACTGGAAAACAGTCACCTAAAACTGTTCCAAGTATAAAAGCAGATTTTATATCTGAACTTAATTCAAATTTAAATATTTTACTTATAAGTAAAATTGCAAGAAATGTTAAAACTACTTTTAAAACATCAAGAAATATAACAATAAAACCTAAAAATCTACCTAAAACTCTCATAGAATTTGCAGGTCCTGCATTTCCACTTCCAAGATTTCTAATATCTTGCCCTGTTTTTTTCTTACATATTTCTATTGCTGGATTTAAACTACATACAAAATATGAAAGTAAAAAAGTAAATATGATATATATTCCCATTATTCCATTTCCTTCTTTCCTTTTTCACGAATAATCATATGTATTGGTGTTCCTTCAAATCCAAATTGCTTTCTTAAATGATTTTCAATATATCTTACATATGAAAAATGCATTAATTGTTTTGAATTAACAAATATAACAAATGTTGGTGGTCGTATACTTACTTGTGTTATATAAAATACTTTTAATCTTCTACCTTTATCAGATGGTGGTTGAGTTATAGCAACAGCTTGTGCTAAAGTATCATTTAAAAGACCTGTTGGTACTCTTAATGCATTTTGTTTATCAACTTGATTTATTTTTTCAAATATATTATCGACTCTTTTTCCTGTAACAGCTGATATAAAAATTATTGGTGCATAATCTAAATATGCTAATTTTTGATATACTTTCTTTTTGTATTCTGACATTGTATTTGTTTGTTTTTCAACTAAATCCCATTTATTAATAACAATAATTACACCTTTTCCAGCTTCATGTGCAAGACCTGCGATTTTTTCGTCTTGTTCTGTAACGCCTTCTGTTGCATCGATCATTATTAAGCATACATTTGCTCTATCAATTGCAGCTTTTGCTTTAATAATTGAATACTTTTCAAGTTCATCATATACTTTGCTTTTTCTTCTAATACCTGCTGTATCAATAAAGACATATTTACCATATTTATTTTTCAAAAATGAATCTATTGCATCTCTTGTAGTACCTGCAATATCTGATACAATTACTCTTTCTTCTCCAAGTATTTTATTTACTAAAGAAGATTTTCCAGCATTTGGCTTTCCTATTATTGCAACTTTAATAGTTTCATTATCTTCAATTTGTGGATCAATATTATCAAAGCTATCATATATTTTATCAAGTAAATCACCAATTCCAAGTCTTTTACCTGCTGATATTGGAACTACTTCGCCTACACCTAAAGCATAAAATTCATAAACTTCTGGTGGTATTCCTCCTATCTTGTCACATTTATTACAAGCAAGAATAACAGGCTTTTTTGTCTGTCTTAACATATGTGCAACTTCTTCATCAGACTGAGTAACTCCTGCTTTTACATCAGTTATAAACACTATAACATCTGCAACATCCATAGCAAGAAGTGCTTGTCTTCTCATTTGCTTTACAATTATATCATCAGATTCTGGTTCAATACCTCCTGTATCAATTATTTGAAAAGTGGTATCTCTCCAAGAACAATCTGCATATATTCTATCTCTTGTAACCCCTGGTGTATCTTTTATAATTGATATTTTCTCACCAGCTAGTACATTAAAAAGTGTTGATTTTCCAACATTAGGTCTACCAACTATAGCAACTACTTTTTTTGGCATAAAAATCACTCCTTTTTTCTAAAAAGTTCAATATATTTTAACATTTTTTTTAATAAAAGTCAAAAAACTAATTTTTTTTATTTCTAGATTTTACTTTGTTAATCTTTTTAACTTCATTTTTCATATATTCTAACTTTTCAATATCTTCTTTTTTTATGCTATTATTATCAGAAATAACTTTTTTGCTTATAAAAAAGACTAAAATTGCAAGTACCAAAAATATTGACGCTGTAATTTTTGCTTTATAAATAACAACACATAAAATAGAAAGTATGGCAAGAACAACTGTTACACCGTTAAAAAATTTTTCTTTTATCATAATTTCACCACCTAAATTATACATTAAAAACAATTTGTTTACAATATAATTTAGATTATTTACTATTATATTTATTTATGATAAAATAACAAATAATTTGGGGTGTATTGCATGTTTGATATTTTTAAAGAACACAAAGATAATATAAAAAATATATTTTATTTAAGTTTTATAGATTTAAAAAAGACATATGGTGGTTCAAAACTTAGTTGGTTTTGGGCAATTTTAAAACCAGTCTTTCAAATATTTGTATATTGGTTTACATTTGCAGTAGGAATAAGAGTTAACAAAACAGTTGATGATTGTCCATACTTTTTATGGTTACTTGCAGGTCTTATTCCCTGGTTTTATATTTCAGATATGCTATCAAAAGGTTCTGATGCAATAGTAAAATATGCATTTTTAGGTTCAAAAATTAAATTTCCAGTATCTATAATTCCTACTTTTGTTAGCTTATCAAAATTATTTGTACACTGTGTTTTACTTATAATTACAATAATTATATTTGCACTTTCTAATCACTTTTCAGGAATATACACACTTTACTTACTATTTTATATGCTGCTTATGTTTTTATTTTTTACAATGTTTGCAATTTTTGCATCTTGCATTAGTGCTATAAGTAGAGATTTTTCAAACTTTTTACATTCAAGTGTAGTTGCTGTATTTTGGTTATCAGGTATATTTTGGAACACATCAAAAATTACAAACCATACTATTAGGTTTATATTTAAATTAAACCCTGTAACATACATTGTAAAAGGATATAGAAATTGTTTAATTAATAAATTGTCAATATTTAGTGAACTTGATGAATTAATATACTTTTTAATATTTTTATTTATCATGACTATTATTACAATGTTTACTTATAAAAAGACAAAAAAACATATTCCAGATGTTTTATAAAGGAGATTTTATGGATAAAGAAATTATTATATCTTTGAAAAACATTACAAAGGTATATAAATTAAAGAAAAGATCAAAAAATAGTTTAAAAAAAGTTTTTAAAGATGATATAAAAAATGCAAAAAAAGCGTTAGATGATATTACTCTTGATATAAAAAAAGGAGAAACTGTTGCTTTAATAGGAAAAAATGGAGCTGGTAAATCAACTCTATTAAAAATAATTTCACAAGTTGCCTACCCTACTTATGGAGACATTTTTGTTAATGGAAAGATTGCGGCTTTAATTGAACTTGCTGCAGGATTTGATATGCAACTTACTGGTATAGAAAATATAAAATTAAACTATGTTTTAAGAAATATTAAATATGAAAACTACGAAGATTATGAAAAAAAAGTTATAGAATTTACAGATATTGGTGAATATATTTATGAACCTTTAAGAACATACTCATCAGGTATGAGAGCAAGACTTGGATTTGCAATAAATATATTTTCAAACTCAGACATTTTCTTAATTGATGAAGCTTTATCTGTTGGAGATGCTGAATTTAAGCAAAAATGCATAAATATAATGAAAAAACTTCAAAAAGATCAAGATAAAACATTCGTATTTGTAACTCATAACCTAGAACTTACACGTTTATTTTGTAAAAGAGGTATTGTTATAATAAAAGGAAAAGTTGAATTTGATGGTGCATTAGATGATGCTTTGAAATTTTATAATGAAAAATGTAACAAAAATATAACTAATATAAAGGAGCTAAATTAACTATTTTAGCTCCTTTATCCATTCATTTATTATTTTTTCTTTTGAAAAATATGTTATTCTATCTTTTGATGCCTCTTTATATTTATTTAAAATATCTTTATCATACAACAATTTTTCTAATGCCTCTTTAAACATTTCTTCTTTTTTATTAAGAGCATCAGTATTTAAATAATCATTATTAAAATCAAATCTAGGTGTAATAATTCCATA
Organism: uncultured Clostridia bacterium; assembly: GCA_934169925.1. Lineage (GTDB taxonomy): Bacteria > Bacillota > Clostridia > TANB77 > CAG-465 > CAG-465. Next base: position 154,642 of record CAKPOO010000003.1, on the reverse strand, counting down.
TTCTCCATACAGAATTTCTTCTACATCATCTAGTAAATTTTCTTTTTTTATTGTTTTATCTAAAGTTAAAATTTCTTTTGCACCAGAAATACTATCAGTAGAAATAACTGGTAAATTACAACTCATTGCCTCAAGCACTGTATTTGGAAGCCCCTCATAAAAAGAGGTAAAAGCAAAAACATCACTATTATATAAATATTTATATGGATTACTATCAAATCCCATTAAGAAAATATTTTCCTTCATATTAAGGTTTTGTATTAATGTTTTTAATGTTTCTTCTAGTTTACCACGTCCAAAAATTATAAGCTTTACATTTCTATTTTTTTTAACAATTTCACAAACTACTCTTATTAAATGCCACTGAGCTTTTTGATCATCAAGTCTTCCAATATTTATTATAACTTTACTATTTTTAAATATTTTATTATAAACATCATCATCTATTCTTTCCTGTTTTAATGCATTTATTTTTTCAAAATCTATAAAGTTATATATAACATCTAACTTCTCTTTTTTTACATTAAATTTTTCAATTTGATCTTGCTCTACAACTTTAGATACACACAGCACTCTATCTGCAAGTTTTGAAGATATATATTTATTTATAAATTTTTCTTCATTTTCAATAGTAAGTGACATATAGTTTCTTATACAAATTATAGTTTTATCTTTATACTTAGATAACACATTATACAAATTTGATTTCCATAAAAAACTTACTGTTGTTGCAATTTTTAAATCTTTCTTTAATTTTCTTAACTCTTTTAATCCTTTTATTTTTTTTACAACATTTTTAGTCTTTAATTTTTTTATTTTTATAATCTGAGCTTTTGTATCGTAATCTGGCTTTTTACTAGAAAAAGTAACAAATTTAACGTTATATCCTTTATCAATTAATGAATCAGATATATTAGCTGCAGCTCTTTCTGCTCCACCATTTGAAATTTTAGATATAATAAATAAAATATTTTTTTCATTTTCTTTTCTATAGCATTTATTTAAAAATTTATTTATTTTCCTTTTATTTACAAAAACTATATTAAATAATCTAGATATAAATTTTGGAAATGACTTAGCTTTTTTTAATATTTTAAGTATTAAACTTATAACTACTCCTTTTTTATGCATTTTTACAGCTTCATCTATTGTTTTATTTCTTCTATCTATATTTTTTTGTATACACCACAAAATGCTATTTTTCTTAACAATTAATGTGCCTTTTAATAAAAATGGTGATATATATTTATATATACTTGTTCCTTCAATTACAATTTTTTCATTTTTAGATATATAAAATTTAGCAATATTTTCATATACTTTTTCCATATACTTTTTTTGTATATTATTTTTATTTTTTTTAGTTAAATTTCCATTTTTATATTTTTCATAAATATCAATATCTTTCCATGCAATATCTTGTAAAATATAATCTTCATTACTATTCTTTTTTGCAAGGAAAAATATTTTATCAAGAGATATAACCTTATATCCTTGTTTTTCATACTCTTTTGAAAGTGTAGTTTTTCCTGAGCCACTAATTCCTGTTATATTTACTACATCACTATTATCACATTTTAAACTATAATCATCTACATTTTTAATAAAATAAATCTTATTTTTCAATTAAATCTTCCCACTCTTTTAATATATTTTCTTTTGAAAAATCTTTTATTCTTTCTAAAGATTTTAAAGAATATTCATTTCTTAAACTTTCATCAGTATGTATTTTTTCAATTGCATCTGCAAACAATATTTCCTCATTTGTTAAATTTTCATCAAACTCTTTACTTTCATTAAAATTACTAAATCTTTTAGTAATAATTCCATACGGTGCATATATATAATCTTTTACATCTTCATCAATTTTTAAACTAGGTGCTAGTATTTCTTTAGGACCTGATAAAGAATCTGTTGAAATTACTGGAAGTCCAACAGACATAGCCTCAAGCATTGTATTTGGCATTCCTTCAAAATATGAAGTCATTAAAAAGCAATATGATTTTGCTAAATATTTATATGGATTTTTTTCAAATCCTAGTAAAAATACATTTTTTTCAAGCCCTAGTTTACAAATTAACTCTTTTAAGGTATTTTCTTCTTCACCTCTACCTAATATTACAAGTTTAGCATCACTATATTTTCTTGAAACTTTACTAAAAGCTTTTATTAATTCAAATTGCATCTTTTGTTTATTTAATCTTCCAATATTTATATATACTTTACTGTCCTTAAATATTTTGTTATATATTTCATCTTCTATTTTCTCATCTAATAAATTAGATATATACTCTTTATCACAATAATTGTATATAACTTTTATTCTATTTTTCTTAACATTAAAATTATCTTCCTGATCTTTTGCAACTGCCTTTGATACTGCAGTTATATATTCTGCTTTTTTTAATATAAGTCCTTTGTATTCTTTTTCATATGATTTTGGCATCATAGATATATAGTTTCTTATTGATATTACATTTTTCTCTTTACATTTAGATAAAACATTATACATATTTGGTTTATTACCTATACTAATACTTACATCTATTTTTAAAAATCTTTTTAAGAATTTTAACTTTAAAATACCTATATACTTTTTATAATCTTTTTTTCTTAGCTCTTTTATCTGAATAGTTTTTACCTTTGAAACATAGTCTGCATTTCTTGTATCTCCAAGTACTAAATAAACATTATACTTTTTGGATAAATCATAAGAAAGATTTGCAGCGACTCTTTCTGCTCCACCGTTACTTAATTTATTAGATATTATCATTATATTTTTTTTCAAATTATCACCTTAAATTTCTAATATTTTTATAGCACACTTTATACCATCAACTGCAGCTGTTGTAATCCCCCCAGCATAGCCTGCTCCTTCACCACATGGATATAGACCATAAACATTTTCACACATTAAAGTATCTTTACATCTTATAATCCTTACAGGTGATGATGTTCTTGTTTCAACTCCTATTAAAAGTGCATCTTTATCATCAAAGCCTTTTATTTTTTCGCCCATCTTTTTAATTCCAAGTTTTAAACTTTCTGCTACAAAATCTGGTAAAATAGTATTTAAATTTTCAAATTTTACTCCAGGTTTATATGTAGGTTTTACATTCCCTGCTTTAATAGATTTTTTATTATTTAGAAAATCTTCAACTCTTTGAGCAGGTGCAAAATAATTTTGTCCACCAAGTATAAAAGCTTTTTTTTCTAAATCTTCTTGAAAATAAATACCAGCAAGTGCATCTTTACTACCTAAATCATTAACATCAACATTTACAAGTAAAGCACTATTTGCATTTTCACCATCTCTTAAAAAACGACTCATACCATTTGTAACTACTGTATTTTCATCAGATGATGATGCTACTACCTCTCCCCCTGGACACATGCAAAAACTATAACAAGTTCTACCGTTTTCTAACTTTTCTACTGTTTTATAATCAGCAGCAGGTAATTTTAATTTGCAATTTTCTCCATATTGTGATTTATTTATCATTGATTGTAAATGTTCAATCCTAACTCCAACTGCAAAATTTTTAGGCTCTAATGCTACTTTTTTATCAAATAATTTTTTAAATGTATCTTTTGCACTATGTCCTACAGCAAGTATTACATAATCTGCTAAAAATTCGTTATTTTTTGATGTAATTACAGAATATATTTTACCATCTTTAATATTAAAATCAACAACTTTTTCTTCAAAATAAATTTTACCACCATTACTTAAAATATACTCTCTAATATTTTTTAAGATTACTACTAAATTATCAGTTCCAATATGTGGTTTTGCTGTATATAATATCTCTTTTGGTGCACCAAATCTTGCAAATATTTCTAAAACTTTTCTTGTAAACACATTTACATTTCCAGTATTTAATTTTCCATCTGAAAAAGTGCCAGCTCCTCCTTCGCCAAACTGTACATTTGATGAGGTATTAAGTATTCCTTTATTAAAAAAATTATTTACATCTATAATTCTTTCTTCAACTTTTTTACCTTGTTCTACTAATATTGGTTTTACTCCATTATCTATAAAAGTGATGGCAGCAAAAAGTCCTGCAGGCCCAGCACCAATTATAACAGGTGTTTTTTCTTTTGCATTTTTTGTATTAATTTTTGGAAATTTTTCATATTCTACTTTTTGAAATCTATTTTCTTTTTTTAAATTTTTTAGTTCAAAGTCAATTGTATACACAAAGCATACATCATTTTTATTTCTTGCATCAATACTTTTTTTGAAAATATGATACGTTTTTATATCATCTAAACTTAACTTATTTTTTTTAAGCACATATTTTATTAATTCTGACTCTTCTAAATTTTCTCTTATTTTTATATTATTTATCCTAATCATAATCTCTCCATCAATTATCTTTCTAACATAATTGTAACTGGTCCGTCATTTAATAAACTTACTTTCATATCAGCACCAAAAATACCAGTTTTTACGTTTTCTACTTTTTCTTTACACTTTTTTATAACATACTCATAAATATCTTTTGCCTCTTTAGGATCTTTTGCATTTGTAAATGATGGTCTATTTCCAGATGTTGTATCTGCATAAAGTGTAAACTGTGATACAAGAAGTAAACTTCCATTTACCTGCATAATATTTTTGTTCATTTTCATATTTTCATCTTCAAAAATTCTTAGATTTAATAATTTATTTACAAGATAATCAGCTTCATTTAAAGTATCATCTTTTCCAATCCCTATAAACACTAAAAATCCATTATCAATTTTTGATATTTCTTTTTCATCTACACTAACACTTGCATTTTTTACTCTTTGTACTAAAAATTTCATTTTTATCACATCCTGTTACATTTTACCATAATATTGTTTAATTCTCAAACAAAAATCTGTAAGAAAATATTCTTACAGATTTTTATATTAAATTTTTAAAATATGCTATTATATATACTCACTTTCTTTTCTTGCAAGTTTTAAAAAGTCTGGATTTTTAGGTAACTTTTCAAATCTAACAAAACGCTTTGCAATAATATCCTCTGGTAAAACATATCCTCTTGCATACTGTAAAAGTAGATTCCACACTACTTTTTTAAGTGGTATATCATAATTAGCTCCAATTTCTGTCATAGAACTTTTTATAAGCTCTACATTTTCCATAACTGGTCCCGGCACCTTTTCAAAATTTATATCACCATTTTCGAAATGATAACAATTTGAATCATAGAACGCAATTATTATTAACTTCTCTACATTTTCTTTTGCCATACTATCACTCCTTTATCCTTTATTAAAAGTAAACTAAAGTAACATATACTACATATTATACCACATAATCATGTATTTTTCAACATTATGTAAAATAGCATAAAAAAAGTAAAATACTTCTGTACTTTTATACTAATATTTTACTTTTTTGTATTATAATTATAAAAATAATTTTTCTATGCTTTTTATAGAATTTACCACATTTTTAAACTCTAAATTTTTTGCATATTGATGTTTTTCTGAATAATTTATCCATAAATCTTTTACAAATTCACTTTTTTCTATTTCATCAATAACTTTATCTATAGTATTTATATCTGTATCTCTTTTATTAAATGTTTTTATTATTGCATTTTTTAAATTTTCTTTCGAAAACTCTTTATAGGTAATCAAATAATATAAATCATAATAATCTTTCATTCTACTATTTAATATTCCTCTACTTATTACTGTTTGAAACTTTTCTGCAATTATACTTTCTATGTTATATGTCATAATTTTTAATTTTTTATCATCAAACATCATTTTATAATCATATTCAATTTCTCTTGGCGTAATTAAATCACCTGTAGCGATGTCTATACTTAAATTAACTCTTAAATTATCAAATATAGCTAACAGATTATATTTTAATCCACCATAGTCATCATCTTCTTTAATTGGCAAAGAATTTCGGATTTCAAATTTCACACCATCATTTACATCTATATTCAATATCTCTTGCAATACTTCATATAGTTGCTCATCTGTTAAATCTATACCTTTTATACAAGTATCCATATCCATAGTTGTTCTTGTATCAATTCCCATTATTGAAGATAATAAAAGTCCACCTTTTAATATAAAATTATTTTTATATTTTGAAACAGATAATCTTTCTAATATTCTTTCAAACATATAATTTTGCAATACTTCGTTTACTGTAATATTACAACTTGTGGCTAAATTTCTAGACTTATCCATTAAACTTTTAGCATTTTTTATCATATAATCGCCTCCATATAACTTTTTACTTTATCATATATATTCATTTTTTTTGCATATTCAAACATTTTACTTGCACTAAATCTCTTACTTTTAATTGCCTTTTTTATTGCTTTATTTCTAATTTCTATATCTAAACTACCTTTATCTTTTATAATATCACACACTGTTCTTTCTAGATTGTATGTTCTAACTTTCATTCCTTGTGGTGACTTTATTTCTATAACACCTAAATTATATAATTCTTTACTAACTTTATAAACATTTACTACATCTTTAAATCTATATGGATTATATTCTCTATATATTGTTACATCCATTTTTATTGGAGTTCTTTCTGTCATTTCATAAAAATACAAAGCAGTATTACAAGAAAAAATTGTTTTTGGATATTTTAGTTGAAATAAATAATACTCATCGTATTTAAAATCTTTTGTTACATATATTCCCCTATCAATTTTTTCGATAATTCCTTCTTCTTCCATTTTTGATAAATATACTCTTGATATTCCTTTTTTTTCTAACTGTGCAGGTGTTATTATTCCATTATTTTTTTTCATTAGTTTTAAAATTTTATCAATCATATTAACCTCACTTTTACAATTATGCATACATTTTATCATTTTGTAGCACAATTGTAAATAACTTTTCAAAAAAAGCTCTAATTTCTGCGAAAAAAAGACTTAAAGTACTAATACACTTTAAGTCTACATATAAACATATCTATTAATAATTTTCAGCTTTTATTTCAAAATATGATTGTGGATGTGAACATACTGGACATACAGCTGGAGCTTTTGTAGCAATGTGTATATGACCACAATTTCTACATTTCCAAATTTTTACTTCTCCACACTCAAAAACTTTTCCATCTTCAATATTTGCAAGAAGTTTTTTAAATCTTTCTTCATGTTCTTTTTCAATTTTTCCAACAGCATCAAATAAAAATGCTATTCTATCAAAACCTTCTTCTTTAGCTGTTTTTGCAAAACTTGCATACATATCAGTCCATTCAAAGTTTTCTCCTGCAGCTGCATCTTTTAAATTTTCAACTGTAGATTTTATTTCTCCACCATTTAATTCTTTAAACCACATTTTAGCATGTTCTTTTTCATTTAATGCAGTTTCTTCAAAAATAGCTGCTATTTGTTCATATCCTTCTTTTTTTGCTTTAGAAGCATAATATGTATATTTATTTCTAGCTTGAGATTCGCCTGCAAAAGCTGCTTTTAAATTTTCCTCTGTTTTTGATCCTTTTAATTCCATAATAATTCCTCCTTAAAAAATAACTATCAAAGTTATAATACAAGTATTTTATAACGTAAATTATAAAATGTCAATTTAAAAATTACTCTTTTTTAGTTTCTTCGACAAAATTTTTATCTAAGTAACCATACTTTTTCATAGCGTTTATAACCTGAATACGTCTTTGTTTTGCAAGAGCTTCTCCTGTACTTAAACAATACACACTTGGTGCATTTGGAATACCTGCAAGTAATGTACATTCGTAAAAGCTAAGATCTTTTGGATCTTTATTAAAATAGCCATTTGATGCATCATATATTCCATAATGTCCATCACCATAATATATAACATTTAAATACATAGTCAGAATTTCTTCTTTAGAATATCTTGTTTCTAGTTCATACGCAATTAAAACTTCAGCAACTTTTCTTGAAAATTTCTTATCAAATTTAAAATACATATTTTTCACAAGTTGTTGAGTTATTGTACTACCACCTGAAGTTAATTTTTTATCATTAAAATCATTAACTATAGCTCGTATAATTCCTACTATATCAAAACCTGTATGTTCATAAAATCTATGATCCTCAATAGCAACAGTTGCATTAATTAAATCTTGAGGTATATTTGAATATTTAACGTAATCGCTTCTATTTTTGATTTTATTTACAGCTGAAGATATAGGAGTTTCTTTTATTGTTGATAAATATAGCTGATACCCATCATAACATATATACCCTATAAATCCTAAAATTATAGCAAGTAATAAAAAAAAGAAAAATTTTATTCTCTTAAATAATTTCATAGATATCACCTCTTTTATAATTAAAATATATCATAATAAAAAATTTAATTCAAGCAAAAAAATATGAAAAGACTTTATCGCCTTTTCATATTGGAAAGAGTTTATATATAAATATGTTGCATACTAATTTTTAAGCATTTCTTTTTTCACAATGCCTGTTGTATTGATATAATAATCATGTTTTGCAATAATATCTTTAACATTAATTTTAAGATCTAATATATCATAGCAATTTATTACATAACCTGTTGAATCGTTTATATCAATGTATTCATTTACTTTATCTACAAAGTTTTGTGATCCATTTACCACAAAAACAAATTCTTCATTATCATAATCATGCACTACCTTTTCATTTAACCAATCTGTATAAAAAGATTTATTATTCATCTTTTTATAAAACTTAGTTATGATATTTTTTAATTTTCTTTTTTCACTTTTTTCGTTTATATAAATCACTTTTACATTTTCGAGCTCTTTTTCTATAAAATTATTAGCTATAATACAAGCGTGTGTTGTATTAACTGTAAAACAGCATACTTTTATTTTTTTCATATATCTCCACCTCACAGTTATAATTTTAACTCTTGTAAAAAAATATATCAACGAAAATTTTTGACTAGTTTTATACCAATTTGTAGAAGATTGTACCCATAAGACAACATAATATTTTTTATTCTATCCTTCTACAAAACTAGTGCATTTTTTTATGTATTAAAAAAAATATTATTCAAATAATATTTTTAGGTGAATGACAAATGATAAAAAAATTAAATTTTAATATAAAAAGTATATATGATAAAAACAATAATGATAAAATAAACAAAAATAATAAAATATACTTTACCACTATTCTTGCAATCTTTTCTTTTATAATTTTAAATCTTTCTTGTGCATATTTTTACACTACAAAAAGTAATGAAAATGATAAATTCTTTAGATTACATGTTGTTTCAAATAGTAATTCTATAACAGATTTAATAACTAAGCTTAAAGTAAATGAAAATGTTAATAACTACATTTCTACTCTTTTTAAAGATTGTGAAAATTCAAGCAGTGAAGAAAAAGAAGAAATTTTAAAAAATAATATAAATAATATATTAGAAGTATCAAATAATACTCTAAAAAATGATAACAAAAATTACACATCAACATTAAAATATGGCAAAATCAAATATGATGAAAAAGAAGATTTAAAAGTTTATATGGATAAAGGTTCATATAACAGTATGCAAATAGTTCTTGGAGATGGTAATGGTGAAAATATTTGGAGTTTACTATTTCCAGATGAAGAAAACATAAAAAGTTTATATAATTATGAGACTATAACTCCTGGTATCAGTAAAGTATATAATAGCAAAGACGAAAATATAGAATATGAATCTTTAATTTTAAAAAATATTAAAAAGTACTTAGATTAGCTCTAAGTACTTTTTAATCTTCATTAACTCTTGGAAATAAAGCAATAGAGCAAATTCCGGCAATTCCTACTAAAGTAAATATAATTTTACTAAGTATACTTGTTGATCCACCGAAAATTAGACCTACTAAATCTATTGAAAATAGTCCAATCATTCCCCAGTTAATAGCTCCTATTATTACCAAAGCTAATATTATATTATAAAAAGCTTTCATATATAATTTACCTCCTATATAAAACTTTTCATACTTTTATTATGTGTTTTTTATTACAATATATTCTAAAAAAATAAATACGTAGATAAACTTTTTTTATTATCTACGTATCTATTATATATAAAGTACAAATTTAAATAATAATAAAATAATATTTGTACACTATTATTATTTACCATAAATTTAACTTTATACTAAAAATTTTTATTATTCTTCAACATTTACTGAATCTTTAAATCTAACTATATAGTCAACTAATGACCAAACAGTTGCAAGTACTGCTAAAGATACAAATACTGTCATAAAAATGTTTATTATTAAAGAAAATACAGTCATTGAAATTGAATTTGCAATGAATGCTCCATAAACATTTGTTGCACCTAAAGCCATATTAATTATTGCAAGTGGAATACTAACAAGTTCACAAGCAGTTTTTACTTTTCCACTTACAGATGCTGATAAATCATCATTTCTATCAGCTCCAAACATTCTTAAAGCATTTACAAAGAAATCTCTAAGAATTATAATGGCACTCATCCAACCTGGTATAATTCCATAATATGATAGCATTATAACTCCTGCAGAAACTAACATTTTATCTGCTAAAGGATCCATAATTTTTCCAAATTTTGTAATTAAATTTTTACTTCTTGCTATTTTTCCATCAATAAAATCAGTTAAAGCAGCAACAATAAATATTCCTAATGCTACCCATAAATTCCATACTAAAGTTTTTGGCAAAGCCATAAATAATACAAATAAAGGTACAAGAATAATTCTTATCATTGTTAATTTATTTGGTAAATTCATTTTTTTCCACATTTTAAATCCCCTCCAATATCACGATTATATCAAAATTAATTTGTATAGTCAATAAAAAACTTTTGTATAAATATTATTTTAAATATGCAATAGTTGCAAAAGTTGCATAATCTTCTTGTTTTTTTAATGTTGCATATCGATATGAATAAAAGTTTTCATGATTGCACATTGTACAAATATTTGCAAAATGTATATTTTCTTCCAATATTCCAAGATTTATTAAGTCTTTTTTTATTAAATATTCTAAATCTATGTGAAATCTTTTTTTATCATCTTCATAATAAATATACTCATCTTCATTATATTTAAAATTATCTAAAAATATTTTTTTAAATTCTTCATCTTCACTAGAAAAGCAACATTTTTTAATAGATGGTCCACAAGCTACAACGATATCTTCATAATTTGAATTAAATTCATCATGCATTTTCTTTACTGCCTTTAAAAATATCTTTTTTACTGTACCTTTCCAACCACTATGAATATTACAAACAACATTATTTACAGGATCATATGCAATTATTGGATTACAATCTGCTGTTGTAACCAAACTTGCTATATTTTTACTGTTTGTTATATATGCATCGTAATATTCTTTATTTAAATTTTCATATTTATATTTTTCTTTATTATTTTCATTTAATACCAAAATATCATCTGTATGATTTTGACTTGCTTTACATATATCTTCAAATTTTATATTTATTGTATCTGATATCTTTTTAACATTTTTAAAAACATCTTCAATATTATCATTTCCAACAGTTCTTACATTTAAACTATTATACACACCTTTACTATATCCTCCATGTCTTAAGGTAGTTATAACATTTAAATTTGGAAACTTTTCAAAACATTTATACTTTAAGTATTCAATGCCACCTTCACTTTTTATATGTGTTACAACATCATCTGTATAGTTCATTTTTCCTCCATGATATATTAAATAACTTAAATATATCATACTCTCCTTTCATCATATATTAATTTTATATTTTCTACCCATATTAACATTAATTCATAACTATAATTATGGCAAATTCGCCATAATTAAAATTAATATTAATTTATATATCAATCAACTTTTATTTCTTTTCCCATTTCAAAAGAATAAATATACACTTCTTCTACTTTAACATTTTTTATTTTTTCTATTGCAGATTTATATATATCAAGTTGTATTTTATATTTTTTTATGAAATCATCCTCTTTATACATTCTATCAGTTTTAAAATCAATTAGAACATAATTTCCATATTCATCAACAAAATACAAATCAATAATACCTTGAATTGGACTTTTACTATACTTTTCATCTATTAGTATAAACTCCTCTTCTTTTTGTATACTCTTTGCTTTTTTTAATCTACTACCTATACTACTATTTATAAACTCAAAAATTTTATTTATATTAATCTGTTTTTTATCATCAAGAGTTATTGTTTTATTTTTAACTAATTCATTTATATTTTCTTTTAAATCTTCAATAGTATTTATTTTTCCAAAATCAAGTATTTCAAGAATATAATGTATTAAAGTACCTTTTCTTGTAGGTGAATAATTTGCTATATTTTCATCAATACATTTTGGAATTTCTACGTTATATTCTTTCTTTTCTACATTTTCATCTTCTAAAAATTCTTGTTTTAGACTACTAACACTTACTCTTGTTTTAGATATAGTATCTTCAATATTTTTATATTTATAATTTAAACTTTCATTTATTTTGTTATAAGTATCATTTAAACTTTTTTCATCTATACTAATATTTAATTTTTTTATCTTTTCATATATTTTATCCACAAATAGCATATTATTAGTATCACTAGAGGTTATGTTTTTATTATTTTCTACATTTTCTTCATCTATTTTTTCATTATTTAGTACAACATCATCAATTTTTGTAACATTAATATTAAATAATCCTAAATTTTCATCATAATTTTTAAGTGCCATTTGTATATTTGCAAAATAATTATTATTTTTTGCTACAATCATAGGATCAATTCTATTTTTATCATCATACATTACAAACTGATTTTTACTAAACTTTTCATAATTATCTAATGTTGCAAATATAACAAGTTTTTCTTTTGCACGAGTAAGAGCAACATAAAGCATCCTTAACTCTTCTGATCTATTTTCCTTTATTCCCTTTAATTTAATTGCTTTTTTTATAATACTTGGATATGAAATATTAAAATCTTCTTTTACGATATTTATACCAATACCTAATTTATGATGAAATATTATTTCATTTTGAAAATCTCTTTCATTGTATTTTCCAGTAGTATCACAAAGTATAACAATTGGAAATTCAAGACCTTTTGATTTATGAATAGTCATTATTCTTACTACATCTTCATTTTCGCCAATTACTCTTGCACCACTCATTGCATTTGATACATTTTTTACTTTATCTATGTAATTTATAAAATCCAAAATACTAGTTGATTTTTTTGAACTTTCAAATTCTCTTGCATATGTTATAATTAAATTTAAATTAGAAAGTTTTGTATCTGACATATCAGAAAAATAGTATTGATACATTATATTTGTATTATTATACATTTTTTGAATAACTTCAGAAATGTTACAATAATTACAATAATTTCTAAACTCAAAATACAAATTTAAAAATTTATTTACCTTTTCTAAAATTACTTTTTCTTCATCTGATAAATTTTCTACTTCTTCTTTTTTTTCTTTATACATTAACAAAAGATCAAACATATTTACTTTTTTAATCATAGTTTCATTTTTTATTTTAGTAATCTCATCTAATGAAAAATTTCCTACTACACTATACATTACAGCAATTAAATCAACATCTTGATATGGATTATCTAAAACCTTTAAAAATGAAATAACAAGCTTTACTTCATCTGATAAAAAAATGTTTGATGTTCCATCACAAAAACAAGGTATTCCTTCTTGCTTTAATACTTTTTCAAGTATTACACCCTTTGATGAAATACTTCTTGATAAAACTACAATATCTGAATATTTACATTTTCTAAATGATTTATTTTTAGTATCATTTATCATAAAATTCTCTTTTAAGTTTTTAATTTTTTTAGCAATACAAATAGCTTCTTTTTCAAATCTTTCTTTTTCTATTAAATCTTTTAAAACCTCATCTTGAATTTCATCAAAATTTTTAGATATTTCCTCTTTATTTAAATCAACTATTTCAAAATCTGTAGCATAGTTTTGATTTTCATAGTCCATGTACCAAGTAGCACCATTTTTTAAGGTTTCTACACCCTCATATGCACATTCACCAAGTTCTTTTGTCATGATTTTTGTAAATATATAGTTTATTGAATCAAGAACACTTTTTTTACTTCTAAAATTTTCTGCAAGTATAATTTTTACATTTTCATCACTTTCATCTTTATTATATCTATCATATTTTTCATTAAATAATTCAGGTCTTGCTTGGATAAATTTATATATACTCTGTTTTATATCTCCAACCATAAATCTATTTTTATTACCAGACACAGCAACAAGAATTTTTTCTTGAACATAGTTTGTATCTTGATATTCATCAGTATATACTTCAACAAAATCATTTTGATATTCAAGAGCAATTGAAGAAAAATCATCATTTTCATCATATAACAAATTAATTGCATTATGTCTTACATCATCAAATTCTAGTATATTATTTTCTTTTTTTATTCTAGTAAAAATACTATCAAACTCTTCTACTAATTCATATATTTTCTCTAAATACCAATATGCAATTTTATTATCTTCTAAGATTCTTTTTGAATCTGCATAAATACTTTTTATACTATTATTTATCTCTTTTTTTAATATATTAGTTCTAAAATCTTTAATTTTATCTTTAAGCTCTGTATTTTCAACTTTATTTCTTAGATTATCTCCTATTTTTTCAAAATTTAGTAATTCATATAACCTGTCAAAAGTGTTACTATTTAAGGTACATCTTTTTAAATATGATATATCATCATCTATTAATAAAGCAAATTTTTCAAAGCCTTCTTCTTTTTCTACTTCTTTTCTTAAAATTTCTTCCTTTGAAATTATAATTTTAAAAGAAGAAATAACATCATCCATTATCTCTTTTCCAAATTCTGTTTCTTTTAAGTCCATCTTGTCAGTGTATTCAATGTTATATTTTTCTATCCATTTTTTTAGCTCTTTTAATGGATATGGAAAACTTTGAATATAACCATAAAGATTTAAAATTAAATTTGTTAACTTTTCATCACTTCCACCAAATAATTCAAGTAATTTGTACATATCATGTGACTTTGCTTCATCTTTGTATATTTTTTCAAGTACTTCTTCGATTGCATTTGACTTAAATATAACAAGATCAGCATTAGAAGCTATACTAAAGTTTGGATCTAAACCTAAAATAGAGAAATTTGATTTAACTAAATTCATACAAAATGAATCCATAGTTGAAATATTTGCTCTTTTTACTAAACTTAATTGTCTTTTTATAAACAAATTACTTGGATCTTTTGTTAAATTTTCCACTAATGCTTTATTTAATCTTTCTCTTAACTCACTAGCTGCTGCATTTGTAAAAGTTACTACCATTATTTTATCTATGTCTATTTTGTATTTTATTACCTTTTCTATAACTCTTTGAACTAAAACTGCCGTTTTACCTGAACCTGCTGATGCAGATACAAGTATATTTTTATCTTGCAATAAAATTGCTTGTTTTTGTTCATTAGTCCAATTATTTGCCATATCTCACCTCAAAAAAATTACATCAAAATTATATCATAAAATCCGGAATTTTTAATACATTTTTTTAAAATTCCGGATTTTTAATTAAATCTATATATTTATATCTGTAAATGCTGATACATTACCAGCTTTATCTATTGCTACAACTCTTACTTTTACCACATCTGTTGGAAGCTTTATGTTAAAGTTTGAATTACTATCAATAGCTGTTTCTTTAGCACTTGTTTTCATATAATCTTCACCAAATAAGTTTAAACTATCAGTACTATTTGTTATATATTCATATCTTACTTTATCTACACCACTATTTATTTTTCCTGATATATCTTGTGCCTTACCTGATAATAAATACATACTATCATAACTTGTAACTTTTGTATCTAAAACTTGAGGTTTTGTTACCTCGTAATTTGATAAATCTATATCAAAACTTGCAACTACTTTATTATTTGAGTCTAATTTTTCTAAAACCATTACTCTATTTTGTGCATCTAAATTATTTAATTTATCTGTAGTTATATTACTTGATGTAAAAATAGATGCACTATTATATTTAATATTTTTTAACTCTTCAATACTATCAAATTTTATAGCAAAACTACCATTTTGTATATTAAAATAGTTATATGCAGTTTCATTTTTAAATCTTAAACTTAATTTTTCACCACTACTTAAAATAGCTTTTATACTAACGCCCAATTCATTTGTAAAATCAGCGTTATTTTTTGAAACTGATATTCCTGAATAACTTTTCACTGTTGTAACAGAAGTTGAGTAAGTATTAGAAATATCATCAAGACCTAATATTTTAGCTAAATTTTGATTTATAGAAAAATACCTTGTACCTTTATATGCTGTACCATATAAATAATATACTTTCATTGAACTTTCAGAAAATACATAATAATCTGTTGTACCTTTTTTACCATATCCTGTAGTTCTTTTATCTGATTCTGTAAGAGCCATATCAATAACAGAAAAAGTAATAGAATCACTTTCACCATTTTGTATAACCTCATTAGTAAATAAAGTTTTATTTTTTGAATCTAATAACTTTTTATTTACTAAATCATCTATACTTAAACCTTTTTTATCACTATATATAGGTAAATCCTCATCTAATGCATACTTTACATCTAATACTTCTTGAATACTTGATAAGTTTTGAGAAAAAGTACTTATTCTTGCATTATCATTTGAAACATTAATTTGTACAATAACAGTTGTAACTAAAATTAACATTATAATTATAATTATTGTAAGTATTATCATTGAAATACCATTTTTTGAATTTTTCATATCATAACCTCTTAATTATACTAACTAGATAAATTATATTATATGCAAAAAAAATGTTCAAGTATTAACTAACTAATAGCATAAAAAATAAAGTCATGTTAAACATTATAACATAACTTTATTTTAATATATAACATATTTTATTTTATAAATAGTGCAAAACGGAAACCAACATAAGATTCATTATTTTGCTTTGTCCAAGCAGAATGTCTAAATAAAGCTGGAAAACTAGAAAGATTACATCCACAGGCTCTAAGAACTGCATTTTGATTTGAAAGCACTTCAGAATTTAATTCCCACATATTTCCTGCAACATCACAAATATTTTTTGGACTTTCTAAAGGATTAAGTTTTGAATACTTTCCAGTAGTTAGCAATACCATTCCTGGTACAATTTTATTATAATTTCCGTAACGATATTTTACACTAGCACCTGAATCAGTTGTATAATAACCTGTAACATTATATAAAGATGTATACATATTTCCCCAAGATGCAGAATAACTATATACATCAACTCCAGTTTTTGAAATAAATGCACACATTGTATCCCACATTCTTCCTGTAATTAAACAAGATTGGACATAATCATTTGATTGAACCTTTTCAGAAACACTCTTTGCTACTGGATAATCAACATAATTCCAAGGTATTTTATCATATTTTGATTGTGGTATACCTACACTAACATTATTATTTGTTTGAATAGAAAAAGTTTTTGTTTTTAAAAGATCTTCTGTTGCTTCGCTGTCTGGAAGACTTGCTTCATATCTTGCAACGTAAAATCCACCATATTTAGAAATTTGTGTTGTTTCATCTGTTACTCCACTTGGTAATGTATCATCTATTGTACTGTATTTTGAACAATATGGTGAGGTTGTGTTAGTTCCATTTAATTTCTCATATTTAATAGTACTATTTGCACCATCTAAAGTACATGGAACCCATACATACTCATTTCCTTTTTCATCTATAACTACAACACCAGAATTTATTTTTTCATCTGTAAAATATGTATTATTCCAATTTTGTACTGGAAGTATTGCATCAACTGTACCATCTTTTTTTAGTGTTACTGGTGCAAAACCTTTTGGAATAGTTATAGTTGAATTATTTGCTTTTATAACA
Source organism: uncultured Clostridia bacterium (assembly GCA_934169925.1). Taxonomy (GTDB): domain Bacteria; phylum Bacillota; class Clostridia; order TANB77; family CAG-465; genus CAG-465. Next base: position 136,743 of record CAKPOO010000003.1, on the reverse strand, counting down.
AAGTTTGCTGTAGCAAGCATAGATGTATCATATGGTTTATCAAATTCTAGTATTGATACACTATTATTTGCTACTAATTTTAAATAAATTTTATCAGATGTTATTTGTTCAAATTTTACTTGTCCTGTATATCTTTTATTTCCTTGTGGTGTTAAAGTTATTGTTTTTTGAGTCGTAAAATTAGATAAACTATCTCCAATTTGAGCTGTAGCTGTGGATAATGTTGATTGAGAGTTAAAATACAAATCAAAAGAAACATATGTTGATGTTGATTCAACTAAGTTTGCTGTAGCAAATACATCTGAAGAATTGTATAAATCTTTTGTATAAACACTACTTGCATTTCCTGCCTTATCAACTACAATTAAAGCAATTTTTGATATATTTTTTTCTAATTCAATTTCTGCATAACCATCATCTGAAACAACTGCTCTTTTTCCATTACTTATTAAATAATCTTTTTCAAGTGATGTTTTATTTTGATAGTAATCTACACTATTTCCTTTTTCGTCATATTTTGTTAAATAATCATATCTTACTGCTTTTACTCCACTTAAGCTATCTTGAACTTTTAATGTAACAACATTTTTTGTTACATCATATTTAACATTTGCACCACCTGTAACAACTGTAGGTGCTATATTATCATAATTATCGATATTTACAGGTATACTTGCAACTACACTACCTGATTTTTTCTTTATAACAGTCATAGTCTTTTGCTTTTTTTCATCAAAAACAAAACCTGTATTTTTAGTTTTAGAATTTGATAGATTTGTTATACTAGCAAAATCATTCATTACAAGAATATTATTTCCTGTTGATGTTACATCTGAAAGATCAAGTAAATTAGAACTTGATGTATAATTTTCTTGTGATAATAAATATAGAGATTCACCTGCTTCTAATTTTGTATTAATTACAATTCCTAATGAATTTGAATATGCACCATTTGTTTTTGTAACTCTTACACCTTCAACTTCTTGAATTTTTGTAGTTGTTGCACTATTTGTTTGCTCTTCATTTAATTTAACATTTGTATTTCCAGCTATATAATTTAGTGAAAAATATACTTTTCTTTTTGCTTTTATGCCTTCCATATAATAAACATTAGTAGAAGGAAGAGCAAGTAAATAACAATCCATATCAGAATCTTCTTTATTTCCTCTTTTTGCTTGAGTAATATCTAATTTATCAAGCTCAATTTCATAAAATTCAGTATCACCATTATATGCAACCTCTGTATCAAAGCTACTTCTTAATTTTTGACTTGTGTTATATTTTGCATATACTTTTTGAGTATAATCATCTAATGATATTTTTGCATCTTGATTTATTGGATAATTATCATTATTTGCATAATACAAAAGCACTTGATCTTTTATGCTAAGCATATCATCTGCAAGACTTGCAATTTTTGCATTATCTGCAACATCCCCTATTGATATAATAGATACACTCATTATAATTATAATAACAATTATTGTAAGTACCAAAACTAACAACGAAATACCACTTTTTTTCTTCATAATATACCTCTTTACTAATATAAATATTGTATATTTTTTGTATAAATTTTTCAAGTAATATTTAATATATTTGATATTTTGTATAAATTTTGATATAATCTCATGTGGTGATTAATATGTTATGTAACATAGAAAATTTTGAAAATGAGATTTCAAAATTAAAAGATTTTAATTTTGAATATACCTTAATTTCAAATTCAATAGATGATACCTACAAAATTTCTAAAATTATTTCAAAAAATTTAGATAAATTTAACATTATAAACTTAAATGGTGAATTAGGTGCTGGAAAAACTGCTTTTATGCAAGGTATTGCAAAATATTTTAAAATTGAAGATCAAGTATCAAGCCCTACTTTTACTATTGTTAATGAATATGATTTAAAAGATAATAAAAAAATATTTCACTTTGATGTATATAGACTTGAAGATTCGGATGAGTTTTTAGAGTGTATTGGAACAGATTATTTTGAAAATGGTTTTTGTATTTTTGAATGGGGAAATATTATACGTGATATTTTACCAAAAAGTACATTAAATATTGATATATCAAAAGATGATAATGATGATAACAAAAGAATTTTTAAAATTTGGAGGTAATTTATGAATATATTAAGCGTTATTACAACAACAAAAATTGCAAGTGTTTGTGTTACAAAAGGGTATGAATGGTATTTAAATGAAATTTCAAATGAAGTAACACATTCTGAAAAATTATTACCAGCAATTGATGAAGCTTTAAGTAAGCAAAATATGACTTTAAAAGATATAGATTTGTATGCAACAATTAATGGTCCTGGTTCTTTTACTGGAATTAGAATTGGTCTTGCAAGTATAAAAGCATTTGCTATGATTGATAAAAAAAATATATTTTCAATTTCTTCTAATATGCTAATTGAAATGACTGGATACTTAAAATCAGATTATTTTAAAGAGAAAAAAGAAGCATATGTTGTATCTTTAATAGATGCTAAAAATTTAAGAGTTTACTACTCTGTTTCAAAAATCAAATTAAATGAAAATAACAAACTTGAAGTATCAAATGTTCTAAATATAGATAATGAAGATATTGATGATGCTTTACTTAAAGTATCAAAACTTTTAAAAAATAATGAAAATGTTATATTTTGTGGTGATTGTATAAATACTTATTCATCTAAAATTTCAAATATATCAAATACTTTAATAGATTACTACCCTAATTCAAAAGATTTAATTGATGCTTACAACTTTTTAGATAATACTAAAGATTATTTATTTGACACATATACTTTAGATGCAAATTATGTAAGACCATCTCAAGCAGAAAGGATGCTAGAAAATGGAAATAAAAAAGCTTAATAAATCTTACATAGATAAAATACTTGAAATAGAAAATTCTCAAAATGTTTCTATTTTATCTAGAAATATTATTGAAAATAATATTGAAATTAGTACTATTAATTACTATGGTATATTAGATGATGATACTTTAATTGGATATATGTGCTTTTCCTCTATTTTGGAAACTTGCGATTTAGAATCTATAGTTGTACATAAAGATTACACACGAAAAAATATAGCAACACTTCTTTTAAAATTTCTTATTTCTTTTTGTAGAACTAACAGCATTTATAACATTTTTCTAGAAGTAGATGAAAGTAATTTACCTGCAATATCACTATATGAAAAGTTTAATTTTACAAAAATTGATGAAAGAAAAAATTATTATAAAAATGGAAATACTGCATACATTTACAATAAAAAATTATAATAAAATAAAAAGTAATAGTTAAATTATAAAATTAGTTTAACTATTACTTTTTTTATACAAAATTTATATATTACCAATTTATTACAATTTTATTTTTTCACTTACATTTATTGAATATTTTTATCCAATATAATACAATATATTTGTATTATAAACAAAAGATTATCGGAGGAAACTTATGAAAAATAAAGAATTAAAGTACACAGATTTAAAAAATAGTTTAGACAGTGAAGTTTTAGGATTTAAAACTACTGCAGAACTTGAACCATTTAATGGAATAATTGGTCAAGAAAGAGCTTTAGAAGCTATAAAAACTGCTATGCAGATACCACAAAAAGGATTTAACCTTTATGTGTCTGGAAATGTTGGAATTGGAAAAACTGCATATGCCCTATCTGTTGTTAACGTTTTAAGTCAAAATCAACCTGTTCCTAATGACTATTGCTATATATACAATTTTGAAAATCCTAATGAACCAATAGCAATTTCTCTTGAACCAGGTATGGGAATTGAATTTAAACATGATATGAATAGATTTATCACTAAACTTTTAGAAAGACTTGCAAAAGATCTATCTGGAGATATGTACGAAAAAGAAAAGAAAACTATACTTGATAGATATACAAAAGCTAAAGAAGCTGTAATGAAAGAATTCGATAAATCTACTTTTGAACAAGGTTTTAAAGTTAGAAATACTGAAGATGGTATATACTTTTCACCTGTTCATAATGGGGTTATATTAGGTGAAAAAGAGTTTGGTCTTTTAGATGAAAAAACAAAAAAATACTTTGAAGAAAAAAGCCCTAAAATTCAAGAGCAAACTTTAGAGGTATTAAAAGAACTTGATAGTCTTGATAAAAAAGCTGAACAAGTTATAAACCAATGGCAAGAAAATTTAACAACTTTTGCTGTTACACAATGTATGAGTGAGTTAAAAATAAAATACAAAAAGAATTTAAAAATTCAAAACTTCTTATACTCTATTCAAAGCGATGTTGTAAAAAATATAGATAAATTTAAACAATATGAAGACAGTTTAAAACAAACTAAATCAAAACAAATGCCTGGTATGATTCCTCCATCAATGATGCAAAAACAAGAAAAACCTTGGGATAATTACAAAGTTAACCTACTTGTAGATAACGATAGATTATTCCATGCTCCTGTTGTTCTTTGTAAAAGTCCAAACTATTTTGATTTATTTGGGAAACTTGAATTTGAAACTGGTATGAATGCAGTAAAAACAAATTATAGAATGTTAAAAGCAGGTCTTGTTCACAAAGCAAATGGTGGATATTTAATATTAAATGTTAGAGATTTACTTGCAAACCAAGCAACTTGGGAAGCTTTTAAAAGAGTTTTAAGATCACAAGAATTATCAATAGATAGTTCTAGAGATATTGCTCAACCTGTAACAATAGCATCTTTAAAACCAGAACCTATTCCAGTTCATATGCAAGTTATATTAATTGGTTCAGAAGCTCATTACCAACAACTATGTAATATGGATGTTGACTTTAAAAAATTATTTAAAGTTAAAGCAGATTTTGATGATTTCTATGTTAGAAATAAAGAAAATATCCATAAACTTGCTCAATTTGTTGCTTTTACAGTAAAAAAATATGACTTACTTGATTTTGATGCATCTGCTGTTAAAGAAATTGTTGAATACTCTTCTAGATGTGCAACAAATAAAAATAGATTAACTGCTGTTATGCAAGATATTTCTGATTTATGTGTAGAAGCTAACTTTATTGCAAAAAGTTCTAAGAAAAAAGTTGTAACTGAAAAAGAAGTTAAAAAAGCAAAACTTGTCACTGTAAGTAGATTTGCAAAATACAACGATACATTAAATAAAATGATATCTGATGGTGATATTATGATTTCTACTGATGGTGAAAAAGTTGGTCAAATAAATGGTTTAACAGTAATTGTTACTGGAGATGCATCTTTTGGTCAACCAGTTAGAATAACAGCTAATACATTTATAGGAAAAAACGGTGTTGTAAATATTGAACGCGAAGTTTCTTTAAGTGGAACTACACATTCAAAAGGTGTTTATATATTATCAGCATATATTGGAGAAAAATATGCACAAAAAGTACCTCTATCTCTTACTGCTAGTATTTGTTTTGAACAATTGTATAACGGTGTTGATGGTGATAGTGCTTCTTCAACAGAACTTTACGCAATACTTTCTTCTCTTGCTGGTGTCCCTATAAATCAAAACTTAGCTGTAACAGGATCTGTTAACCAAAAAGGTGAAATTCAACCAATTGGTGGTGTTACAGATAAGATTGAAGGTTTCTTTAGAGTATGTAAAAATAAAGGATTAACTGGTAATAATGGTGTTTTAATTCCTATTCAAAATGTTAAGAATTTAACATTAAATGACGAAGTTATTGAAGCTGTTAAAGAAGGTGCTTTCCATATATATCCTGTAAAAACTATAGATGAAGGTATTGAAATATTAACAGGTAAACCTGCTGGAAAATTACTTGATGATGGAACTTATGAAAAAGATTCAATAAATTATCTTATATCTGAAAAATTAAGATCATATGCAGAAAATGCTAAAATGTTCTCATAAATACTAAATACACTAGCTTATATGTTAGTGTATTTTTTTATATTTTTAAAATTTTAAGCAAGATTTAAGCAAGATAATATAAAAAAAGTACTAACCCTACTCGAGAGTTAGTGCTTTTTTATGGCTAATACTTATTTTTAACCTAATGCTAATTCATCACCAATATTTCTACGATTTCTATTCTGTGTTTTTTCGTTTTGCTTAACATTTTCAACTATTTCTTCTACATCTTTTTTTGTTATTTCTTCGTTAGAATAAACACTTTTATTAAGCAATTCTTTAAACTCTTTACTTTCACGATCAGAGTCAGAATTTCTTGCCATTTGATTAATTTCTCTTAATTCATCAGAATAATCTTCTATTTTATGATTATCAACAAATTTTTTAACTTTAGAATTATCAATTTTTTCTTTTGTCTTAGAAATGAATTCTTTTGTCTTTTCTGCTCTTTTTTTAATTGAAAACTTAAGATCATTTAAGAAAAATTTAAATTTTTCCATTTTAGTACTAGGTGGATTTGCAATAGCATGTTCTACTGTAGCATGAGATTTCTTTAAATTTTCAAAATTTTTGTCTTCTATTTCATCTTTTGATTTTACGTTTTTTGTTTTATTTTCAATTTCTCTTACTTTTTCAGGACTTAGAGTCTTTGATCCATACTCTTCTTTTTCTTTATTTTCTATCTTAACTCCACCATTATATTTAGGATCTTTTAAAGGGTTATAATCCGGATCATATCTATCTTTTTCAGGATTAAAGTACCATCCATATTGATTTCTACCACTTATTTCATAATTTGTCTCTTTTACATTTTCTTTATTAAAATAATCACCTTTATAATTTGATAAATCTTTATAGTAATTTTCTAAAGTTGCTTTTTCATCTACTGTAGCTTTCTCTTCTTTTTCCTGTGGCTTTTTTTCTTCTTGTGGATTATTATACCTTGTATCTTCTAAAGGATTATATTCTGGATCATATCTATCCTTTTCTGGGTTAAAGTACCATCCATATTGATTTCTACTATTTACATCATAATTAGCTTCATTTACTTTATCTTTATCAAAGTAATTACCGTTATACTCCTTGTCATTATAGTATCTGTCATAAGTTTCTTCTTCATTTACAATAGATTCATTTTCTTCATCTTTTGAAATTTCAGGATTTTTAATATCAACTCTGTCATTTACTAATTTTTCATATTCTTCATATTCATCTTTTAAAGCTTGTTTAGAAGATTCATCTAATTTATCATATTGTTCTTTAAAATCTTCATAATCTTTTTTTATATCATCAGGATTTTTTGATTTATTTTCCTTTAAATCATTTAAATTTTCCTGTAGTGCATCCTTAACTTGTTTATTTGTATTATTATTTTCCATTATCAACCACCATAATAACTTTAATTTCTAGATTTTGGTTCTTCAGATTTCTTATTTTTCACTTCTTTTAGTTCATCTAAATCTATACCATTAAGTTCATTTCCTAAATTATTTAAAATCTCATCATCTGAATTTACACTACTTTTTAAAGATGATGAAAGCTTTGATTTTGACTTTTTTTCCTCTTTATGCTCTTCTATTTCCTCTTCGTACCTATCTTCACTTAATGATTTTACAAAGGCTACAAATTTATTTTTAAAACTTCTAAAGAAATTTTTAAATTTAGTAAATTTACTTACTTCAATTAAAGCAGTATTTTTGTTTATTGAATTTCTTATATCTTCTTGTGATTTCTTTAGATTTTCAACATTCTTATCAGATAAATTAAAACCTCTAAAATCATCAGCATTTTCTTCATATTTATATCTATAATCAACATGATCAACATTTTTATTTACTGTTGTTGTATTTTTTACATTTTTATTTTCGTCTTTATCTTTAGCTTCATCCTTTGTATCTTTTATTTCAGGTTTATTTTGATCATTATTTACTTCTGGCTTTACATCTTGATTACCAATTTCATTTAATTTTTTAGATAAATCATCCAAGTCATCAAGCTCATTACCTAATGAATTTTCAGCTTTAGTATCTTTTTCTTCAGGTTTATTTTGATTTTCATCTACTTCTAGCTTTACATCTTGCCCACCAATTTCATCTAATTTTTTAGATAAATCGTCCAATTGATTAAACTCATCATCTAGTGAATTTTCCTCTTCTATATTTATATAACCTGCATTTTTTAAAGCTTCGTTAAAATATGTATAATCTATTCCATATTTATCTCCAAATTTTCTAGAAAGACTTGCATAATTAGTTAAATCTTTTCTTAATTGTGTACGAACTGAATTAACAGAAGCTCTTAAAGTATTAAGTTTAGCAATATCATCACCAAATTCTTTATTTATTTCATCAAAAGATTTACTTAATTTAGTATATTTAGCTTTAATTGTAGCAATTTTTCTTGTTAATTTTGCTATATCTTCTTTAGATGCATCTTTGTTTTTTAATAGCTCTTCTTTTTGTCTTGAAAGTTTAATGTAATCATAGTCTTTTTCTAACATATTGCTTGAAAAATTTTCTGGATCTAAATCATATTCATGAGCAAGTTCTCTTGTTATATTTCTACTTTTTAACTCTTCTTCTAAAGATTTTTGTTTTTCATCAAGAAGATCAAGCATTTTATTAGATAGATCAAATCCAAGGTTATTATATTCATATCTCCAATCAATAGAAAATTTCTGATAATTACTTTTTATATCCTTTAATTTTTCTTGTTTTTCTTCTAAAGTTAATGTATCATCATTAACAACTTTATCAATATCTTCTTTTTGAGAATTTTCTATATTATTTGTTATTTTTTTGATATTTTCAGTTGTTCTTGCATCGTTATATGTTTTTCTTAAATATTTTTCTACCTCTTCTTTATCTTCAGGAATCTCATATTTTGAAGTTTCTTCATACATAAGACGCATTTGATTATCAAGCGCATAATATTTTTTTAAATACTCATCTATTTGTTCAAAACTCATATTTTTTATTTCTTCTTGTTTTATTGGTTCATTTTCCATATTTTACACTCCTATATATTTATATATATTGACTCACAATTTTAAAATCTCCACCATATTCAACTTTTTTACCAAGTACTTTTTGAGCAGTTTCATCACCTTTACCAAGAAGTAACAAAACGACTTTTTCATCCATTTTTTTTGCAAATTCAACTGAATATTTTATTGCCTCTTCTCTATTTATTATTATTTTATAGTTTTTATTATTTATTTTTACAAAATTTGCTATTTCTAAACAAATACTTTCTGTATCTTCATATTGTGGATCATCTTCGGTTATAACTATATAATCACTATTTAGACTTGAAACCTCCCCCAAATCTTTTCTTCTTATTTGAGCTTTTGATCCAGGACAGCCAAAAACAGTAATAATTTTTCTATCATTATATTCTTTTTTTACAGTTTCAAATATTTTTTCAAAACTTACTTTATTATGTGCATAATCAATGATAGATATAATCTTACCATCATCTGATTTTACAATTTGCATTCTACCTTTTACTCTTGCATTTTTTAACCCATCTTTAATATATTTTACGGGTATGTTCATTAAACATGCACATGAAATTGCAGCCATTGCATTTTCAACATTAAAAAGCCCCGGCATGCTAAGTAAAAAATCATCATCTATTAAAAATTTTTCTGATTTTACTTTAAATACTGTATTTAATCCATCTTTCTTTATATCATATGCATAAATATCAGCATCCTTATTACTTACTGAATACGTTACAATTTGTTTTGCTTTTTCTTTTGCTTTTTTATATATTACATCTGAAAAATCTGCATCTAAATTAATGCAAGCATTTTTACATTTTTCAAATATTTTTAACTTTGAATTAAAATAATCATCAAAATCAGGATGTTCTATTGGAGAAATATGATCTTCTGATATATTAGTAAAAATCGCAGTTTCAAAATTTACTTTATATACTCTATCATATTTTAAAGCTTGTGATGAAACTTCCATTACTAAATTTTTTATATTATTTTCTTTTGCTATGAAAAAATCCTTTATTAAATCTAAATTTTCTGGTGTTGTAAGAAAAGATTTAAAAGTTTCTTTACCAAGATAAGTATCTATTGTAGAAACAACAGCCGTATCTTTTTTTGAATTTTTATTTGCATATTCATCTAAAATTGATTTTAAATAATATGTTGTTGTAGATTTTCCTTTTGTTCCAGTAATTCCAATTATATTTAAATCATTTTGTGGATTGTTATAATATATTGTAGCAACAACACTCATAGCTTTTTTTATATCATTTACAACGATTGCGGGAATATTTACTTTATAATCTACTTCTGACATATATATAGTTGCACCACTAGAAATTGCTTGCTCTAAATATTCCTTTTTAAAACTTGCACCTTTACAAATAAATAAAGTATCATTTTTTATATCTTTAGAATTATATGATATATACTCTACTTTTTTATCAAATTCTTCATTTTTTATATTTAAAATTTCTTTTATATTATTTTCATCATTTAACTTACTAATATATTTTTCAATTTTGTATTTTTCCATACTTCCCACCATTTTATACTACAAAAAATTATATAATATATAAAAAACATTTTCAATTAAAATACAAAAAAATAACGAAAAATTAACATTTTCGTTATCTTTTTAACCTTGTATTCATTAAATTTTTATCACTATTTACTTTTTTCTTTATTTCATTATTTTCTTTATATTTTTCAATATAATCTTTAATTGAAGAAAAAGATAAGTCATTTAATGCTTTATCTATATCTTCTTCTTTTAGTTTAAAATCATACTCTAAATAACTTTTTGCAATTTCTAAATCTCCTTTATCTAGATATATTTTTGCAAGCATATAATATGCATTTGATGTATAAACAGTTGATTTTATAAGCCTCTTATAACAAGAAATTGCTTTTTCATATTCACCTTTTTTTGATAATATATTTGCTAAATAATAATATGCATTATATAGCTTTGGATTTTTACTTATTGCTTTTTTTAGATACATTTCAGCTTCATTAAAATCTTCTTTTATATAATATACTAATGCTAAATTATAACAAATTTCACAAGAATCTTTAAATATCTTAAGTCCATCTTTATATAATAAAATTGCATCATCAAACATCATTTGATCAGTGTATAAAAATCCACATGCTTCATATGCTAGATAATATTTTTTGTTTATTTTTATTGCCTCTTTAAAAGATTTTATTGCAAACTCAAACTTTTCTTGTTTTTGAAATAAAATGCCAAGTTCATATATTGATCTATAATCATTTTCATTTAATTTAACAGCTATAGTAAATGATTCTTTTGCATTTCTAAAATCGTTTATTGTAGCATATAATTTACCAAGATAATAGTACAAAATATAATCTTTACCATTAATTTTTAAATTTAATTTTACTTTATCTATATATTTTTTTATTATTTTTATGTTAGTTTCAGTATTTTTTTTATTAAAACTCATATGTTTTAAAACATATTTTATTTTTAAACATAAAAATTTCTTTGATACAAATATATTTTTTAGTTCTAATATAAAAAATATTAAAGGAATAAAAATTCCAACTATTAAGAAAAATACTAATAAATTTATTTTAACATACACATTATAATAACATAGAACAACTAACATTCCTATAAAAAAACTAAGTAAAGATATTAGTATTATATTTTCATTTGCCTGTTTTAAAATATACTTTCTAGACATAAAAATAAGTAAAAGTATTTGTATAATAATAATTGCTATAATATATAAATTCATTTTTTTCCTCTTTATACAATTTTTGTGAACATTATACAATATTTTAAATGTGCTTGCAATAAATTTAATAATTTTTGACCTATTTTTACAATTTAAGCGCTATTATTGACTAATATGCTATTTTCTTGTATAATTATGGTTAGCAAAAAGGATGTGATTATATGAGAACTTTTGAAAACTTAAATAATATAAAAAAAGTTCATTTAATAGGTATTGGTGGCGTTAGCATGAGTGCTATTGCTATTGTTTTAAAAAAAGCAGGATTTATAGTTACTGGTTCTGATAAATCTGATGGTGATATGATCCAAATTTTAAAAGACAATGATATACCTGTTTATATAGGTTCTAATGCAGACCTAGTAAAAAATGTTGACGCAGTTGTATATACTTCTGCAATAAATCAACATGATCCAGAATATGTAAAGGCAAAATCTTTAAATATACCTTGTTATGAAAGAGCAAAATTTTTAGGACTTCTTTTAAAAAGTTATAAAACACCTATTTGTATATGTGGTACACATGGAAAAACAACAACAACTTCTATGATCTCTTCTATTTTCATAGATAATAATTTAGATCCTAATATACAAGTTGGTTCAAAATATGCAAAACTTAACAATTCTAACTACAGAATTGGAGATTCAGAATATTTCATATTAGAATCTTGTGAATACGTTGATAGTTTTTTAAATTTTTCACATGATACTGCAACAGTACTTAATATTGATGAAGATCATTTAGACTACTTTTCTGGTATTGAAGAAATTAAAAAATCATTTAAAAAATTCATTTTAATGACTAATGAAAATGGTAATGTTATCATGAATTTAGATGATAAAAACTCTATGGATGTTTTAGATGAAATTAAAAATAAGTTAAAAGAAAAACATATAAAAATATATACATTTTCATTAAAAAACGAAAATGCAGATGTCTATGCTAAAAATTTAAAATGTGACAAAAAAGGTCACTACACTTTTGATGTTATATATAAAGATAAAAAAGAAACTTTTAGTTTAAATGTTCCAGGAGTTCATAATGTATATGACGCAGTTGCTGCAATTACTACATCTTTAGCTCACAATATTAACTTAGAAGATATGGTAACACCATTAAAAGAATTTTGTGGTGCAAGAAGAAGATTCGAACTAAAAAAAGAACTTGATAATAACGTTTTTGTATATGATGATTATGCACACCACCCAACAGAAATAAAAGCTACACTAAAAGCCGCAAAATCTCAAGAGCACAATAGAATTATTGCTATATTCCAACCTCACACTTACAGTAGAACAAAAGAATTATTAGATGAATTTTCTAAAGCATTCTTTGATGCAGATATAGCTATAATAACAGATATTTATGCTGCAAGAGAAATTGATGATGGAACTATTTCATCAAAAGATTTAGTTGAAAAATTAAAAGAAAATAATGTAAATGCTATATATATAAGTTCTTTTGATGACATTGTAGATTACATTCATAAAAACGTAGAACCAAATGATATTGTTATTACAGTTGGAGCTGGTAGCGTTACAAAAATTAGTGATAAATTATAATAAAAATAAATGGTATGACAGTAGTTATACCATTTTTTATTTTTTATATTATATTTTTAATTAAAATTAATACTATACTCTTTTTCATAATATTTTACTGGTTTAATACTTGAAAAAACTTTATATTCTAACCTGCATTCTAATCTTTTTTTATATACTCTAGATAAAAACCTTTTTATTTTCCTTAAAGAATCACTTTGTTTTTTATTAATATACATATTATTAGATAAAACAACTACTCCAACACTATTTAAGTTTTCAATATTGTTATTTGTGTGGTATGAGATAATATTTTCTTTTAACATACAATAAATTTTTCCTTTTTTATCAACTATATAATTTGTTGAATAATATTCTTCTTTTGCATATTTTATTTTTATATTTTTTAAAAATTCTTCTACATTTTTATTATTTTTTATGTCTAAATATATATACTCTATCCCATTTCTTTTATTAAAGTCTGAAAAATACTCATTATTTTTATTAAATAAATATTTTACTTTACTTATTTTTTTACATTTTTTCATATTTAACATATATCAAAAATCCTTTCAAAAAAATATGTATTTACATATATTTTATGAAAAATAAACTAGCAAGTTACTTTTCTTGACATATTGCATTTGTTTGATATAATATTATAGTAATTTTAAAGGAGATGTTTATATTGAAAATTGGTATTGTTGGTCTTCCAAATGTAGGTAAATCTACACTTTTTAATGCTATAACTAAAGCTGGTGCTGAAAGTGCAAATTACCCATTTTGTACTATAGAACCAAACGTTGGAATTGTTAATGTTCCTGATGAAAGAATTGATGTATTATCTAAAATGTATGAAACAGATAAATCAACTTATGCTACTATTGAATTTGTTGATATTGCTGGTCTTGTAAAAGGTGCTTCACTTGGTGAAGGTCTTGGTAATAAATTTTTATCACATATAAGAGAAACAGATGCTATAGCTGAAGTTGTTCGTGCTTTTGAAGATGAAAATATCGTCCATGTTTCTGGCAAAGTAGATCCTATTGATGATATTGAAATAATAAACCTTGAATTAATACTTGCTGATACAGAAACTATTGAAAAAGCAACTGTAAGGTATGAAAAATTAGCAAAATCTCAAGATAAAACAGCTATTGCTACTTTAAAAGTTCTAGAAAAAGCTAAAAATTGGTTAAAAGAAAATAAACCTATTAGAACACTTGAACTTGATGACGAAGAAAAAGCATTACTAAAAGATGTTTATTTACTAACTAATAAACCTATAATTTATGTTGCTAATGTTTCTGAGTCACAAATTTCAAACATTGATAATGATTCTTTAGTAAATAAAGTTAAAGAATATGCAAAAAAAGAAAATGCTCAAGTGATTGCACTTTGTGCAAAACTTGAAGAAGATTTATCAGAACTTGATGATGAAGATAAAAAAGCTATGATGTCTGAATATGGAATAAAAGAATCTGGTCTTGATAAACTTGTTAAAGCAAGTTATTCTTTGCTTGGTCTTATCTCTTATCTTACTGCTGGTAAACAAGAAGTTAGAGCTTGGACTATAAAAAAAGGAACTAAAGCTCCTCAAGCTGCTGGTAAAATTCACTCAGATTTTGAAAGAGGATTTATAAAAGCTGAAGTTGTATCATACGATGATTTAGTAAAATATGGTTCTACTACAGCTGCAAAAGAAAAAGGTCTTGTAAGACTTGAAGGAAAAGAATATGTAGTTGAAGATGGAGATGTTATTTTATTTAGATTTAACGTATAAAAATTCACCTAACTTAAAGTTAGGTGATATTTTTTTATTTAAATTATAAAAAGTTTTACTATTTAAGCTTAACATTTTCTTGCCCAAAAGCTAGATTTAATTTATTTATTGTGTAGCTATTATCATTTAGCCATAAATTTCTATTTAATAATTTTAATTTTTTTGTACCATCATAGAAAATATATACAGGAATATTTCCTTTATTTTCTTTTGGAAGACTTGCTACATACTCTTCTACTCTTGATTCTAAATCAAATTTTTCTTTTGGTAATCTTATATATATTTTCTGTTCTTTTTGTAGTTTTGAAACATTTGATGCTAAAATCTTTGTTTTTTCATTTTCTTTAAAATTAACCTTACCTGTTACTTTTAAAATAGCTCCATTTTGTAAAATACTACTAAATTTAGCAAATGTTCTAGCAAAAAATATAACCTCTACTAAGCCATACATATCTTCCATTTCTGCAAACATCATTTGTTCCATAGACTTTGTTACCATTATTTTACTTGATGTAATCATTCCACAAAAATCAACTGTTTTTCCTTCATATTTTAAATTTGGATTATCTTCATCATTTAAAAAATCATTTTGCAATTCTTTTGATGTTATATTAGAATTTTTTGCTATTAACTCTTTATATTCATCAAGTGGATGACCTGATACATAAAGTCCTAAAATTTCTTTTTCCATTTCTAGTAAATCTTGCTTTGTTGGAACTTTTGAAGATTTAGATATAACAATATCACTACTTGCCTCTTTTTTTACATTACCTATATCAAAAATATTTAATTGATTTTCATAATTTGATCTTCTTGTTTGATTTATATTATCAATTATCATTTCAAAAGAATCAAGCAAATCATACCTTGTTAAATCTTTTTCTATTTCATCAAAACATCCTGCTTTTATCAAGCTTTCTATACACTTTTTATTTACTATTTCACCTGATACTCTTTTTGCAAAATCAATGAAAGATAAAAATTTACCATTTCTGTTTCTTTCGTTTATTATTCTTTCTATAGCACTCTCACCTGCATTTTTTATTGTAGCAAGTGAAAATCTAATATTTGAATCTACAACACAAAATTTAACATCACTTTCATTTATATCTGGTTTTAACACTTTTATATTTAAAGATTTACATTCATCAATAAGCTCTGGAATTTTATTTAAATTACCTATAAAGCTATTCATTGTAGCAGCCATAAACTCTTCTTTATAATGTGCTTTTAAATATGCAGTTTTATATGCCACAACAGCGTAACATGCAGCATGAGATTTATTAAAAGCATATCTTGCAAAATCAAACATTTCATCAAATATCTTATTTGCACTTTCTTCATCAATGTTATTTTTCTTAGCCCCCTCAATAAAAACTACACGCTCTTTTTCCATAACATCAATTTTTTTCTTACTCATGGCACGGCGAACAAGATCTGCTCTACCTAAGCTATATCCTGCTAAGTCTCTAAAGATCTGCATTACTTGCTCTTGGTATACCATACATCCATTTGTAACATCTAATATATGTCTTAGACTTTCATGTATATATGTTATATTTTCTTTGTTATTTTTATTTTCAATATATCGTGGTATTTGATCCATTGGTCCTGGTCTATATAACGATATAGTAACAATTATATCATCTATACAGTCTGGTTTCATTTTCATCATTACTCTTTTAAAGCCTTCAGACTCCATTTGGAAAACACCTACTGTTTTACCCTCAGTAAGCATTTTATATGTTTTTTTATCATCATATTTTCCATAATCTACATCAATATTTCTTAATTTTTTCACCATTTTTTCTGTATCAGAAATTACAGTTAAAGTTCTAAGACCTAAAAAGTCCATTTTTAGTAGACCTAATTCTTCTAGTGTAGTCATTGTATATTGTGTAGAAACAAGACCATCTGATTCATAGAGTGGAACATAATTTACAACGGGTTCTTTTGTTATAACTACACCTGCTGCATGAGTTGATGCATGACGTGCAAGACCTTCTAATTTCATCGAAACTTCAACTACATTTTTTATTTGCATATCAGCATCATACATAGACCTTAATTCACTAGATTCTTTTAATGCATCTTGCAATGTTATTTTTAAATCTCTTGGCACTAATTTTGCAACTAAATCTGCCTTTTGATATGGTACATTTAGTGCTCTTGCAACATCTCTTATTACTTGTCTTGCTGCCATTGTTCCAAATGTTATTATTTGTGCTACATTATCTTTAGAATATTTATTTGTAACATAATCTATTACTTCTTGTCTTCTTTCATAGCAAAAGTCAACATCAAAATCAGGCATAGTAACTCTTTCGGGATTTAGAAATCTTTCAAATATCAAATTAAATCTTAAAGGATCAATATCAGTTATCCCAATTAAGTATGCACATATTGAACCTGCACCACTTCCTCTACCTGGACCTACAGGTATTCCTTGTGATTTTGCATAGTTTATAAAATCTGCAACGATTAAAAAATAATCAACAAATCCCATTTTGTTTATAACATCTAGCTCATAATTTGCTCTGTCCATTGCTTTTTTTCTAACAATTTCATCGCTATATCTTCTATTAATTCCATCATAACATTTCTTTTTTAAATATTCAAAATGAGTTATATTTTCTGGTATTTTAAATTCAGGTAAAATTGTATGACCAAATTCAAAAGTAACATTACACATATTAGCAATTTTTACAGTATTTTCTAAAGCTTCTTTACAATATGAAAAATCAGATTCCATTTGCTCTTTTGTTTTTACGTAAAACTCATTTACTTTAAAAGTCATTCTATCTTCATCTTCAATTGTCTTTCTTGTTTGAATACAAAGTAATACTTCATGAGCAAAATAATCTTCCTCATTTAAGTAATGACAATCATTTGTTGCAACAAGACCTACACCAAACTCTTTAGAAAGATTCATAAGTTGTTGATTTACTAAAATTTGTTCTCTTAATTTATTTCCTTGCATTTCAAGAAAATATCTATCTTTACCAAATATTGATATAAACTCCTGTATAGTATCTTTAGCACCCTCGATATTTGAATTTACAATTTGCTTTGCAACTTTACCTGCAAGACATGCAGAAAGACAAATAAGTCCATCACTATACTTTCTTAAAATTTCCATATCTATTCTTGGTTTATAATAAAAACCTTCTGTATATCCAAGTGATACCAGTTTTATTAAATTTTTGTATCCTATATTATCTTTTGCAAGTAAAATTAAATGATTTGGTTCTGTATCTATTTTACCTTGTTTTTCAAGTCTACTTCTTGGTGCTACATAAACTTCACAACCAATTATTGGTTTTATACCATTTGCAATACATTCTTTGTATAATTCAACAGCTCCAAACATATTACCATGGTCAGTTATAGCAACAGCTTTCATACCATTTTCTTTTACTTTTTTTACTAAATCTTTAATACGTATTGCTCCATCAAGTAAACTATACTCCGTATGCACATGCAAATGTACAAAATTCATTTTCTCACCTCGTTTTTTTAGTATTATATCTCAATATATATCATTTGTAAAGAAAGTAAATTTATAACGAAATTAAACTTGATATAAAAATATACTAAAATTTTAGTATAAATATCTTGTATTTAACATAAATCTGTGCTATAATATATCTTACACTTTATAATAATATATTTAATTTAATAATTAAAAGGAGGTAATAAGCATGATAGATTCAAGCTTACTTAAGGAGTTTAACTTAAACACAGAGGTGAATTCTTTTGTTTTTACAAAGAAGGATTCAACAGAGAAAAAATTAAAAAGAGTTGATTTCATTATCACTAACACAACTGAAAACAAAATTGAATGTGTATTATCTCAGGAAGGTACTTTGTACGATAAGATTTTGTTAAGGTTAAAACCTGGCAAAAACACAATCTCACTTTCTTCCATTACTGATATTTCAAGATTTACAATTTTGTTAAAAACAGGTAAAGCAAGTGATATTAAGATTGCTTAATTTTAATTTCTTTCTACAACTAAAAGGGTGAAATAGTATTCACCCTTTTATTTTTTATATAACATTAAATTTTTTATTTACATCAAATTTTTACTTTACTTTTTTTCTTAATTTAAACAACATATATATATTTGGAATTATAAGTAAAGCATTACAAATACTAGCAATAGACCAAACTAAATTACTACTTGTAGTAGCGCCTATAAAAACAAAAACACAATATATAATTTTATAAAAATTTACTTTTTCTTTGCTACTTTTTTTATTTTCTGTTAAAAACTCTATACATGCGCTACCATAATATCCAGAACATGGGATGCTTGATATTGCAAATACAGTTATAAAAAATATGAAAATATATTTTCCATATGGTAAAATCTCAAATATAAATTTTGCAAAATATACAGGATTATCAAATTCGTTATACATTCCACTTGCTACAAATACTATTCCAGTTATAACACATATTACTATTGTGTCTATAAAAACTGCTGTTGATGATATTATAGATTGTTTAGTTATATCTTTATTATCTGTTTTTACCTCAAAAAGTGGTGATGTACCAAGACCTGCTTCATTAGTAAATAATCCTTTTGTTATTCCTATACTTGCTGTATTTAAAAATTTAGATATAAAAACTCCTCCAATTATATTTTGTATTCCTATTGCATCTTTTATAATAAACTTAATGCTAAGTAATAATTTTGATTTAAAAATAAAGAAAAGATAAATAATTGAAACAATATACAATATAATTGCTGCTGGCATCAATATAGAACTAAATTTTGCTATCTTTTCTTCCCCACCAAATAATAAATACATTACAAAGAAACTTAAAAAAATTCCAATAATTTTTTTATCTATTAAATTTATACTACTAGATATTGCGTTAGTTTGAACCATTGCTCCCATACCAAGACTTGATATTATCATCATAAAGCAAAAAAATATTGCAATATATTTTTTATTTAATATATTTTTTAAAACATACATTGCACCACCTTTTTTTCCTTTTTTATACTTTAAACATATATATGTTTCTGCATATTTAGTAGCTATTGCAAAAAAGCCTGATACAAAAATCCAAAATATAGTTCCTGGTCCTCCAAAAATAATTGCAGAACTTACTCCAATTATATTTCCAATTCCTATTGTTGATGCAAGTGTACTCATAAGAACTTTGTATGAACTCATATTTGAATTTTTATTTTCAAGTAGATATTTCATACCTTTTAACATATTTTTTTGTGGAAATTTAAGCTTAAATGTAAAATATATATGTAAAACCATTGTTATAACAATAAAAGGTACTCCACATACCATCTTTTCTATGCTATATATAATATCCAAAAAAATTCACCTAATATATTTTAGTATAATGTGTAAAAAAAATACCAATAGATATAAAATCTATTGGATATTTTCTAACCTATTATTACAAGTTTTATTTTTTTCTTTTCTGGTATTATTCTTTTTATACTTACTAAAACTTTTTGACCATATTCAACACCATTTACATGCTCAGCAAGACCAACTAAATTTGGTTTTAATTCAACAAAAACCCCTGTTTTTATTCTTGATCTTACTATTCCTTCAACAATATCGCCTTCTTTGAATTTCTTTATATTTTGTTCAAAAGTTCCAAGCATTTCTTTGTATGAAAGTTCAATTCTACCAGTATCTCTATCATATTTTTTTACAATAACATTTAATCTTTGTCCTACTTTGAAAATATCAGATAATTTTGAAATTCCAACGTCAGTTGCATCTTGTAATTTTAAAATTCCAGTAACGCCTCCACCAACGTCAACAAAACATACAAAATCAGAAATAGAAACAACTACACCTTTTAACTTCATACCTGCTTTTAAATGCATATACATCCAACGTCTAACTTTAAGTTCAAGTTGTTTTTTTGAAACTATAAGTTCAAAAGTTGAATCTGGATTTTCAATTATTTCTTTTATACATACATGTAAAATCTTACCTTTTTTATTTACTATATGTCTTGTTTCAACTAAACCATCTTCTTCTGATACAATACTTGATACTTCATTTCTTGGCATAACTGCTTTTATATTATTACCAATAACACCAATTAAGTTAAAACTTTCATCGATGTCTAAAACTAACATATCAACAACTTGTTCATCATCTTTTATTTTCTTTATTTCATCTAAAGTATATACTTTACTTTCTCTTTTTTTTACATTTTTTACTTCTTTATTTGTAATTTCATTTTCCATTAAAACTCACCTAAATAACATTATACACTAAAAAAAATATATAATCAATCATAATTTAATTTAGATACAAAAAAAGTATTCTATATGAATTAAAATATATTCATATAAAATACTTTTAAATTACTTAAGTATAGTTATGTATTAACCTCCATACACACCTTTCCATATATTAAGCAAGATATCAACTGCATCATCTAAGTATCTAGCAAATCCGACCCAATACTGTTCTGGACCTAATGTATCTTCTAATTTAGGATGTGCAAATTCTCCCTCTCCTCCTGCATTAGGTGTAGAATATACACATTTATAAAACGCTATTGAATCATACACACCAGGTGCAAAATTTTTAGGAGGACCTTCTGAGCTAGATTTTGATCCCCAATTATCAATTCTTTGCACCGCTCGCTGATACCTATCGTCGTTAGGATCATCAATCCAAGATGAATTTGAAATCCAAGTATCCAACGCTTGTTCAAATTGTGAATATCCTTTAGATGAATCATTTGGATTATCATCATTATACACACCTACATTCCAATAGTTGTGTTGGCCATATCCATTTAATTTATGATTTTCTGAAATAGCTATAACAATACAAAGTTCTGGACTCCTGTTAGCAGCTACACATTTATTATATACTAACTCTAAGCAATCGTCTTTTAATAAATCACTATCAGGATCTATATTACTTCTCTTGCTTAATCCTTCTTTTGTAGCGGCAACGAAAGATTTTGCATCTGCAAATACTGTACTATGCAACGCTCCAGTTCCACCACCTTTTGAACCGGTAATCATGTATGCATTAAACATTGTGATTTTACTTCTAAGACTTTCATCTGCTTTTAAAGCTGCATATTCTGGTATATTACCTGAATTATCAACATTTGGATTTATTTCTACAACATAAAAATCTAATGGATCTAGTTTATTCTCAGCTGACCTTCTATCAGTACCATCTGAATTATCATATATATTAAAGTGTAAATGCATACAACTTGAACTACCAGAAGAGCCAACATATCCAATTATTTGACCTTGTGTAACCACATCGCCTTCTTTTACTTTAAAAGTTCCTGAACTTAAATGTCCATATGATGATATATATCCACTTTCATGTCGTATAACAATATAGTTACCAAGTCCTGAGTTATCAATTACTTGAGTATTAGGAATTTGTGAATCTGATGCTACTATTACGGTCCCAGATGCGATTGCATATACTGGAAATCTATCAACCCAAGACCATTGATGAGTATTACCATCAGTATCAGACCATATATCAACACCTGAATGTGATTCACCATATACTGTAGAATAACCTTGAATTGCTGATACATATTTATTATCTACTGGCCATATAAATCCTGCAGATACTGAAGTACTACCACCTAAATTGTTTTCTACTAGTTCTCTAAAACCTAATGTTTCTCCATATTTAAAAGGATATGTATTATTTCTTTCTAAAATATCTGAAAATTGCTTTTTAAGCTCGTCCATTCCAGTTTGTAAAATTGATCTATAATAACCAATTGTATCAGAATATGGTGCTCTATCATATAAATAATCCTTAAAAATACTTCTATTTGCATTCATAAAGTCTACTCTATTTAGTATCTTCTGATTTTCTAAATCTTCATAATATTTCGTAGACTCATAAGATATAGCAAGTCTTGTATTAAAATTAAAACCATCAACTATACTATTTTTCTTTTCATAATCATTATTCCAGTTTTTTAAATCTTCCACTGTATATGGATCAGTTTTAGTAGCGTAAATATTTAATTTGTCATTCCACTTTCTTTGGATATAATGTATTCCCATTTTTTCACCTGTTGGCGAAACAACATTGTTTAAAACTCTACCTGTTGCTAATTGTACCTCACCATCAGGACTACCTATTTTTTCTGTGTAATTTTTATTTGATTTAAACTTAATTACTATATATTTAGATGATTTATCATCAGTTTCACCATCTTTAGTTATCATTAAATCTTTTAATTTTGTGCCTCTATTATCATCTAATTTCTTTACAGCTTCATCTGATGAACCATAGCTATAAGCTGATTCAACGCTTAAAATAGTACTATCCAAATCATTTGCAATATCATTTAATGATTTATCATCACTAAGTGTATTTTTTACTTGATCTTGTGTAATTTCATTTGTATGATCTTTTTCCTCAAATTTTTCAGTTTTTAATTCACTTTTTGATGCTTCATTTATTCTTGATTCTACATCATTTACTGAATATTTTATATAGTTATATTGTGTTGCAATTTTAGCATCAAAAGTTCGAGCTTGACTAACATAATATCTAACAGATACATATCTACCAGTTTCTTTATTTTGATCAATTTGTTGTAATAAAGATTCTTTTTTATAGTCTACCTTACCTAACATCCCTTCTGTTAAAATTCCATCATCTGGAACAGTCACGGTAGTAGGTTCTAATCTTTGATTATAATACTCAGTTTTTACTAATACTGGTGTTGTACTAACTGCTAATGCGTTACCATTAGAATTAAAGAATGAATACTTTTCAACATTTGTAGTCTTGTTTACAGTTACATTTTCAATTTTTGGTTCTTCTTTAGTTATATCAACAGTTTTTCCTGCATAATATACTATATACTGTAATATATCACTTGTTGTATTTTCAGAGTCAGGCACATCAATAGCTTCATAATAGTAATTATATCCATTAAGTGTTGACTTTGGAGTATTAGCATCTCCATTTAATTCTAAACATTTAGCTTCAGCTTCATCTTCTGTATATTGAATTCTATTGCCTTTATCATTTTTTAAATAACCAAGTGGAGTTTTGGCAGAATCACTTCTAACTACATACACACCTGCTTTTGTTGTACTTGTAGTTGTTTTTTTAACTGTAGAACTTTTAGTTTTATTTTCTTTATATGTTCTTACTTGAATATTAAAATTTGTTGCATAATGGTAAATATAATATTCATCAAATCTTGTATTTAAAATATAATCTTCTAATTGATACCTATTAGCAATTACATTTGAATAAGTATTTTTTATTACACTATATGCAAATTTAGTAGCAGCTTCAGCTTCAACACCTTCTGATACTAAACCAGAATAATATGAAAGAGGAATAAGCCAAGATTGCAAATATGGAGTAAGTAATTTAGTAAATGTTTCTCTGTCTTTTCCATCGGTTTCATCAACATCTTCAATTTTAACTACTCTATTTAAATAATTATTTGGATCCCAAGCTGAAGGTTGATCTTGTTTTAAACTTTTTGGATATTGCAATCCATATTCTTTATCTTGTTTTAAAAATGTTAAAGAACCACCATTTGTTACATGTGAATAATCATTCCATTTTACTTGATTCATGTTGTATTTTTCAGTTAATAACATTTTTTCAAAGAAATAATCTTTCTCTTTAACATTTGCAATTCTTTCATTTCTTAAATTTAAATTATCTACATATTTTCCATCTTTATCTTTGGTAATTACTGATTTTACTTCCTCAATTAAAGATCCATCTTCTTCATCCCATTTACTATCTTCTCCAACGACAGTTGTATATGAAGTGTACAACTTATCATCTAAAGTTGTATTTTCACCTTTTTTCTTTTTAATTTCATATTCTAAACAATAAACATCATATATAGTTTTTATATCAGAAAGTTTCATATTAACAAAAGATGAATTTTCTTTAAAAAACTTTGCTAAACTTTTTCTTCTTTTTGCTTCATTATCATCTTTTGCATATTGAAGACTATTTGTTTTTTCACCTTTTATTGTTACATCATCTGATGTATTTTTCTCAGAAGCATATACATCCATAACTGTTTTTACGGTATCTGTAGTGTTATCTGATGCAAGTATAGATTGTCCCTTTTTAAAAGCAAAAATTAATAAACAAACTAAAACAAGTAAAATTCCAATTTTAACAGGTAATGGAATCAAACTAATTAAGACTCTTAATGCCTTTAATAAAGCTTTTGCTGCTTCTTTAGCTGCTGTTTTTGCTGCTTTTTTTACCTTACCATCTTTTTTCTTAGAATTTAAACCTAACAGAGATCTAGCAGCTTTTTTACCCATTCCGCCAACCCCACTTGCAATATCAGACATACTAAAGTCATCTGAATTTTGTTCTGTTTCATTATCATTTTGGTTATCTAACACTCATTTCACCGCCTTACTATTTTTTTAAGTCTATTTCTATATTTTTTGTTGTATCTCCTACCTCAACAGAGTAAAATACTATTTTTTGTATTTCTGATTGTCTACTAAATGGAATTGCAAATTCTAGTGTTTTATTTAAGAATGATTGTGGTTTTAAAGTACACTCATCTTCACTTACAGTTACAATACCAGCTAAAGTTTCAGAAGAACCATCTTCTAAATATACTGCTACTTTGCTTATACTATTAAAATCAAATTTTATTGTATCATTTGAATTATTAGTAATTTTAGCATTAAATCTAACAACTGTAGAAAGTGATGCTTCTGTTGAAATTTCAAAGTCAATATCATCAATTATTTTATCTACATAAACCTCAGATATTGAAGGAATTGCATCTTGTTCAAATGAAATAGTATAATCGTATGGTTCATGTTCTATTAAGTTAAAATATTTTGCCTTACCACCTACTTGATATGCATACCTATACACATAAGTATTTTCTACACCTTTTGCTACTTCATAATTAGATATAACTAAATTTGAAGCAGAAGTTGCAATTATATTGTTTTTTAGTAGATAATCTTTTTTTTCATCAGAAGTTGCATTTTCAAGCCCAACTGATTTTAAATAATCATTATCCAATATTTTTTCTAAAGTTGCAAAATTGTTAGAAACTAAGATTGAAGACATTCTTAATTGATAAGTTCTTGCAACTTTATCTAAATATGTATCTTCATTAAATGTATAGGTTGCCATAAGATTCTTGCTAGAGCCTGTCCATATATTTACAATTACTACAATAGAAATAATTGCAACAACTACAATCATTGCTATAGTAATATAAAATATCAAATTATTTTTATTCTTTACATTATTGATATCCATAATAGTTATATTCCTCTCTTTTATTCTGCATAAAAAATATAATATGCATTTTTATCATTTATTAATTCAAAACCTATATATATTTTTTTATTTTCATCACTAGATTTTAATTGTACTAAATAATAATCTGTATTATTTTTATATCTATAAATTTTATCAATAGGAACTTCTTTACTTGATAGAGTACCAACGATATCACTCATTTTCTTCTTAAATTCATATTTTGATATCTTATTTTTATAATTCTTTACCAAATAATTATAGTAATCATCATATGTATAAGCAGTGTTTGATGATCCTTCTACGTCATCTTGACTTGAAGGATCCGCTGCTATAACAGTTTTTAATATTGTATTTATTCTCCAATAAGTTTCTCTATCATAGTCGATAGTTGATGATTCTATTATTTTTTCTGCTGATATATTGTTATAGTTTAAAGTATTTGTAACATCTAACTTACTTATTAAACTATTACCAATTATCAGTAATACTAAAATAATCGCAAAAACAAGTATTGTTTGTTTTGGATTTAATCTTTCAAAAAAAGATTTTTTATTTGTTCTTTTTTTATTTTTCTCTAATTCTTCAATATATTCTTTATCAATATTTTTATTTTCTCTTACCATATAAACACCACTTAAATATTATCAACATCATTTATTTTCTTTAACGCTGCATCTATAGCTTTTCTATTTCTGTTATAATCACGTTTGCTTTGTTTTTCTGCTAGTTTTTCTGATCTTTCCAATTGAGTTTTTACTATATGAGTATATGCTGTATTATTGATTGTTTCTCCAAGTGAATCACCTAATCCCATTCCAGTAAGTGAACTATTTAGTACGTGGGATGGTTTTACTTCACCTGATGCACCATGATAAATAAGACTTCCTGTAGCTCCTAATACTGCACCACCTGTACCAAGTAACCCCTCTGTAGCTCCTGAAGTAAATTTTTGTGCTGAAGTTTTAAAGTTCTTACTTGCTGCTTTTTCGCCTTCTTGATATGCTTTATTTGCAGATGTAAGTGTACTATCTCTTTTATCTTTAAGTTTTTCAATTTTATCTTCATATCTTTGCTTTGTTTGTGTATCCCAAGTAGATCTATTTCCATATTCTTGAATAAATTTATCATCTAGTTCTTTTACATTATCATCATATTTTTGATTTGCTGCTGATGTAGATTTATCCCAATTTGCTCTGTTAACTCTTCTTTGAGTATTAGCGTCAAACACTCCTTTTACACCACTAGCCATTTTCTGACCATTATCCAAGAACCTCTTTGCAAATCTTGCTGCCATCATAGTACCAACAAGTGCTCCAGCACCATTTTTCATATTTGCTTTATCACCAAGTCCACCTTGAAGACCAAAGATATTTTTTACTAATTCTTCAATTTTTGATATTGATGTTAATGCAACGATTGCAAGTATACCAGTAGAATACAATACTTCTGAACTATCTGAGTTTCCACCTGCATTCATGGCAGATATTACAATTGTCATTATCATTGCAAGTATAAAAGCTTGAATTGTTTGTACAAAAACAAGTGAACAAAACTCTTGTAGCCATTTACTAAAAACATTTCCTTTCATAAAATCCTCCTTATTATATTAATTTATTACCTTAGTTAAAAAGTCAAATACTACTACTATTGGTGCAAACATTGCAAGAACCAATATGTAGAAAAACCTTTTAAAATACGAAACGAAATACATTATTGATTGTAAAATAAATATTGCATATAACAATGTTGAAATTATACTATTTTTTCCAGCTTTCCAACCTTTTATCTTACCATTTGAATCTGTTGCATATGTCCATGCATTTTCTTTAAAGAATTGTCCAATTCCTTGGAAAGTATTATTTTTTGAAACTTTATCATCTGTAAGGTTTTTCTCTCCCCATGCAGATAAAAGTATATTTTTTAAGTAATCTTTTCCACCTCTATTTTTGTCTACATATTCATTAATCGCTGTTTTTACATCAGCTATTTTCATACTAGAATTTTGAGCTTTATATGTGTCAATTTCTGACAAAAAGCACACATCTTCAATTAAATTTTCAATTTGATCTGTAGAATCATCATAAAAAACTGTAATTATTCCTAACCAAATATTTTGTAATATATTTTGACCTCTGCTATATACATTCGATAATTCTTTTTTTACATAGTACTGATCTGTTAATAAGTAATATACATAATCTCTATATTGCGGACTATCAAGTCCTGCTCCTTTATTTGGCTTTCCTTTTATTTCATCTACTACAGCTTTTATATTACCAATTGTACTTCTAATAGCGTTTATAGGATTTAAATTAAATACTGTTTTAAAATTCAAGCCATTTATATCCTGTTGAAATTGATGGACAATCTCACTTTTTGTTGCATCTGATACTACCGTTAAACTCACATTATTATCAACTTTTTCTACTGCCTGAGAAAATATTGAACTTGCTACTTCTACCATTTTTTCATTTATAAAAAATATAAATGAAATAAAATAGTGTGACATGAAAAGTAACAAAATTGCTACAGCAGCTTGTGTTACTAATTCTTTGTATTTTGCTTTTTCAGATGCTATACTTGCAAAAACAATTCTTATTGCCATTACACCAATAGCAACTCCTAAAAAAGCTACACCTAATGTAAATACTGTATAATATGAATTTTTTATAATACTATCTATTGCTGCTTCTGTACTAAATAACGAGCCATCAGATGGATTTATAAAGTTAACATCAAGTAAAGGAACTGCATTAAATATAATTTTATCTGCCCATGGGAATGAATTTACACCAGTAAATAATTCAAAAACCCAACTTACTAACCCCTCTACTATAGAAGCTAAACCATATATAAATGAACCTAATATATCAATTAAAAAGTTTTGCTTTATACTCTTATCCAGATCATCTACTTGGAAAGCATCTTGATCTGTATAATTAGAGTTTGTTTCTGCAAATATTACATTATTAGGTAAAAAATTACATATAGTAACAAATAACAGCATTATAGTTAATATAAATGTTAATCTTTTTATTTTTTTATTTTTTGAACTTTCTTTTATCATAATTCTTTCCTTTTGTAAATTTAATATTATTACCTATTTTAAGTAAATGACTTTGTAAAGAAATCATACACTATAACTATAGGTGCAAACATTGCAAGTATTAAAATATAGAAAAATCTTTTAAAATATGCAATAAAATACATTATTGATTGTATTAAAAATATAGCATAAACAATACAAGCAATGAAATTGTATTTATCTTTTTTCTTTGAAGAATCATAAGCACTTTGTTTAAAGAAATCTCCAAGACCTGAAAAAACATTTTCATCATTTAAATTTGTAACATCATTATATTCAACATCTTTTAAACTATCATGCACTTTTTTTATAAAATCTGCCAGTTCATCTGAACTCATTCTTTTTTTATACAAAGTTTTAGCTTGAGAAGTTGCACCATTTTCTGCTGATTTTGAATTTACGACAAATCTTTTACAATTTTGTATAAATAAATGTTGAGTATCTGCTACATCAGTGTAATTTGTATAATTACTCTTTATTTGTTCTTTGCTTGCTCCTCCAGAATCTGCAGTATATTTTATATCAGATATCAAGTTTATAAATCTATAGTAAGTATATGCTGTAGTATTATCTGAAGCTAAATCATCAGTTATTCTTCCTTTATTTGGATTATATATACCATATGTACCAACGCCATCTATTACGTTATATGAAACCATCTCTTCATCTTTATATTTTATCCATAGAGGATCGTTTGTTAAATCTACATCTTGGAATTTACCAGTAATTATTAAAACAGCATATTTATAATATTTATTTGAAGAAAGTGTTTTTCCAAGATTTGTAATATCAGATTCTGATAATCTACTATACGCTGATGTTCTACTTACTTCATTTTTCCTTGTTTGTTCTTCGTTTGTTTGTGGAAGATCACCTATATGATTTTTTATGTAATAATTATATGCATCTGATTGTATTGTTTCTTTTATATGATTAGGATCATTTGATCCAAGTAACCCTTGCTTACTTAAATTATCTTGTCTTGCTTCAAGTGCAGATTGTACTTCAGATTCAAATGTAAAAGTTTCAATTTTATCACTTAGTATCATGCTTGCAGATGTTACAAGTTTTTCATTTACAAAAAATATAAAAGAAATTAAATACTGAGTTGTAAATAGCATTAATAAAGACATAAAGCAATTAAGTGTTGCTTTTTTGTATTTTGCCTTCTCTGAAGCTATTGAAGAAAATACAAGTCTTAGAGCCATTACACCTACACACACTGAAAAAAATCCAACTGCTAGTACAAATACGGTGTAATATAAATTTTTAAATATAGCACCTATTGGTGTGGAATTTCCTGAAGTATTTAAAAATAGTGATCCTGTAGATGGATTTATAAAATTTATATCAAGTAGTGCTACCGAATTAAATATTATACCATCTGCCCATGGGAAAACATATGATCCAGTTAAAGCACCAAATATATTTTTGATTAAAGTTTCTAGAGCATTTGCAATCCAATATATAAAATGCTCTAAAGCCTTTACTACTATATTATCCGAAAGGATAACTTCAATATGTGAATTAAATGTAGGTGCTGATTCTGATGAGTAGCCTTTATTAATAGCTGCAAAAACAGAACCACTACAAAAAATATTTATAAAAATTAAAAGTATAAAACTTACTATTAAAATTTTATTTATCTTTTTCATAATATCCTTTCTTCAAATTTAAATTTTTAATTATTTACCGCTTTTGTTAAAAAGTCATATACGATAACAAGCGGAGCTATCATCGATAATATTATAATATAAAAGAATCTTTTAAAGTATGAAATTAAATACATTATTGATTGTACAACAAATATTGCATATAATACACAGGCAACTACGTTATATTTTTTAGTTGTTTTACTTTCTGATGCTGCAATACTTCCTGATTTTCCTACCATATTTGCATAATATGCTCTACTTTTAAAATATACTCCCATAGAACTTAGTACAACTTCATTATTATCAAATTCTTTATCTTCTAACAATTCAGCATCTTTATTATTTCCATTATTGTTATACCTTGATGCCACATCATCATATATAGCCTTAAAAAATCCAACAATTTCTTCATTTGATGCATATACACCATTTCCTTTTATCAATACTTTTGGTCTTAGTCTTTTACCTTTATAATAACTAACCCATGAACCATCATTACTAGGTGAATCTTCATATCTTGCATATTCTTCTATTTCTTTATATGCTTCATTATCCCCTACTTTAAAATCATGTTTTTCAAGTATAGTATTTAATTTATATACATCATATATTAAATTTGCTATCATTATATTATTCATGTTACTTGGTGATAAATGTGTTACATCTGCTTCATTGCTACCTTGCCATAATTCATTAAAATACTTATCAAAATATGGCAATGTATTATTTGATAATATATCAAAAAATAAATATTTATATGCTTTATCAGATGCAGTTGCATCAGAAGTAACTTTCTCAATAAATTGTTTATTATCCATTGTTCTAAATGGATTTGATTCATCACTTAAAACAAGAGTTTCCTTCCATTCTGTATCTGTGTAATAACTCTTTTCAGCAATATTGTCAGATCCCCCATTATAATAATTCTTTGGTGTAATACCAGTTCCTAACATTTGATCTGCTTGCCAATTTGCATTATTATCAACTACTTCTTTGTTATATTCTTTTTCAGGTATATATTGAAATTCAAGATTGTTATCCTTTAATGTTTTTAATAATATTGAACTTGCTGATTCAACTAATTTTTCATTAACATAAAACAAAAATGATATCAAATAATATGATATAAACAATAATATTAATGATTTAAATACTTCAAATAAAGCCTTTTGATATTTATTTTTTTGTGATGCAATTGAAGCAAAAATAAGTTTTAAAGCTATTATACCAACACATACACCAAAAAATGAAACTCCTATTGTAAATACTGTATAATATAAATTTTTTAATATTTCAGCTATAGCAGTTGAGGTTCCTTCAGACCTTTCAAATAAAGAATAACTTGAAGGATTGATAAAATTGACATCCAACATAGGAACTGCATTGAATATAATTTTATCTGCCCAAGGAAATTTATCTGTTGTAGTAAATATTCCAACCAATTTTGAAACTACCCATTCTATACCGGATGTAATAATATAAACTACTTGTGCAGTCATGGATAAAAATGTTTCATCATCATTCATATCCTCATCTAATTTAGATGCATCTGCATTAGTTGTAGTTTTATAAGATTGATTAATAGCTGCATAAATTGTATTTGAAAATATATTAAAACATAATATTACTATAAAAACCGATAATATTAATTTTCCTAATTTTTTATTAATTATCATAATTAACCATCCATATAATTTAGTAATTATTTAAAGTTTAGCGCCGACTTGAAAAGAAATCATAAACTATTACAAGTGGAGCCATTATTGAAAGTACAATAATATAAAAGAATCTATTAAAGTATGCAACAAAATACATTAAAGATTGTATTAAAAAAATTGCATATAATATACATGAAATAATATTAAATTTAGGTGAGCTTTTTGAATTATATGCTGTTTTCTTAAAATAAGAACTAAGCCCTGATAATACATTCTTATTTGTTACAGATTCAATATCTTTATATTTTACATCTTTTAATGCATCCCATGTATCATATAAAAAAGCAGCTAATTCTTGTTCTGTCATTCTTTGTTCTAAATTATCACACTTACGTTGATTATTTTTTAACACATCTATAAATGCAGTTGTATAACGAATTCTTTTTCCAGTTGTGAATTCTATTGTTTCATTATCCTTATTCGTTGTGACTGTTGTAGAGTAATACGTATAGTCTTTTCTAATAGCTTCTATTGCCTCTGTTCTACTTTTACCATTTACAACACCTTCTATTTTATCTCCTAAATATTGAACATCACTTAATAAATTTAGTAATCTAAAAGATGTAACATTATCAGCTCCCAAGTCACTATAAATAAGTCCTGTTGAAGGATTATATATACCGGCAAGTTCATTATCTTTGTATTTACTCCAATTTTTTATTGTTATATTTGGATTATCTTTTGATTCAAATTTTCCAGTAACAAGTGCAACAACATATTTATAATATTTATTGTCAGCATATTTAGGTGCTATATCTTCACCTGAACCACTTTCAATGTTATATGCATCAGTATGTTCTAAATTATACTTTCCTTCTTTAGTTTCAGTATTCAAATTATTATTTTTTATCGCACTAGTAGAAAAATGACCAAGTAAACCATCTTTTCCATCTGTGTAACTAGAAATCATTGCATTTTTTCTGTCCGTTTTTATATCATCTACTGCAACTTCAGATAGATACTCTTCTGAATTATTAAGTAATATTTGAGATGCAACTTCTACTAATTTTTCATTTACGAAAAATATAAATGAAATTAAATAATGTGTCAAGAATAATAAAAGCATTGACATTAACACTTTTACTATTGCTTGTTTATACTCTGCTTTTTTAGAAGCAATAGTTGCAAATACAAGTCTTAAAGCATAAATTCCTACGCATACTGAAAAAAATGCTACTGCAATTATAAATACTGTATAATATATATTTTGTATAACTCCTGCCAAAGCAGTTTGTGAGCCTGATGAAGATTCAAATAAAGAACCTGAATGTGGATTCATAAAATTTACGTCTAAAAATGGAATGGCATTAAATATAATTCTATCTGCCCATGGGAACACCTTTGTTCCTGTAAGCAAACTAAATAAACCAGCAATAATATTTTCAAATATAGCTGCAATTATATATATAATTTGAGCCATTACTGATAAGAAAGTACTATCATCGTTATAATTTCTTAAATTTA
Organism: uncultured Clostridia bacterium; assembly: GCA_934169925.1. Lineage (GTDB taxonomy): Bacteria > Bacillota > Clostridia > TANB77 > CAG-465 > CAG-465. The sequence goes on along the minus strand of CAKPOO010000003.1, from coordinate 102,569 downwards.
CTGTTATTGAACCTTTATCTCCTACTCCATAATTTGTATTTACTTGTGCGTAAATTCCACTACCAAAGAAATTGATAAAAACAATAACGAATATCGCCACACAAAAAACTTTTGTAAATTTCCTTTTCATCCTTATTAATTTCATAAATCCTCATCCATTTTAAATTTAATTTTTAAATTCTATTTTTATTCTTGTTCATTTCAAATAATTTTGTCATATTTGTTTCAACAAACTCAAATTCTCTTTGAGTTGGTCTAATTGCAATAACTGCTGATGAATATCCGATTTTAATTAATCCTTCACCTCTTGTGCAAGTTATTAAGAAGTTTGATTCACCATCACTTAATTTAAATACTTCTTGTAAATAAGCAATTTCAGATTTATCTTGTGCTAAGAATAGTTTTGTATCAGCAGATGTTAATACTGCTTGAACATTTTTGTTTTCGTAGAAATCTTGGAATTTCTGTGAAACAACTGTTAATGAAACATTTCTTTTTCTAGCACGTCTTGCCATTGTATTTAAGAAGTCTACAGCTTCAGGATAAGGTAAAAGCATCCATGCTTCATCGACAAGCACTCTTTTTTGTCTTGCTTTTGTCTTATCTTCACTGTTCTTTTTAACATATTTTTCCCAAATCCATGAAAGTAAGATTTGTTGTGCAAGTGGTCTTGCAAATTTTTCCTCTAATTGAGATAAGTTAATGTTTATGAAAGGACAACCTTCAAGTAAATCAAATGTTGATTGACCGTCAAAATATGCCATTTGTCCATTATATTTTTTACAATATTGTTTCATAACTTTAACTAAATAATCATAGTGATATTTGTATGTATCATTTTCATTTTCTTCTGCTTTTTTAAGTAGTCTTTCATACCAATCACTAATTGTAGGCATTAATTTTTTTATTTTACCAATATTACCTTCTTCATCAAAAGTAGTTTCACTTGTATAAAGTGAATCCGGATCAGAAGTAATACCTTTTGCTGCATATTCTTCTGCAACAATTTCAGCAATTATTTGTTTTGTAAGTTCGTTAACTTCTTGAGATTTTGTTGCACCTCTTGCCATAGTAAGAAGAGATTGTGTAACATCTTCTACTTTGTTTTCGATATTTAAAACAAATTTATCTTTACCAGTAATTTCATCTTTTTCAATTTCTGTTTCAACATCAAATATATTAATAATTGTATCTGATTTTGGACTAATATCAACGTTTATACCTCTTAATGCATCAGCAACAACAACATATTCTCCTTCAGCATCAAGTACAAGGTTTTCAACACCCATTAATATAGCAGATCTTGCCATTATAGTTTTTATTGTAACAGATTTACCAGCACCAGATTTACCAAAAATTATCATGTTATAATTTGTAAGTGATGAACTAAAATTATCAAATAATAAAGGTAATCCTGTTTGTTTGTTAATTCCTATTGGAACACCTGTATCCATACCAGCATCGGCATTTACAAAAGGAAATACTGTTGCCATAGAACCTCTATCAAAAGTATGTTTTCTTGTAATTTTATTCGAATTTAAAGGTAAATTAGATTTAAAGCCTTCTTCTTGTAAAGCCCAAGCTGTTTTTAATCCAAGTTGAGTTTTTGATGCTTCCATTGCAAGTATTTCAGAAAGTTTATCAAGTTCTGCTTTTGTATATGAAAACAAAGTACAAACTATAGTTGCATCAAATAATTTGTTATAACCTGCAGCTATTTGATCACGAAGTGCTTCTGCTTCTGCTTGTTTTGCAGATAGTACTGATGCTCTGTTTATATCTCCTCTATCTTCTGCAACATATCTTTCTGATTGTAATTCTACAATTGTTTTATTTAATTCGTTTTGTGATGTTGTTTCTGATATAGGTGTTATATATACAGAAGTATTTACATCACCAAATTCATATACTCCAGATAAAAAGTATGGAAATGTAGCTTGTCTTGGTATTGTTGTAACATAAAATGTTCTAGCAAATCTTGAAACTTTTGAAAATATTTCTAAGTAATCATAATGAGATGCATCTATACCAGATGGAGCAAGTAAATCTTGTAAAGAAGATTGATTAAGTTTTAACGAATTAAAATCATCTGAGTTATTTGCTATAATCTCTTCATTACTTACACTACCTTTTTTCTCCTTATTCTTTTTATCTTTTTTATTCTTTTTATCTTCTTTTTTACTCATATATCTAATCCCCCAAAGTTAAATTAAATTATACTATCATCTTCTGAATCATCAAAGAAATTTTCATTTACTTTATTATTAGAAACAGGAGCAATATTTTCTTCTTCATTTCTTAAATCTAGTTCTTGTTTTGTGATTTCTTTTGCAACATCTTTTGCAGTTTCTTCAACTTTATTTGTTTCTTGAGTAGTTGCTTTTTCCCCTGTCAAATTTTCAATTTCTTTATTAGCTTCTGATAACTTTTCTTGTTTTTCATCATTTATTTCAAGTAATATTTTTCTTTTATCTTGTCTATATTCCTCTATTATATTTTTTTGAGCATCTTTTTTTACTTCAACTGGAACATCTTCTCTTTTTACTATTTCAGTTGCAACTCTACTTACAACTTCTTCGTTTTGCAATTCTTTTGCTTTATCAGAAACGTATGTACCATTTTCTATTGAAGTTTTAATTGCTTTATATGCTTTTAATTTTGCTTTTTTCTCAATTTCTGCTTCTAATAGTTCTTCTTTTTTCTCATAAGCATCTTTTGATGTAGAATATAATCTATAAAATCCTGATTCTAACGCATTTTTAACATCAATTAATCCTTTATCATCTCTGTTATATGCATTATATAATAGATCTGCAAGTTCATTTGAGTTTAATACTTTACCTTCAACTCCACAACCTGCAAGTGCACTACAAATACCTTTTGCTCTTGTTAAAAGTTCGTTATAACACATATTAACAACTTCTTCTTTACTAAAGTTACTTGAAGCATTTATCTCAGAAGTATAGTATGATAATAAAACATAAAAGCTTCTTTGTAATAATGCTTTATTAGATCCTAATACTTCTACGTAGTTTATAATATCGTTTGCATATTCATAAACATTTTTTACTTTACTTCTTTCTTTTTCAATTTTATCAATATCTTCTTCAGAAGCTTCAAATGATTCAAGAACTTTTTGATATTCTCTATCAATTTGATTAAATTCATCATTAATATTTGCTACATTATTTTTGTATGTATTAATAGCACCTTTTAAATCAATATTTTGTGCTTGTACATATAATTGAATTGGATATCTTAAAGTATTTAAAAAAGTAATAAATCCTTCTTCTACTGCAAGTTGTTCAACATCAGACATTAAGTCATAGTTAACCCCTTTACATTTAATTGCCATTGTATATTTTGTTCCTTTATTTTGAACAATCATACCATCTTGAATTTTATCAAATTCCATAAAATTGAATACATCATCTTTTTTTACATCTGCTGATTTAGTACCAGAAGATGAATTTTTATTTTTATCTTTATCTTTATTTGATATATTTGAAGTATCTTCCTTTTTTGTTTGTGATTTATTATAAAAATAAAATACTACACCAAATATACCTAGAACTCCTAAAAGAATATAAGGCATTATTTTTTTCCTCCTTTGTTATTACTACTATTTTTATTATTTTTATTATTAATTATATTTTCTCTATTGTAATTATATAAATATATTTTTTTTCTTGATTTAAAAGTGATAAATCTTTTAATTATTTCACTAACATATTCACCACCAGCTTTTTGAAATGGTCCCATTATTGGTGAATCAGGTATTTTAGCTGTACCAATTAAATAACCAAATCCTCCAAATAAAATTGTAACTGCAATTCCTGGAAACATTCCCATTCCAAATAGATTTGAGCCTAAAGCCCAAATTCCACCACCTATAAGTCCAAAAGCAAGAGTAAAAATAAATGACTTAACTGTAAATATAATAAGTATTCTTGTCTCACCTTTAACACTACGTGGAACATAATAAGATTTTCCCATATATTAACCCCCTAATTCTTATATTCCTTATGTTTTTGTTAATACTTGATTTATAACATCTGATAAGAAAGTAAGAACATTTACTGTACAAAATGCAAGTATAATACCAATTATAAAAAAACCAGATTTTGCTTTTAAATCTGCTTTTCCCTGTGCACCAGCAAATATAAATTTTATACCTACATAAATAACACCAACAACAAGTAAACAATTTGAAATTGTTCTAAATACAGTTAACATTTTAGAAATTACAGTTACGTAACTAGTTTCACCTTCAACTATTGCAATGTCATCATGAGCATTATTTAAAAGAATCCCCATTATTCCATTCCATCCAAAGAAAAATACACAAGCTACAAGTAAAGTAATCATATCTTCCTTTGCTTCAGATTTTCCATCAATACTTCCAAATATAAATTTAATTCCAAGAACAATTGTTGCAACAAATATTAAAGTTGTACCTATAATGTTAATCATATCGGTAAATTGATCTATTACATCCTGAGCTTCTTGTGGAATTGTAAATCCACTTTTTTTAGCATCTCCCCACCAAGAAGTAGCTTGACCAAACCAATCATCAGCAGCTTTTTTCTTATCATCGTCTGACTTTGAACCAGATGACGCATTAGAAGTAAAGCTCTTTCCACCTTCAAATTTATTCCAAACACTATCAAGTTGTGAACTTATTGGATCTTCAGTAGGATCTAATTTATTTGTAGCACTTAGTAGCTGACTTTTATAATTTTTTACTGAATATTCTATCAATGGATCAACTTCTTCTTTTTGCTCAGATGATAAATCACTATATCCATAATTTACATAGCAAAAAAAATCATCTATATTTTTACTATTAAAACTACTTTTTATATTTTCTGCTATTTCATCACTCCTTAAACTTGATACGTCATCAGACTCTACCCATGCAAATACATTGCCACCTATCATAGCAAAAAATACTATGCTCATAATAACTATACTAAATATCTTTTTGTTCATAAAATAACCTCTCTATTTTCACATACAAATTATATCAATAAAGTAAAAAAAAATCTACTTTTTTTAATGAAAAAGTAGATTTTTTATTAATATTTAAGCTTATTATATTGTATCTTGTACAACTTTTATAACAAAGGATACAACAAACGAAGATCCAAAGACAATAACTGCCCCAACAATAAATCCAAGTGACATAGATTTTATGTCAGCTTTTTTCTCTGATGATGCAAACATATACTTAAGTCCAGTAATAATAACAGCTGCAACAGAAACAATTTGTAAAATTGTAACAACTGTTTTCCAAATTTTAAGAACGGCAGTATCAATCTTTTCTACGCTTTCTTCTCCAGCATTAAAATCTGTACTGTTAAAATCAGAAAGATCATCTGCAAAAACAATGCTAACATTACTTGCAATAATGATACCTATAAATACAATAGCCATTATTTTAAATAATATTTTGTAACTATTATTCATGTATCTTAATCCTCCTTTTACTATATTACTTCATCTGCAGCTTTTACAATAAATTCAATTACTGTACTTGCACAAAATACTATAACCATACCTATTATCAAATACATAGTAGATTCTTTAAAATCTGCTTTTTTTAAAGTATCAGTTGTAAGCATATATCTAAGACCTGTTAATATTATTCCTGCAATAGACAAAATTTGTAAAATTCTAACTATTGTATTAAAAATTTTGTTTATAGGGCTTGTAATTTTTCCAACACCTGTATCATCCTCTAACACTTTATCATATGCAACCTTACTAGGATCAAAACCTTCTCCAAAATCTGCATACACCACTGGATATAATGTTAAAAATAAAGTAATAACAAGTATGACTATTGCAAAGATTTTAAATTTATTCATAAATCTCACCTATCTTTAATAAAAAAATCAGGTCAAGCCTGATTTTATAAAAACATTATTATTGTTGTTGTGTTTGTTGTGATTCTTTTACCCCTGTAACATCTGAAGTAACATTAATAATAAATTGAACGATAAATGATGCACCGAAAACAAGTACAGCACCAACAACAAGTCCAACTGTTTGTCCTTTTATATCAGCTTTTGTATCAGCTGAAGCAAACATATATCTTACACCAGCTATAACTATTGCAGCAACTGCTAATATTTGTAAAACAGTTACAACAGTTTTCCATACTCTATTTACAGCACCATTAACAGATGTAACACCATCACCAGTAGTTCCTGCACCTTTATTAATCTCAGAAATATCATTAAAATTACCAAATGCAAAAACTCCTGTTACTGAAGTTAATATTATGCTTAAAACAACAAAAACTGGTATTATTCTTAATAAGAATTTTTTTGAACTTTTCATAAATTTCCTCCTTAAACTAACTTCTACAGTTTAATTATAACATTTGAGAAATAAAAATCAAGTATTTTTTCACATTTTTAATATAATTTAATTTAAATTAATTCTAATTTTTAAATTATGTAATCTTGTCAATATTTGACATACAAATTTTCTTTACAAATAAATATTATCACGCTAAAATAGAAATGGTGATATTTTGAAACATTTTTTTAACATTAATGTAACATTTCTTGTTATTATATTTATTTTTTCAATATTTACATCCTCTTCCACTTCCAAAAACCTTTTTTACTTTCCGACAAAATTTACATATATCACATCTGAGTTTGGTTATAGGGATTTATATGGAGTTATTAACTTTCATGATGGAATTGATTTTGGTGCTCCTATAAATTCAGATATTTATCCATTTTATAATGGTACAGTTATATTTGTTGGATTTTTAAACGGATATGGAAATACTGTTATACTATCCCATGAAAATGGATATAAATCAATGTATTGTCATGTTTCAGAAAACTTTTTAATATCAAAAGGTGATTTTGTAACTACTAATACTGTAATTGCAAAAGTTGGACCTGTGTACCTTTCAAATGGTATGAAAAATGGTAATACTACAGGTCCACATTTACATTTTAGTATTTCTAAAGATAATAAATTTATAAATCCTTTAAACTTAAATTTAAATGAAAGATAAACTATTAATTTTATATAAAAAAAACTTGCTAAACAAAAAGTTTAACAAGTTATATAATCTATTTTACATTATCATTATTATTATCATCAACTTTAACATCTTCTACATTTTCATCTTTTGCAATAGAAAATTTTGAAACAGATATTTCATATGCAACTTTTGGTATAACAGTACCATCTTGATTTTTCTTTTCATATTTTCTTGATTGGATTCTTCCACTAATTTTTACTTTTGAACCAACAGGTAATGTTTCACAAAATTTAGCATTTCTTCCCCATAATATACATGGTATATAATCTGATTTTTTATATGAACGATTAACTGCAACTAAAACATCTGCAATTTCTCTTCCAAGTGGAGTTTTTCTATATATAGGTTGCTTGCATATAAACCCTACAAAATTAGCATCATTTAAAGTTAAAATTTCTTCATCATCTTTTTTTACAAATTCTCTTGCAAATATAGATAAAATTAATTTACTTTTTCCTTCATTTAATTTGTTATATGATCTAAATTGACCTTCAATATAAAAAATATCATCCTTTTTTATATTTGATATATCATATAATCTTTCTGATATTATTACTGGTAATTTGTCTGAATATTGACTAAGTCTTCTTGTTTCAATATAAAGTATATAAAACTTTTCCTCATATAATTCATGACTAAATACAGGTTCTTCTACCACTTTACCTGCAATTTTTATTAAATTGTTTTCATTATAATTTTCCATTATAAAATTTCCTCCTTTGGACATTATATAATTAATCTTATGTTTTTTGTAAAAAAAAATTACTGTGATATTCGAATTATACCACAATAATTTTTTCTTGTAAAGTGTTTATGTAAACAATATATTAAAAATGCATGAATACAATTATAGAACTAATTGAAATGATTACATATTGTAACAAATATGCAATATAAAATAAATATTTGCTATATTTTCCTTTTTTTCCGCTATAAAATAAAATAAATACAATAGAAAATAGTCTTATATATGAATAATTTTTAAGAGGAAAACAAAGTAAAAACAAACTTAAAAATACAAGTATATAATAACTTACATTTCCTATTCTTTCTATATTTCTTATTTTATATATTTTATTTATAATTGATATTAAAACAACAAGTAAAAAAGCATTTATTCCATAATCAAATTTTAAAATTTTAAATAATACAAAAATAAATATAACAGCTAAAAATTCAAAAAACATAACTACTACATTTCTTAATATATCTTTTAACTTTAAATTTTTATTTTTTACAAAAAATGTTATTTTTGCTTTTTCTATAAACTTACAAATAAGCATAATGACTATAGCAGCAAACATAAAGGAAAATAATATATTTGCACTACTTGATATATTTGCAAGTTTTATATTTCCAATTTTTACTTGTATATAATCTATTAAAATAAGTAATGCTTGAGTTACTATAGCAAAAATTCCAAGTCTTGCTATATACTTTTTTATATCTTTTGTATAATAGATTCCCTCTGCTACTAAATAAGCAAAGATTGGCATAGCCAATCTTCCAATTATTCTAAAAGTTATATATACATCACTACTTAAAGCAAAACTAAAAAAGTATCCAATATGATCTATAATCATAAAAATAATTGCAAATACTTTTAAATCAAAGTTACTTAATTTTTTCATTATTACTCCTATTTTAAAAGTTCCATCATATTTTTCTTATATGCTTCTACTCCAGGTTGATTAAAAGGATTTACACCTAATGTATAAGCACTTAAAGCACATGCTTTTTCAAAGAAATATATAAGTTGACCTACAGAATATTCATTTATATCGTCTATATTAATTACAATGTTTGGAACTTGACCATCAACATGAGCTTTTAGAGTACCTAAAAAAGCTTGTTTATTTATATAATCAATATCTTTTCCTGCTAAATAATTTAATCCATCTTCATCATCTTCTACCTCTGGTAAGGTTATAAAACTTCTATCAAGTTTTACATTTAATATAGTTTCAAAAATATTTCTTTTTCCTTGTTGTACAAGTTGACCCATAGAATGCAAATCAGTTGTATATATAGTTCCTGCTGGGAAAAGTCCTTTAAAATCTTTTCCTTCACTTTCACCAAATAATTGTTTATACCATTCAATAAAGTATTTAAAACTTGGTTCATAGCTTGCCATTATTTCTATTTCTTTACCTTTTGAGTATAGTGCATATCTATATGCTGCATACTTCATACAGTCATTATTATCAAAATCAATATCAGAGTAAACATGAGATGCAAATTGAGCTCCATCTAAAATATCTTCAATATCAATATTTGCAACAGCCATTGGTAAAAGTCCAACTGCAGTCAGTACAGAATATCTACCTCCAACATCATCTGGAACAATAAATCTTTCATATTCATGTTTTACAGCAATATCGTGTAATATTCCCTTGTTTTCATCTGTTGTTACATATATTCTTTCACTTGCACCAGTAATTCCATATTTTTGTTCTAGCATTACTCTTAATGTTCTAAATGTAACAGCAGGTTCTAATGTCTTACCAGATTTAGAAATAACATTAATAGAAAAATCTTTATCTTCTAAATATTCAACTAAGTTTCTTAAATATTTTGCACTTAATGTATTTCCAGCAAATATTATTTGTGGAGATTTTCTAACTGATTCTGCTACTAAATTATTAAATGAATTAGTAAATAAATCAATCATAGCTTGTGCACCAAGGTATGATCCACCTATTCCAATAACAACAAAAACTTCAGACTGCTTTTGTATTTTTTTTGCAACTTCCTTTATTCTTGTGATTTCTTCATCATTTCTATCTATTGGTAAATTCATCCAACCAAGCATTTCATTACCAAGACCAGATTTGTTTTCAAGCTTTCTATTTGAGTCTAAAACTTTTGACTTTACACCCTCTAATTCATAATCATTTACAAATCTTTTTACACCTTGAAAATCTACAGTTATACCTTGCATATAATCCCCTCCAAATTCATAAAAATAATATCACAAAAAAAATCTATTTACAATAGTAAATAGATTAAGTATATAAAAAAAGAGAAAGCTTAAAAACTTCCTCAAATTTGGTGCACCATCAGGGGCTCGAACCCTGGACAAATTGCTTAAGAGGCAACTGCTCTACCAACTGAGCTAATGGTACTCTAACAAGTATAATTATACTCGTTTTTTAATTAGATGTCAATAAAATTTATTTTAAAAATGTATATTTTTTACTAAAAATATTTAAATACTATACATTACAAAAAAACACACTTGTAACTTTAAATTACAAATGTGCTTATATATTAATAACTATCGATTGTTATGAAACTTCCCATGTATACTCCAATTATTGGAACAACAATTGTTATAACAAAGGCAATCAATGCTATACCAACAAAAAGATATGTAATATCAGGTAAAACTTTAACAAATTTTGCAACTGATTCATCAATTTCTTGTCTTATATATACATTTACTTTCTCTATCATTTCAACAATATCTGTTTTCATACCTACTGATACCATTTGTGACATCATAGGTGTAAATATTTTATTATCCACAAAAGGTGTAATCCAAGATTCACCTGTTATAGCATTTGCTTTTGCAATTTCTACTGTTGATAAGAAAAATAGATTGTTTGTAACAGTTTTTGATATCTCTAAACTTTCTTGTAATCTTAAACCATTTTTTAAGTTAAGAAGCATTGCAAGAAAAAACTTCTCAATTGTTATATTCCTTATAACATTTCCAAGCACTGGACACCTAAATAAGAACTTATCCCAATTATATCTGCCTCTTGTCGTACTTATAATAGCTAAGAAACCAAATACTACAACACCAATTCCTAGTACTACCCAATACCAATTTGCAATTAACCAGTTAACTGCATTTAAAAGTCCCATTGTAGCAGCTGGTATTTCAGCAGATGAATCAAACATGTCATAAACATCTTGTAACATCGGTACACCAATAACAACAGCTACGCACATCATGATAATTATACCAAAGAATTGTAAAACTCTTGGAATAACAGACGCTCTTATTTTCTTTTTTAAAGCCATAGAACTTTCTACATAATCTCTTGCATATATAAGTGCACTATCAAGTGTACCAGACTCTTCACCAACTTTTATGAAATTAACAAATATTGGTGGGAAAACTTTAGGATAACTCATCATTATCTTATATATTTTTTCACCATCTTGAACTCCTATTAATAAATCTTCAACTATAGATTTGAAAGCAGGATTTGTTACACCATTATATAAAGCTTCTAAAGCTTGAACATTATTAAATTTTGCCTTTTTTAATATATAAAAGTTATTAACAAAAGAAATTATATCTTTACTAGTAACATGTCTAAAAGGATGAAATTCTAATTTTTTTAAGTCTCTTAAAGTTAAGTTTTTCCAATCAATCTTTTCCTTTTGAGTATGTTTTTCTCTCGAATTCTGATTTTTCATAATTTGAGATCTTACTAATCTTTTATAATCAATTTTTTTAAATCTCTTATGTGGATCATTCTGTCTTTGAATAGATACAGGTTGAACATTATCATTTTTTAAACTTTCAATAGCATGAGCCTTACTTTTAGCAAGTATTCTGCCTCTACCAATTTTTCCATCTTCATATATTACTCTATATTTATAACTTGGCATCTTTTATCTCCTTCCACATAAATTCATTATATTATAAATAAAAAAATTACTCAAGTGATACACCAGAACTTATTATTAGATTTTTAATAATTTTAAATCTTTCTGGATCAACATTTTCTTTTATAGTCTTTAAATCAACTAAATTTCTTATATAAAGATCTGTAAAAGATTGTTCAAAACTAACACATCCTATATCATTTTGTGAATGTATAGAATCTTCTATATCACCAATATTAAACTTTTCTTGTCGTATTATAGCTGCTAATACAGTGTTTACCATCATTATTTCTGGTACCATAAGTAATTCATTTTGTTTACTTATGATTAATTTTTGAGAAATTACCATTTTTAAAACAGATGACAAAGTATTTTTTATAGCAGCTTTTTCACTACCATCATATAAAGAAAGAATTCTTTCTAATGTTTCACCACAAGAACGAGTATGAAGTGTACCTACAACAAGTCCCCCTGATTCTGCAAGATCTAAAGCAACGTCCATTGTTTCTCTATCTCTTATTTCTCCAATTACGGCAATATCAGCATCTTCTCTAAGTAGGTTTATAAGACCTGATTTATAATCTTTTACATCAAGTTCTTTTCCTATTTCTTTTTGAATAACAACAGATTCCTGAGATATGTGTTCATATTCTATTGGATCTTCTAGTGTAACAATTTTTTTCTTATCAGATTTATTTACTTCTTGTATGAATGCATTCATAGTTGTAGTTTTTCCAGAATTAATTTTACCTGTAACTAAGATTAAACCACTTTGAATAGTTCTCATCTTATTTATTATATCAATTAATCCTAAATCTCTAACTTTTATACTTCCATTAGGTATAACCCTAATAGAAAAAGTAGGATTACTTTTTGATAAAGATATATTAATTCTAAATCTATTTTCCATGTATGAATAAGTAAAGTCAACTTGTTTATCTTCTTCAAAATCATCTTTTAAAGTTGGATAATTTTCATAAAAGTACTCCATTATTTTTAAAATAGTAGATTTTGACATTGGTAATTTTGATTGATCATAAACAAGTTCACGTCTTATTCTATAAATTGGTAATTGACCAACAATAATATGAATATCTGTAGCACCTAAAGATAGTGCTTTTTGCAAAATTGAATCTAATGCTTCCATTTTTCCTCCTAAATTATAGAGTTATTTTTGTTTTTAATTCATCTATTGTAGTAATTCCTTCTAATACTTTTCTTATACCGTCAACAACTAATGGTTCATATCCTGTATTTTCCTTTGCATATTTACGAATATCAATAGTTGATCTTCCACTTGAAATCATATCTTTTAAATACTCATCTAAAGATAACAATTCAAATATACCTATTCTTTCATAATAACCAATATTATCACAATATTCACAACCAACTGGTTCGAAAAGTTGTGCGTTTTCTAAATCAAAATTAACTCCAGAAATTTTTTCTGCTCTTTGAATATATTTTAATTCATCTTCTGTAAAAGTATGAGGTCTTTTACATTTTGGACATAAACGTCTTACTAGTCTTTCTGATATAGATGTTACTAGTGTTGCTGATACATCATAATCAGAAATTCCCATTTTTCTAAGTCTTGTTATAGCTTCAACAGCATCAATTGTATGTATTGTAGATAAAACTAAGTGACCTGTTTGACCAGCTTCAATTGCTATTTTTGCAGTTTCTTCATCACGTATTTCACCAACAAGAATTATATCTGGATCTTGTCTTAAAACTGTTCTTAATGCAGATGCAAATGTTATATTTGCACCAATTTCAACTTGGTTTACACCAGGTATTCTTCTTTCAACTGGGTTTTCAATTGAAATTAAGTTTATTTCTGGTCTATTTAAATATTCAAGAACACTATATAAAGTTGTAGTTTTACCTTCACCAGTAGGAGCACAGACAAGAATTATACTATTTTTCTTGTTAAATGCTTTTTCAATAGTTTCTTTATCATTGAAAAATCCAAGTTCAAATAAATCTTTTGCATCTGTATTTTTCTTTAAAAGTCTTAGAACAAACTTTTCTCCGTTAACATTTTTTTGGCTAGATACACGGATACTATAGTTATCAAAAGTATCAATACTACCATCTTGGTCATTTTGAATTTCTTGATACATATTAGAAATAGACTTAATTCTTCCTGCGATAAGTTCTTGTCTTTCTTTTGGAAGTTCAGTTATATTTACAAGTTGACCATCTATTCTAAATCTTACTCTTATTTTATTTTGCATTGGTTCAAAGTGAATATCACTTGCTCTTTTTTCAATACCTGTTAAAATAATATTATCAATTAATTTAGTTACATCTTTTTCTTCTTTATTAACATATTTTGTACCAACATTTTTTAAATTTGAAATTTGTTTCATTATAGATGTATATAATGTAACATAAATCTCCATATCGTAACCTTGGTTCATAAGTAAAAGTTCTACTTCTCTTACACGGTTTGCATCAAGTGGATCAGAAAAAGCAACTTTTAAAGTTTTTCCAACTAAATCAAAAGGTATAACTCTATAGTTTATAATTATATCTCTTGGTAAATATTCTACAGGATTTATATCTAAATCTCCTTCTAGTGGTTCCATAGTTACTTTAATTTTTTCTGATAAAATTTCAAGTAATTTTTGTTTATTACACATATCAAGAACATCAACAATTTCAGCAAATTTTAATTCTTTGTGTTCTCTTTGATATTCAAGAACTCTATCAACTTGAGATTCTGTAAGTAATCCTTGTTTAATAAACTCTAGTCCTATTGGACTCTTTTTTTCTCTAACATTTTCAAACATTTTAACATACACTCCCATCTATTATTTATTTAACTTTAAAATATAATCATAAAATCCATCTACATCATTTACATTTTTTTCATAATAATTTGATATACTTTTTTCATACTTACTAAATATCAAACTAAAATGTTTAGATTCTGAAAAAACACTCATTGAATAAATCGAAAAAGCAATAGCTGATAAAATTACTACCAAAATTCCAGAGCCTTTTAATTTTGAAATATTTTTTAATTTATTCAACTGTATCATCTCCTATCTTGAAAAATAAATCTGTATTTAAAATTTGATTATATTTTGAAAATTCAACATTTAAACATACATATTCTGCATCTTTGTCTATATTTGATACAAAATTTTCAGGTGTAGACTTAAGTTCTGATACAGATATAGAAGAACAACTAGATATTGAATCAATAAGAGTTCCTCCATTTTTATATATTTTTTTATTACTGCTATCAAAAACATATTCATCACCATTACTAAAAACAAAAGTATTTTGTATAATATCACAAGATGTACTGTTTTTAGCACTATTTAGTAAATTATATTGTAATTTTTGTAACTCTTCATTGCAATAAATAATTCCTTTTTCTGATAATGTCCTAAAATTCATATTCGTAGAAACAGAAATTGCAATTGCAGAAAATGCAAAAAATAAAACAACATAAATTACTAAAGAAAGCATTGTAATACCTTTTTTCATTTTTTACACCTTACCTTTTAGTGTTGAAATAGTTTGTGTCTTTTTTACTCCATTTTGCATATAACTTACCTCTACTTCAACTTTTTTTACTATATCCTTTTTTGAAAAATCAGTATCTGAAACAGAATCAACTTTAACATTTACTGAATATGTAACATCTTGAAACTTTTCTTGTAAAGTATATGATGCAAGTTTATCATATTTCGTTGCAAGACACATTTCAAGATTTTTTACTGCAATTACATTTGCATTAGATTTTAAAATTGTTTCTGTTGCATTTTTAGTATAATTTCTTGAAATTGTAAATACTGAAATCATTAAAATTGCAAATAACACTATAGCTATTACAAGTTCTGATATAAACACACCAGATTTTTTTGAAAGTTTCATCTTTTCCACTTCCTTTTTCTCTTCATCTGACATTTTTGTTTCCATTATTTTAGCTCCAATAATAACAAAAATAAAAGAATAAATAATCCAAATAATTGCAAGTTTAATAGTATATCCAAAAATTAGATATAAAATAACTAACAGTAAACCATTAGAAACTTCAAGTAAAAAATATCTAGGACTAATTTTTTGTTTACAATACCTACATTTATCACCTAAAAATATAAAACTAAAAACAGGTATTAAATCGAAAAAATTTAATCTATGTTTACAATTTGGACAATACGATCTAGTAGCAATTATATCTTGATGTCTAGGTAATCTATATGTTGCAAGTGAAAAGAAACTTCCAAACAAAGATCCCATTACAAACATACAAATAATTAAAATTACATTTAAGAATACAATCATATATCCTCCTTATTTATCCACATTTTACACTACATTTAAAAAGATGTATTCTAAAATATGTACAAATACATAATATATAATATATCAAATACATATAAGGTTAAAGACATATACACATATTGAATATATGTATATGTCTTTAAAAATTACTCATCCTTTAAATTTTATGTTGCTAACGACAGTTATTTCATAAAATTCACCTATGTTTAATTATTTAGTTGTTGTTTGATCTACAGTTATTGTATCAGTACCTACATCTAAGAAACTAATTGTAGAATTTTTATATAAACCAATAACTTTATTATTAACTACATAAATAGCATTAACTTGTTCTGGTAATCCTAATTGAGAAATTGTTACTTTACTTACTAAATTATTTACAACATCACTATTTAATCTAGCATTTGAACTAGTAGCAAAACCAACTGTAATTGTTTTGTCTATATCAATTGCATCTTTAGTTGTATCTAGAGATTTAATATATCCATCACTTAATCTTTTGCCATTAGCTCCAGTTGCACCACCTTTTGCAGTATCTGCATATGTGCTCATTGTAATACCATCAGCTGCAATCCAACCATTGAAAGCTACAGTATCAAGTTGTTTTACCATAACTTTTGATAACCACATATTGTAAGCATTTTGTGCTTCTGTGTAATCTTCTTTTTCTACTGCAGTTCTTGCATCAGCAATAGGATTTGATTTTTGCATAGTTAATATAACTGCTGCAGCAAGAATTATTATAACGATGATTGTTATAACAAGTACTATTAAAGAAATACCTTTTTTAGAATTTTTCATCATTTTCCTCCTATATAATTTTTAAATTAACCAATTGTTTGATCAACAGTTATAACATCAGTAGTAGGATTTAAGAAACTAACTGTAGAATTTTTGTATAATCCAATAACTTTGTTATCTTTTACATAAATAGCTTTAACTTGTTCTGGTAATCCTAATTTTGAAATATCTACTGTTGAAACATAATTAGTTATAACTTCACTATTTAATTTAGCAAGTGAACTAGTTGCAAATCCTACTGTTGATACTATTGGTGGAGTTGTTGCAGTTGATGATGAATCATTAGTTGTTATAGAATTTATTTTACCATCAGTTAAATATGAACTATGACCATTTGTCTTACCATTAAAATCTGAAATATCACCAATCCAACCAGTGAATGTTACAGTATCAAGTTGTTTTACCATAACTTTTGATAACCACATATTGTAAGCATTTTGTGCTTCTGTGTAATCTTCTTTTTCTACTGCTGTTCTTGCGTCAGCAATAGGATTTGATTTTTGCATAGTTAATATAACTGCTGCAGCTAGTATAATTATAACGATGATTGTTATAACTAATACTATTAAAGAAATACCTTTTTTAGAATTTTTCATATAATTTACCTCCCTTAAAAAAATCTAAATATATATAAAAACATTATATATGTTTTTACCTAATTAATAATTAAACTATTAAAATTAGCAGACCACCACTTTGGTTTTGATTCTAATTTAACTTTTACATATCCATTAGTAGATATATACCATTTTATTTCTGAATACTCAGATAAATCAATTCCAAATTGTGTTTTTAAATTTTCATCATTTATAGGATAATATTTAACTGTACCATTTTCAACTTTATTATCTTCATCTACAAGAGGTATTAATTCTTTTTCGTTTATATTCTTTATCTTATCTTCATTTGTTTTTCCTAATATTATTTCCTCTTCTGTATAAGCATTAAAAGTTTCAGATTCAATTTGACCTATATATTTTGAAACTTTTGCTTGAGTATTTATTAAATCGTCTACAAATTTTGCGTTGTTTGTTTTTGCTGTTAATGTGATAAATAGTACTATTCCTATTATTATAGCAATAAGAATACCTATTATCACTTTCATTTTTTTGTCAGAACTCATTTTTTACTCCTTATTTTCCAGCTGTACTACTTGAGCTACTTCCTGAATTAGTATTATTCTTCAAATTTCCATCTTCATCATATAATTCAGAAGCTGGAGAAAATGGATTTGTATTACCAGGAACATATTGATAATTTCCTTTAAATTTAGAAATTTCATTGTTTGTAATTGTATATTCAGTTACTAAATTATCAACATTAATATCTTTAGTTTGAGTATAAGCATAATCATTTTTATTAATTCCGTTATACTCTTTTAATGAACTATTTATATTAACTGTTTGTTGAGGTGTTAAAAATGTTAAACATAAAAGAACAACACAACTTAATACTAATACTGAAATACTAAATGTTAATATATATTTCTTATCCATTTTTCATCCTTTCTATTTAGAGATAGTTACATTTTTAACTTCAAATGTAGTAGATATTGTAGTACCTGATACATATTCCATTGAAATATTATCTATTCTAAATTTAAGTTCACTATCACTTTCTAATGCAAATATAAAATCTGCAATATTTAAATAACTACCTTCTACTTTAATTTTTAAAGGTTCACCATTAGAAGTTTGTGTAGTTTCACTACTTTTTGCAGTTGCCACTGTAGTTTCTTTTGTAGTAGTATTATCTAAACTTACTGTATCACTTGTTGTAGTAGAAGTAGTTGTACTACTAGAAGTATCACTTGAATCATTTCCTGGTTCTACAATTACTATTGATAAATTATCTTTTTTTGCATAGTTACCAAGTTTAATCCACATATATTCGATACTATATTTTTCATTACTAGCTGATTTTTTTATAACATTTACTGTTTCATCGCTAATAGAATCATATTTTTTCTTTTGTGCATCATAATTTTTTTCTGCTGTTTCAATATTTTCAAAAGAACTATCATATGAAGCTTTTTTAGATGTGTAATTGTTTTCAGCAGTTACTAAATCATTTCTTTTAGCACCTATTCCTTTTAGAGATACTATACCAAGTGATGATAAACCACCACTTAAAACAACTATTAATAAAATCAAAGAAACTGCAAAAACAATTATAGCAATTAAGCTTTTTTTATTTTCAACCATTATGGTAAATCACCACCTATCTCAACCACTGTTGTTGTACCATTTTGAACTGTATTAACCTCAATGTTATTTAATGTACCACTTAATTTCAATTCAGATAAGAAATATCCAAGAGATGAATAACTTTCAGATTGAGCTGATATTGTAACATGTTTATTTTCATCTGATTTAATTGATTTTAATTGTACATTGTTAGGGATTATTTTTACAATTCTTTGCATAAATGCTGCTACATTATATATGTTTTTTGATCTAACTTGTGATATTGTTGTGTTATTAATGTAGTCATTTACTTGATCATTAACCACTTTATATTTAGCAGTATTATTTAAGATATAAGTTATATCAGAATCAATTTCTGATTTTGCTGTTGTAATTTCATTTGTTTTTTGGTCAATTTTCTTAATCATTGTATTTATATTATTTGAATACATTATACCAAAAATGCTATATGCTATTACGACAAGTATCATAACAATACTTGAACAAACCAAAGCATCATAAATTTTTCTTGGAAGATTTAATTCTTTTTCTTTTCTATCTTCATTACTTTTTTCTCTCTTTGGTAATTTTTTAGGCTTAGCACTAGATGCAAACATTGATTTTGATTTTGCATCTTTTGGTGAGAAAGTCAAATTTTCTTTAACAGGCGAAAGAGTTTCAACTGCTAAAGCCATAGCTTGAACTGTTTCTAGCATTTCAGCTACATTTCTTACATCACTTGTATCTTGAATAAAATCTGGTTTTAATATTTCACATTTTATATTTAGATATTCTTTAAATAAAATATCCATATTTGTAAATACTATACCATTACCTGTAATATATACTTTTTCAATTTCATTTCTGTTTTTACTAAGTACGATTGCAACATTTCTTAGCACTTCTTGAAGTACTGGTTCTGCAATTTGTTCAAGTTCATGATTATTATTAGTGCTTTCATCAGAATAAACATTTAATTGTTTGCAAGCTTCATACGCTTTTTGATAAGAGCCAAGTTTTAAAGAAAAGTCATCTAAAATCTGTTTCATACCAATATCATAGTATTTAAGTTCTAAAAGCTTTCCTTCGACAATAACACAAATAGATAAAGCTTCATCTAAATTTACAAGCATATAATTTTTCTCATCTTGAGGAACTAATCTATTAATAGAAAACTGAGCAGGTAAAATATTATCAGCTTTGTATCCCCCTAGATCAGAACATTCTTCAAGCTTTGATTTTTCTATGAAATTCAAAACTGCATTATATCTATTCTCATTATTTTTTACTTCTGCAACCTTATAAATATATGAATATTTTTCTGGAGATTTTGCATTCTTTTCGCACCAAGCTTCAAATTCCATTTTTGCAACGTCAGCCATTACATTTCTACCTTGTGCCTGATCAAACATTACATAGTTTATGTATTTTGAGCCTTGTGGATTGATTGCTATAGGAATCTTTTGAGAATTAGTTTCTTCAATAATACTTCTTATTGTTTCCTTTTGAGTTCCTTTAACAAATCTTACGCCAAAATCTTCAAGTTTAAGTTTTTTACCACTTTCTTCTGAAATTTTTGCATATTTTATAACATTACTACTTACAAATATACCTAAAACACTGGCCATATTACTTCTCCTTATTAAACTATATTGACATTTTTCTAAAAAAATTTCAACAAAAAATAACACACTTCATGTAGCTATAATTTATCATATAGCATTACTTTTTTCAACGAATTGTCTTTATGTAATTTTTTTTTTATTTATTTGAAATATAATTGAAATATTAGCTTGGAAATGTTTAAATACTGATAATTATTAATATTTATTATTTGTAAAGTACAAACCTAAAATACAATAAATTTACATTATTTTTATTAATTTTTTTATTTTAAAATTCTTATTTAATATCTAAAAACAAAAAATAGAACTTTTTAAGTCCTATTTTAACACCTATTAATTTTTAACACTTTTAATTGTTATTTTATCTGCACTAACACCAAGTTGATATGTTATAATCTGATTAATTTTTGCAATTAAAGATTTATCAACTTCATCTTGCGATTTTATAATAACATTTATATTTTCGTTATTTGTAGGTATAATTACAACATCTTCTACATCATAAGCTTTTATTACATTTTCTATCATGTTAATCAAATTTTTCTTGCTAATTATTTCATTTAATTTATCTTGATATTCATTTACTTTTTCTTTTGTTGTATTTTGATTAGATATTACCTTATTGTAGTTTTCTATCATTTCTGAATACATATTATCTCGTTCATACCTAAAAATTGCAATATTATCAGTTACACTACTTTCTTCTTCATCTACGTTTTTTAAACTTTCAACATTTTCAGTACTTGTATTTTTTTCACCATAAATACTTACACATTCATCATCTATAAAATCTTGGTTATTATTTACATATACAGTCTGCCCTAAATTTTTCTCTCTTTCTGGATTATATCTATAATTTATATATGAAGCTAAAACTAACATAAAAGCAAAACTTCCAATTGTTATATAACTTTTCTTAAAAAATTTCATAATACTACTCCTTTTCAAATACTTGAACTTTATATACCGGCAAAGAGGTTATTGTTGCAACTGCAGTAGCTATTTTAGATTTTAATTCTGTAGTATTTGCACCTTTTGCAACAACAATTGCACCTTCTACTTTTGGAAGTTCAACAGATTCTATAATTGCTGTTTTATTACTTCCATTTTCATTATATGCAACTTCTTTTTCACTAGATGTATTATTTTCATTTTTAGTTTCTTTTGTATTGTATACAACATTTGAAGATTTTTCTTTAGAATAGCTAAGAACTACAGAAACATCACTAACTCCTGAAATTTTAGATAATATACTTTCTAATTTTACTTCTAAATCATTATTTGAAGTATCAGTGTTTGTTTCATTTATACTTTCCCCTTTATTTTGGCTACTTTCTTTGTTATTATTATTACTACCTAAAAGATTAGTCTTATTATCATTAAAAATGTAATTAAAACTTATAAGCAAAACAACCATTAAAATAAGTAAAAAAATAAGATTAGATTTTCTTTTTTTCTTATCTTTTGCAATATTTTTTATAGTTTCTAAATAATTCATTATACTCCCTCCTTATTTAGTACAACGTTTGAAGAATTAATTTCATATTTATCTATTATTTCTTTTACATATTTATTTATATTTATCATATCTTCATCTTTTGTACTTGATTTTAAATCTACTTCTATATTTTTTATATTAAAATCATCATCAATATTTACTTTTATATCATTTATATATGTGGCTTCATCTTTAAAACTTTTTTTAATATCCTCTTTAATACTATCTTTCATATTTAATTTTATTAAACTATTTTGTACATTTTCATTTTCATTCTTATTAAAGCTGCTATCATTTTCACTCTTATAATATTCATCAAAATTAGAAACAACATCTAATACCGTTTCTTCAATACCATCATTTTTTATAAACGATATAACAGGATTTAATATAACTAAAATAAAAAACATACCAACTAAAGTATTAACATATTTTTTTAAAGTTGTTTTTGGAAGAATAAGTTCAATTATAATTAACAAAATACTCATTCCAACAATTGTATTTACCCAATTTTTAAAAATTTCCATACTATCTCCACTCTTTTTTAACTTCCAAGAACTTTTGTTAAATTAATAACTACTCCTATTGATATAATAAACAAAACATCTACACCTATTAATATTCCTAGTATTGTTTTATATAAATTTGTTATATATTTTATAAAATCTATAATCTTTTTTTGAACTGATAGAATTTCAAAACTACCTGCAAGTAAGCTGTAAACTATAATTATTGATAAAACTTTTAAAATAGGTGTTATTGTTATAAAAAAAACTACTATGATACCTAAAATTCCACTAACATTTAAAATTAATTTTGATGATGCAACTACACTTTCAAAACTATCAGAAAAGAATTTTCCAACAACTGGCACAAAATTAGAAACAGCTGCTTGTGTAGTTTTTATAAAAACTGCATCTATTGAGGTTGATAAATTTCCAACTATTGTAAGAACACCTAAAAACAGGGTAAGTAGCACAACAATCAACCATTTCGAACTACTACTAAAAAAATTAGAAAGTTCATCTAATTTTATATTTTCTGAAATCAAAGTTATTATTTTAAAAGCAAATGAAATATTAAGAAAAGGTATAATTATATATGTAACTACAAAACCTATACTACTTGCTACAAATAAAAGTAACGGTTCTATAATCCCTGTTGTTGTAACTGCACCTGTAGCAATTATTATTCCAAGTAAAAATGGACTTGTTACTTGCATTAAAGTTGCAACAATATTTACCGTTTCTTTTATACTTGTAATAACTTCTAAAAAGTTTTTCATCATTATTGTAATTATTAAAATATAACAAACTAAATTAGATATTTTTGTAACACTACTATCTTCATCTAATTTTAAACTTGAAAGTACAGATAAAAGTAACATTATAAAAAATATAGTAATTGATCCTGTTAAAACATTTCTTAAACTTTTAAATAAAACTCCAAGTACTGTTTTTAAAACACTATTATAATCAATATTTTTAGTTTCCTTTAAATTGTTATATATATCATTTAAATCTACATCTATATTGTTACTTCCATTTTTATCTAAATAATCTTCTAAAACAGATATATATTCTTTTAAATTAACAGTTTCTTCTGTATTTTCTATAGCACTTTTTTCTGTTGCATATATATTATCTTTTATAAAAAAAGTAAAAATTATAAAAAGAATAATAAAACATTTTTTTAAATTTAAATCATAAAAATTTTTCACCATATACTTCACACTAAATTAATCCACTTAATACATTAACCAAACTTGTTAGTATTGGAATACTTATAGATACTATTATAATTTTTCCTGCCATTTCAATTTTTTTCGAAATAGCTGTTTGTCCAGCATCATTACATATGTTTTTCCCAAACTCTACTAGATAAGTTATACCTACGACTTTTAAAATTATTTTTAAAAACTCCATACTAATTCCAGAGTTTTCTATAAGCTTTTTTAAAACGTCAACTATTCCAAAAAGACTATTTAATGAATACATCATTATCCCAATACAAGAAATTATACTAAGTAAAATTGCATATTCTTTTTTCTGCTGTGATAATATAATGCAAAATATTGTTGCAATTACACAAAAGGCTATTACTTTAAAAATATTCATTCTATCAAATCCTTACATCACAAATTAAAAACATTTCTAACTGTTTCAAAAAGATTACTAATTTGATCAATCACAAGCATAAGAACAATTATTATACCAGTTAATGTTGTCATCATTGCTTGATCTTCACGGCCTGCTTTACTAAGTACTTGATTTAAAACTGCAACTAAAATTCCAATACCTGCTATTTTAAATAACAAATCTATATTCATACTTTTTCCCCCTTTATATAAATACTAAAACAATCATAACTCCTGATATAACCCCTATAGATTTATATACTCTAGCACTTTCTTGCTTTTTTATTATAGCTTCTTTTATTTGATCATTTAATATTTGTTTAGTATTTTCAATTATATTAAGCTGAGATTCTAAATTGCTATTTCCTAAATTATTTAAAGTAGATATAAAAACTGATTTATCATAATCTGTTAATTCACTAAGTGTTGAAACATTTTCCATAACACTTTTTTCATTTTCAAAACTTGAGTTATTTTTTAGCATATCTACCACTATATTTCCAATTACATTTTTTAAATTAGTTATTAATTTTTGTCTTGCTATTTCATAAGCATTAGGCAAAATTGTAAGCATGTACTTTATCTCATTTTCAACTAAATTAAAAAAAGTAACCATATCTTTTAAAATATATTCCCTACTTGAAAGATTTTTTGATTTTGAAAAACCAAGATATGTTGTTATACTAACAATTCCAATCGAAATTAAACATTTTAGAAAAAATACCATATTATCCCACCTTATTTATTCTATAACTTTTATCTTTATTCAAAAAAACTATATTTTCAAACATTTTGTTTTTTATCATTTCATTAATTTTTTTGTTATTAATTAAATCTTCTATTGAATTTCCATGCATTGTAAAAAGCAAACTAACTCCACAGGTACTTGCATAATATATTGCATCTATATCTTCATTACTTCCTATTTCATCAGTTGCTACAACATCAATTCCCATACTTCTTACTAAAACTCTAATTCCATAATCTTTACTACAATTTGACATTACATCTGTTCTTTTACCAACATCTAACATACATACACCATTAACTACTGATGCAATTTCACCACGTTCATCAACAAGTCCAACATTTTTCCCTACAAAACTTTCATTACCATTACTTATTTTTCTTACCAAATCTCTAAGCATTGTTGTTTTTCCAAATCCGAGGTGGCGACACTATTAATGTATTTTTTACTTTTCCATTACATACAACCTCTTTATATAAACTATCTGCTACTCCAATTACTTGATTTGCAACTCTTATATTTAAACTATTTATATTTTTTATATTCTTAACCTTACCATCTTCAATTACAACTTCACCACAAATTCCAATTCTATGTCCACCTTTTATAGTGACAAATCCGTTATTTATATCATTTTGAATTGCATAAATAGAATTTTTAGATATTCTTAAAAGAATTTCTAAAATATCTTTTAATGTAGGCGTATATTCAATTTCATATTCATCATTTAAAGAATAACTACTATTTAACATTAATATAACATTCCTATTTACCCTAATTCTAATTTCTCTTATACTTTTTAAATTTGAAAAACTTTCTAATTTTATCTTAAGGGCACTTGGAAGTATTTCTAAAATTTCATTTATCAAAATTACACCTCTTTTTTATACAAATGTTATACTCTTATTTATATAAATATATTGTAGAAAAAAAACTAATATACATTAAAAAAAGTTCTATTTTTGTATATTTTTGAAATATGTAAATAAAAAGTTAATTTTAGAAAATACTTAAATAAATCTTTTTAATTGTTTACTTTTTTTTAAGTTGATGTTATAATATAGAACGCTTAACAATTTATATTTATAATTTAATTAATATTAAATGGAGGTCTTTTTATGATTATAAAAATTAACAATGTAGGATATGACTTAGAAGAGTTACTTAAGACAAAAACAAAAGTTTCAAATGGAATGATTACTGCTTTTTCAAAAAATAACAAGTTAAATATTAATAAAGATGCTTTAAGAATAAAATTTATCGCACCAGGAAATTTGAAGACTTTTTTTATTATGAAATTTAAGCACAAAAAAGTTATTAATGATGGTATTTTTACTTTGATATTTGCAAACCGTTGTAAAGACTTAAATTTTGATACTTATTTTTATAATAAAGCAAAATTAATCAAATATCTATCAAGTGAAGATAACTCTGTTTTAGAAAGGAAAATTATAGAAAAGAAGCTGTACTATCATATGTTAAAAAGACTTGAAGCTTCACACTCCTTAAATTCTTTAAAAGGAATTGAAATTTTCCCAAAACTTGATGATTATGCAAAAGCTTTATCTTTATGTGTAATATATTCAAAGTTTAATGATGGAATTTTATATTCTCTTGAAAAATTACTTTCAAATTCAAACACAAATAAATCTTTAAGTGAAGATTACCACGATGCTTTATCTGTTACCTATCACGATTTTAAGAAAGATAAATTTTTAATGGAATATCTTTTTAACTAAAAAAAATACTTGTATATCAAAACCTGATATACAAGTATTTTTTATTTTTATTTTTATTTTTATTTTTATTTTTGCTTTTATTTTATTCTTTTTTAACTTTTTATTTATTATTATCTTTTTTGGCTTTTACATACTCACAAATAATTTCAGCTGTTTTTTCAACACCTAAAGAATCACTATTTAAACATAAATCATAATTTGAACTATCATACCAATTTCTATCTGTATAATATTTATAATGATTTGCTCTTAATTTATTAATTCTAGTTATTTCTTTTCTAGCTTCTTTTTCATTTTCTATGCCATAATATTTTTGAACTCTTTTTACTTTATCATCAGTAGAACTTGTTATAAATACTTTTACAACATTTTCTCTATCCTTCAATATAAAGTCTGCACATCTACCAACAATAACACAAGCACCTTTTTTAGCTTCACTTTTTATTAATTCTGATTCTTTTATAAACAACTCATCTGCAGAGTTTAATGTAGAATAATAACCTGAATTTAAGGCATCTAAAGCATCTCTTTTTTGTTCATTTTCTTTTATATATTCTTCATTAAAACCAGTATTTTTAGCAAGCTCTTGTATGAAATTTTTATCTAATAATTTCATGTTTAATTTTTCAGCGATAATTTTTCCAATGTATCTACCACCAGATCCATACTCTCTTGCAATAGTTATAACTAAATCATTAGTATTATTTGTTTCTTTTACATTGTAATTATCATCATCATTACTTTGAACTTCTTCTTTTGCAGTTTTACTTTCATTTACATTTTCTTTCATATGTTTTAATTCAAGTATTAATAATGTAATTGCAATTAAAAATGCAAGTCCATCTGCAACAGGTCCTGCAAAAAGTACTCCAGTTATACCCAAAATACTACCTAAAATTATCATAGAAGGTATTAAAAATAATATTTGTCTTGATAATGATAAAATTGCACTTTTTCCACTTTTTCCAATAGCTTGGAAGAAAATTGATGATGGAATTTGAACTCCATTAAATATGCAAAATAATAAATATATTCTAAATGCTTTACAAGCAAATTCCATATATAACTCATCACCACTACCAAATATAGATATTAATTTATCTGGTATTGTTTGGAATAATATAAATGCAAATAAGCTTATCATTAAACTAAAGCATAAAACTATTTTTAAAGTTTTTCTTACTCTATCATATTTTTTTGCACCATAGTTATATCCAAATATTGGTTGAGCACCTGATGCAATACCAATTATAACGCTATTTAAAATTTGACTAATTTTCATAACTATACCAAGTACAGTAATCGGTATTTCTGCTCCATATTTTGTATTTGCACCATATTTTGATAACGAGTTATTTTCTGCTGCTATAACAAATACTATACTCATTTGAGTTATAAAACTACTAATACCAAGCATTGTAACTTTTTTAGCTACATCAAATTTTAATTTAAATATACTTTTTTCTACATCAATACTCTTAAATTTCTTTAAATATATAACGTTTATTACAAATGTTACAATTTGTGAAAATACAGTTGCAATTGCTGCTCCTTGCACACCTAAATTAAATACAAATATTAAAATTGGATCAAGTATAATATTTAAAATTGCACCAAGAAGCATTGAAATCATTGCATATTTTGGACTACCATCAGAACGAATAATTGAATTTAAAGTAGTACCTATCATCATAAATGGAAGACCTATTGCAATTATATATCCATAATTTAGTGCGTACTCTCTTAAAACATCAGTACATCCAAATAAATTCAAAAGAGTTGGTAAAAATGCAAGTATTACAACACATAAAAAAACAGCTACTATAACAGATAGCATTATACCATTTCCAACACCTTTTGAAGCTTCATCTTTTCTTTTTTGTCCAAGTTTTAAACTAAGATATGCTGAAGCTCCATCTCCAAACATAAGTGCAAAAGCAAGACAAATCATAGTAAGTGGAAATACTACATTTGTTGCACCATTACCTAAATATCCAACACCCCAACCAATGAAAATCTGGTCAACTACATTATATAATGAGTTAACAAGCAATGAAATTATGCAAGGTATTGAAAATTTTTTAATTAAAGTTCCAACATTTTCTTTTCCTAAAATATTTTCTTCTCTTTCCATAAAAACTTCCTTTCTTTTTTTTAGCTTTCACATTTTAACACTTTTTTTTCTTATATGTCAACTAAAATTTTTAATTTTTTCAAAAAAAATACTAGGTCATATTTATAACCTAGTATAAAAAAATACAGTATTATTCAAATAACTCCATAATATCTTCTTCTGAAAGTTTAGATAAAAATGTTTCTTTTTCTGTTATTACATTATCAATTATATCTTTTTTCTTTTCTTGTAAAGCAAGTATTTTTTCTTCTATACTATTTTGAGTTATAAGCTTAAACACCTGAACATTACTTTTTTGTCCAATCCTATAAGCTCTATCTGTTGCTTGATTTTGTGCAGATAGATTCCACCATGGATCATAATGAATTACCATATCAGCACCAATTAAGTTAAGACCTGTTCCACCAGCTTTAAGTGAAATTAAAAATACCTTTGTATCATCTGATATATTAAATTCTTCTACCATGTCCACTCTATTTGAAGCTTTTGTTTTTCCTGTTAAAATGCTATATTTTATTCCGTTTTTTTCAAGTCTTTTTGATATTATATCAAACATTGAAGTAAACCCTGAAAATAGCAAAATTTTATGTCCAGCACTTACAGCATCTTCTATTATTTGCATACATTGTTCAAGTTTTGCACTACCATAATTATAGTCAGATAAAAATAATGATGGATGTGCACAGATTTGTCTTAGCCTTGTTATAGTTGAAAGTATTTTTATTCTTGATTTTTTAATTCCATTTTTAGAAATTTCATCTTCTAATTCTTTTTTTGCATTATATAAATATGAATCATAAACTTTTTCTTGTTCTTCATCCATTTTACTATACATTATGCTTTCTGTTTTTTCAGGAAGCTCTTTTAATACTTCTTTTTTTACACGTCTTAATACAAACGGTGCAACTATCCTTTGTAATTTTTCTAATGTTTTTTTGCTTTCATCTTTTATTATTTTTGATTCATAATTATCTTTAAACTTTTTGTAACTAAATAAATATCCGGGCATAATATAATCAAAAATTGACCAAAGCTCTGAAAGTGAATTTTCAATAGGTGTACCTGTTAGGGCAAATCTTGTTTTACCATTTAACCTTTTTAAAGCTCTTGCATTTTTGGTATTGTTATTTTTAATATATTGTGCTTCATCAGCAATAATATATTTAAAATTGTAACTTTCATAAAGTTCAATATCTCTTTTTAACATATCATATGATGTTATAATAACATCATATTTGCTTGCTTTTTTGATTAACTTTCTTCTTTCATCACTACTTCCTGATATAACAAGCATATTAATTGATGGGGCAAATTTTTTTAATTCTTTTTCCCAGTTTATGTATAAAGAACTTGGACATACAACAATAGAAGTACTATTTTTTTCATTATTTTTACTATCTAATAAAATTGCAATTAATTGTATTGTTTTACCAAGCCCCATATCATCAGCTAAAATACCACCAAATCCATATTTTTCAAGTGATTTTAACCAATTATAGCCAGTCTTTTGGTATTCTCTTAAAGTTGCATTTAAATTTTTAGGTATTTCATATTCTGCATCAGCTACATTATTTATATCTTTTATGATATTTTTAAAACTAGATTCTTTATTTACAGTTATACCATCTTTATCTTTTAAAATATTATCAACATATAATGCTCTATACTTTGGTAAAGTAATATTTGATGATGCAATATCTTTTTCACTAATTCCAAGTGTTTCATTAAGGGTATATAACGTATCAATACCATATCCATCAAGATTTATATATGTACCATTTTTTAACCTATAGTATTTTTTCTTCTCTTTGTATTTTGCAAAAATTTCTTTTAATTCTTTCTCAGAAAAATTCATATTTTCAACAGAAATATCAAGCAAATCATTTTTTATTCTAACACCAAAATCTAAACTTGTAGTATTAATAATTTGTTTATTTTTTAGTTTTTCAGTAACTAAAACTTCAAACTTATTCATGAAAATTTCAGTACCATTTACTAAAAATTCATAAATATCATCCTCATCATCTAAAAATAAATAACCTTTTTTTTCATTAACTTTAAATTTATATTTTGCAAACATAGATTTTGCTTTATTTTCTTGAATAATATCTCTATTACATTTTATCTCTTTATTTTCTGAAAATGGGTTAAATTCCATATCATTATATACAAATTTAACATTTGCTATAATATTATTTAACTCATCAAGATCTAAATATACCTTTGTAACTAATTTATCTGTCTTGTATTTTTCTATAACATCGTCTTTTACATCTAAATTAACGTATTTTTTTACACTTGGAACTAAATAATTGCAAAAAGTTGAAGCTTTATCTTTTGTTATTTTTATACTATAATCCTTATCCTTTTGTAATTCTTCTAGTACAGGTAATACATTTTTAGTAAAATCTTTTGTACATCTATACATAGTATCTTCTAACAAAATGTATGAATTTTCAATACTACTGTATATTGTATATTCATCATTTTCCAAACTTAAATTTATATTACCATCTACGTCACTTTCAATATTTAAATTTAAAATCGGATTTTTATTTAAAAATGTAGTATATTTTTCTAAATTACTTTTTTTGCTATATACATTTATACTTTGATTTTCAAAAATATCGAAAATATAATCAAGTAAATCATATGAAATTGCTACATATTCTCTAGAATTTTTAGGCAATTCTACATTTGACATTAAATTCATATACTTTATTTTATAATAATTCTTTTTTAGTAAATAAAATAACTTTTTTGAATTTTCATCAAATATCTCTTCTTTTACTTTTAAAACAGACTTTCCAAGTTTTATTTCTCTTTTTGTTATAAAATCATCAACAAAACTGTATACATCTTTTAATATGTATAAACTATTAATACCTATTTTAAAGTAAATACTAATATTACTATTTTTTAATCCATAAATATCAATATATGGCACTAATTTTAATTTTCCTGTTAAATTATCTTCTTCAAATTTATCAAACTCTAATTTTTCATAATATGATAAAAAAGATTCATCAAAATTAAGTTTTTCTGATTTTAACACATTATTTTGTTTATTTTTCTCTTTTTTTACTGCTTTTTCTTTTTTTATAGCTGCAATATTTTTTAATTCTTCTTCATAATCTAATATTGATTTACTCTCACTATTTTTAGAAAGTTCATAATATTTGTTAAAGTCAATATACATATCAAAAAACATAGCAATAATATGTTTACATGGTACCTTTTCATCTGCTTCATTTGGACAATTGCAACTATATTTTATTTTTCCATTTTCTTTTGATATGCACGTTATATATTCATCAGTTCCAGTAACCTTTGATATAGCTTCAAAATTATCATCATTTACATATTTAAAATTTAGTAATTTAACTCTTGATTGCTCAAAATATTTTTTTCCTCTATTTGTAATTAAATTACCTGTATATGATAAAACTCTATTGATTTCATCTGGACTAATTAACATTTTTCTACCTCATTTTTTTCTTTTTTCCTAAGTATAAATTATATAATCATATTGCTAAAAAGTCAAATTATTTTCTACATAAAGTGATTAAAATAGCAATAAAAAAGCACTACAAAAAATTAAAGAACGTAAAGAAATAAATTCTTCACGTTCTTTTGACTGCTTTTTTAAATTCTACCTATATGGATTTGAATTATTTTTTCTGTCATTCTTCTCAGATTTTTTATCATTATCTCTGCCAGACATACGGTCTATTGTTTTATTCATTTCCTTAGGTAATACATGATCAGACAAACCACCGTCAACTCCTAACATTCTTGCAAGTGCAATTTGTGACAATGAACTCATTTTTTTCCTCCTTATTCATTTTTTAATGTTTACATGTTTTGGAGGACATAACGCCCTCCAAATTTGGTAAGGGCTACTTGTATATAAAGTCCTATGGCGCATTATATCATATTTTATATGACATTACAATTAATTAAACTAAACTTTTCCTTTGCAAAGAAATAAAAAATGTGAAACTTTTCTTTGATATTTTTATCGAATTTGTTTCACATTTTATATTATTATTTTTATATTGGCTGGGATAGTAAGATTCGAACTTACGAATGTCGGAGTCAGAGTCCGATGCCTTACCACTTGGCGATATCCCAATATATAAAAGATAAGTATTTCTACTTATCTTCATTTTCTTTATATATAAATCTATTTATTACTGTATTACAAGCAATTGCAGAACCTACACCAACAAGTAATCCTGCTGTTACATCAAAGAAATAATGAACACCTAAATATACTCTTGTAAATGAGATAACAAATGGGAATAACACTACAAGTACTAATAAAGTATTTCTTAGTGCACCATTTTTCATATTTTTACATATAAAATAAATTAATGTAACTGCAAGTGCTGCAGCAATTGCAGCGTGACCACTTGGAAAACTAAAACCATCTTCTACTGCAAGTGGTAATATTGTTGGTCTTGGTCTTTTTACAATATGTTTAAAAATTTCTTTTACAACTACAGCTCCTCCAACAGAAAAAATCATTGGAACTGTAAATTTAATTCTTGATTTTTTAAATATTAAAGATACAACAACTATTGCTGCAAGTACATATTTTCCAATTATGTTTGTAATAATTGTAATTACTTTTGTAGCTGTATCAGACCAAGGAGCATTTATAAAATTATACATTTTTAATTCAAATTCATTTCCAATATTAAGTTTTACAAAAGCAGTTATACAAGCAAATATAGCTATTAATATTAAAACTACTACTAATGCTATTTTTTCATTCTTTTTCATACAATCCCTCTTTCTTTTTTATTTACCCTCAGGCAATAAATTTGCACCAGTATTAAGACATGATAAATATGATTTTACATCTTTCTTATTACCATTAATATTATCAAAATTATGAAAAGATGAATAAAGTGGTTGAAACATTTTTATATTAAAATAATCATCAACCTCTTTTGCTGTTGTATTTAATCTATCAAATAATCTTATATTTATAAGATCACCTTTTTGATAACCTATTTGTGCAGTATTTGTTGTTTTCATTATTATTATGTTATAACCTAATTCATCTTCTAATAAATGAATTACTTTTCTTAAAACAGCTTCATCTAAATAATGATATGGTAAATACCCTGAATCTATAATAAGTTCTGTTCTATCATAAATATTAAAATAATAAATGTAATCTCTAAAAAATCTTTCTATATTTGGTCTTAATAACTTAAATTTCATTTCAGGATTATCATTTCTTAACATTCTCATTTTTTCTACATCTATTAACATATAATCACCTTGAAACAAGATAAATTATACTATGAATCAAATAAAATTTCAATATAAAATAAAAATTTATATTTAATATATTAGTTTTAAATTTTTTATTCATATGATATAATACTTTTAGGTGATAAACTTATGCAAAATATTGTTGATATTGAAAATAAATTAAATATAGATGAAAATTACGTTGAAAATTATGGAAAATATAAAGCAAAAATTGATTCTAATTATTATTCTACATTAAATAATAAAAAAAATGGAAAACTTATCTTAGTAACTGCAACTAATCCAACACCTTTTGGTGAGGGAAAAACTACACAAACAATAGGACTTTCAATGGCTTTAAATAAGTTAAATAAAAGTAGTATTTGTGTATTAAGAGAACCTTCTTTAGGTCCTGTATTTGGAATAAAAGGTGGTGCTATTGGTGGAGGAAAATCAACTGTTGAACCACAAGAAGATATAAATCTTCATTTTAATGGTGATTTTCATGCAATAACTTCTGCAAATAATTTAATTTGTGCTGCTATTTCAAATCATATATTCCAAGGTAACGCTTTAAATATTGATGAAAATAATATTTGTATTAAAAGGGTTATTGATATGAATGATAGAGCTTTAAGAAATATTGCTATTTCTAATGATGGTATATTAAAAAAGAAAAATATTAATACATCTTTTGAACTAACCGTTGCATCTGAACTTATGGCAATATTTTGTCTTAGTAATTCAAAAGAAGAATTAAAAAATAAGTTGGATAAAATGATTATTGCCTATTCCCTTACCAATACTCCAATTTATTTAAAAGATCTTAAAATTACTAATGCAGTACTTGCTCTTACCAAAGATGTATTAAGTCCAAATTTAGTCCAAACATCAGAAAATACTCCTGCAATTGTACATCTTGGACCTTTTGCAAATATAGCACATGGTTGCAATAGCATTATTGCAACAAAAACAGCGTTAAAACTTTCTGATTTTGTTGTAACTGAGGCAGGTTTTGGAGCAGATCTTGGCTTTGAAAAATTTATTGATATAAAATGTAGAAATAATGATATAAAACCTGATGTGGTTGTACTTGTTACAAGTATAAGAGCATTAAAATATAACGGTAAAGATAATTTAAATATTGGAATTTTCAATTTAAAAAGACATATTGAAAATATTAAAAGTTTTAATTTAGATGTTGTCGTTTGTATAAATAAATTTGATCTTGATAATGAATATGATATACAATTTGTAAAAGATTTTTGTTTAAAACAAGATGTTAAATGCGTAACTTCAAATTGTTTTAATGAAGGTAGTTTAGGCGTAATAGATCTTGCAAATACAATACTTGATATTTTAGATAATCAAACTAAAGAAAAAGATATACTATTCCCATACAATTTAGAAGATAGTATTGAGGAAAAAGTATATA
The DNA here is from genome assembly GCA_934169925.1 of uncultured Clostridia bacterium. Lineage (GTDB taxonomy): Bacteria > Bacillota > Clostridia > TANB77 > CAG-465 > CAG-465. The sequence goes on along the minus strand of CAKPOO010000003.1, from coordinate 66,998 downwards.
AAATTGTTACTAAAATATATAAGGGGGCAAGTGTAAAATATACAAAGGAAGCTAAAGAAAAAATTTCTAATATTACAAAACTTAATTTTTCTAATTTACCTATATGTATTGCAAAAACACCACTATCTTTTTCTGATAATAAAGATTTATTAGGTACACCTAAAAATTTTCAAGTAAGTGTTACTGATGTACGTTTAAATTCTGGTGCAGGTTTTATAACAATATACATGGGAAAAGTATTAACTATGCCAGGCCTTCCTAAAACCCCTAATTTTGAAAATTTCTAAATAAAAAACTCTTTGTTAGAAATTTTAACAAAGAGTTTTTATTTTATTTTATTTTATATCTTATATTTCAAAAACTATTTTGTAAATAGGACCAAGTTTTGAAAATTTTTGTTCATATTCTGTCTCAAAGTTTTCTATATTTTCAACTTTATGAAGATCTAAATATACCTCTTTAAAAGTAGATCCAAAGTTTTGAATACTAACCAAACTATATTCAAAAAGTCCCCTATTATCAGTTTTAAATTCAATTTCACCATGTTCTTTTAAAACTTGTTTATATAAACTTAAGAAATCTTTATATGTAAGTCTTCTTTTAACATGTCTTTTCTTAGGCCAAGGATCACTAAAATTTAAATATATTTTCTCAATTTGATTTTTTTCAAATATATCAGTAAGTGTAATAGCATCAAAAGACATAAGGTATAAATTGTTAAGTTTTATATTATTATCTTGTTCATACTTAGTTAACTTTTTACATGCAATTGCAAGAACTGATTTATTAAGTTCTACTCCAATATATATATTATCAGGATAATTTCTTGCAAGTGCAGTTATAAAATCACCTTTTCCCATACCAATTTCTAAAAATATTTTTTTATTTTTATTTTCTTCTTTTTTTAATATTTCTTGTATCTTTTCTTTACCAGATACATATTTTTCAAATGCTTCCAAATCATATAAAGCATTTTTGTTATTTCTCATTCTCATAATAAACTCCTACTAAATTAAGCTATATATACAATTGTACCTATTATATTTAAAATAATTACAATAACTATTAATTTAAAATTTTCTTTATCAAATGAAATTTTTTCTATTTTTTTATCATCATGTAATTTTTCTTTTTTTGCTTTATTACTTTTTAATTTTCTATTACTTTCAATTACTTTACTTAAATTAAAACTAATAGCACACATAATAGAAATTGAAAGTATTATTATAACACTACCTATTGTCATTAAATTAACATTATTACTTGTACTTGTGCTTTTAAATACATTAAACATTTGATTTGTAGTAATGTAGCTATATACAATTGGTGTTATAAATTGCAATTTTAAATATGGTACAAATGCTAAAATAAAAGTAATTAAAATTGATGGAAATGATACTAAAAATAGTTGTTTTATAAAAGTAATTTTATTTAAAGTCTGCTTTTCTATATTAGAAAAATCTCCAACTTTAGATACATCATATGTAGACAATTTTTTCATTATCATAAAAGTAAATATAATAAGTGTTGCCGCATAAAAAATAGTTGCTATTTTTAATATATCTTTTTTATAAAATTTACAAAATTTTTTTAATTTTTCTATAAACTTATTTTTCTTTACGACCTTTTTTTCTACTTTTTTCTTCTCTTTTTCTTTCATTTCCATTTTCACCTCTTATTTCAAAATCAATTTCTTTTGCAAAACTGTCAGCTCTTACAAGTGTTACTTTTACTTTATCTCCTATTTTAAAAGTACGTCCTGTTTTTCTTCCAATTAAAATTTTAAGATTTTCATCATATTCAAAAAAATCATCAATTAAGATATTATTAAATGGTACAAGACCTTCAACTGTATTATCTAATTTTACAAACATTCCAAATGATGTAACAGATGATACAATACCATCAAAATCTTGTCCAATAAATTGTTGCATATATATAGTTTCATATAATGAATCAAAATCTCTTTCAATTGTTGTTGCTTGCTTTTCTGCCTCAGATGAAGAAACAGAATAAATTTTTGCATCATTTTCATACTTTGTAAGTAATTTTTCAGGTATTTGAGAATTATACTCAATATAATCTGATATAACTCTATGTATAAATAAGTCAGGATACCTTCTTATTGGAGAGGTAAAGTGACAATAATATTTTGCAGCAAGTCCAAAATGCCCTAAACATTCATCTGAATATTTTGCAAGTTTTAAAGTTCTTAACATTACTGATGATAAAACATCTTTATTTTCATTATCTTTAAACTCATCTAAAATTGATGATAAAGTTTTGGGTTGTACATTTTTTACAGCTTTTATCCTTATTTTGTAATTTGCTAAAAATTCATTTAACTCCCTTATTCTTTCTTCATCTGGTTTTTCATGAATTCTGTATATAAAAGGTAGCCCTATAAAATAAAAATTCTTAGCAATTGTCATATTTGCAGCAAGCATAAATTCTTCTATTATATCATTTGCAAAATTCTTTTCATAAGCTTTTACATCTGTAACATTAAAGTTTTCATCTACTATTACCTTAGTTTCTTTTACATCAAAAGTAATACTTCCATCTCTTATTCTTTTTTTATTTAATATACTTGCAAGTTCTGCCATTACTTTAATATCATCTATATAATCTTTGTATTCATTTAAAACAACTTCGTCTTCATTGTTTAATACTTTAAATACTTTATCATATGACATTTTTTTATTAACATTTATAACAGCTTTAAAAATATCATAATCTAATACATTACCAGATTTATCATAAGTTATATCAATTGCAAGAGCTAATCTATCAACACCTGCATTTAAACTACAAATGCCATTTGATAATTCCTTTGGAAGCATTGGAATAACACGTCCAGGAATATATATACTAGTTCCACGTTTTATAGCCTCTTTATCAAGGAATGTAGAATCTTTTACATAATGGCTTACATCAGCTATATATACAGATAAAATATATTTATCATTATCTTTTTTAACAAAAACACCATCATCAAGATCCATAGCATCTTCTGAGTCTATAGTAAATACTTTTTTATCTCTTCTATCTACCCTATTTTTTAACTCATTTTTTAAAACATGATCTGGAATGTTTTTAACTTCTTCTTTTACAAACTCTGGAAAATCTTCTTTTTCATCTAAATCATATGATTTATACATAGCTATAACTTCCGGATGTTCAATTTTTTTAGTGTCAACTATTCCAATAATTTTTCCTTCAGCTTTCGAATTTGCAGTTTGATATTTTAAAAATTCAACTTCGACAAAACTTCCATCTTTTATATTATTTATATATTTTTTTGGTATATATATATCTTCTATTTTCTTTTCTAATGTAACAACAAATCCAAAATTTTTAGATTTTGTAAACTTCCCTATTACTCTTTTAGTATTCCTTTTTAGAATTTTAACGACTTTGCCCTCTTTTGACATACCATCTTTTTCTTGTTTTGTTATCTTTACAACAACTTCATCTTTATCCATTGCAAAAAGATTATCTTCTCTTTTTATATATACATCATTTGACATGCCATCAATACAAAATCCAAATTTATAATTTTTTGCATGGTAAATACCTTTTACAAAGTTCTTTCCATCAATAACACAAAATCTTTTACTATCATCACAAAATATAACTCCACTTTCTTCAAGATCAGTTATAATCATATTTAAAAGTACAATATCCTTATTTGGTATTTGTAAAATATTACATATTTGTTTTAAAGTCATAGGTACATAATTTGACTCTAAAAAAAAGGAGCACATAGTCTCCTTTTTGTCAAAATATTCTTTGTCACTATGCTTCAAAACATTATCATTTTGATATTTTTTACTCATAGTTTCTCCTTAACTAAACTTATATTAGTGCATTATAGAAATTGTTGTACATACACACAATATACAAAATATAATTGCAAGTGCAATTGTCCATTTTGATAAAACACCATCTAAAGTTTTTGATTTATTAGCTCCATAAAATGTATTAGAACTACCATTTGAAGATGATGGTCCTTTTTCATTTTGTAACATAATAACAATTGTTAGAACAATTGCAACTATAACAGTAGCTATTGACCATGTCAAATCTAACCAACCCATATGCTTTTTCCTCCTGACAAATTAACTATATAATGCTAAGATTATACCATACTAAAACAAAAAAAACAAGTACAAAGAAGCTAAAATTCATCCTTTATCTCAATATTTTTGAAAGTTGCAAGCATTACTCCAAAAATTGATATAATTATCATATACGAAAAATCAAGTTCAAATAATAAATGTGCGTATACAGCTAAAAACAACAACCAAAATCTATTTTTACTTTTTAATAACTCTTTTAATGAGTAAAACATAATAAGTAAAAAAGTAATAAAACCTAAAACACCAGACTCTAAAAATATTTGAACTATACTACTATGAACCTCAGTAGAATTATACATATATGTTCTATATGTAGGATATAAATTTTTAAATCCTTCACCACCTACACCAAATATGAAATTAGTTTTATTTAAAGTTATTATTTTAAAAGCATCAGCTATAAAAGAAAATCTTTCATTTTCACTTTGATTTCTATGTAAATTTTGAGATAATCTATCAATTAAATCATTTGGTAAAAATAAATAATTATATGCTTTTTCTTTACCATTTATATTAATATTTTCAACATTCAAACTTCCTTTTTGTATACTAATTTTTATATTTACACCTATTACATCATCTTCAAAATTTTCTTTTAAAAGATATCTACTACTTGGATTTGTGTAATAATAATACGTTGCCACATTTTGAGTAGTTCCATCTTTTTTTAATTTATTTACTTCTACTTTAAAACGAGTATCAACTTCTAATTCTTTAATTTTAATATCAATTGTATTTTCAACACTTTCACCACTTTTTGTGTTAACGTTATAATATGTTCTTAAAATATAATTTTGCTTAGATGACATATCTAAATAAATATCTGTCTTTGCAAAAATTACACTACAAAATAAAATTATAAAAACTAAAGTAAAACATACAGGCAAATATTTAAAATATTTACTTTTATTAACTAAATTTTTATTTAACATTTTTATTTTGTTATAACATACAACTATCTTTTTTTCTAAATAGTAATGATAAAATATTAAAAATCCTATATAAAAAATACTAAATCCTAAAACGATTATATATATCATTTCTTTATTTTTATACATAAAATTTTCAATCATAGCAACAAATAAAATTATATAAATTATATTAAATGAAAAATTTAAAATTTCTTTTTTATCATAATTTTTTAATTTATTTTTAATTTCATTTTTATTTTCAATTATAAAATTTATAAAATAAAATAAAATTAATATTGCTATTGTATATCTAGATTCAGACAATAACAAACAAGAAATAAATATAAAATTAAGATATTTTAATAAAGCTATTTTTAAATTGTAAAAAAAGTTATCTCTATTTTTTTCTTTATTTATATAATTTTTAAACTGTAGTTTTAATATAATTATAGATATCAAACAAAATAAAGCAAAGGTGTTTGCATATTGTATTGTTGAAGACATTCTATTTAAATTATTTAGACTTAAATATCCAGAATTTATTTTCTTTAATACTCCTGCCATTTTCTCTTGTGCAAGACCATCAAAACCAAATAAACAAAGTATAAAACTTAAAATAATTATACTAATTTCATATATTTTTTTATTTTCAGAATTTTTAACTATGTTATATATAAAAAATAAATCTAAATACCTAACAGCTTCAAATATACTTTCCTTTAAATTTGTATAATTTTTTAAAATAATCGGTAATATATAAAATACTGGAAGTAAAAATAACAATATATTAATTACATCCACATTTTTATCATTTTTGATTTCATTTTTATTAATACTTTTTTCTTTATCACATTTTTTATAAATATCATTTACAATTTTTCTTGCTAAATTATAACAAATAGAAAAGATGCCTATAAAAGAAACAAAAATATTAAACTCAAATGAATCCGAAATATAAAATCCACCTTTTTTTAAAGCTAAAATAAATATTGAAAAAATAAGCATTATATCTATAATGTTATTAATTTTTAAGTACTTTTTTATCATTTTCCCACCAGAAAAATTATACCATATTTATATTTTAAAAACAAATAAAAAGAAGCTATATATTTTTATATAACTTCCTTTTATCTAAAACTTATTTAGAATTTTTCTACCAATTTTTCAAGTTGTTCGATCTTTTCATTATAATAATTTAAAGCATCTTCAACAGGTTTTGTAGTTTCTAAATCTACTCCTACAGATTTTAATAAATCAAGCGAATCTTTTGCACCACCTTGTGATAACATATTTAAATATTTTTCCGCATATCCACTTTCACCAGATAAAATATTACTTGCAATGGCAATAGCAGATGAAATACCTGTTGCATATGTATAAACATAAAAGTTTCTGTAAAAATGAGGTATTCTTGCCCATTCATATCTTATATAATCATCAGATATTACGTCATCGCCAAAATATTTCTGATTTATCTTGTAATACATATCACAAATCTGTTCACTAGATAAAGTCTCACCTTTATTTACTACATCATGAACATCACGTTCAAACTCAGCAAACATAGTTTGACGAATTAAAGTAGCTCTAATTCTATCAATTAAAGAATTGATAATTATCGCTTTTTTCTTATCGTCCTTTTCATTTCTTATCATATATTCTGCAAATAATATTTCATTTACAGTTGAAGCAACCTCTGCTACTAACATAGTGTACTCAGAATACTCATATCTTTGATGTTTTGATGATAAATATGAATGCATAGTATGACCAAGTTCATGAGCAAGAGTGCTAACTGAATCTTCATCACCAACATAGTTTAATAATATATATGGATGTCTATCATATATTCCTAAACTATATCCACCACTTGCTTTATTTTCAGTTTCAAAAACATCTATCCATCTATTTTCCATTGCAGTTTTTACTACATCGTTATATTCTTTTCCTAATGGTTCTACTGCTTTTAGCACTTGCTTTTTAGCTTCTTCATAATCAATATATGTCTTTTCTTCATCCAAAGGATTTACATAAACATCATACATATGAAGCTTTTCTTTTCCAAGCATTTTCTTTTTTAATTTCATATATCTATAGTTTTTATCTAAATTTTCATTTACAGATTTAATCAAACTATCATATACTTTTACATTAGAATCATCATTATCAGTTGCTGCTTCCAAACAAGATGAATAATTTCTAAGCTTTGCTGATATTTCTGATTTTTCAACATTTGTTAAATATAATTTTGTTAAAGTCTTTGAATACTTTTTATATACCTCATATAACTTTTCAAAAGCTTCTTTTCTTACACTTTCATCTTTGCTATCAAGAAGTCTTATATATGTTCCATGAGTTAATTTAATCTTTTTACCGTCTGAATCTGTAACCTCACCAAAATCAAAATCAACATCATTTAAAATATCAAAAATATCACTAAATGAACCAAAAATATTACCAAATTTTGATAATACATACTCTGCATCATCAGATAAAATGTGCTTTTTATCCTTCATAAGCTGTTTTAAAGTTCTTTCATAAACTTTTAAATCATCATTTTCATCAATAAATTTAATCAAAACTTCATCATCAATTTTACAAATCTCAGGTTCTATAAATGATACAGCACTTGAATAATCAGTATATAAATCCTCAATTTTCTTGAGTATTTTTATATTTTTCTCATCTGCCATATTTTGTGAATATTTAAGATAAGCATATCCATATGCTGTAGAAATTAAATTGCTGGTTTCTTCTTCATACAAATATAATTTGTATAAATTATCTGAAGATTCATGTAATTTTCCTTTTAAAGCAACAATTTTTTCAATACCAGCTTTTACTTTCTTTATGTTTTCTTCTAACTCCTTTTCATCTTTGTAAATGTCCTTAAAATTCCATGTGTACTTTTCTTCCATATTTTACCTCCTATTTTTTTAATTAAATTATATTTTATATAGCTCTGATGGCATTATATCATCATATTATATCAAAGTCAAAAAATTTTAAATATAATTTATTATATAGTTTATGCAAAATATTAATACAAAATAAAGAATTTTATTATAATTTTAAATTAATAAAGTAAATATAAAAATGATTATTCTAATAAATAGCCAAAGTAACGCTACTGAAATTATTGATAATATTAAAACTAAACTAACTTTTTTTATTCCTTGTAATTTATATAATAATTTTATAATTAATTTTATCAAAAAATATTCTATCCATATAATTAATATCAAACAAAAACCATATATTAATGCTCCAAAATTAAACATACTACCTATTAATGATCCTAATATTGCATATGAGTCACTTGATTTCATTGCAACTAATGAAATAGATTTTAATTTTATATATAATATTAAATTTATTAATAAAACAAAAATTGATAAAATAATTGCACAACTTTTTAATAATTTTTTATTTTTCATAAATTTTATCCTCCAAATTCAAATTTCAAGAATTAAATTATAACAAAAAAATCAACCAGATACATTTCTGATTGATTTAATATTCTGGTGCCCCAGAAGCGATTCGAACGCCCGACCCACAGCTTAGAAGGCTGTTGCTCTATCCAACTGAGCTACTGGAGCATCATCAACATAAATTATTGTAACACAATATTTTCAAAAAATCAATATTTTATTTAAAATTTTATATATTTTTTTACTTAATATTTTTAACTTAATATTTTAAACATTATTTCAAAAAAATATTTTACATAATAAATTGACTTTAAGTAAAAAAGCTTGTATAATCAAAGTAAGTTATTTATGTTCTATTTATTATAATTAATTATAGGAGGATAATATATGCCCAATAAAACTAACGGTTATTTTGACGTAACTATTGGCCATGATAGTGTTACTGGATCTTTCTTCCACGTTGTTACACATCCATCAATTGGTCAATCTGAAGAATTTCTTGTAGATTTTGGTCAATTTCAAGAAAAACAGTACTTAGCACGTAATGAAGTTTTACCAATTGCACCTGCAAAGCTTAAGTATGTGTTTTTAACACACGTTCATGCAGATCATGTTGGTAGAATTCCTATGCTTTATGCAAATGGATATAATAAAATGGTCCATACAACAGGACTTAATACAGAATTCATGGAAAAAGCATTAAAAAATAGTGCTAAAGTAATTACAGATACTGCCAAGTTAAAGAAAAAGAAACCTATTTATACTCAACAAGATGTTGATGTTACTATGAATCACGTTATTGGTTATGACTTTAATAAAAGGATAAACTTAAGCAAGAATTTATCTGTTATGTTTCTTGGAAATGCTCACTTAATGGGTGCTTGCTCAATCTTGTTTTTCCTTAAAGTCACACAAGATAAAACTGTAAACTTACTCTTTTGTGGAAATTATGCAGCAAGTAATACATTCTTTGAAGTTCCAGATTACCCAGAAGAAGTATATCAGTTACCAGTAATCATGTTTCAGGAGGCTACTTATGGTGATAGTTTCTCAACTGATAGAAAATTTGTGTTAAAAGAAAACGTAGCAAAAGCTATTGCGGCTAAAAAGAATATTCTTTTTCCTGCTTTTTCACTTGGAAGGTATCAGGAGATAATGTATTTAGTAAGGACATGGCAAGAAGAAGGTATTATACCAAGTCATGTAAGAGTAGTTCTTGATGGTGTTTTACCACTTGAATATAACCAACTTTACAGAAAAAATAAAAATCTGTTACGGCCAGAAGTTAAACTTTTCACGCCTCATAACTCTTCCATTGCACCAAAAGGTGTCCTAAAAGATGTAATCATTAACGATTCTACTCAAATGATTGTTATAACATCATCTGGAATGGGCACATATGGACCATCTGCAGAATACATTGAAAAGACGTTGCCTTTGAAAAATTGGTTAATCCATTTCTTAGGTTATATGTCAGAAGATTCATATGGCAGAGCAATAAAAGATGTAACTTATGGTGATTTTGCAGTTTTACGAGATGGAAGACTTGTTAGAAAACTTGCTGATGTTGAATACACAAACGAATTATCAGCTCATGCAAAAGCAGATGAAAACCTTGCTTATGAAAAACGATTTGAGGTGGTAAAGTTTCTTGGTATCAATCATGGCGAAAGAAGTAAAGCTGAAGCTTATGCTAAATATGTATTAATAAATTCTAACAATATACGAAACAATGCTGTTTTTGTTATGAATTCTTCTACTACGTATAGGTTTAACGAATATGGTAATTTTGTAAAACCTTTTTCAAACATAATTCAGTATTACTAATAAGTTAAATTAAAGCAAAAAAATCCCTAGAATAAAAATTCTAGGGATTTTCTTTTCTAATTTAAAAACAAAAATTATTCTTCAACTGGGTATACACTAACTTTTTTATCATCTCTACCCATTCTTTCGAATCTAACTACGCCATCAACTAATGCATATAAAGTATAGTCTTTACCTAAACCAACATTAGTACCTGGATGTATTTTTGTTCCTCTTTGTCTATATAAAATATTACCTGCTAGAACAAATTGTCCATCTGCTCTTTTTGCTCCAAGTCTTTTTGCTTCACTGTCTCTACCATTTTTAGTAGAACCCATACCTTTTTTATGTGCCAATTAACTCACTCCTTTATATTCATTTAATCATCTAAATTTTAACTTATTCTTCTACAGTTGTTTCAGCTTTTTTAGCTCTTGTAGATTTAGTTATTTTTTCTATTTGAATTTTTGTATATGGTTGTCTGTGACCTTGTGTTCTTCTATAATTCTTTTTAGCTTTATATTTGAAAACAACGATCTTTTTACCTTTACCATGTCCTATAACAGAAGCTTCTACTTTAGCTCCTTTTACTGTGTCTTGACCAACTAAAACTTTTTTATCATCAGAAACTAATAATACTTTATCAAAAGTAACTTTAGATCCTTCTTCTACAGATTCAAGTCTGTCAACAAACACAATGTCTCCTTCTTGTACTTTGTACTGTTTTCCACTAATTTCAACTATTGCGTACATAAAAAATCCTCCTTTTTCTAACTTGCTCTCGCCAATTAAGGTAGCATAAAATGCTTTTTTAACCTGTTCTGTGCGGAATACATGAAATATTTTAACACAAAAACTATTCTTTGTCAATAAAATATTCAAACTTTTCAGTAGCATCTTCAAATACTTTATTTAACTCTTCTAATTGAGATTTAGTAAATTTTTCTAAAACAAAATTCATTATATCTTGTTTTTCATGCTTAATATTTCCTATTCCAATTCTTAATCTTGGCATATTTTTACTTGCTAACATAGAAACAACGTTTTTCATACCATTGTGAGAACCACCACTACCACTTTCTTTATAACGATACTCACCAAATGGTATATCAATGTCATCAAATACAATTAATATATCTTTATCTTCTACTTTGTACCAATTTTTCACTTTAACCACTGAGTTACCACTTAAATTCATATATGTTTGTGGTTTAACAAAAACAACTCTATTTCCATTTATGTTTGTTTCTGCAATTAGAGCATCAAACTTCTTATTTAAAATTTTAAAATTATATTTATCTTCTAAATACTCTAAAAACATAAAACCACAATTATGTCTTGTTTTTTCATACTCTTTTCCAGGATTTCCTAACCCAACTACTATTTTCATAATTACTCCTTTAAATATAACTATAAAACACCTATTTTGACGTAAAATACTTGAATTTTTTACTAATTTATAGTATCATATATTATGTATTATATATGAATTTTTTTATGTTGTCAAACAACATATTTTGAAAGAGAGGCTATTTTTTTATGGAAGCTTTGTTAAAAAAGTTAAATATTAAAATGAACCCAAATAAATTATTAACATATATCTTTTATGGTTTTGCTTTTGTAATTACACTATTTTGCTTTAGCAGAATGTTAAATTTTATATTTGGTTCTTCAAGAATAAGTAATGATATTTCACCATATATGTATACCCTATTTATATTATTACCACCTCTTGGATTTTCATTTTATATGAATTCAGGAATTGGAAAAAATGATATGGAAAAAGTATATATGTTTATCACTACTTTAGGTCTTATGGCTGTTATACTTAGTTCTATGTGTGCAACATGGATTAGCAATATATTTTGGACTTTAATTCAAAAAGTTCCAAATTATTCTGAGGTAATGAGACTTTATCCTGAACTGTTTGCACCAGCTGTTAGAACTATTTGTTTAGCTATACCATTTTGTGGAATATTTTTTGGAATTGATTTTTGTTTAAAAATATTTAGAACAGATGAATATTTAAGAGCAATTCCTGCTTTTTGTGGTTTAAATGCTAGTTCAAAAAGTAAGAATTCAACTACTGGGCCATTTACTTGTGAAAATGTTATTTGTAAGGCAAAAGGTACTTCTTTACCAGTTATAATTCCTGAGAAAAAACGTTATGAAGCTATGCTTGTTCAAGGTGCTACTGGTACAGGTAAAACTGCTACTGTTCTTTTACCTATGAGTGCATTTGACCTTGAAAAGAAATTCTTCTTTAGAGAATATGCTAAAAAAATTGGATATTCAATCTTAAAAAGAGGAATTGCATATATGCCAGGTCCTTTTGATAATGAATATGTTAACAGAAACTTTAACTTAAATATGCTAAAACCAAAACGTGGAAAAGAAGAAGAATTTATGGACGCTGTTTCTCCTATGGTCCAATATATGGACAACTCAACAGGAGAAATTACATATAGAAATGTTGGTATTACAATTGTTGAAAATGATGGTAATTTTATTTCACAATTTAAAGGCGTTGCAGATAATTTTGATATAGATGTTTTAACTATAGATCCTGCAAGTCCAGAAACAACACTTAGTATTAACCCATTTGCTATTCCAGATCCAGCAAAAGTTGCATCAATTGTAGCAGATGTTTTAAATTCAATGTATGAAAGCAATGGTGGCGGTAAGTCTGGTGATCCATTCTTTACTCAAGTTACTATAGATGCTTTCCAAAACTTATCTATCTTGCTAAAAGAAATGTATCCTATTTTACATGATGGTGAAATAGCAAGTTTAGAAGATATGCTAGAACTTTTATATAACTTTGATCAAGTTGAGGAAATGACTGAAGAAATGAAGAAAATTCCTGAATTTGAACAAAAATACAAATTACTTATAAAATACTTTGAAAAGAATTTCTATAAACCTTCACTAAATATTAATGGTTACGAAATTCCAGGTACTCGTGGTAGTGGTAGAAAAGATACTGAAAAATTCTTGTATGGTGCTATTACCCAACTTAACAACTTAGTAAGACACCCTGGTCTTAAAGCTGCATTATGTGGTAAGAAAAACATAGTTGATTTTGATAAAGCTTTGCGTGATGGTAGTGTTATTACTGCTTGTTCAAGAAAAGGTGAACTTGGTATTATACAAGCTAAAGCTTTTGGTATGTTCTTTATATTACAATTCCAAGATGCTGTACTAAGAAGAAAAGGAAATGAAGATTCAAGAACTCCACACTTTATATACATAGATGAATTCCCTGAATATATTAATAAAGATATGGAAGTTATGTTTACTCTATTTAGAAAATATAGATGTGGTGTTTCTGTAGCAATACAAAACTTATCACAACTTGAAAAAAGTGGTCAAAGCTACTATAAACAAGTTGTACTTGCAAATACAAAAACTCAAGTTGTATTTGGTGATACTGTACCAGAAGACAGTGCTTATTGGGAACAAGCATTTGGTAAAGAATTAAGACCAGATCCTCAAAGTGACTTTAAAATTGTTAATGGTACACTAGTTAAAAATCAAACTACTAAGATAAATGAAAAGATAAGAATGAAAGGTTATAAAATACAAGATCAAGGTTTTGGTTCTGTTTACTACAAAACAAAATCTGCAAATGGAAAATCTGTATTTGGCCAAGGTAATACAACATTCTTAGACAGTAAATACAAAGAAAAAGCAGATACTCAAATGTTTAATTTTGAAAAATTCATGATGAATAAACCTGACTTACCTGCTATTAATTTAGTAGACAGTGATACAACTACAGATTCTGATTCATTATTTGGAATTAATACAACTACAAAGTTAAAACAAGAATTAGATAAAATGGCAAATGAATCTATAGTTGATAACAACAGCAATACTAAAAAGAATTTCATAAATATAAGTGATTTTGGTGAAATGACTTCTGATAATTCATTATCAAATAATTATGAAGTATTATTTAATAATGAACCAACAACACTTGAAAATGCAGCTATTGATGGTGGTGCTATTACAGAAACATATGAAACTCCAACAATAGAATTTGTTGATGATTTTGGTAAAAAAGATAATAATAAGAAAAATTAAGCAATAAAAAAACGAAAGTAAAATTTATACTTTCGTTTTTTTATGATTAAATTAATATATTACGCCATTATCTTCACTATATTTTTCAAATACTTCTAAACATTCTTCTCTATCAATATTTTTTAAATTAATAAGTGTATCATTTTGCCCTTTTAAATAATCGTAAATTGCACTATCCCTAAATCCTATATTTGCTGCATCATCTTTATTACAACCATAATATACTTCTTTTATATTTGACCATATAATAGCTGAAAGACACATAGGACAAGGTTCACAACTAGTATACAAAGTGTATCCTGACAAATCATAACTATTTATTTTTTTACAAGCATTTCTTATTGCAACAACTTCTGCATGTGCTGTAGGATCATTATTTAATATAACCTTATTATTTCCATCTGCTATAACATTACCATTTTTATCAACTATAACAGCACCAAAAGGTCCTCCCTCTTTTTTTGATATTCCATTACTTGCATTTTCTTTTGCTCTTTTCATATATTCATTCATAACCTTAACTCCTTTAAATAATATTATATAAATTAATTCAAATTATATTGCGCAAATATTTTACTAAAAAAATGAACCAATGTCAAATACATTTTGGTTCATTTTTATTAGTTTTTAATAATAATAGATTCAAATATACATCATTATTTAGAAAATGCTCCTCCAAAATTTTGAGTATAATCTTTTAATTTTGAAAAATCAGCATTAGGATCAATAGTAATAGTTGATACAATTTTGCAAGATGTATCAGTTACATCTTTTTTATCTATTGTTATATTATATGAATTTATACAATCATCATCAGAATCTGAAATTTCTGTATGATCGCTATATTGTGAATTTGCATATTCCATTACTCTTTCACCAAACTTTGAAACTGAAATTACTTTATCACTAGATGTACTAAATTCAACTCCAGGAGTAAGAGAAGTATCATCATAAATTGTATATGCATTATCAAAATTATCTTGTGATACTGAAGATAAAGCACTTCCTGCATAAGTTAATAAAAAGTATGTACTTGCATCTTCTATACTAACGCCATTAATTCCAGCTATAGCAATATATCCAAGCATTAACAATTTAACATTATCTGCTCCTTCTTTATATTCATCATATGTCATTCCTTTATTAATTTGGAAATCAATTGAAAATGTAGGTTTATCTTTTAAATCATATTTTATATATAGATCTTTTCCATCTTTTGTTATTTTAATATCATTTTTTTCTACATTAATAGTATAACCTTCACTATTTTCACTAGATGAAGCGTACTCTTTTAAAACTGAACTAATTTTATCTTTAGTTATTCCACTTTTTTCATTAGTACTACTTTCTATATTACTATTATTTTCATTACTTGTGTTATCACTTGCAGTTTCTTTATTTTTATAATTTACTGCAACTATTCCAAATGTTACAATTACAATACCTATAATTATACAAACTATAAAAATTATTGAAATTAAAGATACTCTTCCTTTTAATTTATCCATGTAAACATCCCCTTACAAAAAATATTACCATTAATAAAAACATTTTTCAACAAAAAATGAACCTAATGTAAATCAAATCTATTTGACATAGGTTCATTTTAAGTCTTTTACACTTTTATATTTTCAATTAACAAATTACCTAATATTTCATTTCCAGCATCATTTAAATGGATTTTATCTTTTAAATAATGAGTTTTTACATCAACTTTATCATATAAAGTTATTAAATGAAGTTTTTCATCATTTAAACTTAAAAGTTCGTTATATGTATCTTCATCTAAAACTAGAACATATATGTTACAATCTTTGCAAATTTCAATAATTTCTTCATAATCTTTTTTAGTTAATTTGGTATTATTATTAAAGGCAAATACAACATTATGACTTAAATTATTATTTTTAACTGCATTTTTTAAAGACTTTTTTACTTCATCAATTGTATAATCTTTATTTATATCAAATTCTGCTGTTTCAAAATTATCTTTTATATTATCAAATACATTAAGTAATATATCATTACCATAAAAAGTAATATTATTTTTTGATTTTTCCTCATGCTCTTTTATTATCTGCTCTTTTTTTGCATTACATTCTTCTACATACATATCATGTATAGCGTTATATATTGCATCAGTATATGATGCTTTCCCTTGTGGTGTTAAATGAATACCATCTGCATAAAAATATTCAGGATGACCTTTTGAAATTTCGTTCCAATCTATAATTGTTAAATTATCATATTTTTTTGCAAAATTTTTTAACTTATCATTTACCCTTACACTTGCATCATTTGTAACAGTAAGCCAAAATACTTTTTTACCACTTAGCATTGACATTAATTTATCTTTAAATTCTTCTGTACAATCTCCATTAGTACCTAAATGAAGTACAACAATATCCCCCGTTATATTCCTTGCATTTAGATCTTTTATTATATCCTCTGCTGCATATGCAGAGCGAGAAACTTTTGCATCAAAATAACCATTTTTAAACTTTGCATACAAATTATCTGCTGCACCAAGCATTACAGAGTCCCCTATTCCAGTAATCTTTAAATTAGTTATTACCTCATTTATTTTATCATCATTAACATCTAAACTATCAAGTAAAGATTGCAAATTACTTTCTTCTTTTGATTTATTTTCTTCATAAGCTTTCTTTTTTTCTAACATTAAATTTTCATTTTTATTCATTAACTCTTCTAATTGTTTCATTTCTGCTTTATTATCTGCAGCTATTATATATGTACAAACACCTGCAAAAACAAATCCTAGTAAAAGTATTACTAAAAAAGCTACAATGTATAACGATTTTTTAGATTCTTCTATTTTATTTTTCATTGTGCTTTTAATATTTAAAATATAATTTATTACACTTGATATTATTAATATAGTAAGAATTATTAATATATTCTTAAGTACAACGTTTATATCTAAATATTGGTATAGAAATATTACAGGATATTGAACTAAATATATTTCATAACTAATAACTGATATTATTTGAAGCAACCCTTCAAATAAACTTATTCTTTGTTGTTTTATACTTACGCTATAATCTATCATTCTACAAGTTATAACGCTTGTAATTATCATTGAAATTGCAAAGAATTTCGACGATGAAGAAACAAAAACAAACATTAAACACAAAATAGTCATATACAAGAAAAATATAACTTTATTTAGTGTATCATTATTTTTTACTTTAATTATTAATGGTTTAAAATATACATGTATAAGTCCTAAAAAAACACCAAATAATATTGAAAAAACTCTTGTAAAAGTATTGTAATATACATTCATTATATCACATGTTTTACTCATGTATATAAAATACATAGTTGATAATATAACTAAAATAAAAGCAAGTATACAAGGTATTTTCTTATTAACTTTTTTAGCAATTTTAGAAAATGTCATATATATAAATGGAAAAACTAAGTCAAATTGCATTAAAATTGATATATACCATAAATGTGTAAATGGTGAATTTACATTTTTAGTAAAATAATCAGCATTTGTGCTTAATTGCCAAAAATTGTTACAGCCAAATAAAACAGAAGTTGTTTCTAATTTTAAATTAACCCATGTAAGCTTAAATATTGAAAATACAGCAATTGTTAAAAATACAACAACGACAAGTGGTAAATATAACTTTTTTAACCTATTTAAGTAATATTTACCAATATTCATTTTTCCCTTTTTGTATGCAGTAACACAAGATAGATACCCACTTAAAGTAAAAAATGTACATACTGCTAAAAAACCACCTTTTAAAAATCCTATATGATAAAAAAGAACCGCAACACAAGCCATTATTCTAATAAAATCTATATATTTATAATGCTTACTTATTTTTTTATTTGCATTATTCTTTTGAATTTCATTAATGTATTCAGATCTCATAAACTCCTCCAAAGCTTTAAATACATTATATAATTATATAAACATTTTTTCAATCAAAAAAACATATAAAAAAACATAAAATACTTTTATTCTACATTTTTCTTAATATTATTATTCATTTTTTTATAGATTTTATATACATTTTTAAGTAAAAAAATAGATATAACATATAAAGTTATACCTACTTTTAAATTAACATTGTTCTGCTTTTACTACATTATCTATAGTCATTAGCTCTGTAACTAATGGATGTTTTGATTTTTTCTTATCTTTTCCAACAAATTTAATTACTTTATTATCATAATTTGTCATATCCATTTGTGTAATTTCAATATCTTTTTCAATTAACATATTTTTTATATTAGTTACAGTTTCTTTATTTTTTTCTTTTAAAGTTATTTCAATTTCAAACATATTATAATGTTCTACTTTATCTGATAATAAATGTGAATATGATAAAATAACGTAAACAAGTACAGTTGCAAGTATACCACAAAGATAATATCCTGCACCAATACATAAACCTATACAAGTAACAGCAAGTAAAGATGATGCACTAGTAAGACCCTTTACGTTAAAACCATCTCTTAAAATTGTACCTGCACCTAAAAATCCTATACCAGATAATAATTGCGCTGGAATTCTTGATGGATCAATGTTATAATTTATAGCCATATATTCTCCACATATAACAACTAAAACAGAGCTTATTCCAACTAAAGCATGTGTTCTAAAACCTGCAGGTTTACTCCAAAAAGATCTTTCTATTCCTATAACGCCTGCAAGTATTGCACCAAGTAATAATTTTATAACTGATTGAACTTCAAAAGAAGTTACAAAAGCAATAATTGTATCCATTTTTTCCTCCTTTATTATAACAAGATTTAGAAATAAATAGGATTATATAATCTAAATCATATAATCCTATTTAAGCATTTTTGTTATTTTAAATTACAAAAATACTTAACTATATTTTCTTTTTCTACAGTTTCTTTTTCGCCAGATTTTAAATCTTCAACTTCATAATTTTCATTGTCAAACTTAGATCCTAAAACAATTAATTTTGGTGTTCCAAGTAATGATACATCATTTATTCTATTTCCTAAAGATAAATTTTCTCTGTCATCTATAATACATTCTATGTTATTTTCTAATAATGTATTATATAAATTAAATGCATTTTCTTTATTTTGTTCATTATACACAATATGAACTTTATATGGTGCTACATTATATGGAATAGCAAATCCTTTAATTTTATCATTTTTTATTATTACATTATTTTCAATTAAAGTAGCAAGTATTCTTCCAACACCTATACCATAACATCCCATATAAAAAGGTTTACTTTCACCATTTTCATCTTGATAATACAACTTCATAGTTTCAGAATATTTTGTTCCAAGTTCAAAGTTATTTCCAAGTTCTACAGAATTATATTCTTTCATATCTTCCAAAGATAATCCATTTAATTTTTTTATAAATGTTTCTTTATCTTCAAAATCTAAAACTTCTTTGTTAATACCTGTATTAGTCTTTTCATCATATAATATAATATCTTCACCAAGTTTTGTAATAGCTTGGAACTCTTCTGATACTCTACCACCCATAGTTCCACCATCACTAACTACTGGAATTATATTTATACCTACTCTTTTAAATATATTTAAGTAAACATCATGCATTTTATTAAATGTTTCATGCATACCTTCTTCGTTTTTATCAAAAGAATAAGCATCCATCATAACAAAAGTTCTTGGTCTAAATAAATATCCTCTAGCTCTTATTTCTTTTCTAAATTTTTCACCTATTTGATAGTATGTTGTTGGTAATTGTTTATATGAAAGTAATCTATTAGATCCAAATATAGTTGCACATTCTTCTGCTGTAGGTGCAAGACCATATTCTCCAAAATTATTTTCAATATGAAACATAATATCATTTTCAGTTGTATATTGATTCCATCTATTAGATCTTTCCCATATACTCTTTGGTTGTAATTTAGGAAATTCAACTTGTACACAATCTGCTTTATCTAGTTCTTCAATTATGATTTTTTCAATATTTCTTTCAAGTTTTGTCCAAACATTACCATAACCATATATACCACTTTCAAATTGATATAATTCACCAATTCTTAACAATATATCTTGGCCTGAATAATTTTTATCTACTTCATTAAGATTTAATTTTTTTATATTTAATTTACTTAATTTCATTTTATATTCCTTTCAACAAATTCATAATTTAACTGATATATATTTTATTATACTTTACATATTTTGTCAAATGAATATGCTAAAAATCAAAATAAGAGAAGTATATTTATACAATACCTTCTCTTGATTTTAACTTTCTCTACTTTTAGGTTGTGAAACACCCGATTTATAACTTTCTCTATTTTAAGGCTGTGAAACACCCGATTTATAACTCTCACATTTATAGATTGTGAAACATCTGATTTTATATAGTTGAATTATATACATATATTTAAATTAAAGCAATATGGTATTTATAAATTTTTTATTTTTATAAATTTATATTACCATACTTTTGTACATATTACAACAAAAACCGATTTTCATATTTCGACACTTTTTATTTTATTGATTTACTTTTTATTTTTCCTTTTATTTTTTTTCTGATTTTGTTGGTATGTAAAATACTTGTTTTTTTTGATTTCTATATAGTGAATTTTTATATTCTTTTAATTCTTGCTGTATTATCAAAAAATAGTACATTGTGTTTAAAAGCATTACTGTATCTATTTTTTTATAACTATATGCTTTACCACATGTGAAATAGGATTTCTCCCTGTTTTTTTATTTGTATTTATAGATATTTTATTATTAAATGCAATTGATTCATACAATAAATTTATATATAAAAACCTTCTTGTTAAACTTATTGTTCAACAAGAAGGTTAAATTAAGAGTTACACTTATTAGCAATTAATCATTATAATTTTCCTTTACCCATTCTTTTGCAATATACAAATCAATCTCTTCATGAATGTCAATTGATTTATCAATTTCAAAAGGTACAATCTTATTTCCCATAAAATCCCATGGTGGTT
The DNA here is from genome assembly GCA_934169925.1 of uncultured Clostridia bacterium. Lineage (GTDB taxonomy): Bacteria > Bacillota > Clostridia > TANB77 > CAG-465 > CAG-465. The sequence goes on along the minus strand of CAKPOO010000003.1, from coordinate 45,633 downwards.
GTCCAACCTCATCACTTAATAAATCTCTTACGTTTAACACCCAAAAGTTATGTGATAAAAATAGACACTTTGGTAAATCCTGTCTGTTGGTTGAAACTTTACCAGTTACACCTTTTTCATACATCTGAAGATTACCATTTTCATCAACAGTCTTTGCACGCAATGGATGATGATCATTGTCTTCATATACAGGAACAACTGAAGATATGGACATATCATCTTGCATAATTTTTACACACTTATCAATCCATTCTGATTTTACAGTTACATTATTTGCAAGAAGAACAACTAATATGTCTGGCTTACAACCTCTTTCTTCCATTACCTTTAATGCATGCATAATACAGTCAATATGCTGTGAATTTGGCATAGCTAATTCTAAAGGTCTTACAATTCTTTCATAACCGATTTTTTCTGCGGCAGTTAGTATCTTCTCATCATCACTACTGCAATAATATTCATCGATTAAAGATGCCTTCTTACCGGCATTTGCAGGATAATACAATACAGGATGTCCTAAGACATCTAATACATTTTTATCTTTTAAAGTATTGTTTCCTCTACCTGTTAATAAACCTACTACTTTCATTCTAGCTCCTTTCCTTAATTACAAAAAAATATTTATTATAACGTTGAACATATTATACTATAATTTTTTATATTTTTCAACTTTATGTATACTTTTTGTGTATTTTTTAGCTTATTCATTATTATGTATATATGTTTTATTATGATAATATTTTTTTAAAATAAAATTTTTTATCTTTTTTTCTATTTTTTTATATAATTTATATAAAAATTTTTCTTTGTTTTTATTCTTTTCTTTATATCTTACTATATTTTCTTCCTTATTTTTTATTTCAATAGAATTTAAGAAATTATATAATTCTTTATTCGAATATATTGGATCTCTACAAACTTTTTCTCCATTTTCTACTTTAACAAAATATAAATTTGGAATATCTGCATTTTTATATTTTTCATCAACTATAAACAATAAATCATTTTGAGTATTATATTTTCTAAACATATTTATTATACTTTCATAGTTATTTTTTATATAATCTAATTCATTTGTACCTTTTTCTGTATTTATATACCTTATAAATAAAGTAGGTTTGGTAATTTTTTCAAATAATCTTTTTATTCTTCTGTCATATTTTTCTCTTACAGTACAAATTTGACTATCTAAAGATTTATATTCTGAAAAATCATGAAAAAAACAGAAATTATAATTATTATCTTTATAGTGTCCTCTAAACTCTTCATCTTGAATTAAATTATCGTAATTTAAAAAATCCTTAAATTTTGTTTTAAAAGCTCTTTCTATTCCAAACCAATCAGTTATCAACCAATCAAAAGGTGTTGAAAAATTTCTAATGCCCATTTTTTCCAATTCAATTGCCACAGAGCAAAAGTAGCCTAATGAAATAACACTTTCATACTTTTTCATTTTGAAATATCTCCTATATTAAACCTTTTTTATTTTTCTTAAATAATTCATTATATTGCTTTTATTAATAAAAGCATAAATTGCAAATGTTACTAAATATATAACAAATGCATATACATCTTTAACTATAAAATTAGATACTATAAATACAGTTGACATTAAAATTTCTACTAATACGTCTCTTATTGCACTTGTTTCCATTAATTTTGCTAAATATATCTCTGATATTACACATCTTGCAGCAACTGAAATAATAATTCCTATTATAACCATATTCATATCATTAAAAATATAAATATTTACTAAACTTAGTAAAATACTAATTATCAAAGAGATTACATTTATTTTTAATATACTCTTTTCTTTTCTTAATACTTTAAAATATGTATTACATAACAAATTCATTTTACTATCAAAAATACATATAGGTAATAAAATTCCTAAATAATATAAACTTTCTGTATATTTTGGTAGCCATAAAACAAGTATTCGTTTTATAGGTAAATAAAATAACAATATAGTAAATAATATTATTTCTATTATCTCTTTTATATAAGTATAATATTTTTTTTGATTTTCTTCTTTAACATTTCTAAGTACTGGAAAAAGAACCATACTAATTTGAGAAATAAATGTTAAAAAGAAATTTGTAATTGATAATGATAATGAAACTTTACCAAAAGTTTCTACTCCCCACTTTGTATCTATAAAAAATCTAGTACTACCAATTATTAATTGTGAAGCTATATTTGATATCATTAAATTTATTCCGATTTTAATATTATTTATGATATCAATCATTGTTTGCTTGATATTATTAAATTTTGAAAAAACAATTTTTCTGCCAACATACAAACAATATGCAAAAGCAATTATTTTTCCAATAACATACAAAATTACAAAATACTTGAAATTTTCACATTTTAATAAAAGCAATGCAACAACTGATATAATAAATAAAATTTTATCAATCATTACTGAAATTGAATATATTCTAGTTTTATTTACTGATTGAAAAATATATCCTATAAAGCCTGTACCACAAATAACAGGAATAGAAATTGCAGTAAATAAAATACTAAAAAATCTTTTTTCATCTTTTATAAAAACAAAAGCTATAATTGAAATTATAATAGCTACTAATGATTCTATTACAAGAGATAATTTTAATTGTGAACCGATTTTTTCTTTATCTAAATTCTCATATTCTTCTCCACCAAGTTTTAAATAAATTCCATCATTTAATCCTAAATGAAAAAAGCCTATATAACTACTATAAAAAATAAATAATTGCCAATAACCAAATTCTTCTACACCCAAAGCCTTTGGAACTATTAATGACATTAATACACTTAAAATCATTGATATAGACTGAGCTAAAAATGCAAAAATCAAATTTTTAATTATATTTTTCTTATTGTTCATTTTTTTCCTTTCTTAAAAATAATTTTACTAACTTATCAATGATTACTGATATAATAATTGTTAATGAAACTAAAAATAAATATATCAATATTGAAAATCTTGGCATACATATAAAATCTGGAAATAAATAATAACAAAGAGGTGTATGTATAAGCCACATATTTTTTGAATTATTTCCAATAAATAAAAAAAACTTAAATGGCCTTTTATATGTCAAACTAATTAAAAATATAAATATCGGAACAATAAATATGTCAATATATGTTGCATGTAATTCTTTTTTTAATACAATTAAAGGAAAAATCCAAGCTAATAATCTTATTATTATAATTAAACCTATGCTTATAAAAACAAATTTTTTGTTATAAAATTTACTATTTTGTAATTTTTCATACCAATTTTTAAATACATTATTTTTTGCAAAATAATATCCTAACATGAAACTTGGTAACCAATATAATAAATTAATAATTTCTTCAACAAAATCATTATCTGAAAATTTTGATAATGTTTGATTCATTTTACAACACATTTTAAACCCAAATGTTAGAAAAAATAAACCAAATATTAAACTCAACATCTTTTTATTTGAAAGTTTGTTAAATAATTTTTTTATAACTGGTAATAATAGTAAAAGTTCTATATATAATCCAACAAACCACCATTCTCCACAATATGAATTTGTTATTCCAAAGAAATTAAATACAAACTCTTTTAAATTGAATTCTGTTCCTATTTTTAGTATAGGGTATTTTATTAATGCAAAAATAATAACAATCACCCAGTATGATACTAAAAAATTAAAAATTCTTTTTAATATTGCTTTCCACGTTCCGACTTCTTTTTTGGAAAACGAATAATATAATCCAAAACCACTTAGAAAAACAAAAATTCCTATACAAATCTGACCAAAGTCACTTATATAATATTCTATAGGCATATTATTTACTTTAAATAAAGATATATATCCATTACTACTTATCCTATCTGGAAAGTGAAAGAAATGATAAAAAATCATAAGCAAAACTGCTATTCCTTTCATGATAATGGTATCATCTTTTGTATACTCAAATTTTTTTTGCAAAATTCTCCTCCTATTATTTTGTTATATCCTCATGAACATAACTATTTAAAAATGCTACTGAAAGAAATGTAATTGCCACAACTGTTAACCAGCACATTCCTTCAAAGAAAAAGATTGATATCAATAAAGTCATTAAAAAATACGAAAAGACTTCCAATTCTCTTTTTTTAGATTTCAAACCTTTTATAATACTTTTAATAATTATTATTAAAAAAATAAAAACACCTATAAGCCCTATTTCTTGAAAATACGTAAAATATTGATTATCTACGACATAAAATCCAGCAAATACCGGTGTTTCTTTCATAAAAATTGAACTATATCCATATCCTTTTCCAAATACCAAGAAAAATATATTATCTAAAGAATAATTAATAATATTAATAATTGCACCTGTTCTTTGCAAATATGAATAATCACTTTTTATATTTTGAAAATATCTAGCTTCTAGAAAAGCATAAATATCATAAAATACATTTCTGAAAATTGCAATAATTGAAACTGTAACAACAAAAATAATTAAAAAGTTTAATATATTTTTTTTCTTTACTTTTTCATTATTTTTAATTTTTAAATAATCATAAACAATAATTGACAATACAAAAGCAATTATTCCACTTCTACTTTGAGTAAATAGCAAATTAAATATTAACAAAATTTTAAAAATATAATTAAGATATTCTTTTTTATATGGAAAAATTTTTAAGCACCAATAGAAAAAGTTCAAAAAAACAGAATAAACTATTGGGTGTAAAAATATTGAAACTAGTCTATATTTTTGTGTACCGAAATTCAATATTTGCCAATCTTTAAATTCAACTCTAGTAATATTATAATATATATTTCTTTTCATTATAAACTCTATTATTCCAAGTAAAGCTAAAACAATTCCAAAATCTCGTAAATGCATTATAGACTTTTTTATATTTTCTTTTTCTTTTGGTACACTTATAAAACAAATTATAATTATACAAATTTTTATAAAAAGTTTATATAATTCTACAATTCTAAAATTAAAATTTAGAGTATCTATAAGCCCTATGAACGATACTACTAAACTATATAAAGCAAACACATAAATTAAAATATTACATTTTTTTATAGTAAATTTTTCTTTAAATATATAAAAAAAAGTAATAATAGCACAATATATACATATTGCAATATTAAAATTTAAATTAACACATGCAATAATTACAATTAAACTAATCAAAGGTAAAAATTCATCTATTTTTTTCATTTTTTCCCTCATTTCCAATTACTAATTTATTATTTTTAAATTTTATAATTATTTTATTTTCAAGAATCGAAAATTTCATTCCTATATCTAAAATAATTTTTTGCAATGTATTTAAATTTAAGTAATTATTATGATAATATTTTTTAGATTCTATTGTAAATTTTAAATTTTGACCATTTTTACTAATTTCATTTGTTGAAGAATTATTTCTATCTGATTTTACGACAACATCAGTAATTATTCCGCGTTTATATCCTCTTTTTTCTAATTTTGATGCTAATATATTTTCTTCATAATATAAAAATGTATTATCGTCTAAATATCCTATTTCTTTTAATACATCTGATTTTATTACAAAAAAACAACCTGGTATTACTGGAACTTCTACAATTTTTTCTTTTGAAGATATATTTAATACATCATTTTTCTTTTTTATTTTTCTAGTAATAAAAAAACAATCAAATAATTCATCTTTAAATTTAGGTATTTTCCAATATTGCCTTTTTGAAAAATTTCCTTCCATATCTGTGGTTTTAGCACCAAGCATAACATATTCTGAACTAGAAAAAGCTTCTTTTATTTTTAGCATATCTTCATCTTCAAAATATGTATCTGGATTTAAAATACAAATTAAATCAACGTTATATTTTTCAATCAAGTATTTTGCACCATAATTATTACCATATGCATATCCACCATTTTTACCAGAATTTATCACATCAATTTTTTCATTTTCTATTTTTTTTAATTTTTCAAATTTTCCATCTGTTGAACAGTTATCAACTATAACAAAATGTTCAACATTTTTATACTCTTTAAATTTTTTATAAAATTCTAGTATTGAATCTGTTGTATTATAGTTTAGTATAACAACTCCTATCGAATACATTATATACTCTCCTAACTATTTAATTATATCATCAAAATTTACTCTTTCAAATATTTCAAGTTTTCCGCCTCTTGTTGCATTATATATTTTTATTCCATGTTCATCAGCGTACTTTTTTGCAACTTCATAAGCTGCAAAATATCTTAAAACAGCTAAATCTTTGTCAAAAATATTTACGCCATGATCTCTAAAATACATTTTATTTCCATTATAGTTACAATCATTTCCTAATAAATATATTTCTTTAAAACCCATATATACTGCTAATTGCATTAATGAATATGTAACAGTGTAACCATCATATACCATTGAATAACAATCATCTGAAAAAATAGTATCAGCAGTTTCAAAATTAGTACAATGATCTAAAAGATCCAAAGGAAATTCAACATATTCTTTAGGCATTTTTATTCTTTTACTTAGATTTCTACTTAAAAATACCTTTTCAATATTTTCACTTTCTAAGCTATCTTTTATTTTCATATATACGTCCCAATCTTGAACTCCCATAAAATTTGGTCTCCAAGTTGTATCTTTAAAAGCTAAAGCAATTGAGTTCATTCCAAAACAATACTCACCTTTTAATTTTTCCAAGTCACTTATTTGCAAACTTGGACCAGTTGAAATTATAAAACATCTTTTTCCTTCATATTTATTTTTCAATTCTTTTAATTTATCGTATCTTTTGCTAGGATATAAATTGTGGCTTCTTAAAAATTTTCCAACAGATACTTTAAAGTGCCTACCTTGATAGTCAACTTTTTTCATAAATTTAGCTGTCTTTGGAAATTTCTTTACAATTTTAATTAACTCTTTTCTCATATATACTACCATAATTTAATAATTCTTTTTATTAATTCATTAAATGTATAATTATTATAATAATAACTAGAATTATTTTTGTACCTTTCTTCAACATCTATATAATTACTTATTATATATTCCATTTTATTTTTCAAATCAACTTCGTTTTTAGATTCAAAAAATACAACTTGTCCTTCATCTACATAATCTTCTATTGCTTGAATTTTATTAACTAATACAATTTTATTTTCTTTTAATGCTTGTAATAAAACTTGATGTCCAACTGATATATTTTGATCTTTTAAAGATAGTATCATAAATTTAGATTTTCCTATTACATCACCAAAATTTTCAAGTACAACATCATTTAAAACTGTTATATTTTCAACATTTTCATTCTCAATGCAAGATTTTTTTGTTGCAATACATAACTTAGTATCATTTTCTTTTCTAAACAAATTATATGCTTTTATCAAAGTAGAATAATCTCGATTACTTCCTCCACCAGAAAATATAAACTCATTAGGTAAATCACCTTTATATTCTCTATTAGTATCATAATCAATTCCATATTTAACAAATTTAAATTTATTTTTCAAAGAAAACATATTTTCATACAAATTTACTTCTTTTGAGCCATACACTACGGCATATTTAATGTTATTTAGCATGCATTTTGATATTTTTTTTCTGATTTTTAAATACAATTTATTAGATTTGTTTTCAAATAAAAATCCACATAAAATTATTTCTCTTTTTTTTCTAAAATTAAGTAATCCTAAAAATAATCCAACTATTGGATTAATACATATTATTTTATTTTGTTTTGTAGAAAATAAAATTTTTAAAGTGTAATTAAAAGACTTTAACCAATAAAAAATATGTTGTAAAAAACTCCCAATATATTTAAAATTTCTCACACTACGAATAAGATTATCTTCGTATTTAGTATAAAAAATTTGAATTTCTATATTATTATCTTTAAAAACTTTTTTTATTTCATCTTCTTTTAACTTATATTCTTCTTTATCTAATATTAAGATCATTTTTTCCATTTAATCACATCCGTATAACTTTTTTATTTCATCATAATGCTTATCCATAGTTTTTACATTATATAAATTAACTATATTTCTATTTACATTTACTAAAAGATTTCTATCTTTTAAAATATTACCAATACATTTTGAAATATCTTTACTATCAATGTCTGTAATAAAGCCAAATTTTCCATCTTCTAAAATATCTTTAGCTCCAACATTTTTAGTTACAACAACAGGTACACCGTAACTTAAAGCTTCTGCAACTGTAAATCCAAAAGTTTCATACCATAAGCTCGGTACAACAACAATGTCAGCATTGTTTAAAACTTCACCTAATTGATTATATTCATATTTATTATTTTTTTTAAGATAATTTCTTGTTTCATTTGTTTCATAATAGATATTAAGTTCTAAATTATCATTATCATATAATTCATCCAAAGTATCTAGTAAAATATAAAATCCTTTATATTTTTTGGTTGGACCTAAATATGAAATTCTAAGCTTTTTCCCATATTTTCTTTTCTCTTTATTATCAGATATACTTGAATGAGTGATTGAAACAACTTTCGAATTTTCAAACTTATAAAATTTTTCATAAATTTGTTTTGATACATTACTATTATAATGTATAGTATCTATATTTTTTAAAATATTTAAATAATATTTTCTTAATTTATCATATTTTTCAATTTCATTTTTTGAAGATACTCCTGAAAAACTTTCATTATTACTACTTTTTTTACTATTTAATTTTTTGATATATTTAAATAGTGGTGTAGTTTTTATCATTCTATATGTTCTACTTTGCATTATTTTTATTTTTTTTATTGAAAATGCGGTTTTATTACAATCACTACAAAATTCTAAATTTCCATCACAAACTTTATCGTTTCTTAATAAATTTACTTTTGGACAAATACCAAAATAATCGTGAGTTGTAAATACTGTTTTTATTTTTAATTCTTTTGCAACTTTAATAAATTCATAATGAATCCCCATAAGTGTATGGATATGTATAACATTAGGTTTTACCTTTTCTAAAAAATTTTTATAAACATTTTCATCACAAGATAATGTATAAAATTCTACATTTTGTATTCCATTTAATAATGGAACTGGTAAAGGATTAATAAGTTCATATGAATTTATTTTACCAATTTTTTTGCACTTTTTTATTTTTACTTTATGACTTGTTATATCCATTTTTCCAGGCCAAAGAGCAAAAACTTCATCTTCATTTTTTATTTGTTCATTCATCAAATCAACAACATATTTTGGTAATCCACCACTTCTATATGGTGGAAAACCTAAAAAATAATGTAATATTTTCATTTTTTCACCTTTTCTAAAAGTATATTAAATATTTTTTATTTTCCAATAAATAATTTTTGGTAATCATCAACAATCTTTTCCCAAGTATATTCAGATTTTATTCTTTTTCTTGCCTCTTCACTTAGATTTTTTATTGTTTTTTCATCAAATTTATCAACTTTATTTATCAAATCGGCTAAATTACTATCATCTAAGTTCCAATATAAAGCACCACTTTCTGCTACTTCTTTATTAAAGCCTACTTCATATAATAAATTTAAATCTGTAGCTGCTAATGCTTCTATTAAAGATGGATTAGTTCCACCAACAGAATGACCATGTAAATATGCAAAAGCATTTTCTCTTATTTTTTTAATTAATTCTTTTTCATAAACAGTACCAACAAATTTAATTCTATTGTCCTTATCAAAATTTGTTTCATTTTTTAATTTTTCATAAAATTTGTTCTTTTGAAAATTTGTAACTAATACTAAATCTTTCTTAGTATTTGATTTCATAAATTCTGATATAATCGTTTTATAGTTATTTTCAGGTACAAATCTACCAACAACTAAAAAATATTCACCAGGTTTTACATTTTTTTGTTTATACCACTTAACTAACTTTTCATTATTATCTTCTAGTTTACTTTTATTAATATCAGCACCATAAGCAATAAATGTTGTTTTTGGATTATATTTTTTATAATTTTTAAGTATGTACTTTTCTATATTTTTAGAATCACATATAACTAAATCAGAATATTTAATCATTAATTTCTCTGATAATTTCCAATACTTTTTGACAGGCTTTGACCATTTTGCTCTTAACCATTCATGTCCATCAGGATTTACATAGATTTTTATTCCTAATTTTCTACATTTATTTTTATAATACCTTAAAAAAGGTCCTATTCTGCAAGTTAAAATATATATAATTGCATCATTAATTTTATTTTTCTTTATATAATTAATTGATTCTCTTAGTGCCTTTACATCATACACTATTGCTTTTGCAGGTCCAATATCTTTTAATTTTATTTTAAAACATCTTGCACCATTATGATAAAATTCCTTATTAGGTTCATCAGTATCTTCTTCTCTATATGCTATGTGATAATTAATATCATCATTATTTTTAAAATATGTTAAATTTTCTAAAAAAGTTTCATAACCTCCATAGTTTCCCATTCCTTTTGAACCAATTATAAAAATATCTCTCATTTTCTTTATATTCCTTTTCTTTTTTACGTCAAAACAATAATTGAATTATATCAAGTTTTTAGGAATAAGTCAATCAAAAAACATATTTTTAAAACATCTTTATTTTCATATTATTTTCAAATATACATTGACATAAAAATTCAAATACATTATAATTTATTTGAGGTTATATATATGAATGAAAATAAAGAATTAGAAAAAGCAAAAAAAATATTATTAAGTGATGAGTATTCACACCTTTTTGAAAACTTTGATATAAATAGCTCTTTAAATAAAATAAAAATATGTGCTAGCTATAGTGAATATGCAAATAATCAAAAAAATAATGATACAATATTACTTTTACCTGATGAAAATTACAATAGAATAATTAATGAAGTTTTAAAAAATGTATCTTCAGATATTCAAGTTGAGAAAAAAGTAGAATTTTCTAAAGATAAAATATCAAAATCTGCATTTTCCTCTATTGTACCTAAAGAAAAAATTGATGAGGCTTTTAAAAATATTTATATTTGTAAAGATGAAGAAGAATTTTATAACATATACGGTGGATCAAAAAAAGAAGATTCAATTGAAGGATTTAATAGAAATAAAATAAGTTACTTAAAAAATGATTCTACTCCACATGTAGTAATTCATGAAATACTACACACTCTTTCAAGTACTTTTGATGAAGATGGTCATAGAATAAAAAATGGTATATGTGGCAAAGACACTCAAAGCTTTGGTAATTCTTTAAATGAGGGGTTAACAGATTATCTTGCAAAAAAGATTAGTAATGAAGAATCCCTACATTACAAAAAGGAAAGAGAATTTTTTGAAAGATTTGCTCCTGTCATACAAAAAAGCTATGGTGATGAGAACATACTAGAAAAAATGTATATTTCGAACAATGATAAACTACTAAAAGATTTTTTTGATAAAAATTCTAAAATATTAAGTGGTGCAGATTTATATAGCAAATTTTTATTTATAAATGATCAAACTTTTGATACAGTTTTTAAAGAAGTAAGTAAAAATGTTGAAAAGAAAGTTAAAAAAGAAGAATTTGCAAAAAATCATCCAAAACTTTCAACACTTTTAACAAAAATAAAAAATGCTTTTTCAAGAAATAAAGATGAATCTATATATTTAAATCCACCACTTAAAGATATTACAAATGCAGATTCTTTTGAAAATAATTTAAAAGATTTAACTTTTAATAATGAAGAAGTTAATTTAAATGAAAAAGAACTAAAAAATGAAAATGTAGTATCAAAAGATAAAAATAAAGAAAAAGTGATTTAAAAAATGTCGCTTGTAAGAAGTTTAATAAAGACAAAATTGTTTACTTTTACCCTTTTCATAACTTTTATTTTTCAAATATTCAGTAAACAATTTTGCCTTTTGACTTTATTCTTTATCAGTCATATTGTCTCTTAATGATTTTTTTCTAAGTCCCTTGTATTCTTTATATTGTGAATCTTTCATTCCTGACCACTCTTGATATATTTCATTTGTTAATATTGCATATTCATAATTTTGCTTTATTCCATTTTCTTTCCATACATCAGTTAATTTGTGTCTATCTACAACTCCTGTTAGTCTTGCTTTAATCCAATTGTCATCATATTCATAACTTCTATAATAATCTACTGCATGGTTTACTACAAGTTCTGGATCAAATACTTCATCATTTCTTTCTTTTCCTATTTGAGTAATCCAAAGTTTAAAAGGCTCAGCATTTGAACTTGATATTGATTCAATTAATCTTAAAATACCATTTATATTAAATGTATCTCTTAATCTCATTTTTACATTTTGTGCTAACATTTTCAACTGACTACATTTTGTAGTCAGTTCACTTCCTTCTTTTTTTTAATCTGTTTTTTAACAGACCAATATTTTCTTGGTTCTTCTTTTGCATCTTTATTTTCTATTTTTTGTATTGAAGTTTGCATGATAAAAATACATCATATTTATCAATTTAAGTATTATACTTTTCAAAATTTTGCTAATTTTTTAAATGAAGGTTTAACATATTATCTTACAAAAAAGAAGAAGTAAAAATGAAAAAATCATCTTATTTACTTCTTCTTTATTTTATTATATACGATAAATAAATTAATTATCTTTTTCAAGTAAAAAGTCTAATACATTGATTTTTTTTATTCCATCAAAATCTGTATCTAAATCATCATCTAGCGTCAAAATATATTTAGGATAATTATCATTTATTTTTTTTAGTGGAGTAAGCTCTCTATTTAAAATTTTATTATCTTCTTCATTTTCTCCTCTAGTTGTTAATGCAACTTGATAATATATAGTATTATCTGGCTTTTTTGCAACAAAATCAACTTCTAAATCATCATATTTTCCTATATATACTTCATATCCTCTTCTTATTAGTTCAAGATACACAACATTTTCTAATATATGCCCCATATCTTTACCTGAACTTTGCCCTAACATATAATATCTTAATCCTATATCTATTGCATAATATTTTTCTTGAGTTTTCAAAAATTCTTTTCCTTTTATATCATACCTATTTGCCTTAAATATTAAATAACTATCAATTAAAGCATCTATATAGTTTGAAATTGTATTATATGACGATTTTTTTTCTATTCCCTCTAAGTTATCATTTATACTTTTTAAACTAGTTCTATTTCCTATATTATCATACAAATATTTTGTAATTCTTTCCAAAACATTTTTATCTGTTATTCCCTTTCTTTGCATTACATCTTTAAACAAAATAGTATTATATATTCCATCTAAAAATAAATTTATATTTTCTGGAGCTATTTTATATAACTCTACTGCTTGAGGAAATGAACTATATCTTAAATAATCTCTAAACTTTCTTGATAAATCTGTTTTATCTTCAAAGCTTGATAAATATTCTTTAAAAGACAATGGTAACATTTTTATTTCTATATATCTTCCTGTAAGTAATGTTGCAAGTTCTGAAGACAATAAATATGCATTAGAACCGGTTATATATAAATCTACATCTTTATTTATAAACAAACTATCTACTGTTTTTTCAAATTCATTCACATTTTGGATTTCATCCAAAAAAACGTACGTCTTCTTTCCTTTTACTAATCTTTCTTTTATATATTCGTATAATTTCTTTCTGTCTTGCAAATCCTCATAATCTACATTTTCAAAGTTTATTGATATAATTTGTTTTTCTTCTACACCATTTTCCTTTAAATAGTCCTGAAATATTTCTAATAATGTTGATTTACCACATCTTCTTATTCCTGTAATAACTTTTATTATTTGTTGATCTTTGAAATTTTTTAATATAGATAAATAATTTTCTCTACTTATTCTTTTCATAAATCTCCTCCTAATTATAACAATTATACTCTTTTTTATCATTATAGTCAAGTTTTTTCAAAATTTTGAAAAAACTTTGTACTTTAAAATATTTTTTCATTTTTTTGAAAAAACTTTTTAATTCTAAATATTTTTTTAAATAAAATTTTTCATCATTTTAATTCAAACTTTTTAATATATTTTGATTTACAACTTCTGCAGAATATATAAATAAAACATCAGCATTTGTAAAATCAACATAGTTATCTAATATCTTAGGTGAAACATACCTTAAATCTATAAGTGTTATATAATGATAATCCTGAAGCATAAGAGGAACTAACTCACTACCAAAAGAATCTCTAAATACAATTAAATTATTATCTTCTTTTGCATTTTTATTCTCAATTTTTTGTATTGAGGTTGGACCTGATAAAAATACATCATATTTATCAATTGAAGTATTATACTTTTCAAAATTATACACTGGTTCATATACATTTTTTTCATAGTTATATGCATTTAAATTATCTAATGTTTCATTTGATAAAATATTTAAAGTATCTTTTTTTAACTTTTTATATGTATTGTAATAATATGAACCTTCAAATTCACCTATTTTTGACACTTTAAAATCATTTATATTAATACTTTCTTTTCCCATACTATTTAATAATGTATTTACTAAATTTATAGTACATTCCTGTTTTAAATGAATATCAGTGCTATAAAAACTATTTAAATTAATTTTATCTTTTATATCTATATATGAAACATTCATTTTATTTTTTATATTATCTTCCATATATTCTACATCTAAATTTAAATATGTATTATCTTCTAAATAGTAATTCTTATCAGGTATAATACTTGCATATATCTTATTATCTTTCATGTATAAATTAATAATCTCGTTTAATTTAGATATTGTTTTATCTATATTATATTTATTTGTTTTTCCAAGTTTAAATATAACATCATCTTTTACAAAATATCCATTTGTATCTTTATTTTTTAATACATTTTCTTTAAAATTAAAATTTACATTTTTAAAGAATTCTCTAAATGTTATTTGATCTTTTAAATAATTTTCAAATTTATCTTGAAAACTACCGTTATAAAAAGTGGCAATACTAAATTTTGGCATTTGTAAAAGCTTTCTTCTTTCTGAAATTGATACTTTTTTATCCTCTTTAAAAGCATTAATAATAAATATACCAAAAATTACTACAAAAAAGACTGCTATTATAATTAAATTTTTTAGTTTATCTTTCATACATACCTCTTAAAATCTAAAATAAATAAATGGATTAAATGATTCAACTGTTATGAAACTTATGCAAATTATTAAAAGTGAAAAATATATAACTGGTTTTATAATATTTACTATTCTTTCTATTTTTTTAAATTTAAGTACTCTTTTTAAAATATTTGTACATAATACAGCTGATACTAAAAATAATATAAAGTTACTACTAATATAGTAAAAAGACTCTTTATTTATAAAATCACAACCTATTCCAAACATATTTTTTATAACTAAAAAAGCATCTGTAATAGTATTACTATTAAATATTACAAAACTAATAAGTACTAATATAATTGTATAAATATGTGAAAATATGCTAGGAATTTTATCTAGTACTTTTTTTATAACATATTTTTCTAGTACTAAAATTACGCCAAAATAAAGTCCCCAAACTATAAATACATTTGAAGCACCATGCCAAAGACCTGTTAATGCCCATACTACAAATATATTTATTAAGTGCCTTATAACACCTTTTCTATTTCCACCAAGTGGTATATAAATATAATCTCTAAACCACATACCAAGTGTAATATGCCATCTTCTCCAAAACTCTGTTATACTTTTTGAGCAAATAGGAAAATCAAAATTTTCAGGATAAGAAAATCCAAGCATTTTTCCAAGTCCTATTGCCATATCTGAATACCCAGAAAAATCAAAGTATATTTGCATAAAACAAGCAAAGCTATAAAAAATACTAAAAATCATTGTAGGTTCTTTAGACTGCAAATATACATTACAAAATGTACCAAGTAAATTAGCAAGAATTACTTTTTTTGAAAGACCAATTATAAAACGTTCTATTCCATTTGAAATATTTTTTAAATTTATTTCTTTTTTATCTAAAGATTTTTCAATATCTTCATATCTTACTATAGGTCCTGCAATAAGTTGCGGAAACATAGCAACAAATGTTGCATATTTTATAATATTTCTTTGAACTTTAATCTTTCCTTTATATACATCTACTAAATAGCTAATAATTTGAAATGTATAAAAACTTATCCCAATAGGTAGTGCCACATTAACTAAATCAATTTTTAAATTAAATATCAAATTAATATTACCTATTAAAAAATCAATATATTTAAAATATACTAAAAATCCAACGTGTAACAAAATTCCAAATATTAAGAATAATTTTTTTAACTTTCCACTTTTTGCACCATCAATTAATATTCCAAAAATATATGAAAATAAAATTGAAATTAAAAAAAGTATTATATATTTAGGTTCACCATATGCATAAAATAAAATTGATGCAATAAGTAAAACAGTATTTTTTAATTTTTGTGGTACAACATAATATACTACTAATACTATCGGTAAAAAATATATTAAAAACGTTAAACTTGAAAATACCATAATTAATAGTTACTCCTTTTTATTATAATAAAAGACCCTGAAGAAATATTCAAGGTCTCTTTGATACTTACTTTTTTTACTGTGTAACTATCATCTCAGGTGGAAGTTCATAATCTCCATCAACATTTTCTTTTTCTAATACATTTGCATCAGTAACATTTAATTTTGTTTTTACTGCATTTGTAATACTTGTAGCTAAGTCTTTATCTGTCATTACTAAAACTACTACATTATCTTTAAATATTACATTTATTTGTTCTGCTTCAACACAAATCCATTTTCTTGGATTAACACCATTTAAAATTTCATTTGCAACTTCTTGTGCATTGCTACCATCTTTTAAACTTGCAACTACAAAAGAATATGCACTTGATGTCATTAATGGTTCTGATGCAACAGCACATTGAATTTTATCTTTATCTTGTAAACCTAAATATGAATTTAAAGCATATTCATCATTTAAATCAATATTTACTGATTCAACACTCATCATATCATCTTTTGGTATTTGATCATAAACTTGATTAATAAACTTTTTTATTTTACCATTTGAATTAAGTGTTACACTTGTTAAATTGCTTTCATTTTTTGAAGCATTAAAAACAACTACTCCTGTAATAACTACTAACACTAGAAGTGTTATAAAAATAACGATAACTGATTTATTTTTCATATTCAAACTCTCCTTATTATAATTTATTTATAACATATAATAAATCTTATATCAATATTATTATCAAATTATATAAATTTTATTATTTTTTACCTTTAATAAAGTTCTATTTGTTTAGTTAATATAAATTCAATCAAAAATACAACAGCTACAATTACCAAAATCACAGCAATTATTTTAATAATCTTTTTTAACATACTTTTTTCTTTTGATTTTTCCATAAATTTTACCTCTTACAAAATTTTTTTACTTTTTAATCTTAAAGCATTTAGTATTACTGTTATACTACTAAATACCATAGCAAGACTTGCAATCATTGGAGTTATAGAAATTCCAAATGGTTTAAAAACACCAATTGCAATAGGAATCATTAAACAATTATAAAAAAATGCCCAAAATAGATTTTGCTTTATATTCTTTATTGTTCTTTTACTTATATTTATTAAATTAATAATACTTTGTAAATCACTTTTAGTTAATATAACGCTAGATGAATCTATAGCTATATCTGTTGCATTATTAACACTTACGCCAATATTTGCATTTACTAAAGCTGGGCTATCATTTATACCATCACCACACATCATTACAAACTTATTATTTTCTTTTAGTTCTTTTATAATATTTGCTTTTTCTTTTGGTAAAACATTTGCTATTACTTTTTTTATTCCAAGCTCATTTGCAATTTTTTCTGCAGTTTTCGTATTATCACCGGTTAGCATAATAGTTTCAATATTCATATCATTTAATTTTTTTATTACATCTTTTGAATTTTCTTTTATAACATCATTTACACCAATTAAAGCAACAATATTTTTATCCATTACAACATATACAATACTATTTCCATTTTCTGCAAGCTCTAATTCTTCTTTTTCATGTATGTTTTTTATGTTATACTTTTCAATTATTTTAAAATTACCAACTATAACATCTTTTTTCTCTACTTTACAAGTTATTCCCATTCCTTGTATATTCTCAAACTCATTTACATCTAGCATACTTAAATTTTTATCTTTAATATAATCTTTAAAAGCATTTGCTACTGGATGAGTTGATTTACTTTCAGCACTTGCTACAATTTGTATAATTTCATCATTTTTTAAATTACTATAATTTTTAATTTCTGATATTTTTAACTTACCATAAGTTAATGTACCTGTTTTATCAAAAACAATAGTATCTACTTTTTGAGCTGCCTCTAATATTTCACTCTTTTTTATCAAAATTCCATTTGTTGCACATAAACCTTCACTTACAATTACAACAAGTGGTGTTGCAAGACCTAAACTACAAGGACAGGCTACAACTAAGATAGTTACAAATGTTACAAGAGATGTTTCTAAACTTTGTCCTATTAATAAATATACCAAAAGTGTTACTATTGCAATTACTAAAACAACTGGTACAAAATAACTAGATACTTTATCTGCAATTTTTGCAATAGGAACTTTTGTATTTGAAGCTTCTACAACAAGTCTAACAATTTCTGATACTGTTGAATCTTTTCCAATTTTTTCAGCTTCATATTCTACATATCCATCATAGTTTAAACTTCCGGCTATAACTTTTTTTCCTACTTCTTTTTGAGATGGTTTACTCTCTCCTGTAATAAAAGATTCATCAAAATGAGCACTTCCATTTACTATTTTTCCATCTACTGCAATTTTTTCTCCTGGTCTACTTATTAATATATCCCCTTTTTTTATTTTGTCTAAAGTAACTTCAATTTCTTTTCCATCTTTTTTTAAAGTTGCTTTACTTGGAGTTATTTCAACTAATTTTTGAATAGCTTCTTTTGTTTTATCTTTACTTAGTCCATCAATATATCTTCCAAGTTTTATAAAATAAATTACAATACTAGAAGATTCAAAATACAAATCCATAACTAAACTAGTATTTCCTTTTAATACTAAAAACATATTGTATACACTATATATAAAACTAGTTAAAACACCAATACCAACTAAAGTATCCATATTAGGAGTTTTATGAATTAAGTTTTTATATCCATTTTTTATAATATCAAAACCATAAAAAATAAAACACAAAGTTAATAAAAATAAGGCTAATGTATAATTTTTAGGATTTAAATGTGGATCTATAAATGAAAAAGTAGGAAGATTTAACATATGTCCCATTGAAATATACATCAAAATTACAGCAAGAACTGTAAATATAACAAATTTTACTTTTTCTATTTTATTTTTACTTTTAAGATTAATCTCTTTAAATTCTCCTAAACTTTTAAATCCTGCTTGCTTTACAAATTCTTCTAAATTTTCTATACTTAATATTTTTTCATCATATTCAATACTCGCATTTGCCATAACTAAATTAACTGTTGCATCGTATATCCCGTTTTGTTTATTAAGATATTTTTCAAGACCATTTGAACACGCAGAACAAGTCATTCCATCTATAGATAAAATTACTTTTTTCATACTAATCTTCCTTTATTACATCAAAACCTAAATCTTCAATTTTTTCTTCTATTGCTAATTTATCTACATCACCATTTAATTTAACACTAACTTCACCTTTTACATGATCTGCATTAACACTTTCAACACCATCAACATCTAATAGAGCATTTTTAACTCTATTTTCACATCCTGTACATACCATTCCATTTACTTTTATAACAAATTCTTTCATAATAAAAACTTCCTTTCTTTTTAATTAAATATTTATAATTTATTTATTAAATCTTTTAAATAGATCTATTACCTCATCTATAGCTTTAATTTCACCATTTTCAAAATCTCTTGTAATACAACTATGTAAATGATTCTCTAAAATATGATTTGATAAACTTTTAATTGAATTTTCTATTGCTGATAATTGTATTAAAACATCATTACAATAAGTATCTTCATTAATCATCCTTTTTATACCATTTAATTGACCTTCTATTCTATTTATTCTATTTATTACTGTCTTTTTTTCACTTTCTGTTCTATGAGTCTTTTTATGACAACATTTATCTTCCAAAAAAATTTCACCTCCAAACTAAAAATATTATATACCCTATAGGGTATATTGTCAATATCTTTAAAATAGTAAATATCTACAAAACCTTTTCCTATATTAACTTTTTTACACTCCATTTTTACTTACTCCTTATATCTTATTAAAAAGTAGCTACCCTTTTATATAATTATTTTAACGTTTGAATTTTTGTTTGTAAAGTAGGCACTTTTTTGTTTCATAGTTACCAAAAAGTTACTTTTTAGCAAAATCAATAAAAAAACTAAAAAAATTTTTTTAAAGTTTATATTTTAACGTAACATTCAAATGTAAACTATTAGTTATTTACTACATTTTTAGTACTTATTACTATTTACATATAACTTATTATTTGATACAATCCTAAATATATAATAGAGTTGATTTTTATGAAACAAGAATTACAATCTTGCCCTGTTGAAATAACAATGGGACTTATTGGAGATAAATGGAAAATTTTAATTATTAGAGATTTACTTTCTGGCACTAAAAGATTTGGTAAACTAAAAAAATCACTTAATGGAATAAGTCAAAAAGTCCTTACAAATAATCTAAGAGATATGGTAAAATCAAAATTAGTAAAAAGAGAAGTATTTGCAGAAGTTCCTCCTAGAGTTGAATATTCACTAACTAATACAGGACTTAGTTTAAAACCAATACTTGATTCTATGGTACAATGGTGAAATAACTATCGTGATAACAAAGTTAATTAATATTTAGATACAATAAATGTTGAGGCAGTAAAACCACCTCAACATTATTTTATATAAAAAATTCATAATATATTTCTAACCTAAAGCTACATCTAATACCATCATTATTACAAATCCAATTGCAACACCAATTGTACCTATATTAGAATGTTCTCCACTTTGAGATTCTGGTATAAGTTCTTCTACAACAACATAAATCATTGCACCTGCTGCAAATGATAAAAGATAAGGAAGAAGCGGAACAATAAATTTTGTTAAAAGAATTGTTAAAATTGCTCCTATTGGTTCGACAATTCCTGAAAGTGTACCATATAAAAAAGCTTTTTTCTTTGACATTCCTTCGCTTTTAAGTGGCATTGATATTATAGCGCCCTCTGGGAAATTTTGTATTGCAATTCCTATTGCAAGTGCAATAGCTCCTGCCATTGTTATTCCAGTTTTTTGTGCTATAGCACCAGCAAAAACAACACCAACTGCCATTCCTTCTGGTATATTATGAAGAGTAACAGCAAGTACCATCATAGTTGTTTTTTCTATTTTTGATCTTATTCCCTCTGGTTTATTTGAATTTAAATGTAAATGAGGTATAACACTATCTAAAATTAATAAAAATATTATTCCTAAAATAAATCCAATAGTTGCTGGTAACCAAGGTATGATATTTTGCTCTTTTGCCATTTGTATTGATGGATTTAAAAGTGACCAAAAAGACGCAGATATCATAACACCTGACGCAAATCCAAGTAATAACTTTTCAACTTTATCGTTTATCTTATTTTTCATAAGGAAAACCATCGCTGAACCAAGCGTAGTTCCAAGAAAAGGTATAATCAAACCATAAAAAATCTCCATATTACTCATTTCCTTTCAAACTAGATACCATATCAATATTTTTTATTTTTCTTGATAAGAATTTTGAAACAAAATAACTTACTAAAAATGTACCTATAGCTGATATAACATAAGTTTGCATTAAAATACTAGCACCAAAATCATAATGTTCTTCTATTGCTGTTTTAAATAACCAATCTGTTAAGAAATAACCAAGTGGTAAGCCAATTATAATTGATATAACAGCGATCCAATTATTTTGTTTTATAAATATATCTTTAATTTTTTTATCTTTAAATCCTAACACTTTTAATGTGGCAAATTGATACTGCTTTTCTGAAAATGAAAGTATACCTAAATTATATATAATAACTCCACCTAGTAATATTGCAATACCTATTATAAGAGTGATCATAGTTTTCATCATAGATAACATACTTGTCATTCCATCTTTTAAACTTTCTATATCTTGAATTGTATCTACACCATCAATTTGTTTTGTATTACTTAAATCAATATTTGTATATAATGCGTTAGGTTTATATTCTAATCCTAAACTTTCAAAATAATTTCTTGTCATGGAAATATTTTGATTTTGTGGATCTTTATTAAATCCAATTATTTTTGAAGTATAGTAATTGTCATCACCATATATATGCCAAGATATTTCATCCCCTAATTTATAACCTTTTAACTGTGCAAGTTTATAAGTTACAAAAATACCATCATCTGTAGGTTTTTCTATTATTTTATTTTTATTATCTACAAATCTTACATAAGACTTAGCATCAGTTATAAATATATTATTTGACTCTCTTACACCATCTACATCTTTTATCTCGATTCCTAATGATTCTGATGTATTATCTCCATACTCTTCATACAATTTTTCCAAACTAGAGTCATTTATATCTTCTTTGATATTTAATTTATAATCAAAATTATACAAAGTTTCAAATTGAAGTTTTATAAAAAAATTCATAGAATCTAACATTCCAAGTGCACAAACAATAAGCATACAAGAACCAACAACTCCAGCTATTGCCATAAAAGTTCTCATTTTATTTCTAACAATATCTCTTAAATTCCATTTACTTGAAAATCCCAATTTTTTAAATATTCCTTTTGTTGTGATATTTAAAGATTTTGTGTTTACATTAGGTATTTTATTTCTTAATGTTTCTGCTGGATTTTCTTTTAATATATTTCTTCCTGTAATATATGTAATAAAGCTAACCATTATTACAACAAGTAAAGCTACAATATAGCATTTTGTATTAAGTACAGGGTGTCCGTTAGGTATTTCAAAAAATGACATTTCTAACCCTATAAAAATATTTCCTATTAAGAAATATCCGAGTAATAATCCAACAACTGCTGCAAAAATAGAAATCCAAAATCCATAACCAATATAATGTAATATTACTTTTCTATCACTAAAACCTAAAGCTTTAAGTGTACCTATTTGAGTTCTTTGATTTTTTACAATTCTTGTCATTGTAGTAATTACAGAAAGCATTGCAATAAATAAAAATAATCCTGAAAATACACCTACATAAGTTTTTCCCTCATCAATTTCCCCTTGATATTTTAAATATGATGATGTGTCTTCTACATTTATTATAGCTTTGGCATTTTTTATATTGTCTTCAATTACATTTTTTACTTCATTTATTTTACTTAAATCATCAACATCTACCATTACGTTATTAAAAACAATATAATCTTTATAGTTAAAATCTTTTACATATAAATCAAATAAAGATTCATCAGTTATATTCATCTTACTCATTACTTTTGATTTTATATAACTTTCACTTATTTCATTTACTGATAAATATGCAAATCCAAAATCTTTTCTATCTGGATAAAGTTGTGATTCATCTTTTACATCATATAAATGATCTGGAACGTTTATTAATCCTAAAACTTTTTCTTTTAGCTCCATTCCATCATATTTTACTAAAATTTCATCTCCAACTTTTATATTATTTTCTTGTGCATAAAAATTGTCAAGCCATACACCAGATTTTGCTTTATCGAACTCTTCACCATCTATAACATAGAATTTTGAAATTTCATTTGATTCAATAAAGCTTAGTAATAAAGTTTTATCATTATCTGTTGTACCAGTTAAAGATAACTTTCTTTCAGCATTTTTTACATTTTCTATATTTTTTATATTTTCTAAATCTTCATCAGTAAAATTTTCACCTACAAGATTTAAATCAAACAGATTATTTTCTGAGTAAAACTTTTCTGCTGTTTTACTCATTCCATCCATATAAGCCTCTATTCCAGAGTATGCCATAACTCCAATCATTATCATTAAAAATATAGTTATAAATTGAGACATATTATTTTTTATATCTCTAAACATTTTTATATTTAATATTTTCATAATTACCAAGCCACCTCATCTATTCTTTTTGGATTTTCATTATGAATTGTTTTTTCTATCTTACCGTTTTTTACATAAACAACTGTATCTGCAATGTCTGCAATTAAACTATTATGAGTAACAATTATAACTGTGTTTGCACCATTATTACCATCGCATTGTTTTCTTAATAATTTTAAAACTTCAACACCAGTTTTACTATCTAGTGCCCCTGTTGGTTCATCACAAAGTAATAATTTAGGATTTTTTGCTATTGCTCTTGCAATAGATACTCTTTGTTGTTCTCCACCTGATAGTTGATTTGGAAACTTATTTCTATGTTCAAAAAGTCCAACACCCTCTAAAGCTTCTTTTGAACTTATTGGATTTTTTACAATATCCTTTACTATATCAACATTTTCTTTAACTGTAAGACTTGGTAATATGTTATAAAACTGAAAAATAAATCCAACATTTTCTGCCCTATAATCAGATAACATATTTTGATTATAACTAGAAATATTTTCATTATCAATAATTACACTTCCACTTGTTGATGTATCCATACCACCAATCAAATTAAGTAAAGTAGATTTTCCAGCACCAGATGGTCCAAGAATTACAATCATTTCACCTTTATTTAAAGACAAATCTACATCATCGATTGCTTTAAATTCCTTTTCACCAATTTTATAAACTTTACTAACATTTTTTAATTCTACTATTTTATCCATAGCTCCTCCTTTATATGAAATTTATTTCATATTTTACTTTATTATAATAATATTTATTTTGATTGTCAATATAATATGAATTTTTTTTCATATTTATTGACTTATTTTTTTTATGTGCTATAATTATACTAATTTGTTAACGGAGGTTTTTGTATGACTGATAATACAATTAGAGAACCAATTCAAAAACGTTCTATTGAAAAAAAGGAAAAAATTATAAAATATGGATTTGAATTAATATGTAAAAAAGGTTACTATAACACTAATACAGCACAAATTGCAAAAGCTGCAGGTGTTTCTACTGGCATTATTTATAACTATTTTAATGATAAACATGATATATTATTAGAAGGGCTTAAACAATATGCTAGTAGTATTTTTTACCCAAGTATAGACCTTGATGCAAACTTTAAAATAAATGAAGAAAATTTAAAAAAAATTATACAAAAAGCAATTTCACAATTTATTCAAAATCATAAACTATCAAAAACTGCTCATGAAGAAATAACTGCAATGGCACATTCTGATAAAGATGTTGCTGATTTTTTCCATAACAATGAAATTAAAATGACTACTGCTATTGTAAATTTACTAAGAAAAAATGGGTTAAACACAAAAGATTTAGAAGAAAGAGTTCATGTTATAATTGGAATGATCGATAACATTTGTCATGAAATTGTATATCATAAACATAAAGATTTAAACTACGACACAATGACAAATATTGTTATAGATGAAATTGTACATATGCTAATAAATTAAGTATGCTCTATCTTTCATATACACTAAAACGAGTAATTTTCTACTCGTTTTTTTATTACTTTTATACAAAAAAATAAAGCTTTCCAATCTTTCAATTTCTTGAAAAACTAGAAAACTTTACTCGTTATTATTTATTATATTTTCTGTTGTTATTTTTTAATTAATTGCTATACCATTTACATACAATTTATATCCATTAAAGTCTATATTACTGTATGTGTTATCACTATCCTCTAAATTTGTTACATAGGAATCTCCTGTTAGTTTTATCTTAGATGAGGCATCTAATTTTAAGGTTATTTCTTTTGCTGAATTTTCTTCATTTATCACCCCCTCATAATATGAATTTTCTTTTAATGTCATATCCAAAGTCGATATAGAATCTACTACAATATTTCCTGTTACTTCTTGATTTTCCATTACTAAAGTAACATCTCCACCGTTACTTCCTTCATTTCCCCAAGAATCTTTTTGAATTTTTAGGAAATTTCCATTTGTATCGTTATTTATAATTTTATTATTTTTTAGATTTATAATTGCTTTTTGATTTGTAACATAAAAAGAATCTCCATTATTTGTTGTTATTGTACTGTTATTTGCACTAAATTCTGAATTTCCTACATCTGAATCTCCTGACATAGATTGATATATGAATATATTTTTATATGTTGTTGATTTTCCATTTAACTTTGTATTACTATCTGTTAAATTACAATTATCAATTGTCACACTATTTTTTCCTTCTATCACTATCCCTTCTGATGCAGTTGCAGTTAAATTTGCATTTTCTACTTTTACATTTGCTGTTGAATAAATTGTTGGCGAGCCTTGACCAGTTGTTGTATATGTGCCTCCATCTACGCTTAGATTACCACCCCCTTTATCAGATCTAATTGCTGCACTAGATGTGCCAGATGTATTTACTGTTAAATTTGTAGCTTTTAATATTCCACCTCCTGTAACCATAATTCCTCCTGAATTATCTTTTTTTGTTGTTATTGAAGAATCACTAATTGTAATAGTTGTACCATCTGAATAGGTATTACTAGTTATTGCACTTCCTCCATAACAAAATACACCATTTGCACCATTTGCGTTAGTTGTTACATTGATATTTTTTAATGTTAA
Source organism: uncultured Clostridia bacterium (assembly GCA_934169925.1). Taxonomy (GTDB): domain Bacteria; phylum Bacillota; class Clostridia; order TANB77; family CAG-465; genus CAG-465. The sequence continues at coordinate 18,942 of CAKPOO010000003.1, read as the reverse complement.
ATTTGTTTTATCTTTAGCAAGTATTGCAGAATTAATACCATAAAAACTAGTATTATCACCACTACTTGAATCTCCTGTTTTTGTTACATTGATATTTGATAATTCTACATCATTTTCTCCAGTTACTAAAATAGCATTTTAATCTTCACTTTCTGATAAATAATCACCACCTTTTACACTTGTATCAGAGTCTATACTTGTATTTCCATTATATTCAACTAAATTACTTTGTGATTTATCATTTTTATCATTTAATAATTCTTCATTATTTTCAATTTCAAATGAATCTTCAGTTTTTGTTAAAGTATCACTATCTAATGAGGTTGAGTATGTGTAATAATAACCTTTTAGATATTCACTTTCTCCAAAATTTTTAACATTATCTAATGTATATGATTCTATATTATTAAAAGTTTCGATATTTTCTTTTTTACCATTTTCTCCACCTTTAAATTCTCCCATTAATTTACTTCTATCAAAAGATATTGTTGCTATTAAATCATTTGAATCTTCATAACTTTCTACTATATTAGTTGCCGTGTTTCTTATTGCAAGTGTAATTGTTGCACTACATGCTATTGCAAATATAATATAACACCTATTAGAATATTTCTTCCTTTATTTCTAATTATTGAAAGTATACTATTTTTTTAAATATACATCTTACTTCCTCCTGACAATATATAATATACAATACAAAGCTTGAAGAATTATTGAAAATAAAAAAAATATTAATAAATTTTTTAAAACTTATTAATATTTTTTATTTACTTTATTTTTAAACTGGAATTATAACTCTAAAAATTGTGAATTTATCTTTATAATCCACTTCAATTTTTCCGTTATATTTTTCTATTGTAGATTTTGCAATTGCAAGTCCAAGACCATATCTTTTTTCATTTCTATTTCTTGATTTATCAATACGGTAAAACCTTTCAAATATTTTTTCTCTTTCTTCTTGTGGAATTTCTTCTCCCATATTTTTCACTTCAAGTATTATTTCATTTTTTTCTTTCTTTAGATTAATAATAACCTCTCCATCTTTATTTGTATGTTTTATTGCATTATCAGTAAGAGTTGATACAATATGCTCTATATCCTCTTTATTACCATCCATCATAATATCACTTTCAATATTATTTTTTATTACCACCTGTTTTTCATAAGCTATACTTTCAAACATTGAAATTATTATCTCGACTTCATTTGATAAATTTAATTTAGTATATTGTTTTACATTATCAACATTTTCAATTTTTGTAAGTAGTAAAAGTTCATTTACAAGTTTATTCATACTTTCAATTTCATTTTGAATATAATCTATCCATTTATTTTCTCCAACTTGATCTTTTAATACATCTGAATTTGCTTCTATTACAGCAAGTGGTGTTTTTAATTCATGCGATGCATCTGATATAAATTGTTTTTGTTTTTCAAAAGTTTCTTCAACTGGTTCTACTATAATTTTTGAAATATTTTTTGCTAAAAGATAAATTAAAACAATACAAAATATAGCAGTAGAACTTGAAAGAATTATCATTTTTCTTATATGTAAAATTGAATTTTTATCTTCTAACATTGAAATTATAACTGTATTTTTATCTATAACTTTTACGCTATAAACATAATCACCAATTATTCCTTTTTGATTATTTTTATTTAATATTTTTTTTAAATATTCATTTAAATCAATATCTTCTGCATTATATGAACTACTAGTAATAACTGAATCTTGTATTACAATTTTATATAGTCCTTCTACATCAAATTCAGATATTTTTTTTGAATCATCATTTTTATTAAATTCTCTTTTTGTATCAACATCTATCATTCTATTCATCATAGATGTTGTTGTATTTATCGTATTATTATAACTTAAGGCCATATTTAATGTAATTATTACTAATGTTACTAAAGATAAAGAAAACATTATAATCATAAAAATTCTTTGTTTTAATTTTTTAATCATTTTCTTCCTCCAATTTATAACCTATCCCTCTTACTGCTTTTATTTTTACCTTTGATTTAATTAGTTTTAATTTTTTTCTTAAAAATGATACATATACCTCGACGTTGTTATATTCAGCATCACTGTTATATCCCCATATTTTATCTGCAAGTATTTCTCTACTTACTATTTGATTTTTGTTTATAAGCAATATTTCAAGCAAATCAAGTTCTTTTCCATTTATTGCAATATCCAAATTGTTAGATATCATTTTTCCTGTACTTAAGTCTAGTTTTAAATCACTATACTCTAATGTATTTGTATCTTCTATGTTAGCATTTCTTTTTAAAACAATTTTTACTCTTGCAACAACTTCTCTCATATGAAATGGTTTTGTTATATAATCATCAACACCATTTTCTAAACCTTTTAATTTATCACTTATTTCTGATTTTGCTGTAATCATTATAATCGGAGTGGTTATTTTTTGCATTTTTAAATCTTTTAATATTTCAAATCCATCTTTTTTTGGTAACATTACATCTAACAATATTAAATCGTAAACATTAGTAAGAGCTTCATCTTCTCCATCTTCTCCATTTGTTACTATTTTTGTAGTATAATTTTCTTTTTTTAAAGTTTCAGCTATAGCATCAGCTAAACTATATTCATCTTCAATTATTAATATTTTCATCTTAATCACCAATTTTATTATATAATAAAAATATTGAACTTTTATTGAATTACAAAAAGTATTTTTAGTATTAAAATAATATCACAAAAGCAGATAATTATCAATTTAATTACCTGCCATAAAAACATAATTTATTTTTTATCATTTACTAAAAATTTATTAACTACACTTATATATATAACTAAATATGAAATTGCAATACAAAATCCACCTAATACGTCACTTGTATAATGTACGCCTAAATAAATTCTACTAATACCAATTGAAACTATCAATATGCTTAATAGCACAATAAGAGTCCATTTTAAATATTTATTTTCTACATTTTTATATATCAAATATATTAAATATCCATAAAAAGCCATGCTTATCATTGAATGTCCAGATGGAAAACTATATCCAGTTTCTTCAACTATTCTATATCCTACAGGTCTTGGTCTTTGTAGTATTTTTTTTAATAATTGATTTAATATTGTAATTATTACTAAATTAGATAAAATAGAAATACCAACTTTTTTATTTTTTATAAATAAAATCAAAATAACTGTAAGTGCTACTAAAAATATAGCTCCACCTAAATTAGTGATAAACTTTGCTACTGGTGTTACAAAATCAGATATTAAAAATGTTGATATTAAATTATATCCTATTATATCACCTTTCATTATTTCTTTATTAAATACATCTTCTGCTAGTGCTAAAAAGCCAATCAAGCAAATAAACAATATAACCCATTTTATATATTTTTTAATAAACTCTTTTGTTTTTTCTTTCATTTTTTATCCTTTCTACTCTATATACTCATATACAATATCGGATAAGCATTTCCTTGCTCATCTAAACTAGACTTTTTATATATTTTAAATTCCATATGTTAAAATTTCTTTTCCATATCCTTTTTTTAATTTATTATCCCTTACAAATAACATTTCAAGTTTTTTATTTTCTATTCCAATAAATGCTATATAAACGCCTTTATCATCCTCTAAAACTATTAAATGTTCTACATTTTTTTAAAGCTTCAGGTACATATTTTTTAATATTTTCTATTTCACTTAAAGATAAAAAAGTATGAGTTTTTTTACAGAACTTTCCCACAGCTTTACTAAATCATTTATTAATTTTTCATCTCTTTCTTCTTTTTTTAAACTCTCATATATAAACCTCATAAATTATTATATATTAATTGATTTAAAAGTCAATAAAAAAAGAAGAATGTAAATAAACATTCTCCTTTTATCTTAATACTTTAACTTAGCCATGATATATATCGTCTTTTAGATTTTCTTTTGCTAAATTATATGAACTTTTATTTTGCTTTATTTTTCCTTTTATAGCGTAGTCAAATTCTTCCAATTTAGCAGATGATACTTTTACCTTTGCTACAGGCCTTGTTTTGGTTACAGCAGACATATAGTTTAAGCTTACTTTTTTGATACTCATAAAAGACTTCCTTTCATAATAATTATGGTTTAAAAACCATTCTTTTTACAATTTTCTCAAATTCAATCTCTCTTCTTTTTTGAATTTCATTAATTTCTTTTTTTACACTTTCATCTAAAGAAGCCTCTTTCATAAAATCCTCATATTTTAATCTTAACGAGCGTCTTACTATCTTAAAGTCTAAATCACTTTCCTCACAGTAATAAAAATACATTTCTTTTTTCCAAATTTCTTCTAACTCATAAAAACTATGACAATAATTTAACTTTATTCTCTCCTCGTCGCCATTATACATAGTTACAGCAAGTATTACATTTCTTAAGTATCTTTCTTTAATAAAACTTGCCTCTTTATCATCAAAAGAGAATCTGTTATAAATATTGTTTACTGTTTCTTGTGCTGTTTTTTCATAATTTGCCTCATCAGTTATTTTTAATTCTAAAGTTGCATAACAATTTAATATCAAAAGCATTATGCTTTTTGCGTACTTTTCATCAAAACCTTCCATTTGGCATACATTATACAGCTCTGTTGCACTTGCTACCCAGTTATAATCATACTTACTATTTTTACTCACTATTTCAAATAACTCTCTTGCAGTAAAAAAGACTTTTTCATTTTCTCTTGTAACAACTTGAAAAGTTTTTTCTCCATTATTACCCATACAAAATCTCCTTTCAAAGCTATTCTCTTTCTTCATAAATTTTTTTAGCCCAATTAAAATTTTCCTGTTGTTTTTTAGTTAAGACATTTGAATATAAAGGACAAAAAGCAGGTCTTTTTACATTAAAGACTTCATAAGGTCTAATTAAGTTTTCAAGCATTGTTTTAGACAAGTTACAAACTACATCTACATCATCGCTTTCAAACCAATCATAAGGATCTGGATGAGGTATAACCCGTAAATTTTCACAACCACTACAAACTGCACACTTATCTTTATCCTCTGTTACGTACACCTGTTTTCCTCTGTTATCAACAACCATAACCCTGATTTTTTCCTTTTCAAAATCTTTAATTTCTCTTTTTAGTATTTCTTCCATAAAAAATCCTCCAAAATAATTTTATTTTAAAATAAGTTATATAGTAATATATAATCATTTTAACATAAATAAAGCAAGAAATCAAATGTTTAAATTACATAAATTTTAAAGCACAAAAAAAGGGCCATAAGCCCTTTTTTATATTTCATTTTTTAATTTTAAGAAATCACCTTCTTTAGAAATAATCTCATAATCATGAGTTTGTCTAAATTTCTTCCTTTTACTACTATTCATAACTAAAACTTTTTCTGCTATATCAATGTGTAAAATTCCATCAAGATGATCTATTTCATGCGATAAAACAGTTGATCTAAAGCCCTCAACAGTGTCTTTATGAAACTTACCATCTATATCAAAGTATTCCACAACAATTCTATATGGTCTTTTTACAAGTCCCATATTGTCTAAGCAACTAGCACAAGCTTCCCAATACGTAGTAAGTCCTTCTTTTAATGTTATAACCGGATTTATTAAAACTTTTGCTTCATTATAATTTTCTTCTTCCTTAGTTGCACTGTCAAATTGCTCTTTTCTTATAATTTCAATATCTGTTTTCTTTAAATAAACAATCCTTTTTGGAATACCAAGTTGAACAGCAGCCATTGCCATAACTGAGTTTTCTTTACAAAATTTTTCTAATACTGCAATATCATCCAAAAGTGAAGGATCACAAAAATCCACATTCTTAGATTTTTGTCTTAAAAACTCTTCATTATCAGCTATTGTTATTGATTTAATCTTACTCATAAAATTCACCTCTTCTAATTTATTATATTTAAGTTGATGTTATCTAGTCTATTTGTTCTAAATTAACTAACTCATTTTTTACAAACGTTAATTTTAACAAACATGGAGATTTTATATCAAGTACAGTATCATTATTATATACAAGTTTTACATCATCATTTACACTGCACCAATTTAGTAAAAAGAACTTAATTGAACCACCATGACTAACTACTGCTACTTTTTTCCCCTCATATTCTTTAAGAATTTTTTCAAAAAATTTATTCATTCTTTTTCTTGTTTGTGTAGCACTTTCTCCATCTGAAGTTCTAAACTTTACATCTAATAACTGCTCTTGTGAAGGATCTCTTGTCTTTTTTCCTTCCATAAACTTTCCTAACTCTTTTAAATTTCCAAGTTTTCTTTCACTTAAATTACTATCTAAATTAAAAGGAATGTTATTTTCATAAGCAATATATTTTGCTGTTGCTTTAGCTCTTGCAAAACTACTTGACCATATAGCATCTAAACCTTTTAGGTTCTTATTTTTGCTTAATAATCTGGCCTGATTTTCTCCTTCTACTGATAATATCTCTTTTTCGTTTATTAACTGTGAATCTTCATTTGTGTTTCTTATTCCTGTTTCGTTTACAGTTTCTGCATGTCTAATCAAATACACAATTGTTTCATTCATTTTATTAAAAACTCCTTTCATATAAATATATGACTTTATTATACTATCATTTAGTCTATTTTACAATTAAAATTTATAAATCATAACGCTTTATATAAAAAACAATCTTTATCATGAGAATATATAACACCTATTGCTTGTAAATAAGAATAAATAATGACACTTCCAACAAATTTCATTCCTCTTTTTTTCAAATCTTTTGATAATTTATCAGATAAATCATTAGTTGTTTTATCAATTTCATAAATAATTTCTTCATTAGTAAAAGTTTTTAAATAATTATAAAATGTACCATATTCACTTTGAATTTTTTTAAATATCTTACTATTATTTATAGCTGCATTTACCTTTAATTTATTTCTTATGATATCTTTATTATTTAGTAATTCATTTACTTTTTCATCATTGTATTTGCATATTTTATCAATTTCAAAATTATCAAATGCTTTTTCAAATGCATCTTTTTTATTTAAAATACACTCCCATGAAAGACCTGCTTGAAAAGATTCTAATATCAGCATTTCAAATAAATATTTATCATCAAAATTAGGTTTACACCACTCTTCATCATGATACTTTATATATTTTTCGTTTTTTAAATTACACCATTTACATCTTATCATAAAGCATTTCCTTTCTTTGGTACAAAAAAATTATTTATATCATTATTTTAAAGTTTTAATAATTCTATCTTATTTTTTATTCATGCACCATAGCCTGTTTTTGTTATATATTTTTGTTATTCAATCTATGTTTTACCATACAAAAAAGGATAAATCAAGATACAAAAAATCTTGTTTATCCTATAAATTTTATATTTTACCAAATTATCTTTCTTTTATTATGTTTTTACTACAAATATATGTTATTAAAAAATATCCACCATATATTGCTACTATAAATATTGCAGTTATAATAACTGATTTTAAATTAAAACTAACTCCCATTGTTTGTAAAATATCATTACAAAACATAATACCAAATACTGAGTGAATTATTGCAAGTACAAGTGGAAACATGAAAAATATTGCAATTTGTTTAAAAAGTGCTTTATTAAGTTCTGGTTCTTCTACACCAATTTTTCTTAACATTTTAAATTTTTCTACATTATCACTAGATTCAGATAATTCTTTTAAAGCTAAAATTGCAGCACAAGAAATTAAAAATATAATTCCAAGATATAACCCTAAAAATGTAACAAGGGCACCAATTCCAATTCCTGCTTCTCTAATGTCTTTTTGAGTATTTATTACTACTCCATAATCACTATAAAATAAAACATTTTTGGTAATCTGATTAATCATATTTTCAACATCGTTTTTATTTCCGTTATAATCTGCAATCATTATATCTCTAAATTTTTGATTGCTTTCAAGTGCATTATCTGGTAAAACGATAAACCCAGATTCAGACCTTTGACTTCCAATTTCATAAAAGCCATCAATTGCCTCTTTATACTTTGGATAATAGTCTTTATTATTCACAGTTATTACAGCATTTCTTTTTAAAGCTTCATTTTTAATATCAATCATTTTTTGATAATTACCAACTACAATGTATTCATTATCAGCTAAAGTAACCTTTTTTAGATTAAAACTATCTGCTATATTGTTATAATCAGAATTTTTAATTAAAACAATATTAAAATCATACATTATAAAAGGATATTGTTTTATTGCAATTTCATAATACTCCCCTAATGCAGATTTTAAAGTAACATTATCATCATAATATAGCGAAAATTTAACAATATCTTTGAAGTTTTTGTTTATATCAAATCCATATTTTAAGAAAATTTCTTCAATGCTTAAATTTAAATTTTCTTTTTCAATATCTGTAAGATCTTCAAATTCCTCATAATCAATATTTGGATTTTTTGAAATTTCAATATCTCTTGGAGAAAATTCAACTAAATTTTTATTTAAAGAATTCTTCATTGACAATGCACTTGATAACACACATATTGTTATAAACAGCATCAAACAAATTATTGTCATTGAAAAAGTCATAGTATTTACTTTACTTGAAAATTGTCTTAATGTAAAACTATTTAATCCTTTATAGTATATTTTTTTCATACTCATAAAGATTTTTAAAATAAGTCCAGATAAAGACCAAAAAATAAAAAATGTAGATGCTGCTCCCATAAAAATTGGAAGATAAATTCTATTTACATTTGATAATCTATTAGTATCTCCTGTAACCATATAATATGCATATCCAAGTACTATACATGAAATAATAAATATTGCTACACAAATATATGGATTTTTTAATTTTATTTTTTCTGACTTTTTACTTGAATGTATAAGATCAATTAATTTACATTTACTAATATTTACTGTATTAAATATCATAACTACAAAATACATAATACCAAAATAAATCAAAGTTTTTATACAAGCTTTCGTTGAAAATATAAACTTAAATCTTGTTAAATCAGCTTCAAACATATTTACAACTAATATACTCATTAATTGTGATAACAAAAATCCTATTCCAAGTCCTACTACAAGAGAAATAGCACCTATTATTAAAGTTTCAAAAAATAAAATTAAAGATATTTTCCTTTTACTCATTCCAAGTGTCAAATATATTCCAAATTCTTTATTTCTTCTTTTTATTAAAAATCTACTTGCATAAATAATTAAAAAACCAAGTATAAAAGATACAAATACACTAACACTCGAAAGAATATTTGTCATAAGTTTTATTATTTCATATGTAGACTCAGATACATTCATCATTACTGTTTGATCATCAATTGCATTAAATATATAAAAAATAGCAACACCTAATATTAGAGTAAAAAAATAGATGGCATAATCTTTTATACTCTTGCTAATATTTTTTAGTGATAACTTAAAGAGCATCATTTAAATCACCACCAAGTAGCGTAACAACATCGATTATTTTATCAAAAAATTCTTTTCTTGAATCTGTTCCTTTTACAATTTCATTAAAAATTTTGCCATCTTTTATAAATATAACACGTGTTGCATAACTTGCTGTAAAGGCATCATGTGTTACCATAAGAATAGTAGCTTTAAGTTCTTTGTTTAAATAATCGAATTTTTCTAAAAGCATTTTTGACGATCTTGAATCTAAAGCTCCTGTTGGTTCATCAGCAAGAATTATTTTAGGGTTTGTTATAATTGCTCTTGCACAAGCAATTCTTTGCTTTTGTCCACCACTCATTTGATATGGATATTTATTTAATACATCCATAATATCAAGTTCTTTTGCAACTTTTTTTATTTCTTCGTCTATTTTCTTTGCTCCTACATTTTGAATAGAAAGTGCCAAAGCAATATTTTCATAAGCAGTTAAAGTATCAAGTAAGTTAAAATCTTGAAATATAAATCCAAGTTCTTCCCTTCTAAATTTGTTTAGATTATTACCTTTTAATTTAGTAATATCCTTATCTGCCACAAAGATATGACCTGATGTAACCTTATCAATTGTAGAAATACAATTTAAAAGTGTAGTTTTTCCACTACCACTTGCTCCCATTATAGCGACAAACTCACCTTTTTCAACATCAAAAGATAAATTATCAATAGCCTTTGTAAGACTTGACTTATTGCCATAATATTTTTCAATTTTATCAATTTTTAAAATATTTTCCATAATCTTTCTCCCTTCTTTATACATTGTAATATAAAAGATAAGATTCGTCGTTATTCTAATATTACTAAACATTACAATTTTGTAATATATAATTATAGTTTATAAAAATCATTTTTTGAAAAAATGATTGTAATTTTTGTATATTTATCAATTTCAGATTCAATTATTATCTTATGTCCTAATTTATCACACAATTTTTTTACAATATATAATCCCATACCAGTTGATTTTGCTTTTTTTCTTCCATTTTCACCTGTAAATGATTTATCAAAAACCCTTTTTATATCACTTCTTGGAATTCCAATTCCATTATCTAAAATAGTTAAACAAACTTTATCATTTTCTTCTATTGCACTCATTTTTATAAATGAATTTTCACAATCTTTTTTATATTTAATACTATTGTTTATAATCTGGTTTAATATAAACTCAAGCCATTTTGAATCTGTTAAAACCTTTATACTTTGAACATCTACATTTAATGTTACGTTATTTTCTAATAAATCATCCTTATTTTTTAAAGCAACATTTTTTATAATCTCTTGTAAATCTTTTTCTTTAATAATATAATCTTTTTCAACATTTTCGCTTCTAACAAAATATAAGATTTGATCTATATAACTATCTAATTTTCTAATTTGATCTACATATCTTTTATCATTACTATTATGAGTTAATAAAACTAAGCTTGCTATTGGAATCTTTACTTCATGTATCCACATTTCTACATACTCTTTAAATTCAGTAATACTTAAATTGTATTCTTTTACATTTTCAATCATTGATTTATTTATTTCATAAAGTGTTTGAAAAAAGAGTTCGCCATCATAAAAATTTGGTTTATTTATCATTTCTAAAATCAAATATTTTTTATCTAAGTTATCAAGTGTATTTAATAATTGGTTATAAAACCTATATTTTCTAAAATAATCAAAAAGAATATTAAATAAAAACGCTATAATAAATAAATTTGTAAGAGCTATTTTTAAATCATTTGTAACTTTAAATGCATTTAGTATAAAAATAGCAATTACAAAAAAAATTAAAGACACAATTATTTGTGGTAATTTATCTAATAGATATTTTCTAAATTTCATACTAATTTATACCCTTGTCCTTTTCTTGTTTCAATTTTATTTTCAAGTCCAAAATCTTGCAATTTTGTTCTTAATCTACTAATATTTACAGTTAAAGCATTATCGTTTATATATTCATTATTGTTCCATAAATCAGTCATTAAATCATCTCGTGTTACAACTTTTCCTTTGTTGGATAAAAGATAGGTAAAAATAATCATTTCATTTTTAGTTAATTCTAATATTTTTTTATCTCTTTGCAAAGTTCCTTTTTTAGGGTTAACAATTATATCTTCATAAAACAGATCATCTCTATCATTATACATTCTTTTAAATATATTTTGTATTCGTAATAATAAAATTGTGGGGTTATATGGTTTTGTAACATAATCATCTGCACCATAAGACATAGATAATACCTCATCAACTTCTGAATTTTTACTTGTAACCATAATTACAGGAACATTTGACATTTTTCTTATTTCTTTTAATAAAATTTCGCCATTTATATTTGGTAAATTTATATCTAGCAAAATTAAATCAGACTTTATCTTTTTTATATCATCTCTGATATTTTCAAAATCTTCTAATACTTTTACTTCATATCCAGAATTTTGTAGTAGAACTTTTAACTCATTTCTAATTATTTCTTCATCTTCTATAACTAATATTTTTTTCATTTTCTTCCCTCATATTTGCTTTTTTATATTATACCACGTTTACTTTATTTTAAAATATCTTCTGCAGTTTTATTATCTAAATTACCATATTTAATCATTTTTTCTATTACCTTTTTTTGCCTTTTTATTGCTAAATCCTTATTTGTTATTGGATTATATACACTAGGAGCATTAGGGATTCCTGCAAGCATAATAGCTTCACTATCGCTCATATCCTTTGGAATCTTATTAAAATAGCCAAGACTTGCTGATTTTACAGAGTAAAATCCATTACCAAAATATGAGGTATTTAGATATAGTTCTAAAATCTCATCTTTACTATAACTTTTTTCTATTTTAAATGCCATAAATACTTCTGCTACTTTTCTTTCAATTTTTTTATCTTGTGTAAAATATATATTTTTCGCAAGTTGTTGAGTAATAGTACTTCCACCCTCAACAAACTTTAAATGTCTTACATCGTTAAAAAAAGCTCTAAAAATAGAAATAATATCTATTCCACAATGTTTATAAAACCTATGATCTTCAACTGATATAACGGCAGTTAAGTATATCTTTGGCATATCTTCTATTTTTGTGTAATCATTCTTATTTTTAATATTGCATACTTTATCTTCAAGAGCCACTTTTTCTATAGCATCTTTGTACATTTTATACCCATTATATAAATAATAACTTGACACAAAAACTAATATTGTAAAAACTATTAATACAATTTTTTTTATAAAATTCATATTTTACACTCCTTTCTAAAAAATACTTTTTACAAAATATTATCATATTCTTATGTTCTTGTCGTTATTTTAATCTTACTAAACATTACAATTTTGTAATGTAAAAATATATATAATTGTAAGCATTTTTGCTTTTCCACTTTCAATTTTATTAATTCTTTCTTTCAATTTTTTCTTTAATTCAATATCATCCTTTATAATTAATTCATCAGGCATAATTTCTTCAATATATTTTGAAGTCAAATAATGCACCTCCTTATTTACACTATATAATTGTTTTACTATATTTTTCGTATATTATCAATTATTTTATTGATTTTGAAATAGCTTTAAATTAATTTATACAGAAAAAAAGCTAGTAAGAACTAGCTTTTTAACTTATTAATTGTCAATAATGGTATTAACCAGCCATACAATACCAAGTACTAAAAAACAAGGAAAGAAAATCAAGTTATGAATTCCTAATATCTTTCTAGGAAAAATATTAACTCCAATATCTCCTCTCGGAAAAGTAGATAATTCTTCTTCCTGTTTTGTAATCCTAGCAATGTCTGCTATTCCAACAAAAATTGATACTACAAAATAAATACAAATAATAGTAATAATAACATCTGTCATTATTTTTCCTCACTTTCTTAATTAATAAAGTATTTGTTTGTTGCATATTCGTATTATATCATATTTACATAATTATCACAAGTAACAATTAGTTGAAAAAAATATAAAAAATAAAAAGTAACTATATAAACATATAATTACCTTTTATTAAAAATTTCACAAAGTCAATATAAATCATATTAACTTTCCGTCTTCATCAAATTTTCTTCCACATAAACCACACCTATAGCAAATTTCATATACATCAGGATTTTTACAATTAACACTAAGTTTATATGCCGGATGAGAAAAAGTTTTTGTTGCTTTGATTTCTTTAATTTCATTATCCTGTTCATCCTTTTTATAACTATTAAAGTCAATTATTTTTGCCATTTTCTTTCCTCCTTAAAATTATTTATATTCGGATATTTGAAACCTTAAAATAAGTTATTTTATTTTTTTGTTTCTAAAAAAATTCATATTAATTTTAGCATAAATTAATATGAATTTCAAATTATAATCTTAATATAAATAACATAATTTTTAATTATATTTTCTTTAGAATATTTTTAGCTATATCTTCTAGTAAAATTTCCTTTTGCTTATTTCTTGTCGCATCAGCTATATGTATTTCATGTACAAAAGTTTCATTTTTTTCATTTATAACTGCATACCATACAATATTTAACTTATCAACTGGATTATTAGGATCAATCCTTCCAAGTTGACCTGTAACACCAATTCCAATATCAGAAGATGTGTTTTCCTTTACTACACTTGCCATTTCTATTGCTACTTCTTTACTGTAAACTGTATATTTTTCAATTATATCTTTTGATACTCCTTGTTTTATTTTTGCTTCATTACTATATGTAACATATGCTTCACTAAATATAGAAGAGGCACCTGAAATATTTGTTATTTCATTTGCTATACCTCCTCCAGTACAGCTTTCCATTGTAGAAATAGTTAAATTTTTTTCAATTAAATTTTTTACAACCTCTGCCCATAGATTTGTTTTATTTTCACTCATATATTTACAGCCTCCAATAAATTTAATATATAAATATACATTTTAAATTTATACGTTTATTATACTCTGTCTATTTAACTTTTTCAATTTGATTGCAATATTTAACTTTTATTTTAATTTCTTAATTCTTTCTTTTACATTTGTATTATTTCATATTATTTAATAAATTGCAAATATTAATTCTAGTTTCATTATTGTGACTAGCATTTATATAATAATTACCAGGTTCAAAAATTTCATTATCTATTTTACCTTTGAATTTTATATGAACAAATAATCCACCTTGAACTTTAGAATAAGAAAAGATTGATTCTACATAGTCCTTTTTTATTTCTTCTATAGTCTCATCTAAAAGTTTTTTATAAATAGGTATTCTATTATCCATCAATTTTTTAATATTATTATTTTGAAGGTAATCTAAAACAACTAGCTGTGTAAACAAAGGCGTACATAAATCAAAGCTTTCTTTAAATAAATATATATTTTTTAAAATACTTTCATTTGAAATTATATACCCAACATTTATCGATGGACTAATATACTTTGAAAAAGTTCCTAAATATATAACATTTTTACCATTATTTAGTTCATATAAACTTTTATATTTATAATTTGTAAAATTAATTAAACTATATGGGTCATCTTCTAATACTAAAACATCATATTTATTAACTATTTCTAGAAATTCTTTTCTATAACTATTACTCCAAGAATATCCGGTAGGATTATTAAAAGTTGGAGTAACATAAATAAGTTTTGGCTTATACTTAATTATTTTATTTTCTAATATATTTAAGTCAAATCCATCTTCTTTTAAATCTATACCAACTAGATTAACTTTTTTGTTTTTAAAAACATTTATTGCTCCAAAATATGTTGGTTGTTCTATTAGTACAGTATCACCTTCATTTAATAATGCGTATGATACAAGATTAATTGATTGTTGAGAACCCGTTGTGATTAACATATTTTTATAATTTATATTATAATTCCAAACATCATTTAAAAAATTACTAATTTCAATACGCAACTCTTTTAATCCTTTTGGAGAAGTATACATATTAAAATTAGTTCCACTAGATAACATATTATTAATACTTTTATTTATACCTTCACTATCTACTATGTTGTATAACCCAAGTGATTTATTTTTCATAGCTACCTCCTTTTGCACTTATATAGTAAACTTTTACCATCATTTTTTACTTCTATATCAAAATATGGTGAAAGTAATTTTTCATATTGTTTTTTTGATATCCAATCAAATACAGTAAAGTGTGGTTTGTATCCTTCACATACTTGTACATGATAAACTTTGTTACCTACTAAATATGATATTTCTAAATAACTTTTACCATCAAGTATATATTTTTTAATCATTGGTTTATTAGAAGGTTTATTAAAAAAAGTATTAAATATAAATAATCCACCTTTTTCAAATAAACTACTAAACTTTTTTATATCAACATTTAATAGCCAATAATTAATTGCTTGTTCACAAAAAACTTTTGTATATTTTTCGTTTGTAGTATGTACAAAATTTTCTATAGAATCATTATAAACTTTGATACCTAGCTGTTTTAAGTCTAAAGGGATCATATCTTTTTCTTTATCTATATAACTAACATTATTGCTAAATTTAATTAGTTCTTTTGACAATCTTCCATTTCCTCCACAAATATCTAGTATTTTATCATCAGAACTTAAATTTGCTTCTTTAACAAAATAATCAACGCCTTTTAAAAAGTATCTTCTATACATTTTTTCATATATATGATATTTTGGATATTTCATTTTTTAATTCCCCCTTAAATTAATTTTCCATCTTTATTAAATAAATACACAATACCATGGTGTTTAATATTAAATGAAGTTTTATTACTTCTAATAGAATCTCTTACCGTGCCAGGAAAAGCATACTCATAGTATGTTAAATTATTGTCATATTCATGATTTATATGAACTATTACTTTAACTTTTTCATTTTTAAATAAGTGATCTAATAATGGTGCATTTAAAGTAGCTTTTTTATTTGTAACATTTAATATATGATTTGTGTGATCTACACTATTTACAAATGTATAATCATTTAAATTTTCTTTTCCTCTTATTGTAGTGATAAAACCATTTTCAGTTTTAACTGCCACACTTCCAAATATGTATTTATTACCATAAATATTTCTTTGCATTCTATCTTTATATTTTTCTATGTATTCTTTATAAATTTTTAAATCTTTTTCATTAACAACCATATTTTTATTATTAATAATTGTTTTATAGTATATATTTTTTTCAAACGCATTGATAAATTGTTCTTCATCTTTTATTTCAAATATGCTTTTTTCTTTAGTCAAAACATTTAATACGCCATTTATATCTAAAATTATAAAGTGCCATTTATTTTTTAGTAAATTCTTATATATTTTATCTATAATTTCATTATTAATCTTAGAAACATAAATCTTTTTATAATTTACCATTTAACATTACTCCTATTAGTTTTTCTGCTATATCTTCTTTTCCAAAAGCCGTAATGTAATTATTAGATGATTTTATAATAAAAGCCTTATGATTTCCTTTCTTGATATTTTCTAAATCATTAGCCACAACCAAATTACAATTATTTTTATCTTTCAAATTAATAGCAGTATTAATTAATTTTTCTTCACTAACATTATCTAATAATTTAAATCCTACTAAATAAGTGTTAGGGCTAATATCTTTTATAATTGATATTATTTTTGTAGTTTTCTTTAATTTTATAATTAGATTTTCTTGATTAGAGGAAATTTTACTATCTGTTAAATTATTTTTATTACCACAAATTAAATCAATAACATTTTTACCTGGATTATTTTCTATATTTAAAGCTAAATTTTCAGCTGTTGTAACATAATCAACAGTATAATCTGACACAGCCATTGAATGGATGAAATAATTAATATTGTTAGCATTTAATAAATTTCTAACAGCTATTTCTAAATCATGTGTATCAAATATTTCAATAATTTCTACCTTTTCATGATTGGGTTTAGTAGAATTTCTTGAGCAAATATAATAAATTTTTTCTATTTTTTCTCCATATAAATCTATTAATTTATTAACTATCGTATATCCTAATTTTCCAGAACTACTATTTGTTATTTTTCTTACATTGTCTATTTTTTCACTAGTCCCTCCAGCTGTAATAATTATTTTATATTTCATTTTATTTTTCTCCTTTCAAATTTTTATTAACTTAATAAAATTATATGTTGAAATTGTTGATAAGTAAAATATATTTATGTTATAATATTTATAAGGAGTACTTATAATGAATGTTAATTTAGAATTATATAGAATTTTTTATGTAGTAGCAAAACATAAGCATATGACTAAAGCAAGTGAAGAACTACATATATCACAACCTGCTATATCTCAATCAGTAAAAAAACTAGAAGAACAATTAGGAGGAACATTATTTTTAAGAAGTAACAGAGGAATGGAACTTACTGAAGAAGGAAAAATGTTTTTTGATTACGTTAAGGGAGCATTAGAATTAATTAACAATGCAGAAAATGAATTTACTTCTTTTAAAGATTTATCAAAAGGTGAAATAAAAATAGGGTGCTCAACTACACTAACAAAATTAGTTTTGCTTGAAGCTTTAAAGAAATTTCATTCTGATTTTCCAAATATAAATATTAATATTACTAACGGTTTAACGTGTAACCTAATAAATGATTTAAAACTAGGGAAATTAGATTTTGTAATATTTAATGAAAGTAATATAAAAGAAACTAATTTAGATTTAAAAAAATTAAAAGAATTAAAACAAGGATTTATTTATAATCCAACATTTTATAAAGATGAAATAAATAATTTTAAAGATTTAAATAATTATCCTCTTATACTGCAAAAAGAAGAATCAAATAGCAGAAAACTTTTAGATTATATTGCTCTTCAAAATAACGTGAAACTTATTCCTAAAATGGAAGTAGTTAGCCAAGAGTTGATAAATGAATTTGTTAATATTGGTTTAGGAGTTGGATTTGTAATAATTGATTTGGCAAAAAGAAATTTTAAAAACATGAAAGAATTAAAATTAAATAAAAAAATACCAAATATAAATGTATATTTAGCAACTAACAAATCAACTTCTCTAACTTTTGCAAGTAAGACATTTATTAATTATCTGTATAACTAAACTACTTACAATACAAAGAAAAGAAGATCTTTATAAAACAAACTTACCACATGTGCAAAAATTGCACATGTGGTACTTTCATAAATTCTTCATCTTTATAAATATTATTTAAAAAGTGTTGCTAATACTTCTGTCTTTACCCAATTTTCTTTTACTATTCACTTTTTTTATCATCAATTTTATTACTTATTGCTTTTAAAGTTTCTAAATACTCTTTTTCCACTGGACTTATTGTTTTTACTTGATATTTCTTATATTCATCTTTTGCTTTTTTGATTGCTTTATTATGACTAATTGTGCCTGTACCAACAAGTAACTTTTCTCCAGTACTAGAAAGTATTATATCTAATTGTTTAACATAATCATCCATATACATTGGGATATGTCTAATTCTTCTTCATCAAAGATATTTTTAATATGCAAACTTATATTTTGTTTAGTCGTATCATATAAGTCAG
>CAKPOO010000002.1 GCA_934169925.1 uncultured Clostridia bacterium | reverse complement strand
CGCACAAAAAAATCAACTATTACTAGTTGACTTAATCATTAACGTCACATTGGTGCGACGATTTTATCTTATGGAGCGGGTGATGGGAATCGGACCCACGTAGTCAGCTTGGAAGGCTGGAATTCTACCATTGAACTACACCCGCATCATTTACATATATTATTATATTCATTTTAATCTCTTTTGTCAATATTAAACTAAAAAAAATATAAAAAAATAAAATAAAAATTGTAAAACACCTATCAATATCACTATTAATAAATGTTTTACAATATTTTTTTAATTAATATATAAAGCTACTCTAAAGCCAACATCTATCCAATTATATGTTGGTACAAAATATCCTCCAGTACTAATTCCTAAATTTTTACCTGGCCAAGCATATGATCCACTACAAAAAGTTCTAAATGCTGTTCCGTATGCTTCCATTGTCCATTCTAAAAGATTACCACCAATATCATAAACATTTTTTACTTTCCAATATTTACTATATCCAGTTGTTTTTATTCCATAACTTCCAACATTTGCATTTCCTGTAGCGTTATTAACATTAGAATAACTTTTTGTATCATCTATATCATATCCATCATCTCTAATCCATCTTACAAGGCGATCCCATTCAATTCCATAAACTAAGGTTGAAGCAACTGAAGTATATCCATATTGTGTTGCAAAATTTTTAGAAAGATATACTGCTCCATTATTACCAATTGATGTCATATTTTCTCCCCAAGCAACATAGTTGTATGGTATTGCATCTTTTTTAGAAACAACTTTATGTGCAGGTGTAACTCCAGTTCTAAAAGTAGTTACATCATCATCCCCTGCCTCGTATCTTGCAATATAAAATCCGTGATATTTTTCAACTTGACTATACATTAAATTATAATCAACTACTTCTGTTGCGTATTGATATGCTGTAGAATTATTAAATGAAGATGGTTCTGTTGCAGTACCTGTTGATACAAAAGTATCTCCTCCAAAATCTTCCCTATAAAATACATCAGAAAATTTATTGTATGTTATAGGCACAGGAATCCAAACAAATTCATTTTCATATTTATCTACAATTACTACACCTTGATTTATAACTGAATCAGAAAAAGTTTTGTTATTCCATTTTTCAACTGGAATAATACTTTTTACAGTTCCATCATCATTAAGTGTAACTGGTGCAAAATCTTTTGGAATTGTAATTTCATATTTTGTACCTTTAATTGTAACATTTGACTCAGCAAATAAATTTCCGGCATATTCAGAAACATCTAATTTTACAATTGTGCTTTCTGAATTATTTAATATATCTGTTGCCTCTATTTTTACATATATATATTGTGATGAAAGGTTGTTATATTCAAAATTCACTTTTGAAATATTATTACTTCTTGAAAAAGTAGTAGCCTCTTTTGCATCAACATAAGTTTCATTATCAGAACTTATACTAGTTGTTATCTTTTTTAAATTTTCTGTAGAATATACAGATACATCAACGCTATATTTATTACTTGATGCAGTAACCAATTTTGCAGAAGCAAATATTGCAATTCTATCTTTTGAATATATATCAGTTATATATTGTTCGCTATAGTTTCCTGCTTTATCAACAATATAATATACAATTGTATAAACATCCTTTGGAATTTCAAGTTCTACTTTATTATCATATATTTTAGCAGTTTTTGCATTTGTTTTCATGTATTCTAAATTAAAAGATGTTACATTGTTATAATAATACTCAGCACCTGCACTAGATGATAATCTTCTTAAATAATCATACTTTATTTCTTTTACACCACTTAAAGTATCAGAAACATTAACTTCTAAAGTGTTTTTATCAATATCACTATTTACTTTTAAGCTAGATTTATCGATACTTGGTAATGTATTATCATAATTTGCTAAAGAAATATTAACAGTTTCTACTACTGCTCCAGATTTACTTTTTGTTATAGTTAAAAATTTTGGTGTAGCTGATGGAGCTTGTAACGAAGTATCTGTATTTTTTGTATTTGAATGAACTTTTGTAAAAGATGTTACTTTAAAATCATTTAATCCGTTTTGAACTGCAAGTGTTACAGCATTTCCACCATCAAATTTAAATGTAACTGTTTCTGCTGTGTTATCTGAAATATTAACAGAAAAGTCTATATCTAATTGATTAGACCAATTTTTTATATTTTTTGTATATGAAATACTAGAAGAATTTACAGTAGTTTTTACTTTTATTTTTGCATTATCAGTTATGTTTGCAAGTGAAAAATAATAATCACCTTTTGCTTTTATACCATTTAAATAATAAATATTTTCACTAGGATATGCCATAACAAAAATATCATACTCTGTATCTTTTCTTCCCCTTTTTACTGATTCAAGATTCATTTTTTCAACATCTAATTTCATAAATGTAGTATCATTCAAATCTCCATTTTTTTCAACTTCTTTTTTTAAAGCATCAATTAAAACTTGATCCATACCATTTGTTAAATCAGAAAAACTATACTCACCTGTACCATTTAATACTGGATATGAACCAGTTAATACATAAACTGATTTTGTTGCTTCATCTATGGTTGATAAATCCTGCGCTAAAACAGTAAGCCTACTATTTTGTACCGCATTTCCAATAGATACAAAAGTAACTGATGCAAGTATTATAACAACAACAATTGTAATAAGAAGTACAATCATTGAAATACCACCTTTTAATGATCTCATACATTTCCCCCATTATATAAATACATTACTATTTTATAATTAATATAAAAATTATTCAAGTATTTATCCATATTTGAAACAGTATTTATATCAAATATTACAAAACAATTACACTTTTTTTTCAATTTACACTTAAATAAATTGACAACACATTAAAAAAATGTTATTATTTTTACATAATTACTATATAACATTTTGGTAACTTTTATAATTAAAAGGAGGTTGTATAATTATGGTATCTATTATTATAGGTTGTTTTATTTCATTTTTTATTGGAGCACTTTTCGCAGCAGATGATTATGAAGAAGTAGGTGCATCTGTTTGTGTTATCGGCATTTTTGCCTCTATAATTGTAGTATTTTTTGTTCCAATAGGTGGATATAAAGACTGGAATGTTTACAAAGAGCGTGAACTTGTCTTACTTCCAGATGATGTGGCAAATAGTAATGATGTATCTAACTACTATATTTCACTTTCTAGTGATGGTATATATACATACAAATATAAAGTAGATGATTCGTCTAATGATAAATCGGATGATGATCCATATAAGGTTGCTACACTTTCAAATAACGATAAAAAAATTACGGTAATTGAGCAAAAAGATTGCGATAAACCTGTATTAATCATTTATCGAAAAGAAACTGCTTTTGATTTTATATTTACTTTTGCACCTGATAAGTATTCTTATTCTTTTGTTGTACCAGAAGGAAGTATAAACAAATATGTAAAACAATAAATTAGAAACTGGCACAAATAAAGAGAAGTACAAAATTAAAATGTACTTCTCTTTATTATATAAATTTAAAATTGTTGTCTACTATTTCTTATTACATCTTTACATTGACTTAAAATTATGGTATTATATTTACATAATTTTAAAATTTATATAACTTTTATAATTAAAAGGAGGGATTTATTTATGGTAACTTTAATAATATGTCTTATTTTGAATTTGGTTATTACAGACTTTCTTGCGAAAAAACACCCTGTTATTGCTTCACTTTTTTTCATGTTTTTTATTTCAGCAACTATATACGTACCAATGTATATTCCAATAGGTGGAAGTACAAATTTAACATCCGAATACGAACTTGTTCCAATCTCAAAGGAAACAGAAAATATAAGTAAAGATTCTTATCTTCTACTTTCTAGCGACGATGTGTATATTTGCCAATATAAATCTGACGATAAACTCTATGAAATTAAAACTCTATCAAAAAATGATAATGGTATTGAAGTGATAGAACAAGAAAATTGTGATAGTCCAAAATTAATTGTTAATGAAAAAGTTCCTAAATTTAATTGGATATTTAATTATGCAAAAACAAAAATATATTACTCTTTTGTAATACCTAAAGGATCTTTTGTAAATAACAAACTATAACCAAAATAATATTTTTTAGAAAGGAAGTGTAAAATTTGCACTTTTTTTCTTTTTTTTAATCAAACTAATAGTTTATACATAAGTATTTTTATGCTATATAATTATTTACATAAATTTATAACATCTATTTTATAATTAAAAGGATGGTAATTTATGGTAATTTTAATTGTTGGTATTATTGTTTCTGTAGCTATTGGTGCATTTCTTTGGTACATGGATGTGAAAGATGGTTTATCTGTACTTTTAGCCGTTTTGGGTATTCTTGTATCTCTTCTGGTTCCATGTTTTTGTCCGGTTAGAGGTTGGAACGAAAACTTAAAAGTAAAGAATGAGTATGAACTCGCATCTCTTTCTAACCAAACAATAAGTGGTTCTGAAAGAATGATGTTTTACGTTTCACTTTCTAGTGATAACGTCTATACTTACAGATATAAACTAAATGATAACTCTAGCATTGATAAAAACGGCAACAATTATAAAATTGCACAGCTTGCAAGTAGGAATAAGGATATCACAGAAATCGAACAGGAAAATTGTGATATACCAAAGTTAGTAATTTATAAAAAGGATCCTAAATTTAAATCGATATTTACTTTAAAAAGTGCAAAGACATATTATGCTTTTTATGTACCAAAAGGAAGTATTAATAAGGAAATAAAATTAAACTAATAATAAAAAAGAAGTACATTACGTACTTCTTTTTTATCATTAATTTTCATCCTTAACCTTCTTTACTTTTTTCTTTTTTATTTGAATTTTAGGTAAAAAATTTGCAATTACATTTTTCCCAGAACCAAAAAGTAAAACTATAGTCCTTATAATCATTTTTCTATCAACTTCTGGAATATTTTTATATGATTTTAACATAGTAATAGCATTTCTTTGCCAATTATCAGTAAATTCTTGAACTGTTTTTACATTGGTTTCATTTAAAATTTTATATAAAGTTTCTATAAACTCTCCTCTATGTTCATTATCTAACTCGTTCATCCAATTTTCTATTGCTTTTTGTATCATAGCACTTTGTTCATCAAGTGAGTTTAAATGAACAAATTCTTTTCCTAAAACATGCCATGTATACACATCGTGTTGCATGATTCCTTTTGCTCCACTTTCAACAACTATATAGTTTTTTCCATGGAATAACAATCTTCCAACAATAGATGTTTGTGGTATAAAATTATAAATTTTATTTTGAATTGACTTAAATTTCTCGCTTAAAATTATATCTTTTTGGAACCCAGGCCCATCATTGTTAAAAATATTTATAACTCTTTTTTTATCATCATCAGATATATTCATAGCTGCATATAGTGCAAGATTTCCACCTTTTGAATGACCACCTATTCTAATTTTTTCCTCTTTATATTCTTTTAAAATATTTTTTAAATATCTTAATGCTGATTTTTGGGCAGGAATTTCTTCTTTAAAACTTAGATTGAAATCTTCTTTCCAACCAACTATAGTATCATCAGTTCCTCTAAATGAAACATACAAAGTACCATCAGGTAAAATTAAAGTTAAAGCACTAAATTGTTCCTCTGTCTTTACATCTATTTTATTAACATACTTTGCTACAAGAATATCTTGATACCTTTTTGTATTTGCCATTTTGTGTAACAAATCTGGATCACGAGGACTTAAAACAACTTTTTCTTTACTAGTTTCATATGTATATCTTTCATTTAATTCATAAATACTAACAGTTTCATTTTTATCTAAAATATTATCATAATCTAAATATGAAAACCTTGAAAATATTACATTATCTACTTCATTAAATTTAGAAATTTTAAAGCTTAAATCTCCACGCCAATTTAAATAATCTAATATATTTGCCATAAGCACACCTCTAAAATATATAATCAATTATACCACAAAAAAAGTATCTTTTTAAAGATACTTTTTAAAATTATATATTATTTATACAAATTAATTTTTATTTACAATATATTTTAGTCCATTTTTATATTCACCAGATACTAACAAATCTTTTATACTACTTGGTCTTAAATCTATATTTTTAAGATTTTCACTTGTTACCCATTTAAACTCTAAAATGTTTTCTTTACCCTTATCAATCTCAATTCTTTCATAGTCATCATCTGGTAATTTTTGATTTGTTTCTAAAATATAATAAAACTCAATTCCATGACATTTAACATCTTTTTTCATCCAAAAATTTTCTTGGATTGCAAATAATTTAGCTTTACTTATATCACAACATACTTCTTCTTTAATTTCACGAATAACAGTTTGTTTTGAATCTTCTCCAATTTCTACATGACCACCAGGTATATGATAATATTCTTGTTTATTTACATTCATAATTAAAAATTTATTATTTTGTTTTAATATTCCACAAGATCTTACGTGAAATTCTTCTTTTTCATTTTTGATTCTTATATCCATATTTTTTCTTCCTTTTTAATTATTATTTTTCTTTTTTATAATTATTACTACAATTATAATTACAACTATAGAAGCTATAACCCAAATTAAAATTGTATAATTATTTTGTTTTACACCTATAGTAGTATCACTAATGCTATTTGTAGCATTACCTTCATCTTCTATAACTTCATCATTTTTATCATTATCAGATAAATCTTCATTTTCAATATCTTCTTTAATATCATTATTAGTAGTATTTTCTTTTTCTATTAAATTTTTAAAATCTGTTACATTATTATTGCTACTCAATTCATT
Organism: uncultured Clostridia bacterium; assembly: GCA_934169925.1. Taxonomy (GTDB): domain Bacteria; phylum Bacillota; class Clostridia; order TANB77; family CAG-465; genus CAG-465. Next base: position 207,192 of record CAKPOO010000002.1, on the reverse strand, counting down.
TTTAACTTCATCATTTGTTACTTTATCTAAAGTATTGTTATTATTAGTACTGTTATTAATGTTAGTGTTAGTATTAGTATTAGTGTTATTATTATCACTACTATCTTTTAACCAATCTATAATAGCAGTTACACATCCTTTATTTCCAAGTTTATCATAAAAAACTATTTCATAAGTGCCATTTTTTGTAAATTCATATACACCTGTACAATTTTCAAATGTTATTTCTTTACTAGGATTAATAACACTTACAACAGCTTTATCTTTACCACTCTTATCATATTTTAAAGATGCAGTTGGAGCCTCTTTATCAATCCAAGTAACTTTAGCTGTAGCTGTGTTAGTGTTTCCAGCTTCATCAACAAATTCAAAAACAAATTCTCCATTTTTTGTAAATGTATATGAATTACTTCCATTATTGTTAGTAACCTTTACTTTTTTATCAAAAGTAAGTGTTACTGTTACATCTTTATTTGTAGGTGTTAAAATGTCATAGGTTAAATCTGCTTTAGGTAAAGTAGTATCTATCCAAGTAACTTTAGCTGTTTTTGAACCCTTATTACCTGCTTTATCTACAAATTCAAATGTAAATTCTCCATTTTGAATAAATTCATAAGTAAATGTACTCATATTAGTAACATAAACTCCATTTTTATCTGTTACATTACCATTTTCATCTACCAAATAATCTTCCATTACATTTCCTAAACAATCTAGCACTTTTCCATCATCTGTAATAGATAATTTTCCGTTATTAGTAACTGTTACTTCCTCACTTGGTTTTAATGTTGCTATAACACTCTTATTAGTTGGTAAAGTAGTGCTATATTCTATTTGAGCAGTTGGAGCTTCTTTATCAATCCAGTCTACTGTAGCTACACTACTTCCTACTTTTACAGTAAATGTATCAACAAAAGTAAATTCAAATGTACCATTTTGTGTAAATGTATGTGTATTTCCACCTTCACTAGTTATTTTAATATTTTCACTACTAAAATTAACAAGTGTTGCAACTACATCTTTATTTGTTACCTCTTTAGTGCTATATACAATGTCAGCTGTTGGCTTTTGGTTATTTGTAGTATCTTGATATAGATTAAACATTCTAGCATTAAACCAATTTCCATTAGAAGCTTTAGTTGCTGTAATTTTTACATATTGAACTAAAACACTAGAATCAGTTTCAAAATTTTTGATATTGTTAAATCCATAAGAATATGAATTTTGATTACCTGTATAAGTAAGACCTGTACTCTTTCCTAATGTTACCCAATTAACACCATCAATACTTCCCTCAATAAGGCCATCGATAATTTTACCGTTTCCTCCACCACCAGGAACATATTCAACACTAGATAAATAAACTGGATTTTTTACTTTTATAACAATATACCTTTTTGTATCAGAACCATTCCAAGCTGAATGCCAATTTGTGTTATAATTTCCATCAATTGCATTTGTAGCATATCTTTTTTGAGCGTCAGCTTGAGAAGAATAATCTTCAATACTTAAATTTGAAATAGGTATGTATTTTCTATTTTCAGTATCAGTATCTTTTGTAAATGTGTAAGTTTTATACTCACTTGCAAGTGCATTACCTGTTGCTTTAATTCTAACTTCAACTTTTTTGTCACCAGTTAAATCAGGATACTCACTACTGTATGATTTCCATAACTCTTGGTTATTATAACGCCACTCCATAAAATCTGTTACTCCAATAACTTTGTTTTCTAAATCATTAGCATATAAATCATCATTTCCATCATTAGTAGGCATTTCTCCTTTTACAATATCTATTGTATATGAAGGTGTATTTACATCTAGTCCATCAATATATATTAAAATGTCATTAGTATCATTTATATTTTTTACTTCATCATCAGTTAATAAATATTCTTTTTTAGTAATTGCTTCTGATTTTGTAATACCACCATCTAAACTATAATGCCATGCTATGTCATAATTTTTATATAAATCATTAAACACTATCTTATTAGCATTTTTTCCATCGAATGAAAAAGATGCAATTTCTGAATCAATATTATTTAAAAGTACATTTGCAATTTCTCTTGCTGCTTGATCGTGTAAAACATTCTCAGATGTTGCTTTTGAAGCAATTTTTAAAGCATTATATTCTTTGTTATTTATATCTATTAATTTTGCTCCGTCAAGATAAGGAGTAATAACTTTTAATAAATCATTCATAGCCATTGGATAATATGTATAATTAGAAATAATTTCTAAAGCTAAATTGTACCAATCATCACTTGTTATATTATCCATTTTCTTGTATGTATTAATTATATAATCGTAGCTATCTAAATTAATATTAATATTATCTAAAGCTAAATTATATGTTTCAATCTTTTTACTATTTTCAGTATAAGAATTAGCAAGTAAATTTAAGTATAATGATTTTTTATAATCATCATATCTATTAAGGTTTTCTTGAGCTAAATAAATATATCCTGCATTATTTCCATAAGTATTAGAACTTATTATTTTATCCGTAAATGATTTATTCCCCCAATTAAATATTGTTCTATAGGTATTTCCACCATACCAAGATGTTGCAGTTTTTCCCCAACCAAATATGTTATTTGCCATATTCCATTTTCCAGTACCATCGCTATTAGGTATAAAATAAAATGAAACTTCATGTGCTGGTTGATAAGAACCTATTGTTGGACTTGCTATACTATTAAATAAAGATTGGAAAACACGTGATTGATTCCAACAAATTCCACCTTTATCAATAACCATCCAGTATCTTTGAACTGCATCTGCAAAAGGTACATTATATAAAGATAATTTGTATTTTTTATCATACTCTTCTTTATATGCTTCGTTATGATATTTTTCATCATTATATCCAACACCGGTACCAGTATGATTTACGTATGAATAAACACTTTGATTATAATCCTTACTCTTAGTATAATAATTAAGCCACTTTATTTCATCATTACGAGCACCATCGCTCATAACAGATCTTATTAATTCCATTGGATAATTATTAAATGCCTCTTTATAAATGCCTAAAGTTGTAGTATCATACATATTTTTATAAATATCAAATCTTTCCAAATAATCATAAGATGCTACCATATGTCCAAATTGTAAAGCAGAAGCTACCTTATCTGTTGAATAAGTAGCAGCAAGACCTATCATCATTTTTTGATAAATTTTACCATTTTTACTACTTAAAATTTCTTTATTTTGAGTATATAAATCAGCCAAAGTAGTAATAAAAGAAGGTCCATTTACTTCTCCAACCTCTATAATTTGTTCTAATGTTTCATCATTTTCTAATATCCAATCAAGTGTTTTTCTATATTTAGAATATGTATTTACCAAAGCTTGTATTTCATCATAACCAATTTTATTAACAAATTCTCTTTCTAGTATTAAACGATAATTATTATTCATATTATCTTTTGTAGTGTTACTATTTAAGATATTATCATAATACTCTAATTTATGAATTTTAGTATATTCAGTATCTTCTTTAGTATAATCATCTTTTACAATTTTTGCATCTGCTAAAACTCCATGATCATATGAATTTCCATTAATTGATTTATCAACATAAATTCTTAAATATTTATACCCTGATATATCAATATTAATATCACTTGCTTCACTATTTCCACGTAAAATACCAGTTTTATACAATGATACAAAAGAAATTCCATCATTTGAAACTAAAACCTCAAAAGTTACACTTCCATTAGTTCCTTTTGAAGAGTCTACACCTGCTTTTGCTAAAAATCTTGTATATTTACTAGATAAATCAGAAATATCATATGTTACTTGGCCTGTTGCATGAATTCCAAGACCTTTTACGAAAATCTTTTTAGCACCACCTACAATCAAACTAATTGTTCCATCTTCAATATTTTTGTCTTTTTTTAAAGATCCATATCCTGCATATGACCATTTATTATCCTCTATATAATCTAAATCAGATAAATAAACAAATTTTTCCTCTTCTACATTTTTTTCTTGTTCCACATTATTATAATAAACTTCACTTTTATTATCAGAAACACTATTTACACTATTAAAATTGCAAATAGCAAAAATACTAATAAAAGAAATGACACTTATTATAGAAAATGTAAAAATCTTTTTTCTACGATTTTTCATACTTCCTCCTAAGTTTACCTACTATAAATTATAACATAGTCTACATTTTTCTACAATAAAATTCATATTTTTTAACTATTTTAATCATAAAAAATGAAGTCTATATATAAGACCTCATTTATATTATATATTACATAATATTTTAATCAATTTTATTTCAGTTCAAATTTATAAAGCTTTTCACCAGAATTTAACTTTTTTATATACTTAGCACCAAATTTTTCGTAATAATTTTCAAGATCAGTTTTTAAATATATAGTTTTAAATCCTCTATTTTTTGCTTCTTTTAATATTGCATTATTTAGTATTTTAGAATATCCCTTATTTCTACATTCTTTTTTTACATACATTGTGGCATACCAAGGGGTAAGTTTTTCTTCCTCTTTACAATCAGACGGAAATATTGATATAAACCCTATTAAATTATTCTTATCAACTAAAATTAATTTACAAAAATTTTTACTAGAAAACATTTTGCAAATTTTTTCTTTTTTTAATTTAATTCTTTCTTTTTTATTTTCTTCTTTATCATGTGCCCACTCTTCATACTCTAAAGTTGCTACTTCATCTAAATATTCAAGTTTTTCTTTTAAATCAAAAATTTCCATATTTTACCTACTTTTACAAAGATATTTGATAAATTAATTTATTAATATTAATATGCTCATTGTACTATTTTTTATCTATCAAATCAAGAGTCTTAATTGAATTTATCATGAAAATATTGTATAATTTCTATAATTTATTTTTATTGAAACTATACTCTTTGCATTATGCAAATATTATTTAACATCATCTATCATACTCTCTATAAACACACCATAACCACGCGTTGGATCACTTAAAAATACATGTGTTAACGCTCCAACAATCTTACCATCCTGAATTACTGGTGCACCACTCATACCTTGAACAATTCCACCTGTTGAATTTAATAATTCTTCATCAGTAATTTTTATAACTAAATCTCTATTAGTATCTGAATTATATATAATCTTTTGGATTTCTACTTCATACTCTTTTTTAGTGTTATTTTTTAAGGTACATATAATTTTTGCTTTTCCTTCTTTTACTTCAAATTTAGAAGCAAGTGGCAATAACTCATTTTCACTATAGTAACTAGTATCGTCCATTTTTCCAAAAATTCCTACCTTACTATTTGATAAAATTTCTCCAACTATCTTATCAGTAAGTGTTCCTTTTAATTCACCTGGATTATTTGCTTCTCCTTTTTTTATATCAAATACATTTGTAAAAGTTATAGCTCCACTAGTTATTGGAAGTATCTGATTTTGCTTTGTTTCTGTTACACCATGACCAAGAGCTGCAAATTTACCATCTTCTTTATAAAAAGTGATAGTACCAATACCTGCACTACTATCTTTTACCCATAGCCCTAATTTATATTCATTACTTAAACTATCCATTATTGGTGTTAAAGTAACGTTTATAATCTCTCCATTTCTATTTACTTCTAAATTTAAATTTTCTCCATTAGACTTTTTTGCAAAATCAACAAGTTCTAAATTAGATTCTATTTTCTGATCATTTACTTTAAGTATTATATCACCAATTTTTAAATCTGTATCTTCTCTATCAACATCCATTACTAGTACTCCAGTTGCAAGAAGTTTAATTCCGACACATTCTCCTCCAACATAAACACTAGGTAATTCTTTTTTTACGTTATTTTTATTAATTTTAGAATAAACTATATTAAAAAAAGATGTAAAATTCAAAATAATAAAAACAATCGTTAAAAATATTATCGTTGATAATGATACTATTTTATTTTTATTTATAATCATAATTTATTATACATTTACTCCTATAATTCCACCAATAATTCCTGAAACTGCTGATAAAATCAAATATAGCAAAGCAATATTATTAAAAATAATAAATCCATTTGAAATACATGATATTATATACACTAATATAAAATATATAAATCCATATAGTAAACCATACAATAATCCTTTTTTCTTTAATTTTATTGTAAGTAAAAAAGATCCTACTAATACTGAAAGTACTATAATTCCTAATACAAAACTTTGCATATGTATATCATTTATATTAGTATATGCAAAAATCGCTGCACTCAAACATAATAACAAAAAAGTAATCAAAAATGATATTGCAATATTTATTATATAACTTTTTAATAATTTCATATAATCACATCCTATAATAAAATATATTAAATTAATTATAAAAATATGTACAAAAAAATAAGTTTATAAAGCAAACTTTAAAATCTACTTTATAAACTTACTATAAAATTATTCATCATCGTCATCATATATTTGTGTGGTACTTGACATTTTTTCTTCACTACTAACACTATCATTTATTTTATTATCTTGCTTTTTATTTCCTACAGTAGCTTTAAATTTATTTACGTAAGATGGTATATAAAATGCAAATTTTACTAATAAAAATCCTGCTAAAAATAACAAAATAGAAATAAAAAACATAATTAATGTGTATTTTGTTAATAACTCTTCTCTTGTTAAATCAAGATTTTTTATTGTTAAATCATCATAAAAATCACGAACTGGTATTATATTTATAACAGTTACAACTAAAATTACCCCTACTATAATTTCTAAAATTATTTTTAATAAACTATTTTTATCAAATTTAAAATTCTTAAAATCCATCTTAATCTCTCCTCTTCTTTTGTTATATTATTAAACATTTTTTGGTTTATTTTCTTGTATTTTTGCCATAAATGCTCTTCTTAATGTTGCAAAGTTATTTAAAATTCTACTTCCAAATACTATTATTGGTGCAATATACAAATCTAGGTTTAGTTTATCTCCAAGGTATACTAGAAATATTGCAATTAAAGCATTTCCAAAGAAACCTGATAAAAATACACTTATACTAAATTTTTTTCCTATATTTGCTGTATATGCCCCAAAAACTGAATCTAAACAAGCTAAAATTGCAACTGCAATATACTGTGAGTAAGAATATGGAATTGTTATATTAAGACCTGTTAATATACCAAGTAAAACACAAATTATTAAAATTAAAATTCCAGCTAACATTTCTACCTCCTACTCATTTACAGACTGAGCTGTTGTATAATTTAAATTTCCATCATATTTTGGAATTGTAATATTAGATTTTCTTTCGACTGTAACACCTACTCCATATCCTTTTAAAAGATCAACAACTCCTTTTTTTATATTCATTGCACTTTCTAAATATTCAGATTTACCAATAGCTTTTATTACAAATGGTGTTGAAACCTTTTGGTAATTAACTTGTATTACAGGACCTACACATCTAATTGAAGATGTAGATATAATTCTTTGATCATTTATAGAAATTGCTTCTGCTCCAGCAGCTCTTAATTCATTTACAACAGTTAATAAATCACTATCGTGAACTAAAACATTTTCATTTGAAGAATCTACAGTTTGAGCTCCATCTGTTAAAGTAATTACAATTCCTTCTCCTTTTACATCAGTAACGCCTGCAAGAAGAGAATAATTATTAATTTTTTCTTTCATAGATGTTATAAGTTCATTATTAGTTGATGCATTATTTTGATATTCTTCTACTATTGTTTGTGCTTTTTTATAATTTTGTTCTAATTCATCATACTTTGATTTTAAATTAATTAGTTCTTCTGAAAGTTGAGTTTCTCTTTTACCTTGAACAATTTCTTCAGAATAACTAACAGTTTTAAATTGACCTATAAGCAAAACTGTTAAAAAGTATAGTGCAATACCAATTGCAATATAATTCATTATAGAATATTTTTTGAAAAATTCTTTGAAAGATTTTTTATTTTTCTTTTTATTTTCATCTTTACTTTTATCATTATTATCGTTATTATTGTTACTTTCAATATTATCTATATTTTCATCTAAGTTAACAACATTTTCAATTTCTGTTTTTTCTTCCAACTCTAACTTCCTCCTTAATATGAAGAAAATGTTGGATTTGTTTTTGTCATATCGATTGTTCCAACTGGATTTTCTTCTAATTTTTCTAAAATACCTTTTAAAAAGCTCATATTATACGCTAAATTATTATCATTTTGAAAAATTATATTTAGTTTACCATTTATAACAATGGTTGTCAAGGAATTAGCAAAATTAACCTTTGTTACTTTACCATAACCAATCATTTCGTCATAACTTTTTTTTATATTAAGAAAAGTACCAATTTTTTTTATATCAATTTCATTTAATCTTGAACCTATTACAACATTATCATCAAAAGTAATTGATTGTATTATAATCTCATCTTTTATATCTTCTATATTAACTTCCTCTAAAATGTAATACTCATTATCTAAAGAATAATATTTACCATTTTCACTATTATACGCAAAATATGCTGACTCTCTTGGAGAAATATTAACAGTTAAAGTATTTGGTATTACAAATTTTATATCAATCTCTTTTGCAAAAGAAAGTGATGTCTTTTCATGTTTTAATGCTTTAAACCATTCTTTAAAAATATTATTTCCATACTGAATTTCTAAAGTTTCTTTTACAAACTCAGGAGTATAATTTTCATAACCTGTAACTTCAATTTTTTCTAAATTAAAATAACTATTATTAAGTAAATAATATATTCCAAAACCAAAAATTGATAAAATTATTATAGTAATTAAAAAGATTTTTAAAAACTTATTTTTTCTTTTTTGTTTCTTAGTTGATTTTTTCTTATTTACTTCATTTCCTGCTTTATAATTTTTTTTATCCATAAAAACACCTATTTATTTTTTACTACTTTTTCTAATACATTGTATATTTTTTCATCAACATTTTCAATCATTTTACTTCTTGCATTAATAGACATTTTTTCAATATTTTCATCTTTTATAATCTCCAATATAGTTGAATTTAAACTATTACTATTAAGATTTTTTTGTTCTAATATTTTTGCTGCATTTACTTCTTCTAACACTTTAGCGTTATAAAACTGATGATTTTCTGCAGCTGTTGGAAGTGGAATTAATATTGATGGTTTTGCCGTAATACAAAGTTCTGTTATTGTCATAGCGCCTGCCCTTGTAACACAAACGTCAGCAGCTTTATACATTTTATCCATATCAAAAACAAATTTTTCAAGTTTTAAATATTTTTCTATATCTTCGACTTTATATCCATCAACTTTTTTCTTTATGTCTTCATAGTTTTTATCACCCGTTACTAAAATTACAAAGTAATCTTTTGGTTTTAATTTACAAACCATATCAATAACTACTTCATTAATATATTTAGCACCTTGACTTCCACAAGTTATAAATATAATCTTTTTATCAATATTATTTAAATTTAACTCTTTTTTACATTTTAATTTATCTAATTTATCGAAACTTTTTGAATCAAATTTTGCTGGTGTACCAGTATAATATACATTATCTTTTCTTTTTAATCTATCCTTTGCTGCTTCAAATCCTACCATTACACTTTCTGCCTTATTTGCAAGAAGCTTTACAGAAACACCTGGAAAAGCATTACTTTCATGTAAAAAATATGGAATTTTATTATTTTTTGCAGCAAACATTACAGGTACGCAAATATATCCACCAGTTCCTACGACAAAATTAGGTTTAAATTCCTTTATTATTTTTTCTGCATCAGAAATTCCTTTATATGCTTTATACATTTGAGAAAAGTTCTTTAAAGTAAATTCTCTTATTATCTTCCCAGTTCTTATATGCTTTATTTCAAAGCCTGCATTTTTTACTAGTTTATTTTCAAGACCATTTTCAGTCCCAACAAATAAAATATTAGTATCTTTATTATTTTTTAAAATTATTTTTGCAATTGCAATTGCAGGATTTATATGCCCTCCTGTTCCTGCACAAGCAAATAGTACGTTCATTTATATCACCTAACTTTTTTTACAATTTCTAGATACGCTAAGAATAATACCAATAGCGCACAAATTAATAAGTAGTGCAGTTCCTCCATAACTAAAAAATGGAAGTGGCATACCAGTAACAGGCATTATGTGTGTTACAACTGCTATATTTACACATATCTGGAATGTAAGTACCGACATTATTCCAGTAACAACCATAGAGCCAAATGCATCATTGCATTTTACTGCAATCATAAATCCCCTATATATCATAAAAGCAAACATTAACAATACTAAAACTGATCCAAATATTCCAAATTCTTCACCTAAAACTGAAAATATAAAGTCAGTTTGAGCTTCAGGAAGCCACAAATATTTTTGTCTACTTTGACCAAGCCCTCTACCAAAAATTCCTCCCGAACCAATAGCATATAAACTTTGCGCAACTTGCCAGTTATCCCCTGTTACATCTTCTTCAGGATGTAAAAATGCAACAATTCTTTGCTTTCTAAAATCACTAGACATTATGAAAGTTGTAAGTGCAACAATTCCAATAATCACAAATATAATTAAATACTTCCAATTAATTTTTATACCACTTACAAATATTATTGAAAAAGAAGCTACAATCATAACTAACATACCACTCATGTGATTTTGCAAAAACATACCTATCATTACAGCAATTAAATAAAGTATAGGTACTATATATGATTTAATTCCATTCATTTTTTTGTAATTATTTGCTATATAAGTTGATGTAATAAGTATCAAAGCAAATTTCATCATTTCTGATGGTTGGAACGATATACCACCTATTTCAAGCCATCTTCTTGCGCCATTTCTTACTGAACCAACACCAGGTATTGCAACAGCAAAAAGTAATGCAAGACAAATAATATAAAACAAACCACTTGCTTTTTTTAAGTTTTTATAATTTACATTTGCAAAAAAAAGCATAAAAACTATTCCTAAAACTGCAAAAAACAATTGTCTTACAAAGAAATAATTACTATCAGAGTAATTTGTTAGTGCATAATATGAACTTGCAGTAGATACCATAAGCAGTCCTACACAAAGTAGCATTATTACAGATATTAACATTCCATAATCAATATGAGTTATTTTATCGTCGCCTTTTTTATAAAACAAATTTACTTTTTTCATATAAACCTCTATTATTTTGTAATTTTAAATAAAATATGCTATAACACAACATACAAATGTTATTGCCCAAAATAAAATCACAACATTTGTTTCTTTCATTCCACTTAATTCTAGATGGTGATGAAAAGGAGCCATTTTAAAAATTCTTTTACCTTTTGTTATCTTAAAATATGTAACTTGTAATATTACAGAAAGTGTATCTATAATAGGAATTAAAGCTACAACTGCAAGATAAAGTGGCATTTTTAATATTATAGCTATTGCAGCTACAGCTCCTCCTAATGCTAAAGACCCTGTATCTCCCATAAATACTTTTGCAGGATGAAAATTAAATACCAAAAATCCAAGGCAAGTTCCAACACAAGTTGCTCCAAAAATAACCATTTGAGTATCTTGTAATCTTATAGCTGCTATTGTAAAAAATGTCATTATAATAGCTACAACACCTGATGCTAAACCATCTAGTCCATCAGTTAAATTAATTGCATTACTTGTTCCAAGAAGTATAAATGCAGTAAATATTATAAATACTGGAACTGACATACTAACTGGTTGATCTACAAATGGAATTATAATATCTGTACCTAAATGAAACACATTTAAATATAGTACTATAAATAAAGCAACAACTATAAATAATCCAAGCATTTTCTTTTTTGGTGATAATCCATCTGAGCTTCTTAATACCATCTTTATAAAATCATCAATAAACCCAATTATTCCAAATCCTAAAACAGCTACCAAAGGTAAAACCATGACTTTATCTGTAAATAAGTTAACTATTAGTACTATACTAATTACAATTAACATCATAAGTCCACCCATTATTGGAGTACCATTTTTTACTAAATGAGTTTTTGGCCCATCTGTTCTTACTGTTTGTGATACTTTTAATTTTTTTAATATTGGAAGTACTATAATTCCAACTACTACTGTTGCAATAAATGAAATTATAAAATATAACATTTGTGTGTTCATTTTTTTCTCCTTGTTTTTTATTCTATATTTTTATCTGGCATAGAAGCTGCTATTTCTCTTACAACTTCTCTTTCATCAAATTTTATTTTTTTGCCATTTTTTAATTCTTGATATGTTTCATGACCTTTACCAGCAATAATAACTAGGTCATTTTTCCAAGCAATTCTCATTGCAAATGCAATTGCTTGTTTTCTATTTTCAATTATTTTGTAAAGACCATTTGTCTTTTTAATGCCTTCTTCAATTTGAGAACATATTACTTTTGGATCCTCATTTCTAGGATTATCTGTTGTAATAACTGTAAAATCAGCTAATCTTCCTGCTATTTCCCCCATAACACTTCTTTTTAAAGTATCTCTATTTCCTCCACAGCCAAATACTACAATAACTCTACCTTTTGAAGATTTTTTCATTGCAGTTAATATTGCTTCTAAACTTGAAGGATTATGAGCATAATCAACCATAACTGTAAATGTTTTTTTTACGTCTATTACCTCACATCTACCTGGCACTTTAACATTTGCAAGTGCAAGTAATATTGCATCCATTTGCACATTTAGTAAACTAGAAACACCAATTGCTGCAAGTGCATTGTACACTGTAAATCTACCTGGTATATTTACAACAATTGATTGTAACATTTTATTAATGTACATTTTAAATTCTACATATGATGGATTTACTCTAACATCAGAAGATGTTAAATTAGCATCATTATCAAGTCCATATTTTGCAACTTTACAATTAATCATTTTTAATAATCTTGGTGTATATATGTCATCTGAATTTACAAGAGCAAAATCACAATTTTCAAAAAGTTTTGCTTTTGCTTTTAAGTAATTATCCATATTACCATGGAAATCTAAATGTTCTTCTGATAAGTTTGTAAACACACCGATTATAAAATGAATTCCATATACTCTGTGTAATTCTAGTGCATGAGAGCTTACTTCCATAACACAATATTTCATACCACTATCTACCATATCTTTTAAAAGTTTTTGTAAGTCTAAACTTTCTGGTGAAGTTCTGCTAGATTCAATCATAACATTTCCATATGTGTTATATACAGTTCCTATCATACCTGTTTTCTTACCAGATGCATTTAATATATCTCTTATCATATATGCAGTTGTTGTTTTTCCTTTTGTACCAGTAATCCCTATCATATTTATTTTTTTTGCTGGATAATCGTAGTATGAAGCTGCCATTTTTGCAAGAGCAATTCTTGTATTTTCAACTTTAACGATTGTTACATTTTCAACATTTGAAATAGAAACATTTTTTTCAACAATAACACAAACAGCACCATTTTTAATTGCATCTACAATAAAATCATTTCCATCAGCTTCAAAGCCCTTTATTGCTACAAATATATCATTTTTTTCTATTTTTTTTGAATCATATTCAATTTTGTTTATTTCAACATTATTATCTCCATCAATTTCATAATTTTCTAAATCTCTTAATAAATATTGTAAAACCATTTTTTACTCCTCCAATTATATAATATAGTCATATTAATATGTAACAAAATTTTGTATTAAAATTAAGGTAATTCTGTAGTATCTATACATTTTAAGGTTACTATAGAACCCTTATCAAGTGTAGACCCAGGGGACGGATCTTGTGATAAGACATATCCCTCTCCCATAATCCTTACATTTATTCCTTGGGATTGCAAACTTTTTATAGCAGTTTGCATATTTAAGTTTCTAACATCTTTTATTGTTGTAGACTGTTTTGCATCAGTGCTATTTGAGTACACATACACTACACTATCACTCATTAATGAAGCACCACTTTTTGGTATTTGCTCTACAACAACAGAATCATTTGAAAATTCATTTCCTTTTGCAATTTTAAATCCTTTTTCTTCTAATATTTTTTGAGCTTCTTCATAAGTCTTTCCAGAAACACTTGGTATTACAGTTTCTGATATTGTATTTTCTTGTAAAGTATAATCTGGTTCTACATTTAAATATCTTAAAGATTCATCAATAATAGAACCAACTGCTGGAGCACATAAAGTTGCACCACCATAACCTGCTTCACCAACTGGATTGTATAGATTAAATGCAATAACAAGTTGTGGATCATCTACTGGAGCAATAGCAGCAAAACCTGCTAAATATTTAGTATTTTCTCCTCTTCCTTGTTCACCAGTTGCTGTTTTTCCTGCAACTCTATACCCATTTACTTTAGCACCTTTACCTGTACCCTCTGTAACTGTTGATTCAAGTGCACTTAAAACTGAATTTGCAGTTTCAGTTGAAATTATTTGTTTTAATACTTTTGACTCTGTTACTTGATCATAATTTCCATCTGCGTTTTTTATTTCTTTTACAACGTATGGTTGAACTAAATATCCACCATTTGCAATAACTGCGTAATTTACAGCTGTTTGTAAAGTAGTTATAGAGATTGTTTGACCAAATGATGTAGTTGCAAGATCAACATTTGTCATAGCATTTTCATCATGCATTATTCCAAAAGCTTCACCTGGTAAATCAATACCTGTTCTTGAATAAAGATTAAATGCTTTTAAATATTTAACATAATCTTTTACTCCAATTTTTAGACCAACTTGCATGAAAACTGGATTACAAGAATTCATAATTCCTTGTCTTAAAGACTCGGATCCATGAGGGTTATAATATCTCCAACATTTTATTTTCCAAGTGTCAACTAACATTGTACCTGTACAATTAAAAACACCTGGTGTATCCATCTTTGTTATATTTTCTTCTAAAGCAGCAGCTGCTGTTACAATTTTAAAAGTCGAACCTGGTTCAGCAGTATCAGAAATTGCTTTGTTTCTCCACATAGCTTGTAAATATGAATTTTTCTCTTCTGTAGAATATGTATCCCAATTTGCTTTTAAACTTTCTGAATTAATAGTAAAAGGATCATTAGCATCATATGTAGGATAAGTTGCCATTGCAATAACCTCTCCTGTTTTAGGATTTAATACAACTGCTGTTCCATATTCACAAGAGTTATCATTAACAGCCTGTGATAGATATTTTTCAACAATAGATTGAATAGTTGCATCAACTGTTAATACTAAATCTTTACCATTTACAGCCTCAACGTATTGTTCATTAGTAAAAGGTGTTTCCCTACCTTTACCATCAGTACTACCTACAATTTTACCATTTATACCGGCAAGACTTTCATCATAATATGCTTCAATACCATTTAAGCCTTGATTATCAGTACCAACAAAACCTAAAACTTGTGAAAGTAAAGTACCATATGGATAAACTCTTTTTGTATCTTCGTCAATACTAATTCCAGTAATATTATTTTCATTTAAGTATTCTAAAACTTTTTTTGCTTTTTCATCATCAACTTTACTTGCAAGTTCAACACTTGCGGTTGTTTTCTTTAGTTTATTTAAAATTGTTTCTTCAGAAATATCTAATATCTCAGCTAATTTTTTTGATATTTCTTCTTTTTTATCATTATCAATTCCCGTAGGAACTGCTTTTATCGTATTAGTAGTTATACTCTGAGCTAAAACTTTTTTACCAGTAGAATCATAAATAGTACCTCTTTTTGCTTCAACAGTTCTTTCACGAGTTTGCTGACTATATGCAAGTTGTGAATAATAATCATACTTTACAATTTGAACATTCACAAGTTGTAGTATAAGTGCTACAAAAACGATTGAACATGCAATTACTATTACTATTATTCTTTTTTTATTTTTTAAGCTCATATATGTTGCCAAAAAAATATCACCTCTTTTTACAAATAAATTATATCATAAAGAAAAAAAAAAACCAAGATAATTTAATATTACTAATAAAATAATACTTAAATTTTTCTTGGTTATTCCTAAAATATATCTTTTATTTTAAATTATTTTCTTAAACATATTTTTTATACTATTAAAAATATTAGCTATACCTGACGTTTCAGAAGTAGTATTTGAAGAATACAAAGAATCAGAAGTATCAACATATATTGTTTGGTTTTTATCAGGTTTTTGCATTCCTAATTTTTGTTTTGCATATGATTCAATTTCAGTTAAATTAGTACTTTGTTCTACTGAAATTTGAGCTTTTAGTAAATTTGCCTCAACTGATGATAGTTCAGATTTTAATCCTATTGATTTTAAATTTTTTTCATTAATTAGATTATATCTATAGCTTATAACTACCATCATGGTAAAAATGCAAAGAGTTAAAGATACTACACGTACAGTTTTAAGTGCTTTTTTTTGTTCATTTTTTTTATTTGAATTTTTTTGGATTTTATTTTTTCCAAGTCTTCTATTATTTTTTATTTCTTCTGGTTTTCCATAAGTTTTTAATTTTTTTGCTGTTGAACCATCTTCATAAAATTCGTTATATGAAACATTAGAAAGCACTTATATCCCCCCTTTTTTACATTTTCTTTTCAAAAACCCTAAGTTTTGCACTTCTTGCTCTAGGATTTTCTTCTAATTCATTTTCATTTGATATAATTGGCTTTTTTGTAATTATTTTACCATATGATTTATATCCACATACACACACTGGAAAATCTTTTGGGCAAGTACATTTTCCTTGCATTTGTTCGTATGCATGTTTTACAATTTTATCTTCTAATGAATGAAATGTAATAATACAAAGCCTACCACCATCATTTAAAGAATTAATTGAATCAATTACTGTATTTTTTAGTCTAATCAATTCCCCATTTACTTCAATTCTTATTGCTTGAAAAACTCTTTTTGCAGGATGTTGCTTTTCTCTTAATGCTTTTTTAGGAATCGCTTGTTTTATAACATCAACAAGTTCAAATGTTGTTTCTATCTTTTTTTCTTCTCTTGCTTTACAAATTTTCTTTGCAATAGCTCTAGAGTATCTTTCTTCACCATATTCAAAAAATATTTTAGCAAGTTTTTCTTCAGAGTATCCATTTACAACATCATATGCACTAATTGGATCTTCCTTATTCATTCTCATATCAAGTTTTGCATCATTCATGTAGCTAAAACCTCTACTTGCTTCATCTAATTGATAAGAAGAAACTCCTAAGTCTAGTAAAATTCCATCTACTTTTTCTATATTTAATTCATTTAATATTTTTGCAATATTATCATGATTATCGTGAACATATTTTACATTACTAAACTCCTTTAGCTTTTCGCTTGCTGCTTTTAATGCATCAGTATCTCTATCTATGCCAATTAACATTCCAGTATTATTTAATTTTTTTAATATATAATATGAATGTCCAGCACCACCTAAAGTACCATCAACATATATTCCATTTTCTTTTATATTTAAATTTTCTATGCACTCATTTAAAAGTACTGATTTATGTTTAAATTCCATGTTATCTCCATTAATTTATAAATATTTAAATTTTTATCTTTTGTACTTTTAATAATCTTTTTCTTTTGTTCTTTATGTATAAAATATACATTTTTTCTTTTGTCAAAATTTTAAATTTTATCTTTTGTATATTACAATTTTATCTTTTGCATCTATATCTAAATGCCAAGATCTGACATTTGACTAGCAATTTCATCAAGATCCATATTATCAGGATTTGTAAACTCAGCCCATTTGTCTTTACTCCAAATTTCAACTCTTGTTGCAACTCCAATAATAGTAACGTCTTTTACTAAGGATGCATATTCTCTTAAATTTTGTGGTATATTAATTCTTCCTTGTTTATCAATTTCGCATTCAGTAGCACCAGCTAAGAAAAATCTCACGAAGTTACGAGCATTCATATTAGTTAAAGGTAATGTTTTTAATTTATCTTCAAACTTTTGCCATTCTTCTTTTGAATAAGCAAAAAGACAGTTATCTAACCCTTTTGTTATTATAAATGTACTACCTAAATCATCTCTAAACTTAGATGGAACACTTACTCTTCCTTTTGTATCAAGGTTATGGTTATATTCTCCCACTAACATAAATTACTCACCACCTTTTTTCCACTTTATACCACTTTATACCACTTTGATTTCATTTTAGTATAAAAAAAAAGAATAATCAAGCATTTTGCATAAAAAAAGTAAAAAACTTAAAATATATTTTCAAGTCTTTTACTTTTCATAAAACTTTTTATTCCCCTCTTATTTTTTTTACAATTTTAATAATATTATATGCCATATAATTTATATCTAGCTCTTCATTTTCTTCACCTAATGTTATCCTAATACTTTGTCTTGCAGCATCTTTTCCAAGACCTATAGCAGTTAGTACATGAGATGGCTCTTTTGAATTTGTATTACAAGCACTTCCTCCTGAAATACAAATTCCATTCATATTTAAAAGTAAAATTAAAGTCTTAGAATCAACGCCTTTTATATACAAATTCAAATTGCAATTTGTTCTATTTTCAAAACTTCCATTTAAATAAATATCATCAAGATTAGTTTTTAATTTGTAATATAAACTATCCCTTAAGCGTTTCATTTTTTCATTATGCAAATCCAAATTTTTAGTTGCTATTTCTAAAGCTTTTTTCATTCCAACTATTCCTGCTACATTTTCAGTACCAGCACGAAGTGATTTTTCTTGATGTCCACCATTTATTAAAGGAGAAAAGCAAACATTTTTTGATATATACGCTGCTCCCACTCCTTTTGGACCATAAAATTTATGAGCAGAAATTGACATTGCATCTACACCTAATTCTTTTACATTTAATTTTACATTTCCAACTGCTTGAACAGCATCTGTATGAAATAATATTCCAAATGATTTTGCAATACTTGCTATTTTTTGGATAGGTTCTATTGTTCCTATTTCATTGTTAACACACATAACGCTTATTAAAATAGTATCTTTTCTTATTAATCTAATAAGTTCTTTTAAATTAATCATACCATTTTTATCAACATTTAACATTGAAATTTCAAAGCCTTCATTTTCTAATTCTTTACATGTATTTATAACAGACAAATGTTCAATTCTTGAAATAATAATATGTTTTCCTTTATATTTATTTTTTCTTGCAATTCCTTTTATTATCATATTATTTGATTCACTACCACCTGATGTAAAATATATTTCATCTTTTTCTACAGAAAAAATATTTGCAATAGAGCACCTTGCATCTTCAAGTGCCTCTTTAGCTTTTATTCCTAAAGCATAATTAGACGACGGATTGCCAAAATTTTCTTTAAAATATGGTAGCATTTCATCTAATACTTCTTCTTTTACATATGTTGTGGCACTATGATCAGCATAAATTATTTTTCTATCATTTTCCATAAAACCACCCATTATATTTTATGAAAAATATATATTTTTGACAAAAAAAGATAGTAATTAAATTAATTAACTACTATCTTTTAACAGATTTTCTACTCTACAACTAAAACATCAAAATTAACGTGTTCGCCATTAATATTTGTATCTACATATGAATCTCTATTTTCATTATATTTAACTTCTAAAGTTAAAGTTTCATGTTTTACTTCATCTTCATATTTCTTTATTATTTCTTCTATTTTTTCATTACCAGAAACATATAGAATAATTTTATTTAGTACTTCAAAATTTCTTTCTTTTCTTAAATTTTGAACTTTTGATAAAATTTCTCTTAAAGTACCTTCTTCTTTTAATTCATCAGTTATATGAGTATCAAGTACTACACCTATTTCACCTTCACCTGCAAAAGCAAAACCTTCTTTACCTTGCATTGTTATAAGTAAATTTGTGCTATCTAAATTAATTTCAACATCATCAATTAAAATTGTTTCATACTTACCAGCTTTTATCTTATTTGCTAAATCCATTTGATTTCTTTTTGAAATTTCTTCTTTTATTCTAGGTATTAATTTACCATATGCTTTTCCAAGTACAGGTAAATTAGGTTTTATTTCAAAATTAACATAATCTGACATTTCAGCACCTAAAATAACATTTTTAACATTTAATTCTTCTTTTACTATATTACCGTAATATTCAGGTAGTGTGTTAACAGAAATAAGCATATTAGATAATGGTTGTCTGTTTTTAATATTTTCTGCATTTCTAGCACTTCTACCAAGTTTTACAATTTTATATGCTACTTCCATTTTTGCTTCTAAATCTTCATCAACTTTTGATTCATCAGCTATAGGCCATGTAGTAAGGTGTACACTTTCTGGAGCTTTACTGTCTAAGCTACATACTAAATTAGTATAGATTTCATCTGTAATAAATGGTACAAATGGAGCTGCTATTTTTACTAAAGTAGTAAGTACTTTATATAATGTAACATAAGCACCAATTTTTTCATCATTTAAATCTTGTGCCCAAAATCTTTCTCTATTTCTTCTTACATACCAATTTGAAAGTTCATCTGTAAAGTCTTCTAATGCTTCACCAGCACCTGTTATATCATATGCATCAAGTCTTTTTGTTACATCTTTTATTAATGTATTAAGTTTTGAAATAATCCATTTATCCATTATATTATTTGAACTAAAATCTTTATATTCAAGTGGATTAAATTTATCAATTTCTGCATATAACACATAGAAAGAATAAACATTCCAAAGTGTTGATAAAAATCCTCTTTGAGATTCTTGTACGTTTTCTATAGAAAGTCTTGATGAAAGCCATGGTGCACTTCCAGTATAAAAATACCATCTAGTAGCATCAGCACCAACAGTATCAAGAAGTACAAGTGGATCAACACCATTTTTCTTAGATTTAGACATCTTTTGTCCTTTTCCATCTAAAACGTGACCTAATACAATACAATTTTCAAATGGAGTTCTTCCAAATAAAGCAGTTCCAAGTGCAGTTAGAGTGTAAAACCATCCTCTAGTTTGATCAATTGCTTCGCTTATAAATTGAGCTGGGAAATTATTTTCAAACATTTCTTTGTTTTCAAATGGATAATGCCATTGTGCAAAAGGCATTGAGCCAGAATCAAACCAACAGTCAATAACTTCTTTTGCTCTTTTCATTTTTGATCCACATTTTGGACATTTTAAATATACATCATCAATATATGGTTTATGTAATTCAATATCTTCAGGAACATCGATTCCCTTTTCTTTTAATTCAGCTATTGAACCTATACATTCTCTGCATCCACATTCTTCATTTTCACAAGTCCAAATTGGTAATGGAGTTCCCCAATATCTATCTCTAGAAATACCCCAATCGATTACATTTTCTAAGAAATTACCAAATCTACCTTTTTTGATAGTTTCTGGATACCAATTTACTTTATCATTATTTGATACAAGTTCATTTCTTAGTTTGCTCATTGCAACAAACCAACTTTCTTTTGGATAATATAAAAGTGGTGTGTCACATCTCCAACAATGTGGATATGAGTGTTCTACTTTTTGTTTAGAAAATAATTTATTCTCATTCTTTAACCATGCACATATATCTTCATTACAATCTCTTACCCATCTACCTTTAAAAGGTGTTACTTCATCAACAAAATTACCATTTTTATCCACAAGATTAACAAATGCAATTCCATTTTGTTTTGAAACTAAACTATCATCTTCACCATAAGCAGGAGCAATATGAACTATACCTGTACCATCTGTAAGAGTAACATAATCACCATGTATTACTTCAAATGCTTTTCCTTCAACTTTTGCAAAAGGCATTAATTGTTCATATTTAGTACCTAAAAGATCAGCACCTTTATATGATTTTAACTCAGTATATTCCATATCTTTAAATACACTTGGTGCAAGTTCTTTTGCTACTACATAAACCTCATATTTAGGTTCATCTTCAGTTCCAATATTAACTTTATAATCTGCATATTCGTATGATTTATTAACACAAAGTGCTAAGTTTGATGGTAAAGTCCATGGTGTTGTTGTCCAAGCAAGAATATATTTATCCTCACCAACTACTTTAAATTTTGCAATACAAGTTAAATCTTTTACATCTTTATAACCTTGAGCCACTTCATGTGATGAAAGCGCTGTTCCACATCTAGGACAATATGGCATTACTTTGTGACCTTCATATAAAAGTTCTTTATTCCAAAGTTGTTTTAAAGCCCACCAAACAGATTCAATATATTTATTATCATATGTTATATATGGATTTTTCATATCTACCCAA
Organism: uncultured Clostridia bacterium; assembly: GCA_934169925.1. Taxonomy (GTDB): domain Bacteria; phylum Bacillota; class Clostridia; order TANB77; family CAG-465; genus CAG-465. The sequence continues at coordinate 185,014 of CAKPOO010000002.1, read as the reverse complement.
TAACCAACTTTGTTAGTCATTTCTTCCCATATATGTACATATTTAAAAACGCTTTCTTTACATTCTTTTATAAATGGTTCAACACCATATTCTTCTATTTGTTCTTTTCCTGAAATTCCTAATTTTTTCTCGATTTCAAGTTCAACAGGAAGACCATGTGTATCCCAACCTGCTTTTCTTACAACTCTGTATCCTTGCATTACTTTATATCTAGGAATTATATCTTTCATAACTCTAGTTATAATATGTCCTGCATGAGGCATACCATTAGCTGTTGGAGGTCCATCATAAAAAGTAAAATATCTTTTACCTTCATTTAAATTTAAATTCTTTTCAATAATGTTTTTGTCTTGCCAGTTTTTGTATACTTCTTGTTCCATTCCGACAAAGCCTTTTTCATTTAATTCAACTTTTTTATACATAAAACTTCTCCTTTCAAAAAATACATTATAATAAAAAAATCGCACATACCTGTATACAAGGAATGTACGATTATATTAACAAACTAATATAATTAAAATACAATATTAACCACCTTTATATACTACATACAAACATATGCGTTCCTTTTTACGCTGGAAAAGCGGCACAGCTTACTGTTATTTCAGCCTGCAACTCAGAGATGATTTTCAAAAAAAGCTACTTTAACCAGGCTCTCACCACCCCTAGTTCGCTTTGTATTTTACTTTAATTTACTCTTTCTCGTCATAGTTTTTAATTTTATTACGTTTTTGATTATATCACATAAAAAAATTAATGTAAATAATTTTTTTATTTTATTTTCTAATATTTTTATCTAAACTTATACTTTAATATGAAATTTTACCTTGTATTCCAAGTCCATCTCCATCACAAATTAAAGTTTCAATTTTACCTTTTCTTTTACCTACTACAATTGAATCTTTTAAGCTAGAAATAAATTTACTTTTATAACTTTCATCATTATTATTTAAAACTTCATCTGATGATTTATTTAACATTAATTTATCGTTTTTCTTAAATATTTTTTCAAGAACTTCATTTATAAAACTTAAAATACTCATCTAACATTCCCCTTATCTGCAACAGCTTTTCCAGAACTTGCTGCCAAATCTATTTCTTCATCTATAAATTCTTTATCTTTATCCCATGGTTTAATTCCATTTGTTTTTTCAAGATCACTTTCATAGCACTCAAATTTATTTGTAAAATCATCATAACTTAAATTTACAAAATCACCATTTTCTTTATCTGCAAAATAAAATTTTTCACCAAACTCTTCTGAAACTGCATATAAATATAAAACAGGATATTTATTTTCATCAGCTTTATCATATACTCTTTTTACAACTATATTATCAACTTTACTTTTTATATTCTCAGTTCCAAGTAAATTTGTAACTATTTGCATTGTAGAATTTTGAAATTTTGCGAAATCAGGAAATTTTCTTTTAAGTAATTTTAATTGTTCATCAATATTTAAAAACACATCATCTTTGTACAAACTATCTATTTTGTCAGATTCTTCATAAAGACTTTTTATAGGGAAATTTCCGTCTTTATCAGCAAGATTAACACTTTTATATATTTTTCTTAAAGTAGCATCATCAATCATTAAATTTGCATCACTTAAAAGTTCATCGTTTTTATGGCAGTTATGGTCTAATCCATTTGGATTAATATCTTTTTTTCTTGCCTCTTCATAATTTATACAAAAAAGTTCTGGCTTTCCACCAAATTTTTGTGGAGTTAAATTCCAAGTAGGATCTAAAATTGTATTTCCTTTTATTTTTGTATTATCTTCCTTTTCAATTTCTAAATCATTAATCTTTAAAAAAGCATGTGAACCAGATGATATAAGCTCTGATTTTACACCAACTTTTTTTAACATATATTGTTCAATATTTGCAATACCATTACATACACCATATCCACTGCTAATTATTTTCCATAGTGCTCTAGAAGAGTTTATATTAAAAACTTCTGTATCAAAATCTGGACTATAACTTATTTTTTTACCTATTTCATTATCAATAATAGCAATCTTTTGTACATCGGTATATTCAGGATTTATTTTTTCATACACACTATCAATCCAAGTTTCTGCTTCTACGTATTCTTTACCAGTAGAAGCAAATGAACATAAATTATCATCTTCTCCTATACTTGCTTCTACTCTTGCATCTTTACACACACTACAAATTTTCATGAGCTTATTTCTACTCTTTAAATCATAATTTCTAGGGTAAAATAATAATACTCTATCTAGTCCTTCATAATCTTTTACATCTTTATCTAAATCAAGTTTTACTGATCCATCTTCATTAAATTTTGTATCCATAGCAGATTTATATTCGTTTGCTAATTCATCTTTATTAAGACTTTCTTTTACATTATCACTTAAAGTAGCAAAAATTTCTCTTTTTTCATTAAGTGATAAATTTGTTTTTTCTATATTATTTATAACCTCACGTTGTTTTTCATCATTTAATGATTTTATTATATCATAAGGGTAAATTTTATTTTCATCCAAGAACTTTTTTTCATCTTTAATAAAATCAACGATTTCATCTGAACTAAAAGTTCTAATTAAGTCTTTTTTATTATAACTATTATATTCTTTATTTGAAAATAAAAATTCTTTTTTTATTTCTACATTACAATCTTTTAATATCTCTTTTTTGTAATAATTATCTATATCAAATTTAGATATTACTTCTATTTTTTTATCATCAGGAATGTTATTTTTTATAAGTTCACTAATATCAGAATCACTAAGATTACATACATTTATTAAATAGTTTGCATCTTCTAAAAGATTTTCTACTTTTACTTTTTCTAAACTTCCAATAATTCCTGCTAATTCAAAATTTGAAAAATTATGTTTTTTTATAAAATCTTCATTTTTGATAAATTCCATCTTATCATTATCACTTAGTCTTTTTAAAGAATTACTAAGATCATATTCATCAAAATCTTTAATTTTATCTTCATCTGATAATAATTCTTTTATAATGCTTTCATCTTTTATACTATTAAGTAATAACCTTTTAAGTGTTTTTTCTGATGATCTTATTAAATCAGAATCAAATAAATCTCTTTTTTGCTCATCATCTAAATACAAAGCATATATACCTAAAAGTTCTTTAAAATTAAGTTCTACGCCTTGATAATTTTCCCTATTACTAAAAAATTTTACTTTATCATCAGCTTTTTCGATCTTTTCTTTAAATTCTTGTATTTCCATTATATCCCTCTTATGTTTTATTTATATAATATTTTCATTTTATTTAAATATATCAATTTGTGCAAAAATCAAAGAATCAAAATTTAATAAAATAAAAACACTTACCATTAAAACAGCAACTAAGTAACACAAAAGTATAGGGCTTTCATGTAGTCCCAAAGCGCTTTCTCTAACTGCTCTTTTTGGATTTCTTTCAAAATACAAAGTAAGTTCTTCTTGAATTGGTGTTTGACTTTCAAAACTTACCTTATATTTTTTATTGTTATATTCATATGTGTACACACCAATATATCTACTACTATCTGTAAGACCTCCTTCTCCTGGAGCATCTGATGCTTTTATCAATTTTGCTTTTACAACATGACCTTCTTTTTTTGCTTTTTCAACTATTTTTTTGTGTATAAATGGTAATATAAAAACATGTCTCATTAAACAAACTACAGGTGTAAATGGTATACCTAAGATCACACCTGCTCCTATTGCTACTACAATTTTTATTGCAAATTCAATTTGCATTTTATCCTCCTTATTATTCAATATTATTATTTTATAAAAAATTCACAGGCAAGTAGATATGTTGAAATAACACTTATAATAAAAACCGAAATTAAATAGTATAAAAATAATGGATTATCATAAAAACCAACTTCTGACTTTACTACAGCTCTTTTTGGATTTTTATTAAAATATAGTGTGATTTCTTTTGGTAATTCCATAACGCTTCCTAAACGAGTTTTATATTTTTTATTGTTATATTCGTATGTATACAGACCTATTTGCCTACTACTATCTTTAAATCCATTTTTATTTACACCATCTGATGTTTTTTCCAAAACAGCTTTTACAACATGTCCTTTTTTTCTGCATTTTTAAGTATTTTAAAATGTAAAAAAGGAGATATAAAAACCATTTTAAAAAAACATATTAATAAAGATAACGGAAAACCAAATATAATTCCACATACTATTCCTATTAAACTTATAGCTCCTGAATCACCTTCCATTAATTTTTTCCTCCAAATATGTTAATATCAATTATAATCATTTCTTTTTAACTATATCTTTTAAAAGCTTTATTTGTTCCTTATCATCAATTACAGCAAGGATGCTTGCTTTTAATATTAAATTGTAATCAACATTTAAAAAGTCTACTTCATATCCACATTCATCAAGAAGTTCTCTTATAAACTCTCTAATTGTTCTTCCATTTCCCTCTCTAAATGGATGTAATACATTTAAATCTGTCATAATTTCTGATATAAAAGAAATTAATTCATCAAAATTTTTATTTTTTAAATTATTAACATCAATTTTTTCAAATATTTTCTTAATATTTTCTTCTATATACTCATACTCTGAAAATCTAAAATTTTCTTTTGTTATATTTTCATTTCTATATTCACCTGCAAAATCATATACCTCGTCAAATAGATATTTATGAATTGCTTTAAAATGATTTTCTGTAAAATCTCTTTTTATTTTACTAAAATTAATAGCTGAAAGTTTAAAAGCAACTATTTTAGTTTCAAACTTTTTTAAAGTTTCTTCATCTTTTATATTCATTTTATTTCTTATTACATCAGAATTTTCATATGTATATCTTGAATTTACTGAATTATACATAAAACCACCTATTATCTTTCAATATATTTACTAAATTCTTGCTTTATATTGTAAATTGCTTGTTTTTCTGTAATCTTTTTATCTAAAAAATCATTAATATTTTTTAAGTCACCCTCATCAAGAAATTGATTTTCCATTCCAACACTAGCACTAATATAGCTTAACATTTTTTCTCTATCATCCATAAATATCACCTATATAACAATTAAAGGAATTGTAGTTTCTTCTTTTGTAATTCCAGAATGATTGCCTTTTGTTGACATATAATCTTCAAGATTTACTGTATCTGCTATTAAGAATTTATCAGTTACGACGATTCCTATATATTCACCTATAGAATTTAAAGCATATTTTGAATACTCATCTCCAATAAATGCATATTTTAAAAATTCATCTTTTGTTAAAAGTACAATATCTTCAAAAAATTCATTAGAAAACATTTCTTCAAACTCATTCTTACATTCTTCTTTTACAAAAAAGCTTATAATCCTTGTATCTATACTTGGAGCTGCATAAAAATATTTAGTATAATCATTATTTTGATTTAAATATAAATGTTTAGACATATTAATTTGGCCATGATCTGCAGTTACTACAATTGTTGTATCATTACAAATTCTTGAAATTTTTTGAATTCCTTCTTCCACCTCTTTAATTATCCCTAACGCTTCATAACTATCCATACCATATTTATGTGATACATCATCTAAACCACTAATATAAAAATAATTAAAAGATGCTTTACTTTGTTCATTTATATTTTTTATAATCTTATCAAACCCATCTTTTATTGAGTAAACTCCATGTCTTTTTGCTTTTTTACCAGAAAAATATTTAGAATAATTAGATTCAATAATTGTTCTTTTCATATAAATATTTACATCTTTATTATATTTTTCAAAAAGACTGTTATATTTAAAAAAGTCTTTCATTTTATATCCTTTTTCTTCTAAACTTTTTCCTGTTTTATTTTCTAAAAAAAGTAATGGATAATAGCTAATATTATTTTCTTTACTATAATTCCACCATCCAAGTATACCATGTTCTGATGGATATTTACCAGTTGCAACTGTTGTTAAAACACAAGCTGTTGAAGTTGGATTTACAGTTTGAATTGCAGCTTTTATATTTTGCTTTAAAATAGATTTATCATCTAAATTTGCCACTTTATATGCACCCATTCCATCTACAAGTATAAAAACTATATTTTGCTTTGGATTTACAATATTATCAATTCTTGTCATTTTATCGTTAAATTTTATTTTTACACCATTTTTATATGCAAAATAGTTAACTAAATCAACTATATCTATTGTTTGATTTTTTTTGTATTCTAAATATTCTTCAATTTTTTTCACATTCTTTTCTAAGTTTTTAATCATATTTATCACCAGTTAAATACTAACATAAAAAAAAACAATTATCAAATAAAATAAAAAAAGAAGATAGATCAAAATCTATCCTCATAAAAAATTACACGTTATATATTTTTTAAAGCATCTTCAAATCTTTTTAAAGTTTTTTCTTTACCTAGAAGTTGCATTATTTGGTATATATCAGGTGAATTTTTTCTATTTGTTAAAGCCATACGGATAACACCTGTAAAATCTGCTGTACTTCCAATATATTTATCTGGATTTTGTTTATATTCTTTCATATCAGTACAATATCCAAGAGAATTTGCAGCTGATTTTACTGTATTAAACCAAGCTTCCTTATCTTCATCATGATTATATACTTCGATATATTTTTTCAATACTTTTTTAGTATCTTCTACACTTAATTTTGAATCTTCTTTACTAACAACAGCGTCAAATTGATATCCATTTTTATTAATTTCGTCTTGATATAACTCATCAAAGAAATAGAAAAATGTTGGAATAATATCTTCCCATTTAAATATATCTTTACGTATTTTTTTTGCACCATCACGTTCTATAGCAAAAACTTTTCTTGCATATTCTAAATCATTATTCAAAATATCATTTAAAGATTCATCATATTCTTTAGACCACTCAAGTACTCTTTTTAAAACTTCTTTACTATCCATTTTAGCTATAATTTCTTTACTTACATCATTAAGCTTTGGAATATCAAGTAATGAGCCTGCAGAACTTAATTTATTTAATTTAAATTCAAATTCTGATATATCCGCATCTTTATTTTTATTTCTCCACATTTCAAAATCAGAATTTAATATAGTCATTAAGTATTCAATAACCCCTTCTACTGGATAACCTGATTTTAAGAAGAAAGAAACAGCTGCTTCTTTATCTTTTCTTTTACTTAATTTACGTCTTGAATTTCCATCTTTTACCATTATAAGTGGACAATGTACATAAGTTGGTGCTTCAAATCCCATAGCTTTGAATAACTCTAAATGTATTGGAACAGAAGGAATCCATTCTTCTCCTCTTACAACATGTGTAGTTCTCATAAAATGATCATCACAAACATGTGCAAAATGATATGTTGGAAGTCCATCTCCTTTAATTAAAACAACATCTTGATCATTTTCTGCAAGTTCTATTTTTCCTCTTGCACCATCTATAAATGATGTTTTATTTAAATGTGATCCAGAAGATCTAAAACGTAAAATATATGGTTCACCTGCTTTTACTCTTCTGATAGATTCATCTATTGAAATATTTCTACAAGTAGCATAAACTCCATAATATCCTGGAACAATTTTATTTTTTTCTTGTGCTTCATGAGTTGCAGCAAGTTTTTCAGGAGTACAAAAACATGGATATGCAAGACCTTTTTCAACTAAATGTTTAGCACATATTCTATAGATATCTGCTCTTTGACTTTGTTTATATGGTCCATAAAAACCTTCTTGTTTATCTTCTGATACTACACCTTCCATTGGACTAAGTCCAAAAGCTTTTAGTTCATCTGTAAATAACTTAACACTTCCAGGAACTTCTCTTTTTGAATCTGTATCTTCAATTCTTAAATAAAAAACTCCATCTGATTGTTCAGCCATTTTTTTATTTACAAGAGCCATGAACAATGCACCTGTATGTAAAAATCCTGTTGGACTTGGAGCAAAACGAGTAACTTTTGCACCAATATTTAAATTTCTTTCAGGATATTTTATTTCTAAATCATCTACTGTTTCAAAAACATCTGGAAATATTAAATATGCAAGTTCATAACATTTTCTTTCATAATCTTTATCCATAATTTTCTTCCTTTCATTATTCTTAATTAACGCACTATCAATTTTACACTAGTATGAGTAAAAATTCAAGAAAAAATAACAATAATAAGCAAAAAAAGCTTTTTTAATTACTTTTTTTGCTTATTTGTAACTTTCTTTATTATTTTACTTTTTGTTTGGATTTTGTCTTTCAAAATCTATATCCATAAGAATTGGTAAAATCATAGGTTGACGTTTTGTTTTTATGAAAACATATTTCATAATTGATTCTCTTAATGCAGCTTTAATATTAGACCATTCTCTAACATCTTCCTTGTCACATCTTTCTAATTCATCTCTTGCAACATCCCTAATTTCTTCTACTAAATCTTCATTTTCTCTTACATATACAAATCCACGTGTTACAATATCTGGGCCAGAAACAACTTTTGCTGTTCTTCTATCAAGTGTTACAACAACAATTATAACACCATTTTCAGATAATAATTGTCTATCACGAATAACTATATTTCCAACGTCTCCAACTCCAAGACCATCAACAAGTACCATTCCTGATGGAACTTGATTTGCAATTTTTGCACCCTCATCATCAATTTCTAAGCAACTACCGTTAGACATTAAGAAAATATTATTCTTATCAACACCAACACTTACTGCCAATTCTCCATGTTTTTTCAAGAATCTATATTCACCATGAACTGGCATAAAATATTTTGGTTTTGTTAAACTCAATAACAATTTTAATTCTTCTTGACAAGCATGACCTGAAACATGAACATCAGCAAGTTGGTTATATATAATTTCTGCACCTAATTTTTCAAGTTCATCTATTACTCTACCTACAGATTTCTCATTTCCTGGTATTGGTGAAGATGAAAAAATAACTAAATCATCTGGTGTAATTTGAACTTTTTTGTGCTCACCTGATGACATTCTAGAAAGTGCTGCCATAGGTTCACCTTGTGAACCAGTAGTTATAATAACTAATTGTTCTGGGTTATACATTCCTATTTTATCAACATCAATTAAAGTTCCTTCAGGCATTGTAATATATCCTAATTCTTGAGAAACTTGAAGTACATTTAACATACTTCTACCAACAACAGTTACTTTTCTATTACATTTTACTGCAGAATTAATAATTTGTTGCATTCTATGAATATTTGAAGCAAATGTTGCAACAATAATTCTTTTTGTACAATTAGTAAATATTTTATCAAATTCTTTTCCAACTGTTATCTCAGACATTGTATACCCTGGTCTTAAAGCATTTGTACTATCAGCAAGTACCATTAAAATACCTTGTCTACCAAGCTCTGCTACTCTCATAAAGTCCATTGGTTCACCATCAAGTGGTGTATAATCTACTTTAAAATCTCCTGTATGAAAAATAATTCCATATGGAGTTGTTAAAGCTATACCAACAGAATCAGCAATTGAGTGTGTCATTCTGATAAATTCAGCTTTAAAATGTTTAAATTTAACCACATCTCCTGCTTTTACACATTTTAAAGTTGTTGTTTTTTCTAAATTATGTTCTATAAGTTTATTTTTTATAAGTCCTAGTGTTAATTTTGTACCATATACAGGTACATTAAATTTCTTTAAAAAATATGGTATTGCACCAATATGATCCTCATGTCCATGTGTTATAAGTAAAGCTTTTATTTTATCTTTATTTTTTTCTAAATATGTAGTATCAGGTATAACAATATCTACACCTAACATATCATCTTCTGGAAAAGCAAGCCCACAGTCTATAATAACAATTTCATTTTCATATTCAAAAACTGTTAAGTTTTTACCTATTTCATTCATTCCACCTAAAGGAATAATTTTTAATTTAGGTTTTTTAAATATAGTAGGCATATTATTTTTTGTTTTTACTAATTTATTTTTTACTTCTACAAGTGAATTTTCAATGTTTGTAAATTCTACTTTCACATCACTATTTTTTGTTAAAACTTTTTTCGTATCTTTTTTTAATCTACTAGATAAACTTTTGGTTGTATTTCTAGTAGTTTTCTTTTTTACTTCAACATTTTTCTTATAATCACTATGATTATTTACTTTTCTTTTTGAATTAGTTGAAGTTGTTTTTTTAATTTCTTCTTTTTCTCCCATTTAATTCTTCCCTTCTTAACTTAAAATATTCTTTTTTCAATCTACACTAAACTTAAATAAAAACCGTACAACTTATAATTAATATATAAAAAATAGCTTAAAGCTATATTTATCAAAACGTAACTAAAATAACATAATAATTTTAACATAAAATAGACAATAAGTCAATAAAAAGCAGTGGTAATTATAACCACTGCCTTAAATTTAAAAAAGATTTTCTCTTATATATCTTTTTTCTTCATCTGTAAAACAAATTGACTCTTGCTTGTTAAAAAGCAAATCAAAGATTGGATTTTCGATAAAAGTTACATCCTCTCCCTGCTCTTTCATAGCCTTTATTCTTTCTTCACCCTGCTTGTAAAGATTAGTCACAAACACAAATTTACCAACTTTAAGATCAATTAAGTTACTGCTTCTAAACTTTATAAGCTCATAACAAAACTCAATTAACAGCTCTCTTAATGGTGATGTTAATGTTGCAACATTTGAAAGATCCATCTTTCTTTTAAACTCTTCATCATCAAACTGCTCTCTTTTCTCACTTTCAAGTTTTGCAATCTCTTCTTCTAAAATTTGATCTTTTTCAAATCTTGTAAGTTTTGAAGCATACTTTCCAGAATTTTGCTTTTTGTAATCAGCTATCCTTTCTTTTGCACGTATCTTAGCTTCAGCTAAAATTTCTTCCTCCATTGACTTTTCAGCAGCTTCAGTATTCTTACTTTCAATCTCTTTATTTTTAATGCGCAATTTTTCAATTACACCATTATCAAATTTGTTAAAGATCGAATTTTCAATATACATAATGTCTATTATGTTCTTTAATGAAACAAGAAGACTATCATCATGATAAAAAGCAGCCATTGGAATATAATCACTAAAAGCAATTGTTATTGTTGATAGCTCACTAAAATTTGCGTTATATGTTAAAGCTTCATTTAACGTAGCAATCAACTCTTTTCTTGGATGCTTTAATGCCTGGCATACATTTTTTCTAATTAACACTAAATTTTTCAATTTATTACATGTTGCAACATAGTAATCAATTGCAGCATCTAATAAATCTGCAGCCGGTGTTTCTCTTATTAAATTGTATGCTTCTACTGGTTTCATAGTCATTAAGTACATAGATAAAATGTATATGTTATTGTTAACAATTATCTTACTTACCTCTGTTACATTGATCTCTAATTCACCGATAGTTTTATACACAACACTCATTATTGCATCAGACATACTACTTACATATGCATAAGCCTCTTTTTCTTCCATAAGACCAAGAAGTACAGCAGCTTGTAGCAGTTCTTCAAAGAATTTACAATTGTTATACACCTTTTCGTTTAATAATGACTCACGAGTCTTGATTTCATTACTCATATTACTCCTCCTATTATTAAATAAGATTACTTACTTTTGTACCTAGTAAAGTATAGCATCATTTTTTCTTTATGTCAACTTTTTGTTAAATTTTGTTGACAAAATTATTCTTTAGTGTTATAATCTCGGTGTAACCAGTTGTTTTAATCCTAGTTTATTAAGGAGGATGTTTTTTATGTTTAATTTGAGTTTACAGGAAAAAGTGAATAAGGATTTAAAAGTTCAGACAATTCATGAACTTACAGAATCAGATGGACAGATCGTTGATAGAGACTTTAAGGTTTCAATATTACCTAATGGTAGAATGCTTTCAGTATTAGTTAAGCAGACAGAAGAAAGATTTCATATTCCTAAGGATGCAGTTGATACTTTAAAGGGCATTGATTTTGACGAACAGAAAGCTCTTGATATTCTTGTAGAATTAAAGGGAATTTTCTCAAATTCTAATGTAAGCAAGTTAAAAGCTTTATCATATAAAGATATTGCAGATATCATTGCTGATGTTTATGAGTATTACCCTTGTGCTTCGGATGATTGGATAATACTAAAGCTTAAAGCTATGCCTAACGATGAACTTGAAGACATATTTGCAAAGGGTATTCGTATTCTAGTTTAAAGTAATCCTTAAAAAATGGACCTCTGTTATTTTAACAGGGGTTTTTTACTACCTATTAGATAAAATAAATTTAAATTATGTAATCTTTTTTATATTTTTATTGATTTTACAATATTATTGTGCTATACTAACTACGTATTAATTTATAAATATTTTTTTAAATCCCTAATGGGAAGAAAGGATCTTCTATGTTAGATAAGAACATTATAGTCAGTTTATTTGGAGAAAGAATTGCAAAATTCTTAGACGAAGAAAAGTTAAAGATGCTTTTGCATACAGATAACTTAAATTCAAGAAATTCATTTAATGAGCTTTATAATTTAGCAGAAATGTTAGAAGGATTCTCAAAGCTTAGTGATGAAGAATTAAAAATTCAGATGGAAACATTACTCGATCCAAAATGGGCTTGAGTATAATGAAAATTAATTCTTCATTATAACAAAAAAACATGGTAATAAAATTGCCATGTTTTTTATTTACTAGTTTGTCTTTTTAAAATTTCTTTAAAGTTTTTTTCTTCTTTTTTTAATTCTTTATCAGTAATATACTTATCTTTTTTCATAACTTTTTCATTTAGCTTTTCTTGTGCTTTTATTTCATACTCTGTAGTTCTTATTTCTTTTTTTAACTCTTCAACTTCGTAAGGATCTGATTGTAAATCTTCTGCTCCATCTAAAATTTTTAAATTATACTCTAAATATAACTCATCCTTTTCTTTTTCATAGTTATCTAAAGCATCATCTAAATCTACTTTTAAATCATACGAATCAAGAGTAAGTTTTGAAATATCAACTATATATTTCCTAAAATCAGTCCAAGAGATTCCATCCATTCTTCTAGAATTATATTTAACAATATTATATGAAAGATTAATCATTAAACAATAATATCTTTCTGGTGATATTTTTCCCATCTTTAAATCATCATTTAATTCTTTATATAAATCTTTTATATCTTCTTTCATTTTATCCTTTAATACTTTATTTAAAGAATTTTGTTTATTTTCTTTTTTCTTTTTTGCAGCTTCTTTTTCTTGAACTTCTTTTTTCTTTTTTTGTTGAAATTTCATAGCTTCTTCAAATTCAAATTTTGAAATTTTTTTAAAAAGCTTCCCATCTATATTTTTCTTACCACAAAATGGACAAACTTTATATTCACTAATTTTTTTATATGGAGGTTCATTTTCATCAATAAAACTTCCACAATTTTGGCATTGAAAAAAAGCGTAATCTTCTTCTAATTCATTTTCATCTTCTTTTTCAAGTACATCAAAATTAAAATTTTCTTCCATAACAAACCTCCATAAAATTCTATAATGTTACTAAAGATTCACCTGTCATTTCTTTTGGAATTTCTTCTCCCATTAAATCTAACATTGTTGGTGCTAAATCACAAAGTCTTCCAGGTCTTAGTTCTTTTACTCTATCTGAAACTAAAATTAATGGTACATCAAATGTAGAATGCGAAGTTATTGGTTCACCTGTTTGTAAATCAATCATATATTCACAATTTCCATGATCAGCTGTAATAATAGCTTCACCTTTCATTTCTTCAAGTTTAGATATTACTTTACCAAGACATACATCTAAAGCTTCAACTGCTTCAATTGCTTTTTCAACATTTCCAGTATGTCCTACCATATCACCATTTGCATAGTTCATGATAATAAGATCATATTTTTGTGAGTCCATTGCTTCTAATACTTTATCAGTTACTTCATAAGCTGACATTTCTGGTTTTAAATCATATGTAGCAACTTTAGGTGATGGAACAAGAATTCTATCTTCACCTTCATATGGTTCTTCTCTACCACCATTAAAGAAGAATGTAACATGTGCATATTTTTCTGTTTCAGCTATTCTTAATTGGTTATATCCTTTCTTAGATACATATTCTCCTAATGTATTTACTAATTTTTGAGGTTTAAACGCAACTTTAACATTAGTAATACTTGCATCATATTCAGTCATTGTAACAAAGAAAAGATTATTTATTTTTTCTCTTTCAAATCCATCAAAATTATCATTTACAAAAGCTTTTGTAAGTTGTCTTGCTCTATCTGGTCTAAAGTTAAAGAATATAACACTATCATTTTCTGAAACTTTAGCAATAGGTTCATTTTGAGAATTAGTTAAAACTATTGGTTTTACAAATTCATCAAATTCTTGTGCTTCATATGATGTTTCAATAGCCTTTTGTGCAGTTTTAAAAGTATTACCTTTTCCATAAACCATAGCATCATATGCAAGTTTTTCCCTTTCCCATCTATTATCTCTATCCATAGCATAATATCTACCAGATAAAGTGGCAATTTGACCAATTCCAAGTTCTTTCATTTTTTCTTCTAATTTTTTGATATATTCAACTGCAGATGTTGGAGCTGTATCTCTTCCATCTAATATTGCATGTACATATACATTTTCTATACCAAATTTTTTAGCCATTTCAAGTAATCCAAATAAATGATCAATATGAGCATGAACACCACCATCTGATACAAGACCTAATAAATGTAAAGATGAATTGTTTTTCTTTACATTTTCCATAGCAGCTACTAATTCTTCATTTTTGAAAAATTCACCATCTTCTATTTGTTTAGTTATTCTTGTTAATTCTTGATATACAATTCTACCTGCACCAATATTAGTATGGCCAACTTCTGAATTTCCCATTTGACCTTCTGGTAACCCAACTGCCATACCACTAGTTTTTATATGTGTAGTAGGATATTTAGATAAATATTTATCTATGTTATTTTTCTTAGCAAGTAAAAACGCATTACCTTTTTTTTCTTTGTTTATTCCAACTCCATCTAAAATAATTAGCATTCTTAATTTATTTTTCATATTATTTACCTTCCTTAAATTCCTATTAATTATATCACATTTTTTTAATATTACAATTAGTAATTAACAATAGCAACAAAATCTTCAGTAAGACTTGCACCACCAACTAAAGCACCATCTATATCTGGCATTTCAAGTATTTCTTTTACATTAGCTGGTTTTACACTACCACCATATTGAATTCTTACTATTTGAGATGTCTTTTCATCAAACATTGCTGATATACAACTACGTATAAATTTGCACATTTCTTGTGCTTGTGTAGATGTAGCAGTAACACCTGTACCTATTGCCCAAATTGGTTCATATGCAATTACAACATTTCTTTGCATTTGTTCTTTAGAAACATCTTTTAAAGATTCTTTTATTTGATTTCCAACAACTTCAAACATCTTAGATGAATTTCTTTGCTCTAAAGTTTCTCCAACACAAACTATAGGGTTTAAATCTTTTTCTAGTAAAGCATGTACTTTTTTATTTACTATTTCATTTGTTTCATTAAACAAACTTCTTCTTTCGCTATGGCCAACTATACAATACTTAACATTTGCACCAATTAACATATCTACTGATGTCTCGCCAGTATATGCTCCCTTTGGTTCAAAATATACATTTTGTGCCCCAGTTTTTATATTTGTTCCCTCTAAAATATTTGATACTCTATCAATAGAAACAAAGTTAGGACAAACTACAACATCTACTTCATCAGTATTTATTCTATCCTTTATTTTAGTTATAAAATCCTCAGCTTGATTAACTGTGTAATTCATTTTCCAATTAGCAGCAATTATCTTTTTTCTCATAAAATCATCCCTTTCAATATTATTATTTTACTACACAATAACATTTTATTCAAGTAATTTAAATATAGGAAAAATAAAGAACAAGCAAAACCTTGTTCTTTATTTTTCTAGTTTTTTTCAATATAATCTGAAACTCTAGAATCATCAATCCATGCTGGCTCAATATCTTTATTTGCAAATTTAAATACTACATTTCCATATTCATCACATTTCCATGTTCCATTCCAAAAAATAAGTTTAGCATCTGAAATATCTGAAAAGTTACCAGATTCAAATTTTTCATTTACTTCTTTTTGTAATTCCTCATTTGTTTTATCAATATTTTTTGAAGAATAAAAATAGTTATAAACATCTTGTTGTATAGATGCAACATCTTCTAAAAATTTTGATATTCTTTCAGATTGATTGCTATCATACAAATTTTTAATTTGCACCGCATAACTTTTTGCATTTAATTTTGAAATATTATCATTATCTGATATTTTTTTGTTAATATTAATGAAAAATACAAGCAAAGCAACACAAAAAACTAATATTAAAATCTTTAACATATTTTTACTTACACTTTTCTTTTTCTTCTTTTTTGCACTAGTCTTTTGATATGCTTTTTTGGGACTAACATTTTTTGCTGAATTAAAATTACTATTATTTACATTCGCACTTCTCGTTGCGATATTTGATATTTTTCTATTTTCCATATTATATTCCTTTATATTTTTATTATTTATTTTCTAAAGCTTCAATTCCAGGTAATTTTTTACCTTCCATAAGCTCTAAAGATGCTCCTCCACCAGTTGAAACATGTGTCATTTTTTCTTCAAGTCCAAACTTTTCAACAGCTGCAGCGCTATCTCCTCCACCGATTATAGTTATTGCATCTGAATTTGCCATGGCAGTTGCAATTTCTTTTGTACCATTTGCAAATTTATCAACTTCAAACACACCAACAGGTCCATTCCATACAACAGTCTTTGCCTTTTTTATTTCTTCTTTAAATAATTCTATAGTTTCAGGTCCAATATCAAGTCCCATCATGTTCTTAGGAACAGCATTTACTGGTGTAATTTTTGTTTGTGCATCTTCTGTCATTTCTGTAGCAACAACGTTATCTACAGGTAGTAATAATTTTACATTTTTTTCTTTTGCTTTTTCTAAGATTTCTTTTGCAACATCTAGTTTATCATCTTCACATAAAGATTTACCAATTTTTCCACCTTCAGCTTTTATAAAAGTGTATGTCATTGCACCACCAATAAGTAAAGTATCAACCTTATCAAGTAAAGCATTTAATACAGCTATTTTACTTGAAACTTTTGAACCACCTACAATTGCAACAAGTGGTCTTTTGGGTTCATTTATTCCTTTATCTAAAGCTTTTAATTCTTTTTCAATTAAAAATCCTGATACTGATGGTAAATAATGTGTAACCCCTTCAGTTGATGCATGTGCTCTATGAGCAGAACCAAATGCATCATTTACAAATACGTCTGCAAAAGAAGCCATTTTTTTAGCAAGTTCTACATCATTTTTTTCTTCACCCTCATACATTCTAGTATTTTCAAGTAAAACTATATCTTTTTCATTCATACTATCAATTATTCTTTTTGTGTCTTTTGAATAATAATCTTTTAGTAACATGATATTTTTGTTATATATTTCTGAAAGTCTTTTTGCAACTGGTAATAAAGTTTTGTTTTGACCTGTTTTTCCAATATGTGAACAAAGAATTATCTTACAATTATGATCAAGTAAATAATTAATTGTCTTTAAAGATTCTATTATTCTTTTATCACTTGTAATATTTCCTTCTTTATCTAAAGGAACATTAAAATCACATCTAACCAAAACTTTTTTTGAATCTAAATTAATATCTTCTACAGTTTTTTTATCCATATATTCCACCCCTATTTAAATTATCAACATACATATTTTATATCAAAAAGGAACACTTTGCAAGTGTTCCTAAAAAGTTAATCATCTAAATTTTCAATATCAAGTTCTGCTAAATATTTGATAGTTCTAACCATTTGACTTGTATATGAATTTTCATTATCATACCAAGCAACAACTTGTACTTGATAAGTATTATCATCAATTTTTGTTACCATTGTTTGTGTTGCATCAAATAAAGAACCATATCTCATTCCGATAACATCAGAAGAAACAAGTAATTCTTCTGTATATCCAAATGATTCACTTGAAGCTTTTTTCATCGCTTCATTTATTTTTTCAACAGTGATATCTTTACCTTCAACAACTGCAACTAAAATTGTAGTTGAACCAGTTGGAACTGGAACTCTTTGTGCAGAACCAATTAATTTACCATTTAATTCTGGTATAACAAGACCTATAGCTTTTGCAGCACCAGTTGAATTTGGTACTATATTTACAGCAGCTGCTCTTGCTCTTCTTAAATCACCTTTTCTGTGTGGTCCATCAAGTAACATTTGATCTCCTGTATATGCGTGTACAGTTGTCATTATACCTGATTTTATTGGTGCAAATTCATTTAATGTTTTAGCCATTGGTGCTAAACAGTTAGTTGTGCAAGATGCTGCAGAAATTACATTATCATCTTTAGTTAATGTATTTTCATTTACACCAAAAACTATTGTTGGTAAATCAGAACCTGCTGGTGCTGATATAACAACTTTTTTTGCTCCAGCTTTAATGTGAGCTTCTGATTTTTCTTTTGAAGTATAAAATCCTGTACATTCAAGTACAACATCTACTCCTAAATCTCCCCAAGGTAATTTTGAAGCATCAGCTTCTGCATATATTTTTATTGTTTTTCCATCTACTGTTATGCTATCTTCTCCTGCTACAACACTATCTGCTTTTTCATATCTACCTTGTGCTGAATCATATTTTAATAATTGAGCTAACATTTTAGGACTTGTTAAATCGTTAATTGCAACGACTTCATAGCCTTCAGCTCCAAACATTTGTCTAAATGCAAGACGTCCTATACGTCCAAAACCATTTATTGCAACTTTTACTGCCATAATAATTCCTCCTCTTACAAAAATGATTGTATCTCAAACAAAATCAAAATTCAAGTATAAAATAACAATATTTGTAAATTCTACAAAAAAAGATTTAATATAACAAAAAAATAGATATAACAAAAGTTATACCTATTTATATAATAAACTATTCAACAATCATATTAGGATTAAATTTCATATCAACATTTAAATCCTTTTTATTATCGTTTTTACCAGGTTTTAATATATCTAAGTTTTTAGTTACAAGTTTGTACTTTTTACTTTCAGGTTCTAATTCAAAAACACTTATTGATTCCATTAAATCTGGTTCTAAATGTCTAAGCTCAGTTGTAAAGAATAATTCTGAATCTGGTATTACACAATTTACTTTCTTAATTATTCTAAACATATCAGCAAAATGTTGTACGTCTTCACCAACCAATACAAGTTGTGGTTTATCATAAAATCCTGCATCATTTCTTGCAAAATTTTCATAAAAATCACTATATAGTTGCATTTTTTCAGCAAACATATTTTGCCAATCTTCATTTCTTCTAACAATTTCAAATACAAAATTTACTTCATCAGTATTTTCCTTAAGTGTAACAAGTCCTCCAGTTGGTTTGAATTTAACATTATATTTTTTTGAATATAATAATAAATTTGGATTAGATGAAGAAAATGCAGCTACTTTTTGCATATATGCAATTAATACTTGATTTCCAGCAAGTTTTCTTTTTACTGCATAAGCAGGTTTTGTATTATCTGTTGGTTGCCAAGTTGTAGCAATGTTTCTTTGCTTTAAAATATATGTAGCAATTTTATCCATTGCATATGCTCTATATGAACTTTTTCCTGATTCACTTTGGAAATAATATCTAGAAATTACTTTTGATTTTGTTAAATCTTCCAACCATTTTGAAACTCTAGTTTGTTTTTTATCTTCTTCTATATCATTTAATTTTCCTCTTAAATCAAGAATTTGTGTAACTTGTCTTGAAGTTACAAATCCAAACTCATTTACAATTTCTAAAGCTTTAATATGAGATTCATTGATATATCCCATATCCATTTTGAAAACTACTTGATTTATTGATGCAAATCCATCCTTACCGTCAAAAACTTTAATTTCATTTTCCCTAACAGCAAAAGGTGATACAGCAGTTTTTACTTCTTTATCATTTACCATTTTTATCTCTCCTTATATTTTAATTTTAAAAAATAACGTAATATCAAGCAAGCTTGAATAAAAAATGTTAATGTAATTTACACTAACTACATTAACATTATACAATATCTAAAAAATGTTTTCAACAAAATTTTAAAAAATCTAAAATTAGAATTAATTTTTTTGAAGTTTAGTAACAATTACAGTTATATCATCGGGTATATTTGATATATCTTTTATTGCAAGTTTTAAAATTTCATCTGCAATATTTTGTGATGTTTTTGATGTATCCAATTGTTTTAAATATCTTGTTAAAATATTTTCATTTTTATCATCATTTTCTTTTATAACTCCATCACTAATTTGAATTATTATATCTTTATCATCTAATTTCTTTTGTATTGGAATATAATCTGTTACACTAACAAGTCCAAGTGGAATATTATTGTTTTGAATTGTCGTAATTTTTCCTTTACTTAAAATATATGTTGGTGCAGAAGCAATTTTTATAAACTCTGCTTCACCATTTTTTTGATTTATAAACATTGTATCAAGGGTTGTAAACATTTCATTATTTGTTTTTAATTTTAAAATACTATTTATAATCTCTATTGCACTTTCTTTTGAAAAGCCACTTTCAAGCAATCTTTGTAAATTTAAAATTACATTTTCTGAACTTTTAGAAGCTTCAATTCCAGAACCTGCACCATCACTAATAGCACTTAGAATTCTTAAATCTTGTAATTCTACTGTTACATATGAATCTCCCGATACAATTTCACCTGTTTTAGTAGCACTAGCAATTCCATTTCTTACTTTAAATTTTGGAACAGAAACAACTTTTATCTTTGATCTTTCTGTCTTACTACTATTTAAAATTAACTTAACAGACATTGGTTTTGCAAATACATTTGAAATAATTGATAATATTTGTTTTTTCTGCTTTTCAATATTATTTAAAATATCTGTAACAAATAGATACTCAATATCATCCCCATCTTTTACATATTCATCTTCATAAATTACATAACCATAAAATTTAAGTTCTGCTCTTATTTTTTCTTGAATGATATCAATTTTTTTATTTTCTTTTTTATTCTCTTTAACAATTTTTGATAATATATTTGATACTTCTTTATATTGCATATTAACTTTTTGTGAAGCATCATTTTCTTTACGTTTTAATATTCTTGTTATTTTAATTCCGTCATAAATTTCTTTTATATTATTAATTATTTTCTCTTTATTTGTATTACATCCAAAATATAGCATATCAGCATTTATATTTTCATTTTTTTCAAGTTTACCTGCTATATAATCAACTGTTAAATTAAGTCTTTCTTCATCTAAACAAGCTTTTCTTCTTAAACATGATATACAATTATTTTCAATATAATCATTAATATATTTTTTTATTACTTGCCTTGTTTCTTCCATTTCATCTTTAGAAACAACAATATTTTGATTTGATAACTCATCAAATATTTTTGTTACTACATCTACTTTTTCCTCAATCTTATCTGCAGAATCAAGTACATTTTCATAAGGTTTATCAATTGTCTTATTTTTATTAAATAATTTTTCTACTTTACCCTCAACATATTTTGGCATAAATAACAATACTACAGATGAAAACACTATCTCTGCAAGTCTTAAATTAAAGTCTGAAAAATCATTTACAAAATATGATATATATATATTTCCAATTATAAAACCAAGTAAAACAGGAATCTTTCCAAATCTTGAAAAAACAGATGAAATAAGACCTGTTACTGCAAGACTAATTGGAAATGAAATATTAGTATCACATAAAAATAAATATATAAGTCCTGTCATAAAACCTGCACACACTGATGTTATAGAGTCATTTTTCCATGAATAAATTAAAATTAAAGCAGTGACTATTATGTTTGCAAGATTATATTTTCCTATATCTATTTTTGAAAAGAAGCTTATTATTACTGCAAGTAAAACAACAAAAGAAACTTCTTCTTCTTTTGAAAAAATAAAGCCTTTTTTAAAATTAATTGCAACATTTGAACCATATATAAAAATATAATAAAAAATAGATGCTATTAATATGTCAGTTAATGAATAAAAAAGTTCACTAATTAATGTTCCATTAAAGAAATTAATAACTCCATTTACTGCAACCATAGAGATTAAAAATTTCACAAAAACAGAATTTTTTTTACTTATTCCCTCAATATTAATAAATGCTGTTATTAAACTAAATACAAAAAAGAATGCAATTAAATTTATTATATTAAAGCCTTCAACATTAAATACAATTCCACTTAATATATTTGGTATTATTAATGCTATAAGTGGCACATCATATACTGAACCTACAGCAAGTAAAACATAAGCAAATGGAAAAAAGCTGCCAAGAAAACTTTTTGCTGGTAATAAAAACGAAATTAAAATAAAGAAAATTATTTTAAACGAAATTTTAAAATCAATTTTTTTTAAAATACTAGATACTTTATTTTCAATTGTATCTATGTATCTATTGTAAGTCATAATATCCACCTCATTTATTTGTCTATTGCTATATATAATACTACATGAATTATTAAAAATTTGTCATATTTTAATATGAATACAATTTTTCCATATATTAAATATACATCAAGGAAAACCCTGATGTATATTTATAATTTATTCTGATACAACTTTTTTTGTTTTTCTTGTTGTAGTTTTAACTGCTTTAACAGTCTTTGCTTTTTTAGTTTTAGAAGTTTTAGTTTCTTCTTCCTCAGTTTTTACTTTTCTTGGTCTACCTACTTTTCTTATAGTTTTTGTAATTCCAAGTCTTACTTTACTCTCGTTTTCTTTATTTTCTTCTTTATTTTCTTCTTCATTTTTTACTTTATCTAATACAATATCTTCAACAATATCTTCATTTATAGTTACAATTTCAGGTTCTTTTACTTCTTCTACAATCTTTTTGGATAATAGTTTTTTATTTATAATATCTTTTACTTTTTCAACAGTAGCAGTTTCAAGAGCTCTACTTAAAATAAAGTCATCTAACTTTTCTTTATTTTCATCATCTTCAGCTGCTAAAAGCTTAGAATATTCAAAATATTCATCTTCAGTTTTTAAAGTTCTATGAACATCATTAACCATAGTTTTTATTTTTTCATCATAGATATCTTTAAACATTTTTACATAATCATCTAATTCAATGATTCCACTTTCTAAGCTCTCATCATATATTTTTTGTAACTTTTCAAATATTTTATCAATAATTTTAAAGTATCTATATGAGTTTTTACAAATATTAATAACAAGTTTATATTCATATAAATGTTTATCTATGTCTGATTCTACACCTTTTATCATAGTTTCTATGACAAATTCAATTAATTCTCTTTCATCAGAAGGTAATTTTGAAATATCATAATTATCATTTATATAACCTACATATTCATCAACAGCATCAAAGAATTCTTTATACATATTTTCTTCATATACTTCAGTTTGAACTGCTGTATCTATTTCCTCTGCTGCTTTTATAACACTATTATATCTTCTTGCTTTTCCTTCATCTTTTATACTTTGTTTTACAGCATCAATAGCTGAAGAAATAACAAGTAAATCATATTTTACTTCTTCTCTTGATTTAAATTTTGATCTAGTAACTCTGTCATATTCCATTTCCAAAAATTCTCTTTGAAGCTCTAATCTATCAGTTTTTTCTGTAGAATTAATTTTATCTACTATTTCATCAGAATATGGAATTTTTAATTCATACATTTGTCTTTGCATTATATTATATTGATATTTTACAAAAACGATTTCTCTTAATATATTTTCTTCATAAATTCTCTTATCATCAGTTTCTGCTCTATTAACAACATTTAAGTGCTCATCAATAGCTCTATTCATTTTATTCATATTAACCATGATAACGACACTTTGTATAACACGGTCAAAAATATTAACTTTTTTCTTGGAACTTACTACGATATCTGCCATATATTCCCCTCTCTACATAAAATTGATCTATGTTAAAACAATTTAATGTTTATATAAATATACCCATACTTATACACTATTATTATATCTTTTTTTCAAAAAAAATCAAGGTATATGACTTATTTTTACAAAATTATTACATTAACGAAACTTTTGTATAATAAAGCTTGAAATTTAGCTAAAAAGAGAGTAATTTTAACAATTACTCTCTTTTCTACAAATATTTGAATATTTACAATATGAACAATGTTTTTTATCTTTTTTTATTGAAATATCTCCCGAATACATTTTATTTCCTATATTTTTTAATATGATTTTTACATCATTACACAATTTATTAAATTCTTCTTGTTCTAAAGCTTTTTTACTACTATTTAGTCTAGATGCTGAAAAGTCTATGAGTCTACCTTCTTTTTTATCACAATTACAGTCCATCATTTTTAAAATTTCAACATCTTTTAAAATGATACCTTTCATTCTGAGCTTTTTTATAACTTCTTCTTTTAACGTATCATTATCTTCAAAATTTGCTAAATTTACAACATTATTAGACAAATTAAAATACAGCATACCTGCAGGCAAATATTTAACACTTTCAGTATTATTTTTATTTTGTAAAAAAGCTGTAAGATATGTTATAAGCTGCAAAGAAATTCCTTCTTTTATATCTTCAAGTTTTAAATCTTTAGAACTTGATTTGTAATCAATAATTCTAGTATAAATAAAATCATTAACTTTAACAGTGTCAATTCTATCAATTTTTCCAACTATTTTCATAATAACGCCATCATCAAGTTCTATATCAATTGGCAAATATTTTCCATTTTCCTTAAATTCTATTTCATATCCATAAGGTTCAAACTTACTTTGAATAAAACTTTTTGAAATAACTTTTATTACGTTTTTTATAGTGTTTTTTATTTTTATAACATAAACATTAAACTTAATACTTTCTTTTTGATTTTTAAACTCATTTTTTAACAAATTAGAAACAATATCATCTATTTTTTGTTCATACTTTTCATTAATTTTTTCATTATCATCTATTACATCTTTCCAAGAAATATTATTTTCAAATAAATAATATGAAAATTTTTCTAATACTTCATGCATTAAGCTACCAGTATCCATTGATGAAATAGTATATATTTTTCTATCATCAATATTTAAAACGTATCTTAAATAATATGCAAAAGGACATTTACTAAATTCTTCTAATTTATATACAGTAGTATTAAATTTTTCAAAATATACGTCTTTTATAGTAGAATCATCTAATTTACCAGATTTCCTAAAATAATTTAATAAAGATTTATATAATGGATTTTCCTTTAAAATATCTATACTAGTTAGAATCTCTTCTATTTCTTCTTTATTTAAATTTTCAAATGAAGTATCTAAGTTTTCATTAATTTTACTTAAGCTTTTTAATAAATCTTCTAAATTATATACCTCTTTTTCATTTTCTTCATTAAAAATATTACCAACTAAAGTTAAATTATAGTTTTCTTCTATTTTTGTAATTAAATCTGATTTTAAATTATTTTCATATTTTTTACTAAGACTTGGAAAACTAAAATACAAATCCTCTTTACAATTTGAAATTAAAGTATATATATTAAATTTTTCCATATTTTCCTTTGAATTACTACTTGTTTTTATATCTATATTTTTTTGTTTTAAAGTTTCTAAATTTTTATCACTAAATAAAATATCTTCATCATATTTTTTGGGAAGTTTATTTTCTAGACACCCAATTATATAAATAAAATCCTTATTTAAAATTTTTGAGCTGTTTATATCTACAACTAAAACTTGATCAAGGTAACTTGGCACTGCTTTTATAGTAGTATTTGATATGCACATTTTAAAAATCTTATTAAAATCTTCGAAATCAATATTTTTATCTTCATAAATTTTATATATTGAATCAAAAATAGTAGAAAGCTTTGACATTACTAATTTTTCTTCATCTATTGTAAAGCTGTCAAATACATTATTTATTTTATAATTTTTATCAAAGTATTTATTTATTTTTTCAGAAGTTATAACATTTTTATATATAAATTCAATAATTTCTTTAATACCTTTTAAACTTTTTACTTCATTTATCTTGTCAGAAAAAATATTTATAATTTTTTTTCTTATTTCATTTAGTTTATCAAGATCATAAAAATTAGAGTTTGAATTTGTTGCATTTAAGTAAAACTCATTATTTAAAGCGTATTTTTTTATATTATACTCATATACGTAGTTTTCAAAATAACAAATATCTAAATAATCAATTTCATCAAGTTCATATTTTAATATATTTATTGCATTTTCAATTGTTAAGTTATAACACAATATATCAAAATATATTGAAATGTATTTTATAAATTTTGAGGTATCCAAACTTTTTGGAACATCAAAAAAGTAAGGTATATTATATTTAAAAAATGTTGTTTTTATTATATCTTCATACTCTTTACTATCATTTGTACAAATACAAAAATCAGAGTATTTTTTTCCTTCATTTCTTATTTTGTTATTTATAATTTTTGCAATATTAAAAATTTCATCATAAGGATTTTTATATACATTTAAATGTATAGCACTTTTTTTGGCTTTTTTTAATACATCATTTACTACTTTTCTTTCATCTTGAAAAATATTATCATATAAATGTTTTATATCAGGTTTTGTATCAAAAAAATCATTTTCAAAGAATTCAACATCTACATAATCATTTCTTCTATTTGCAATATTTAATAACTTTGAAATAGTCTGATTTGAAACCTCAAATATACTTTTTTCATCAACATATATTTCATTGATATTATCAATATTGCTATCAATTGAAAATATTAGTTGTTTTTTTAATTTTAAGCATGCTTCTATAAATGAAAATTCAGCATTTGTAAAATTATTATAATTATCAAAGTATATATTTGAATCTGCCATATACTTAGAAAATTTTTCAAGATAATTTTCTATTATCTCCTCTTCTTTTATGCTATCTATAAACTTTTCTGATATTATCTTTTCATAACTATCATAAAGCATAAACAATTCTTTTAATTTACATTCTAATACCTTATCTTTTAGAGTTATTTCATTTAATTTTAGCTCATTTTTTCTTATTAAATCTAAATAAACTGTTGCTACATCAACAAAGCCTTGTTTTTTACAAACATTTTTAAAAAATACAAATTTATCTTTATTTTCTTCTATTATTCTTAAAATAATAAGTCTTCTATCTATTGCTGTAATATAATTTTTTTCAAAATCTATTTTAATGCTTTTTAAAAAATCTCTGACATAATCAGAGATTGTAGTTATATTTACACCTATTAATCCATCTTTTTTTAAATAATTAATAAATTCAATTTCTGCAATTTGCTTTGTTTGTGATGGAACAAATAATATTGATTTTTTATTGTTATTTAAATCTTCTTTTAACTTTTCATATATATACTTACTTTTACCAGTATTTGCCTTACCAATTAAAATTTTCATATATAACTCCTATTTATTCTTTATTTTCATTATTTTTATCATCTTCATCTTCATTTACTTTATTATCTTCAAAATCAGAAACAAGTAATTGTTCATCTTTTATTCTAATATTTTCAAAATCAGGTAATTCATCTATATCTTTTATTCCACAAGATCTTAAGAATTCATTTGTAACTGAATATGCAGCAGGTCTACCAGGTAAATTTAATCTTGCAACCTCTTCTACAAGACCACATTCTAAAAGTCTATTAACTGCAAAATCACTATTTACCCCTCTTATACTTTCAATTTCTGATTTTGTTATTTTAGGATTGTATGCAATTATACTTAAAGTTTCTAAAGCAGCATTTGATAAATTCTGTCTTTTTGTATTTTCAATAAATTTATTTATATATTTATAGCAATCCTTATTACTAACAAGTTGATATGCATTTTTTACTTCAACTAAAACTACTCCATTATTTTTATTATATTTTTCTTTTAGACTGTCTAAAGCTTTAATTACATCCTCTTTATCAAATTTTAGAGTGTCTGATAATTCTTGTAATGTTACTTCTCTTCCAAGTGCAAACATTACTGCTTCAACAATTTTTACTATTTCTTCCATAAATTCACCTCATACATTATACAGATTATATAATATTAAAAATTATTTGTAAAGAAAATATTTTTGTATATATAAAAAGTGAACCATCATTGTTAAAATTAAAATTCTAACAATTTTGGTTCATATATATTTTTTTTTAATTATATACAAATCCTCTGTTTTGGCTATAACTATTTCTACTAATAACTACTTCACCTATTATAACAACTCCAACTATTATCAAATAGAAAAAGCCACTATCAACAATAGAAGATACACTAAATCCTTTCTTGTTTTCTGGTGATAAACTTAAACTACTAGTTTGATACTGAGCGACAATTGGTGATGTATAGATAAAATTAGTTTTTAAGTCGTATATATTTTTATCACCAACATCTTTACTTATTCCTGAAAAGAATACATCTTTTCCTTGCCATGCAACTTTTATCTTCTCACAATCAAAATTTCTAATTTTCATTGCTTTTAATCTAAATACACAAAGTTGGTCCTTATTTTTTAGGTAATATACATTCGACTGATTTAAAGAAAATTTAAAGTTTAAATTTTCATTTTCTTTATACGTCCTACCAAATTTTACTTCTATATAATTACCAAATGTATCAACTTTTATTTCTTTTATACAATCATCTTTACTTAATACTTCTAAGTTATCATTTGGAACTTTAATTTTTATAGAATCAGTATTTTTATAAAAATTAAGACCTATGTTATAATTCATTCTTAAAGTACCATTTGAATTTGTAGCAATATTTACAATATAATTAGTTACTTCACCATTTTTTTGAAATAATGTAGCAATATCATTACCTTTTTCATATACAACAGCAAAAATTAGTACAGCTAAAATTAAAAATCTAAAAAAACCTTTCATATATAACTCCTTAAATATCTAATGGACAGCCACAATTAATATTAGCATTATTTTTTCTAATATTATTGGCTTTTTCACTTTTTTTCCAAATCTCTTTCCAGTTATCTTTAAAAACATTACCTATTATTTGTTTTTTGGAAATATAGCTTTTACAAGGAAGAATTGAGCCATCCATTAACAAAGTAAGCTCTGTAACTGTAGGCCTACAGCCTAATTTTAATATACCCTCTATTTTATCAAAACTATGATTTGATATATCATTTGTTAATATTTGAATATTAATATTGTATTTTTTTGCTATTTCTTTTGCCTCTTTAATAAGCTCAAAATATTCTTCTAATGAGTATCTATTATCTTTATCAACTAAATTATATAAACAAATTTTTACATATAAAACATTTACACTTTTTAAATAACTAAACATCTCTTCAAAATTTGTATTTAATTTACAAATTGGATACTTAACATGAACATTTAGTCCTTCATCTGTTAAAATTTTTATACTTTTTTTGATACTTTCTAAATCTTGTGTATCATCTATTTTCCTATTAATATCTTCTCTAACAGAATAAATAGTATAATCAATTTGATCCAAACTAAACTCTTTTAATTTACTTGCCTCTATTTCATCAAAACAAACTCTAGAAGTACTAAACATTGTATAAAACCATCTTGATTTATTAATTATATTTATAATTCTTTCTTTTTGTAAATTATCATTACAAACAAAATTTAATTGAGAAACTCTGTAATCTTTTAATTTACTTATAACCTTATTAATATGTACATCATCTAATAAATCTTTTTCTATAACATAGTCATTTTCTCTATTTAAACATAAATTATAACTTTCAAAGCTTTTATCAAACACCATGTTTACAAGGTAAGGACCGTCCATATTTTTTAAATACACATTAGTAGATATTTGACCTATATTTTCTTTAGGAGTATTTCCTATTGCAAATTCTTCAAAAACTTTAACTATAAGTTTAGTATCTTGAGTTATTAATTTTCTATCAACTGCTGGGTATACCATTTTTGTCATATTGACTGTTTTTTGAATAATTTTTTTGATTTCATCTTTATTTAAATTCTTGTTATATTCATTTAAACAATTCATAAAATTTGAAATAATTACATACCAAGATGCACCAACAGGAATTACATTTTGGTTATTTAAAATAAGTGTTGATGACCTTTCTTTAAAAGAAAATTTTGGTGGAATTAAATACATAATTAAATTACCACCATTTTCTATATTAAATTTTGCATGTAAAACCTCTTTTGATCTTTTAAATCTAAAATTTTCTTTTTTTAAATTCATATATACAACTCCCAAATATAAAACATATACTATACTGATTTTGATTATATATTAAATTGTCAAAAAATGTCAACAACATATAACTTAAAAAAATGGAACAAAAAATAACCATTTTTCATTCCATTTTTACTAATATTCAATTCCAATACTTTCATAAAACCTTCTTTTATATAATATAATCTCTGATATTATAACTAAAGCAGCAATTATAATGTACATATATCCCTCGTCAAAGTAATATAAAATATTACTTTTTCTATTTTCATAATTTAAATTTTCAAAACTGTCTGTTTTATATTGTATCATTAAAGTCTTTGTAGAAAAATTATTAAACTTAGAATTTAAAGTTATATACTCACCATTTTCAACACCCATTCCAGAAAAATAAACCTGTGATTTTTCCCAATTTAAAGTATAATTGCTACATTTAAAATTATTTACTCTACCTGGCTTAATTCTATACATTAATATTTTCTTATCATCTTTTAAAGTATAAAGATTATTTTGTTTTAAATCAAAAGATAAATTTATGTTTTCACCCTCAGTATACGTTCTTTTTAATTTAATTAATGCATAATCTCCAAATAAACTTTTATCTATTGATGATATATTTTCACCTTTAAAAACAACATCAAAGTTCTTATTTGGAATTTTAATTTTAACACACTCTGTTTTTTTATCTATGTCTAATCTAAGATTATATGTCATATCTAAAGTCCCATCACTATTAGGTGATACATTTAAAATATACTCTTTTACAGTTCCATTTTTTTTTAATATTTCTTTTATATCATGTATCATAGATGTAAAAAATACAAGATAAATAAAAACTGACACGATCGCTAATTTTAAAATATTTTTTAATAATTTCATAAAATTCCCCTTCTTTTAAAATAAGGAACCTTACGTTTTCATACCTCTAAAATTTTCTTGATTATATCTCACATTTATTTTTTTGTCAAATAGTATTCCCTCCTTTATTTAGTTGAATTTTTTCTATTCATATGATATAATCACCTAACTAGTTATATACTATAACTAAAAAATGGAGATGATATATATGTTATGTTCAGTATGTAAAAAAAACATGGCTGTTATTTTTGTTAATAAACTTGATAAAAATGGTAACAAAACTGAAGAATCCACTGGTTATTGTCTTGAATGTGCAAAAAAACAAGGCATTAATCCTATGGAAAGTATTATGAAAGAAATGGAAAAAATAACTCCTGAAGAGGTTGAAAATATGTCAAAACAAATCGAAAGTCTAATGGGAGGTCTTGGATTTGATCCTGATAGTATGCAAGATGATATTCTTAATGAAGATAGTGACGATGAACTTCCAAAGAATTTTTTTAACATTTCAAACCTTTTTGGAAAAAATAAAAATGAATCAGAAAATAGTAATCAAAAAGATACAAAAGAAAATACAAAATCAAAAAACAAAAAGAAGAAATATCTTGATACTTATGGAGAAAATTTAACTAAAAAAGCAAAAGAAGGTAAAATTGATAAAGTTATAGGCAGAAAAAGAGAACTTGATAGAATGATACAAATTCTAAATAGAAGAAGTAAAAATAACCCTGCTCTAATTGGTGAACCAGGTGTTGGTAAAACTGCTATTATTGCTGCTCTTGCACAAAAAATTGCTGATGAAGAAGTTCCAGCAAAATTAATTGGAAAAGAAGTATATTTAATAGATATGACATCTTTAGTTGCAGGTACTCAGTTTAGAGGCCAATTCGAATCAAGAATTAAAGGAATTATTGATGAATGTAAAGCATATGGAAATATTATTTTAGCAATAGATGAAGTTCATAATATAGTTGGAGGTCTCGAACACGACAATTCAATGAATGCTGCAAATATGCTAAAACCTGCACTTGCAAACGGTAGTGTTCAATTAATTGGTGCAACTACTCTAAAAGAATATAGAAAAAGTATAGAAAAAGATACTGCTTTAGAAAGAAGATTCCAACCAATTATAGTAGATGAACCAACTTCTAAAGAATGCTTTGAAATACTACGTGGAATAAAATCATATTACGAAGATTTTCATAAAGTAAAAATATCAGATGAAATTTTAAAGCAAGCTGTTAATCTTTCAAAAAAATACATTCATGATAGATTTTTACCAGATAAAGCAATTGACTTACTTGATGAAGCTTGTGCTAGAGTTAATCTTGAAAATGTAGCTTTAGCTAAACTTGAAAAAGTTCAAAGAAAATTAAATGCTATAATTGAATCTGAAATTGAATTAAATGAAAAATTAGAAAATCAAGAACAAACAGATGACACAATTGAATCTTTTGAAAAAGCTGCAAAGTTAAAAGAAGAAAAATGTAAACTACAAACTAAACTTGATGAACTAAATGAAAAAATAAAACCTGATGAAGTAACATTTGACAATCTTGCTCAAGTAATAGAACTTTGGACAAAAATACCTGTTGCTAGAGTAAAAACTTCTGAAACTGAAAAATTACTTAAATTAAAAGAAAATTTAAGTAACAGAATTATAGGGCAAAATGAAGCAATTGAAGCCATTTCAAATGCAATTATAAGAAAAAGAGCTAATATAAGAAATATTGAAAGACCACCATCATTTATATTTGTAGGTCCTACAGGTGTTGGTAAAACAGAACTTGTAAAGCAACTTGCTTATGAATTATTTGATAACAAGGATTCTGTTATAAAACTTGATATGTCAGAATATATGGAATCTAATTCTACTTCTAAATTAATAGGTTCTCCTCCAGGATATGTTGGATATGATGAAGCAGGACAATTAACAGAAAAGATTAGAAGAAATCCATACAGTATAGTACTGTTTGATGAAATTGAAAAGGCACATCAAAGTGTCTACAATATTCTATTACAAATATTAGATGAAGGAAAACTTACCGATTCACAAGGAAAAAGTGTATCATTTAAACATACAATAATTGTTCTTACATCTAACCTTGGAACTAATTTTAGAAATGATAGCTTTGGATTTTCGAATTCAAAAATTGATAAGGATATGCTTCAAGATAAAACAAATGAAGCATTAAAAGAATTCTTCTCACCTGAATTTTTAAATAGAATTGATGAGGTTATAACATTTAATAAACTTTCAAAAGATAATTTAATAAAAATTTCTAAAATTTTCTTAAATGAATTAAAAGAAGAAACAAAAGACAGAAATATATTATTTGATTATACAGATGAAGTTTGCAAGTTTATAGTAGAAAAAGGTTATAATGAAAAATTTGGTGCAAGACCTTTAAGACGTGCAATTCAAAAATATATTGAAGACTTAATTTCAATTGAATTTATAAAAGGTAATATTAAAGAAAATGTTGAATATTTAATAGATATAGACGATGATAAAATAACAATAAAGGCTAAGTAAAAAACTTAGCCTTTATTTATTAACTTTCTAAATCATCTAGTAATAACCCAAGATCTTCAGATTTATTTACAATAATTCCACTATTTAATTGCTCTTTTATATCTTCCCTAATTAAATTTACACTAACATCTAAAGTTTTATATAGCTTATTTTCTTTATCTGTTACTAATTTATACACATTTATTTTATTATCTTCAATTATCACTTTATAATGATTATCACAATATTTATCAACATTTCTATAATATGTTAAACTTTCATTGCCACTTGCAATAATATCATATTTTATATTTTTTTCTTTCTGTTTTTCAGTTTCCTTTTTTATCACTTCATCAAGCGTTGTATTTTGATAAGTTTCATCACTTACTTCAACTTCCTCATCACAAATTGTAAAATGATCAACATACACAACTTCTATATTATACTTTTTACTACTAGACGTATCACTATTTTCAATATTTTTAACTACATCCACACTTTTTACTTCTTCTATATTTTCACTACTTTTATTTTCTCTTATTTTATTTATTTCTATTTTATATCCAAGGACAATTCCAATTCCCATAAGACAAACTGTAATAACAAAAACAAAAATTCTATATTTAAATTTATTCATAATTTCACCTAATTTTATTTTTCCAATAATTACAAATTATATACACATAAAATTTTTATTTTTATATTTTTTCAATATATGCGCCATTTTTTTCCGTAATATGAATTTTTATTATATTATTCTTTTTCAAAGTATCAATAGTTTCATTTGACGGATGACCATAAACACTTTTAAGACTAGAAATAAAAGCAACTCTAAAATTTATACAAAAAATAAACTCTTTACTAGAAGATGTTTTTGAACCATGATGACCAACTTGTAAAACTCTAATATTTTCTAATTTTTTTAATATATCCAAATTTTTATTTACATTTTTTATAACTTTTTCTTCAGTATTTTTTGTGGCATCTCCCATAAATAAATAATTTTTATCTTTTATACTTAAAAGTAATACTAAACAATTAGCGTTTTCTACATCCTCATCCTTTATCCTTTCATTTTTAAATGGACTTAATACATAGGTTTTAAAATTTTTAAATTCTAACTCATCACCAAAAAACAATTCTCTTTTTAAGATATTATATTCGTTACATATTTGTTCAAGTTTGTAATAATCCTCTGTTTTTTCATACACACCAGTAGTAAAAATATTTTCTATTTTATAATTTTTTATAACATCATATATTCCATTTATATGATCTGTATGAAAATGAGTAAGGAAAACATAATCAATATTTTTTATAGCTTTTGAAGTTAAAAAATTATCAATTACATTATAACTTAAATTTTTTGTAGTTGATCCACAATCTATCAATATATTTTTTCTATCATATCTAATAAAACACATATTTCCTTGTTTTACATTAAAAAATACAAAGTAATTTTCGATATATTTTACATATATAACATTTAAAATTAAAAAAATAAAGCAACTAATTAACGTCGTCTTTAAAATTTTTCTTATAGTTTTAAAATATTTAACTTTAAAAAATTTATAGATATATTTACCATAAATTGCTAAAAAAATTGCAAAATAATATATAACTATACAAAACATATTAAACTTTGGTAAATAAAAATCTGGTAATTTTATACATTTTATAATCGTTAATAATTTTAATATTATTTTTAAAGTAACTAAATTTGCATTTATTACAATATAATTTATAACTGGTACAAATTTAAAAAATATAAGCAAAATTCCAATTATATATTCATAAATAAAAACATTGGAAGTTACAATTGTAGATAAAAAAGATTTAAAATTAAAATATCCAAAATAATTTACTTGAATTGGAAATATAAAAATAAAAATTGAAATAGACATGGAAATATTTTTTTTAATATATAGATAAAAATCATTTTTCAACTTTTTTCTATCAAAGAAACTATATATATAACTATTTAAAACAATAATTCCAAGTGTTGAAAAAACAGACATTATAAAAGATGCATTAAATATAGAATATGGATTTAAAATTATTATAAATAAAATTGCAAAAATCAAAGATTTAAATTTACTAAGTAAGTTACTCTTTTTTAAAGATACCTTTGAAACAACTGCCATAATGCAAGCTCTTATTGCAGATACTGCATTTTTTGTAAGAATTACATATATTGCTAAAATTAATACTTCAATTTTTATTTTATCTTTATTTTTCATTTTTCTTAAAAAATTTTCAAGTACTATTAATAAACACATAATATGCATTCCAGATACAGCCATCATAAAAGATATACCATTATCATCAAAAAGTGATTTTGTATTTTCATCTATTTCTAATTTATCTGAAAAAATCAAAGCTTTATATAAATCACTTTCTTTTTCATCCATATTTTCATCTAAAAATTCGTACAAAGATTCTTTAAAATCATATATAACTTTTTTAAAATCAAATTTTTTATAAATATAAACATTTTTAATTTTTTTAGCATATATAGTTCCAACGATATTTTTTGAATTTAAATATCTTTTATAATCAAATTCATACGGATTATTTAATTTTTCAGAAAATAAAATTTTCCCATACAAAACAATATTATCTTTATATTTTAAATTACAAATATCTATATTACTTTCATTTTTTACCTCATTTAAAGAAATTGTAAGATAAAAATTATTGTTATTATATTTTACTTTATAGGTTATTTTATCATCCTTTATTTTTTCAATTTCTTCTACAATACAATTAAAATTCATATATTTTTCATATTCTTTTTTGGGGTATTTAAATTCAAATATATAAACACTTTTTATTATTGACATTATAAGAAGAAAAATTATAGCTATAAACACTATTCTTTTTTTATAACTTATTTTAATAAATTTACTTATACATTTATTTTTTATATTTGCAAATAATTTTTTTAAATCCATGCTAATATTTTAACATCAAAATTTAATGTTTGATATATCATATTTAGTTCTAATTTTGTCAAATTTATGTATTTTAAATTTATATAAAATATTGTTTTAATCATATTTTTTTGATATAATTAATAAGTAATTTTATGGAGGTATATTTATGATAGAAATAAGATGGCATGCACGTGGTGGTCAAGGTGCAAAAACAGCATCACTGTTACTTGCTGACGCTGCTTTTAATACAGGAAAATATATTCAAGGATTTCCAGAATATGGACCTGAAAGGATGGGAGCTCCTATTACTGCATATAACAGAATTAGTGATACTCCAATAAGAATACACTCAAATATATATAACCCTAACATTGTTGTTATAGTTGATGATAGTTTAATAGGAAGTGTTGATGTTACAAAAGGTGTAGGAAAAGATGGCACTATACTTGTTAATACTACAAAAGACATAGAAAAAATAAGAAAAATGTTAAATAATTTTGAAGGAAAAATATATGTACTAGATGCAAGCAAAATTAGTAAAGAATGTCTTGGTGCAAATTTTCCAAACACAGCTTTACTTTCAGCTGTAGTTAAAATTTCAAATATTATGACAAAAGATGAACTTCTTAATAACATGGAAGAATCCTTTAAACATAAATTTGCAAGAAAACCTGAGGTTATAAAACCAAACATGGATGCTTTAATAAGAGCTTATGATGAATTAATAGGAGGGTAAAAATTGGATAATAATATAAAAGGAAGAGGTTCTACAATTCTTACTAGTGGAAACTCTATAAATATAAAAACAGGTTCTTGGAGAAATAAAACTCCAATTCACCTAAACGAAAAATGTAAAAATTGCTTACTTTGTGTACCTTATTGTCCTGAGGGTTGCATATTAGTTAAAGATGATAAACTAGATAAAATCGATCTTGACTATTGCAAAGGATGTGGAATTTGTGCACAAGTTTGTCCTTTTAAAGCAATTGAAATGAAAGATTCTAAGGAGGTATAATTTTGATTAAAGAAAGATTAAGTGGAAATGAAGCAGTTGCTACTGCTATGAGGCAAATAAACCCAGATACCGTTGCTGCCTACCCTATTACACCATCTACAGAAATACCTCAATATTTTTCAAATTTTGTAGCAAATTCAAAAGTAACTACAGAATTCATTCCTGTAGAAAGTGAACACAGTGCAATGGCTGCAACTATTGGTGCTAGTGCAGCTGGTGGTAGAGTTATGAGTGCAACATCATCTCAAGGTCTTGCATATATGTTTGAAATGCTATACATAGCATCAGGTCTTAGATTACCTATGACTTTAATATGTGCAAATAGAGCTTTATCTGCACCTTTAAACATTCATAACGATCATTCAGACTCTATGGGCGTAAGAGATGCTGGATTTATACAACTATATTGTGAAAATAACCAAGAAGCTTATGATAATACTATAATGGCAGTAAAAATTACTGAACAAGCAAAAATTCCGGTTATGGTATGTTATGATGGTTTTATAACTTCACACTCAGTTGAAAATATTGAATTATTAGAAGATGAAAAAGTAAAGGAATTTATTGGTGAATACAAACCAAGCGAATATTTACTTGATGAAAAAAGAAATATAGCAATTGGACCTTTAGATATGCAAGAAGATTATTTTATGCATAGATATGAACTTGCTCAAGCTATGAAAGATTCTGTAAAAATTATAAAAGAAGTGTCTGATGAATTTTTCAAACTTACTGGTAGAAAGTATGATATGTTTGAAAAATATATGTTAGATGATGCAGAAATTGGAATTATTGCTCTTAATTCAACAGCTGGCACTATAAAAGATACAATTGATAATTTAAGAAAAAATAATATAAAAGCAGGGCTTTTAAAACCTAGATGTTTTAGACCTCTTGCCTTTACTGAAATTGCAAATAGTTTAAAAAATTTAAAAGCTTTAGCAATTATGGATAAATGTGATAGTATTAATGGTTACTCTGGACCACTATTTTCAGAAATTACATCTTGTATGTATACTTCTTCTTTAAACGTTCCAACAATAAATTATGTTTATGGACTTGGTGGTAAAGATGTAACAACAGATGATATAAATTCTGTATTTAATGAACTTATAGATATAAAAAATGGTAAAAAAATAGATACAGTACAAAAATTTTTAGGTTTAAAGGAGGTTAAAGAATAATGGCATATAATTTAAAAGAAGTTCTAAAAAAAGAGTCTAGATTTTCTTCTGGACATAGAATGTGTGCTGGCTGTGGTGCACCTCCTGCAGTAAGACAAATTCTTCGTGCTTTAAAACCTGAGGATAATGCTGTTGTTTCTTGTGCAACAGGTTGTTTAGAAGTATCAAGTTTTTTGTATCCTTATACTTCATGGAATAATATTTCTTTTATTCACACTGCATTTGAATGTGCAAGTGCTACTCTTTCTGGTGTTGAAAAAACATATAACAAATTAAAAAGAGATGGAAAGTTATCAAAAGATAAAGCAACTAAATTCTTAGCTTTTGGTGGCGATGGTGGAACTTTAGATATTGGATTTCAAAGTTTGTCTGGTGCTATGGAAAGAAATCATGATATAACATATATTTGTTATGATAATGGAGCATATATGAACACTGGTACTCAACGTTCTTCTTCAACTCCACATTTTTCAGACACTACAACTACTCCAAGTGGTACCTCATCTGTTGGTAAATCTCAACCAAGAAAAGATTTAACAGAAATAATGGTAAAACATAATATTCCTTATGTTGCACAAAGTGCACTTTTTGGTAATCAAAAAGATTTATATGAAAAAGCACAAAAAGCTATATATACAGAAGGTCCTACATTTCTTGCTGTATTTTCTCCTTGTCCAAGGGGATGGGGATATCCTACAGAAGATTTAGCAAAAATTGAAAAATTGGCAATAGATACTTGCTTTTGGCCTGTATATGAAATTGAAAATGGTGTTTATCACGTAAACTACAAACCTGCAAAAAAATTACCAGTTGAAGAATTCTTGAAAACACAAAAAAGATTCAAACATTTATTTAAAGAAGAAAATAAACATTATATTGATGAATTACAAAAAGAAATCGATAAAAAATGGAATTATTTATTAATGATGGAAAAAATAACTAATAACGAAGATATACAATAATTAATACAAAAAAGACAAATAGCACTTTGCTATTTGCCTTTTTTTGATAGTCTTTATTTAATTATGTAAAAACTATATTCTTACCTCTGTTGTAGGCTTTAAGACCTTCAAGCAGCATATTTTTATCATCAAGAGATGCATTTAATATCAAACTTACAATACGCAATCTGCTTTTTGTAAGCTTTCCATTTTCAACTAAGAAATCTATTCCCTCCTGATTAATATACTCACTCAAAGGATTTTCCTTTATTTTCTCAAAAGCAATGTTAGGATAAATCACATCAACATACTTGATTTTTTCCTTAAACATCTTGTTCTTGCTACCTTTTAAACGTTCACCAACAAATCTTTGCTCAGCAGTCTTTAAAACGATACTTGGTGATGTTTCTCCATCTTCTGCGACTTCTCCGTAGAAAATAAACAAATCCTTTAAATCATATTCTGATTTCATTTTTATACCTCCAATTGTCAATATAATAAATTTTCCAACAGATTGTATTATAACATACAATTCTAATTATTTAAAGTGTACTTGCAAAATTTATCTTATCATCACCATATATTTTTTTCATCTCATCTAAAACCTTATTCACATCTTCCAACTTTTTATTTTCATCTTTTTTGCAAATATCATCAAATAAGTTAATTTGTTTTATATCTTCATCCTCAAATCCAGAAATTCCAACTGTTATAGCACGAACTTTTTTAGTAGAATCAACATTATCCAAAAATAAATTTTGTGCACAATTTACAATATCTTTATATAAATCGGTTAAATCAAGTTTCCTTTGTCTAGAAACACAAACAAAATCTTCATATTTTATATTTAAACTCACTTCGCTACATTTAAGCATTTGTACTCTTAATTTTGTACTAATTTTTGATGATATCTTTCTAATTATTTTTAGCACAAAATCCAAATCATCTGTGTCCTCATTAAAAGTTATTCCATGACTAATACTTTTTGGAGTATATTTGTTTTCATAAGGTAAAACTTCATCATTATCAATACCATTTGCATAATTATGTATAATTTCACCTGTTTTTCCAAGTTTTGAAATAACATATTTTTTATTACTACATGCAAGATCTCCAATTGTCTTTATTCTCATATCAAGAAGTTTATTATACGTATTTTTTCCAACATACAAAAGAGAATTTACAGGCAAATCATAAATTTTTTCCTTAAAATTATCATAACTTAAAACAGTGACTGCATCAGGCTTTTTTAGATCACTTCCAAGTTTTGCAAGAGATTTATTAAATGAAACTCCAACAGAAATTGTAAGACCTGTTTTTTGTTTAACTTCCTCTTTAATTTTATATGCAATTTCCTCTGGAGATCCAAATAAAGAAAGACTTTCTGTTATATCTAAAAATGATTCATCTATTCCAAAAGGTTCCACTTTATCTGTATATTCTAAATATATATTGTTAACAATTTTTGAATATTTTTTGTAATCTTCATAACTTGAC
Source organism: uncultured Clostridia bacterium (assembly GCA_934169925.1). Lineage (GTDB taxonomy): Bacteria > Bacillota > Clostridia > TANB77 > CAG-465 > CAG-465. The sequence goes on along the minus strand of CAKPOO010000002.1, from coordinate 143,858 downwards.
TCAACAACTACTAAATTTTTACATTTTTTTAATGCAGAATATACTGTTTCAGGAGTATATATACCATATTTTTTAGCAAGTTCATTTTTTGCAACAACAATTCCATGTCTTTTATTTGGATCTCCTGCTACTACCATAGGAACATTTCTCAAACTAGGATTTTTTAAACACTCTACAGATGCAAAAAAATTATTTAAATCACAATGTAAAATTGCTCTCAAATTCATCACCACAAAAATTATATCAAACATCAGTTCTATTTTCAATAGTAAAATTTAACAAAAAATGAACCATAATGTTAAACGTATTGTAAAACATTTTGGCTCATTTAAAACTTAAACCTATTTTAATTTCATTGAAACAACTTTAGAAATACCATATTCTTGCATTGTAACACCATATACACTTGAAGCAACTTCCATAGTACCTTTTCTATGAGTAATTACAATAAACTGTGTATCCTTAGAATAATTTTTAATATATTCTGCATATCTATGAACATTTACATCATCAAGTGCAGCCTCTATTTCATCAAGTATACAAAATGGAGGTGTCTTAATTTTTAATATTGCAAACAATAAGGCAACAGCAGTTAAAGCCTTTTCACCACCAGACAAGAGCATCATACTTTGTAGTTTTTTTCCAGGTGGTTGAACTTCTATTTCAATTCCACTTTCTAATATGTTAGACTCATCAGATAAAGTAAGATCTGCTTTACCACCACCAAATAATTCTTGGAAAGTTTCATTAAAGTTTTTAGCAATTACTTTAAATTGTTTTGAAAATTGATTTTTCATTATGCTTGTCATATTTGAAATTAAATTATTTAGTTTTTGTTTAGTTTCTTCTAAGTCATTTTTTTGATTTGATATAAAGTCATACCTTTCTTTAGTATTTTTATATTCTTCAATTGAACCAACATCAACTTCACCGAGTTCTTTAATTTCTTTTCTGATTTTTTCAGCATTTTTTGAAATTTGTTTTTCATCTAAATCTTCAAATGTTATATTTTCAAGTAATTTTTTTGCACTAGACACAGTAAGTTCATAATCATCCCACATTTTATTTTTTAAATTTTCAAGTTCAACATCAAATTTTACTTTTTTAGATTCAACTTTTGCTTTTTCTTCTTTTATTCTTTCTACTTTTTTTACTGAATCTATAAGTTTCTTATCAATTTCTTCTTGATTTTTTGCTAACTCTTCTTTTTCTTTCTTTAGCTTCTCAGAAATAACTTGATGTTGCTCTTTAAATTCATGTTGTTTTTTAATGCTTTCTTTTAGACTTTCTATATCTTTATTACAATTATTAATATTTTCTTTTAATAATTCGATTTGTTCAACTTTTCTATCAATTCCAAATTCAAAATTTTTAACATCTTGCTCGATTTTTTCTTTCATTTCATCAATAGATGCTACACTTTCGTCAAATGATGAAAGTGAAATTTTTAGATTTACAACGTCTTCATTTAAAAAGTCAATTTCTTGTTGCTTTTCTTTATTAAATCTTGCATATTCATCAACAATTTCTTGTTTAGAAGCGTTTTCTATTTCAATCTCATCAATTCTAGAATTATATTCTGATATTTGCTCTTTAAACTGGTTATTTGCAATTTCTAAATCTTCAATTATTTTTTTTGCGTTTTCTTTTGAATTTTCAATTCTTTCAAAATCCTTTTGAATATTGCTATATTTTTCTTTTAAAGTTGCAACTTCAATACTTTTATCTTGTTTTATACGAAGTAAACCAGTAATCTTTTTATCTATTTCATTTAATTTTTTATTACTTTCTTCAACCTTTTTAGAAAAACTTTCAACTTGTGCTTGTTTATTTTCAACTTCTTTTTGTAACTGATTTATTTTTTCACTTCTACCAATTAGCCCTGCAGATTTAGCTTTAGTCTTACCACCTGTCATACTACCTGTTGTAGCAATCATTTCACCAGATAAGGTAACTATTTTTATAGAATTTTTCATAGCCTTTGACATAGCTACAGCATTATCAATATTATCTACAATAACAGTTGTACCAAGAGCTAAATTTATTGCTTTTTTATACTTGCTATCAAAATTAACAAGTTCATTTGCCATAGCAATAAATCCAGGTAATTTAGCAACTTTATTTCTTAAATCAAATTTAATTTCTTTGATTGTGTTAAGTGGTAAAAAAGTAGCTCTACCAAGTGAATTATTCTTTAAATATGCAATCATTTCTTTAGCTTCTTTTTCAGTTTCTACAACAATATTTTGAATATACCCACCAAGTGATATTTCTATTGCATATTCATATTTTTCATCAGTTGAAATTAAACTTGCTATAGTTCCATAAACATATGGATTTTCCTTTGAATATTCAAGTACATCTTTTACAGATTTAAAGTATCCTTCATTTTCTTTTTCAAGATTTACTAAATAGTTATACTTAGATTTTAAAGTTATTAACTCTTGATTTAAAGATCTATCCTCATCTTTAATAGCAATTATACCATCATTTAGAACCCTTTTTTCATTTTCTACTTCGGTTATTTCATCTTCTATTTTTGTTAATTCTTTAGTTTTTGAATTAAGTTTTAAATATATATCGTCTTTCATAGCACTTATACTATCTTTTTGAGATATATTTTTTTCTTCTTGTTTTTTTCTTTCTTCAATTTGTTTTTCATTAGATTCTATAGAAGATTCTATACTACTAACTTTTATTTTTAAATCATATTTTTCTTCATTATTAATATCAATTGCATTTTTTATATCTTCAATTTCTAAACCTCTAGAGTCTAAATTTTCTAAAATTTTATTTAATTCTTCTTGTTTTTTTGCTAAATCTTCTTCAAACTTAGCTTTATTTTCAGACATTGTTATACGTTTTTTATTTCTTTTTTCTAATTCTTCTTTTAAAGATGTAATCTTTTCTTTATCCTCAACAATTTCATTTTCAAGTCTTGAAATATTTGATGTATCATTAGAAATTTGAGTATTATTTACTTCGATTTTTGAGTTTATTCTTTCAACTTCATTTTGCAAATCAAAGAACTTACTTTGTGTTTCTTCAATTTTTAAAGATAGTTCTTGTATTCTATCTTTTATACTTTCTTTTTTATCACCTAAATTTGCATAATCTTTTTCTTCATTTTCAATATCATTTTCAAAAGTTGAAATTATTTCATCTAATTTTGCAAGATCTTTATTATTTGACTCTACTGAATCTATAAACAACTTAACATCAAAGTTTTTTAGTTCATCTCTTAATTTTAAATACTTTTTTGCTTTACCTGCTTTTTGTTCAAGTGGTCCAATAACATTTTCAATTTCAGTTAGTACATCACTAACTCTTGTTAATGTAGCTTCTGTACTATTTAATTTTCTACTAGCTTCTTCTTTTCTAGTTCTATATTTTACAATACCTGATGCTTCTTCAAATATACTTCTTCTATCATCAGATTTTGTAGATAAAATTTCGTCAATTTTACCTTGTGAAATTATACTATATCCATCTTTTCCTACACCAGTATCCATAAACAATTCTTGTATATCTTTTAATCTACATTCATTGTTATTTATAAGGTAATTACTCTCACCAGTTCTGTATACTCTTCTTGTAACAACAACCTCTTTATATTCTACAGGAAGAGCCATATCACTATTATCAATATACATAGATACTTCTGCAAAACCAACTTTTTTTCTTGCCTGTGTTCCTGCAAAAATAACATCTTCCATTTTAGAACCACGAAGTGTTTTTACACTTTGCTCTCCTAAAACCCATCTTAAAGCATCAGAAATATTTGATTTTCCACTTCCATTTGGTCCAACAATTGTTGTAACCCCATCAAGAAAGTCTATTTGAGTTTTATCAGCAAATGATTTAAATCCTTGTAATTCAATCTTTTTTAATTTCATATTTTACCTCTTTTTAACATGACAATTATATTACAAAATTCTACATAATTCAAGTTTTATCCACTTTTTGGCAATAAAAAAGTATCCATAAATTTTATGAATACTTTAATCTTTTATAATTATTACATCATGCCATATTTTTTAGTAGATGATTTAAATGTTTGAGTACAAAGTTTATCCCACACTTTATATTCTTGTAAATCTTTAGAGATAAATTCAACATGATAAACATCATCTGAAAGTTTAATAATTCTTGCAATATCTAACTCTTGATATTTTATATCTTTTAAATAATCAGAAGTTATTGTTAGGTAAGTTTGATTTGCTTTATGAATTATTTTTGCTCTTTTATCAATATATTTTTCATTAGTATTTACATCTATAATTTCTAATGTTATATTTCTTTCTTTGTATTGCACACCATCTATTTCAACGTTTTTACCTTTTTCAGATAATAAGAAAAACTCAGGTATTAAATTTTGAATATACATTGGAACTTTTAAATTAACTAAATCTTGACCCTTAGATGGTTTATTGGGCAATTCATATATATAATTAGAAACATTAGTAAGGTTTACTTTTTTTACCTTTACACTTTCTTCTTTTTCTTCTTCATTTTTGTTTGCGTCATTATTAGAAACATCCAATTTCATATCAGATTTTGAAAATAACATACTATTAATATCTAAAGTTCCATTTTCATCAAAATCCATATCTTCCATTGATTCATCATAAAGATCACTATGTGTATCTATGAAATCTTTAGCAATATCATCAAAACTAAAATTATCTTCTTTAACTTCTTCAATATTTACATCTTCTAAATCTTCTTTTTCATCATCAGATTTTTCCTCTTTTGATTTACTCTTTTCTTCTTTTTTTATTGTAACTTCCTCTTCAGGAATATCAAATTCAAAATCAAAATCATCACTAAGATCTACTTTAGGAATTTCTACATCGCCTTTTACAATATCATCATCAGCATTTTTTTCTTTTAACTCTTCTTTTTCTTCTTTCTTTTTACCTAATAACTCAGAAATACTCATAACATTATGTTGATATTGTCTTGTAGAAAATATTTCTTTAGATTCAACTAACTCTTCTATTTTCTTACTTGTTAATTCTTGGAAATCAAAAGCATCAAAAGATTTTAATATTTCTTTTATATTATCTTTATATTGCTTAGCTTCTTCTTTATCTTTTAAATCATATTCTACTTTTGTATAAATATTAATGTTATCATTTAAAGAATTTTCTGAAACACTACCAGATGATAAAATCATAATTGCAGTATTTGTATATTCAAAAACCATAACATTAGCATCAAATTCAACAACATTATTATTTGAATAAAATTTTACATCAGATGTATATCTTAAAATATCTTCAAGCATACTTTTAGTTGTATATTTTTTATCGATTCCAATAACAAAAGTAGATTTTACTTTGTTATCAATAAGTCCATCTTCAATTATTTTAAAACCATTATCTTTTAAAGAACCTATAAAAAAGTAAGCTTTTTTAGGATTATTTTCTAAAAGATCTGTTATATTTTTACTTAATTTATTTTCTTCATTTTGAAACATCAAATTTGTTTTCATTTTTCAACACTCTCCACATATACTATTTATAATATATTAAAAAGCAAAAAAAGTAAATAGTATGAATTTATTTTTTTATTTTTAATAAAAATATGTATAAAATATTGACAAATTGAAAAAAATATATTAAAATAGAAACGTGACTGATGGTGGATATAGTTCAGTTGGTAGAGCGCCAGTTTGTGGCACTGGATGTCATGGGTTCGAGTCCCATTATTCACCCCATCACTTATATAGTTTATATATTGGGCTGTCGCCAAGCGGTAAGGCACTAGACTTTGACTCTAGCATTTCGCTGGTTCGAATCCAGCCAGCCCAGCCATTATAGAGGTTTCACATACTTTTGTGAAACCTCATTTTTTATTTTAAAAATTAAGCTTTATTTTTAAGATAAAAAAAGAAAAGTAAAAAATACTTTCCTTTATACAATATAAATATCATTGAATTTTAATTATTTATTTTAATCATTATTTGAATTTATAAGCTTTTCAAAATATTCATTATTATGTATATGTTTTTGTGTTTCATTTAAAAACATATTAATTTCATTTTCATCAGTTAATTCAACAAAATCTTCTCCATCCATTTTTGCAAATAAGAAATTTTTATGTTCTAAATTTGTATCACTCAAATATATATTACACTAAAAAAATTGTCAACACTACATAATATTTTTTGATATTATATGTTAAATTTTATTATTTACTTGACATAATGTTTTTAACATAGTATACTAATTGTAGTTACAAAATATAACTATTTAAAAATAATTATTTATGGAGGACAACACATGAGTAAATTTACTACTGTTCAGGAAAACCAAAAAAGATGCATGGAGTTTATGAAAGATCCAAATCCAAAAGATTCTTATGGAAATGTAACTCTTGGAATTGATACCAAAGAAGAGCTGATGCTTAGATTATCACTTCTTCCAGAAGAATCAAAGAATATAATTGATGCAAAGTGGGGTCTTGATGGTTCAAAGTACTGCTCTAACTTCAAAGCTCTTGATACAAAGTTTAAGGTTGAAGATTCTCGTAGCATGTACATTGAAGCATTATCAAGATTAGAAAGAACTAAAGCTTTAGTTGCAAATCAGGACGGTGATTTTGCTTGCACATTTGAAGATTATACATCAGATGATTTTAATGAAGCTTGCTTATATGCTGATATCAGAGTGGCTATTTTGGGAACTTATGACCTTTCACCTTACGGTGGAACTTTAGAAGATTTTAAGCAGGCTTTTGAAGAAGCATCACATTCATTACCTGAAAAAGAGGCTAATGTACTTAAATTCCATTTTGGAATTAACGAGTATGAAAAACAAATGACACTTGAAGAAACAGCAAATGAGTTCATGATAACAAAAGAACTCGTAAAGAAAATGGAAAATACTATCTTCCGTAAGCTACGCAATCCTATTCTTAGTTCTAAGCTGCTTTTTGCTGATCCAGATCTTGCATATTAATTAGCTTAAACTAACATCTTAAAAATTACATAGATCATATTAATTATATGGTCTATGTTTTTTTATGCTACATTATTGAAGTTTTGATAAATTTTCTTGATTTTACAGCCAAATTGTTATATAATTATGTAAATTTTTAGAAAGGATATTTAAAGAAGTAATTACAACATCAATTTATAATCAACTTAATTAAGGAGGTTTGTATGAAAAAAGAAAAAAAAGGAAAGAAAAAAGAGGTATTGTTAGATAATTTCAACTTATCAAAGCAGGTAGCTGAGCTTTTTTATAAAGCATCAGGAATTCAGTATGACTTAAAAGAGCCATCTGTTTCAACACTTGATTTTATTATTGCTTTTTTTGATGAAAGAGATGAAAAGTATCCAATTGATCAATTTTTACTTGAAAAAGGAATATTAATTAAAGCAATAAGAGTTGTAAATTCTATTTTGCAGGATAAACAGGCTTATGAAGAATTAACTGGCCTTGACTATGACGAAACTTTTTTGCAAAATAAAGAAGAATCTAATGGTGATGATAAAGCTGTTATTGATCCACCAGTAACTCCACCGGTTGCCCAAACTGAGAGTACTAACAACGATGATAATACTGAAGAAAATATTACTCCTCAGATACAGCAGATTATTATATCTTATGCACAAAATTATGAAGATGATTTAGACTATGAAATAACATATACACAAGAATTAATTCATAGCTTAAATGAGGCTGCTACTGCTTGCCTTTCTTCTCCATCTAAGGTTATAGATATACCTAATCTTTTGTATTATATTTTAAAGAATAAAAATTCATCGGCTGTTAAGTTTTTTGAATACATTAATATAGATATAAAAGAATTGCTTTCATTTTTGAATTCATCTCATAATATCTATAAAATCGGTAAAAATAGCTCAAGGATCTCAATTCCATCTACACTTGCTAATTCTTTATCAGTTTTTAATGATAGATTTAAGAAAGGTCAGCCATGTAATATTTTGGAAAGAGATCTTGAAATCGAAAAATTATGGAATATTTTTTCAAAAAAGACAAAACGTAATGCTATTTTATACGGTGAACCTGGTGTTGGTAAAACTTCAATTATTGAAGCAATTACAATGTCAATTGTAAATGGAACATGTCCAGATGAATTTAAAGATTATACTGTGTTATCTCTTGATTTACTTGGTATGATGTCTAACACTAAGTTTAGAGGTGAATTTGAGCAGAAGTTATTTGCACTTATTGAAATAATTGAAGCTAACGATAACATTATACTCTTTATCGATGAGATTCATCAGTTACTCGGATCTGGTTCCACAAGCGATGGTGGCGTTGATATGGCAGGCGGTTTAAAGCCAATTCTTGCAAGAGACAGTATTATTTGTGTCGGTGCAACAACAACTGAAGATTATGAAAAAGCTAAACTTCGTGATCCTGCTTTTATGAGAAGATTTGAGCCTGTGTACATTAAAGAGCCAAAGCTTTCTAAAGTTTCAGATATGCTTAAATTAAAGGTTAAAGAACTTAAGAAATATCATGGTGTTAACATTTCAAGCGAAATGGTTGACTACTGCATTACTTGTGCTTCATGCTTTAATTTTTCTCTTGCTAACCCTGATAAATCACTTGATTTAATAGACAGATCTATTGCAAAAGCAAAGCAGATGAACAAGAAAAATGTAACAAAGTTAATCGTTGATTCAATTCATAAAGAAGCTTATGATAAGTTTGAAAAAGCGAGTGACTCTACAAAGTTGCAGCTTGCATCACACGAGGCCGGTCATTATTTAATGACATATTTATCACCTATAAATCTGCACCTTACAACAATTGCTGTTTCTGTAATACCTGCTGATGACTTCTATGGAGCTCACATCTATCAAGAAGATGATGATATTGTCATGGCATCAAAAAATTATATAAAAAATCAAATCATGGTTTTGCTTGCCGGAAGAATTGCTGAAGAAATTATGACTGGTAGCGTTGATATTGGAGCTGCTAATGATCTTTCAAGAGCAACTAACTATGCAGTAAACATGATTACAAGGTACGGCATGGATAACAGTGTAAAAAACCTCATACTTCAGTATGAAAATTCTAAAGACTATCTTTTTAATTCTGATTCTATTTCAGAAGAAGTAAGAAAAGCTGCTGCATTGACAATTACTAAACTTACTGAAAGCACTAAAGAAATACTTACAAAAAATAAAAAGAAATTGGAGCTTATTACAAATCTCCTTATTTCTGAAAGAATTGTAAGTGGTGAAAGATTAGAAAAATTATTGGAAGATGATAACTAATTTTTATTTTTCACTATAACAAAAAAACTCGTAAATTTTTTACGAGTTTTTTTATTAACTATTTAAATTTTCATTTATAACATTCCAAATATCATCTGTTTCTAAACCTTTTCTCCATGTAGCAATACCTGCAAGTTTATATTTAGTTATAATATCCAATCTACTCTTCATAGAAGTAGCATCTTCAATCCAAAGTTTATATGTAATACTACCTGATGTGTATTCAGCATAATTTTGACCAGATTTTTCATCAAAGCTTGTAGTTAAATTATGTGAATCTACAAAATCTACACAATCTTTCATTGTATAAATTGAAGACTTTACATCTCCCGTTTTATTATTTATATTCCAAACTCTTGTATAAAATGGAACACCTAAAATTATTTTTTGAGGATCAATATCTGAATCATTAATCAAAGAGTTAACTTTAGAATCAACCCAACTAATTTCTGCAATAGAACCTATATCATCTACAGACCAATTACCACGTTGATCATATCCCATTAAACAAACATAATCTGCAACTTCTCCAATATTTTTTCTATCCATATATTCAACAAAGTATAAATCCACTGATAAGGTAAGATCATTTGCTTTAAATGTTGCAGCCATTTCACGAATTAACTGTGTATATAGACTTCTATCATCTACTTTTAACGATTCAAAGTCCATATTTATACCTTCAAATTTATATTTTTTACAAATTCCAACTAAGTTTTTAATAAACTTCTCCCTATTTGATTCACTTTTTAAAAACAAAGAGGTATCATCAGAAGAATAATTTACAGAATCAATACCATTTGTAACTATAGGCCAAATTTTATATCCATTATTTTTAGCATTATTATAATATGTTTGATTAAATTTAGAAGTAATATCACCAGATGAATTTTTTAATTCAAACCAAGTTGGAGAAACTACATTTACTCCCTCTACTTTAGCACAATTTGTTGTATTTGAGTTTCCAACATACTGCCAAGAAAGATTTATCTTTTGAGTTTGAGTATTAGTTGTATCTTGTGTTTTATCATCATCTGTACTTGCTACATTTACTGAATTTTTAGCTATATACCCTACAACTCCTGTACTTGTTTTTATCTTATACCATCTAGAATGAACTAAACTTTTCTCATAAACAGTTACTTTATCCATATCGTCTAAAGTTTGTAAAACGTTTGAAGATGTAGAGATATCTGAATAAACCTTTACCCTATTAAATTTTATTGTACTTGCATTTTCAACTTCTTTTTTATCAATTGTAATTATAGATTTTTCTTTATTATATGTAACATTTAAATTATATAAATCTTTTAATAGTTCAATATCTACATAAGCTTCAGATTCTATGTATTTTGCTGGTGTATATATATTTTTTTCTTCAAAATTTACATACATCTTATTTTCGTCTACTTTAAGTTTTATAATTTTATCATCTTTTGTTACAATGACTTTTGTTGCAAGTTTGTCATAATAAATATTATCATCTATTAATTTGGAAATTGTATCAACACTTAAATAAACACCATTTCCTTGTACAAATGGTTTTGTTTCTGTATCAATATTATCTCCAAAAGCTACTAAAGATATATATTCTTTTTTATTATCTTTATCTATATTAAATGAACTAAAAATATATAGTACAAGTATTGAAAATATTGCAATAACAAATATTTTTAGTATTATTTTCTTATTCATAATTTGCTCCTTAAAATATATTCTAATATAAACTAATTATATTATATATACAAAAATAAATCAATGAAGAATATAATAAAAAGTAATACTTCAAAAAATGAAATATTACTTTTTTATTTATTATCCTAAAATTTCAAGTGGTGTATAATTTGCCATAAGACGTTTAAATCCTGCTTTTTCAAATTCGATTTCTAATTTAAAATCGTCATCTTCAGGTTCTATATTTTTAATTACACCAACACCAAATTTTTTATGTTTTACCATCATACCAACTTTATAATCTTTTGAATTATTTGTTGGTTTAACAATATTTGATACACCATTTATATTTTTTAAAAATGAATCAACACTAAGTCCAAATTTACTTTTCTTATTTAAAATTCCACTTGAAAAATAGCTACTTTTACTAGATAGCATGCTATCAACACTAGAATATTCATCATCAAGAAATGTTTTTGATTTTCTTTCTGATACTTTCATGTTTTCTATTGCATCTTCATCTAAAACTTCTGGTGGCAATTCATCTATAAATCTAGATGGCATTGAAAAAGTTGTAGTTCCATAAAGTGTTCTTTTCTTAGTATTAGTTATATATAACTTTTTCTTTGCTCTTGTAATACCAACATAACAAAGTCTTCTTTCTTCTTCAACAGCATCATCTTCTTCAATTGAACGTTTTGATGGGAACAATCCCTCTTCCATTCCAACTAAAAATACAACTTCAAATTCTAGTCCCTTTGCACTATGCATAGTCATTAATGTTACTGCTTCTTCACTATCATCAAGCTTATCAACATCTGAAACTAGTGCAATAGAATCTAAGAAATCTGCTAATGTATTATCAGCATTTTCTTTTTCAAATTCCATTGCAACACCAATAAATTCCATTAAGTTTTCAAATCTATTCTCACTTTCTTTTGTCTGATCTTGGTTTAGCATTTCTTCATATCCAGATTCTTTTAAAATCATCCTCATAAGATCTGAAACTTTAAGTTCTTCTTTCATAGCAATGATTTTATTTATCATATCTCTAAATAAAATTATATTAGAAGCACTTCTTATTCCTGTTAAGTTATTAGGATCTTGAATAGCTCTAAAAATTGAGGTATTTTGACTTGTAGCAATAGCATCTAATTTATCAACTGCTGTATCTCCAATTCCTCTTTTTGGTTCATTTATAATCCTCTTTAAAGAAATATTATCATCTATATTTTGAATAAGTTTTAAATACGATGTTAAATCTTTTATCTCTTTTCTTGAATAGAATTTAAGTCCTCCAATAAGTCTATATGGTGTTCCATTTCTCATAAAAACTTCTTCAAGTACACGGGCTTGTGCATTAGTTCTAAATAACACAGCAAAATCTGAATATTTTCTTGATTCTTTTTTACAAATTTCGTCAATTTTTGAAACTATGTATTCAACTTCTTCATATTCATTACCAAGTGTTTTATAACAAATCTTATCTCCAATTTCATTTTGAGTCCATAACTTTTTATCAATTTTAGATTTATTATTTTTTATAACTCCATTAGCTGCATTTAATATATTTTGTGTACTTCTATAATTTTCTTCAAGTTTTACAATTTTTGCGTTAGGATATTCCTTTTCAAAATTTAAAATATTTGAAATATCAGCACCTCTAAATCCATATATACTTTGAGATTCATCACCTACTACGCAAATTTTTCCATGTGATGCAGCAAGTAAACTTATAAGTAAAAACTGAACTTTATTTGTATCTTGATATTCGTCTACTAAAATATATTTAAATTTATTTTGATAATACTCTAATCTATCAGGATTTTTAGAAAGTATTTCAACTGTAAGCATTAAAATATCATCAAAATCTATTGCATTGTTTTTCTTTAAAGATAATTGATACATCTCATAAATCTGTGCTATTTTTTCTTTTCTAAAATCGCCTAAAGCTTGTTTTTTGTATTTTTCATAATCAATCATTTTATCTTTTGCATTACTTATTTCATATTTAATAAGTGAAACTGGATATTGCTTATCATCAATTTCTAATTTTTTGCAAACTTCTTTTATTACTTTTTCTTTATCAAGTTCATCAAAAATATTAAAATCTCTGCCATATCCTATTAACTCAATTTCTCTTTTTAAAATTCTAACACAAATTGAATGGAATGTACCAAGCCAAATATCATTTCCATTACTTCCAATTAACCCCTCTACTCTTTCTTTCATCTCTTTTGCTGCTTTATTTGTAAAAGTTATAGCAAGAATCTCCCATGGTTTTACTAAGTTTTGTTCTAATAAATATGCAATTTTATATGTAAGAACTCTTGTTTTACCAGATCCAGCACCAGCAAGAATTAAAAGTGGTCCATCTATATATTCAGCTGCTTCTTTTTGTTTGTCATTTAATTTATCTAATAATTCACTCATACAACCTCTCCTTAAAACACGTAAATTATATCAAATTTAATTTAAAAATTCAATGAAAAAATTCGACATTAAATTTGTATTATTCCACCATAATCTATAACATCTAAATCTTTAAGATCTACTATTTTTAAATTATTTTTTAATATTATACTCTTAATTTTTTCACTATTTTCAAAATTATTTATATCTCCAGATATAAATACAAAATCATCAATTCTTGTTATGCATCCACCTATAAAACCATTCATATTAGAATAATTTAAATCACTATTTAAAAGTTTTATGCTAGATTTTTCTTTTATAAGATAAATTTTTAAATCATCATAATTATTATTTATTGTATTAAAAATTCCTTCATCATTCGTTATTAAAATATTTTCTGTTAATTTAGCAATACTGCACTTTGTATAACCCTGATTTACATTTATTTTTATTAAATTATTTTTTTCAATTTCTTTAATAACGACATCATCAACATATTTAAAATTACCAATAGCATATTTTCCTGTTATACATACATTCAATAAAATATCATTTGGATATTTACTTTCTAAATCTTTTTTTAAGCTTATTACCTCTATTTTTTCCCTAATTTTCAATTTTTCTAATTTGCCTATCATATAATCATATATATTTTTGTTAACTATTAAAGAATTTCCAATTTTTATACAATTTATATCAACATGAGAAGAAATTTCATCATATAAAATTCTTTCTTTTGGAATTTCAATTAGTTTATATCCTAAATTACTTAACTTTTCTTTTTCTTCTTTTCTCATTCTATTATCAATAATTAAAACTTTATTTTCCACATTATCACCTAAAATTAAATATAACTTACCATTAAATTATACTTTATTTTGTTCTAATTATCAAACAATAATAAAAGCTATATATTTTTTTAATTATTATAATAAACTAAATTTTACATAATATTTGACTTTATTTACATAATATGATATAATTATGTCGTGTAAATTACAGAAAGTAATTAATGTAGTAATATATGGAGGAATTTATATGTCAGATGAAGAATTAACATTTAGCGATACTATTCAAATAGTTATGCCAGAAGAGGAAGAAGAAGCAAAAACACCTATTGTAACTGTTGCGCAAGAAGAGAAAAAAGATGAAGAAAAAATTGAGGAAAGTACTGCAGATTCTCAAAATTTAGAAGAACAAAATGATCATCCTTTAAATTTAGAAGTTTTTAGGAAAGTTAAAGAAGTAAAAAAGGAAATTATAAAACCAGTTTCTGAACATAAAAAAGATTTAAAAACTCAAGATATTCAACAAATAAAAAATAAAATTGAAAGAAATAGACTTGAATCTTCAAAAGAAAAATCTTCAAATACTTCTAGAAAATCAATTGTAGAAATGACACTTGATATGTATACAAAAAAATTTGATGAATATGCACATATTCCTGATTGTATTGTAAACAAAATATTTAATCTTTTCTATGAAAAAAATGAAATGATGGTTGAAGAATGTCTTTTAATATTACAAACTATATTACCAAATTCAAAACAAGATATTGATAATGCAGATACTTTAAATGAAGCTATTTATGTTGCAAAATTACATATATGTATGGAAATGTATAATGAATGTAAAGATAATTTTAACAATATTCCATCTTATTCTAGAAGAACTTTTGCAAATAAAATTTCTAAAGATTACGAAGAAAAAAAATTAGAAAATATAATTTATGATTATCAATTAATGAAATTAACAGGTTATATAAAATAAAACATAAAAATACACTATTAAGTTTTTTACCTAATAGTGTATTTTTTTATACTGTTAAAAATCCATCTGGTGTTTCAATTATTAAAAATACTTTTTCTTCTTCTAAAGTATTTGCATTAATATATATTAAACATTCCTTATCCTCTACCATACCTACAAATTCATAAGTTAGTACTTCTTTTTTTGAATCTGTCGGAATTATAGCAATGTTAGTACTAGTTATTTTTACATTTTCATTTATCTTCTTTTTTGCCTCTTCAAGCGTATATTTAAAATTTAAATTTTCTCTTTTTTCATGGTTGAAAATATATCCCTTTGCTTCAACAGAACATACTTTACCAGTATCTAAAGAGATCTTTACTTTTATTAAATCTGGATACAAAATAATATCATCTTGTGTTGCAGCGTAATTTATAATAGCCATATTTTCTGTTTTTAAATAATATGTTTCTTTCATATTTTCAGCACCTAAACTACTTAAAAAATTTGTTGCAATCTTTTTTGCTTCGTTTATTGTTATATTTTCAGATGATGCTTTTTCATCATAAAGCATTAAGTAAAGTTTACAATCATTTTTTGTTATATATATATTTCTTGTATTTGTTTCATCTTTTAATTTTACATCAAAAACATACAATTCAAGCTCAAAATTTACATCTTCTTTTTCAGTAATTGATTCAATATTTTCTTCACCAAATAAATTTTTTATATATTCTTTTGCCTCATCTTTAGATGTTTGATTTTCCATATTAAGAAGTTTTGGTTTTTCTTCTGTTACATGTTCAGAAAAAGCTCCATCATATATTAATCCTTCATATTTTTGAAAAATCTTTCCAATTTGAGCTATATTTTCAACACTAGAACTTATTTCTAAATTTGAAAATTCTGCATTACCTATCTTTTTTAATTCATCCCATTTTATACTATTTGCATTTAAATCGTTATACACACTAAGCATTACATTTGCTAATTTTTTTGTTTGCTCATGTAAATATGAAATATCTTTATAGTTTTCCTGTATAACTAACTCATCACTTGTTAATTGCTTTTTTAAAAGTGTATATGAATAATCACTAAGCTGAGTAAGAAAATTTGAAGTCGTAGATAAATTGTTTTGCTCTAATGGCAAACTTTCTATGTCAGTTTTTGCAAGAGCTGCTTTTGACCATATTGTACTAAGTGTTGTAATAACCATTGGTCTTGTATTAATAATTTCTAATTTAGCCAGTTCTTCTTCTACATTTTTTATATATCCATATGCTTCATACATTGATTTGTTATATTCATTTTCTACATCTTGTTTATTAACTTTATACCTTTTTGCCATATCAAGTGAAAATACAACTCCAAGACAAAATACCAAATAAAAAAATACAGCAAGCCACTTTTTATCAATTTTATTTTTTAAATTTATTACTTTCTTTTCAATTTCTTCCATTTAATTACCTACCGCAAATACATGATTTCCTATGGTTGCCACAGTTTTTAAAGAATATAGCCACTTACTTTTTGCTGTTTTTGGGTTATAAAAATATAAAGCACCACCAGTTGGATCAACACCAGACATGGCTTCTTGTGCTGCTTTGTATACTGTTGAATCTTTTGCTATAGCTTTATTAAACTGACCATCTGTAACACATGAAAATTGACCTTTTTGATAAATTACACCTGATATTGTATTTGGGAAACTTGAACTTTTAACTCGGTTTAATATAACAGCTGCAACAGCAACTTGCCCTTGATAAACCTCACCTCTTGCTTCTCCATTTACAAGTCTTGCAAGTAAATTTACCATATCTGTACCACTTTCTTTTTTAGTTGATGTAGAACTTGCAGCAGATGCAGCATATACTTTTTTGGTTTTTATATCTTTGAAAATATCAATTTCTTTTACTGATAAGTATAATAAAAAAGTTAAAATTACAATAAAAAAAATAGATATTGCATATTTTTTTATATTTACATTCTTAATATTTATATTCATAATCTTTTTCATCATATAAATATTTTTTGTAATATATTTAAAAATATACAATATCTAATATTTAAAAAATAAAATTAAAAATAACAAGTAAAATAACTCCTGGTACGCCTAAAATTCCAGTTATTATCGAAGTTATATAATTAAAAGGTATTGCAATACCATATTTATAAAAAAACGTATTTATTACTAAAATTAATAAAAAACCTACAATAATATTTAAACCAAGTTTTAATATCTTTTTAAATGGCCATGATAATACTTTAGCAAGTATTAAAACAACAATTGCAACACCTATAAATACTAAATATTCCAATATAATCACCTATAATTGATTATATTCATATATAACTATATTATTCTTGTTATATCATTATATGTAACAAAAATAGCTAGTAAAACTAAAATTCCAAGACCTATATATGAAATTATTAACTCTGCTTTTTCTGGTAATTTTCTTTTTAGTATTTTTTCACATAATACAATTACAATTTTTCCTCCATCAAGTGGTGGAAATGGTAAAATATTAGCAATTCCAATTGCCATACTAAGTATTGCCATTAATTTTAAAAATTCTATGATTCCATTTGTCTTTGCAACAACTTCACCAACTCCAACAATACCTGACATTTGACTAATTTTTACTTTACCTTTAAATAAATCAATATATGAATTAAATATTGTTTTTATATAATCTACTGTATTATAGAAAGCATATTCTAAATTTGGTTTTATTTCTTCTGTTTCATAAATACCAAGAGAAAAATAATTTATACTTTTGGGTGTTATAATGATATTTTTTATTTCATCTTTATAAACAACCTCAAATTCAAGCGCTTTTTCTGGATTTTCTTTTGCTATTAAAGTTATTTCATCTGCAGAATTTATCTTTTCACCATTTATTTTTACAATTTCTTGACCTGCTTTTAAGCCTGCCTTATCGGCAGAAGATCCTGGTTCTACCATATTAATCTTTGTTGAATATGTACCATCTTCATTTTTTACATATGCAATGCCTAAGTTACCAATTTTTTTAAGTGTTTTTTCTAATACTGCAGTATATTTTTTACCATCTCTAATATATACAACTTGAACACTGTCCATATTATCATCAGCATTAAGACTATATAGATCACTATATAATCTTACTCTTTTGCCATTTATTGAATAAATAGTATCTCCTATTTCAAGACCTGCCTCTTTTGCTGGTGAATTACTAGAAAATTCCTTTATAGTTGTATTTTCTATTTTCCCTGAAAAAGAAATTCCAATAAAAATCAAAAAAGCAAGAATAGCATTAAAGATAACGCCCATAGCAAGCACTATAACTTTTTTCCATGCTTCTTTTTTTTCAAATGAATCTTCCCTTTGAGATTCTTCACCCTCACCTACAATTGAACAGTATCCACCAAGTGGAATCCACCTTAAACTATACATTGTATCTTTTACTTTTTTTTGAAAGATTTTAGGTCCAAAACCAATAGAAAATTCATCTACACCAATTTTAAAAAGTTTAGCCATTAAAAAATGGCCAAACTCATGTATTGTTGTAACTGCTAATAATATAAATAATAATTTTATAATAGTTACAATTATTCCCAATTTATTTCCCCCTTTATATTCCAAGATATATTTTGAAAAAAATATATACAACAGGAGCAACAAATAATATACTATCAAATCTATCTAATATACCACCATGACCTGGTAAAATGTTACCATAATCTTTAACATTTGCATACCTTTTTATTGTAGAAGCAGTTAAATCTCCAAATTGTCCTAATATTGATGCAACAACTCCAAGTACTGCTACTAATAATATATTATACTCTAAATTAAATATTTTATTAAACAAAATTGTCATTATAACATAAACTATAACAACACTAACAACCCCTGCAACAGCACCTTCTACTGTTTTTTTAGGGCTTATTTTTTCACATAATTTTCTTTTACCATATTTTCTTCCAATAAGAAAAGCAAATACATCAGATACAAAAGCTCCTGTTATTACATACCAAATGATAAGTCTTCCTTGTTCAAAAAGTAATATTGATTTAAAAAATGAAAACAACATTGGTATATAAAATATTGAAAACAATGTAAGAGATATATCAACTATATTATGCTTCATATTTGTAAGTATAACGTATACATACAAACCTAAGAATAATATTGGAAGTCCAAATTTTATAAGCTCATATTTTATCTCTGTATTAATTCCAAGTCCCATTGTAAGAATTAATAAACAAGAACCATATCCAACTAAAGGAATTGGTTTATGTCCAGCTTCTTTTAAAGCATGATTATATTCATACATTGCGATAATTGAAAGTGCAGTCACAACTATAGAATCTAAGACCCTATTATTTATAGCTAAAACTACAATTAAAAACAAAGTTAAAATAATAGCTGACATTGTTCTTTTTTGCACTATAACATCCCTCGTTCTTTATATTTCCATTATTTCTTTTTCTTTTGCAGCTATCATATCATCTATTTTGGCAATAAATTTATCAGTAATTTTTTGAATTTTATCTTCTGAATCTTTTAATTCATCTTCTGTCATTTCATTATTTTTTTGCATATTTTTTGCTTCATCAATAGCTTGACGTCTAGAATTTCTAACAGCAACTTTTGCTTCTTCTCCTAAAGATTTTGCATCTTTTACTAATTCTTTTCTTCTTTGTTCATTTAATTCTGGAAAATTAAGTCTTATTGAATTTCCATCATTTATAGGATTTAATCCAAGTTCTGCTTTTTGAATTGCTTTTTCAATTGCAACAAGTAAAGTTTTATCCCAAGGTGCAATTAATATTTGTCTTGCCTCAGGTACAGAAACACTAGCAACTTGATTTATAGGTGTTGGTGCTCCATAATACTCAACTGAAACTTTATTTAAAATTGCTGGATTAGCTCTTCCAGCTCTAATATTAGCAAGTTCATCAAATAAGTGATCTATTGCTTTTTGCATTTTATCTTCTACATTTTTAAAATCCATAATCATTCTCCTTTTAACACATTAATATTATACAATAAAATATAAAAAAATCAATCTAAGATATATAAATAATAATTAAATTTAATTTAATATCCATATAAGTATCTATTTCTTTCATTTTTATATTTTACAACCTTATTTCTAATATATGATTCAAGCTTAGTTAAGAATTCTTGCGATGTAATCTTACCTTCTGCAACCATATTAAGTCCTTTTTCCCAACTTGCAGTAAGTTCAGCATTTAATAAATCAGGCATTGTTTTTACCATTATATCAAAAACTTCTTCTCCTCTTTTTGTTGGAGTTAATATTTGTGTTTTATTATTTATATTTATATAGTCGATTCTAACAAGTTTTTTTATAATTTCTGCACGTGTTGCACTAGTTCCAATTCCTTGAGATTTTATTTGTTCTCTTAAAACATCATCCTCAATTAGTTTGCCTGCATTTTCCATAGCAAGAATCATAGTACCTGATGAATATCTACTTGGAGGTGATGTCTCTGATTCTTTTATACTTGATTTTGAAAGTGTTAACTCCATTCCCTTTTTTAAGGTAGCAAGTACATCTAAATCATTTTTTTCTTCAATTTCTTTTACTTCTTCTAGTTCATTTTCTTTTAAATTATCAACCTTTAAAGTTCCATTTCTTGCAAAATTACGGATATTTAAATCATCATCTTTATCAATTTTTAATACCTCTAAATATCCTTCATCTTTACATACTCTACCACTTGCATTAAATTCTTCTTTATCAACAGCTACAGTAACACTTACTCTACTATATTTTG
Organism: uncultured Clostridia bacterium; assembly: GCA_934169925.1. Taxonomy (GTDB): domain Bacteria; phylum Bacillota; class Clostridia; order TANB77; family CAG-465; genus CAG-465. The sequence goes on along the minus strand of CAKPOO010000002.1, from coordinate 122,965 downwards.
CATTAGGATAAAATATACAAAGAAATCTTTTTACAATTGTATGGAAAACTCCTTTTTGAAGTGGATTTAACTTAGAATAATTTTCAAATCCTTGGCCAGTTGGAATTATAGCATAGTGATCTGTGATCTTAGAATCATCTACATATTTAGATTTTGCATCTAATTTTATATTATATTTTTCCTTTATCATCTTATCAACAAATTTTTTTATAGATGCATCTAAGTTTGATTTATATAATCCATTTAAATTATTTGCTATTGTTTTTGCAACAGCAGTAGAAAGTACCCTTGCATCAGTTCTTGGGTATGTAACAAGTTTTCTTTCATATAAATCTTGTATTACTTGCAATGTTTCATCAGGACTAATTTTAAATCTTTTTGAGCATTCATTTTGAATTTCTGCAAGGTTAAAAAGAAGAGGTGGTTTTTCATTTGAGTCTTTTTTTGTAACTTCTTTAACAATAGGTTTTATCCCACAATTTGTTATATACTCAATTTGTTCATTTGCATCTTCTTTTTTATTAAATCCACTTTCGTTATATAACTTAGGAGATTCAAAATACCTTGAATCATTACTTACTTTCCACTCTGCATCAAATTCTTTTTCACCATTTTTAAAACTAGATTGTACTTTGTAATAACTAACTTTTTTAAAATTTCTGATTTCTCTTTCTCTTCTTACAATCATTCCAAGTACACAAGTCATAACACGACCAACTGAAATTACTGCTTTTTCATCACCTAATCTTTTTGCTAAATCTCTGCCATACCCTAAAGATAATAATCTTGAAAAATTTATTCCCATTAGATAATCTTCCTTTGCTCTTAAATATGCTGAATCAGATAAATTATCATATTCATTTAATAATTTAGCATCTTTAATACCATTTAAAATAGCTTCTTCTGTTTGAGAATCAATCCAAACTCTTCTTTTTTCTTTATTTGGACAACCACACATATTGTCAACAAGTCTATAAATATATTCTCCCTCTCTTCCTGAGTCGGTACAAACATATATTGTATCAACGTCTTCTCTTGTTAAAATATTTTTTACAATTTCAAATTGTTTTGAAACTGAATCAATAACTTCATATTTATACTCTTTTGGAATAAAAGGTAATGTACTTAAGCTCCACACTCTTAGTTTTTCATCATATTTTTCTGGATAACTCATTGTAACAAGATGACCTACACACCATGTTACAATATAGTCCTCTGATTCTATATATCCGTTATTATTTTTTCCATTTATTTTTAATACTTTTGCAAATTCCTTAGCAACACTTGGTTTTTCTGCTATTATTACTTTTTTGCCCATTAACAAACCTCTCAATTTATATACCAATTATACTATATAACAGATCCATTTTCAAGAAAGTATATTTGTAGAATTTTGAAAAATGCATAAAAAAAGGATAAACAAAGTTTATCCTTTTTCATATTTAGTTTGTAGTATTTTTATTACTATTTGTATTAGCTTCTAATACAACTTCAACATTTATTTTTTCTCCGGCTCTATCTACTGTTAAAGTTACTTTATCACCAATTTTCTTTTTATTTTTTATTTCATTTAATTCTTCCATAGTAGTAATTTCGGTAGAATCAATTGCTGTTACAACATCACCTTTTTTTAAGTTTACTTTAGAAGCTGGTGAGTTTTCATCAATGCTATAAACATAAACACCTTCTTGTAAGTTATACATTTTTGCCATTGTTTCTGTAACATTCATACCTACTATACCAATATATGGTCTTGTAATTTTACCATCTGAAATTAATTCTTTTATAATTGGAAGTGCTTCATCAATTGGAATTGCAAAACACATACCTTCTACATCAGTAGATGAAATTTTTGCTGAACTAATACCTATTACTTGACCTTTATTATTAACTAAGGCACCACCACTATTACCAGCGTTTATAGCGGCATCTGTTTGAATTAAGTTATATGTTCTACCTGATATTGTTAACTTTCTATTTAAAGCTGAAATATATCCAACAGTAACACTATTTGCAAATTCTTTTCCATAAGGATTTCCTATAACTGCTACAAGTTCACCAACATTTAAATTTGATGATTCTCCAAATTCAGCAGCTGTTAATCCAGTTTTATCAATTTTTATAACTGCTAAATCAGTAGTTTCATCTCCACCTATTATTTTAGCTTCATATTCAGTTTCATCATTAGGTAATGTAACTGTTATTTTTGCTGTATCATTTCCTACAGCAGATTGAATAACGTGATAGTTTGTTATAATATAACCATCTTGTGAATAAATTATTCCTGAACCTTCTTCTGAAGATTCTTGAGATAAATTATTACCATTATTTCCAAACATATTAAAAAAGTTATATGTTTGAGTTGTGTAAGTTACATTAATAACAACAACTGAAGGTGAAGCTTTTTGTGCCATTGCTACAACTGGACTATCAGTTGAACCTTCAATAGTTATAACTTTCGAACCATCAGTATTTGAACTAGAACTTGCTATATCACTACCATTTACTTTATCTTTTATTAAAGCATATGTAAATAAACTACCTATTATTGCCCCAATAATTGCTACTATTAAAACAACTACAGTTTGAGGCATTTTCTTTTTTTCTTTCATATAAATTTTTTCTTCCATAATATACAAACCCCTCCTTATATCAATTAATTTTTACCAGCTGCAACACCAGTTGAAAATGCAATTTGTAAATTAAATCCTCCAGTATATGCATCAACATCTAATATTTCCCCTGCAAAATATAAACCATTTATTAATTTAGATTCCATAGTTTTCGGATTAATTTGTTTTACATTAACCCCTCCACAAGTTATTATTGCAAGATCAATTGGCATAAAGCCAGTTATGTTTATTTTGAAATTTTTTATTAAATTAACTAAATTTTTTCTTTCTTCTTTTGTTATTTGATGTACTTTTTTATCACAATCAATATTACTTCTTTTTAAAATGATAGGTATCAACTTTTTTGGTAACAATTCATCTAAAGCATTTTTAAATTCTTTATTTGAAAATTTTTCAAAATCTCTACAAATTCTTTTATCTAATTTATCTATATCCAAAGCTGGTTTTAAATCAATTACAGCTTTAATTTTATGTTCCTTAAGCTTTTCATCAACATTTTCCACTCTATTTAATTTACTACTTGAGCTTAAAACTATAGGTCCAGTTATTCCAAAATGAGAAAACATCATTTCTCCAAATTCTTCATAAATCTTTTCATTTCCATCGAAAATTTTTAAAGTAACATTTCTTAAAGATAACCCTTGCAAACTAACACAACATTTATCATCAGATTTTAATGGAATAAGTCCTGGTAATATTTTTACTATATCATGTCCTAATTTTTTTGCTAAATAATAACCATCACCTGTACTACCTGTAACAGGATAAGACTTACCACCAGTTGCAATAATACATTTATCACATTCAATTTTTTTATTATTAACTAACACACCAACAACAGTACAATTATCTGATAGTATATCATTTAATGATGAATTATACAATACTTTTATATTTAATTTTTTTATTTCATTTTCTAAAGCTCTTACAACATCTGTTGCTTTATCACTTACAGGAAATATTCTTCCACCACGTTCAACTTTAGTATTAATACCTAAATCATTAAAATATTTTTCAACATCTTTATTATTAAAATTTGAATATGAACTATACATAAATTTGTAGTTTTTTACTACATTTTTCTTAAAATCTTCCAAATCACCATCAAAAGTTAAATTACATCTACCTTTTCCAGTAATTTTTAATTTATTTCCAAGAGATGCTGTTTTTTCAACAATTGTTACATCATTTCCTTCTTTTGCAGAGGTAATAGCTGCAATCATTCCTGCAGCTCCTCCACCTATTACTATAACTTTCATAATTTACTTTAACATATTATCTGCTGCAAAGCAAATTGCAATTTTTGCAGATTCGTATGTTAGACCTCCTTGCATATATGCTACATATGGTGCTCTTATTGGGCCATCTGCTGAAAGTTCAATTGATGCTCCCTCTATAAAAGTACCTGCAGCCATTATAACTTTATCATCATATCCAGGCATATCCCATGGATATGGTACTGCACTACTATCAACTGGAGATGCTTTTTGAATACCTTGTACAAATTTTATCATCTTTTCTTCATCATTAAATATAATAGATTCTACTATATCACCTCTTTTTGTAAAAGGATCTGGAAATACTTCAAAATTTAATTTACTTAAAAGTAAAGCTGAAAATGTAGCAGCTTTTAAAGCATTTTTTGTTACAACAGGAGCCATAAACAATCCTTGTAACATATTTCTATTTTGTCCCATAGTAGCACCACATTCTGCACCAATACCTGGACAAGTTAAAGTATATCCACAAAGATCGATTAAATCTTTTCTACCTACAATATATCCTCCAGTTTCACAAAGACCTCCACCGATGTTTTTTATTAAACTACCACAGCAAATATCTGCACCAATTTCAATTGGTTCTTGTTTTTCAACAAATTCACCGTAACAATTATCAACCATAATTATTACTTCTTTATCAACTTGCCTTATTCTTTCAATTGCATTTTTTAACTCATCAATTGTAAAAGCGTTCCTTAATGCATATCCTCTAGATCTTTGCATATGTATCGCCTTTACTTTATTATTTCTTAAGTAATCACAAACTCTGTCTATATCTATATTATTTTGATTAATTAAATCTATTTGATCATACTCTATACCATAACTTTTTAAGGATTTTGGTGAATCTTTTATTCCTATTACTTCACACAAAGTATCATATGGAGTTCCAGTTATTGCAAGTAATTTTTCTCCAGGCATAAGAATTGATTTTAAAGTTGTAGCTATTGCATGTGTCCCATTTACAAATTGCACTCTAACTAATGCGCTTTCTGCTTTAAAAATTTGTGCATAAATCTTTTCAATAGCTTCTCTTCCAATGTCATTATATCCATATCCTGTAGTTTTTCCAAAATGCATTTGTGATACATTTGCATCTTGAAAAGCTTTTAATACTTTTGCTTGGTTATATAAACTGACATCTTCAAATTCATCAAATGACATTCCTAATTCTTCTTCTACTTCATTTGACAAATTTTGAATTTTGTCTGATATTCCATAATATTTTAATCCATTTTCCATTTAAATCACCTTGAAAAATTATACCATATTTTAGTAAAAAAATAAATATGCTCATGTTTAAAAAAGCTCAAAAAAGAGTGCAACTGATAATTACACTCTTCTATTATTATATTATTCTTCTTCGTCTTCGCCTTCTTGTTGACTAACAAATTCTTCAAATACAGCTTCAGCTATTTTTTCATCTACAACTGTATCATAAACTTCTTCTCCATCAACATCTTTTATTTCTAATATAACAACTTCAACATCGCCTTCTACGTTTTCATCTTTTACTTCGCTAACTACTAAGTATTCTTTTTCGTCAGGCATTATAACAACATCTAAGATTTCAAATCTTACATCATTACCATCATCATCAGTTAAAGTTATAATTGGGCTCATTTTTTCATCTTCGCTTGAACTTCCGCATCCTCCACATGTTCCACAGCTACCTGTGCAACCTTGTATTTCTTTATTTTCATCCATTTTATAATCCTCCTTAAAATAAGATAGATTAATTATACTATATTTTTATATTTTTGTATAGTTATTTTTAAAATTTAAGCAATATTTTCATTTGATATAAGACTTTTTGCATAGTTAATTGAATTTGTATCATTATTACCTGATGTTATTCTTGCAAGTTCTTTTACTAAATCTTCTTTATTTAATTTTCTTACTTTGCTAACAGTTTTTCCATCAATATTTTCCTTAAAAACAAAGAAATTAGCATTTGCTTTTGCAGCAACATTAGCATGATGTGTAACACAAATAACTTGACTTGTTTTAGAAATTGATTTTATATTATCAGAAACAGCAACTATTGCCTTACCACTAATTCCTGTATCTATTTCATCAAAAATTATTATCTTGTTATTAAAGTCAAATTCATTAATTACTGCTCTAATAGCAAGCATTATTCTAGAAATTTCGCCACCAGATGCAATTTTTTCTAATGGTTTGTAATCACTACCTAAGTTAGTTGCTATTAAAAATTCAACCTCATCTAAACCATTTTTATTAAAATCTTTAGATTGATTCATAGTAACTTTAATATTTAAATTTGCATTAAACATTTCAAGTAACTTAAATTTCTTTGTTATATTTTCAGATAATATTTTTGCTGATTTATTTCTAATTTCATTCATATTTGAGGCTAATTTAAACATTTCTTTTGTTATTTCATTTTGTTTTTGCTTTAAATCTAAAATATATTGTTCTAAATTTTCAATTTCTGATATTTTACTTTCAACTTGATTTTTATAGTTTAAAATTTCTTCTATAGAAGATCCATATTTTCTTTTTAAATCATAAATTAAATTAAGTCTTTGTTCAATTGAAGAAAAATCAGAAATATTAAGTTCAATTTCATTTGAAAAATCATATAAATTTGAAGATACATCTTGTAAATTATAATATGCATCTTGAATTTTAGAATACTCATTTTGATACCTTATATCTAAATTGTTTATTTTATTTAATGCTTTTATAGCCTCATCTAAATCTTGTATTATTTTATCTGAAATAATAGTTGAAGATAAATTTAAACTATTAAAAATTTTTTCAGAATTTGCAGCGATCTTTCTTTTATTTTCAAGATCTACATCTTCATCTATTTTTAAATCAGCATTTTGTATTTCATTTAATTGATATTTAAGTAAACTTAATGTTCTTTCTTTTTCTATATCATTTCCATAATTTTTACTTAATTCTTTTTTTATATCTATATATTTTGTATAAAGTTCATCGTATTTTTCCTTTACACATTTTATTTCATCTTTTGAAAATAAATCTAAAAATTCAATATATTTTGATTTATTCATTAAGTTAAAATTTTCACCTTGTTCATTAAAATCAATGCTTGAACTTAAGCATTCTTTAATTTGTGAAACTGTACAAAGTTCTCCATTAATTTTACATATATTTTTACCTGATTCAAATATCTTTCTTGAAACTACAAATTCCTCTCCCTTATCAAAAAAAGAAGCTTCTACAAGTGCAAACTCTTCTCCTTTTCTAATAAAATCTTTTGAAAATCTTAAGCCACAAAGAATACTCAAAGAATCAATTATCAAACTTTTTCCAGCACCAGTTTCACCAGTTATAACATTTAGTCCATCTTCAAATTCAATATTTATATCATCAATTATACCAATATTTTTTATGTGTAAACTACTTATCATATATCACACCTCTTAAAAGAACTTCTGTTCACAGCTATTATATATATTAATTTAAATTTTGTCAAGTACATTTGTTCTTTTTTATTTTAAAATTTTCTCTATCATTTTTATTGCAATAATTGCATTTTTATGTTAATATATTATGTAATTTTAGTAGTAATGTTTTATTAATTAATAGAATGGGAGAAATTTATATGAATGATTTTGAAGAATTTGAACAAAATTCAGTAACTCAAAAATGGGAAGAAATTTACACCTACATTAAAGGTTATGCAAGCATTGATATGCCAAATACTTCACTTGCACTTGCAGCAGCAATGCGTTTCCATGGTGGTCAAACTAGAGATTCTGGTGAACCATATATTATTCATCCTTTAATGGTAACGTTATATTTATTAAATTTAGGTATTGATAATGATGTTATATGTGCTGCTTCGATTTTGCATGATGTTATTGAAGATCAACCTGAAAGAACAAGAAATGGTGAAATCTTAGAAGAAGAATACGGTATTTCAAGAGAAGTAATAAATATTGTGCGTCTTCTTACTAAAGATAAATCAAATTATGATGCAAATAAATATTACGAAAATATTAGTAAAAATAAGGATGCATTATTAATTAAACTTTCAGATAGAGCAAATAACTGCTCTACAATGTCTGTATTTACACCAGAACGTATGAATAAGTATGTAAAAGAAACTAAGGAATATATTTACGCTCTTTGCAAATACGGTAAAACGTATTATCCTGAATTTAGTAATCAAATTACAATTATGAAATACCAAATTGTATCTATTTGCGAAACAATAGATGCATTACTAAATAATGAATTTGAAAACTTACAGGATCATACTTATTACAGAAAGACTTTTGAATACATAAGAGGTGTTGCAAAAAGGAAAAATCTTACTAATACTTTAATTGCTCTTCCACTTTGTGAAAAATTACATGCAGGACAGTTGCGTAAAAGTGGGGATCCTTTTATTATTCATCCTTTAAGAGTTGCATCATATTTAATAGCATTAAAAATTTATGATGATGAAACTTTAGCAGCTGCTCTTTTGCATGAAGTATTTAAAAAGTGTCAAATTCAAAGACCAGGCACTATTTTAGAGGATAAGTATAGACTTTCTCATGAAGTTGTTTCTCTTATAAACTTGGTGTCAAAACATGAAAAAATACCAATTGAAAGCTATTATGAAAATTTAAAGCAAAACTATAAAGCTTTGCTTATTAAACTTTCTAATAGGGCTAATACCTGCACTACTTTAAAGTCATGTGAAGAAGATGAAATAACAGAATATCTTAAAGAATCTAATGATTATATTTTTCCTCTTTGTGATTTTGGTATTGATACATATCCAGAATATTCTGATCAAATTGAGAATATGAAATATCATATTTCCTCAATAAGTAATATTGTTTTAACATTGTATAAACACAATAATACAAAAATGCCAGAAAATGTAACAGAATAATTTTTTATATTCTAAAAAGAACCACAATTTAAAATTGTGGTTCTTTTCTATATACTACTTAAATATCCTTCTAAAATATATGTTGCTGCAAGTTTATCAGCATATTTATTTTTAGACTTTTGAGAAATATTTAACTCTCTCATAGTTTTGTATGCTGAAACAGTTGTAAGTCTTTCATCCCATTTTACAACTTTAACATTCATTTTTTCAAGTTCAGGTATTAATGAATCAACTTTTTTTGTTTTTTCAGACATTGTACCATTCATGTTTTTTGGGTAACCAATAACTATAGTATCAATATCATATTCTGATAAAATTTTTCTAATACCTTTAAAAAAGTTTTTTTCACTACCATTTATCACTAAAGTTTCCATTCCTTGAGCTGTTATACCAAGTTCATCAGAAATAGCAAGACCTACTCTTACATCACCATAATCTATAGCTAATTTTCTTTTCATTTTTCACCTTATAAATTTAAATAACTTTTAATCATTTCTTGTAATAAATCATCTCTTTCAATTTTGCAAATTAAAGCTCTTGCATTTTGATGAGATGTTATATAAGTTGGATCACCAGATAAAATATAACCAATTATTTGACTTACTGGTTCATAACCTTTATCTTTTAAAGCAGCAACTACTTGTTCCATAATTTCTTTTACTCTTTTTGATTCATCTTTTTGTGGTAAAAAAACTGTTGTATTTTGATCCATATTAATCACTCCTTATACTATTTTATTATATTAAATTAAAAATATTATATAACCTTAATTGTATTTACTGTTTTAATTCCGTCCATTCTTCTTGTAATATTTTGAGCTTCTTTTTCAATATTTGCTTGTTTTCTCAAGTTTTTCATAACAACTTGTACTTCAAGTTCAATTTTTTCTGACTCATAAACCTCATATTCTTTTAGAATTTTTTTAAGTAAAAATTCCATTTCTTTATTTATTGATTGAACTGTTTTTCCTGGAGTTAATATAACAAGTCTAAGACCACTATATCTTACAGGAATACTTCCTTCTGGTAGATTTTCTCTTATTACATTTGAAAGCTTTGCAACAAGCATATTACCTACATTTCTTGAATATTTTTCATTAATTTCAGGTAAATTTTTTAAATAAATCATAGTTAAAACACTATTTTCATTTTTAATAATTAATGAACGTAATTTTGAATACAAATAATTTGTATTATAAAATTTAGTTTGTTTATCAATGTTTTCTGCTGTTTCAATAACACTTTGCTTTTCAACATTTTCAACAAAAAGCCCAACATTATGTTTAAACTTTTCCATATCAATTTCACTTACAAAGTCAAAAGCATTAGTTTTTTCATCTTCAACTATCCAAAATCCTAAATAAACTTCATTATAGTATATTGGAGAAAAAATAACAGATTTTATATTTCTTTCAACAGAACTTTTATATGAAACAAAGCCATCTTCTGATGCTATCGCATATTTTGAAGTATTTTTTTGAACATAACTTGAAAATATAGCTTCATCAGCAACATTTTTTATTGAATCCAAAAAACAATCTTCAACATTTGAAGCTCTTATAACATAATCATTTCCATTATATATAACAACTGATGAATACTTTGCATTAAAGTTTTTCTTAATTATATTATTCAAATCTTGATATTTTGAATCACACATTTCATAATTACCTAAAACTTCAAATAGACTTTGAATAGAACTATCTATAATATTAAGTTTTTTATCTGTTTTTTCAATATTTATTCTATTATGTTCAATTTCAAAAAATCCGATTGAAAATAATATTAAAACAATTGCTATTATTAGTAAAATTATAACTAAAGTCATAATAATATTCCTTTCTTTTGTTTATTATTTTTTAAATAATCCTTTTTTATCATTTGTTTTTGTCATAGTAATCCTACCTACAGGATAGATTGCATTTATGATTTTATCTAGACTTTCTCTAAAGTCATCTGTAAATGTATTGAATTTATTTGAATATTTAAATACCATTTCAACATATTTTCTATAATTTTCTTGATCAAAAGGTAAAATATAATATGGTATTGTAGATGAATTCATTAGTTCATCATACATTTTTAAATCATAACTTGTATATGTAGCTATACCATCTAATAAATCTTTAGCTGTTAAAGCACATTTTACATGTTTATTTATAATAACTCTAATTTTATTAAGTGGTATTCCATGTGATTTAAGTTTTCTTAAAAATATTGTAACTTGGTTGATATTTAAAACGTCCATATCCTGTACAATATATATTTCTTGACATAATCTAAAGAAATCATTTGGTGTTGTAAAATCACAATCAATTAAAATCAAGTTATTATTTTGCATTACAGTATCTACTATTGTTGATACATTATATTTATTTCTATCCTCACCTGGCATTGCAGTATAAAGACTAAATTTATCATATACTAATGGTTCGTTAATTCCATTTGAAGCATATCTTAAACTTTCAGCTGCTATACTTCTTTTTCCTTCATTATCATAGGTATAAATTGTATATGTATCTCTTTTTCTAGTTACATCAACTAAAGCAGTTTTTACTTTACTTCTTGCAACATAAGTACTAATTGCATTAACACAAAAAGTTGTACCAACTTTTGGAGCTCCTACAAAGCAAACTACTTTTTTATAATCCTTTGGAATTTCATATACATTTTTTACTACTTCAACATTTTTTTCTACTACTTTTTCTACAACCTTTTCAACTACTTTTGGTGCAGAAGGAACTGTTTTTACAACAATTTTTTCTACAATTTCAGGTTTCTTTTCTATCATTACAGCTTTGGCATCTTCATTTTGATTTAAAATCTCAGCTGGTGCTTTTGATTTATTTTGTGGTGGTGCAACTGGTTGTGTAATTTCATTTCCAGCATCTGCTTGACTAATACCTGCTTGTGAAATTAACTCTTTGTATTTTTCATTATTAAAAGCCAAATGTTGCTTAACATCTTGCGGTAAAAATTTTATAATAATTTTTAGTTGATCATCTGTATATTGTGAAGCAATTCTATCAAAAATTTCATTATACTTACTTGTAGAACCGTTTTGATTTCTATAATATGTAATGATTTTTTGAATTTCAAGCTCAGAAACTTCGACTGCATTATAAACATTATTATTAGTAACATTATCATAATATTTTTTTACATCTTTTTTTAGGTATGGTCTATTAATAGCATCACAAACCTTACCTTTTGTTCTATCATTATCAGTTAAAGTTGTATAAATACCTAGATTAAATAATTTTGCTAAAAAAGCATCTCCTAATTTTCTTCTGTTTGAAGCTATATATATAATATTTTTAGCATCAAAACTATCTGTCATTGAATCTATAGTTTTAAATAAGAAATCATCAATTTGAGCATAATTATTTGTTGGAAATGCTTCCAAATCTTCTAGTAAAACAGCTCTATCATAATTTCCCATAGCTAATTCTTTAGAAAATTGTTTAAAATAATAAACATTTTTATATTCTATTTTTTCACCGTATTTTTTTTCATAAAAATCAACTATTCCTTTTACTGTATTATCATTATTAATACCAAACAGTATTTTCATATATTACTCTTCCCCTTCAAAATATTAAACAATTACAAAAGCATAAAACAATGGTAAACATTGAATTATAACCATAAACACAGATATACCAATTATAAGTCTTTGTCCAAGAATTTTATGTTCTAACATTTCAGAACCTATAACAAAAAATTGATACATAGCATATATAAATATAAGTGTTACAACTGGCCAAGAATATTTTTGTATCATAACTAAAACTTTTAAAGTACCATCATAAATAGCATCGTTAGTTATAACATTACCAGCTGCAAAAACAAAATTGCAAGTAAAAGCTGCAACAATTGCTAATATTATTGAAAAAATTGTTAATTTTTTATAAACCATAAAATAATCCCTCACTAATCTAAATAAACATTATTATACAAATTTAATTGTACTATAAATTATGATAAATTTCAAGTATTTTAGTGACATTTATGATTTTAAATACAATGAAAAAAGTAGGAAAAAATTCCTACTCTAAAAACTAAAACCAAATTTTTTAAATTTATGCATTTTTTTCTTACAAGTATTACAAATTTTCATAATTTCTTTTTTCTTCATAATACCAACAACCATTCCACCAATCATTCCCATCATAGTACCTTTTATAAATTCCATAAAATTACCTCCTTTCTCTTTTTATATTATTTTTTCCTTTTTTTATATTTTTTAAACTAGTAAATATTTCATATATTCCGATAATAAGTAAAAATATATAATATGCAAATTTTATATCTTTAGGATTTAAAAATTTTGTTACATAACTTCCTAAAAAAGCTCCAATAATAATAAATAAAATTATTTTTTTAAATATATTTTTATCAATGTTACCTTTTTTTAAATTTTCAAAACTTGAAAAAATACCTATACATACAAAACTAAGTAAATTATAAAACTTTATAGTATCATAGGAAAAATTAAAAAAAGTATCCATAAGTAAAACAAAAATACTACCTCCACCAATTCCCATACCAGATAAAATTCCTGATAAGAAAGTAACTAAAGCGAATTTTAACATTAAATTCCTCCTACTACATTACTACAACTTTATAAATTGTAAAACAAACAAGAATTATACCAGATAGTAAATTTAATACGTCTGAATTCATTTTTTTAATGAAAAAATTTCCTATTTTTGCACTAACAAAAGAAAGTATTAAAATTATTAAGCAAAAAATCATATTAATATTTTTAATATTAATATAACCAAAAATTGAAATAATACTTGAAATTGTAAGTATCAAAATACTTGTACATCTCATTTTTTTAGTATCGTATTTTTTTATAAATATAAAATAAAAAATAAATATTTGTCCTGCACCAGAAGAAAAAATCCCATTAATAAATCCACATAAAAGTCCAATTAAATAAATCATATTAATATTATTTGCGATTTTTTTTTATTTATAAAAATTAAAAGATGCAAAGTAATTAACTTTACATCTTTTACCAATTTAGTTTTTACTAAATAAAGCTGCGATTTTTTGGCCTAAATCATCTGTAGGAATTTCTTCTTTACCATATCTTTTTATTACATTTTCATTTTTTCTTAATTTTTTAGGAATGAAATCTAAAGAATATTGAACATGCTTTACAATATTATTTCCTTGAGTAACAGTTCCAAGTGATTTTTCAATAAAAAAGACATCAAAACCTGCTTTTTTAAAGCTATCTATAAAGCTTTGCCAATCTTTTGAATTCCAATTTTCAAAAACATGCTTTTGAAAAACAGGGTACATTTGTAAATTAGAACTAAAATCATATGAATAACACACAATTTCATTAATTGCCTTTATGGTATTTTCATCACTTTTTCCGTTTGCAAAATTAAAACTAACAAAAATAGTTTCCTTTTTCTTAAAAGCTTCTATCAAAAAACATTTTATTTGATCTATTTCTTTTTTTCTATTTTTTTCTATTTTCTTTAAATTTCTCTTGTATAAATTTCCTAGTTTCATGTAATGCCTCCCAATAACATTTTATTTACCAAATCATCATAGCTCCTTATTTAAAGTAAAGTTTAAATGGAAAATTAGGACTTTGAAAACAATCTACTAATTTTTGAGCCAAATTTTCATCCTGCTTTGAATTATATTCATTAGAGAATTTTTCTTCTTTTAATAAACATTTCGGAAAAAATTTTAATGAATAATCTGAAGCTTTACAACTATCTGAATATAAATAACATATAATCTCAACATCTTGTGATTTAAAAAAGTCAATCAAATATTGCCAATTTTCAATTTTAAATTTAGACAATACATCTGGATTAAAACTTGGACTTATAGAATAAATATATTGTCCTTCATATGAAAAACCAGAAATATTACTTAATGGTTCTATTTTCTTTTCTTCCTTAAATATTCTAACAAAGTCAAGCTTGACATAAACAACGTTTTCTTTATCAAAGCATCTTGTTATACTATCAATAATTTCTTCTATTTTTTCCTTCCGTTCTTTTTTATTATTTATTATTTTTGCTTGACACTTTTCATTAATTGTTAATTTCTTTTTCATGTTATAACCTCCACTTGAATGTTATTAAGTTAGATAAAAATAAAAAAGTGCAAAGTAATTAACTTTGCACTTTTTCTAAAAGAAAAGGTTGAAACTACTTCATACCAAAAAGAGCTGCCAAATCTTCAGCAAGATTCTCATCTTTTTCAAATGAATAAATCTTATTGATCCTCCAGTTATCCTTTACTGACTCAGGAACGAAAAACAATGAATGAATACTTGTTCCAGCTATCTTGTTCTCATTAATCAAATGGTAAATCTCCACACCCTGATCTGCAAAAGAATTTATAAGCTCCTGCCAATCCTCAACTTCAAATTTTTCAAAGCTGTTATCTGTTAAAGTAGGGTTTACAGTTGAAATTACCTCATATTCATATGAAAAACAAGTAAAGCGGTTCATAGCTTTTATCTTTTTTCCATCACCATTATTGCTCTTTACTTCGGTTTCAAGTTCACTTTCCTCCTCAGCAACAGCCACATTTTTTTTCTCTGATAATTCTTCTGCAAAGTCAAGCAAAATATACGAACAAGATGATTTTTCAAAGAAGCTATTTATCAGGAGACTTTCGATCTCTTTTTCCTTCTGCAAACGCTCCTTTTTATAAGCTTCCTTCTTAGCATTACACTTTTCATTAATTGTCATCGCTTTTTCTTTACTCATATTAAACCTCCATTAATCTAATCCATCACGTTAATCAAAGTGACTTTTATTATTAGTACGGTTTAATTATACCACATTTTATATTTTATGTAAAGTATTTAATATCTATTTTAAATATTTTGTAGCAAAATATAAAAAGAGTTAAAATTATAAAATTATAAAATTATAACTCTAACTCTTTTTGTATTTTTATTTTTTACTTTTTTTAGTTGTAGTTTTTGATTTCTTACTTGCAGTTTTCTTAGTAGTCTTTTTTGTTTTACTTTCTACAACTTCACCATTTTTTGATGGTTTAGTCCATGAAATATAATCACATTTACTGTTTTCATTATTAGTATTATTTTCACAAACATAAAAATTCCTCTTTGTTTTAGTTTTCTTAATTAACACTTTTCCACCACATTTTGGGCAAGGAATATCTATTTCTTGTTTTAATGGTTTTGCATTTTTACATTCAGGATAACCAGGACATGCTAAAAATCTACCAAATCTTCCTTGTTTTATTACCATCATTCTTCCACATAGTTCACAAGGAATATCAGTTTGCTCTTCTGGAATTTTAACTTTTTCAATTTTATCTTGAACTTCTTCTAAATTTTTTATAAACGGATTATAAAATTCAGATAACATTTTAACATAATTTTCTTTTGCTTCTGCAATTTTATCAAGTTTATTTTCCATATCAGCAGTAAAGTCAACATCTACAATATCTTTAAAATTATCTTCCATCATAGTATCAACAATTTCACCAAGATTTGTAGGTATTAGATTTTTTCCTTCCTTTTCAATATACATTCTATCAAGCAAAGTAGAAATTGTAGGGGCATAGGTACTAGGTCTTCCTATTCCTTTTTCTTCCATGACTTTAACTAAGCTTGCTTCTGTATATCTTGCTGGTGGTTCTGTAAATTTTTGTTCAGTAATTAAATCCTTTTCTTTTAAAATATCACCAACATTTAATTCTGGTAATATTTTTTCATCATCATTTTTATTTTCATCATCTGAACCTTCAATGTATAGTTTCATAAAACCGTCAAATTTTATAACACTACCATTTATATTAAATACATAATCTCCAACTTTAACTTTGACTTTTGTTGTATCGTAAATTGCAACTTGCATAACGGATGCAAGAAATCTATTTAATATTAAAGTATATAATCTTTTTTCATCATTTCCAAGTTCATCTATACTATTTTCAAGTTTTGATGGTCTTATAGCTTCGTGCGCATCTTGTGCATTTTCTTTTGCTTTAAAAGTTCTATTTAAGTAATAATTTTTGCCAAAATTTTTCTCAATATAGTTTTTTGCCATCTCTTTTGCTTCATCAGAAAGTCTAGTAGAATCGGTTCTCATATAAGTAATAAAACCTGCTTCATATAATCTTTGTGCCACCATCATTGTCTTTTTTACAGAAAAAGATAATTTTCTAGAGGCTTCTTGTTGTAATGAAGATGTTGTAAAAGGAGCAGGTGGATTTTTCTTTCTTTCAGACTTTATTACGTCTTGGACAATATATTCTTTTCCTTTTATCTTTTCTAAGATTTCATCTACTTGTTCCTTATTTTTTAAATCAATTTTTCCTTTTTCATTACCATAAAACTTTGCATCAAGTAAAGATTTATTTTTTAACAATTTAGCATTCATAGTCCAATATTCTTCTGGAACAAAATTTCTAATTTGTTTTTCTTTATCCATTATAATTTTTAAAGTAACTGATTGAACTCTTCCTGCACTTAAACCTCTTTTTATTTTCTTCCATAAAAGAGGAGATAATTTATAACCAACAATCCTATCAATTACTCTTCTTGCTTGTTGTGCATCAACCAAATTATAATCAACACATCTTGCCTCTTTAACTGCTTGTTTTACAGCTTTTTCTGTTATTTCATTAAAAGTAATTCTACATTTTTTATCATCAGGTATATCCAAAACATTTTTAAGATGCCACGCTATAGCCTCTCCCTCACGATCGGGATCGGTTGCAAGATATACTTTATCTGCTTTTTTAGCTTTTTCTTTTATTTCTTTAACAATAGCTGCTTTACCTTTCATTGTTTTATATTCAGGTTTAAAATTATTTTCTATATCAATACCTATTTTGCTAACAGGTAAATCAATTATATGACCTTGTGATGCTATAACATCATAATTTTTACCAAGATATTTTTTTATTGTATGTGCTTTTGAAGGTGATTCGACAATTACTAAATTATTTGCCATATTTCATCAATTCCTTTCATCGATTCTGAATTATATCATAAAAAAAATATTATAGTCAATCTTTATAAATTATATTTAACAAATTAGAAAGACAACGCGTAGAAAGTTTTACTTCATCTATTGTATTACCAGTTGCTCCAAACTCAACAAGTATAGAATATTTATTTAAATCTTGATTATACATTGCATCTCTTACTAAAATTTGCCTAAATAGTCCTGGATATATTTTATTTCCAATTTCTTGGATCTTTAAAGCAAGTTTTAAATTATCTTCATAATACGGATTATCTGTTGTATTTGTACCAATTCCTATAACGATCATAAGTTGTGCTACTTGTACACCATCTATATTTGTAACAGGTCTAAATGTTAAATCTTCTATTGCATCTCTATGCACATCAATTATTATGCCAGCAGACTGAAGCTCTGAAAGTCTATTTGTAACAGTTTTTCTAGAATTAGAATATGCAATTGTATATGCTCCATAATCATGAGGTGTTGTATCTTGAATTGAATCAAAGCCTTTTTTTAATAAATTTTCATTAAGTGATTTTGCAATTGCAAGCATGTTATAATTTGAATCTTGCGAACGCATAGTACCAGAATATTCAAATTTATAGTTTTCACTATTTGAATAACTCTCTGATGTATGAGTATTATATAGCAAAATTTTATCACTTTTTTTTGTAAGAATTACATCAGAATTTAATAGAGATTTAAAATCAATATTTCTATTACTTGATGAATTAACAATTAATCCATTTCCAAGCGTAATTTTTTGGAAATTTTTATCTTCATAAAATACATTTTGAGAAATTTCATCATTATTAAAAAAAGTATTTACACTATTATAACTTGCAGCTTTATCATCAATAATTTTTTCTTCACTACTAGCAGTTTCATCTTTTTTTATTTCTGTATTTATATTTTCATTATCATTTTTAGTATCTTTACTTACTGCTGTAGAAAAAATATAACTACTTTTATCAAAAGCACTTGATAAACTAATATAATCTTCAACTTTTATATTCTTTTCGTCATTTACTTCAAACTTTTTAACAAAAAAATTAAATTTATTTTTTATAACCAAAAAAGAAACAGCAAATATAGTAGCAAAAAGGAACAAATCTTTAAACTTTAATATTTTATCTTTTCTATCTTTTAAATTATTAAATCCAAATTCTTTAAAACTAACATTGCTATAATCTTTTAAATTACTCTTATTATTTTTTCTATTTTCATTAATATTATAATATTTTTTATTTTCTTTACCAAAATCACTAAGATATCTTAAATTATCTACATCTTCTTTAATCTTTCTTTTGCTTCTTAATTTTCTACTTTTGTTTTTTTGGTTTAAAAAAGCAACCATAATTTTCATAAACAAACTCCTTTTGTTTTTATATTATTATGGTTGCATTAAAAATATTACTAATCTAATAAATCATTCATTCCTTGTGAATATTTTTCAAGTAGACTAACTGTTTTTTCTTTTAAATCAATTACATCTTTTTTTATGTCTAAAAGTTTTTCTTTTTCCATTTCAATTAAACTTTCTATTCTTTCTTTTTCTTGCATTGCTTCTGTTCTTGATGTTTCAACGATCTTTTTTGCTTGATCTTCAGCAGTAATTAAAGCATTAGCAACTTTCTCTTGTTTTTCTATATAATCAATTTCATATCTTTCTAATTTTTTCTTTACAATAGTAAGTTCATTAGAGATTCTATTAGCATCTGATCTTTCAGCTTGAATTCTACTTTCATATTCGGCTTTTAAAGCTTTGATATATTCTTCAACTTCTTTTTTATCATAGCCAAACATTTCACTAGTAAACTTCTTATCATTCTCCATTTAAAACTACCTCCATACTCCATATAATCAGTTTGCAACATTATATCAAATTTTCTTTGCTTATTCAATAAATATTTCAAAAATATTTCAAAATTTATTTTTTAATTATTAAAGAGCATGTATATATTTTTTTATTATACAAAAGATATGATTAGGTGATTTTTATGAATACAAATATTAATATGACAAAAGAAGATTATAAAGAATTTGTTGATACTAATACTACAAAAAGTAATATTTTAAAAAATATATTTTTTGCTTTTGTTATTGGTGGACTGATTTGTTGTCTTGGTCAGCTTATAATCTACATTTCAACACATTTAGGTTTTAACAAACAAGACTCAGCAACTATTTGTACAATTATTTTAATTTTCCTTGGTGCTTTTTTAACAAGTATTAATTTATATTCAAAATTAGGAAAAATAGCTGGTGCAGGTTCTACAGTACCAATTACAGGATTTTCAAACTCAATAGTAGCTCCTGCAATAGAATATAAAACAGAAGGATATATTTTAGGTCTTGGTTCAAATATGTTTAAAGTAGCTGGTCCGGTTTTAGTATACGGTATTACTTCATCCTTTATAATAGGAATAGTATATTTAATATTTAAAAGTATAATGTAGGTGATTTTATGAGAAAACAAACAATTAAATTAGAAAATACCCCTCAAATAATAACAACTTCAAGTGTTGTTGGAAAAAAAGAAATAGATGGTCCTTTAGGTAATTATTTTAAAATTCATAGTGATGATGAGTTCTTTGGTGAAAAAAGCTTTGAAAAAGCAGAAAGTAAAATGATGCAAACTTGTATAAACAATTTAATATCTAAATCAAATTTAACTTTTGATGATATTGATTATATATTTGCAGGAGATCTTTTAAATCAATGTATTTCTTCTGGATATTGTATACGTGATACAAATATTCCATTTCTAGGACTTTATGGTGCTTGTTCTACTTTTTGTGAAAGTATGCTAATTGGTTCACTTTTTGTGAATGCAGGATATGCAAATAAAGTTATAAATGCTACTTCATCACATTTTTGTAGTGCTGAAAAACAATTTAGAATGCCATTAGAACACGGTAACCAAACTAGTACTACAGCTCAAAATACAGTAACAGGTAGTGGTTGTACTTTAATTTCTAATGATTATAAAAATAATAATGAAAATTATCCATGTATTACATATGTAACACCTGGAAAAATAGTTGATCTTGGAGTATGTGATATTTCAAATATGGGAGCTGCTATGGCACCTGCTGCTTTTAATACAATAGCAACTCATTTAACAGAAACAAATAGAACTGCTGATTATTACGATGTTATTATAACTGGTGATCTTGGTACACTTGGTTCAAAACTTTTAACTTCATTATTTGAAAAAGAAGGTATTGATATATCAAAAAATCATAAAGATTGTGGTGCAATGATCTATGATTTAAATGATCCAAATACCAAATGTGGTGGAAGTGGATGTGGATGCATAGCTAGTGTTTTTTCATCATACTTTTATCCTTTATTAAAAGAAAATAAAATAAACAAAGTATTACTTGTTGCAACTGGTGCCCTAATGAATGCAACAACATGTCAACAAGGTGAAACTATACCTTGTATTGCACATGCAATAGCAATAGAAAACGAGGTGAAATAATGGTATTTTTAAAAGCTTTTATAACTGGAGGAATTATTTGTTCAATAGGTCAAATTTTAATTGATAAAACAAAGTTAACTCCTGGTAGAATCTTAGTTTTATTCGTAATACTTGGTACTTTTTTATCAAGTATTGGTATATATCAAAAAATAGTTGATTTTGGTGGTGCTGGTGCTACTGTTCCAATATCTGGATTTGGTCATCTACTTGCACAAGGTGTTATAAAAGAAATTGACGAAGTTGGTGTGTTAGGATTATTTACAGGTGGCGTTAAAGCTTGTGCAGCTGGAATTGGCAGTGCTGTATTTTTCGGATTTATAGCATCTCTTTTTGCACGACCTGCTATAAAATAAAAATTAAAAATAAAAAATAAAATACAATGTATAATTTATTTAATTTATCAAATACTATTAAGGTATTTAGGAGGTATTATATGAATAGTTTAAATCAAATTGAACTTCAAAACATTAGACATCTTTGTGGTAAAATAACTAATTTTTGCGATAAAATAGAATATTACAAAACATTAACAACAGATCAAAATTTAATTACGCTTTATGATCAAATTTGTACAGAAAACAAAAATTTAAAACAAAATTTATCAAATCTTATATAGGAGGATATATAATTATGAATGAAAAAAATTCAACTAACGATACTTTATCAACTTTAAACTCTGTAATACAACAATGTAATTATACAATTGAGCAATCAAATAATAAAAATTTTAGAGATTTAATAACTACTTCAAGAGATACTTTTGAAAAATTACAATGGGATTTATATACATTTGCTAAGCAAAAAGGTTATTATGTACCAGCTTCTGCTTCTACTCCTGCTGAACAAGAAGAAATAAAAAATAATATATGTAAATAAAAAGTAAAATAAAAAAATAAACATAAAGATAATAAATAAAAATAATAAATAAATAAAGAAAGAAGAATATGAGTTTTTTCATATTCTTCTTTTTTAAACTTATTATATTTTTAAATTACATATTAATTCATCATCATTTAAAGTCATAGTTTGATTAATTCCTTCAACAACCTTTAAACCTCTATCATGATTAAAATACCAAATAATAAAAAAACTAATACAAAGTAAAACTACAATAATTATAAGCCAATGCATTTTTTCTTTACTATTCATATAATTACCTCTCTTTTACTTCAATTTCTTTTTTTGCTTTTTCATTTACACTTTTTTCTTTTCCTTGTAATTCAATCATTTGTCTTTTTTGTTCAATCATATTTTTTCTTTCGATTATAGGATTGATTGTATATTTTATAAAATACTCAATATACATATCCTTTGCTTCTAATCTTTTTTTCTTTTTCTTTATTTTTGTACTATCAGTTGATGATTGAAGAAAAAATTCACCATTTTCATATACTAATTGTTCATCACCATCAGTATAAATTACATATTTATCTGATGGAATTTTTATTTCATCTATTAATTTTACAAAATCAATTCTTTCTTTTGCATCTTTTAATAATTTATTTACTTCATCTTGAGATAATTTTTCTTGAGTTCCTGCTTTTTTTATTATTTCCAATAAATTAGAATCAGGTACTTCTAGTTCTTCTACATTATTGTTTGTGTTATTATTTTCTTCCATTTTACTCCTCCTTTAATTTAATTATTAAAGATATAATCTCTTCTATTCTTTGTTTATTATTAGTTAAATATAAATAACCTATTAAAGTTTCAAGACCTGTTGCTTTTTTATATTCTATAGCTTCAGCATGTTTTGAAGTATTAATATTTGTATTTCTACCTCTTTTATATATTAAAACTTCCTCATCAGTAAGTTTTGAAATAATATTATCCATAATACCTGCTTGTGCTCTTGCACTAACAAATTTTGTTGCTTTCTCATGAAGCTTTCTTGTCTTTTCATTGCTAAGAGAAGCAAGATAACATCTTATATACAAATCATAAACACTATCACCAATAAAAGCTAATGTTTGAACAGGTACTTTTTGCAAATCTATATTTTTTATAAATTCTTCCATAACCGCTCCTAAAATTATAATTAATTATATATTAAATTTTTCAATTATGCAAGAAAAAAAGTAAGCAAAAGCTTACTTAAATAATTTTTCTTTTATTTGATTACATTTTTGATAAATTTCATTTTCATCAATAAATGTTAATTTTCTATTTTCCATTAAAATATTTCCATCAACAATAGTCGTAATAACGTCATTTCCATTTGTAGAATAAGCTAAATTAGAAAAAATATCATGTACTGGAATTTGATGCTCATTTTTCATATCAACAATTATAACATCAGCTTTATTTCCAACCCTAATACTTCCTATATCATTAATGTTTAATATTTTTGCACCATTAATTGTAGCAAATTTAACAACATCTCTTGCTGATATACAAGTTGGATCTAAAGTTGATATTTTTTGTAAATAACTACATAATTTCATTTCCTCAAACATATCAAGCGTATTTGTAGACCCATCTCCATCTGTTCCAAGTGCAATTAATATGCCATTATCCATATATTTTTTTATTGGAGCAATACCTGATGCAAGCTTTGAATTACTAATAGGGTTATGCACTATTCCACCTTTTATATTTTTTAACTCCAAAATATCTTTATCATCAAGCCATACTGAATGTGCAAGAATTAATGGTACATCAAAAGCTCCTTTTTCTTTTAAATATCCAAGTGGTGTTACTCCATATTTATTTTTTATATCCTCATGTTCTTTTTTTGTTTCATCTAAATGAATATGAAATGGAACATTATATTTTTTAGCAAGTTTAATACAGTCTAAAATTGCCTTTTCATTACAAGTATATAAAGCATGTGCAGTAATATTTGCTGTTATTCTACCATTTTCAGTATTGTTATATTTTTCAACAATATCTATTGCTTCTTTTATACTTTCATCATTATCATCACTTACTTCAAATATAGTTCTACCTAAACTTGCTCTAATTTTTGAATCTTTAACAGCTTTTGCTACCATATCTGTAAATAAATACATATCGTTAAAACAAGTTGTTCCACTTTTTATCATTTCAATACATGATAGCATAGTAGCATAATACACACTCTCATCATTAAGTTTAGCTTCTATTGGAAATATTTTTTCATTTAGCCATTCATAAAGGCTGCAATCATCGCTATATCCTCTAAAAATACTCATAGGAGAATGCATATGTGCATTTACAAATCCTGGCATTACAACATTTCCAGCCACGTCTATTATTTTATCAGCATTAATATTAATATTTTTTTCTACTTTTTTTATTATATTTTCTTCAATTAAAACATCCATTTTAGAATATGTACCATTTTCAACGTTAATAACATATCCATTTTTTATTAAAATACTACTCATACTCCACCTCAATTTAAAAATTATTATATAATAAAGAAATTAATATTTCAACATTTGACATTTATGTTAACTTGTGTTAAAATATATATCGTAGTAATTTTTTTAATACATACAAATGGAGGTATTGATTATGGCAGAATGTTCGAAAAAGGCTGAAGATGTAAACTTGAATATTTCAGATGAATGCCTAAAAAAACTTGAAGGTTGCATGGAAGATTATTTATCTTCTCTTCCAATTACTAAAGAAAAAAAGGAAAAGATAAAGGGTAAAGTGCTACAAGATGCAAAGAAACGCTTTTCATATTTACATTGCTATTCGATAAATACTGGAGAGTCTTCTTGCTTTTTTAAAACTTTACTTAAAGAAAGAGTAAAAAAAGCTGACATTGCTCCAATATTTTTAATAATCAGGACTAATGAGCAAATAGCTGTTTCAACCAAGTATGGAGTTTATCCAAAAGATCTTGTTTCTTAATAAAAACTTTTCCGGGTAGATATTTCACAATATCTACCTATTTTCTTAATAAGAAGCATATATATTTTTAGATACAAAAAATATTTTAATGTAGGAGGTAATTAACACTATGAAATTTGACGATCTTCATTCTATAGTATCAAGTAACAAAGGTAAAACTATTACAAAAAGTACTTGTATTGCTAAACTAGAAGAAATCTTAAAAGATTATCTTTTAGAAAATAATATCGATCTTACTGTATCAGAAAAAATTGTTTCTGGATTAAGAAAAGACTTTATAGCTCGGTATGAAAAAGTTCACTGTTATACTTTATCAACAACTTTAGAAAATAGCTATCTACGCAGGGCATTAAAGGAAAATGGTATTGATTGTAAAAAAATGTCACACCTTTCTATAATTGTTAAAGAAAACTTTTATATATTAGTTTCACATTCAAGTTACAAATATCCAGTGCTTATATCATACTAATCAAAAAAATAGGCTCCATATTATATGGAGTCTATTTTTATCAATTATTTTAATACATATTCATGCTTTCTTCATTTAGCTTATTTTCTTTTTTATCATTTACAACTAAAGTTTCTGTAGTTATAACCATTGAAGCAATTGAAGCAGCATTTTTTAAGGCAGCAATTGTAACTTTTGCAGGGTCTACAATTCCCTCTTTTTTCATATCTACATACCTATCATTTTCTGCATCATATCCAATATTTTCTTCCAAATTTTTAACTTTATTTAATATTTCTTCTCCATCTACACCAGAATTAATAGCAATTTGTAAAAGTGGTTGTTTTAATGCATTTTTTACCATATCTACACCTATTTTTTCATCATCATTTAAAGTTTTTGATAATTTTTCTACTTCTTTTAATGAAATAATATATGCTATACCACCACCTGCAACTATTCCTTCTGATGTTGCTGCTTTTGTAGCGTTTAAAGCATCTTCTATTCTTAGTTTTTTCTCTTTCATCTCAGTTTCAGTAACAGCCCCTACTTCTATTACTGCTACACCGCCTATTAATTTAGCAAGTCTTTCTTCTAATTTTTCTTTATCATAATTTGATGTAGCATTTTTTATCTCATTTTTTATTTCATTTTTCCTAACTTCAATATCTTCTTTTTTTCCATATCCATCGATTATTATACTAGTATCTTTCGAAACTTTTACTTGTTTTGCCACTCCTAAATACGAAATATCTATACTACTTAATTCTATTCCTAAATCTTCAGATATATATGTTGCACCAGTTAAAATAGCAATATCTTGCAAAAGTTCTTTTCTTCTATTTCCAAAAGAGGGTGCTTTTACAGCAACACAATTAAATGTTCCTCTTAATTTATTTACAACTAAAGTTGCAAGTGTATCTCCAAGTAAATCATCTGCAATTATATATAGTTTTCTATTTTCTTTTGCAACTTGCTCAAGTAATGGTAAAATTTCTTGAATATTACTTATCTTTTTATCTGTTACTAAAATATATGGCATATCCAAAACTGCTTCCATTTTTTCTGAATCAGTAACCATATATGGTGATAAAAAGCCTCTATCAAATTGCATTCCTTCTACTACATTTAATTTTGTTTTTGTTGTTTTAGATTCCTCTATAGTTATAACACCATCTTTTGTTACTTTTTCCATAGCCTCAGCAATAAGTTTTCCAACACTTTCATCATTTGCAGATATTGAAGCAACACGTGCAATATCATAACTTCCAGAAATTGGAGTTGATATTTCTTTTATTTTTTCAACTGCAACATCTACAGCTTTATTTATTCCTCTTTTTATAGCAACAGGATTAGAACCTTTAATTACTTGAGTAAGTCCACTTTGTATCATAGCTTGTGCTAAAACAGTAGCAGTTGTTGTTCCATCACCTGCAACATCATTTGTTTTTATTGCAACTTCTTTTAAAAGTTGAGCTCCCATATTTTCAAAAGGATCTTCTAAATCAATTTCTTTTGCAATAGATACTCCATCATTAGTTATTAAAGGTGCACCATAACTTGTTTCAAGTACAACATTTCTTCCCTTTGGTCCAAGTGTTATTTTAACAGCATTTGCAACTTTATCAATACCTCTTTGCAAAGCCTCTTTTGCTTCCATACCAAATAACAATTTTTTTGACATTTTTCCCTCCTATTTTATAAGTGCTAAAATTTCATCTTCATTAAATATTAAATATTCTTCACCTAAATATTTAATATTAGTACCAGCATAATTTTGAAATATAACTTTATCATCTATATTTACCTTATCTACATCATCTCCTATTTGCACAACTTTACCTATATTACTTTTTTCTTTTGTCATTGTAGTTAAAATAATACCATTTTCTGATATTTCTTTTTCATCTATTTGTTTTATTAATACTCTTTTCCCAAGTGGCTTTATCATTTTTATACCTCCATATTTAAAACTGATTGTACCATAATTTTATGCACTTATCAATTAAAACATTACAAAAAAAGAGTTCAAAACTGAACTCTAATTATCCATTAAATTTGCAAGATCAACTTTTAATTCTACACCTTGCTTTTTATATATATTTATATCTGAAAATTGATATTCTTGCTCTAAATCAACTTGTTTTTGTTTACTAAGTTCTAAAGCACCTAAAAATGCTGTTACAACTTCTATATTATTACATTTATTTGGATCAAACACTTCATTAAATACCATATTATCATTTTTATTTAAGTAATTGACAATTTGCCTTACCTTATCACCTACAGTTACTTTTTCATATAAAGCGATCTTTTCTATTTCTTTTGCTTTCTTATTTATTTTATTTTCATTTCTTTGAAGTATTGTAGTATAAATATCATACAAACTATTTTTATCAAAGTCATTTCCAGTATATTCAACCTTTTCTTTATATTTTATCTTTTCAAAAGGTTTAACAAAACTACCAAAATTACTCAAATACATTTTATTAATAATTTCAGATATTTCTTTATATTTTTTATATTCAATAATTCGATTTAAAATATCTTCTTCTGTTAATACCTCTTCTTCCTCGTCACTTGGTGTAAGTTCTGGTAATAACTTTCTTGCTTTTATATCAAGTAAAGTTGATGCCATAACAATAAATTCTGAGGCAACTTCAATATTATTTTCTGTTAATTCATTTAAATACTCTACATACTCATCTGTTAATTTACTAAGTGATATATCAAAAATATTCATTTTATTTTTTGATATCAAATATATAAGTAAATCAAGTGGTCCTTCAAAATTTTCCAAACTAAATTTATATGTAGGTTTATTATTTAATATAATATCTTGCATTTTTTCCACCCTATCAACATTTTATAGCTAATTCTAAAGCAAGAACAATCATCTTATCCAAATTATTTTGTCTTTCTTTAGCAGAAATGCCCTCACCTGTTATAGCATTATTTGTTGCTGTAAACATCGCTATTGCATTCTTATTAAGTTTTATAGCATTAGTATATAATGCTAAAGACTCCATTTCTACACCTAATATTTTTTCTTTTGAAAGTTTTAAATTGTAATTACTATCTGCATAAAAAACATCTGATGTAAAAACATCTCCAATTTTTGTTTTAATATTACGCTCTTTTGACACTTCATCTAATTTATTTAATAAATCTTTTGAAGCATATGGTTCTATTCTTAAATTTTGTAAATAATTTGAATCTGTTAAAACATGTCTTGCAACAACAATATCCATAAGCTCAACACTATTTGCTTCATTACTTGCACCATCACAAGATAAAGTTCCAATACTACCAATTCTTATTATATTATCAACATCATAACCATCAAAAAGTTCATATGAATAAATTCCCATAGATGGACATCCCATCCCACTACCTTGTACAGAAATTTTTACACCTTTATATGTACCTGTAAATCCAAGCATTCCTCTTATATTATTATAACAAACTACATCTTCTAAATAATTGTCTGCTATATATTTAGCTCTTAAAGGATCACCTGGCATAAGTACAGTCTTTGCTATATCACCAAATTTTGCTTCATTATGATCAGTTGGTACTTTTATCATATAACACCTCTTAAAAATCTTCTTTAAAAGTTTTAAATCCACGTCTATAAAGATAAGCTTTTCTTTTTTCATCATCTGTGTTTTTAAGCTTACCTTTTAAAAGTTTTTCTACGACATTTTTTTCATAGTCGTTTTCATATAAAACTTCTATTTTCTCATCAATTATATCTTTTTTTATACCTTTTTGCAACAATTTATTTTTTATTTCATATATAGAATAGTTTTGTAGACGCATACATTGTCTAATATATGCGTCTACATATTCATGATCATTTAGATAATTTAAGTTTTTTATATATTCTATAACCTTATTTATTATCTCATCATCAAATTTTAACTTTTTTAATTTTTGAAAAACTTCATATTCTGTCTTTCTAGAAATTCCTATATATCTAATTGCCTTTTCTTTTGCAACTTCAAAATCCATAGGTCCTCCAAATTTATTCTTCGCTTTCTTCTACGTCAGTTTCTTCGTCTTTTGACTCATTTCCCATACTTTTTTCAAAAGCTTCGTTATATTTATCTCTAACTTTCTTTTCAATTTCTTTCATAATTTCAGGATTGTCTAATAAAAATTGTTTTGCATTTTCTCTACCTTGACCAATTTTTTGACCATTATATGCAAACCAAGCACCACTTTTATCTACAATATCTAAATCAACAGCTAAATCTAATACACAACCTTCATTTGAAATACCTTTTCCATAAACTATATCAAATGTAGCTTCTCTAAATGGTGGGGCAACTTTATTTTTAACAACTTTTACTTTTGTTTTACTACCAACAACTTCACCATTTATTTTTATTGCTTCTTGTTTTCTAACTTCAAGTCTTACTGAAGAATAGAATTTTAAAGCTCTTCCACCTGGTGTTGTTTCAGGATTTCCAAACATAACACCTACTTTTTCACGCAATTGGTTAATAAATATAGCAACAGTTTTTGATTTATTTAAAACACCTGTTAGTTTTCTTAAAGCTTGTGACATAAGTCTTGCTTGTAAACCAACATGAGTATCTCCCATCTCACCGTCAATTTCAGCCTTTGGAACAAGTGCTGCAACTGAATCTATTGTAATTATATCAACAGCACCACTTCTTACAAGTTGTTCTGCAATCTCTAATGCTTGCTCTCCTGTATCTGGTTGAGAAACAATTAAATTATCAACATCTACACCTAAATTTTTAGCATATACTGGATCTAATGCATGTTCAGCATCAATAAATGCAGCAATACCACCTTGTTTTTGTGCTTCTGCAATTGCATGTAATGCAACAGTTGTTTTACCTGATGATTCAGGTCCAAATACTTCAATTATTCTTCCTCTTGGAAAACCACCTATTCCTAGTGCAATATCCAAACTCAATGCACCTGTTGGAATAGAATCAATACTTACTGTGCTAACTTCACCAAGTTTCATAATTGATCCTTTACCAAAATTTTTTTCTATTTGTGCCATAGCTATTTCTAAAGCTTTTTTTCTTTCATCTGATACCATAATAACCTCCATAATAAACATCCGTTCATATTTTATATTATAAACAAATGTTTGTCAATACAAATTCTAAAAAATTTTATTTTTTTAAACGATACTATCATTGTCGCTACTTTGAAGTATTTGTTTTACACTTTCGTTTATACAAGTAATTTTATAATCAGGTTTTGCAAAATAATAGCCCTGAACTAAATCAACTCCATATTTTTTTACTACATCCAAAGCTTCTTTTGATTCAATACCAACAACAATTACTTTTATATTTCTAGATAAAGCATATGTTGAAAGATCTGCGATAAATTTTTGTCTTGATCTATCATTTTCTATATTCTTAGAAACGACTATATCAGTAACAATATAATCAACATCAAGTAAATTTAACTCTTCTAATCTAAGTTTTGCAGTTCCATACTTATCTAGTGCTACTTCTCCACCATTTTCATGTATTTTTTTAATTGTTTCTTGAAATTCTAAAATATCAACTTTTTCATAATTTTGGAATTCTATTACAATCTTTGTTTTATTCATCATCTCATATATTCTAGGCTTATTAGCATATTTTTGATAACTTCTAAAATCTGCATTTATGAATAGTCTATTAACATCTTTAGTTGTAATAGTCATAAATGTTTCGATTCCATTTATAAGTAAAACTTGTTGTATTTTTTCATACTTACCTTTTTCAATAGCTCTATTAAAGAAATCTATTATACTAATTCTTTTAACACTTTCAATTCTTGTAAATTCTTCATAACCATACACACAAGAATTCTTTATATCAACCATTGGCTGATATAAAGATCTTAAAGATTTTCTTGATATTACATTATCAATTAATTCATCAAATTCTACAGTTGACATTTCTTGATTCTTTACATCTAAGCTATCATCTTTAATCTCAGTTTGAGTTTCGTTTTTATTATTTAATTTTGAATCATTTTTAACTTCATTAAAATCATAAGAAAAATACTTTTCAATAAATTCAAGATATCTATTTTTTAATATTTTAAATTTGTTATAAACTTCAATGCTTTTTGCCCTTGAATCTGCATCTTTAACCGCAAGTAACAAATCAAATATAGTTTTACTATTACTAAGTTCTGAAGCTAAAAATTTCATGTTTTCATCAGTAACTTCACCTTCATTTATATATTTATCGTGATATTTAATTAAAGTTAAAATTATACTTTTATCTTCTCTACTAAAAGAAAACCTATTTAAAATATCAATAGCAAGTTCATAAGATTTATCATCATGACCTATAAAGGTATCTGTACCATCTTCATTTTTAACTTTAACATATGGTTTTCCTATATCATGCAAAAACATAGTCCACTTTAATATAGTAATATATGAATCTTGTAAATCCATACTATTTTCTGCTCCAACATTTTCAATTGAAACAAGAATATGCTTAAAAACTCCATATTTATGATAAGGAGAATTTTGTTGACAATTTATAACATCCTCACCATACTCATTTTTTACAAAGAATTCTGGAAAATGTTTCTTAAAAATTGGAGTTTGACTAATTCTTGTAAGTAAAAATACTACATTATCATCTTTTAGTATCTCTGTATATGTATTAGTTAATTCTTCGACATTTTTATCAAATAAAACAAGTTTTGAAACAATAGCATTAACTCTTGCCATTTCTTTTGTTTCGATTAAATCTTTTTCAATTTTTTCATCTGGTTCTATAAAATTATCGTATAACATTTCAGGTATATCTTTTGTGTTCATTTTCATATATCTCACATCACCTTTATTATTAAAACACTGTTCCTATATATCTTACTATAAATACCTTAAAATTGCAATAATAAAATTTTTAAAATTATCTTTAATAAATAAATCCTATATTTTTATTTTAATTTATTTATAATGTTGACTTTTTGAAAATTTTTTTGTATAATGTTAAGGTATATTATAGTTTAGTTAAACTAAACCCCGGACGTTTGACTTAACTAAAAAATTATATTTTTTTAGGAAGGAAGTTTTGAGATGAACAATACTACACATAGCGTAAAAGCTAGCGAAATTGAAAAAAAATGGTATGTTATTGATGCAGCAAACAAACCTCTAGGTAGAGTTGCTACAGAAGTTGCAAGATTATTAAAAGGTAAACATAAACCAACTTATACACCAAACTTAGATTGTGGAGATAATGTTATAGTAATTAACTCTGACAAAATGATTTTAACTGGTGATAAATTAAACCAAAAAGTATACAGACATCACTCTGGATACATTGGTGGAATGAAAGAAATTTCATACAAAGATATGATGGCTACTAAATCTGATAAAGTTATGTTATTAGCTGTTAAAGGTATGCTACCAAAAAATTCATTAGGTAGACAAATGCTAACAAATGTTAGAGTATTTAAAGGTAGTGAGCATCCACATGCTGCTCAAAAACCTGAAGTTTGGGAATTTTAGGAGGAATTGAAAAATGGCAAAAAAAGAATATATTTATGCTACAGGAAAAAGAAAATCTTCTATTGCAAGAGTTAATATTATTCCTGGTACTGGTAAAATAACTATAAATAAAAAAGATATGAATGATTTATATACATTAGATACTTTAAAAGCTATTGTTTTAAAACCTTTTAAAGTTGCTAATATGATTGAAAAATATGATGTTGAAGCTACTGTTTGTGGTGGTGGATTTGCTGGTCAAGCTGGTGCTGTTGCACACGGTATTTCTAAAGCTTTAGCTACTACTGATCCAGAAGTTCATGCTGTTTTAAAAAGAAACGGTTTACTTACTAGAGATTCAAGAGTTAAAGAAAGAAGAAAATACGGTCTAAAAAAAGCAAGAAAGGCACCTCAATTTTCAAAAAGATAGACCTTATACAACAAAAATCGGAAGTTTTAAAGCTTCCGATTTTTTTACTTAAATTATTCATTTTCTTTTAAAAATTCTTCTAAATATTTTAATTTTGTTTCAAAAATTTTCTTTTTTGTTACCATTTCTTCTTCATTTATAGCTTTGGATTTAGTGTATTCTTTTACAATACCTTCTACTACTTCTATCTTTGAGCAAACCACATCATCTTTTAAGGCTATAACAGAAATTGAAACTCTTGCAGTAGCAAGTTCTTGTAACATCTTTCTCAATATTGGAAAAACGTTATAATAATACTCTGTTTTTTCCTTAATAATTAATAGATAATTTAAAACCATTTTATCAAACGCAGCACCTTTTGTTGGATATTCGATACAAATTTCCCTTCTTAAGGTATTTGATTTTAACGTAGCATTTGTAGTATTATTTTTTGTATTATAACTAAAATTGCACATTATATCAATATTTTTTCCATCCTTATTTAATAACATAGCACCCGTTTTTATTAATATAATACTTCCATCTTCAAGAAGTTCATAATGAAAATCTCTATCAATTAATGGTTCTAAACTGCTATTTCTTCTTCCAATTACATAGTTATCTAAATTAGTATACAGACCTTCTTTTATCATATAATACTCTTTTTCCTCGCTATCCCGAAAAACTATAGCTAAATTACAATAGCTATTGTTTTGTTTAATTGTAATTGGAAAAACAATTTCATTACTTAACTTTGAAAATAAATCTTTAAATTTTTCAATTTTAATATCATGATAATACCATAAATTAAAAAACCACTTTAATATATTTCTTTTTACATTTTTACTAACAAATCTATTTTCAAAATTAATATCTTCATAAAAATTATTTTTTTCTAACTTTTTCTTTAATAATAACATACGTAAATTTTCAAATTTCATAAATCCTCCTATCTTGCAATTGCAAAAATAAATTTAAATTAATTTCAGCATATTTTATCATAAAAGTGTACATAATTCAATGTTAAAATTGTTTTAAATTAGTTTTTATGTTAAAATATGTACATTATATAAAATAAGGAGGATTTTTAATGAATATTGAAATCGTAAATTCTTTAAATGTTAGAGAAAAAAGAAAAAATGGTGTTTTTGCTATAGGCACACATAACGGCATATTTAATACAGATGAAATAATTGCTTGTGCTATCTTATGCTTAGTTAACTCCGATACTTTGGTACAAATATTACGAACTAAAGATGATAAAAAATTTAAATATTGTGATGTTTGCATTAATATTGATGGTAGTAACTATAATATTGAAGATAGCCCAAATTATGTAGTTTCACGGTTTATTTGGAAAGTCTATGGAAAAACACTTATTAACCAATTTTTAACAAAATATTTTGACAATGTAAATTGTAATCTTTATTTAATTTGTAAAATTTCTGAAATCTTTGATAATTCTTTTATTTCATTTAATGATTATGGCACCGATAATATTCATAAAGAAAACTGTTTTACTTTTATTTCTTCTTTTTTACCTTTATGGTTTAAATTTGATACTTACACTTGTAATGAGCAATTTAAGAAAGCTTTAATTACAACTATATCAGTATTAGAAGAAAAATTAAAGACTACAATTAGTAATTTTTTTGCAAACTCTACCATTAGATGCTATTTTGAAAATCCTAACTATTTCAAAAATGGTATCTTAGAGATTCCATCTGAAGCGATGGACTGGCTTGAAACTGTAGTTGATATTAACAATGAAAATGATAAAAATTGCATTAACTTTGTAATATCTCCTAGTAGTGATGGTAATGGCTGGATTGCACAATGTGTTCCTCAATCTTTAGAAGATTTTTCAAAATATCGAATTTCTTTCCCAAAAGATTGGGCTAAAAATACTAGTAATCTTTCAGAAATATCTGGTGTACCTGGAGCAATTCTTTGTAACAATAATTGTTCTTTAGTTAAATCAACTAGCAAAAAAGCAATTATAACAATGTGCTTAATTGCAACAAAATCTATTAATTAATCTAATAATAAAATTTTAAAACAAAAAAACTCGAAAGCTTAAAATCTTCCGAGTTTTTTATATTTTATTTATATATACAATTTATTTTTGGTACGGTGGATCTATTGTTGAATATCCATAGCAACCTGATGCTAACCATACTTTTCCATTTCTTGGATCAATACCTATACATGAAACCTCATATCCACCTTTATTAGTTGCCCACTCTTCATAATTAGGATTATTTGCTGTTGTTAAAACTCTCCACGTTTTTCCACCATCAATACTTCTAACTAAACCAGTTGATGATGAAAAATAATCTCCAGCACCACCAACATATATTACAGATGTAGACTTAGGATCAACCGCTATTGACCTTATTCTCATAAATCCTCTTTGGGTATCTCTTGGAACATCGATTCGAGTACATTTTTCATTATTAATATCATATTTATATACTCTTTCAATTCCACCCCAACTGTATGTTTCTCTATCTATTACATATATATAGTTATTAACGTGATCAAAAGCTAAATCATATATTTTTTCTGATATCGAATTATTGCTAAATTTATTTTTGGTAACTAAATTCCAAGTATCTCCATTATCGTATGAAACTACAACATGACCATCTTTGTTAGCTCCGTATAATTCTTTTTTTCCAGTATAATTATACGTATATACAGCTACACATCCATCCATTTCTTGCCATGTATATCCTTTATCTTTAGAATAATACTCTTGTGCAAATAACACATTTGGATCTGTTATAGATTGTAATGACGTATAATAAGTTGAGGATTCTTCATACTTTGCTTTTAATCCCGTATCAGTCCAAGTTTTTCCTCCATCATGTGAATATGTTAATGTTCCTCCACCCCAAGATGAATTTGCAAAACCATATATTGTATCTTTATCTGCTGCAAAACCTCCATAAAAGTTACCTTTATCCATCACTAAATTTGTAAATGTTTTTCCTCCATCTGTAGATATTACTCCTGTATAATCTTGAGCTGAAAATAACATTAGATCTGGATCATAGTAATTAAAATGAAACTTTCCTCCTTGCATCATATTTGATATACCACTTGCTTGTACAAAATTAAGACCACCATCACTACTTCTAAAAGCATTATCTCCTCCTAAAGTAATAACATTATTATCATCACTTGGATCTATGATAAATGCTTTTTCTCTTGAAGCAAAATTTACATTATAATAAAATGTTGTATCAAGATTTGCCTTTGAAATTTTCCATGTTTTTCCACCATCAAAAGTAACGTTTACTAATGTTGTAAAATAGTTTGTTACACTCCCTCTAAATTCATATACCATATGATTTGGATTAGATTTTGATACAGTTAACATCTGTGGCCATCTTGTATCATATGTATCATTTGTTATCTTTGTAATTATAT
Source organism: uncultured Clostridia bacterium (assembly GCA_934169925.1). Lineage (GTDB taxonomy): Bacteria > Bacillota > Clostridia > TANB77 > CAG-465 > CAG-465. The sequence goes on along the minus strand of CAKPOO010000002.1, from coordinate 86,058 downwards.
TATTTTCAAGTGTATAAATTCCATCCCATGTTTGAACATAAACTACATTTCCTACAACATCTAATCCTGTTACACCTTTTGTAGAAGCTTCAACAGATACATTAGGATCATTACTAAATTCTTTGTATTCTTTTTCTATTTTATTTGTTTTTGTATTTATCAAAAATAGTCCATATTGATTTCCGATATATAACTTTCCATCATCTGTAAATCTTATAATTCCATCTGCGACTTTTGGATCATTGATTATCAAAGAAAAATTTTCTCCACAATCATTAGACTTATACAAACCAACTTCATTTTCTTTTAATGTTGTTAATAATCTATAATCTGAAGGTTTTGTCCTTATTTGAGTATCTCTTTTATAGGGTGTTGAAAAATACAAATCAGTAGAGTAATTTTTACTTTCGTCATAACTTGTTGGATCAAATTCTAGTCCATCCCATAAATATCTATATGCTTTTATACCTATTTCAAAAGTTTTATTCCAACTTTCAGCTTGGTCGTAACTTATATGAATTCCACCAACATTAGAATATTGACTTAAACCTAATGTTGCAACGTGACTGTTATTATGAGGATCTATTGCAAACATTCCTGCTCCTGTTGATGTTATTCCAGAATTTGCTCTTGTCCAATTTTTTCCATGATCTATTGATTTATATAACCCTGCTACATCCACTCCATATAGCATTAAACTTCCATCATTTGATGTTTCTAAAGATACAGGCCATTGACTACCAGCACCTGAAATTCCATATTCTTCCATTTTTTGATTTTTCATTAATACTGGTTCATATGTTACTTTAGTATCAGCTGGTATAATTTGTTTAAAATTATACTGTGGAATATTGTCATTATCTTTCTTACTATTTATATTTTTAATCAAATAATGCAAATCTACTAAATTGATAGTATTATCTTCATATACATCTAAAATTTCTTGCTTTTCATTTGATATATTTTCTATACCTATTAAGTACTTTTCTAACAATTGTACATCTTTTTTATCTATTTTACCATCTTCATTAATATCTCCTTTTTTGCCATTATTTGATACAGCTTGTATTACATTAAAAAATATAGTAGTTGTTACTAGGAATGTTAATATCAATAATAATGTCATTTTATTTATTTTTTTGAGCTTTATAAATATAAATATTATTACTATTACACAAATTATAATAATTAATATTAATACTGGTAATAATCTTTTTATTGAACTTGAAGATGTTTCATTTATTTTATCATCTTTCTTAACATCTGTAATTGAAGACTCAGTCGTTTTTTCAGTACTTTCTATATCATCTTTTTTTTCATCTTTATCATTTTTATTTGTTTCTTCTTCATCATAATTTTCATTTATACTTTGATCTTTACTTTCTTTTTCATTTTTACTATATTCCTCATCTTTTTTTATATCTTGATCTTTGTTATAACTTTCATTTTTACTATAGTTTTCATCTTTTTTATCACTTTGATCTTTATTCTCATCCTGATTTTTATTATTTATTATTTTTATATTTACTTGTTTATATTTTGAAGTTATTACTTCTGTGTTATTTTCCTCATTTACTGTTTTTAAATTATTTATGTTTATTTTTGTATCAATATTTTCTTTATCGCTTTTACATACTAATTTAATTTTTAAAATCTCTTCATTTCCATAACTTTCATTATTTGTTAGAATAAATTTTCCATTTTGTTCATTATATTCTACATTTTCCCAAGAATTTTCTGCAATAAAATTTTCTTTTGTTACAACATTAAAAGCATCTTTATCATATTCTAAAACTCCACTATATGTATATACTAAAGTTTCTGAACTTGGTATTTTTATGCTTATTTCTACTTCTTCACCTTTTTTTACTTGTTCTTTACTTGTATTTATTTCTATTACATTGCTTTCTTCTATTGCATATGTTAACGATGTTAAACTAAAGCATATTATTAATATATTTATTAAAAAAAATATCTTTTTCATTTTTTCTCCTCTTTTGATAATACTAACTTTTAACTAAATCAAATTCTCTATATTGTTACTGTTATTTTATTAATTTTTTAATAAAATATCAAGTTTTTTACAACGATTTAAAATACTTTAGTACTTTTTTTATATAATAACTTAAATTCACATAATTTTATATTATTATTGATTTAACTTTTAAAATATTACATAAAAATAGTTGTTTTTTTATTTTTAATTGTGCTATAATCAAATTGGAGGGATATTATGAAAGAAAAAAAATTACTAATATCAAACATTGTATTTATAGTTTTTTGGCTTTTATCAATGATTACATATTTTGTTATAAAACCTGAACCTTATTCTACAGCTTGGTTAGTAATACTAGCTTTAGATATTTTATTTTTCATAACTTCTATGGTAATCTTTTTCTTTACTGCATTTTATGGAATGCAAGGCAGAAAAAAAGAAGAGTCAAAATAACAAAAAGAGGATGAAAAAGTCTTTCATCCCCTTTTTTACTATTCATTATTTAAATTTTTTCCTTTTTCTTTTTTATCATAGTCATCTAAAAAATGATATACTTTATCACCTTTTTTATATGATATTAGAGTATCTAAATTAACATTTTGAGCACTTCTAAAAATATTTTTATCTATATATTTATTTTTATTTCTAAAGTCTTTTATTAATTCTTTTACTTCTTTTCTTTTTGAATTACCAATACTATCTTCACTTTTTGATACATCTTCTGTAAACTTACAAGCACATTGTATAAATTCTAAATTATTTCTATCTCTCCAATGTATAATATCTTCTTCTTTTACAAGATATAAAGGCCTTATAAGCTCCATTCCTTCATGAAAAGTGCTATGTAGTTTTGGCATCATAGTTTGCATTTGTGCTCCATATAACATTCCCATTAATATAGTCTCTATAACATCATCAAAATGGTGTCCTAAAGCTATTTTATTGCATCCTAGTCTTTTTGCCTCTTTATACAAATATCCTCTTCTCATTCTAGCACAAATATAGCAAGGATTATCTTCAATTTTTGTTACAGCTTCAAATATATTAGAATTAAAAATTGTTATAGGTATATTTAATATTTTAGCATTTTCTATAATCTTATCCATATTTTTTTTGCTATATCCAGGATCCATTACAATAAATTCTAAATCAAAATTAATTTTTCTATGTCTTTTTAGTTCTTGAAAACATTTTGCCATAAGCATAGAATCTTTACCACCTGATATACAAACTCCGATTTTATCGCCTTCTTGAATCATATCATAATCGTTGATGGCTTGTACAAATTTTTTCCAAATCTTTTTTCTATATGTTGTTGTTATACTTTTTTCGATTTCTTTATATCTTAAATCTTCTTCCATAATTTTTCCTTTACTTATTTATTATATCTTTAATAATTTCACTTACAATTATTAAGCCTGCAACAGAAGGCACAAAAGATATACTTGCAGGTATACTTCTTTTTTTACTACCTTCTTCTTTTATCATAATCTCTAAATCTTCTTTATTTACTTTAATAGGTTCTTCTTTTGAATATACAACTTTTAATGAAGTTATACCAATCTTTTTTAATTCTTTTCTCATTACTTTAGCAAGTGGACATACACTTGTCTTTTTTATATCACTTATCTCAAGCTTTGTTGGATCAAGTTTATTACCAGTACCCATACAAGATATTATAGGGATATTTAGTTTATTTGCAGTTTTTACAAGTTCAATTTTTGCTTTTACAGTATCAATAGCATCAACTATATAATCTACACCATCAAAATTAACAAAGTTATTTTCTGGCATAAAAAGTTCATCATATATAGTAACATTTGCTTTATCATTTATTTTTAATATTCTTTCTTTTGCTACTTCAACTTTTTTTCTTCCAATAGTATCATTAGTAGCATATAACTGTCTATTTAAATTAGTTAAAGAATATTCATCATTATCAATTAATATAAAATTGGAAATTCCAGCTCTTGTAAGCCCTTCTACAACATAAGAACCTACTCCTCCTATTCCAAATACAGCAACTTTAGCATTTTTTATTTTTTCTAGATTATCTTTTCCAATTAATAATTCTGTTCTTGAAAATTGATTTAACATAACTACTCCTTACATATTTAAATTATTTATTTGTTATTTTTCCACCACCAATTACTATACCATCATCATCATAAAAAACAGCTGACTGTCCTGGTGTTATTGCTCTTTGTGGCTCATCAAATATAATTTTAATATCACCATTTTCTAAATTATACAGCTTTGCTTTTGACTCATTTGCTGAATATCTAGTTTTAACATTTACTTTAAAACCATCTTCAAACTTATCTATTGCAAGTAAATTAACTTCATTTACAATTACTTCGCTTTTATATAAATCTTCTTTAGTACCAACAATTACATTATTGTTTTTCTTATCAAATCCGACAACAAAAAGTGGTTCTTTGTATGATATTCCAAGCCCTCTTCTTTGACCAATAGTATAATGATACATTCCTTTATGAGTGCCTACTTTGCCACCATTTTTTAGCACAATATTTCCTTTTTTTTCTACAATTTTTGAATTATTTTCTAAAAATTTTGCATAATCTCCATCAGGTACAAAACAAATATCTTCACTATCTGGTTTATTTGCAACTTTTAGATTATTATCTCTTGCAATTTTTCTTATTTGATCTTTTGACTCAAAATCTGCAAGAGGAAATAAAACAAACTCCACTAGTTCTTTAGGCATACTCCACAAAACGTAACTTTGATCTTTTTTGCCAGCATTAGACTTTCTTAATACCCATCTTTTATATTTATCACTATATTCACTTTTTGCATAATGACCTGTAGCAATATATGTGCATCCTAACTGTTTTGCTTTTTCATACATTACACCAAACTTCATATATTTGTTACATTCAATACAAGGATTTGGTGTTTTACAGTTTGCATAGCTGTTTATAAAATCATCTATTACATATTTTTTAAACTCATCTTTAAAATCATATGTAAAATGTGGTATTCCAATATTATTACAAACATTTTTTGCATCTAAATAAGTATCTATATTGCAACAACTACTTCCAGCAAAAAGTTCAAGGGTTGTCCCAACAACATCATATCCTTTATTTTTCAATAATAGTGCTGATACTGAGCTATCTACACCACCACTCATTCCAAGCAACACTTTTTTATTTCTTTCCATAATCTCATCCTTTAATCTATAGTACAACGATTTATATACACTTTATAGCTAAGATTTTCTACATTTTCAATATTTGTATAATACATTTTACTTTCATTATCATTTTTCATAAGATCAAATACATATACATAATCAACGTCTACTATTTCTTCATTTTCATCATAATAAACAATAGCAAATCTTATCATATCAAAGTTTACATTTGAATTATTTTTTACTTCAAATTTTTCATCATCAAAATTTATAAAACAATCAACATTATACACAAGTTCATTTTTTAACTTTTTATAAAAATTATCTTTCTTAACCACATAATCAACATTTACAATGTTCTTAGGAACATCAGATAATTTTTCATAATATTTTCCATTTTTTAATAATAAATCAATATTAACATTTTTAGTTCCTATTAATTTGTTATTTTCATCAAAGAAAACTAAATCAACTTCAAAATTTGCTAGATTTTCATTATTTTCATTAATTACTTCTAATACAAACTCTTCAGATCGAGTAAAATAATGGTTTACAGATACATTTTCTTTTTGTTTTTCAAACAATGTTTCTTCATTTTTTTGTTCTTCATCGTTAAGATAAATATATGCTGTATTATCATTTGATGAAAAATCTGTGTTATCTTTTATCCCTGCTACTACAGCAATTATAAAACATACTACAAATGTTAAAATCCATATTACTCCACCAAATAAAAACATAAAACCTTTTTTATTATTAACTTTTTTCATAAAAATTCCTCTACTAATTATTTACATCTTTTTTATTTAATATATCTTCTAATGTATGCCATGCAAGTAAAGCACATTTTACCCTTGCTGGCATATTAGAAATATTCTTAAAAGCAATAGCATCTTCTAATTTTTCTAACTCTTCTTCTGATTTAGTTTCTCTTTTAATCATATCAATGAAAATTTGTATAATCTCTTTTGCTTGACTTACAGTTTTTCCTTTTAAAGTATCAATCATAATTGATGTAGAAGCTTGAGAAATAGCACATCCATGTCCTAAAAAAGCCATATCCTCAATAACATCTCCATCTAATTTTACTTCCAAAGTAATTTCATCCCCACAATTTGGATTATGACCGATTTGTGTAATTGATGCATCTTCTAGCTTTTTTTTATTATATGAATTCATGCTATGTTCCATAATCATATCGTTATATAAATCTGTTAAATCTTCCATTTTTTCCCTTTCTTTTGTAAATGTTAAGTTACAATATATTTTTTAAACATTTCATATGCTTTTTTTATAGCATTGATTAAATTATCAACATCCTCTTTTGTGTTATATAAATAAAATGATGCTCTACAAGTAGAATCTATTCCTAAATATCTAAGTAGTGGTTGTGCACAATGGTTTCCACTTCTTATACAAACTTTACATGTATCTAAAATACTTGCTACATCATGAGGATGTATTCCTTTAATATTAAATGAAATAACACTAGAATGCTTAGAATCATCTTTTGTTAAATATAACTCTAAATAATCAAGTTTTCTTAATTCTTCTTTTGCATACTTTACTACTTCATCTTCTACTTCTTGAATTTTTTCATATCCAATTTTTTCAATATAATCAATAGCTGCTCCAAGACCTACAACCCCCTCAACATTTTGAGTTCCTGCTTCAAATTTATTAGGAAGAGGAGCAAATGTAGTTTCTTGTTCATAAACATATTCAATCATATCTCCACCCATCAAAAAAGGTGTCATTTTATTTAGTATTTCTCTTTTTCCATATAATACACCTATACCTAAAGGTGACATCATTTTATGGCCTGAAAAAACTAAGAAATCAGCATTCATTTTTTGTACGTCTATTTTCATATGTGGAATACTTTGAGATGCATCTACTAGTGTTATAGCACCTTTTTTGTGTGCATATTTTATAATCATATCAACATCATTAATAGTACCCGTAACATTTGAAACATGAGTAATACCTACAATTTTTGTTTTATTTGTAATTTTTGATTTTATTTCTTCTTCTGAAATTTGAAAATCATCATTTATATATAAATATTTTAAAATTGCACCTGTTTTTTTAGCAACCATTTGCCAAGGTACTAAATTAGAGTGATGTTCCATTATAGAAATTACAATTTCATCACCTTTTTTTAAATTATCAAGACCATAAGAATAAGCAACTAAATTTAAAGCTTCTGTTGCATTTTTGGTAAATATTATTTCTTCTTGATATCTTGCATTTATAAAATTCTTAATTTTTTCTCTTGATTTTTCATATATAGATGTTGCTTCCATACTAAGTGAATATGCTCCTCTATGAGGATTTGCATTATATTTTTTGTAAAATTCGCTAACTTTTTCTAAAACATAATTTGGTTTTTGAGCAGTAGCACCACTATCTAAATATGAAATATTTCTATTTTTTAATAATTCAAAATCCTCTTTAAAATTATTCATTTTAATATTCCCTTTCATTTAAAAATTTCTCTTTGATTTTTTCTAAATCATCTTTTTTTATATCACAAGAAAGTAAAAACTCTTCAGCAGAATTGTAACTTTCTTCTAACTTTTCCATAAAAGTTTCTATATACTTTGGAATAGACTTTTCTACTTTTGGTGGATAAGTAGTCATAAAAGACTGTCCTTTTACGTAGGTATAAGTTACTTGATAATTAGCAACAATATCTTTTTTATCTACGCCACAAAGTAGAAAAATTAGTGCTGTTATAAGACCTGTTCTATCTTTACCTGCTGAACAGTGATATAAAACAGTACCATTTGCATTTGCAAGCACTTCAAATATATTTTTTATTTTTTCTTTATTTTCTAACATATAATAATACGCTATTCCAAAATCAAACTCTTCTTTTTCTATATTATTTTTTATATAATCTTCAGAAGTTTTATTTGATATAGGAATGTAATGATAGTTAAAATATTTAGTATCAATTTTATCATCTGAAATAAAACTATCTTGTATATTTGTCATTCCTCTTAAATCTATTATATCTGTTACTCCATATTTTTTTAGTAATTCTTCATCATCTTTTGTTATATTTTTTAAATTACTAGATCTTAAAAAAATATGAAATTTGGTAATTTTTCCATCTAAAGTTGGATAACCACCTAAATCTCTTGTATTCATTGAACCACTAAGTGGTAATCTAATAAAGTCCATATATCCCCCTAATCTAAAATTTCATCTATCTTTTGTAATAATTCACTTTTTACTTCTTCATTTTTTATTTTATCAATAACATAATTAAATTTAGCTCTAATCATAAGTTTTGCAGCTTCTTTTTCATCAAACCCTCTACTCATTATATAAAATAAATCTTTATTCTCAATTTTACCAGCACTACTAGAATGATTTCCTTCAACATCTTCTTCTGAACAAAGTAGCATTGGTAAAGATAATGATCTTGCACTATCTGATAATAATACACAAGATTCATTTTCATTACCTGTAGATTTTTTAGAACCTCTTTTAAAGTCTATAGTACCTTTAAAATGTTTTTTAGCAAAATCTTTTAATGCGCCTTGTACTTCTATATCTACATTTGAATTTTTTCCATATAAATTAGCAATATAATTTAAATCTAAAATTTGATCTTCTTTTCCTAAGTAAATAGTATCAATTTTATTATTTGAATTTTCTTCTTCTAAATTTGAATTGTAATTTGTAATACTATATTTACCACCAAAATCAATAACTGTATAATTTACATTTGCACTATTTAATATGTTATTTTCAATACTTATAAAATTTGAAGATTTTACGTTCATATAATTTATAAGTACCACATTTACTACTGAATTTTTACTTGCGTTTACTTTTAAAATTAAATTATGATAACATTTTATATCTTCCTTACTTTTATATTCTAAATAAACAGTAACTTTAGCGTTTTTAGCAGTCTCTATTCTTACATTATCAACTAAATTTTTATTTTCATCATCAAAATAATATTTCAAAAAAACGTCTTTATTTGTTAAATTTGAAGAAACTATATTTATGTTACAATTACTTTTATTATTTGCTTGATCTATGAAAAACTTATCAATACCATATTTAAATTCATCTTTTTTTAAACTATTAGAAATTTGTATTTTTGATGAATCATTTATAATTTCAACATTATTAAAAGATGTTATATCATTTTGTATAACATTTTCATCTATTTTTATATTATTTATATTAAAACTTCTAGAAGTTCTTACTGGTGTTTGGTTTATACTTTTATTTTCCATTATCCTATACTCCCTTCTAGCTCCAAATTAATAAGATTATTCATCTCTGCTGCATATTCAACTGGTAACTCTTTTGATATTGGATACGCAAAACCTCTAACAATCATTCCTTTTGCATCCTCTTCAGACATACCTCTGCTCATTAGATAAAATATTGTTTTATCACTAATTTTTCCAATTTTAGCTTCATGAGAAAATTCCACTTCATCTGTTCTTATATCATTTGTTGGTATTGTATCAGAAATAGAAATATCATCTAGCATTAATGATTCACAAGATACAGAAGATTTAGAATTAGTTGCATTTTCATTAATTCTTACAAGTGATCTATATGTGCATTTTCCTCCATTTTTAGAAATAGATTTTGCATTTACTACACTTGATGTGTTTTTTGCATTATGAATAACTTTAAATCCATTATCCAGATTTTGACCTGCACCTGCAAATGATATACCTGTATATTCTGTTTTTGCATTATCACCATTTAAAATACTCATAGGATATAACATTGAAATTTTAGAACCAAATGAACCTGAAACCCATTCCATTTTTCCATTTTCTTCAACTAAAGCTTTTTTAGTATTAAGATTTAACATATTTTTAGACCAATTTTCAATTGTTGAATATCTAAGATACGCATCTTTTTTTACAAATAATTCTACACAACCTGCATGTAAATTTACTTTATTATACTTAGGTGCAGAACAACCTTCAATAAAGTGTAATGATGCACCTTCATCAACAATTATTAAAGTATGTTCAAATTGACCTGATTCTGGTGAATTTAATCTAAAATATGATTGAAGTGGTATATCAACTTTTACACCCTTTGGAACATATACAAAAGATCCTCCAGACCATACTGCAAAATGCAAAGCTACAAATTTATGATCATGAACGGGTACACATTTCATAAAATATTGTTTTACAAGTTCTGGATATTCTCTTACAGCTGTTTCCATATCTGTGTATATAACGCCTTGTTTTTTTAAATCTTCTTTCATACTATGATAAACAACCTCTGAATCATATTGAGCTCCAACACCTGCTAATGATTCTTTTTCAGCTTCTGGTATACCTAATCTATCAAATGTATTTTTTATATCTTCAGGAACATCTTCCCAACTTGAATTTAAATTTGTTTTAGGTTTTACATATGTTGCAATATCATCCATATTAAGCTCTGATAAATCAGGTCCCCAAGTTGGAAGATCTAACTTTTCATAAACTTCTAAAGCCTTAAGTCTTAAATCAAGCATCCACTTTGGTTCATGTTTCATATCTGAAATTTCTTTTACAATATCATAAGTTAACCCTTTTTTTATTTTATACTCATATTCATCTTTATTTTTAATATCATAAATATTTCTATTTATTTCCTCTAATTTAGTTTTCCCCATCGTCAATTACCTCATGCCTATACTTTTCATATCCATTTTCTTCAATTTGTGCAGCAAGACTTTGATCACCAGTTTTTACAATTTTACCATCAACTAAAACGTGTACATAATCAACTTTTAAACTATGTAAAATTTTTGTATTATGTGTTATTATCAAAATTGCATTGTCTTCATTTTTAAACATCTCAATACCTTTTGATACAGTTTTTATTGCATCTACATCAAGACCAGAATCTGTTTCATCTAATATAGCAAGCTTTGGATTTAAAACTAACATTTGTAAAATTTCATTTTTCTTTTTTTCTCCACCAGAAAAACCAACATTTAAATTTCTATATAAATTTTTTGGATTAATTTTTAATTCTCTTGCAACTCTCATAAGTTCTAATTTAAAGTCATTTAATTTAACTGGTTTGCCAGTAATTTTACTTTTTGCATACTTTAAGAAATTAATAACTGAAAGTCCTGGAATTTCTTCAGGTAATTGAAAAGACATAAAGACACCTTTTCTTGCAATTTCATCTGTTTTTAAGTTTGTGATATCTTCTCCATCAAAAGTAATACTTCCAGATACTTTATTATATATAGGATTATTTAAAATTGCGTTTGCAGTAGTAGACTTTCCACCACCATTAGGTCCCATTATAACATGAATTTCACCTTTATTAATTTTTAAATTAATACCTTTTAAAATTTCTTTTTCCTCAGCATTTACATATAAATCTTTTATTTCTAATAGTTCATTTTTCATTTTAAATTCCTTTCTTATATACCTTTTTTTCTTTTTTTAATTTAACTTTTGAATTTTTAGCTAACATTTTGATATCAATTTTTTTACTACATTCTCTACATTTTTCTTTGTTTATATCATAACAACAATCTAAATTACCAATACCAAGAGTACTATACACATATTTTGCCAAATTATTTATAGTATTATCACTCATAACTTTTTTTAATTTTTCAGCTTCATCTTTTGCCTCTTTTTTATCTAATTTTAAAATATCTTTTAAAAATAAATAAACAATATCGTAAGTTTCAACTAACTTTTTTGCAATATTAATTCCATCTTTTGTAAGTTCGATTTTGCCATAAGTTTCATATATAACAAGTTTTTCTTGTTTTAAAATATTTATAGCTTTATTAACGCTAGCTTTACTACAATTCATACTATTGGCAATATCTGTAACTCTAATATTATTATTTTTTTTATATAGTAAATACATTGTTTTTAGATATTCTTCTTGCGACTTTGATATCATATGCTCTCCTTTTTGTTAACCTTGGTTAACATTATATCACAAACATATGTAAGAGTCAATAAAAAAGAGATATTACTAACTTAAAGCATACCTCTTTTAAACACTATTCTATAATATAACCTATACCTTTTTTGGTTTTAATTACATCTACACCTATTTTTTCTCTTATTCTTTTTAAATAAACAGTTAATGTATTGTCATTTATATCATTACCTGTAAATTCCCATATCTTATCCATGAGTCTATCTCTTTTTATAACAATCCCCTTATTTTTAATTAAATAAACTAGAATTTCTGTTTCTAAAGCTGTTAAATATACTTCTTTACCACTTTTTGTAGCTTTTAAATTTTCTAAATTAAATTCAAAATCTTCAAACTTAAATATTCTTTCTTGTTTTGTGGCATTTACAACTTTTTTAATTCTAGCAATAAGTTCTTTAGTAAAAAATGGTTTTATAATATAATCATCAGCTCCCATTTCTAACCCTCTTACAATATCATTTTCTTCATTTTGTGCTGTTAAAAATATAGTTCTAATATTTCTATCCTTTACATATTTTTCAAAAAATTCAAATCCATTTCCATCAGGTAAACAAACATCTAAAATTATAAGGCCTGGTTTAAATTTATCTAAAGCGATAATTGCATCGTTTATACTTAAAGCATTATCTGTTATATATCCTTCTTTTTTGATAGCATTATTTAAATTTCTTGCTATCATTTCATTATCCTCAACTATTAAAATTTTCATAAAGCTCCCCTTAAGATTATACACGAAAAAAAGGGAGTTTTCTACCCTCCCAGTGTAAATTTTATATGAAATAATTATATTATTAATTATTACTTTAAAAGGTTATACAAATTTAAGAATATAAAAGCTTGGTGGTGCAATTATAAATCTTATCTCTAATCCATTAATACAAATTTTATACAACCTCTTTTATGCTAATATTTTAATTTATTAAAGTGACTATTAAGTGACTTTAATAAAATTTCATTACGAATTTTTTCCGTTTACGGAACTTTTTCATAATGAGACACTTAGTATATTTATTATAATAATATTTTTTTAATTTTTAACAATTCTTCACTTTTATTATGTTATTAAAAAAATCTCTCATTAAAATGAGAGATTAAAAAAGAAAAATTATCTTTTTGATTGACCATTTTCAATGAGTCTAAAAACAATCTTTTCCGGCTTACCATACTTATCGTATTTTACAGTCTTTTCAATAATTGTTGACTCATCTTTCATAACAGTCTTAGAACTATTTACAGATATATTATTACCCATAATTTTCCTCCAATTAATAAATTTATTAGTTTTACAATAATTACAACATTATGATTTTAACATAATAATTTAAAAATAGCAACAATTTAACTTTTATTATTACAAAAAGTATATTTTTTTTTTGTTTTATGCTATAATCATGATACCAATAATAAGGAGATATTATGGAAAGAAGTAGTAGAAAGAAAATATTTCTTGAACTGTTAGGTTTTTCTTTACTAATGATTTTTACTTTTTGGCTTATTTTAAAAGACCAAAATATAGAAGAAATTTTTACTGTTATAAAAAATGCTGATTACAAATTTGTATTTATCGGAATTATAGCTATGTTTATTTATCTATCTTTAGAAGCAGTAAATGTTGGTAGAACACTAAAAGCATTAGGAGTTAAAAGTTCTTTTATTAAAAATTTAAAATATACATTTATTGGATTTTTCTTTAGTTCAATAACTCCAGCTGCAAGTGGTGGTCAACCAATGGAAATTTATTATATGCATAAAGATAAAATACCTGTATCCCACGGAACTCTTGCACTACTTATTCATTTAACAAGTATGCAAATTATAACAATTACAATTGCTTTAGTTAGTTTGTTATTTAACTATACATTTTTAACTCCATTTTTAATTGGATTTTTTATACTAGGAATTTCTTTAAATGCAGCTGCTTTAGGATTACTTGTAATAGCTGTATTTTCTAAAAAACTTACACAAGGTTTAATAAATATTGCAGTTAAAGTAATGACTTTCTTTAAAATAAAAAATATTGAAGATAAAAAAAGTAAGTTAGAAGCAGAAGTTAAAAAATATCAAGAAAGTGCAGTCTATATAAAACACAATAAAGTACTTATGCTTAAAGTATTACTTACAACTTTAGTTCAATTTTTAATATATTATAGTATTGCGTATTGGACATATAGAGCACTTGGATACAACCAAGCACATATTTTAAAAATAATTACAATGCAAGCAGTTTTATTTGCAACTGTTTCTGGAATTCCTTCCCCTGGTGCAGTTGGTGTTAGTGAAGGTGCATTTATAGAAATATTTAAAGGTGTATATCCACAAACTATGATAAGTAGTGCAACTTTACTTCAAAGATGTATTAATTTTTATGCTTACGTTTTAATTGCGGGTGCTATAGTTGTAATAAATGAAATAAGAGTTGATTTTATCCATGAAAAAATAAATAAAAATCAAAACAATAATGATGATATTAAATCTATAGAATAGAATATAAATAAAAAATAACCAAATTATTAAAAATTTTACTTAATAATTTGGTTATTTTTTATATTTTTACATTTTTTTATTTTTACATTTTTTTATTTAGTTAATATAAATTTACTTTGAATTTTCACATTCAAGAATAAAATCAAAAAAAGCATTATTAAAATTATCCATTATTTTATTAAAATCAAAATGTATACCATTATTTTCTTTTAATACATTAAGATAATATTTTAATTCTTTTTTCCAATCATATTCTTTCCTATCATCAAAAAAATCAATATTAGTTTCTGGTAAAATATCTGGTAAATTAAAAATATCACTTAAATCCACAATTTTATTTCTTATCATCAAATAATTAATATGAGAATATCCATGATAAAGTAATCCATTTTTCTTACTAGAAAAAAAAGTCTCTTTAGTATATTTTTTATTATTCATTTTATTTGTAATTATATTATTATCAAAATCAAATTCAAACATTTTGATTAAGTATCCTTCTATAAAATGATAATCTAAAAATAAATGAGAATACATACCAAGATATAACAAATTATCCTTTTTAAATAGCATATTTTTTGCTTCATCTAAATTTGGTACTT
The DNA here is from genome assembly GCA_934169925.1 of uncultured Clostridia bacterium. GTDB lineage: Bacteria > Bacillota > Clostridia > TANB77 > CAG-465 > CAG-465. Next base: position 70,853 of record CAKPOO010000002.1, on the reverse strand, counting down.
GTAAACAACTTACTGATGCATTCTTTCTAAAATGAGAATAGTTTTTATCTTTGGCATAATCTGGTAATAAATTGCCAATTATAAACAAATCCTCATCATCTTTTTTTAAATTAAGCTCTTTGCTTATTTTCTTTGCAAAAGCAATATGATGTATCATTCCAGGCATATTAAAACTCCTCCTTAATATATTAATATTAAAAACTACATTGTACAACAAGCTTATTATACATTTTTTAGATTATGCTGTCAAATTTTTTTGATATGCTACATCATACTTACTTGAATCTATTTTATCTTTTAACAATTCATCTAATTTTTCAGGATTACTTAACAATTCTTCTTTTTTTGATTTACTTAACTTTTTTATATGATATTCAAGCTTTGATGCAAGTACTCTGCTTTCTGATTTAAATACCAATTCTAGTTTTTTGGCATTATGATTTTTAGTATATTTAGCACATTTTTCATTTTTAGAAAAATGTTCACTCATTCTTCTTTCTACATCTGTTGTAATTCCGGTATATATAGAATTATCAATACATCTTAACATATATGTATAATACATTTTTACTCCTTATATCCAACATCTTTTTCTTTTGAATTAACCAACTTTTCAAAATTTCTTTCAACTTCTAAAATAATATCTGTATTTACATCTTCTTTTAGTGCCTCTTTAAAATTACTTTTACCTTTTTCTTCTGCTATTTTTTCTTTATCTAGTTTTTCTAGCTCTCCATTTATATTATCAAGAGTATTACAAATAGTTAATTTAGAACCATTTTTTAAAAGTGAATCTCTAAGAGTAGGATTTTCTTCAAATCCAATTTTTTTCAAAATATTGGTTAAATTTTCGTTTTTATTATATGAAGATATATTAATTTTTTTATTTAAAACTCCATTTTCATAAGATATATAGTGAAACTTTGTATATTCATCATCTTTTTTATCTTCAATATACTTTGTACTTTCTTTAATACTATTATGAGTTTGCCATAGTTTTTCTGTTAATGTACTTATTTTACCTTTTTGTGGAGCTAAAACAGTCTTTTCTAAAAGTTTGAATATTTTATCCCTATTTTTCATATTAGTATATACACCAAGCATTGAAAATATTTTTCCTTCTTCAGAAGAAAAATTTTTTGAAATTGCAAATTCATTTTTTACACCAACTACATTATTTAGTCTATCCATGATATGTAATATTTTATCTACGTTATCATTTGTAATTTTTATAGTTACATATGGAACATCAAACTTATTATGTCCTGCACAAGATGCAATAGTTTCAAGTCCGTTATCATTACAAGTAGTAAGTAATTTTTCTAGATATTTATTTCCCTCTGCCCACTGTGAAATTGCAACATGTTTTTCTTCTTTTGATAGATCAGAAATATTTATAATTCCACCGTTATTGTATTCTTCCTTATTCATAATATCACCTACATAAAAATTATATATAGATTGAAAAAATTTAGCAACAAAAAAAGTAGTATTTCTACTACCTTTTTGTTATTTTGATAAAATATCACAAATTATATTACTAATATCTGTTGGATCTTCAACATCAAGACCTTCAATTAATCTTGCTTGTGCATATAGCACTTTAGCATATTTTTTTAAAGATTCTTTATCATTTACATACAAATCTTTTAACTTTTTAGCTATTTCATGATCTTTATTTATTTCAAGTATAGTTTTGGCTTTAATATCTTGATGATTTGGCATAGCATTTAAAGTTTTTTCCATTTCAACTGAAATTTCTCCTTCACTTGTTAAGCATACTGGATGATTTTTAAGTCTATTTGTAAACCTGATTTCTTCTACATCATTTCCAAGTGCTACTTTCATTTCATCAAACATAGCTTTATTTTCTTCATTTTCTTTTTTCAAGCTTTCTTTTTCTTCATCTGTTCCAATATCAATTTTATCAGAACTTACATTTTTAAAGCTTTTTCCTTCATATTCAAAAATAACTTGCAATACAAATTCATCAACTTTATCTGTCAAATAAAGTACATCTATATTTTTATCCTTTAGTAATTCAACTTGAGGTAACATATCAATCTTATCTATTGAATCACCACAAGCATAATATATATTTTTATCATCTTCTCCTAAATTTGAAACATATTCTTTCAAAGTAATATATTTTTTATTTTTTGATGAATAAAATAATAACAAATCTTTTAATTTATCTTTATTTAATCCATAATTGTTGTATGCACCATATTTTAATTGAATACCAAATTTTTTGAAAAATTCATCATACTTTTCTCTATCTTTTTCTTTCATATTTTCAAGTTCAGATAACATTTTCTTTTCTAAGTTTCTTGCAATAACTCTTAATTGTCTATCATGTTGTAGCATTTCTCTTGAAATATTTAAAGATAAATCATCACTATCAACAAGACCTTTTACAAATCCTAAATAATCTGGCAATAAATCTTCACATTTATCCATTATTAAAACGCCATTTGCGTATAATTGTAAACCTTTTTGGTAATCATCAGCATAGAAATCTACTGGTAAATGAGAAGGAATGTATAGCAAAGCATCATATTTGTATTGACCTTCAACAGAAGTATGGACAACATGAAGTGGGTTCTCATAGTCAAAGAATTTTTGTTTATAAAACTCATCATATTCTTCTTTTTTTACTGTTTTTTTATCTTTTTTCCATATAGGAGTCATAGAATTTAAGACTTTTTCTTCTTTTTTACCATCTTTTTCTACATCCATTACAATTTTGTATTTTATATAATCAGAATATTTCTTTACAATATCTTCAATTTTATATTCTTCTAAATACTCACTGTATTTTTCCTCATCTTTATCCTCTTTAATATGAAGTGTTATCTTTGTACCAAAATCTTCTTTATCACATTCTTCAATAGAATAGCCATCTGCTCCTTTTGAAGTCCAAGCATATGCTTTTTGTGAATCTACAGATTTACTCTCAACTCTAACCAAATCACTAACCATAAAAGCAGAATAAAAACCAACACCAAATTGACCTATTATATCAATATCATCTTTTTTCTCGTTTTGTTCTTTAAATAGAAGTGATCCACTCTTTGCAATTGTACCAAGATTTTTATCAAGTTCTTCTTCAGTCATACCAATACCATTATCACTGATACAAATAGTTCTTTTTTCTTTATCAAGGTCTATCTTTATTTTTAAATCTCCTCTTTTAATATCTAAATTTTTATCAGTAAGTGATCTATAATATAACTTATCTATAGCATCACTTGCATTTGATATTAACTCTCTTAAAAAAATTTCTTTATTTGTATAAATTGAGTTAATCATTAAATCAAGAAGTCTTTTAGACTCAGCTTTAAATTGTTTATTACTCATTTTATTTTCCCCCCAATACACACATATTATATACCTATATTTTAGCACTGTCAATATTAGAGTGCTAAAATATAACTAAAAAAATACTGCATATAAAAATGCAGTATTAAAAAATAAACGAAAAACAATAAATTACAAAAAAAGTAATAATATCAACAATCTCAAAACTTTCAATTTTAAATTTGCAATATATAAAAAAATGATAACAACTAAAAATAATAGAAAAAATAATTAATATCAAACATTTATAAATAGCAAAATTAAATAATACAAAAATTTCAAAACTAAGTAAAAGCACATAAAATAAGTTTAATAATACATATATAATAAATCGATTTAATAATATATTATTCTCTCTTTTAATATAAAAGCTATAAAAATTCATAATATAATCTGCTTTTTTAAAATCGCCTATTATATTAACATTATTTAATAAAAATACAGCTAAAACAAAGAGTTCAAAATGATTGTCTAAAAGAATTTTTATTGTACTATTTAAAATATCATCTCTTTTAGAAAAAATATATAATACTATGTTTGTTAAAAAAAATACAAAAAATAATATAACTTGATATACTAATTCCCTTTTATTTCTTAAAATTAATTTAAGATTAAACCAAGTTTTATTTTCAAAACTTTTTCTAATTTTTACCTTATTATAGTCTTTATAATACAACAATTCTAAATTAATTTTTTCAAATAGAAAAAAAACTATCAAATCTAAAATTATTACAACTATACTAATGTTAATTAGTGTGGTTATAAAATATTTATTTAAATAAAGTCCTATAATAAAAGCACAAACTGTAAAAATACTAATAATTTTTCTATATGGTATGTATGATATAAATACCGTACAAGAAATTATCGCCAAAAATAAGCTATTTATTATATTTACTCTAAGTAAAATTAAACTTACAAAATTAAGTATAAAAGACTCAATAATATCACATATAAAAATATTTTTAGTATATTTTTTTAACTCTAAACTACATGAACATATAAACTCTTTTTCTATTTTAAAACTTCTTATAGATTTAAACAAAAAATTTGTAACAAAAAAAGCGTTATAAAATAAAAAAATATTATTCATCTTTTTTACGAAAAAATAATGTAACACAAAATTACAAATAAAAATAAATAAAAAATCTGATATAAATAATAAATATCTTAAATTTAGATTTATTTTTCCTTCTGTAATATTCTTTATAATATAGTTTATCTTATTTGAAAAATATTTATCTTTTAAAATTAAATATTTCATATTTTATCACCAATTTTATCTTTTTCTATTAATTTTATATCTTTATTTTCCAAAATTAAGACTTCATCACATAAATTCTTTATAACATCAATTTTATGACTAGACACAATAATAATAGAATCTTTCTTTTTTTCAATAATCATTTCTTCGAATTTTTTTGAACTTACCAAATCTATATTAGTAAATGGTTCATCTAATAAAATAACTTCACTTTTGGTATTTAAATTTACATATAATTGTACTTTACTTTTTGTACCAAGTGAACATTCCTTTAAAAGTTTATTTCTATCTTCAGTTTTTATATCTAAACTATTTAAAACTTCTTCTGGATTTTTATCTAGGAAAAATTTCATAAATTCATTTACTGTTAAAAAATCTGGAACAACAGGTGTAGATGTTACATATGAAGAAGTAAATTTTTTATTATCTAATAAAATTTTACCTTCATATTTTTCTTTATTTGCTATACTTTCTAATAAAGTTGTTTTTCCAACACCATTTCTTCCAATAATGCCATAAATTTTTCCTTTTTTAAATTCATAATTTATATTTTTTAAAACTTCATTTTTATCATATTTTTTAGTTAAATTTCTAATTTCTAACACAAAAATCTCCTTAAAATTTATACACTCTAAATGTAGCATTTGCACTATCATCATATTTAAATTTAAATAATACATTGCCTGTTTTTGAATCTATTTCTTCAAAATTTGAAATATTGCTTTCTAAATTTTTGCCATATGCAATAAGAAAAGTATTATAGTCTGATATAAATATTGATCCCATTGTAACAGAAAATACATTTAAATTATATTTTTCATAATTTTCTATTTGTTTAGTTTCCTCATTATAATTTAAACTTACAATAGAACTATTTCTACCAACATTTTGTGAATATTTATCCCCTATTGCATTATTATTAAACATATATATTTTTCCATTTTTATTTATAACACTATGTTGATATGAAAATAAATCTTCGCTTGTATTTCCATCTATATAATATTTTAGCATACCGTTATCTTTATCTAAACAAATAATCTTACTAACGTTTCTAAAACTTACTAAAATATTACCATCTTTATCTAAATCAAAAGAATTAAAATGAAAAACAAGTTCTTCTTTAAAATCTGTTTCATAATCTTTAGTTTTGTATTCCCATATTATTTCATTGTTTTTTATTTCATGAATTGTAAAATCAGATTTATTTCCATCATCTAATGCATCATTTCCACTTAAAAATATATAATCATCTAAATCTTTTATAATATAATCATGTGGATTTATATCAATTTTTTCACCATTTTTATCAACATTATACACTTTTTTTGTAACATTATACTTCTCATCAAGTATAAACAAACTATTTACTTTATCTTCATTATTATCATAATCTAAATATGAATAATAAGTTGTACCTTTTATATTTTCTTTTTTAAAAATATATGTACCTTTAAAGACCCTTCTATAAAATATAACATCACCACTATTATTAAGCTTAAATACATAATTATAACTACCTTTTCCACTCTCAGATCCATATGTTGTTAAATAAAAATCACCATTTGTAGTACTTTTTCCCTCAGTTTCATAATCTAAAAAATCGTCTGGTAATACATTAATTTTATATGACGTATAATCTTTATCATTTTTATATTTTATATCTATTTTTATACTAACGTTTTTATTTAATTTTAATTTTCCTAAATTTTCTTTAAAAATTAAATTTTTACCATTAATTTTTATACTTTCTTTATTTTTAATACTTTTTATAACCGTATTATAATCAGAATTTAATGTAATTAAATTTAAATTTTTATCAGTTTCATCTTTTTTAAAAACATATTCTTCATTACCTATTTTCAAAGTAACAGTGTCATTTTGATCATAAAAATAATATATCAAAGAAATTACTATAGCTAAAATTAATATTAATTCAAAAAATATTTTACTTTTTAATAATTTTTTCATTTATTCCCCTTTTAAAATGTATGGATTTGATTTTGTACCTTTTCCTTTTTCAAGCATAAGTGAAGGTTTTAAATAAACAACAGGTCTTAAATTTTCTGTTTTTCCTATTTTTAAAAAATCACCTTTTATAAATACATCAGAACTTAATTGCCATGTACCATTTTTATATAAATAATTATATTTTTCGTTTACCCAAAAATATGTATCTAAATATTCATCAAAATATACATCTATTGCGGCCAACATAACATCTTTTACATTTAATAAACAAACATAATTTTCTTTATATTCTTCTTTTAAATTAATTACGTCATCAAAATTCCTTATACCATATATATCAAAAGAAGCAACATTAAAATCATGCAAAACAATTTTTTCTTTATCTAAAGTTTCATAATATTTTGTATTTAATTCATCTGCTAAATACCCACTTAAAATTTCATCTCTTACAATTTTTACAGTGCCATCACTTTCTAAAGATACAATCTTCCAAAGTTCATTATTATATTTTATATAATTATCACAAATTCCTCTAAAAACATATCTATCTTCAATTTTATAAAGTCCACTAAAATTACTTACTATTTTATTTACATTTAATAATCTTTGGCTTAAATTATCACCTATATTTTCTATATAATTGTTTTTTTCAACTTTGATTTCATCATATATTTTAATAAAACTAAGTGTTGAAATAACTAAGAAAAATATTAATATTAAACATTGCCACCTTGCCATCATATCACTCCAAAAAATATACTATTGTTACTAAAAATAACAATAGTATTAAATATTAATTATTAAAATTAATTACTTTTTTACTATCGTAAAACTTTCCATTAATTTCAATATATAAAGCATATTCCCCACTATTCATATACGTATTAATTGATGATTTTGCTTCCTTTTTTTCTTCTTTATATAAATACTTGTACGTTTTGCTACCTGATGATACTAAATAAATATTTACACTATCATTAATATCAAATTCATAACTTAAAGAAATTCTATTAACAAATACTTTGACATCTAGGTTAAAATCTTCAGCCTTATTTAATTTTTCTACTAAATTTAATGTATTAATTGAGTTTTGCTTTTTCATTGAACTTACTTTTGTAAAAGATTCTATTTCATAATTTTTAGTCTTACTATCATAAAAATTTACCTTGTATACTCTATATGTCAAATCTTTTGTTTTAGCCTTAAATAATTCATTATCATTTAAGTCAAGTTCTAATATAATTCCATTTAAATATCTTTCATCATTAATTAAAACACTATCAGAATTATTTTTATTGATTGACCACCCATAATTTATAAGTTTATTACCATTTTCTAATATTTTAAAAGCTCCTGCTACTTTACTAAATTCTTCTTTTTGCAAGTCATAACTCCATACTTTCTTTATACTCATAGTTGAAAGATCAATTTCATACAAATCAGATGAAGAATAATTATCTTTATATTCTCCTAATGTTTGATGTATATTAAACATATCATAATCATTATCATGAATACCTAATAATCCATTATATAAAAATGCAGTATGTTGACCTTTTGGATACTTGCCTTCATATGAAAGCAAATATTTAGAAAAAGGTTTAGTATATAACGTAGGATCACCAAAAATCCATTTTATACTTTTAGTATTAAAATCAAGCATGATAACAGAATTAAGACCTCTTGATGAAATAAGTAACTCATTTTTTTCTTTATCATAATATGCTGAATTACAAACAAAATCAAAATCATCTCCAAGACTTTTTACAAACTCAGGATCAATATTATATAAAACATCGTACATATCAAATTCATCTTTAATTTTTCCTGATTTTAGATCCATAACATAAATTTCTGATTCTAAAAATTTAGAATTATCATTAGAACCAAGTACTAACATAGTATCATTATCTATTGGTAACAATTCATGATGATATCCATATTCTGTAACATACTCTGTATAAATTTTTCCCAAATAATCCATTTTAAAGAATGTAGGATAATTTATTTTTACACCATTTACTCCCTGATTTTCATCACTTATGTAAAAAATATCATTTGTAACATATTCTATATCACCAGCAAAGTTACCATCTATATACCATAATAAATTACCGTTTTTATCGTAAATTCTATTATTAGTAAAATTTGTTGATAAAAGATAATTACTAGAATCTAAACTATCAGAATTTTTTATTACTTCTAAATCATCACCTTCATATTTTTCTGTAGTTATAACATATTCTTTTTTTATATCATCTACTGAAATTTCAACAATGTTACTAAAACCAGCTTTTAACCCATACACAGGAATTATATGTTTTTTTGAAGCATCGAAAGTGGTTACTTTCTTACCATTTATACTTAGATCAACCATTTCTTCTTCGTTTGTTTTAAAAATTATAACAGCTGTAAGTGGTGCAATTTTATATGGATTTTGCATAATTTTAGCATTATCAATAGTAAAATTGGAATTTGAATACTCTTCAATTTCTTTATCAACATTTGATTGATAATAAATAAGATCATCTAATGAATTTATTTTTTCCTTATCTTTTAAATAAATTTCACCATAACTATTAAAATAAATTATACAAAAAATAAGAAAAATTACTATTAATGCTAACACTACTGCAATCTTTAGTATTTTATTTTTCATATTTCCTCCTAAAATAAATGATTATTTTTGTTCATCTAAATAAAAACTAACATTAACAGATTTTTTACCAACAATAGTTGCCAAATTTTCAGCATCTACAATTTTACCAATTTTTGTATATGTATATTCTGTATCAAAGCTATCATAAAACATAACAAAGCAACTAGAACCAAATAACATTAAATCACCATTTACAATATGAGATACTTTTTGTGCATCCATTGTAAGAGGAGTATCTAAATAATAATATTTTTCATTATTATTTAACTCTAACATTGAAAGTTCAAGTGGTAATTTATTTAAAAAATCTCTTGCTGTTTGGTTATCATAAAGTATAGCGTCTAGCACTTCATTTCCAATTTTAACTTTTATATTAGTCAATATTTTTTCTTCCTCTTCTACTGTATTTTTTGAATCTTCTTCTAAATTTTCATTTTCATCAATATTTTCTATTACCTGACTTGCATTATTTTGTGAGTCTTTTTTACTAAATTTATTTGAAATTATTTTTCCAAAAACAGTAAATGCTACAACTAGCACTACAGAAAAAATTAAAACAATCCATGTACTTTTTTTTAAATTCATAAACTCCTCCTAAAACATTTATATTTCTTACCTTTCCTATGTCATAATCTACAAAAATATTTTCACATTACATAGTTATTATATATAAATTTTGCCTAAAATTCAATAAAAATTATAAAGATTATAAAACTAAAAAAGTAATATACATATTAATACGTATATTACTTTTTTTAGTTATAAATAAAATTCACCTTTACATATATATTTTGCATTTCCCTCTAAATATGTAGTAGCACCATTATATGCAACTTTTAAAGTTCCTCCTTTTACTTTAACCAAAATTGGTTTTCCAAATTCTAAATATTTATTTTTTACTCCCATAACTACACTTGCAACAGCTCCTGTACCACAAGAAAGTGTTTCACCAGATCCTCTTTCATAAACTCTCATTTTTATATTTTCTTTATCAATTATTTCAACAAATTCAACATTACAACTATCTGGAAATAAAGCGCTTTTTTGAATAATACTACCATTTTTTTGAACATCGTAATTTTCTACATCATCTACAAAAATTACAGTATGTGGATTACCTAAAGATACACAGTTAATATAGTATAAAGTGTTATTTATCATAACTTTTTTATTAACAACAATATCTTCTGCTGCAATTACTGGAATTTGCTTTGGAGTAAAATAAGGTTTTCCCATATTTACAATTACATTTTCCTTATCTAAAATTTTAACCTTTTTTAATCCAGATTTTGTTTGTATAACTAAATCTTCTTTTTTTAATATATTATCATAAACGTACCTTGCAACACATCTTATACCATTTCCACACATTTTACCCTCAGAACCATCTTTGTTATACATTACCATTTTTACATCTGCAATAGCTGATTTACAAATTAAAATTAAACCATCAGAACCAACTCCAAAATTTTCATCACTAACTTTAATTGCAACTTTGCTAAAATCTGTATTAGAATAATCATTCTTAATACAATCTACATATATATAATTATTTCCTGTTCCATGCATTTTAGTAAAATACATACATATCACCTCCTATGCTTATATTATTCATAAAATATGATTTTATTACATTTTTCTACAAATACTAATGTATAAAATTATATATATAAAAATAAACCGAAAAAGAAGACTTAATCGATTTATTTATATAATTTTTATTTAGATTATAATTACAAGTTTGTTACCAGGATATATAGTATTACTTTTTAAATTATTTATAATTTTAATTTTATCTACTGATGTATTAAAATCTCTTGCAATTTGATATAACGTATCTCCTGGTTTTATTGTATAAACATAAGCTTTTTCTGGATTTAAAGGTATTTTTAAAGTAGTCTTTTCTTGTATTATATTACTATTTAATTTATTCATAATTATAATATTTTCTCTTTGTGTACAAAAATATTTAGCAATATTTTCAACATTTTCACCAGGCATTGCTGTATAATATACATAAATTTCATCATCTAGTGGAACATATAACTTTTGACCGATATAAATTAAATCATCATTTAAATTGTTTATTTTTTTTATTTCTTCTACTTTTGTATTAAATTTATCTGCAATTTTAGTTAAAGTATCAAACTTTTTAACTATATACTCTTGATACATAAACATACCTCCATTAAAATCATAGTAAAATATATGAAAATTTTACTATTTTATTCATCATTTACTAAATTTTTATAATATAATCCAGGTACATCTCCCATTATTAATGTTTCAGCTATTTCAATATTATTACTATATTTTATAGTTTCTGTATTAAATGGAGCAATAACTTTCATATCTATTTCTACTAAAATACTAAGGGTATGTTTTGTTTGATTTACACCTGCACTTGTAAAATCAGATTTTAAATTAACTTTAGAAATTCCTATTGGAATTGTTTTTATAGATAATTTCGGTCCATACGCTGAAAAGAAAGTATGATTATTAATTGCAAAAAGTGGAAGTGTAATTTTTCCTTCTTGGTTTTCGTTTATATTAGATACAATTTTATTTTGTATATTTCCTAATATTTCGTTTATTTTTGAATTTTTTATAGTTAAAGATAAAATTTTTCCATCTTTATCTTTAGTTACATCTACGATATCTTCATACCCTAGATTTAAAACATTTTCCTTAATAGCATCTGAAGTTGCTCGAAAAGCTAACATATATGCATTCTTTTCACATAAGTCTTTTATAACTGGAGAAGTACATTTAAAATATGAAAAAATATATACAAAAACAATAATAAAAAACAAAAATAAAAAAAAGACAAACAAGCTCTTTTTGCTCATTTGTCTTATGCTAATTATATAATATTTAAGCCTCATCTTACCTTATAACTAAGATTTTTTGACCTACATCAATTTTATTTTCATTTTCAATTTCATTGATTTTTGCTATATTTTCAACTGTAGTTTTAAATTTTTTTGCAATATTCCACAAAGTATCTCCTTTTTTAACTACATATATATTAATACTATCTAATTTTTTATAATCTAAATTTTCATCTTCTATTTTTTCAATAATATTAATTTTATTTATCTTTTTTAAATTACTATCAACAATTATTGTTAAAACAACATCAACATTATTACCATTTTGAGAAACTTTAACTATTTTATCAACAATTTGAACATAAACCTTTTCATACTCATCACATTCTACTTCATATTTTTCATCTATCATTATTTCAGAAACTTTATTTTCTATCTCTTTAGTTTCATTATTTTGAACAATCAAATTTAGTTTAGCATTACCAGAAATTATGATCTTCTTATTTTCAAAAGATACCTTAACATTACTTGTATCTACAAAATAATCCATTAATTTATCATTTGAATCTAAAACATTATTTAAAGTTTCATTTACTACAACTTGTTTTTGATTTTTTGTATTTTTTGCCATAACATCAATTGCAACTTTATCATATTTTAACTCTTTACTTTGTGAATAAAAATCATCAATATATTCTACAACCTCTTCTTCATAAACAGTAACATATGTACCTATTTGATACTCTACACTTATAGCTTTTGCAGACATATCATTTTGCTTTTTTTCTACACTAAAATTTTCTAATACATATTCAATATCAAATTTTGATTTTTCATTTATTTGATCTAAATTTATAATACTTGAAAAAGGTACTTTACATTCAGTTTTTCTTATATTTGATCCTTCACCCTCACAAAGGTATAATATATCAAATTTTATATCACCTTTTACCATTATTTTATTATAACTATCTTTATAATCTGTATTTTCTATTTTAGTATCCACTTTTAAAATTTCAAAGAGTCCTTCTACATCACTAGAAAGCATAACTTCATCTTTTGATGTTATAACAGTTTCTTTTTGACATTTTATATTATCAAATTTTTGGCTTATCTTCTTTTTTTGAATACTTTCATCAGAAAAATCTTTTATAATACTTACACTCTTACAGTACTCTGCTCTTACTTTAAACTCTATTTCAGTTTTTATAGTAAATTTTCTTTCATTTGGCATAGAATATATGATATTTTTACAATATGGTATAACTCTTATATTCATATCTGTAATATTATTTTCTAATTCTAAAACCTCTGTAAATGGATATGATAAATTTATTCCTCTTACTGTATAGTTTTCATCGTTTCCTTTATAAATTATGTAATAAACAATTTTTCCTATAGCTTTAACTTTATTTTGCCCAACAATATCATAATTGCAAACATATGGACACGCTGTAACATTTACTATTTTTAAAGCATCAGGTTTTGAATCAGGCACTAAAACATCTTGTTCAATCCATTTTTTTATACTTTCTTCTATTGTAGCTTTCTTTAAATTAAGTTCTTTATTTTCTGTACTTATTATCATATTTATCCCCCTTATATTTACTTAATTATATGAATAAAAAAATATATTATGATAAATATGTAACAAAAAAAATAAATTTTAATATTATATAGTAGTTAAGTAATTTTTTACTTAATATTAGATACTTATCTTTAATAATAAATTTTATATATAATCTCCTAGAAAACAAGAAAAAAGAGATACAAAAGTGTAAGTTTGTATCTCTTTTATATATTATTTTTTTGTTTCTTTTTTTACCTTATATGAATTAAAAAAAGTATGAACTTCTCTTAATAAAAGCTTATTTGAACCATTTAAATGGAATTTCAATCTTAAATTTAAGTTATTAAAATCTCTGCAAGCTTGTTCTAAATCTAGTAAATCTTTTCTAATATCTAAATCTAAAATTTCTTTATAACAAATATTTCCATATATATTCAAAATTCTTTCAATTACTTTTAAATTATTATTTGATTCCATCTGTAAATCTCTCCTCTGGAATATCTATAACATATTTATCTCTAATTGCAACATTTTCAACTAATTTTGACTGTACATCATCCATGAAACTTTCAACAAAATCTAATTTATCAACTTTATCATCAACAATTTTAGATAAATTATATTTTTCTCCAAAAGATCTTATTTTATCAACTGATAAAATAGCTTCAGCTTTAGAAGTACTTAGTAAATCTTCAATATCTTTATTTTTATTATTTTTTTCATCAATATATTTTGACCATGTATTAAGACTTTTTGCAATAATGTATTTTATAAAAGATCTCATACTTGACAAAACTTCACCCTTTGAAGAATCACTTTCATCCAAAGATTTATCTTTTTTTATATATTCTTCTTTTAATATTTTTAAATTATTATTTTGTTCATCTTTATTAACATTATCTTTCATAATACAAAAAAGCAGTACAAAACCGTACTGCAACCCCTCTTATTTTCGCCTTATAGTCTTGTATATTTTGGATTTGAAAAATCATAATTTGTTATAAGTTCACCATCTATTGAACTTAATTGCAAATTTTTTGTTACCAAATCAGCATAACTATACGATAACTTACTTTGAGTATCACTTTCTTTAAATACAAAAAGATTTGGATACGTACTATCAATAATTCCTTTTCTACAAATACATTTATTTCTTCCTATGTTTGCTTTAACTAAGATCTCTTGTCCAACATAAGACGCAACATCTTGTTTTACCTTTTGTAAAGAATCTTTTGAAACCATATATATCACCTCTAAGTATTATACTCAAGTGCATTATACCACCTTTAAGTTTGCAAGTCAAAGCAAAAAAATAAAAGCAAAAGTTAATTTTTACCACAATATGTAAACCTTATCTTTTACTTTTATTTATTTATTCTAATATCATATTTTAAAATGTCATTTTTTTTACATTTTTAACATTTTAATTACATTTTACTTTTTATATAGTTTATAGCTTCTTGTAATTGATTATCTTTATCTTTTGGAATAACATTTAAATTTTTAACACTATCATCTAAAGTAACATTTATATCTGGTTCTATACCATTTTTATGAATTTCAATTCCACTTGCAGTATAATATTTTGCAACAGTTATAGAAACAGCTCCTCTTACAGATAATTTAGATACATCTTGAACAATACCTTTACCATAAGTTTTAGTACCTATTAAAATTCCTTTTTTTGAATCTTTAATAGCACTAGAAAAGATTTCTGCAGCACTTGCACTATTTTCATTTACAAGTATTACAAGAGGTTTGTTATATTCCATACTATCTTTACATTTATATACTTTAGTTGTTCCGTCATTATATACTAATTTTAATACTTCACTTTCAGGTAAAAATAAATCTAACATTTTTATAGTTTCTGTTACAAGACCACCTGGATTATCTCTTAAATCAATAATAAGTCCATTGCAACTATCTTTATATTTATCAAATTCATTTTTAAATTGAGAATAAATTTCATTTTCAAATTCTAAAACTTTTATATATCCAATATTTCCATTTAAAAGTTCAGATTCAACATTATTATCTTTTATTTTCTTTCTTACGACTTCATATTCTTTTGTTTCTGAATTTCTATATACAGTAAGTTTTACAGTAGTATTTTCTTCTCCTTTTATAGCGTCAACACATTCTTTATATGTATCTTTTGTTACAGAAATATCACCAACTTTTATAATATAATCACCTTTTTGAAGTCCAGCTTCTTGAGCAGGAGAATCAGGCATTATACCAACAATTTCAATTGCTTGATAATCTTTGTTATATGTAAGCCTTACACCGATACCAGAAAAAGTTTCTGTACCAGATGTTAATAGTTCGTTATATTCATCATCATCTAAATATCTTGTATATACATCATCAGTAGCAGAAGCAATACCTGCTAATGCTCCATCAATTTGTGCATATATATCAATTTGTCCCATAAAATTTTTATCTAATTTTTCATATATTTCAACAACTGCATCAACTAATTTTTTCTCGTTACCTGTGTATTTTGAAAATATAGTTTTTGAATTATTTCCATATATTAAAGGTTTTGCCACCAAAAACAAACAAAAAACAATAATTGCAGTAAAAACTGCTGCAATTGTTAACGTTAAAGCATCTGATATAATCTTACTTTTATTAATTTTATTTTCATCATCGTTATTATAATTCAAAATTATGCCCCCTAAAAATATAAAATATTATATAATAAATAAATATTTAAGTCAAACTTCCTTTTATACTTTATGTTAATTTTTTTGCATAATATGTCCATTTTGGTGTTTTTTTAAATTTTACATATTGACTTATATAACATTGTATTGTATAATTGTATAGTAATTTAGAAATACTTATTCATAGAATTTCAAGTATTTCCCACTGGAAGGAGGGAAAACGAAATGCCAGGAATTAAAATAAAAGATAATGAGAGTTTAGATAATGCACTTGCAAGATTTAAAAAACAATGTGCAAAATATGGAGTTTTAGCTGAAATTAGAAAAAGAGAACACTATGAAAAACCTAGTGTAAAAAGAAAAAAGAAATCAGAAGCTGCTAGAAAAAGAAAACATTAATAATTAAATAAACTCTACATTAACTTTTGTAGAGGCAAAAAAATCTAACTATTGCTAGTTAGATTTTTTTTGTTATATTTAAAATAAAGTATATATAAATGGTGCTACAATACTTGATGTCATAAAGAAAATAAACAAACTAATAATCGAAAATAACACAAGTAAAGGCAGTAAAATATATTGCTTTTTATAAAAGAAATAATCAAATATTTTAAGAATAATAATTAACTTTCCTTTTCCCTCTCGTTTATTACTATATTCTTCATTAAAATCTACAAATGTACTTTTTATATTATCTAAATCTTCTATCTTATCTACATTTTTAAAATAATACTTATCTTTATTTTTAGCTTTAAAAATAAGGCTTGTTGGAAATACAAAAATAAAATAAATAACAGTTAAAATAACATACAGTAATAAAGAAAATACTACATTTGTTATCCTTTTTAATACATTCGTTAATACATTAAATATTGATGGAACAATAACACCTAATATAATAAGTAAAACTCCAAGTGCAATGCTAAAAAAGCTAAAATATTCATTTAAATAGTTTTTTGCATCTAGATACCAAAAAAATGATGATATAATTAACATTATCCCTAATACTTGTGAAAATATTGCACATTCTAAGTTATTTTTATTTGCTTTTCTTTTTTCTAAATTTATTAGATATTCATTATTAGTCAAATTTTACTTTCACCCTATCTTTCTTTAAAATCGGTTGATCTTTTTTATTTAATAAAATATTTCCTACCACTAGATAATCTATATCTGTACTCATAAAAGTTTTGTATGCATCTTTTACTGAATTTACAATAGGTTCACCTCTTAAATTAAATGATGTATTTACTACAATACTTTCTCCAGTTATTTTTTTATACTCATTTAATACTAAACTCATAAAATAATTGCTATCTTTATCAACAGTTTGAACTCTTGATGAATAATCTACGTGAGTTACAGCAGGGATTTTAGATTTTGGAATTTTAACATCTTTAAAAATATCTCCAGATAAATTGAAACTATTTTTTAATTCATCTTTTATTTCATAGGTAAATAACATATATTTTGAGGTATCAATATCTTTAAAATATTTCTTTGCATCTTCTTTTAAAACCATAGGTGCAAAAGGTCTAAAACCTTCTCTTTTTTTAACCTTTAAATTTAATTTTTGTTGCATTGTATCAGAAATTGCACTGGCAATTATAGAACGATTACCAAGTGCTCTAGGGCCAAACTCCATTTTTCCTCTAGCAATTGCAACTATTTTATCCTCACTAATATATTTTGCTATTTCTTGAGCTAAGCTTTCTTTATCATACTCTTTATATATAGCACCAAAACTATCTAAAATTTTTGTATTTTCATTTGAAGTTTCTTTTATATTATCACCTAAATATGCATTTTTCATAGAGTCATTTTCATCTATTATTCTTTTGTTATTTAGTACTTGATAATACTGATAAAAAGCTGCTCCAAGTGCTCCTCCTGCATCACTTGATGCTGGTTGAACCCATATATTTTCAAATTTACTATATTTTTTTAAATATGCATTACTTGCAACATTTAAAGCTACTCCACCAGCAAGCACTAAGTTTTTACATTTTGTTTTTTCATACAAATAATTTGCCATTTTTAACATACATTCATTTAAAATAGCTTGTAAACTTGCAGCAATATCGGCATCTTTTTTAGTTATTTTAGACTCTCTTTTTCTTACATCTTTATTAAATAATTTACAAAACTTTTTATTTACAGATTTAAGTCCTGTTGTAAATCCAAAATATTTTTGATTTAATATAATACTTCCGTCTTCATTGATTTTTATTAAGTTTTTCTTTATCAAATCTACATATATAGGTTTACCATATGGTGCAAGTCCCATCACTTTATATTCACCACTATTAATTTTAAATCCTAAATAATATGTAAAAGCTGAATAAAATAATCCCAATGAATTTGGATATTCGATACATTTGAATAAATTTATCTTATTATCATTACCATACCCTAAACATGTGGTATGCCACTGTCCTACACCATCAACTGTTATTATAGCTGCCTCTTTAAAAGGTGAAGGATAAAAAGCACTGGCTGCATGAGACATATGATGTGTTGAAAAATAAATTTTTTTCTTTGTATGTAATTCTTTCTTTATTTCATTTTCAATCCATAAATCTTTACTTAACCACTTAGACATTGAAGCAATATACTGCACATATCCTTTTGGAAAGTTTAGTAAATTCGAAGTAAAAATCCTATCAAATTTTAAAATAGAATCTTCATAAAAAACAATATAATCAACATCTTCTAAACTTATTTTTGCTTCATTTAGACAAAAATTTATTGCATTATGTGGAAAAGAATTGTCACCTTTTTTGCCTGTATATCTTTCTTCTAAAGATGCAGCTATTATATTTCCACCTTCAATAATAGCTGCAGCAGAATCATGATAATACGCAGATATTCCTAATATTTTCATACTTTAACCTTTCATTATTTTTTTATAATTACACTCAAATTACTTTTTGCTCCTATATCAGCAGATATGCAAATTGATGTTATAAGCTCATCTTCATTAATATTAAAATAAAGATTTTGTCCTGTAGCTTCACCTACAAATTTCAATTCTTGAGTATCAAATCCTAACTTATTATCTACAGTTGTAACATATATTTTAGCTGACTTTAAATCATTACCTTGTAAATTTACACTCTTTAATGCTACAGGATATTCAAGATTTAATTGCATATATTCTTCTTTAATTGGCATATATAACAAATTTTTATATGGATAATTAAAATTTATTATCTTTGTGTTATCTTTTAAATCATCAATTTTATATTTAATATTTGGAAAACTCCAATTTATATTTAAAGGATATTCAATTTTTTCTTCACTTTTTTTACCTATAATATCCGTATACGAATCTTCCAATATATCAGCTACATACTCAGCATAAAATTTAGTATAAGCTGGACCAGGATGTGAATTAACTAAACTTATTCTTTTGTAATCTTTTACATTTTTTTGATATTCTTTAAAACTATCAAACATATTATATACCTTAACACCATTTTTTCTAAATAAATCGTAAATATTTTCTTTATCTTCTTTGCTACTTACATTATTTGGTGTATTAACTATAAAAGATGGAATATCTAAACTATTTAAATATTCACAAAATGGTTTTACAACTTCATTTTCATACAATTTTACATAATTTCCACTAGAAATAATTTTATCATGTAAAGCGTCTGGATAACCTGTTTGTTCATTATATTCTGACATTTTATATTCTTTATCTGAATTATTATTTAACATATTATTTATTTTATATGATAAACTTGGATAACAAGATTTTAAAAATTTTAGTATTTTATTTTTTTCAAAATAATCTACCTGTTTAATCTTCTTAACTAAAAGGTTCCCACTTGAATCTGATAGTTCAATATCATTAGAAACATATCCAAGTATTACAATGTCTGGTTTATAATCATCTATTAACGAAGTATTTTTAAGCCACTCTAATTCATCTTGCGTAGAAGCACCAGATATACCAACAGCTTTTACATTTACGTTATAGTATCCTCTATTATATAGCTCAAGTTCCAGTTTTCTCCACCATGTATTATTAATATTTGAAGTTCCACTACCAGAAATATATGAATCTCCAATAATTAAAATATTCTTCGAATTTTTAGATAAAGAAGTATTTTTTACTTCTAACTTTGGATATCCTTTTTCAGTATAATAATTTCTATCATTTCTGTCTTCTAATAAAGTATTGTTGTATGTTTGCCATAGTCTATATTCTGGCATACTAATATCAATCAATTTAAATATAACTAATACAAAACTAATTAAAATAACAAAAACAATAAATCCCTCTTTAGGGAAAAATAATTTCTTTTTCATAACTCACCTATTTTTAATAATTTTATTACATTATATAAAAAAAAGCAAATAAAAAAAGCTAAAATCGTTACAATTCTAGCTTGTCAAAAACATTAACTTTCAAAAATTTTCTTAATATCATTTTCATTTAAAACTCTATATTTACCTAACTTTAAATCTCCTAATTCTAAATTTCCAATTTTTACTCTTTTTAATTTAATTATATGTAAATTTAAAGCTTCACACATTCTTCTTATTTGTCTATTTTTCCCCTCAGAAATAACAATTTCAAATTCTAAATCAGATATTTTATTAACTTTTGCCTCTTTAGTTACATATCCTCCAATATCAACACCATACCTTAATTTTTCTAAAACATCATCTGTTAAAGCATTTCCTTTGATTGTGACTATATATGTTTTAGTAATACTATGACTTGGATGTGTAAGTTTATTTGTAAAATCACCATCATTTGTATATAAAAGCATCCCTGATGTATTCATATCTAATCTTCCAACTGGGAAAACTCTTGTTTTTACTTTTATTAAATCTTTAGTTGATGGTCTTGAAAATTGTTCAAAATTTGTTGTTACATAACCAATTGGTTTATTAAGCATAAGATATAACTTTTCTTCTTTTAAAGAAATTACTTTTCCATTTACTTTTACTACATCTTGATTTGATATATCTTTTGAAAATTCTTCTACCTTTACACCATTTACAAAAACTTTTCCATCTTTTATATACTCTTCTGCTTTTCTTCTTGAACATACACCACACGTTGCAATATACTTATTTATTCTCATAAAATAAAACCTTTCATCACAAATATAATTTTTTTACATAATATATATTATCATAAGCTTATGTTTATATATATCTTTCGTGATAGCAGTGTTATATTTCACTGCTATTTTTTTCTTTATTTTCAAGTTTTTCTAAAACTTGTTTAAATTCATCTGGCAAATCTGAATTAAATTCTACATACTCATTTTTACTTGGATGAATAAATCCTAATATTTTAGCATGTAACATTTGGCCTTCAACTTTAAATTTACTATCTTTTTTACCATAGACTTCGTCTCCAACTAAAGGATGATTCATATATGCCATATGTACTCTTATTTGATGCGTTCTTCCAGTTTCAAGTCTAGCTTCTATTAAAGTTACATTAGAAGCATAAAAACGTCTTAAAACGTGAATATGAGTTTTAGCATTTTTAGAATTTTTATATGTTACTACCATTTTCTTTCTATCTTTTGGATTTCTACCTATTGGTAAATCAATATCTATATCATCTTCTTTTATAATCCCTTTAACTAATGCTACATACACTCTATTTATACTATGAACTTTAAACTGCTCAGATAATTTTTTATGAGCATTATCATTTTTTGCAACAACTAATATGCCTGATGTATCCTTATCAATTCTATGAACTATTCCAGGTCTTATAACCCCATTTATTGATGATAAATTATCTTTATGTGAATACATTAAAGAATTAACCATTGTACCAGTATAATTGCCATTTGCAGGATGTACAACCATACCTTTTTTCTTATTGATAATTATAACATCATCATCTTCATAAATAATATCAAGTTTTATATCCTCTGGGACAATATCTGATGTTTTATCATCTGGTATATTAACTACAATTTTATCATTTTCTTTTAAACTGTATCCACTTTTTTTAATTTCACCATTTACTAAAATAGAACCATCTTGAATTAAATTTTTTAAATAACTTCTAGTTATTCCCTCTATTTTATTATTTAAAAATACATCAAGTCTTTCTTTATTTTCATCTTTTGAAACTATAAATTCCATATTTACTCCAAACAATTATATTTTATATTTCATATTTTCTTATTTCACAATTTTTATATGCATAAGCTCTTATATTTCCATCTTTTGGTATTCCATAAATTAAAGATTCAATTGTTCTACACACTCCATCATGAGTAACTAAAAGTACTTTTTTACCACTATAATTCTTTTTTAAAAATTCAAGAAACTCTTTAACTCTATCAAAAAGTTCTTTAATACTTTCAGCGTTTTCATATTTTTCATTTTTGTAGTAATTCCAATATGTATCTAAATCACAACAAGAAGTTTTTTTACCCTCTAAAATTCCTGCTTTTCTTTCTTTTAGCCTATCATCAAAAATACATTTAACATTTTTTTCATTTATGATTTCCATTGTATGTACTGCTCTTTTTAAAGGTGAACAAAATACAATATCATAATCTATATTCTTTATTTTATCTCTTGCTTTTTCTGCTTGAATAATACCTTCTTTTGTTAAATCATGTTTTGAACAACTAGCAATAATATGAGTAACATTTGGCTTTATTTGCCCATGCCTTACAACATATAAAATCATAAAAACAACCCCTTAATCAAACATATCTAAAACTTCTTTTTCATTATATCTATAGCATTTATTACAAAAACTACAAGATAATTCTAATACATTATTGTTGTTTCTTAATGCCTCAATTGCATCCTTTTTTCCTAAACTAATAATTGCTCTTTTTATTCTTTCTTCATTACAATCACATTTATACTTAGGTTCCTTTGAATAGATTTCTTTTACTTCATTATCAACTGCTACTGTTTTTGCAACATCTAAAATATCTCCTAAATCTATCATTAAATTTGTAACACTTGAAATACTATTATTTACAACTTCCAAAGTATCAATTATCTCATCACTACAGTTTGGTAATGGTTCAACCATATATCCAGCTGCTTTTGTAACTTTATTATCAGTCCCAATATTTACTCCTAATGCTATAGCACAAGGTGTTTGCTCTGATGTTACAAAATAATATGCAAAATCTTCAGCAATTTCTGAAGAAACAAGCTCACAAGTTCCAATATATGGTTCTTTTAAACCTATATCTTTTATAACAGTTAAAGTTCCTTTTCCAACTGCTTTTGCTACATCTAATTTACCAATTTTATTTAAAGGCAATAAAACATCTGGCACTGATACATACCCTTTAATATTTAGTGTATTATCAGAACAAACAATTATGCTTTTTAAAGGCCCATCTCCTTTTATTTGAACAGTTAATTTATTATCATTTTCTTTAAAATTACTTGCTATCATTAAAGATGCAATTAAAGTTCTACCTAAAGCTGCTGTTGCAACATTAGAAAGTAAATGTATATCTCTTGCTTGTTGAACTAAGTCTGTTGCGTCAACAACTGTAACTCTTACCATATCATTATGTGCTAAATATTTTTTTAAAACGTCCATATTTTCCTCCAAAATTTATGTAATATATTTTATCATTATTCATCAATTTTTGCAAGAAAAAAAGCTAATAGAAATAAATCTATTAACTTCTTAACTTTCTTATCTTTCAAAAGGATTTTCATCAACATAATGTTCTTCTTTTTTGATATTTCCATCTTTATCTTTTTCTTGTTTTATAGTTTCACCTTCTGGTGTAACAACGATAGTAACATCAGAATCTTTTTTTATAACTGTACCTTTATCCTCAATTTTTGTTTCTTCCTTTTTTGTTACTTCGCTAGTTGTTGGTTTAACTACCTCTGTAGCGCCTGTTGCTTCTTTTACATCACTTAAATCTTTCTTTGGCTCTTTATTTTTATCTTCTTGTGTTGAATCTTGTTTTGTTTCATTCTCAAATTCAATCTTAACTTCTTGAGTTGGAGATTCTATATCTTTAGAAACTGGTTCATGTATTGGAACATAATTTGGATTTTCAGCCTCATCTGGATCAATACCGACCTTACTCATAGCTTCTCTTAAAGTATCATCTGATATTGTTGGTGCCTCAGGTACTTTATCTGAACCAACAGTTTGATTTGACAATTCTTCTCTGAAATCATTTTCTCTACTCACATTTTCATCTTCAGCAATAGTTCTTTCAACTATGTCAGCGGCTTCTTTTTGTAGAGGTGTGATTTTTGTTCTAAACATATCGTCACTAAATTTTTTTGTCTCATCAGTAGTATTTTCCCTACCTTTAGCATTTTCAGGTTTTGTTTTTTTAGAATTTGATACAGCAACGCCCCCCCCTACAGCAAGCACTGCTGTACCTGCAACAATAGCAGCACGAGTAGCAAACACTTTATTAAATTTTGCTTTTATTTTAGCAAAAAATCTACCTATTCCAGATGTTTTTTTCAATGATGTTTCTTCTTTTTCTTCAACTTCTTCTTTACTTTTTTCATCAATATAATTTGAAAATTCTTGAATATCTTTATCTTTCTTTTCTCTTAAATTATTAATTTTTTCGTTTGTTTCTTTACGAAGTTTTTCTAATTCTTTTTCTTCTACTTTCTCATCTTTAGAATTTTCAACATCTATACCACTATCTACATCTTCATCAACATAAAGATTATCTAGTTTTTGATTTGTCTTGTTTCTTAATTCTTCGAATTGTGAATTTATTCTTTTTCTTTTTTCATCAAAATTTATACCTATTTCGTCATCATATTTTTTATCCATATAAACCTCCTAGTAAAATAAATATACTACAAGTAAATTATATATAATACATAAAAAATTTTCAATAATAACATTAGAATTTTTTTAGATTAAACTACTTTAAAGATTTATGACTTTTTAATTCTTTTTTCATAGATATTTTTGTACCACATTCTATTTTACTATCAACAATAACTTCATCCATAAAATTCTCCATTATTGTAAATCCTAGACCTGCATGTTCAAGTTCTGGTTTTGAAGTATATGTTGGCGTCAATGCAAGCTCTATATCATCTATTCCTATTCCAAAATCTTCAACTTCTATGCTTAAAACATTTTCATCATTTATATATGCTTTTATATTAACAATATTTTTCTCATCATATTCTTTATAGCCATGTTCTATTGCATTAGTAACAGCTTCAGAAACAGCTGTTTTTACATCCATTAAATCTTCAACACTAATATTTACATTAGATATGAAACTAGAAATTGCAACTCTAACTAAAGATATATTTTCTAACTTTGCAAGTATTTTTATTTCAAAAAAATTATTCATTACACACCTCTTAAAATAATGTCATTTGA
Organism: uncultured Clostridia bacterium; assembly: GCA_934169925.1. Taxonomy (GTDB): domain Bacteria; phylum Bacillota; class Clostridia; order TANB77; family CAG-465; genus CAG-465. The sequence goes on along the minus strand of CAKPOO010000002.1, from coordinate 45,168 downwards.
AATGTTTGATAATTCAATCATTCTTTTTATACTACCAGTTGCATTCAAAATAACAAGTCTTGAATCCATAAGTTTTAATAAATTATATCTACCAATAATAAGTCCAATACCACTACTGTCCATAAAACTTACATCTTTTAAATCTATCACACACTCATTTGGTTGAAACTTAATTATATATCCATCTATAATTCCTCTTAAACTTTTACACACATTCATATCTAATTCTTCATTCAAATTAATACTCAATCTTCCTTTATCAAAAAAATATTTCATATTACCACCCTACAAAATTATAATATATTGATAATAAAAAAAATGTAGAATTTTAAAAAATATAAAAAAAACACAACCTAAATTAATAGGTTGTGTTTTTAGAAAGAGTATAAACTCTATCTTAATTGTTTAGAACTTGTACTGCTTCCGGCCTCAACTATAAGTGTTGTTTCAGAAGAAAGTAAATCATCAACATTTACTACATAATGGTAAACACCATCATTTGTAGTCAAAGTGTACTTTGCAACTCTCCAAGTTTCCTTATAGTATATCCAAATTTCATCACCAGGATTTACATTTGAAATATACACATGAGCTTTCGTAGCACCACTTGTATATCCTATGTTTATTACCGGTTCCTCTTTTACAGATGGCTCTGTTGGAGTAGGTGTTGTAGGCTCTGGTGTTGTTGGTTCTGTTGGTGTTGGAGTACTAGGCTCAGTAGGTTCTGGTGTACTAGGTTCAGTAGGTGTAGGTGTTGTAGGTTCTGTTGGATTGTTACTTGGGTAAGGTGATTCATCATCATCTCTTTTTGGTGTTACACTTGGTGCTGGAGTTGTTGGTTCAACTTCTGGAATAGTAGGCTTAGTAGTAGGATCTGATGGATCATTAGGAACTGTAGGATCCACCTTAATTGATGGCTCCTGTGAAGATGTTATGTTCTCCCCTGGTGTTCTAATTCCACTTTCTGAATTATCTGAAGCTGTAGGTGGAGCAGGTGTCTTATTAGATCCTGTATTGTTATAACCATAGCTATAACCGTTGCTTCTTGATCCATTAGTGCTAGTTCCTTGTGTTTTCTCAGTTTCTGTACTGCTGTCTTCTTCTGTTTTATCAGTTGAATCAGTTTTCTTAGTAGGTTCCTTTGTCGTAGGTTCAGTACCATGTGGTCTTGTTTCATATTGTGTTGATGTCTGCTCATTGGTCTGCTTATTAGCTTTCTTGCCATTGCAACCTTTTAAAACAAAAATCAATACTATGAAAAAGATAACTATACCAAGTACCACTAACAAATTCCGACGTACTTTCCTTGCCTTTGGTGTCTTGCCTGCAATTACTGTTGTAATATACTTTTTGGCCTTCTTAAAAATTCTTTTCATACGCGTTCTCCTTTAAAAAATAATACTAGTTGTTCATTGTGAAAATCCATTTTACCAAATCAGGTAAAATTAATTTATAAATTTCACAATTTTATTATACCACCTTTTTACATTTATGTCAACTTTCAAGCAAAAAATAGATAGTATAACGATTAGTTATACTATCTATTTTTTATTTTAATAATTTAGCTTGAATTACGAATCTACCATCATCTATTGAATAATCACAAGTAGATAGAGTTAATATAGTATCCTCATCTGTAATTTCAATATCTGAATTGTACATACTCTTTTCTTTTATAGCAGAAACAAAATTTAAAAATTCATCGCTATTATCAAAATTTGATTGTATATAATAAAAATCCGGTGTTGTTTGATATACAGCAAATATTTCGAATTTATACAGCTCAGATTTTGTTGCAACTTCAATTACTTTATGTTCGTTATAAAAATCTTCCATTTTATAATTTAAAAGAGGTGTAAACCTTGTATCAACTTCTGTATTATGACCATAAACTATATAATTAGCTCTTCCATATTCTAATTGACCAACATCACACTCATAATCCAAGAAATTTTCTCCCCATTTTGTTTCATTACCATCTCTATCTTTTCTTAAATAAAAATCATTATCACTTGCTTGAAAAACTGGAGTATCAATACTTGTTCCTGGAATTTTTAGCCATAAAACAGCATTATTATAATTTTCACTTAAACTGGTAAGTTCTTCTATTAAATTTCTATCTTCATCTTCTGATGATGTAACTTTCATTGTTAAATCTCCAACAGAATAATCGTTACCTTTCTTTTTTAAATCACTAGAACTTATATAAAAAGAAACTAAAAACCCTATTATTGCAAGAGCAAATATAACAACTAAAATTATAAAAACTTTTTGTTCCTTTGATAAATTTTTTAATTTTTCCATTTTAAAAAACTCCTTATTTAATTTTTCCTGTGTTTGGATTTTCTTTTATTACTTTTGTAGTATCTTCTTGTTTATCTTCACTCTCATCATTTTTTACTTCATTTTCATTATTATTATTTACATTATTTGTAACATTATAATTTACATTTGATGAAGATGATGAATTGTTTTTATTACTTGTTATCACATCAGTTTTATTAGATGTATTTCCTGGTGTGCTTGGTGTTGTTGGTTCATCATTTTTAGGTCCTTCTGGTTTTGGCGATGGTGTTGGAGTATCTGGTGTTGGGTTAACTGGATTTGATTTTTTAGTAATAGAAAAACTTGGAGAATTAACACTTCCTGTCATTCCTACTCCTTGAATAAATCCTACTCCTTCATTTATTATTATATATTTTGAAGAACTGTCTGTAGATCTAACATTTGATATATTTATAGTATAAGTATTATTTGATGTTTTTACAACAGATTTTGTACCAGAAAATCCTCTTAAAATTACATCTCCATCAGATAACATTATACTTGAAACATTGCTATCAAATCTTACAAAAAAAGATATAGTAGATCCTTCTACAACCTCACTTGCTGAATTTGATATACTCATTCCATTTTGTGCTGCTATAATTTGTTGTAGAGATAATACATTAAAACACATCACAAAAATTGCAACTATTACTACATATATATTTAATTTTTTTAACATTTTATTTCCTCCATAAAACCTCACATTCATTATAGCATATTTTACATAAAAAATCAACTTAAGTCAAAAATAAACTAGCATAAGCTAGTTTATTATCTATAATGAAGTTTTATTATTATCATCGTTTTTATTCATATTAAGCATTTGACTATACATCATAGTAGATGCAATGTCAGTATGACCAAGTAATTCTTGAACAGTTTTTATTTCAGCACCATTTTCTAACATATGTATTGCAAATGAATGTCTTATTGTATGTGGTGTGATTTCTTTATTTATTTTTGCTTGTTCACTATATTGTTTTAATATTTTCCAATAACCTTGTCTAGTCATTTTTTGACCATTTGTATTTATAAATAAAGTCTTTTCTTCTTCAGTTCTTATAAGTAAAGGTCTTACTTTATTCATATATTCTTTCAAACATTTTAGGCAATGATTTCCAAGAGGAATATGTCTTTCGTTATTTCTTTTTTTAACTTTAATATATCCACTAGATAAATTAACATCATCTGTTTTTAAAGAAATAAGTTCTGTAACTCTTATACCTGTTGCATATAAAAGTTCAAGCATAGCTTTATCTCTTTGGCCTTTTAGTTCAGATAAATCTGGTTGTTCAAGTAAAAGTTCAATTTCACTAGATGTTAATATCATAGGTTCTTTTCTACTTACTTTTGGAGCTTCTACATTTTCTGCAATATTATCTTCAACTAAATTTTTACTAATTAAATATCTATATAAACTCTTAATAGAAGCAGTACTTCTAGAAATTGTTGAGTTTGACTTTCCTTCTTTTGTAAGATGTGCAATATATTCTTGCATATCATCTTTTGTTAAATCAAAAATTTTCTTTCCTTGTGCTTCAAAATACTCATCAAATTGAATAACGTCTCTTTCATAAGAAGCAATAGTATTTTGTGATGCTTGTCTAGCTTTTAGGCTATCAATAAATTCGTCAATAATAATTTTCATGTCTATTCCTCCGTTACACAACCATATTGTACACTATTTTGGGTAAATTTGCAATACTTTATCAAAAAATTATGTAACGTTTTTCATTAATACATTTTATAATATACTAAGCATGTAAATTATTCCAAGTTCTTCAATAACTGTCCCTATAAAATACACAAAAAAGCAAAAAACTATTTTAATTATATCAATAAAAAAGTAACCACTCTTTTCCTTACCATTTTCTAAAATTTGTCCATTTTTAACCATAGAATTTATAGAAAAATAAGTTATTGAAATTTGATAAAAAATATATGGAATAACAACGTATAATAATAACACTAAAAATACATTTTTCCCATCATATATTTTAATTAGATTAGGTATAAAAACACCTGTTAATATTCCAAGTATATAGTTATATATTTTTATACCATTATTACAAAAAAATGTATATGCAAATAAATATAAACTAAAAAATATAAAAATAAATTTAAATATAACCTTTTTAAATATGTTTATAATCAAAAAATTAGATTCTTTTGATAAATTTAAAACTTCTTTTGATTTTGATATAATTTCGTTTTGTGTTGTTTCATCAAATAAATTAAATATAATTGCTCCTGATATTATACCAAGTATTGAAATTATACAAATAATTGCTATTTCATATTTATACTCATTTATATACTTAAATATATATTTTTTCACAAAAATCACCACACAACATATTATGCTGCGTGGTTTTTATTTATACTTTTATCAAATTATATTTTTAATAAATTTGTTTCTTTTACGGCAAGTCTGTCGCATCTGTTGTTATATTCGTTATCTGCGTGCCCTTTTACTTTTACAAATTTTACCTCATGATAATCCATAAGTTCTAGTAATCTTTCCCATAAATCAACATTTTTTACTGGCTTTTTATCAGCTTTTTTCCATCCATTATTTTTCCAAGATTTTATCCAACCTTTTTCTACTGCATTTACAACATATGCACTATCACTATAAACAGTTACTCTGCACCTTTCTTTTATTGCTTCTAATCCTTTTACTACTGCTGTTATTTCCATTTTGTTATTTGTAGTATTAAGCTCTCCACCTGATATTTCTTTTTCAAATCCTTTGAAAATTAAAATAGCGCCATACCCTCCAGGTCCAGGATTTCCACTACAAGCTCCATCTGTATATAAAGTTACATTTTTTAAATTTTCCATTTTACACCCCTTGAAAAAAACATGTATCTATGTTAAACTACTAAAATATAGTTTAACATAATAATTATAAAAATACAAGGAGATTAAATGAAAGTAGTAGGAATTATAACAGAATATAACCCTTTTCATAACGGTCATAAATATCATATTCAAAAAGCAAAAGAAATTACAAATTCTGATTTTTGTATTTGCGTTATGAGTGGTACTTTTACCCAACAAGGAAATATTTCTTTAATTGATAAATTTAAGAAATCAAAAATTGCTTGTCAAAATGGCTGTGATTTAGTAATAGAATTACCAACTATTTATGCAAGTTCAAGTGCAGAAAACTTTGCCCTTGGTTCCGTAAATATTTTAGATAAATTAAATGTTGTAGATACTATTTGTTTTGGAAGTGAGACTGCTAACATACAAAGTTTAACTAAAATATCTGATATTATTTTAAAAAATGAAGATAAAATTTGGAATATTACAAAAGAAAAACTAAATGAAGGTAAAAATTTCACTGATGCAAGATATGAAGCATTATCAACTTTTTTAGATGAAGATATGATGAATGAAATTTCTACATCAAATAACATACTTGGCCTTGAATATATAAACGCTAAAAAAAGATTAAATTCTAATATAGAATTTACAAGTATAAAAAGAAATTCTTCAAATTTTCTAGATAGAACTTTATCTACCAATACTCCTTTTACAAGTAGTACAAGTATAAGGGAATATTTAAAAAATAATAAAATTAGTAATATTAAAGATTTAGAAAATTATCTACCAAATGATTCATATACTTTGCTTTCTAATTCTAAGATTACTTTAAATGATGATTTATATCAAATTTTAAAATATAAAATAATCAATTCTACTACAGAAGATTTAGCTAAAATATATGAAGTAAATGAGGGTTTAGAATATAAAATAAAAAATGAACTAAATAATTCGAATGATTATTATGAATTTGTAAATAATATAAAGTCTAGAAGATATAAATTATCTAAGATAAAAAGAATGCTTAATAATATTTTAATAGATCTTACTAAAAATGATTCAAAAAATGCAATATCTAAAAATATAGCTTATGCTCACGTTCTTGCTTGTTCAAAAAATGGGAAAAAATTACTTTCACAAATTTCTAAAAACTCTTCTATTCCTGTTTTTACTAAACTAAACGATACTATATTAAATTCACTAGATAGTGATATTAAAAATGTACTTTCTTATGATATAAAAGCAAGTGACTTACATTCAATTTTACTAAATTCTAAAATAAAAAAAGACTATACCAACCATTTATAAGTTGGTATAGTTTTTTTATAAATTAAATTATATTAATTCAATGATAGCCATTTCAGCGCCATCACCTTTTCTTGCAACTAATTTAATTATTCTTGTGTATCCACCTTTAGCTTCATATTTAGGTGCGATTTCATTGAATAATTTTTCTGTTAAATCGATAGTATTACCTTTTTCGTCTTTAACTTTATTTAATGTATTAAACATTTTTCTTCTTGCTGCAAGTTTTGATGGTTTATCAACATTAACTTTTTCTGTAACTACTTCTCTTACTATAACTTGATATTTGTTTCCGTTTTTAGAAGTTTTTTCTTCTTTAACTTTTTTACCATTTTTATCTAATTTAGCACGAGATACAGTTTTTTCTTTAACTTCAAAATTATCTTTTTCTTTGATAGCTAAATCAATTAAACTATCAGTTAAAGATTTTACTTCTTTTGCTTTTGCAAGAGTAGTTTCAATCTTACCATTTAAAATTAAAGATGTAACTAATCCGTTAAGTAATGCTTTTCTTTGAGAAGTTGTTCTGCCTAATTTTCTTGTACCTGCCACTTTTATTTCCTCCTTAAATTAGTCTTCTTTGCTCTTAAATTCAAGCCCTAATTCTTTTACTTTATTGATTACTTCATCTAGAGATTTTTTACCTAAATTTCTAACTTTAATCATATCTTGTTCAGTTTTGCTAACAATATCAGCAACTGTATGAATTCCAGCTCTTTTTAAGCAGTTATATGATCTAACAGAAAATTCTAATTCTTCAATAGGTGTTTCTAAAAGTTTATCTTTCATAGATAATTCTTTTTTAGACATTATTGACATAGTTTTTGCTATTTCTGATAAATCTATAAACATTTCTAAATGTTCATTTAGTATTTTTGCAGCCATACTTAAAGCTTGATATGGCTCAATAACACCATTAGTCCAAATTTCAATTGTTAGTTTATCATAATCTGTTTTATGACCAACTCTTGTTTTATCAACATTGAAATTAACTTTCTTTACTGGAGTAAATATTGAATCTATTGGTAATACATTAATAGGTAAATCAGGATTATTAACTCTGTCTCCAGGAATGTATCCTCTACCTTTAACAACCCCCATTTCAATATTTAATTCAGCATTTTCATCTACATATGCAATATGTAAATCTTTATTTACTACTTCAATTGTAGAATCAGTTATTATATCACCAGCAGTAACTTCACAAGGTCCTTTAGCTTTAATACTAATTTTCTTATCATCAAGATCATCAGATTTTAAACATACTTCTTTTAAATTAAGTATTATTTCTGTAACATCTTCAGTAACTCCTGGTATTGTAGAAAACTCATGTGTTATTCCATCTATTTTTATACTATTAATTGCATAACCTGGTAATGAAGAAAGTAATATTCTTCTTAATGAATTACCTAAAGTAATTCCAAAACCTCTTTCTAAAGGTTCTACTTCAAATTTTGCATAAAATGTATCTACATTAAGTTCAACACATTTTATTTCTGGTCTTTGCATTTGAATCATTTTATTCCTCCCCTTAGTACGCTCTGATTACACGTACTATTAACAATTTAAATGATTTAATTAGTTTTTAGAGTATAACTCAACGATTAAGCTTTCTTGAACATCTAATTCAACATCTTCTCTAGTTGGTTTTCTTAATATTTTAGCTTCCATTCTATCTTTGCTAAGCTCCATCCAAGCTGGAACAGCTTTTAATTTGTTAGCTTCTAAAGTAGAAACAACAGCTTTATTATCTTTTTTAAGATCTCTAACTTTTATTACATCTCCAACTTTACAAATGTAAGATGGGATATTTACTTTTTTACCATTTACTTCTAACATTTCATATCCAACAAGTTGTCTAGATTGAGCTCTAGAAGTACCTACACCCATTCTATATGCAACGTTATCAAGTCTTAATTCTAATTGTTCAAATAAAACATCTGAAGTAACGTCATCTGTTCTTCTAAATGCTTCATCATAGTATTTTCTAAATTGAGATTCAGAAACTCTATAATAAGTTTTTGCTCTTTGTTTTGCTCTTAGTTGAAGACCATATTCAGATAATTTAACTCTGTTTTTTCCATGTTGTCCTGGTGCATATTGTCTTCTATCTAAAGCGCATTTTTTTGAATTACATCTTTCGCCTTTTAAGAAAAGTTTAACGCCTTCTCTTCTGCATTTTTTACATACTGCGTCTGTATATCTTGCCATTTATATTTACACCCCCACTATACTCTTCTTCTTTTTGGTGGTCTACAACCATTATGAGGTATTGGAGTAACATCTTTAATCATGCTAATTTCCAATCCTGCTGCTTGAAGTGATCTGATAGCTGCTTCTCTTCCAGCTCCAGGTCCTTTTACAAAAACTTCAACTGTTTTTAATCCATGTTCTTTTGCTGCATTAGCTGCTGTTTCAGCTGCTTGACCTGCTGCAAAAGGAGTATTTTTTCTTGAACCTTTAAATCCAAGTCCACCAGCACTAGCCCAAGATAAAACATTACCTTGTGAATCTGTCATTGTAACAATTGTATTGTTGAATGATGATTGAATATGTGCAGCACCAGTTGATACATTCTTTTTAACTTTTTTCTTTGCTACTACTTTTTTCTTTCCAGCCATATCCTATACTCCTTTCTTTCCAGCAATTGCTTTTGCTTTACCTTTTCTTGTTCTTGCATTTGTTTTAGTTCTTTGTCCACGAACTGGTAATCTTCTTTTATGTCTTTGACCTCTGTAGCAATTAATTTCCATTAATCTTTTAATGTTTAATGCTACTTCTTTTCTAAGGTCACCTTCTACAGTATAATCTCTTTCGATTATAGCTCTTATTTTAGCTTCTTCTTCTTCTGTAAAATCTTTTACTCTTTTTGTAGTATCAATACCTGCTTCTGCAAGTATTTTTCTTGATGCAGAACGACCAATTCCATAGATTGCTGTTAGTCCTATTTCTGCTACTTTATTTTTTGGTAAATCTACTCCTGCTATACGTGCCATTTAACTCTACACCCCCACATTAACCTTGTCTTTGTTTGTGCTTTGGATTTTCACAGATTACACGAACAACGCCTTGTCTTCTGATAACCTTACACTTTTCACAAATTTTCTTTACAGATGGTCTTACTTTCATTTTAAAATCCTCCTTGAAAAAAAGTTTTGTTAAATTTATTTTTAACAAAAGTAAGTTATATAATAAACATCTAACTAAAATAGAAATCTTAGGCTTCGATTTCTACAGCCGCTCTAGAAAAATGTTTATATCAAATTAAAATTAAGGAATTATTTAGCTCTCCAAGTTATTCTTCCTTTAGTTAAATCATAAGTGGATAATTCTAATTTAACCTTATCACCAGGCAATATTTTAATATAATGCATTCTTAATTTACCTGAAATATGAGCAAGAACTTCATGTCCATTTTCAAGTTGTACTTTAAACATTGCATTTGGTAATGATTCAACAACTACGCCATCAACTTCAATAACATCATCTTTTGCCATTTTAATTCCTCCTATTAAAATAACAAGCCATTAAGGCATTGTTAACAAAAAAATTATACCAAATTTTTTCTTATATGTCAACAAAAATGAGATATTTTACTCATTTTTTTAGGCATTTTAATATTTAATTTTAATTTTTTTATTATTTATTAAATTTAATATTGACTAGGATGATATAATCACATAAAACCAATAATATTTTTCTAATTATGAAAGGTGGTATATGTATGTCGAATAATTTTAGATGTAGTTTTTGTAACCGTATTTTAGATAAAAATTCAATATTTTTAAAATCAGCTAATTCTAAGCAATATTTGTGTGAAGAATGCTGCCTAAACTCAGCAATTTTAGTTGAAAGTTTATTACAAAACAGTAAAAATGTTGTATCGATTTTAAAATATAGTGAGCATGAAAATAAAAATCTTGAAGATTTTGTTTATTCTATGCAAGAGATTGCTGCTTTGAAAAAAGAATCCGAATTAAACCAAATATTTAATCCGGATACAAAAAAAACTATTACTAGATCGTACGTGTATAATGAAGTAAAAAAAATAATTAAAGGTCAAGATGAAAATCTAAGAACATTAATTTCAGCAATATTTAGAAATCAGCTTATAGACCTTCCAAACTACAAAAACAACATATTAATTGTTGGTAATACAGGTGTTGGAAAAACTGAATCTATTATGCAGATTTTAAAACTTCTTGACATTAGTTTTTGTATTTGTGATGCTTCAAAATATTCTGAAACTGGATATATTGGAAAAGATATCGACTCTTCTGTTGAAGATTTGTACAAAGCCTCAGGCAAAAATAAAGAAAAAACTGAACGTGGTGTAATTGTAATTGATGAATTTGATAAACTAAAAGAATGTTCTGGAGCTGGAAGAGACGTTTCTGGTTCATCAGTCCAAGAAGAACTACTTACTTTAATGAATGGCACAAAAGTAACTGTTGATGGTTCTAAATCTATTGATACTTCTTTTATAACTTTTATTTTAATGGGAGCTTTTGATTCAAATACTCCTGAAGAAAAATTAAGAAATATTAGAGAAAAAAGACTTGGTACTGATAAACAATTAATTGGTTTTTCAAAGGTTGAAAATTTAAGCAAGTTTGAAGAAAAAAAGAATGAATTTAAATTTTTAACTTACACATCAGAAGATTTTTCAACATATGGTATAATTTCACAAATTACCGGTAGATGCCCTGTAATTTTAGAGTTTAATGATTTATCTTTTAATATATTAATGGATATATTAAAAAATAGCTCTATTTCTAAACTTGCTTATTATACAAATTATCTTTTAAGGTACAATGTAAAAGTTGAAATTACAGACGATACTTTAGAAGAAATTTGTAATCAAGCATTACTCGATAAAACTGGTGCACGTGGATTAAACAGATTTTTAGAGTTACTATTTAGTGATGTTACTAAAAAAATTGAGTTTGATTTAGATGAAGGTATTGTATATTCAAAGTGTAAATTAACAAAAGAGACTTTATACGATAGTAAAAATTATACTTTGATAAAATGCAGAAATAAAAAGACTATTGAAAATGTAATAAAACGCAACAGTATTAGCATTTAAAAATAGTAATAAAAATTCCCCTATGTTAAATTTATATTAACATAAGGGGATTTTTTTAATCATCTAAAGTTAAAATTTCTACTCCATTTTCAGTTATTACAATTGTATTTTCATAATATGCTGTCATCTTTTTATCCATAGTACCAACTGTCCATAAATCTCTTTTTACATAAACTTCTGGACTTCCAGCACATACCATAGGTTCAATTGCAAGAGCCATACCAGCTAAAATTCTTGGACCTCTTCCTGGTTTACCAATATTAGGAACTCCAGGTTCTTCATGCATTTGTCTACCAATTCCATGACCTTCATATTCTCTAAGTAATGAATATCCATTTTTTTCTACATATTTTTGAACAGCATTTGATATATCACCAATTCTATTTCCAGGAATTGCTTGTTCTACACCTTTAAAGAAAGCTTCTTTTGTAACTTGTATAAGTCTTTCATTTTCCTTTGTAGTTTTACCAACAACATAAGTTCTACCAGCATCAGAAGCCCATCCATTTTTTAAAGTACCAATATCAACACATACAATATCGCCTTCTTTTAGTATAACATCACTTGAAGGTATACCGTGTATTATTTCATCATTTACTGATGTACAAATAGCCCATTTGTATGTTTTTCCACCTCTATATGGACATCTTTCACCTATAAAAGCTGGTGTAGCTCCATTATCTCTTATTGCTTTATCAGCAACTTCATTTAATCTTAAAGTAGAAACACCTGGTTTTATTTCAGCTTCAATAGCTTTTAATGCAGCTTTTAATGCTTGTGCTGAAATTCTCATAAGTTCTATTTCTTTTTCATTTTTTATACTAATCATAATTTATCACAACCATTATAGTCTTCTGTAGCTTCTTCAACAATTCTTTCTGGATGTCCCGAAGAATCAACAGAAAGTAGTAATCCTTTCTTTTTATAATATTCTAAAATTTCTTTAGAATTTTCTTTGTAAACTTTTATTCTTTTTGCTAAAGTTTCTTTTGTGTCATCAGTTCTAACTGTAAGTTCTCCTCCACAGTCATCGCAAACGCCTTCCACTTTTGATGGAAAATCAATTCCATACATTTTTCCGCACTTTTTACATTGTTTTCTTTCTAGAATTCTTTTGAAAACTAATTCATCTGATGCAATAAGCTCGATTACTTTATCAATTTTCATACTATTTTTTTCTAGAACTTGATTTAATAATTCAATTTGTTCAACAGTTCTTGGATAACCATCTAGTACGAATCCATTTTTACAGTCATCTGATGCAATCCTTTTATCTAAAAGTTCAGTAATTATATCATCACCTATCAAACTACCTGTTGCTAATAAATCTGCAATTTTTTTATCTTTTTTTGCAAATTCTCTTATCAAGTCACCTGTTGAAATGTGTGGTATATTTAAAGCTTTTGATAAAATTTCTGCTCTTGTACCTTTACCTGTAGCAGGACCACCTGTTATAATATAAACCATATTTTCTCCCTTCATAACATAAAACAACACACTATATTATTACACATTTTTTTCGATTTGTAAATATATTAAAAAAAATAATTAAAAAAAATGAAGAAACCTAAGTTTCTCCATTTTTATTTTATGTTATTTTATTATTTTATTGCATTCTTTTTTGTAATTATTAAATATATTACATATCCAGCAATTACAACTACAGAAACAATTATAACAATTAACATATTTGTACTAATGAATCCTCCAGTAACTGGTAAAGTTTGTTTTTCATTTGTAATATTTTTTGTTACTAGTTGAAGATCTCTACTAATGTTAAATTCATATGTAGTATCATTTTTGATATATCCATCTAAAGCTTTTGTTTCTTTAAAGTAATATTTTCCCTTTGCTAAATCTCCGATGAAAGCATAACCATCATCATTAGTTGTTAAAGTTTTTATAACATTACCTAATTCATCATAAACTTCAAATTCTACTCCTTTTAAAGGTGCTTTTGTCTTTGAGTCTGTTTTGTAAATTTCTAGTTTACCTTGAACTTTTTGGTTAGTTACAGTTACAACAATATCGTGTTCATCAGGAGTTATAGTAAATTTGATTAAGTCATCATTAATAATATAATTATCTGGTGCATCAATTTCTTGATAATAATAAGTTCCTATTGGTAATAACTCAGTTTGAGCAATACCTTCTTCATCAGTTGTTATTTGAGCAATTTCATTTTTGTTTTCATCAAATATTTTAAATGTAACGTTTGGTATAATATCACCATTATCATCAATTTTTACTATTTTTAAGAAACCTTTTACTTCTTTGTTTACAACTGTTACTTCAACAACTTGATCTTTAGTTTCAAGTTCAAAGTCATATTCTTTATCATCAATTATGTATTTATTAGGAGCATCTACTTCTTTATAAGTATATTTACCTAATTCTAATTCTTTAGATACAGCTATACCATCTTTGTCTGTTTCTATTGTATCTACTAGTTCTTTATTTTCATCGTAAATTTCAAATTTTACTTTTTCAATTGGTTTATTATTTTCGTCAACTTTTAATATTCTTAAAGTACCTTTTGCAAGTTTATTAACAACTTTTACTTCTGCTACTTGTTTATTTTCTGTTAATTTAAATACATATTGATTTTCATCAACAACTACATAATCTGGAGCAGAAACTTCTTGATATTTATATGTTCCTAAATTTAATTCTTTAGAAATTGCAATACCATTTTCATCAGTTGTTATTGTGTCAAGTATATTGTCATTATTGTCTAATATGTTAAATACAACACCTGCAACTGGTTTATCATTAGAATCAATTTTAGTAATTCTTAAAGAACCTTTTGCATATTTGTTTATAACTTCTTGTGTAGTTCCTGTATAAACATGTTCAATTTTAATAACATCTGTATTTTTAATAATATTTACTGGTGCTTTTGTTTCTCTTAAATAATAAGTACCTGGTAATAAATCTTTAGATTTTGCAACACCATCGCTATTTGTTGTAAATTTATCTGCAATAACTTCTTTTCCATCTGAGTCAATAGTATATAATTCAAATGTAACATTTGATAATAATTTTCCATCTTCAGCTTTTTTAATTATAGTTATTGGAGCTCTTTTTAATTTATTTTCAACACTTCTAGTTACGACTTGATTATTTTCTGTTAGTTTAAATACATATTCTGCATCATCTATAACTACATAATCTGGTGCTTTTGTTTCTTTATATTTGTATGTTCCAAGTCTTAATTCTTTTGAAGTTGCAACACCATTTTCATCAGTTGTAATTACATCTACTACATTTCCTGCATTATCATAAATTGTAAATTCAACGCCTGCAACTGGTTTTTCTGATTCATCAATTTTTAATATTTTTAAAGTTCCTTTTGAAAATTTATTAACAACTTTTACTTCTTCACCATTATATGAATGTTCAACAGTTACTAAATCATTATTTTCAATATATATATTTGGAACATTTACTTCTTTTAAGTAATATGTACCTGGTAATAAATCTTTAGATTTTGCAACACCATTTTTGTCAGTTTTTACTTTATCTACAGTATTTTTATTGCTATCTAATATTTCAAAAGTAATACCTTCTACTAAATTACCATCTTCATCATTTTTAACTATTGTAATAGGAGCTCTTTTACAAGTATTTACAACTTCTCTTACAACAACTTGATCGTTTTGTGTTAATTTAAATACATATTCTGCATCATCTCTAACTACATACTCAGGTGCATTTGTTTCTCTATATTTGTATGTTCCAAGTTCTAATTGTTTTGATGTAGCAACACCATTTTCATCAGTTGTTATTACATCTACTACATTTCCTGCATTATCATAAATTGTAAATTCAACACCTGCAATAGGAGTTTTTGATTCGTCAATTTTTAATATTTTTAAAGATCCTTTTGATTTTTTGTTTGTAACTTCAATTTCTTGATCTTTGTATGCCATTGTTACAGAATGTGGAGTTGTATCTAAAATGTAACTATTATTTGGATTTTCTGTTTCAACTACAGTATAATCACCATTTACTAAATAGCCTGTTGTAGCTTCTCCATTTGCATCTGTTACAAGTTGTGCAACAACATTTTGATTTGAGTCTAATACATTAAATTTAACTCCTGCAATTCTTTGTTTTGTATCTTCGTCAACTTTAATTACTTTTAATTTTCCTCTTTTATAGTAGTTTTTAATAGTATATTCTACTGTTTCATTCATATTAACTATTTCAAATTCTCTGTTTTTATCATTTGGTACAATATTTTCTGGTGCATAAACTTCTTTAAAATAGTATGAACCTAAAGGTAAATTATCTATATATGCAATACCATCAGCATTTGTTGTTACTACATCACCATAAGCTGTTCCATCAGCTTTATATAATTGGAATTTTACTCCTTCAAGTGGTTTTTCATATTCATCAATTTTAATGATTTTTAAACCACCTTCTATTTTTGTATTTTTGAATTTTATTTCTGAAGTTTGATTATAATTTACTTCCATCTCTTGTGAAGATGTTACCATTATATATCCTTCAAGACCTTTTGTTTCTCTTACATAGTATTTACCTATTTCTAAGTCATTAAATTCAACTATACCTTCATCATTTGAAGTTTTTGTAGCAATTACATTACCTGATGCATCAGTAAGTTCAAATTCTGCTCCTTTTAATCTGTTATCGTATTGATCTACTTTATATATTCTTATATTACCAGTTAAATGAGGAATAGAAATTGAAGCTGTTTCGCTAAAATCTACAGGTTGTGAAACAACAGTTGCATAATTTTGTCTTCTATCATTGTCATTTCCTGTTCCGTATATTTTACCTACCATATATGAACCTTTTGCAGTTATATATAATTTAACAGTTTGATTTTGATCTGCAGTTGATAATCTAAAGTATACAGATTCACCTGTTGAAAAACTTGATTTTGCATTACCGTTTGCATCACAAAGATATGCATCACTTGGAGCTTCTGTTAAGCTTACATCTACACTTGATACATCAAATCCATTTGTATTAATTGTATATGGACCAACAAGAATTGTATCTCCATTTACATGAGCAACTGCATTATCTTTAGTTACACTAAATGTTGGATTTGCATAATATGGATCTGCTAAAGCTCTTTCAGCAAGTCTTACAGCTGCAGCTTTTACTCTTGCAAATTCTTCTTCATATCCTGATACTGGAACAAAGTTATCTAAATCAATTACAAATGGAGATTTATATGTATCTGGGTTAGATGTTGATCTACCTAAATACCATACAGCATATTGAGTTGCTTCAATAGCTTCTTCTTCATTTGCAACACCTAATTGTTCAGGTGTTGAATATGGATAACCATATCTTAGTACAGCAGTATTTACACTAGATAAATATTTAATAAATTTTACTGTTGAACCTTGATCAGGTTGTTTTATTTGATAATCAAGGCAGTAACCTAAATTTTGATCTAAGTATCCTTTTAATACTGGTACATTTATTTCATAATAATCGTTATTAGCGTATGTTGTTAAAACGCTAAATGAAAATGTCATATCGTTTTCATCAGCAAACAAAATGTATGGACCAATTTGTGTAATCATTAAAATTAAAAACAATACTGAAAAAACGATTTTCAATTTTAGATTTTTGATTTCTTTTAATTTTTCCATCTCAATTCCTCCATCTAACTATATATATTATATTACATTTTTATTACTAAAATATATAGCTACTAAAAAAATTATAGCACAAAAAAAGTTTGCCGTCAACTTTTTTTGTGCTTTTTTGTAGTTTTTTACAAAAATCATTTTACATAATTATTTGTAAATTTGATTATACTAAGTACATACTCGTTTTGTAATATTTTTGTAACATTTATTTCATATTATAAGTCATTAACCTTGTATAGTTCGCCTTTTACGCATATTCTGGTCTTTGCAAAGTCAGTACATGTAAGTAAAGTAATTTCTTTTTTTCCTTCAGTTGCTTTTAAAACTTCAACTTGTGTAGGTAAAATTTCTTCAATACTAGTTACAGTATAAACATATTCTTTTTCTCTTGTTATTACTCTAACTATATCTCCATACTGAATTTTATGCAAATTTTTAAATATTTCTGTATATATGTTATTGTGTGCAGCAACTGCAAAATTTCCAACTTGACCAGGGTATGCACTACCTTTAAACATTCCAATATAATTCATCAAAGTATTATCATCTGTGCCAATCATAACTTGACCTCTTGTTTTTATTGATGGTATATCAATAACAGCTACAGCAGTTCCAGAAACTATTATTTGTTCTTCTACTTCTTTAGTAATAGCCTCAGCTTCCATAGGAATATCAGTTTTTCCTAATTCTTTTGAGATGTCACTAGCTTCAATTACATTACTATCATAAGAGTTTGTAAGTTTATTCTTTAACAAGATAATCCCTGATGATATAACTATTATTATTAAAATTAAACAACAAATTTCTATTATTCTACGTTTTACACTCATATTTTATACTCCTTTTTTTATAAATTATACCATATTTATTTAAAATTTATCAACATTATAAAATATAAAAAATACATAGTAAAATAAATACTATTCTACTATGTATCTTTTCATAACATTATTTTCGACTATTCCAAGACCTTTATATAAATCATTAAAGTATACTCTAACAATTTTATCCTTAGTGTTTATATCAAACTTTGCACCATTTAAAAACTTTCTAAATTCTGCTTCATTTAAAATAACCTTCTTAGAATCTTTGTAATAATCTTCTATTGATATTATTTTTTCTTGCATTTGTTCAAAACTCAATTTTAAAAAGTCATACAATTTAATGCTATTTTCAATTTTAAAATTTCCTGTTTGTAATCTTTCAAGTTCTGTCATAATAGCACCACACCCGATTTTTTTACCAATATCATTTGCTAAACTTCTTATATATGTTCCTTTTGAACAACAAACAACAAATTCTACTTCGTTAAGATCAAGATTCACGTTAATATCATCTATTGAATAAATCTCTATTGGTCTTTCTGGTAAGTCTATTTTTTCGCCTTCTCTTGCATAAGAATATGCTCTTTTTCCATCAATCCTTATAGCGCTATAAATAGGAGGCTTTTGCATTTGTTTTCCAACAAATCTTTTTATTCTTTCTTTTATATATATTTCATCTTTATTTACAACACTAGCAAAAACAATTTTACCTGTTACATCATAAGTATCAGTTTCAACACCCAAAAGTATCTTTACTTTATACACTTTTGTTTCTGAAGTTAAATTTTCACTAAGTTTTGTTGCCTCACCAATACATATTGGTAAAACCCCAGTTGCCATTGGATCTAAAGTACCTGTATGTCCAACTTTTTGATTTGGCAAAACTTTTCTTATTATATCTACTACATCATGAGATGTTATACCTTGTGGTTTATCAATGTTTAATATTCCATTTTTATTTTGAGGTATTATCATTTAACATTTCTCCTACTACGTTTAATAATTTTTCTTTTTCTACATCTAAGGCATCTATCATTGTATAACCTGCAGCTCTTTTATGACCACCACCATCAAACATTAAAGCAATTTTTGAAACATCAACATTACCATTTGAACGAAGACTTACTTTGTTACTTCCATCTTCTCTTTGTCTTACATAAGCTGCAACTTCAGTATTTTCAACCATTTTTAAATAGTTTGTCATACCTTCTGATTCTTCATCATCTAGTCCTAATTTTTTTACTGTTTCATAATCTATATATGCATATCTTAATTTTCCATCAAAATACACTTCCATATTATCAATAGTTTTTGATATAAGTCTTAATTTTCCTTCTTTTATTGTATGATTTAACTTTTGACAAATACCACTAAAATCAATTCCTTTTTCAATTAACTTTGCAGCAGCAATTAATGTTGATGGTCTAGTTGTTGCATAATTAAAACTTCCAGTATCTGTCATAAGACCAGTGTAAAGATATGTAGCAATATCTTTATCTATTTCTATGTTTAATGCTGTTAAAAAATCAAATGTTATTTGGCATGCAGCAGGCATAGTACTTTCTATTACTTGTACATCTCCATAAACATTACCTTTTTCATGATGATCAATCATCAAAACTTTTTTTGCTTTGTTATAATCTTCTGGTAAAATTGCAAGTCTTGCTTTATCAGAACAATCAACTGCAATAAGTAAATCATATTCAGGCTCTTTAACACACTCTACAGCACTATCTATACCTGGTAAAAACTTAAATGACTCTGAACATTTTGGCATTATAACATTTGCTTTTTTTCCAATTTTTCTCATTGCTAAACAAACTGCAAACGATGAACCTATAGCATCTCCATCTGGCCCTTGATGACCAACAACATATATAGTATTTGAATTATTTACTAAATCTATTGCCTCTTTAAACATAAAACCCTCTTTTCTAATTTTCCTTTTTTACGATTTCATCTATTAGTTTGTCCATTTTTTGGCCATATTCCATAGAATCGTCAATTTCAAAATGAAGTTCTGGTATATTTCTCATTCGTACTTTTGTACCAAGTGATGATCTAATAAACCCAGAGGCTTTCTTTAAAGCTTCTAATACTTTTTTATTATCACCTTTTGTAAATATACTAACATAAACTTTAGCATATTTTTGATCAGGTGTAATTTTTACATCAGTTACAGATATAAGACCTGTAACTGATGGTTCTTTTACTTCATAAGATATAATTTGGCTTAAAGCTACTTTTACATCTTGTTCTAATCTTTGTGCTCTTTGCATATTATGCACCACCTTTTATTTTTTTTCTTCAACTAATTCGTAACATTCTAAGATATCGCCCTCTTTAATGTCACTAAATTTTTCAAGTTTTATTCCACATTCATATCCTTCTGCAACTTCTCTTACCTCATCTTTTTCTCTTTTTAAGTTATCGATTTTTACAGAAAGAATGATTATAGAATCTCTAACAACTCTTACCATTTGGTTTCTTACAATTTTACCTGATTTAACATAACAACCAGCAACAATACCAACACCTGTAATTTTAAATATTTTTCTAATTTCTGCTGTTCCAAGCATAACTTCTTTATATTTTTTAGGTGCAAGTCCTTTTAATGCATCTTCTACATCATTTATAGCATCATATATTACGTTATAAAATCTCATGTCAACTTTTTCTTTTTCAGCTTGTAATGCAGCTGCATTTTCTGGTCTTACATTAAATCCAATTATAATTGCATTTGAAACAGAAGCAAGTGTTACATCACTTTCACTAATTCCACCAGTTGTAGCATGTAAAATTTTAACCCTAACTTCATCATTTGAAAGTTTTAATAAAGATTCTTTTAATGCCTCAACTGAACCTTGAACATCAGCTTTTATGATTATATTTAAGTCTTTAATTTTACCATCTTTAATTTGGCCAAATAAATCATCAAGTGTTACTTTGCTTCCTTGTCTAATTAAATCTCTACGAGCTTTTGCTTTTCTTTTTTCAATTAATTGTTTTGCTGTTTTTTCATCGTCAACTTCATAGAAAACTTCACCTGTTTCAGGAACGTGTGATAATCCAAGTACTTCTACAGGTGTAGATGGTCCTGCCATTTTAACTCTTCTTCCTTTATCATCCTTCATAGCACGAACTTTTGCAACCATGTCTCCTACAACAATTGTATCTCCTACATTTAATTGACCTCTTTGAACAATCATTGAAACAATAGTACCTTTTGTTTTATCAAGTCTTGCTTCAAGTACAGTACCTTTTGATTGCTTATTTGGATTTGCTTTTAAATCTTTCATATCAGCAACTAAAATTAACATTTCAAGTAAGTTATCAATTCCCTCACCAGTCATAGCAGAAATTGGAACACAAATTGTATCTCCACCCCATTCTTCAGGAACAAGGCCAACTTCCATTAATTCTTGTTTTACTCTTTCAACATTTGCAGTTGGTTTATCAATTTTGTTTATAGCAACAACAATGGAAACACCTGCTGCTTTAGCATGATCTATAGCTTCAATTGTTTGTGGTTTTATACCATCATCTGCTGCAACTACAATAATCGCAATATCAGTAACTTGAGCACCTCTTGCTCTCATGGCAGTAAAAGCTTCATGTCCTGGTGTATCTAAAAAGCAAACTTCTCTTCCATTAACATCAACTTTATACGCACCTATATGTTGAGTTATACCACCAGCTTCACCTTCAACAACATTTGCTTTTCTTAATCTATCAAGAAGTGAAGTTTTACCATGATCTACATGTCCCATAACAACAACTATTGGTGGTCTTGGAACTAAATCTTCTTCTTTATCTTCACTTTCATCAAATAAGATATCTTCTTCTGTAACAACTACTTCTTTTTTAGCTTCAATTCCAAATTCCTCTGCTATTAAATATGCTGTATCAAAATCTATATCTTGATTTACAGTTGCCATTATTCCAAGTTTAAATAATTTTCCAATTACTTCTGATGCTTGTTTTTTAATTTTTTCAGCAAAATCCTTAACAGTCATAACTTCTGGAAGTGTAACCTCAGTCATAGGAATAATTTTTGTTTGTTTCATTTCAACTTTTTGCTTTTTATTTTTTCTTGCTGATTTTTTAGAAGTATCAGAATCTCTTTCATATAGATCCATTAATCCTTCTGAATCAATATCCATTCCTCTTAATCTAGATGTAGCAACTCTTGAATGTTGTTCTCTTAATTTATTTTTATCAAGTTTTTCTTTTTTATTCTCAATGATAGGTTTTTCAGAATATTTTTTCTTATCATTTGAAAAATCTCTTGTCTCTTTAGTTTCTACTGGAAGAGTAGCAGATTGTTTCATAAATTTATCAACTTGATATGAAGAATTTCTAAATTTAAAGTTTGATTGATTATTATCCCTACCATTAAAGTTTCTATCTTTACCATTTCCATTATTTGAAAAATTTCTTCTTGGTTTGTAATCTGAATTTGAGTTTTCCTTATTATCTCTACCATCTTTGTTATATTTGTTATATCTATTATAATTATTATTTCTTTCTTTATTATAATTTTTATCAGAAGCATTGTTTTTTGAAAAATTCTTTTTATCAGAATTATTTTCTACTACATTATTACTATTTCTTTCATTATTAGAAGTATTTGCATTAACAACTGGTTTCTTTTCTTGAACTGCTTGTTTTGGTTCGAGCTTAGGTTGTGGTGGTTCAATAGGCTTTCCATTTCTTGTTATAACAATATTTGTGTTCCTATTTTGTCCAAATTTTGGTCTTTTTAATGAATTACTATCTCTTCTTTGAGTACCATTTACATTATTATTTTTCTTTGGAACACTCTTTCTATTTTGATCACCAACTGTAACATGAGATTTTTTTATATCTCCAGCAATACTAGTAGTTATTTGATCTACTTCGCTTTTTTCACCATTTGTATTAATAACTCTAACATTTCTTCTAATAATATGCATTTGTTCTTGCTTCTTTTCATTATTTTTCATATTTTTTTTATTTTCCATATTTTCCAAATTCAACTTTCCTTCTACCTTAAATTTATAAAGAAAGATCTGAATCAATTTTTTCTAACAAATCTTTCAAAGATTTATAATCCACATCAATCTTTACTATTAATTTATTTTTATTAATCATATTTATGCATTTTTCCACACATTTATGATTTTTACAAATATAGATACCTCTTTTGTTTTCTTTCATTTTTTCATCTAAAACAGGTACTCTATCATTTCCAGAAACAATTCTTATATAATTTTTCTTGTCATCTTTATTTCTACAAGCTATACATGTTCTAACAGGATTCATGTTTTTTCACCTACTCAACAACAACATTTTTTATTTGTGTTTCTGTTTTTATATCAATTTTCCAACCAGTAAGTATAGCAGCAAGTCTAACATTTTGACCACCTGCACCGATTGCATAAGATAAAGATTCATCTGAAACAACGACTGTTGCCATTTTTTCTTCATCATTAATGTCTATAGCAACTATTTCTGCTGGTGAAAGTGCGTTAATTATATAACTTGGTGCATCTTCACTGTAAGGTACAACATCAATTCTTTCACCGTTTAATTCATCAATTATCGGTTGTATTCTAATACCTTTTTTACCAACTAAGCTTCCAACAGGATCTATATTTTCATCATTTGACCAAACAGAAATTTTAGTTCTGCTACCAGCTTCTCTTGCAACGTCTTTTATTTCTACAATACCATCTATTATTTCAGGTATTTCAAGTTCAAATAATTTTCTGACAAAATTTGGTGATTTTCTTGATAATACTATTTGAGGTCCAAATTTTCCAGACTCAGTTACACTTTCAACATAAGCTTTTATTTTTTGATGAGTTTGTAAATTTTCATTTTTTACTTGTTCTTTTGTAGGAATTAAAGCTTCAACTCTACCAAGGTCAACTATTGTGCCAAACTTATCTGTTCTTTGAACAACACCATTTACAATTTGTCCAAGTTTTCCTGAATATTGAGTATATACTAAATTTCTTTCTGCTTCTCTTAATCTTTGAACTATTATTTGTTTACCTGCAGCTGCTGCAATTCTTCCAAAATTCTTAGGAGTAACTTCTATATTAATTGTAGAACCAACTTTTGCTCTTTTGTTATATTGTTTTGCTGCGCTTAAAGTAATTTCTGTATCTTTATTTTCAATTTCTGCATCATCTGCAACAACATTTTTTATAGCATAAACTTTTATATTTTGCTCATTTAAATCAATAACAATATTTTCTTCTGTTTCAAAATTCTTTTTATATGCAGCTTCTAAAGCCATTTTTAAAGAATCTATAAGATATTCTTTTGTTATTCCCTTTTCTTCATAAATTTGATCAATTGCAGTAAATAACTCTTTTGCACTAATTTTTTCACTTTTCATTTTCTAAATCCCCCTAAAAATAATTTTACCCTTTTTTATTAAACTTATTAAGTTTATTCATATTAACATTTTTATTACCTTTTAAAGTATCTTTAAAATCATATACTGTGTGTGCACTTGCAATATCAGTTATTTTTAAAACATATTCTTTATCTTGGTAAACAATAGTTATTTCTTCATTTTCTATATTTACATCTTTTAGATTTGCTTCAATTTCTTTTCCAAATTCAGCTTTTTTAAATAATTTCAAATAAATGTCCAAACCACAATATTTTTTGTATAAATCAATATTTTTTAATTGTCTTTCAACACCAGGTGATGAAACTTCTAAAACATATTCACCTTTCATAGCTTTATCAACTTCATCTTCTATTTTTCTGCTAATAAATTCACAATCATCAATATTAACAATTCCATCTTTTTTATCAATTACAATTCTTAAAATGTAATTATTTCCCTCTTTAACATACTCAATATACTCAAGTTCAAAGCCATCTTCTGCTAAACTAGGTGTAATAATTTTTTTAACATTTTCTTCGATTTTTAAATTCATACTTTTTTCTCCTATTTAACAAATGTGAGAGGATTTTGCAACCCTCTCACCACGTAATAATTAAATTATACATCACTTTTTTTCAAAAATCAAGCAAAATAAAAGAAATTTTTATATATATTTAACAATAATAATACAAAAAAAGGAGAAAGCTAAAAAATAGCTTTCTCCTAGGTTGAGGGGGTACAAAAATAACAATGTAAATAAATAGATAGGATTTGAACCTATGTCTTGATCAAATGACCATGCTCTTCTCTTTCTAAGCTACTATCTAATCCCCCAATTTTAAAATAAATAAAAAAATAATATGTAGTAATAATGTATATTTATACATTACATGCAGTATGTCACTGCTAAAATCATTATAGCATAGATTACATAAATTGTAAATATGTTATAAATACTTTTTCAAAATTTCATTATTATTTTCTTGAATTTTTATAATTCTTTCACCTAAATTTTTAATAAATTTACTTTTTATATTTAATTCTTCCATCTTTTTATAAATTTGCTCAATTCCCATATTATTACCATTTATCATTAAAGCTGCCACTTCTTTTTTTGAATCATCTTTTGATAAATTTATTTTTATACCAAAATATGAAATAATCTTAGTTGCAATGTTTATATCTTTAGTTTCAATTTTTCTTCTTTTTAACATATTTTTAACAGAAGTAGTAATCTTTCTCCATTCTCTTACTTGAGACTTTAAAATTTCTTCAATATCGTCATTTTTATTTCTAACTTTTATTAATGTCAAAGTAGAAGTTTCTGCCATTTTTACATTTTGATAAATATATTTTAAAAATTCAATATCATCATTCATACTATCACCTATAAATATTATTTATATTATTAGATTTTTTATTCAATAAATGAAAAAAATGTGGAATGTATTTTACACTCCACACAAAAAATATTTTTTTAATAAAAATAAATTTCTACTCCCGTACCTTTAAGCTGCCTTACTGCAAAGAAAACATCCGGAACATCCAAGAAATCCTTAATAACGCCTTGACTTTTTGCATAATGTAATAAAACTAAAAGTTCATAAACATCATTTCGTTTATACTTTACAAATGAGTTTAATTTTCCGACCTTATCCATTCTACATCTATTATCAAAAAGTACAGTATTTAACTTACTTGGTAAATACTTACCTCTTTTTAATTCGTAGAATTTATGTTTATTTTTTAATGCATAAAAGTTAGCATTTAAAATTGCTCTTGAATCTTCTATAACCTTTTCTTTTTTACATAGCTCTTCTATCCATTTTAAGCACTCTTCATATTCTATCTTTATGAATCCTTTTTTATCTTTGTACTTCCGTACTTTTCTTTTTCTTTTCCTTTCATAATCATAAAATAAAGTTGTAAATTGTTCACTAGGTATGTCTACTGCTACTTGCATAATATTACCCTCCTATAGAGAACTAGTCATAATTAACCTTTATAATAAAAAGGCTTAAAACAATACTTACAAGCTAAGTATATATTAACAGTTTTAAATTGTCAATAAATGTAGAAAAATTTATTTCTTTTTTACAGAATATCCAAATTTACCAAGCTTTTTGCCAACTTTAAAATATTCACCATGAGAATATGTAACTAAATTACATTTTTCAAGATCAAGTCTTCCATTTTCATCAATATAATCTTCATCAACTAATACATTTAATATTTTGGCTATAAACATATCATGTGAACCAAGTTCTTCTATTTTTTCAACTTTACATTCAAGCACAACAGGACTTTTTTTAATAATAGGGCAATCAAAATTTGTAGCTTTTTCTTTTTCTAAGTTCATGCTTTTAAACTTATCTTCATTTTTTCCTGATCTTACACCACAATAATCTGTTGCATAAACTAAATCTTCATTTACCAAATTAATACAAAATACTCCTGAATTTTTTATAATATCATATGAATATCTTTCTTTTCTTATTGAAATATATGTCATTGCTGGGTCTGAACATATTGTTCCAGTCCAAGCAACTGTTAATACATTTTCTTTTTCTCCATCTTTACATGTAACCATTACAACAGGTACTGGATTTAACATTGTACCTGCTTTCCAAATTTGTTTTGACATATTAACTCCTCACTTTACTTCAAAAATACCGTATGTGCTTTTTACATTATCTTTAAAAAGTCCAATTTTTGGTGGACAAAATGTAAATAACACTATTAATATACAAAATATTATTATTATATATTTTGAAATTTCTTCTGTTTTTTTACTAACTTTTTCTGAAATTTCTTTTTTATATGAAATAATTTGAGAAAAAAGTATAGCAAGATAAAATAAAGAAATATCAATAAATGCAACATTTGTACCAAGTATACCGGTATATAAATAAAATATACCAACTATAATCACACATATAGCTATTAATTTATATACTAAACTTATCCATAAATTTGGTGGCCTAAATTCTAAAGTTATAAACTCTATAAAAGTCCAAATTAAACAAGGAATAATAGCTATTTTTAAATGTTCAAAAACACTTTCATTTACGCTTGAAAATATTCCAACAATTATATTTTTATCAAATATTTCAAATGTAAAATGAAGTATTGTACCAAGTATAGATATTACAAAAAAACCAATTATACTAAGTTTTTTTATTTGCTTTTTTTCAACATCACTCATAAACTCACCTAGTATAATTGTATGTAATTATCTTTTTATTTATTATCTTTTTGCAGCTAAATCTCTTTTTACATTTCTAAAAAATCTTTTTACTTTTTTTATAACCGGTAACACATATCTAAATCCAAAATAAACAAAGTTATTATATACCTTATCAATTTCGCCTAAATATTCTGTTATACCATCTTTTTTACAAAATCCTATTTTAAATTTATATAGCCCATCATCAGGATTTAATTCTAAAACTCCACCAAAATTATATATGTGTGCCTTTGTTTCAAAAGCCCATTTTATCATTTCCCATTGCATACTATAATTTGGCATTAAATTTCTTTTTACATTACTGCTAGCACCATATAAATAAAAGACTTCTCCTCCATAATTTAAAGTAATTGCTGCAGATAAATAATCTTCTTCATGTTTTGTTATATAAATTCTAATTTGATCTTTATCAAAAGCTTCCAACATATTTTTAAAGTATTCATATGATCTACAAACAAGTCTATCTCTAATACTTGTTATCTTATATAGTTCATAGAATATTTTTAAATCTTTTTCATCATTAGAATAATATACTTCAACGCCTTTTCTTTTTGAAAGTCTAGTATTATATCTTGTTTTCTCACTAAAAGTTTTAAATATTCCATCTTCATCATATCCATCTAAATATAAAATCATATCATGAAGAGGTTGTATTAAATCATCTTTACTTACATTTTTATTTAATACCTTAAATCCTTTAGATGAGTACATTTTGCTAATTGTTTCATCGTATTTTATATTAGGATCAAATTTAAATACAAATATATTATATTTTTCTCTTAATTTTTCTGCTTCTTTTACTAACTTTTCAACAGTTTCAACATCTTTTATATCACACCCTATAGGGCCTCTTGGAGAATATGCAAGATAAAACTTTGTTTTTTTTACTCTTTCTAGTAAAATACTCATACATGCTTTTATCTTGCCATCTTCTTCAATATACACATACTCACTTTCCCAGTTAGTTTTTACCTTTGCCCATTTTGTAGATTGCATAAAGCTTGCTCTACTATTTTTTACAAACTCTTCGTATCTTTCAACTTCTTTAACATTATTTTTATCTAATATTGGCATTTACTACACTCTCTCAATCTTTTGTCCATCTTTTGAATCTTTTACAATATATCCTTTTTCTTTTAATAAATCTCTTAATTTATCAGATTTTTCAAAATCTTTATTTTCTCTTGCTATTTTTCTTTCTTCTAAAATTTCAGATATATCACTTGGTAATTCTAAAGTTTCTTCTTCTACATTTCTATCAATATCTATTGATAAAACCTTATCAAATTCTTTTAATAATTCATATATTTTATTTGACTTTACTTCATATTTAGCAGCTTCAAAAGCACACGCTACAGCAACTGGCATATTTATATTATCATTTAGAGCATCTTCAAATTTATTTTTAAAGTTTAAAATAACTTCATCAGATACGTAAGAATCTACTCCTTTATGTGATAATGTAAGCTTTCTTAATCTATTAAGTGAAGTTTTTGATGCTGTAAGACCTTTCCAAGTAAAGTTTAATTTATTATCATAACTTGATGTATAAGTAAAAAATCTATAATCCAGCGCATCAAATCCTCTTTCTTCTAGATCTTTAATCTTATATACATTTCCTAAACTTTTTGACATTTTTCCGTTATTTATAAGTAAAAACTCAACATGTAACCAATAATTTGCTGGATTAATACCATTTGCTCCACGTGATTGTGCAATTTCATTTTCGTGATGTATTGGAATATGATCAACACCACCTGTATGAATATCAAATTTTTCACCTAAATATTTATTTGACATTGCACTACACTCAATATGCCATCCAGGATAACATACCCCAAAACTGCTATCCCACTTCATAATATGTTCCTTTGGTGCTTTTATCCATAAAGCAAAATCTAGTGGATTTCTTTTTTCAGTATCAACGTCAACTCTTGCACCAGCTTTTTGACCTTCTAAATTAATTTTTGAAAGTTCCCCATAAGTTTTTAGTTTAGAAGTATCAAAATATATTCCTTTTGATGTTTCATAACCATATCCATTTTTAACTATTTTTTTAACATATTCTTCCATTTCTTTTATATGATCTGTAGCTTTTACAATATGTTCTGGTCTTTCAATGTTTAACTTTTGAATATCTTCTAAAAATAGTTTAGTATATTTTTCAGCTATTTCATAAACAGTTTTATTTTGTTCTTTTGCTGATTTTTCCATTTTATCTTCGCCTTCATCAGCATCAGAAGTTAAATGTCCTACATCAGTAATATTCATAACATGTTCTAGTTTATATCCATTCATTTTAAGAACTTTTCTTAAAGTATCCATAAAAATATATGCTCTCATATTACCAATATGTGCATAATTGTATACTGTAGGTCCACAAGTGTATATTTTAACTATATTATTTTTTTTATCTATAGGAATAAATTCTTCTTTTTTCTTTGTCAATGTATTATATAACTTTAACATATACTCATCTCCTTATAAATTATATGTAAATGATTATATACTATTCTATGCAATTTTTCAATATTTTTTAAAATCATTTAATCCTATTTTGTTGTAAATTTTTTTTATATATTCTATAATATAATGTGAGGTAGAATATATGAGATTTATTAATTATTTTTTGAATATTTTTTATACAGGTAACGCTAATGTCGATAGACTTATTGATTATGGTTTTGCGATTTTTATAATATTATTATTTTTTGTAATAAGTATACCTATTACAAATTTAATATTAAAATTATTTAAAGTAAAAAAAGATAAAATAAAAAAATACAAAGAAAATCCTTTTTACTTACCAGTAAGTATATTTTTAAAAATTTTAGGTGCATATCTTGCAATTAAATTTTTAAAATTAAATACTACAATTACATCAATAGCTGATAAAGCATTTAGAATTTCTTTTATAATTTTACTTGCAAAATCAATAAATAACTTATTTAACGAAAATACTAAACTTGCTAAAAGAATAAAAAAAGAAGTTGGTGCAAAAAGCAGTCAAGTGCTTTCTTCTTTAATAAACAAAATTTTAAAATTTATTGTAAATGCTATAGCAGTTATATTTATAGCACATGATTTAGGATATGATCTTACAGGAATCATTGCAGGTCTTGGTATAGGAAGTGTTGTTTTTGCACTTGCTGCTCAAGATACCGCAAAAAATTTATTTGGTGGTATTGTTATTACATTTGATAAAATTTTTGATATTGGAGATTGGATACAAATTGGAGATATTGAAGGAGTTGTTGAAGAAATAACTTTACGTAGCACACGTGTTAGAACATTCAAGCATTCTTTAATTACAGTTCCAAATTCAATTGTTGCTAGTGAATCTGTTATAAATTGGAGTAAAATGAAAAAAAGGAGAATTGATATTGAACTTGAAATAACATATGATGCAAATTTAAAATCTCTTGCTAAATTTAATAGTGACGTTGAAGCAATTCTTAATATGTCAGATCAAGTAGAATCAGATACTACTAGAGTTAGATTTAATGAAATATCTGCAAATGGTTATGGAATATTCATTTCATTTTATACTTATCTTACAAATTATGACGATTACTTAGCTATAAAAGAAAAGATAAATTATAAAATAATGCAAACTTTAAATGCTCATAAACTTGAACTTGCATACCCATCACAAGAAATTTATTTAAGAAAGTAACTTTTATAAGTTACTTTTTTTATTGACAATAAACAAATATTATGCTAGCATATATTTTGCAACTATTAATATCTAGGCTAATAATAATTTAGGAGGCTTTTATGAATAAAATAAAGTTATTTTTTATTTATCACTTTAGAAAGGAAGGTAATGCTAAAAAATACACTATTATAAGTTTTATCTTTTTATTTTTATTAATTGCAATTTTAACTTTAAGAAATTTTGTTAACACTCATACTTTTTTACTTTGCGTTATAACAGTTGTACTTTTAATTTTTGCAATTTTTTCTGAAATAAAGAAAATTTTCAATGAAAATTCCTTATCTTTTTTACTTAAAAATAATTTAATAACTTTACTTGGTTCTAGTTTTCATTTATTAATACTTTTTACTTTTTTTATACTTCAGCTTCTTGTATTTATACCAGGTTTTGCTTTATTTCTTGACTCTATTACACAAATTAGCAAGTTAATGATTGCAACTGCTATTATAATAATTTGTGAAGTATTATCTAGACATTGCCAAGGCGTTTGTAAAAAAAATTTATCAAACAATCTTTAAATAACTGTAAAAAAGCCAGTCAAAATGACTGGCTTTTCATTATTCTTCATCAATTCCAAGATCTTCTTCAGTTACACCCATGTTAACTGTTGAATCTTTTCTTTGTTTTTCTTTTACTGTTTTTTCTTTTCTTATTTGACCTTCAATTTTTGATATCAAACTTTCTAAACCATAGTAAATATCTTCGCAATTTTCTTCTGCTAAATATGTACGTGATTTTTCTTCAATTCTTAAATCAATGTGGTTTTTACCTTTTGATTTTTCAGTAAAAGTTACATGACAAATTGTTTCTGGTGAGAAAAATTTATCTAGTTTTTTTACTTTCTTTTCTGTAAATTCTTTGTAAGCATCTGTTACTTCTATACGAAGTCCTGTTAAATCTAATTGCATAATATCACCTCACACATATATTATACAATATATTTTAATAATTGCAAGTATTGTATAGTTAAAATATTTTAGTTTATCCTAACAAGTCAAACATATCCATTTGCTCAGATCTTGGCATACCATCAAGACATCCTGCAAGTTGCAAAGTTTCTGCTGCAACTTTACCAATCTTAGACTTTTGTACCATATCTTCTATTGATGTAAATTTGCCATATTTTTCTCTTGCTTGTACAAGTTTTGTTGCATCAACTTCTCCAAAACCAGTAAGTTTTGATAAAGGTGGTCTTAACATTTTACCTTCAACTTTGAAATTTTTAATATCTGATTTATATATATCAACAGGTAAAAAATCAATTCCTCTTTCATTCATTTCAAGAACAAGCTCTAATACAGGATACATTGTTTTATCTTTTGGTGCAGCTTTATTTCCAAGTTCATCTATTTCTTTCATTTTAGCTTTTACTCTTTCTTTTCCATGTAACATAGCATCACTATCAAAATCGTCTGCTCTTATAGACATATACGCAGCGTAATATGCTTCTGGTATATGAACTTTAAACCATGCAATTCTAAATGCGTTTGTTACATATGCTGCAGCATGAGCCTTTGGAAACATGTATTTTATTTTTTTACAAGAATCTATATACCAATCTGCAACACCATGCTCTCTCATTTCAGCTTCATATTCTGCCCATTTTACCGGATCTTTTAAAGCTTTACCTTTACGAACAACTTCCATTATTTTAAAAGCATGTCCTGGATCTAATCCTTTATCTATTAAATAAACCATGATATCATCTCTACAACATATAGCTTCTTGTAACGTTACTGTTCCTTGCTCAATTAAAGTTTGAGCATTACCAAGCCAAACATCTGTGCCATGTGAAAGTCCAGATATTCTTATAAGCTCATCAAAAGTTGTAGGTCTTGTATCAACCAGCATACCTCTAACAAACTTTGTACCAAATTCAGGAATTCCATATGATCCCACTTCTGATTTTATCTGTTCTGGTGTAACACCTAAAGCTTTTGTTGATGAAAAAATTGACATAGTTTCTTTATCATCAAGTGGTACTTTTGTCGGATCTTTACCTGTTATATCAAATAACATACGAATAACAGTCGGATCATCGTGACCTAGTATATCAAGTTTTAATAAGTTCTTATCAATAGAGTGATAATCAAAATGTGTAGTTTTTATTGAAGAGTAAGGGTCATCAGCTGGATGTTGTACAGGACAAAAATCAAAAATTTCTCTTCCTTTTGGAACAACAACAATACCACCTGGATGCTGACCTGTTGTTCTTTTGATACCAGTACACCCAACAGAAATTCTAGTTATTTCAGCTTCTCTTTTTACAATATTTCTTTCTTGATAATAATTTTTTACATAACCATATGCAGTTTTATCAGCAATTGTACCTATAGTACCAGCTTTATATGTAGTACCTCTACCAAATATTACCTCAGTATACTTATGTGCTTCTGCTTGGTATTCTCCAGAAAAGTTTAGATCTATATCAGGTTCTTTATCTCCATTAAATCCAAGGAATGTTTCAAATGGAATATTCATACCATCTTTATCAAGTTTATGCCCACATTTTGGACAATCTTTATCTGGCAAATCAAATCCATTTTGATATCCATAATCTGTAAAATCAGAATATTGACAGTTTGGACACCTATAATGTGCTTTTAATGAATTAACCTCTGTTATACCTGTCATATATGCAGCAAGTGAAGATCCAACTGAACCTCTTGAACCAACTATATATCCATGATCATTTGAGTCCCAAACAAGTCTTTGTGCAATAATATACATAACAGAATAACCATTTGAAATTATAGAATTTAACTCTTTGTCAAGTCTTGTTTGAACAATTTCTGGTAAAGGATCACCATAAAGTTTATGTGCTTTTTCATAGGCTATATTTCTAATATCTTCCTCACACCCATCAATATGAGGTGGACATTTTTCATCAGATATAGGTGATATTCTATCACACCATGATGAAACTAAGTTTGTATTTTCAACAACAATTTCATAAGCTTTTTCTTTACTTAAATATGGAAATTCTGCTAACATTTCATTTGTAGTTCTAAAATACAAAGGTGCTTGCATATCAGCATCATCATACCCTTGTCCTGCTTGTAATATTCTTCTGTATATTTCATCTTCTTTTTTTAAGAAATGCACATCACAAGTACCAACAGTTGGCTTACCGATTTTATCACCAAGCTCTATTATTTTCATATTAATATCAACTAAATCTTGATCTGTAAGTTTTAATATTGTATATTCATCTTCTACTGGATCTATACCTTTTCTATATGCTTTATTCTTTTTCTTTACACCTCTTGTATAAAAGGCATTATTTCCTAAAGGTTGTATTTCTAGGTAATCATAGTAATTTGCAATAAGTTCAAGCTTTTCTTCAGGCTCTTTTCTTAAAATTGCTTGATATAATTCACCTTGTTCACAGGCACTACCTAAAATAAGGCCATCTCTATATCTATTTAACATTGATTTAAATATTTTTGGTTTCTTTTTAAAATAATGTAAATGAGAATATGATATAAGTTTATAAAGATTTCTAAGACCTGCATAATTTTTTGCAAGAATTATAATATGGTATGCTTTTTCACCAAGTACATCCCCAATTACTTTTTCTGTATGAGCAAATGACTTTATATCAATCCCTTTTTTTTCTAAATCTTCGTCCATCCTTATAAATACTTTAGCTGTAGCTCTTGTATCATTTATAGCTCTATGTGCACCTTCAAGTGATATTCCAAGTTCTTTTGCAATTGTACCAAGTTTTTTATCTGGAAATGCAGGATACAATTCTTTAGCAATCATTAAAGTATCTATTATACAAGGATTAAACCTATCTTCATAACCATATTTTTGAGCAAAGAAATCTAAGAATCCAATATCAAAGTCAGAGTTATGTGCAACTAAAGTACATCCTTCCATAAAATCTAGTATTTTAGGCAATGCTTCTTCTATTGTTGGTGCACCTTTTACCATTTCTTCTGTAATATGTGTTAATTCTTGAACTTCTTTTGGAATATGTCTTTCAGGGTTTATAAAAGTAGTAAATTCATCAATAATTTCTCTATTTCTTACTTTACATATTGCAATTTCAGTTATCATATCCATTTTCTTTGGATCAAAACCTGTTGTTTCTAAGTCAAATACACAATATGTATCAGGTATTTCTACATCAAGAGCTATATCATCAACAAGATATCCTTCAACACCATATATTACTTTTATTGGTGCATTATCCAAAATATCTTGAGTAGAAACCTTTGATTTTCCTGTTTTTTCTTTTGCTAACTTTTCATAGTTATCACAAATAACATGATTTGCTTCAGGAAATGATTGAACAACTCCATGGTCTGTAATAGCTACAGCACTATGTCCCCATGCTATTGCTTGTTTTACAATATCAGTAGCTGAAGTTACAGCATCCATTGCACTCATTTTTGTATGCATATGCAGTTCTACTCTTTTTACCTCGGCATCATCCATAAGTGGCTTTGGTTTTTCAGCAGTATTTAAATTATTTACCATCATACCAAGTTCATTAGAGTAAGGATCAACCAAACATTTACCTTGTACAGTATAATACTTACCTGCTTTAAGTTTTGGATTTACCTCTTCATATTTTGCTTTATCTAAAAACATCTTACAACAAATTGTATCTGTATGATCAGTAATATATAACATCATTAAAATCTTTCCAGATTTTAATTCTCTTTCGTCTTTTTGGAATAATTCACCTTCTATACAAACTCTTTTTTCAGACTCAATAAGATCGCAAACTTTTTCTCTTTCTTGTGTTTGAATGTTTATTCCATATATAACATTTTCAGGTTGAGGCTCTTTTGCAAGTTTTCTTTCTTCTTTTTCTTCTTCTGTAAGTTTTGGTCTTACAGGATGAGAAAATTTAGAATTTTGTGTTTGTGCAGTAGAATTTTTAGTGCCATCTCCAATTGATGGACTTTGTGAAAATGAAGCCAAATCTTCAAGTTTAATCATTAAAGGTTTAAATTCTTCTTCCTTTATATTTTCATCATCTTTTATATTAATACTATACGCTTTTCCAAACTCTGTATCTATGCATTTTTTTATATACTCGTCTAATTTTTTCATATGCACAAAATTAGCAAACTTTTTACTAAGTGTTATTGTAATATTTCTTGTATCATTATCAACATCTATTTTGCAATTTTGAAATACTTGCTTTGTATAATCATATTTTTTCATCATAAAAACTAATATATCTCGTATATTAGTTTCATTAATATCAATGCACTCTCCTATATATTCATGATCAACTCTAAAACTATTAAGTTCATATTCCTTGCAAGCTCTTC
This sequence comes from uncultured Clostridia bacterium, assembly GCA_934169925.1. Classification (GTDB taxonomy): domain Bacteria; phylum Bacillota; class Clostridia; order TANB77; family CAG-465; genus CAG-465. The sequence continues at coordinate 8,504 of CAKPOO010000002.1, read as the reverse complement.
TTTCAAATTCTTCTATAGTAGAAAGTGGAATTGGACTTTTTGAATTTGTTGATATAATAGTTGCATTTAATTTTTTTGAAAATTTTATCTCACTAATATTAGCATCAGCAAAATTGCTATTTAAGTCACTTAAACAGTTAAAAAATACCTCTCTTACCTTTTTATTCATTATAATTATCCCCTAAAAAAATTCAAATTAATTATACTATTTTTTTTCATGTTTGTAAATAAAAAAAATTAGTATAATTTACTATTTTTTTAACAAATTATTTATACAAACATATAATATATAGACAATGAAAGGAGATTTTTTAATGGAATATTTAAACAATGATGTATGTAGTAATAATTACATGGATGAAAATTATTATAGAAGTTCTACACCTACATATACAGATGACTTTAACAAATTTGATACAAAGCTTCTAAAGGACGTTATAACAGGTATTAACAGAGGTTATGAAGAAGAAAGAAATACTCAAAAATCGAAAATGGATGCACTTGAAATGATAAAAAAATCTGTTGAAGATGAATTAAATGATGAAATTTTTTATAACCAAATTATGTCTCAAGCAATTTCACAAGAACAAAAAGATGTATTATCTGAAATTATTGCTGATGAGAAAAAACATAACAAATTATTAAGGCAAGTATACTTCAAACTTACCAATACATATTTACCTGAAACAAACAAAATTGAAAAACAAGATACATTAACTTATGAAGAAAATTTAATAAAAGCTTTAAAAGGTGAATGTATGGCAGCAAATAAATATAGAATGATAATGAATTCTATGGATGACAAATCTTGCTATAACATTTTAATGGAAATAATGGTAGATGAATTAAGACATATAGGAAAATATAACTACTTATTATATGATTTATTAAATAATAAAATAAGTGCTCAAAAAGTAAATTAAAAAGGACCTAGAATTCTCTAGGTCCAAATTTTTATGCATTCTGCTTTTCTAATATTTTTTTAACTAGCCTTTTATATTTCTTTATGCAGTATATTACATTTTTACATAAATTAATACTGATTGTCACAAAGAATACTATCAGTATCTCGTCCTTAAGAAAAATTAGAACTTTAAAGCCAGTTGATGCGTTATAGTAGCTTGATATAAAAACATTATCTGAATATTTCATCTTTTCTCTTACTTCCTGAATATGGTTTTTAAACTCTTCCACATTTTTTGTAGTATTTTTAAGATATTTTCTATTTTCTTCACAATTATTAACACTATAAAGCTTACTAGCTTTTTCCTGCTCTTCTAAAAGAGATGTTAACTCAGAATTCATAAAAAATAACTTACCTGAAACATACAAATCTGAACCTGTCTCTACTATAGTTCCTGCCAAAACAAAAACTGCTAAAATAAAAGCAAATACATTAAAATAAATCTTGTTTCTTAACTTCCGCATAAGATTACTCCTCCATTTTTATTAAAAAAATTTTTTAAAATTAAGATACTGTGTTTATTATACCATATGTTTACATAAATTTCAAGATTGTACGTTATAAATAATATTATATATGCATATAATCAACATTTTCTGCATATATTTTTCTATTTTATATGCAAAAAAAGAAGATATATTTTGCATATACCTTCTTATATTTTAAAACTTTTTGATTTTTATCGCATTTCCAGTTTCAAGTAATTCAATATGTTCAAGTGCTTTTCCAGTACCTATAGCAACACAAGACTGTGCATCTTCTGCAACCATTACTGGTATACCTGTTTTTTCTTCTAGCAATTTATCTAGACCATTTACAAGGCCTCCACCACCAGTTATATATATCCCTCTTTCAGATATATCAGCTGAAAGTTCTGGAGGAGTTTGCTCTAATACATAATGCACACCCTCTACAATTTTATCGGCACATTCTCTAAGTGCAGAAAAAATTTCATCTGATGTAACTTGAACTTCGACTGGTAATCCTGTTGTTATATCTCTACCTTTAACAAGCATTGTTTCAACAACTGGTTTTCTATACATACATCCAATATTAATTTTTATATCTTCTGCTGTTCTTTCACCAATCATTACATTTCTCATTTTTTTCATATATTTAATTATTGATTCATCAAATTTATCACCAGCAACTTTAATTGATGTACTTTTTACAGACCCTCCAAGTGAAATTACCGCTATATCAGTAGTACCACCACCAATATCAACAATCATACTTCCATATGGTTTTCCAATATCAATACCAGCTCCAATAGCAGCAGCTATTGGTTCTTCAATTAAATAAACTTTCTTAGCACCTGCATGTGTTGCAGCATCAATAACAGCTTTTTTTTCAACTTCTGTAACACAAGATGGCACACAAATCATAATTCTTGGTGAAAACAAAAACTTACCACAAACTTTTGTTATAAAATATTTAAGCATCTTTTCTGTAATAGTATAATCAGAAATAACACCATCTCTTAAAGGTCTAAGCGCTATTATATTACCTGGAGTTCTACCAAGCATTTTTCTTGCCTCTTGACCAACTGCTAATACTTCATTTGTATTTTTATCTATTGCTACAACTGATGGTTCTCTTAAAACTATTCCTTTTCCTTTTACATAAACAAGAATAGTAGCAGTACCTAAATCAATACTTATATCCTGTCCAAACCTCACGTTTAAACCTCCCAATGTTGTTACAATTATATTACATTTTAGTTGCAAATGCAATATATTTATACAAATATTATTTTCATTATTTAGCAAAAAAATATAGAATTTTAGCATATAAAATATGAGCCCTAAATTATAGAGCTCATATTATACAAAATACTAACCTGTTTTTCTTTCTTCATATTTTCTCTTAGTGGCAAGACCTCCTCTTATATGTCTTTGCTCTTTATTTATTTGAAGTATCTTTTTTGCCTCAATAGCAAGAGATGGATTGCATTTTTGAAGCCTTTCTGCTATATCTTTGTGAACAGTTGACTTACTAATGTTAAATTCTTTTGCAGTTTGTCTTACTGTAGATTTGTGTTCAATAATGTACATAGCTAGAACTTTTGCCCTCTCATCAATATCATACATATATCTTCCTCCTTAAAAATAAAAATTCTTTATTTTTGTTATAAGTTTTACACTAAAATATATTCAGTTTTAATAAATATATGATGGATCTATAATATTTCCATTAAACATTAACTGAAAATGTAAATGTGGATCATCACAATATTCACCTATAGATGTTTTACCAACTTCACCTATTGTTTGTCCTTTAGTTAAAACTTGTTTTTCCTTAACACATACATTTTGCAAATTTGAATATGTACTTACATAACCTTGTGAATGATCTATAACTACTGTTGTACCTAAAAAAGAATCGTCATAAACTTTTGTAACAATTCCTTTTTCAATCGAAAAAACATCATCTGTAAGATTACCTGAAATATCAATTCCATCATGTGTTTTCCACATATCCAAAGTCTTTGAATATATAACTTTATCACTAGAAAAAATCTTTTGGATAGTACCATTTAAAGGTTTGATAAACACAAGTGGTTCAATCTTTACAGCAACGGTGTTAACTTTTGTTTTTTTAGTTTCAGTTTTAGTGTTAGTACTTGTTTTATTTTCATTTAATTCTTTTATACTACTTAAAGAACTAGTAATAGGTTCAACATTTAAATCATTACTTTCAGTTTCTTTATCTGTATTTACTGTATTGTCAAAATTATTAAATACTTCATAACTTTCTTCATATAAACTAGAATGTGAATTTATAGCAAGTTTTATACTAATAACTGCAAGAACAATCATACAAATTAATAACAAATAATAACTTTTCGGTGTACTTTTTATATTATTAATTACTATTTTCCTACTAAGTTTTTTTATCTTACTTTTTTTATTATTTTTATCATCTTTTAAAATTTCAACTTTTCTTTTCTTATCGTTATTTTCAACAAACTCCACATCTTTTTTTAACGAAGCACCACTTCTTATTCTTCTGTCTTTTATTTCTTTATTAGTGTCAACACATTCTTTAATACTTACATTTTTTACTAAATTACTTCTAATTTTTCTTTTAGAATAATCAAGGCTTTCATTTTCTAAAAATTCACATTTTTTATCTTTTTTACCTTTTTCCTGTTTTTCCGATTTTTCCAAATTTTCCAATTTTTTCTCATTTTTTCCAATTTTTACATTACTTTTAAAAAATTCTTTTTTCTTTAAATTATCAGCTTGTCTTTTTCTTTTCTTTAGTACATTATTAAAACTAACTTTCATTTTTTCTCCTTTGTAAAAGCAAAAAAATATATATTATATGAAAAACTTTTTTGCTATCATATAATATATATATTCTTAATATTAAATTTTATTACAAGATATTTATTAAATTAAAAAAATCATCATATTTTTTTAATTTCCACCCCTTTATAATAATAACGTACTATATCTTCATAACTATAACCTTTTTTAGCAAAGGTATTTGCTCCTACTTGGCTCATTCCAATACCATGACCATATCCTACAACATCAAATGTTATATTTTTTTCTTCACTTGCTATTTTAATTGTAAAAACAGTTGATTTAAGACCAAACATTTGCCTTAACTTTTCTGCTGATATACAATTTTTTCCAATTACTACATTATTTACCCTACCACTATTTGTATAATCACTTATATGAATATCTAAAAATTCTTCTAAGCTTATGGTATAAAAATTATTTGCAGTTAAAATTTCATTTAAATTATCAAAACTAAAAGTATTGCTACTATATCTATTTTCATAATCTTCATCTTCAACATTTTCAACAGAAACTAAATAGTCAACTTTTTCTTTTCCCCATATTTGATCTACATTTTCAGTTTTATACGGACTACTAGCATGAAAAAAAGCATTTATTAAACTTCCGTTATACGTAATAATTTCATTTTGTGTTAGACTTACTGCTTCGTTTGCTTTATACCAAAAATCATATATTGTATTTTCATCATAACCTTTTTTCTTCCATATCTCCTCTAATTTTTCGTTACTTAAATATGCTTGACAATGATTAGCATTATCACAAATATCACATCCATCTTCTGATTTTTCTTGTATTTTTTTATACAAATATGTTCTTGCAACTAAAGCTTGTGCTTTTAAAGCTTCCAGTTCATAATATCCAGGCATCTCTGACAAAACAACACACCTTAAATAATCATTAGTATCCATTGCAATAACTTCTCCTGTTGATGAAATTTTTACTCTAATTGTTTCATTTGCTTTACTATATATAATTTCTTCTTTTATTTTCTCAATATTTTTTTCTTGATTATCACTAATATTTGATTTATCATCACTTATTTTACCATTTTCATCTTTTAGCACATTTATTGCAAATAAACATAATGTTAAAATACAGAAAAAAAATAACGAATATATATAACTAGATTTTGATATAGTTTTCATATATATCACCTCTATTAATATATTCGTTATTTTATTATATATTCTTTAAGTAAAAATAGCGTATATTAAATTACACGCTATTTTTATAATTAAATATAACAATATTAATTATATCTTGAATTTTCAATTACATATTTTGCTGCTTCTAAAGTTGTACTAAATAATTTTACATATGTTATATCTGCAATATTATTGTATCGTTTATAATAATTATTATCATGTACTGATGAGCCATCTCCACTATAATAGAATGTAATTCCATCTACTACAAAACTTCCAGCATATCCATTAGTTGAATCATGTTGGCCAAATTTCCAAGTATCTTTAGCTCTAACTTTAACATTATCTGGATTATTTGAAATTACAACAATATTGTACCAATCTCCACCTTTTTGCCATGATTGATCATTTACTCTTTTAAATAAAGCTACATAGACATAACCAGTATTTACACTTGTAAAATTACGTTTTACTTTTAAATTTGGATCTAGATACATATCATCTTCATCATCATAATCAGTTCTATAGAAATCACAAACTGACATCATAGTGCTACCTGCAGTGAAACTTTTATAATACTTAGATGTATCCCATTTTGCAGTTAAGGTTATACTTGATGTAGGTGTATATGCATCTGTAGCACCACCTATTTTAGTTCCTGAAGAATTATACCAACCTAAAAATTTCTTACCTACATAAAATTTAGGATCAGCTAATCTGAAGCCTGTACCTGATTTAACTGTAACTGTTGAGTTTGTTTGTCCATTTCCGTTATAATTAAATGTTACAGTATAATTATTAGACTTACATTCTGCAGTCAGAGAATAATCATTTTTTGGCATTGTAAATGTATATGGATTTGATGTACTTACTATATTTCCACTACCATCTTTCCATCCAGAAAAAGCATAATTACTACCAACTGTTGCTTTTACAGTCATACTCATTCCAGCTTGAATTTGAGCACTTCCAGAATTTCCATTAGTATATGTTTGACCTCTATTTCTTTCTGTAGCATATTCAACTGATGTACTACTTTGATTACTAGATAAACTAAATGTGTATGTTGTAGCAGACTCCCAATCTGAACGTAAATTAATATAATAGTCTTTATCTGGCATTGTAAACGTATAAGTTCTTGATGTAGAAAGTGCTTTATTATCAGTTACTGAATACCAACATGGTTTATATGTTTGACTTAATTTTAAATCAGAAGAAATTGTAACTTGAGTACCTGCTTGTATGCTCTTAGAATACGTATTAACTCCATCTATATAAATTTTTGAAGCCCAAATACTTCCTTCAATAGTTAATGTATGCATCGTAGAAGCAGATGTTGCTGTTAAAGTATAGTCACTTTGTGGTAATCTAAATGTATATGTCGCAGATGTACTTACAATTTTTCCACTTCCATCTTTCCATCCTGTAAATTTATATCCAGATTTAACATTTGCTTTTACTGTTATAGATCTTCCTGCTATATCAGTAATAACTTGATTAGAAGTATATGTATCTGTTAAATGATCAGGTGCCCACCCAGATTGAATTGAACTTATAGCACTCCATGAATCTGCGTTTAAGTTAAATTTATAACTATTTAAATATTCATTATCTATATGTAAATCCAATTCATAATTACTTGATGGCATTGTAAATGTGTAAGTTGCAGAAGAACTTACCAAACTTCCAGTATAATAATCTGGACTATACCAGTATACTTTACCAATATCATAAATTGTTGCTGAAACTGTAACTTTACTACCTGCTGTTACTGTTTTACTTACTACTCCACTACCTGAATATTCAACTCCATCTATATAAAGTTTATCAGCATGCGTACTTCCTTCTACTTTTAAAGTATAATTACTTTGTGTCCATTTTGCTTTCAATGTTAAGTCTATATTTAAGTAAACATTTCCTGCTTTTAATACTACTTCTTGTGTTCCACTTATTCCTAGTATACCATTTTGAATTATTACATAATCAAGATATGTTACTTTTCCATCTCCATCTACATCTGCTCTTGAAACATTTATATCTGTTTTTCCAGATGACTTTAAGTATTTTTGAATTGTTTCAAGATCTAGAACACTTACTGATCCATCACCATCTGCATCACCTAATATTTTATTAGTACTAAATTTATCGTAGTTAAAGTATCTTGATGTTCCCCAACCTGTAAATTTATAACCTGACTTAGTTGGTGTTGGTAATGTTGCTGCACTATAATAGTAATCAGCTGTTAATGTTGCTGCTCCTGTTCCATAAGTATATGTTGTTGGATTTGCTGTTGTGCTTGATATACTTCCAGATCCACTTAAGCTCCATGATCTAAATGTTCCTGTTGAAGATACACTTGTTACACTACAACTTCCTCCGTCTGCATTTAATGTTGCTTTATAACTTGATGCTGGTGCACTTATACTTTTTGTTGTTCCATAGTTTTGCGTATATGTGCTACCTCCTGGTTTTACTGTTAATGTATATGAGTTTACCTGCCATATTGCATATAGTGTCACATTTCCAGTTGGTGTATATGAACCTGTTGTTCCACTTGTTGCTGTACTACTTGTACTCCAACCTTTAAATGTATATCCTGATCTTGACGCTGCTGGAAGTGTTACAGCTCCATATGTATAACTTGCTGTTAATGTTCCGTTTCCAACTCCATATGTATATGTTGTTGGATTTGCTGTTGTGCTTGATATACTTCCAGATCCACTTAAACTCCATGATTTAAATGTTCCATTTGAAGTTAAACTTGAAGTACTACAACTTCCTCCATTTGCATTTAATGTTACTTTATAACTTGATGCTGGCGCACTTATACTTTTTTGTGTTCCATAACTTTGTGTATATGTACTATTACCAGGATTTACTGTTAAAGTATATGAATTTGCAGTTCCACTAAATCCTGCTTTAACTGTTGCCGCTGCATTTATTGTTCCAGATGTTGGTGTCCAACCTGTAAACTTAGATGTATATCCTGATACAGATTTTGTTAATGCAGTTACTGTTCTTCCATCTTGGTTTCCATATTTTAATGTTAATACGTTATTACTTACTGAATATGTAGTATTA
>CAKPOO010000001.1 GCA_934169925.1 uncultured Clostridia bacterium | reverse complement strand
TAATACTACATATTCAGTAAGTAATAACGTATTAACATTAAAATATGGAAACCAAGATGGAAGAACAGTAACTGCATCAACAAAATCTGTATCAGGATATATATCTAAGTTTACAGGTTGGACACCAACATCTGGAACAATAAATGCAGCGACAACAGTTAAAGCAGGATTTAGTGGAACTGCAAATTCATATACTTTAACAGTAAATCCAGGAAATAGTACATATACGCAAAACTATGGAACAACAAAAAGCATAAGTGCACCAGCATCAAGTTATAAAGCAACATTAAATGCAGACGGAGGAAGTTGTAGTGTAACAAGTGTATCTTCAACAGGAACATTTAGATCATGGAGCTTAAGTGGATCTGGAAGTATATCAAGCACAACAGCAAATCCAACAACATATACTTATGGAACAGGAGCAGCAACATTAACAGCTGATTACTATTATAGTGCAGCAACATTACCAACACCAACTAAGTCAGGTTATAAATTTACAGGTTGGGGAACATCAAAGTATTATAATTATAGTAGATTTAGTAATAATTCTTTATTAGGAGACGTAAATGGTGATAATACTATAGACTCTAGAGATGGAGTAAGATTATTAAGTTATTTATCTAATAAAACAAACTATGACATAAATGTTTCAAGAGCAGATATAGATGGAGATGGAAAGGTAACATATATAGATTATAAAATGATTATGTTGTATATAGCTGGATATACATCAAATAATTATGAAATAATATTTGGAGTAAATGAAAATGTATATTTAAATGTAGATTTAACATTAAAAGCAAAATGGACACAAAGTAATTATACTTTAAAAATAAGTGGAAGTATGTATTCAAGTGAGTTGATGATAAATGGTGTAAAATATGATGGTGATGTTTATACAAGTTTGAGCATTCCATCTGGTAGCCAAGTTACTCTTTCAACAAAAATCAATAATAATTGGTGTCCGAATGGAAAAGCTTATTGGTATGATTCAAAAGGTTTTCCTGATGGTACTTTATTGAGTTCATCGTTAACTTATACATTTACAATGCCTGAAAAAAACTATATGATAAATTTACATATAGATAATGAATGGTTAAATAATTATACTTTTTCTTTAAAAGCTGATTCGTGGGATCATTTAACATCATTGCAGCAAACAGGTCATGATATTAATACATATACATCAAATAATGTTTCAAATGATATAGCTGGAAGAAATATAACAATAAAAGCAAATTTAAAGTCCGGATATAATTTTACAGGTTGGAAAGATTCAAGTGGTAAAATTGTAAGTACAGCTAATCCATATACATTTACATTACCATTAGGAAATTATACTTTAACAGCAACAACTTCTTCTACTATGCACAAATTAACTGTATGGGGAAGTGTATCAGCAACTAAATTTTGGGTAAATGGTAAAGAATTTACTTCTTCGTCATTATCTGAATCTTCAGTTGCTGCAGGTAGTCAAGTTACAGTTTCTGCTGAAGTTGATACTAATAATTGTCCTGGAGGAAAAGTTTATTGGTATGATAGTGTAGGACATCCAAATGGAAAAATTATAAGTTCATCAACTACGTATACATTTACAATGCCTGCAAGTGATTATACTTTGGATTTACATATAGATAATACTCATTTATCAGAACATCGTTTATATGTAATCGCAGATCTAAGTGAAGGAGTAAATTCAATTGAAGTTGAAAGAGGCAATAATGATACTACATATACAAATGATGGTAGCTTTGCATGGTATAAAGAAATTGGATGGTATAAAGAAAGCACAAATATAACTGTTAAAGCAAATGTAAAGAATGGTTATACATTTACTGGATGGAGAGAAAATGATGGAAGTTTAGTAAGTACAGCAAATCCATATACATTTAAAATGCCAAAAAATGATTATTCTCTGACTGCAGGATGTAAGTCTAATAATTATACTGTAACATTTAATTATAATGGTAGTGGACAAACAAGTTCTACTTCAACTGTTACTACTGGATATAGTACAACATTAAAAACACCAAATGATAGAAATTTATATAGTTTTATGGGATGGTACACATCAGCTAGTGGAGGAACTAGAGTTGGTGGAGCAGGAGAAACATATACACCATCTAGTAATATAACCTTATATGCACATTGGAAAGCATGGACTGTGTTATTTGACTATACTAATTTAAGTACATTTAATAATATGGGTAATGCAGGAGAAGATTATTATGGAAATATAAAATATTATGATTTCTGTAAAGGAAAACATGCTTCTAGCACTGGAACTGTAAATGCAAAATTAAATACAGGTATATATATAAGTAATCCTTACAATGACATGAGAACATATGTAGGTACACAAGTACCAGTAAATACAAATAACTATTCTGAAATAAGAATTGTGTTAGATTCAAACCCTAAAGCTTCATATGAATATAATACTATAACTTTGAATTTTATTGATACTAATAGCTATATAGAAAATGACTGGAATAATTTTGGAAGTTTTCAAGATTTTATTAGACTTGCGTCAGGAACAACATATACTAACCATAGTACATATTTTAGTATTAACAATGAAGGAAATAAATATTTAAGATTTGGATTTGCACATACAGGTGATGTAACAATTAAAAAGATTTATTTAGTACCGTAAAAATTAAATGTTATAAAAAATATTTATACAGCCTTAAATATAGCGTGCAATTTGCACGCTATAATTTTTTTAAAATACACAAAAACCCTTTATTTTTTTTATATTTTAAGATATAATCGAAGTATATTAAAAAAGAGGTTAGGGATTATGATAAATTATGAAAATGTAATTAAAAATATAAATATGTTACTTGCAGATGATGATGAAGATTACTTAGCTATGACATATTCCTTTTTAAAACAATTAGGATATAATGTTGAAATCGCAAAAGATGGTAAAGAAGCTATTGAAAAGTTAAAATCAAATAAATACCAAATTGCTTTACTTGATTATTATATGCCTGGTCTTACTGGTGAAGAGGTTATAAAAGAGATTAGAGAGTATAATAAAGAGTTGATTATTATTTTGCAAACAGGTTTTTCTGGTCAAAAACCTCCTATTGAAACAATGAAAAGCTTAGGTATTCAAAACTATTATGATAAAACAGAAGGTATTGATAAATTAAATTTAGAGATTATTTCTGCAGTTAAGATTTTTAATCAACAAAGTGAAATTGAACTTTCTAAATTTAAATCAAATGCTATCGGTGACTTGATATTTGGTATAGCTCAAGAGATAAAATCAAATTTACTTTCAATAAGTGCTGGTATTGAGTATACTAATATGCTTGCAACAGAAGGTTTAGCACAAAAAGAAACTGTTGATACTATAAATAAGTTTTATAATAATAATAAAGAGTCTTTAGAAAAAATTGATAAAGTGTTATCATCAATTATAAACCAATCAACAGAAAATTCTGATTACGTTATGTCAGATGTAGATGTACTTAGTAATTTGAATGTTATATTATCAAGTGACCTTAAGAAAAAAGGATTTAACTTAAATATAAAAAATGCACTTAAAGTTAATTCATATATAACTGGTGGAGTAAATGATACAATTTTCCTACTATCTGAAATTATAAGGCAAATAATTAATACAGATAATATGGAAGATAAAAATATAGAATTTACTTTATCAGAAGATAATGAATATTGGTATTTTAATATAATGCATCCTTGTATGGGTAAAATAATAGGTAGTAAAGGATATTTATATAACATGGTAGCAAAGACACTAAAAAATACAGAAATTGAATTTTTTGACAATAAAGTTGTTATTATGATAAAAAAATAAAATTAACATAACTTGATTAAAATGTATAAAAGCAAACCTAATTGGTTTGCTTTTTGTTTGGTAAAATATAATCAATAATTCCATATATTGCACTTGCTATAATACTTGATAAAAATGAAATTGTATATCCAGATATAAAAAATTGGGCAATATACAATATAATAATTGCACTAGAAAAGCCAACTAGCCCCCTACCAAGAGGAATATCGTGAATGCCAGTAATAATTGATATTAAATAATCAAGAATTGATACTGTAAAACTTGATAATATAAGTATTGGAAAAGAGTCAATATTAAAATTAGGTGTAAACATTACAGTTACTGTAAAAACGGATAGGGAAGTAAGTATTCTTAAAAAGATTTGTTTTAAACGTAATATATTTAAATTGTCATTATTTTTTACATATTCGTATTTTTGCATAAAATCACCTAATAATATTATTAGATAAAATAATTTTTTTATACAAAATAGATTATGTCTGTTTTTTAGTTATTAATTAAAGGATTACATATTACATATATTTATTTTCTTCTAGTAAATTATCTATTAAATTAGTTGTAGTAGAATTTGGTAAAGATAGAGGAAGTCTTGTATTTCCAACATTAAATCCTAATTTATTCATTGCATATTTTATTCCTATTGGGTTTACATCACTAAAAACAGCTTCTGTTAAATCTTGCATTTCATTATGAAGTCTTAATGATATAACTTGATTATTACTAAAATATGAGTAGCATAGATTATGTATTTTTTCAGGCATAATATTTGCCATAACAGATATTACACCGATACCACCTACAGATAATATAGGTAAAATTAAATCGTCATTTCCAGAATAAAGATCAAAATCTAAATTTTTAGTTAAATTTATTATTTTTGAAATTTTAGAAAGATCTGGTTTTGCTTCTTTTATTGCAACTATATTTTTTAACTTTGCAAGTCTTGTTATTGTATCAATATTTAAGTCAAATCCTGTTCTTGATGGAACATTATATAGTATTATTTTTGTGTCATAATCTTTTATTGCATCAGATATTGCTTTATAATGTAAAAAAGCACCTTCATTTGAACATTTGTTATAATATGGCGTTACAACAAGTATACCATCATAACCTAAAGTTGCTGCATACTTTGAAAGTAAAATTGCATCTTTTGTGTTATTTGAACCAGTTCCTGCAATTAGTTTTATTTTTTTATTTGCTTTGTTATATACATATTGAAAAATTTCTTCTTTTTCTTTTAAAGAAAGAGTAGAACCTTCACCAGTTGTACCACATATAATTAAAGCATCCGTGTTATTTGCTATGTGGTATGTTATAAGCTCATCTAATTTTTCAAAGTTAACGTTTCCATCGCTATTAAATGGTGTAACTAAAGCAACGCCACTTCCTTTAAATATCATAAAATCACTCTCCTTTAAGTTAACTATATGCTTTTTTTATTTAATTATGAAATTAAGTTGTAAAATAAAAAGTTTGAATAAAAAATATTGTATAATTTTCCCTTTATTGATATAATTCTTAAGTGAGGTAGATATTTTGAAAAAACTAAGTAAAAAAGATATTAAAAGCATGATATTTAGGATAGCCTGCTTACTTATTGTTATTGGTGTCTTTTGGTATGTAACAGTTAAAATATGGCCTGTTATTGGAGCGTTGTCTGATGATACAAAAAGAGAAGTATTTAGAAAGCAAATTGCAGATGAGGGGTTCTTGGGAGTTCTTGTTATGATAGGACTTCAAATATTACAAATTGTAGTTGCTATAATTCCTGGACAACCAATGGAAATATTGGCAGGAGCACTTTATGGTACTTTTGGTGGTATGATAGTTGCTTTAATAGGAATATTTTTAGGAACAGCATTAATATTTTTCCTTGTTAGACAATATGGTATTAAATTTATTGAGCTATTTTTTAAAGAAGAAGAAATAGAGAAGATAAGAAATTCAAAATTTTTTAAAAATCCTGCAAAATTTGAGCTTTTAATGCTCATAATATTTGCAATACCAATGTTGCCAAAAGATATATTTGTATATATTGGAGCATTAAGTCCAGTAAGGCCAAAAAGATTTATGGCAATAGCAACTTTTGGTAGAATTCCAGGATTATTTTTAACTGTATTTGCGGGAAATAAGCTATCAGAAGGAAATTTAGAAATTGTTGTTATACTTATTGCTGCTGTACTAACATTTGGACTTATTGGGTATTTTATACTTGATAGATTAGATGAAAAAAAATAATAAACAAAAGATTAAAAGTTAAAGGAGATGTTGATATGAAAAATAAAAAAGGTTTAAGTTTAATAGTAGTCTTAGTTACAATTATAGTAGTACTTATAATTACTTTGGTAATTTTAAATATAACAAAAGGAAATTTGATTAATGAGTCTCAAACTGCTGCAAGTAGTGTTAATGCTAATACTATAAAAAAAGATGCTAAAGCAGAAATTTTAGAAGTACAAACAAAAAATGGTGGACTTATAACAAATGAACAAATAAAAACTATATTAAGTAAATATGGCACTATAAAAGAAAATGATGATGATACAGTATCTCTTGTAACACCAGAAGGATACATTGTAGATGTTACTGATTTATTCAATACATCATACATTTAGTAAACTAGGCAGCTTGCCTAGTTTTTTTGTATATAGTTTAAAATTTATTTTTTATATTTAAAAAGTGACTAGTAAAATCCTTAAAAAGTGACTAATGAAATGAAAAAAAGCATAAAAAGTAGACCCCATTGTTAATTTTTTTATTTAACAATGAGGTCATATTTTATAAAAATTTATCTGACTTATTATATTAAACACTTTTTTCTTTTATAATTTTTTCAATTTCTTCAATATTATTTTTATTTTCGCTTGAAAAAGCAATTATATCTTCTTTAGCAAATAACGTTTTTCTAATAACATTTACATAATCAGGTATTTTTGTTTTTGCTATTTTATCTGATTTAGTAGCAATTATAGAAAAAGGAATCTTATTTGAAAGTAACCATTCATACATAATTCTGTCATTTTCAGTTGGTTTATGACGTATATCTACAAGAAAAAAGATATATGAAATACTTTTGTTATTTTCAATATATGTATTAATCAAATTAGATGTATTTATTTTTTCTTGTCTTGACATAGTAGAGTAGCCATAACCTGGTAAATCGACTAAATAGAACTCATTGTTTACGTTATAATAATTCAAAGATTTTGTTTTACCTGGATTTTGTCCAACTTTAGCAAGATGTTTTTGATTTGCTAAGCTGTTTATAAACGAAGACTTTCCAACATTTGATTTTCCAACTAAAACTATTTGTTTTAAATCAGTTTTTAATATTTTATCTTTTGAAAAAACTGATGTTTCAAATTTCATATTTTTTAACATAATTTACCTCACATATAGATATATAATAACATAAAAGGGAAGTTAAATCAATATATATAAATAGTATAAAATGGGATAGGAAAGTATAATAAAACAAAAAAGAATGTATGTTTTGTTTCATACATCCTTTATATTTTTATGATTTTGCTATATTATTTTTTATTTGGTATTAATTTTTTTGTACCACCCATATATGGAACTAAAACATCAGGTATTTTAACTGATCCATCAGCACATAAATTATTTTCAAAAAATGCAATAAGCATTCTTGGTGGAGCAACAACAGTATTATTTAGAGTATGAGCAAAGTATTTGTTACCATTTTCATCTACAACTCTAATTTTTAATCTTCTTGCTTGGTTATCTGTTAAGTTAGAACAACTTCCAACTTCAAAATATGTTTTTTGTCTTGGTGACCAAGCTTCAACGTCAATAGATTTTGTTTTTAAATCAGCTAAATCTCCAGAACAACATTCTAAAGTCCTAACAGGAATATCAAGACTTCTAAATAGATCAACTGTATTTTTCCAAAGTTTATCAAACCACATTTTACTTTCTTCAGGTTTACAAACAACTATCATTTCTTGTTTTTCAAATTGGTGTATTCTATAAACACCACGTTCTTCAATACCATGAGCACCTTTTTCTTTTCTAAAACATGGAGAGTAACTAGTTAAAGTATAAGGTAAATTTTCCTCTTTAAGAGTAGTGTCAATAAATTTACCAATCATTGAGTGTTCACTAGTACCAATTAAGTACAAATCTTCACCCTCAATTTTGTACATCATAGCATCCATTTCAGAAAAACTCATAACACCAGTTACAACATTACTTCTTATCATGTATGGTGGAATACAATATGTAAAACCACGATTAATCATAAAATCTCTAGCATAAGATAAGATAGCAGAGTGTAGTCTTGCAACATCTCCCATAAGGTAGTAAAAACCATTTCCAGCAACTTTTCTTGCAGCATCTAAATCAAGACCATTAAAACTTTCCATTATATCAGCATGATAAGGAACTTCAAAATCAGGAACTACAGGTTCACCAAATCTTTCAATTTCGACATTTTCTAAGTCGCTTTTTCCGATTGGAACAGATGGATCAATTATGTTTGGAATAACCATCATAATATCTTTAACTTCTTTTGCAAGAGTTGTTTCATCTTGTTCAAGAGTAGCAAGTTTTTCGTTATTTAAAATAACTTCCTCTTTAATTTTATTTGCTGTTTCTTTATCATTTTTTTGCATATACATTCCAATTTGCTTAGAAAGTGTATTTCTTTTATTTCTTAATTCATCAGCTTGTTTTTGAACATCTCTAAGTTTTACATCTAAATCTAAAACTTTATCAACAAGTTCAACTTTTTCAAATTGAAACTTATTTTTTATATTTTGCTTAACAATATCTGGATTTTCTCTAACAAATTTGATATCTAACATGTAAATCATCTCCTATAAACAAGTTATATTATATTATACTTAAAGTAAAAACTCAAGAATAAATTAAAAAAATGCTAATATTTAACGCAAAAATAACGTAATTTTAAATAAAAAAAGAAACATTAAAATAAATGTTTCTTAATCATCATCAACAGTCATAGCATTTAGTATAGTATTGTATATTTTATCAGAATTTATACTCCAATTTTTAGCAATTTTTTTAGCTTGCTCTTTAGTACCAGCATAAATAGTTATATTTATAAGCTCATCAATACCATCTTTAATATAGCATGACACTTTATATTCTTCATCTTTAATAGGGAATATATTAGTATCAACAGTATATTCAGTTTTAACTTCAGTCATATTTTTATTTACTAATTTTTTTAAAGTATAAAGATTTACACCAGGAATAAGTTCTAGAAGCTCTTGCAATGTAGAAAATCCAAGAGGAGTTAATCTATACACATGAGTTAAATCTTCTGTTAATTCTTCAATATAGAAACTTTTTTTAAGTTCATCTATATATGAACATATATCAAAATATGTAATATCATCAAACTCTTCACAAAGCTTTGTAATTTGTTCAATTGATAAAGGTTTTGGAGAATTATCAAGTATAAATAATATAATAATTTTATTATCAAAAATTTTAAAATCTTTAGACAATACGATCACCATCTTTCAAAATTAATTCTTTACAAATTTCATAAAGTATGATACCATATTTTTAGTAAAAAATAAATAGAAGAGGTGGATTTTATGAGTCAAAATTTAAAAAAATTTATAATTGCAATTGATGGAGGAGCAGCAACAGGTAAGTCTAGTTTATCAAAAGCTATATCAAAGAAATTAAATATAGCTTATTTAGATACAGGTTCTTTATACAGAGCTATAACTTTATATTATATAGAAAACAATATAGAAATTAATGATGAAAATGTATTAAAAAATCTTGATAATATTGAAGTATCAGTTGAAAATGTAAATTCAGAAAATGTTGTTTATTTAAATGGTAAAGATGTTACTTCTAAATTGCATGAAAACATAGTTTCAAATAATGTATCTTTAGTTTCTAAAATACCAGAAGTAAGAAAGAAAATTTTAAATTTACAAAGAGATAGTGCAAAAGAAAAAAGTATTGTAGTAGATGGTAGAGATATAGGAACAGTTGTATTTCCAGATGCAGATGTAAAACTTTTCTTAGTTGCCTCTTTAGAAAAAAGAGCATTAAGAAGAAAAGAAGATTTAAAAAATGGTAATGAAAATGTAGAAGAAGAAAAACTACAAAAAGAACTTGCAAAGCGTGATGAGCAAGATTCAACAAGAAAAGTATCACCACTAAAAAAAGCAGATGATGCATTTGAAATAGATACAACATTTACTACAGTAGATGAAGCTTTAGAAAAAGCACTAGAAATAATACGTACAAGGATTGATGTTTAATGAGATTTATAGTTAAATGGTTTATAAAGATTTTTCTTTGTAAAATCTTTTATAGAGTAAAATATGTAAATTCAGAAATTGTAAATAAATTCGATAGATGTATGATTTGTCCTAATCACTCAAATACCGTAGAACCAAGTTGGATATGGGCAAAAACTGATCATATTTCAATAATGGCAAAAGCAGAATTATTTGAAAATAAGATAATGGCAAAACTACTTAATTACTTTGATGTTTTTCCAATAAGAAGGGGAGAGCATGATATAAAAAGTTTAATGCATGCTATTAATTTATTTAAAGGAGAAGGTAAAAAAAGATTTTTAGTTTTTCCAGAGGGTGAAAGATTAAAAATAGATGAAAAAAGATTACCTGCAAAACTTGGACCTGTATATATTGCATCTAAAGTGCAAGTTCCTATAATTCCTGTATATATTACAAAAAATGCTAAATTATTTTCAAAAGTATATATCATATATGGTGATCCTATATATGTCCCAGAAGATATACGAAAGGATAAAGAAAAGTTAAAAGAATTTTCTGATAAACTTATGGACATAGTATATGATTTACCAAATAAATATAACATTAAATAAAAATAGTACAAGAAATATTTCTAAATATAGAATTTATTTCTTGTTTTTTTATGTATAAATTAAAAATTTTATATAAGTTTACATAATTGACAAGATGATAGAAATGTTGTATAATAGAATTTGTAATAACTTTAATTTACAAAGCAAATGCTTTGTCTAACTTTTTAATAATCATTATTATTATCAGGAGGAAAAAACATGAATGATGCAAAAAGAGAAAAAATTTATTCTACAAATAACAGAGCTATTATAGCTGGTACGTTAAAAGGGCCACTTACTTTTTATTATCGCAAAAATAATGAACGTTTTTTTAAAGGATATATATTATCTAAAAGAAAAAGCGAAGTACTTGATGAAGTGCCGGTTGTTATACCAGAACGGATTTTACCAAAAGATTTTAGAGTTTCTTATACTACCGGAACCAGGCTTTATATAACAGGTCAGTTTAGATCGTATCTTGATAAAAAAGCAGATGGTAGTTCCAAGCTTGATTTATATGTATTTGCTATTACATGTGAAAAAGCAGGAATTTATCAGGAAGATCGAAATTCTGTATTTTTCAAGGAAGCTTTTATCTGCAAGGAACCAATTTACCGCATTACACCAAAGTCTAGAAAACGAATTGCAGATGCAATGATTGCTGTAAATCGTGAAGATGGTGAGTCTGATTATATTCCATCTATAGCTTGGGATGATAACGCATATTTTGTTGGAATCATACTTGAAGTTGGAGATAAAATTAGTATTGATGGAAGAATTCATAGTAGACCCTATACAAAACACAAAGAAGATGGTACATATGAGGATAAAGTTGCATATGAACTTTCTATAGGATTTATTCTTAAAGAATAAAGTTTAGTGTTAAATAATCTTAAAAACCTAGTAATAATATTTGCTAGGTTTTTTCTTTTGCTTTTTTCGTTATTTTTTGAAATTTTACTTAATATATATATATTTGTTGACAAATGTCGAAAATTACGTTATAATTATATGGTATATTTAGAATATAATTATGTAATGTAATGAACAAATTTTTGTTAATTATATTACATTTTTATATAGTGTAGAAAAAAGGATGGAAGAAAATGAAAAATTTAAGAAATGTTGCTATTATTGCTCACGTTGACCACGGTAAAACAACTCTTGTTGATGCATTACTTAGACAAAGTGGAACTTTTAGAGCAAATGAACAAGTTGCAGAACGTGTTATGGATTCAAATGATATTGAAAAAGAAAGAGGTATAACAATTCTTTCTAAAAATACTGCTATAATGTATAACGATATAAAAATTAACATCGTTGATACACCAGGACATGCTGATTTTGGTGGAGAAGTTGAACGTGTTTTAAAAATGGTTGATGGTGTTATATTACTTGTTGATGCTTTTGATGGACCAATGCCACAAACAAGATTTGTTTTAAGTAAAGCTTTAGCTTTAAATCTTGTTCCAATTGTTGTTATTAATAAAATTGATAGACCAGGTGCAAGACCAGTTGAAGTTGTAGATGAAGTATTAGAATTATTTATGGACTTAAATGCAAGTGATGAACAACTTGATTTTAAAGTAGTTTATGCATCAGGTAAAAATGGATTTGCAAAACTTTCTTTAGATGAAGAGTCAGATAATATGAAACCTTTATTTGAAACAATCGTTAATACAATTCCAGAACCAGCTGGTAATGATGATGAGCCTTTACAATTGTTAGTTACAAATATTGATTCAGATGAATATACAGGTAGAGTTGGTATTGGTAGAATAACAAGAGGTAAAATAATTGCTGCTGAACCAGTTGCTTTATGCAAAAAAGATGGTTCTATAAAAACAATAAAAATTGGTAAGTTATATACATATTCTGGACTTAATAGAGTAGAAGTTCCAGAAGCTCATTGTGGTGATATAGTTGCTGTTACTGGCGTTGAAGGAATTGAAATTGGTGAAACTATTGCTGATGCTCAAACTCCAGAAGCAGTAGATTTTGTTGATATTGATGAACCAACAGTTTCTATGACATTTAGTGTAAATAATGGACCATTTGCTGGAAAAGAAGGTAAATATATTACTTCAAGACATTTAAGAGATAGATTATACAAAGAACTTGAAACAAACGTTTCTTTAAGAGTTGAAGATACAGATGCTGCTGATAGTTTTAAAGTTTCTGGTAGAGGTGAACTTCACTTATCAATTCTTATTGAAAATATGAGAAGAGAAGGATTTGAACTTATGGTATCACGTCCAACTGTTATATATAAAGTAATAGATGGAGTAAAATGTGAACCAGTTGAAGATCTATTAATAGATGTACCAGATGAATTTGTTGGTGTTGTTATGGAAAAAATTGGTCAAAGAAAAGGTGAAATGACTAATATGTCTGCATCATCTAATCAAAGTGGTTATACAAGATTAGAATTTAAAATACCTGCTAGAGGATTAATTGGTTATAGAGGAGAATTTATGACTGATACTAAAGGTAATGGTATTATGAATCATACTTTCTGTGGATATGAACCAGATAAAGGAGAAGTTGTAACAAGAACAAAAGGTACAGTTATTGCTTTTGAAACTGGCAAAGCTACAGGTTATGGTTTGTTCCAAGCACAAGAAAGATCTACATTGTTTATAGGACCTGGTACACAAGTATATCAAGGTATGATAGTTGGTGAAAATCCAAGATCTGAAGATTTAACAGTTAATGTATGTAAAGAAAAACATTTAACAAATACAAGAGCTTCAGGAAGTGATGATGCTTTAAAATTAATTCCACCAAAAACTATGACTCTTGAACAAGCTATTGAGTTTATATCTGATGATGAACTTGTTGAGGTTACACCTGAAAATATCAGACTTAGAAAGAAAATATTAGATCCTACTCAAAGATATAGAGCAAATAAATAGAAAATTTGACTAGCATTTTTGCTAGTCTTTTTTTTTCGCAAAATTGTCAAAAAATGAAAGAATAATCTTTGAACTTAAGATGATTAAGCAAAAAAATTTAATATATTAAGAAAATCACTTGAAAGCAAAACAAATGTTTGACATAATAATTTTAAATTTAAATATAGAATTAGGAGATGATTGTAAATGAATAAATTAGAAAAAATAAAAATTGCAATAAGCAAACTTTTGAAGATATCAAACATATTGATGAAAATGGAATTGAATATTGGTTTGCTAGAGAACTACAACTAGTTTTAGATTATAAAGAATGGAGAAAATTTGAAAATGTGATAAAGAAAGCTATAGATGCATGCAGAAACAGCGGTATTAGTGCGTTTGAACATTTTGTTGGCGCCGACAAAACGATATAAATGCCTAAGGGATCAACATATCAAATTATGACATTTGGTCAGTCTTTATTAAGGGTACTAAAAAGATAAGAACATTCAAGAAAAAAAGATTGATCAGAATTATTTTTAGTTGATTTTTTTGTCTTTTTTTGCATTTTTTTAATGCTTTTTTTGTTGAAAAAAACATATATATATTATATAATTTACTCATAATAATAAGAAGGGGTTTGAGTTTTATGAATGGCAAATTGAGTCTTGTTTTTAAAGAGGCAGATAAAGGATATAAAATAATATATAAAACGTATAAATTGCTTGAAAAGTCATATGAATTAAAAATTCCAATACATTCAGCAGGAAAATGGATTCTTGATAATATGTATATAATTGAGGAAGTTTATGAAGATATAAAAGCAGACGCTAGAATATTAAAAAATAAAACTGTTCCTGTTATTAAAAAGCATGATGGTACAAAACATATTGCTATATTTTATTTAGCATATGAACTTGTTGAACAAAATACAGGATACCTAAATAGTAATATTATTTTAAATTCCTTAAAAGAATATCAAAAATTATCATATCTAACATCAGAAGAAATAGATTTATTTATGCTTTGTTTAAAAGTGGCTTTAATTAAATTTATAGCTAGAATTTGCTTAAATATTTCAAATTCGCAAATAAAGAAAATTGAAGTTGAAAATATTTTATCTAGTGATTTTTCTGATGAAGAGGTAACAAAAAAATTAGCTAAGGAATTTAAATCTTTTAGAAAATTTAAAGAAGAAGTTTTAGATACAAGTAAAATAAAAAATACAAATACAGCTTATGTTGAATATATGGCATATAGATTAAAAGAACATGGTCAAAAAGGTGAAAAGTATTTTAAAATATTAAAAAATGAAGCAAATAAAATAGGATTTACAATAGAAGAGGCGATTGTAAAAGAACATAAAGAAATTGCTAAAACTACAGATTATATTGGAAGAGCTATTTGTTCTTTTAAAACTTTAAATGGTATTAATTTTAGAGATATATTTGAACGTGTAAATAAAATTGATGAAACTTTAAAAGATGACTATACTTTAGAATTTGAAAAAAGTGATTTTAAAACTAAGACAAGGTATAGAAACTATATAATAAAAATTGCAAAAAAATATAACTTATCTGAGGTTTATGTTGCAAAAAAAGCTGTTGAGTGTTCACACAAATATAAAAAACACGTAGGATTCTTTTTAGTAGGAAGTGAAAAATATCTTTTAAAGAAACAACTTAATAAATCATATGTGGCAGATCTATTTTTTTATAGGTTTTTAAAAAATAAATTACCAGCTATATATATTTTAACAGATTTACTTTTATCACTTTTAATTACTTTAGGGATTGTAAAATTACTTGATTTTTCTACAGTATCTTTAAATGTAGTAGTAAAAGTTATATATTGTATTTTAACATATATCTTATCAATGGAAATATTAGATAAGGTACTTAATTTTATTCTTGGAAAGTTTATTCATCCTAAGATTTTACCTAGATTTGATTTTGCAAAAAATATTGATAGTAAATATCCTACATATGTTGTAATGCCATGTGTTATTTCATCACTTGATAAACTAGATGAAATGATTAAGAAAATGGAGGTTACATACCTTGCTAATAGAACAGAGAATATGTATTATATGTTACTTGGAGACTGTATTGCAAGTGATAAAGAGATTATTCCTTTAGATGAAAAAATTGTTGAATTTGCAAAAGAAAAACTAGATAAGTTAAATGAAAAATATAAATCAGATATAAAATTATTTAACTTTATGTATAGAAAACGTATATACTCTAAAGGTGAGGGTGTATATATGGGATGGGAAAGAAAAAGAGGTGGTCTTACTCATTTTAACAAGCTTGTTTTAGGTAAGTTAACAGCTGATGAGAAAAATAGAATTATGACTTTATTGTATGACAAGTTACCAAAGGTAAAATATGCTATTGTTGTAGATGAGGATACACAGCTTTCACTAAATACAGCTAAAGATTTAGTTGGAATTATATCACATCCTTTAAATAGACCAGTACTATCAAGTGATAAAAGAAGAGTTATATCTGGCTATGGTTTAATTCAACCTTCTGTTGGACTTGATATTGAACCTGCAAATAAGAGTTTATTTTCTAAAATATTTGGTGGCTTTGGAGGTCTTGATATTTATACAAATGCTGTATCAAATATGTATCAAGATGTTTTTAAAGAGGCAATATTTTGTGGAAAAGGAATATATGATATTGAGCTTTTTGAACAAATAGTTGCTCCATATATGCCAGAAAATTTGATATTATCTCATGATTTACTAGAAGGAAGTATACTAAGAACTGCACTTGCATCAGATGTAGAAGTACAAGATGGTTTTCCTAGTAATTATATAGCATATATGAAAAGAAATCATAGATGGTATAGAGGTGATATGCAAATTATACGATGGTTACTTAGTAGAAAATCACAGCTTAATACTTTATCAAAATGGAAGATATTTGACAATTTAAGAAGACCGATGGTTGATGTTTTTTTATTACTATATTTGGTTATATCTGCATTTTTAATGCCAAATAAGATAACATTTAGCATTATATTTGTTTTTATAACTATAAACTTTGGATATTTAATATCTTTATTTATGCTGTTAATTCATGGTAAAAAAAGATATAATAAAGAGCAACAATATATTCCAATTATTCATGGTGTAAGTGCACAATTACTTACAATGTGTTTTAATTTTGTAACTATGCCATATAAAGCATATGTGTGCTTAAATGCGTTTATAAAATCAATATATAGGATGCTTATATCAAAGAAACATTTACTTGAATGGACTACAAGTGAAATTGTAGATAAAATGGCAAAATCCTCTTTAGGATACTATGTAGCTCATATGATTTTAAATATTTTATTTGGCGTAATATTTTTAATTCCATTATTTACAAAAAATATAGATAGCATGCTAAATAGACATATGTATATATTCCTTTTTGTAGCATTTATGTTTGCACCAGTTCTTGCATATTTACTTGGGAAAGATCACTTAATTAAAAAACATAAAAAACTTGATAAAGAAAAACAAAAAGATATATTAGAGGTAGCAAAAAAAACTTGGAGCTATTTTGATATGTGTATGAGCAAGGTTAATAACTTCTTGCCATCTGATAACTTCCAAGAAAATAGAAGATATAAAATTGCAAACAGAACTTCTTCAACTGATATAGGCTTTGGAATACTTGCTATTATTAGTGCATATGATCTTAAGTTTATAACTAAAGAAGATGCTTTAATAAGATTAAACAATATATATAGCACAATACAAAAGTTAGAAAAATGGAATGGACATTTATATAATTGGTACAATATAAAAAATCTAGAGCCTTTAAGACCAAGGTTTGTATCTTCTGTTGATAGTGGAAACTACGTTGCATGTCTTTATGTAGCAAAAGAGTTTTTAGAAGATTTAAAACAAATAGCTATAACTGAAAAAAATATTAAAGAGGAAGAATTTATTGATAAATTAATAGTTGTAACAGATGATTTTATAGAGCAAGTAGATTTTACAGCTTTATATAACAAGGATAGAAATTTATTTTCTATTGGTTATGACTGTGAGGCAGGAAGACTTGTAGATAGTTATTATGATTTATTAATGTCTGAAGCAAGAACAACAAGTTTAATTGCAATAGCAAGAAGACAAGTTACATCTAAGCATTGGTTTTCTCTTGGTAGAAATCTAGTAAAGGTAGATGGATATATTGGTCTTAAATCTTGGGCAGGAACAGCTTTTGAATATTTCATGACTAATATATTTACAAAA
The DNA here is from genome assembly GCA_934169925.1 of uncultured Clostridia bacterium. GTDB lineage: Bacteria > Bacillota > Clostridia > TANB77 > CAG-465 > CAG-465. Next base: position 196,623 of record CAKPOO010000001.1, on the reverse strand, counting down.
TCATATGAACATACTTTAATTGATCAATCATTATTCTTTGCAAAATACAGTCAAATTAAATTTGCAAAGAAAAATAACGTTGCATGGGGTATTTCAGAATCTGCATATGCTATAAAAGATTCTGAACTAAATTATCAATATAAAGAATTTGGTATACCATGGCTTGGACTAAAAAGAGGTTTAAATGATTCTTTGGTTATATCTCCATATTCTTCAATTTTAATGCTAAATGAAGATGAAGAAAAAGTATATAAAAATATGCAAAGATTAAAAAGTATAGGAATGTATTCTACATATGGTTTTTATGAGGCTATAGATTATACTAAAGAAAATTTAAGTGATGATAAAACGCAAGAGATAATAAAAACATACATGGCACATCATCAAGGTATGATTTTGGCAAGTATAAATAACTATTTAAATTCTAATATTATAAAAGAAAGATTTCATAAAAATGCAGACATAAAAGCAGCAGAGATATTGCTAAAAGAAAGAGAAAAAATGACTGCAAATATTAAAAAGAATACTAAGTCTAACGAAAATATCTTTAAACAAAAAGATAACAATAAATATGGTACATATATTAATTGTACTTATGCAAATAAAGAGCAAGTAACAAGTGGAGATCAAAGCTCTAAATTAAGTGTTGGATTTTTAAAGGGCGATTTAATTACAGCAACACTTACTAATTTTGGTGCTGAGTTTATAAACTACAAAAATAAAATTGTAAATAGACAACGTTACACAGCTTTAGATGAAACAGGAAACTACATATACATTACTGATAAAACAACAGGTAAATGCTTTAGTGCTACAAACTGTGATATACATAGTGTATATAATAAAGATACAGAAAAATGTAGTTTTGTTAATACTTTAAATCAAATTGAATTTTACATACAAAACAGTGAGATTGAATCTTCAACTATTGTTGCTATATCTCAAAAATATAATGCTGTAATAAAGAAAGTGACACTATATAATAATACAAAAGATAGAAGAGAAATTGTTATTAATACATGTATTGAACCATCTCTTACAGATTTTATGACAAATATTGTTCATCCATCTTTTAATAACTTATTGATAGAAACATATTATGATGAAGATTTAGATACTTTAATTGCATATAGAAGAAAAAAAGCACAAAGTGATGAAGATATGTATGTTTACTCAAAAATAATTGGAATTGATTTAGAAAAACAAGTTGAAACAGAAAAACAAAAACTTATAAAAAATGATGAAACATCATATTCTAGAGAGGTTTCTAAATATCCTTTATGGCCGGTTTTATCTTATAGAGCATCAATTATACTTGATCCTTATGAAAGACAAGAGTTTTATTATATTGTAGGTGCTGCAGATGATAAGTATAAAATTTCAAATGCTATTGTTAATTTAGATAAAGAGGAGATAGAGCGTGAATTTAGAATATCTCATGCTATTAATAGTGTAACAGCTAGATATTTAAAATTACAACCAGTAAAAGCAGAAATATATAATAACATATTAAGAGATTCATTATTTACTATTAAAGCAAAAGAAAATGATATATATTGGAATGCAGACTTAAAACAATCTATGCTTTGGAAGTATTCTATTTCAGGAGATTTTCCAATAATACTTGTATATATAGATAGTATAGAAAATGCTGGTATAATAAACGAAGTAATTGAATTTATGGATTACGTAAAAAATAGAAAGATTAATATAGATATAGTTGTTTTGATAAATGAAGAACAAAAAGAAAATGGTCCGTTATATACATATATAAAAATGGCACTTGATAGAGCTGTATATATGGATTATACCGATGGTAGAATTTTCTTATTAAATATTAAAAATTTAGAAGAAAATGAGATTGTTTTATTATCATATTTGGCAAAAAAATATATAAGTGATATATCTGAATTTCAAAATTTAGAAAAATCAGAAAATGATACTCAAGAATTAATTACTAGTATAAATAATAAAAATGAAAATGGAGAGGATGCAAATGGATAATATTATGAGTTCATCTGAATATACTGCTTTTAATTCATATGGTGGATTTAATAAATCAGGAGATGAATATCATATACTTAATCATAAAACACCACTTCCTTGGTGTAATATTATGGCAAATGAAAATTTTGGTACTATAATTTCAAGTTATGGTACCGTGTATTCTTATTTTAAAAACTCACAAGGGTATAAAATTACTAATTGGTGTAATGATTGGATTAGTTTTACTCCAGGTGAAAAGTTTACTGGTATTTTTGAAGATGATTATAATTTAATATATGGTTTTGGATATTCTAAAGTAATAGAAGAGGATAATGATATAGATAAGATTTTAAATATATATGTGCCTTTTGATAAAAATGTTAAAGTTCAAGATATAACTTTAAAAAATAATAGTTCATATAGAAAAGAAAATATAGAAATAACGTATAAAATAGAACCTGTACTTGGCGTTACAGATGAAAAGACATCCTCATATATAGTAACTAAAAAAGAAGATAATATCTTATTTTTAAAAAATCCATATAGTATTGATTTTTCAAACTATATTTCATATATTGCTTTTTGTAGTCAAGATGATAGTATTAAATATGAAATAGATAGTAGTAATTACTGTATAAAAGTAGTTCTAAATTTAGATGCAAATGAAAGTAAAAACTTTAGAATATTATTAGGCGCAGTTAATACTAATGTTAAAGAGGCAAAAGATATTACAGAATTTTTTAGTATTAATGAAAATAATAATAAATCATTTTTAGATACTGTAGATTATTGGAGAAAAAAAGTAGTAAGAAATTATAAATTACCTAATAGGTATTTAGAAATAATGGAAAATGGTTGGCTTTTATATCAAACTATTGTATGTAGACTTTTTGCAAGATCTGGATTTTATCAATCTGGTGGTGCTTTAGGATATAGAGATCAGCTTCAAGATACTTTATCTTTAATTACTTCTTGGAGTGAAAAAACAAGATCACAAATAATACTTCATTCTAGTAAGCAATTTACTAAAGGGGACGTTTTACATTGGTGGCATGAGTATAATGGTTCTGGAATAAGAACATATTTTAGTGATGATTATTTATGGTTACCTTATGTATTATGTGAATATATCGAAAAAACAAAAGATTATTCTTTACTTGAAGAAAAAACACCTTATCTTGAAGATAAACCTTTAGGAAATAGAAGAGAAGTTTATGATATATATAACAATATAGATGTATATGATACAGTATATAATCATGCAAAAAAAGCTATAATGTATTCATTAACAAGAATTAATGAAAAAAATGGATTACTTGATATTGGGGATGGCGATTGGAATGATGGCTTTAGTAATATTCGTGGTCAGTCTGTTTGGTTAACTTTTTTTATGATGAATATACTCGATAAATTTTTAAGCTTAGCAAAATATAAAAAAGACGATGAAATGGTTAATGTATGTAAGATAAAAAGACATATATTTAAACATGCAATTTTAGATAATACATGGGATAAAGACCATTTTGTCAGAGCTTTTTTTGAAAATGGTAATGTTTTAGGTGCTTACTCAAATAATGAATGTAAGATTGATTTAATATCACAAGCATGGGCTGTAATTGCTATGAAAAATGATATAGATGTAAAAAATGAATTAAAAACTTGCTTAAAAACTGCAGATAAATATCTAGTTGATAGAGAAAATAAACTAATAAGACTTTTATATCCATCCTTTGATAAACCAAAGGATGATCCAGGATATATAAAAGCTTATGTCCCTGGAACAAGAGAAAATGGTGGGCAATATACACACGCAGCAACATGGTTTGCAAAGGCATATTTGGATTTAAATGATAGAAAAAATGGAATTGAAATATTAAATATGATAAATCCAATTTCACATTCAGATACAAAACAAGCAGCAGATAAATACATGGTAGAACCTTATGTTATAGCTGCAGATATATATTCAAATGTTGACCATCCTGGAAGAGGTGGTTGGACTTGGTATACAGGTTCTGCATCTTGGATGTATAAAGTTATAGAAGATTATTTAACAGAATAATAAGTAATGTAAAAGATTAGTTTTTTTTTAACTAATCTTTTTTATATTTAGTGTCATTTTTATTCTTTTTTTGTACTTAAGGTTGAAAAATCAAGATTTTATGATATAATGTAATAGTTAAATTTTATTAATTGGAGGAAAGAAAATGGAAGTAAAAATACAAAAAGAAGAACATTCAAAAGTAGTATTAGAATTTACTATGAAAAATGAAGATTTTAGAAAGGAAGTTGATAAAGCTTTTGCTAAAAATGCAAAATACTTTAAAGTTCCTGGATTTAGAAATGGTAAAGTTCCAAGAGCTGTAATTGAAAAAATGTATGGTGAAGAAGCTTTATATGAAACTGTAATTGAAGAAAATGTAGATAAAGAATATAGCAAAGCTATTGAAGAAAATAAATTGGAAGTTGTTTCTAGACCAGACCTTGATATAAAACAAATAGGTAAAGATAAAGATTTCGTTTATACAGTTACTTTTTATGTTAAACCTGAAGCTAATGTAAAACAATATAAAGGTTTAGAAGTAGATAAATTTGATATAACTGTTTCTAAAGAAGAAGTAGAAAAAGCTTTAGAAGATTCAAGACAAAAAAATGCTAGAACAATAACTGTTGAAGATAGAGCTTTACAAAACGATGATATTTCAACAATTGATTTTGAAGGATTTGTTGATGGTGTTGCTTTTGAAGGTGGTAAAGGCGAAAATTATGAACTTACAATTGGTAGTGGTGCTTTTATTCCTGGATTTGAAGAACAATTAGTTGGTATGAATGTTGGTGAAGAAAGAGAAATTTCAGTAAAATTCCCAGAAGAATACCATGCTGAAGATTTAAAAGGAAAAGATGCTACATTTAAAGTAAAATTAATTAGCATAAAAGCTAAAGAATTACCAGAGTTAGATGACGAATTTGCAAAAGATGTTTCTGAATTTGATACTTTAGAAGAATATAAAAAAGATCTAGAAGCTTCATTAGAAGAACAAAAAATTTCTCAAGAAAAAGCAAATAAAGAAATGCAAGCAATTGATAAATTAGTAGAAAATACAGAAGTTGAAATACCAGAAGCTATGGTTGAAAACGAAGTTGAAAAAATGATAGAACAATTCAACGCTAACTTATCTTACCAAGGTCTTGATATTGAACAATATTGTAAATATACAGGTACAACTTTAGATGCATTTAAAGAAACTATGAAACCACAAGCTCTAAAAGATGTTAAATTAAATCTTGCTTTAGAGTTTATTAAAGATGCAGAAAAAATTGATGTAACTGATGAAGAAATTGATGCTAAAATCGATGAACTAGCTCAAAGTTACGGAAATGAAAATGCAGAAAGCATGAAGAAAAATGATAATATTAGAACTTATGTAAAAAATAACTTAGTAAATGAAAAAGCTTTAGCTATAGTTGTTGATAATGTAGTTATAAAATAAGTATATAATTAATTATATATTAAAGGAGGTTTTAATATGATTAAAGATAGTTTAGTTCCATATGTAATAGAACAAACAAGTAAAGGTGAAAGATCTTATGATATTTTCTCTAGACTTTTAAAAGAAAGAATTATATTTTTAAATGAACAAGTTGATAGTGCTTCAGCATCTGTAGTAGTAGCACAATTATTATTCTTAGATGCAGAAGATCCAGGTAAAGATATTTATCTTTATATCAATACTCCAGGTGGAAGTATTACTGATGGTATGGCAATTTATGATACAATGCAATATATAAAATCTGACGTTTGTACAATTTGTGTTGGTCTTGCTGCATCTATGGGATCTGTACTTCTTGCAGGAGGTACAAAAGGTAAAAGATATGCACTTCCAAATTCAGAAGTTCTTATTCACCAACCATTAATAAGTGGAGGCCTTTCAGGTCAAGCAACTGAAATAAAAATTCATGCAGATCACATGGTAAAAACTAGAGAAAAATTAAATAAAATTTTAAGTGAAAGATCTGGTCAACCAATCGAAAGAATAATGCAAGATACAGAGAGAGATCATTATATGACAGCTCAAGAAGCAAAAGAATATGGTCTTATAGATGAAATAATGGATAGCATTAGTAATGTAACTAAGGAGAAAAATAATTAATGGGAAGAAAAAAAACAAATGGACCTAGTGATTTAGGATTTGATAGTAACATGTTATTTTGTTCTTTTTGTGGAAGATTAAGACAAGAAGTTCATAATTTAATTGAAGGTCCAGATGGAATTATGATTTGTGATGAGTGTATAGAAACTTGTTATAAACTAATTCATGATGACGTCGAAAGTGTTAATATTGACGAAAATAGTAAAAAAGAAAAAATTTCATCTGAGGAACTACCTTCACCAGAAAGCATAAAAAAGGTACTAGATGAATATGTAATAGGTCAAGAGCAAGCCAAAAAAGTTTTATCTGTTGCAGTGTATAATCACTACAAAAGAATAAGAAATTTAAGTAAGCTTGATGATGTTGAGTTACAAAAGTCAAATATTTTATTAATTGGGCCTACAGGCTCAGGAAAAACTTTACTTGCACAAACTTTAGCAAAAATATTACATGTTCCATTTGCCATTGCAGATGCTACTACATTAACTGAAGCAGGATATGTTGGAGAAGATGTAGAAAATATTTTACTTAGACTTATCCAAGCTGCAAATTATGATGTAGCAAAAGCAGAAAAAGGTATAATTTATATAGACGAACTTGATAAAATTACAAGAAAATCTGAAAATACATCAATAACAAGAGATGTAAGTGGAGAAGGCGTTCAGCAAGCATTACTTAAAATAATTGAGGGTACTGTTGCAAATGTTCCACCTCAAGGTGGAAGAAAACATCCACAACAAGAGTTTATAAAAATTGATACTACCAATATTTTATTTATTTGTGGTGGAGCTTTTGAAGGATTAGAAAAAATAATTCAGTCAAGACTTGAAACAAAAACTATGGGATTTGGAGCAGATGTAAAAGAAAAGAATGATATTGATGTTGGTAAGATATTTGCAGAAGTATTACCACATGATATTATAAAATTTGGTCTTATACCAGAACTTATAGGAAGACTTCCTGTTATAACATCTTTATCACAACTTACCAAAGAAGCATTTTTAGATATTTTAACAAAACCTAAAAATGCACTTGTAAAGCAATATTTAAAATTATTTAAATTAGATAATGTTGAACTTGAAATAAAAGATGATGCAATAGAAGAAATTGTAGAACTTGCAATGTCAAGAAAAACAGGAGCAAGAGGATTGCGTGCAATAATGGAAAGTGTTATGATGGATGCTATGTACGAAGTTCCATCTGATAAAAATATAAAAAAATGTACAATAACTAAAGATGTTGTTACTAAAAAATCAAAACCAATTTATGAATATTAAAATTAGTAAAAAAGATTACACAAATTTGCTGTGTAATCTCTTTTTTTTGGTGTGTGATATAAAAGATATTATAGTATAATCTTTGTTACCTCATTTAAGCTTTTAAAATATCCTGTTTCCAAGAAAGTATTATTTAAAAATACATTTAATTCTTTATTTGAGTTAATAAAAAGCCAGTTTGAAATATCATCTTTTGTCACTTTGCTATTAAGCGTTAATACAAAATATAAGTCATTAAAAAACAAGTTCATTTTCGACGTGCTTTCAAATGAGCTTACGATTTTCATTAGATCTTTGTATGAAAGCTTAGAACTACTTAATAGCTTAATGATATAAAAAGAAGGAATCTTTGCTTTTATTAAAGTTTCAATCTTTTCTGTATCATTTTGAATTCTTACGTTTCTTGAACGTGATATTGACCTTGTCATAATTAGTGGTCTTAATCTTAAATCACAAGTTTCTAAAAGTACATTTTTTGAAATTCCAAGTGAAGATAATAAATTTAAAGTGTCTAAACTTGGAGAGTATCTTGGAATTGTCATATAAAAATCCTCCTGTAAAAAAATAATAATAAATTAATCCTATTAATATATAGAATTTAAATTAGCAACATAACGGATTATATCATACGAATTAAAAAAAGTAAATAACATAATTATTTATATTAAAGAGATATTTACATATATTTTTTAAAATGTTATAATTAAACTATGATGTCAAATAATTTGTATTATACTTTAGAAAATAAAGAAGAAAATAAAGAGTCTGAATTTGGAGAGATTGCATCTTCAATACTAATTGAAAAAAAGTCAAAATTTATTTCATATGTATTTAGTATTTCAAATCAAGAAGAAGCAACAAAATATATTGATATAGTAAAAAAGAAGCATTATACTGCAAAGCATGTAGTATATATATATTCATATTTAGAAAATAAAAAGAGCAATATAAAATTCTCAGATGATGGAGAACCAAAAGGAACTGGAACAAAAGCAATATATGAAACAATAACAAAAGAAAAGATAACTAATATTTGTATTGTTATTGTAAGGTATTTTGGAGGAATTTTATTTGGAGCAGGGCCTCTTTCTAGAACATATTTAAATTCAGCTAGAAATTCGCTTTTAAAATGCTTTAAGCAAGAAATATATAACTATAGTCATTTTGCAAAAAAAGTAAAATATGACGATTTTGAAAAAGATAGATACTATTTAAATATTTATGAAAGTAATAAAAAGATTAAGAATTTAAAAATAGAATATACTGATGATGTCATGATTTCATGCGATGTAATAGATACAGAATATGAAAAATTTTGTAATGATATAAACTAAAAAGTGAAGATTAATTTTTTCACTTTTTTTTATTTTTTATATTGACAAACAAATGTTCTGATGATATAATTTGAATATAAAAAGAACATTTGTTTATGAGGTGATATGTTATGAAAAATATGAATAAAAATTTAGAAAAAAGAAGAAATAGCAAGAAAGGATTTTTAAAATTTAAAAACATTATTATAATACTAGTTATGATTTTAATTATATCTATTTTTCTAAATAAAAATTTCTGTAAAGAAAAAACTAATTTTCAAACTTATACTGTAAAAGAAAGTCAAACTTTATGGAATATTGCAAATAATATTTGCAAAGAAAATGAGCATTTAAATATAAGAAGTGTGATTTTTGATATAAAGAAAGTGAATAATTTAGATGATAATTTAATATATGTAGGACAAGTACTACAAATACCAATATATAATTAAAAAAAGAAGAGTAACTATAAAAATGGTTACTCTTTTACATATTGTTTAATGGATTACTTTCAACAGCGTTTTTAACTTGATCGCTATCTACATGTGTATAAATTTCAGTTGTTGATATACTTTCATGACCTAGTAATTGTTGCAAAGCACGAATATCAACGCCACCATATTTATGCATTAGTGTTGCAGCCGTATGTCTTAATTTATGTGGAGAATATTTTTTAGGATCAAGACCTGCAATAATTATATATTTTTTTACTAGTACTTCGACCATACGCTGAGAAATTCTTGTGCCTCTTTTCGAGATAAATAGTGCATCTTTATCTTTTAGTTTATCTTTTGGTCTTACGGCAATATATTCTTTTAATGCTTTTTGGCATGATTCATTTAAGTATATAGAACGTTCTTTATCACCTTTACCTATAACAGTTAAAACATTGTCACGTATATTGTATAGATTAATATTTACAAGTTCTGATAAACGCATACCACAATTTAAAAATAACGTTAAAATACAATAATCTCTTTTTTCAAAATCTCCACTTACAGAATTAAGAAGAGTTAAACTTTCATCTAAACTTAAGTATTTTGGCAAACGTTTTGGAAGTTTTGGAGTTTCTAATTCGATTGCAGGATTTACACTTATAATTTTTACTTTTGATGCACAGTAACTAAAAAAACTTTTTAAAGCAGAAACTTTTCTTGAACGAGTAGTTGCTTTATCGTCTTGTTTTTCTGCTAAATAATTAAGATATTTATGCAAGTCGCCAAGTTCGATAGATTTTAAAAAATTAATATCTAAATTTGATATATTTGTAGAATTTAATAATTCTTCTGTAATATTTTGATTTTTATATCCTTTTCTTGTAAGATAGAAGTATTTAAAAGCAAGTCTTAAATCATAGTAATATTCATGAACAGTAGATTTAGATCTATTTTTGATACCTGTCATATATTCTAAAAAGTCTTGTACATACTTTGGAACATCATCATACATCTAAAAACCCCCTTTATTTTTCAGTATAATATTATCATAAGCAAGAATTTTTATCAATAATTAAATAATCAAATTTTGATTTACATTTTACATAAAAAATGATATAATAATAAACGCAACTAATTTTAATCTTAAATAATTATTTTAGGAGGATTTTATATGAGTAAAAGAAAAAATATTTTTAATTGGGGATGGTTTAAATTTACAAAATGTACAGTTGGTATATTTTTATGTTCGCTTGCTGTTAACTTGTTTATCATTCCAAACAATTTATACACAGGAGGAGTACTTGGACTTGCACAGCTTATTCGTTCTTTTATAATTGATGCTTTTCATTTTAAATTTGGCTTTGATATAAGTTCTATAATTTATTATGCAATTAATATACCACTATTTTTACTTGCATATAAAAAGATAAGTAAGACTTTTTTTATTAGAACTTTATTTGCAGTTACCTTAAATTCGCTATTTTTAATGATAATTCCAATACCAAAACAACCACTTGTAGAAGAATTAATTGTTAATGTAATGATGGGTGGAATTATATGTGGAATAGGAATAGGTATGGTACTAAGTACAGGTTCGTCAACTGGTGGAATTGATATAATTGGTATAACCTTAAGTAGAAAAAACAGAAACTTTACGGTTGGAAATATATCTCTTATATTTAATTTACTTGTTTATTTTGTTTGTGGTTTAAAGTATGGTATAAGTATTATGATTTTTTCTATAATATTTAGCGCACTTGAAACTATGCTTATAGATAAAAATCACCATCAAAATATTTGTTCTGAGGTCTTTATTTTTACAAAAGAAAAACCTGATAAATTAATAAACTTCATACAAACTGAACTTCAAAGGGATGCAACATATTGGGAAGCAATAGGTGGATATACAAAATCAAATACATATATTGTTCTTAGTGTATTAAGTAAGTATGAAAGAATGCGACTTGAAAGACATATACATGAATTTGACAAAAATGCTTTCTTAGTAAGTGATGATGGGGTTGAGATAAAAGGAGCTTTTGATAAAAAATTAGTCTAATTTAAATTAAAATTATCAAAAAAACAGGGTTATAATATTATAACCTTGTTTTTTGTTGAATAAATTTTAAAGATGTGATAGCATATAACATAGCTTGGAGGTATGCTATGGATGAATAGAGTAAAAATAACTAAAAACAACAATAGTTTTTTTTATAAATTATCATTAAATAAATGGAAAAATGTATTAATTGTATCATTAATATTGCTACTTTTTTCATTTGTAAGTGTTGGAATTTTAACTAAAAATGATGAAAGTTTAGATAAAAATAATTTTGATACAAATAGTGAAACTAAAGAAAATATTAGTGTTGATGCATATAAAGAGAATATACAAAATTTAATTTCTACTATTCCTAAATTTAGTGATAGTCCATATTTTGTAGTAAATAACAATATTCCATTTTTTAGTGAAAATGATTTAGTATCTACATCATATGAAAGTTATAGCGATCTTGATAAACTTGAAAGATGTCAAGTTGCTATAGCATGTATTGGTAAAGATTTAATGCCTACTGAAAAAAGAGGAGAAATTGGAAATGTAAGGCCTACAGGATGGCATCTTGTAAGGTATAATGGAATAGATGGAAATTATTTATACAATAGATGTCATTTAATTGGATATCAATTATCTGGTGAAAATGCAAATGAAAAAAATCTAATTACAGGTACACGATATTTAAATGTTCAAGGAATGTTACCTTTTGAAAATAAAGTGGCAGAATATGTAAAAAGTACTGGAAATCATGTACTCTATAGAGTAACACCAATATTTGAAAATGAAAATTTACTAGTTTCTGGCGTTTTGATGGAAGCACAGTCTGTTGAAGATAATGGAGCAAGTATTAAATTTAATGTATATTGTTATAACGTGCAACCTGGAATTACAATTAATTATTCAAATGGTGAAAGTTCTGGACCAGAGTTTACGGGAAGTAATACTACAGCAACAACTAATACAACCACAAATACTGCTGATAGCAGCACTACTAAAAAAAGTTATGTAGTTAATAAAAATACAAAAGTATTTCATTATTCATATTGTAGCAGCGTTCAAAAAATGAGTGATAAAAACAAGCAATATATAGAAAAAACAAGAGATAATATGATAAATGATGGATATACACCATGCAAAATATGTAATCCATAAAATTAATAGGAGGAAAGATATGAGTTCTTTAAAAATGCATCTTGCAATTTCAGAAGAAGTAAGAAAAGAATTAAATTTAAGTGATGATTTTATATTAGGTTCAGTTTTACCTGATATAATAAAAATGATTATAAAAGATAGGAAGAAAACACATTTTGAAGATATTGAAGATATAGTAAATTTAGATAAATTTTTAAGACTACAAAATAAATTAAATGATGAAGTAGTACTTCGGATATTATGCTCATTTAGTAGAAGATAAAATGTGGTTTGAACAGTATATGAATAATAAATATAAAAAATTAAAAGATTATGCTGATGAAAAATTGTATTCAGATTACGCTTTTGTAGATAATATCATGTATAAAGATTTTGATTTTGATACGGTCTCAATAAAAGAAAGATTTCTTAATTCATTAAAAAATGTAAACATATACGATATACATTTTGATGAAAAATTAGATGAAAATGTTGTAAATTATGAAACTGTTAAAAATAAATTAAATGAAGCTTGGATAGATTATAAAGTATATCCTATTAATTATTTTTATACTTTAGAAGATGGTAAAAAGTTTTATAACGATGCAGTAAAAAAAGTAAAATCTAAGATTAGTAAAATAATATAGTAAGTAAAATGGATTAAATAAAATTTTAATCCATTTATTTTTATAAAAAAGTGTGATATAATAACGGAAGTTGTTTATTTATATAAACTATAATTAGTTTAGGAGGTAATATTTATGTTTGATGGAAACTTATTTTTTGATTTAGCAAAAAAGTGGAAGGAAAATAATGAAGATACGACTCGTCTTTTAATACTTAAAGAGGTTATGGGACATTATTTTGATACTATAGTAAATTTTAGTATTCAAAGTGAGTTAATTTTAAAAGGAAAATATTCAAAAGAAGATATAATATTTGTTTTAGGTGAAGTTGGATATAAAGATTACTTAATTGAAGATCGTAATGCTTTTGGAAATACGGTTGTTATATTAAGAAATCAGTTATAATATTTAGATCATTTTTTATTTACTTAATTTTTTGATTATGCAAACTATAATTAATCAAGGAGGTATATGATGGGTAAATATTTAGGGATTATAAAGATTGTAACATGGTCACAAATAGGTGCTAATATACAGTTAAAAACAAAAGTTTCAGATTCATTAGAAACATTAGAAGAATGGAAAAGGATATATCCAGGAACTGAAAGTATAATACTTGAAAGCAATGATAGTTTAGAATCTTTCTTCTTTGATTTTGATGATTTCACACTAGTAACAAAAAAGCAAAAAGAAAATGCAAGAAGAATGTATGAAGAAATTATGAAAAGTGAAGATTAAAGTAAAAATCTGTTTAAAGTCTTACATTAATATGTAGGACTTTATTTTATACCTTTTTTATATTGTTGTATTTTATAATTGCTTATGATAGAATAAAACTTAAGAAGGATAAGAGGGTGTGAAAGCTATAAATGGAAAATATAATGAAAGAATATACTAATCAAGTAATTAAAATTTGGGAGAAAGAATCTTTAAATAATATATTACTAAAAAGTAAAATGGAACATTCAAAAAGAGTTGCAAAATATATTACAATTTTAACAAAAGATGATAATAACTCTTTTTATGGATGGGTTCATGACATTGGTAGAATAGAGCAATATCATAAAATAAAATGTTTTGACGATAACAAATACAATCATGGAATTGCAGGTATTGACTATATTTATAAAAATAATATAGAGTTTTTAAAAGAATTTGAAGAAGCAAAAGATATAATAAAATATCATTCAAATTACAATAAAGCTCCAACTGAAAAAAAGACAAAATTATTGTATTACACAACAATTGCAGATCAATTAGATAATGCCCTTACATGTAAAGATTATATACTAGAAGAAGAAAAGAATAATTCAAAAAATTTTATAAAAGAAAATTACTTAACTACATATTTTATAGAAGCTATTGATACAAAAAATATATATTTAAATAAGAAAGAATGTAAAACATACTTAGATTATTTTTATTTTGCATTTACTTTATTATTAAGATCATTAAATAATGATGATATACAAAAAGTATTACCTAAACTAGATTATAAAAAATTTTTATCCACATTTAATTTTTTTAAAAAATTGTTTGATGTACGTCTAGAATCAAAAATAAAAAACAAAGTATTAAATATTATAGATGATTCATTAAAAGATTTTAATAGTAAAGCAAATAAAGCTAATTTTAAACGTTAGCTTTATTAAATAAGTAGGGAATAGGGGAATAGGCTTTTTTTAATGTATAAAAGTATAAAAAAATTTAAAATATTAAAATAAATTTTAAAACAGAAAATAAAATACATATAAAAATTATCATATAAAAATATAAAATAAAAATTTCTTAAAAGTAAAAAAATAAAATTTAAAATAAAAAATTATAAATCAAAATTTAGAAATTTTTAATTTTTATGTAAAGTTAATTTTTTGATATAATTTTATTAGCAAACATTTGTTTATAATGTTTATAAATAATTATACATTATAATTTAATAAATTTTTTTATAAATATTATATAATTTATAAATAACAAATTTAGTAATATAATTTTATAAATCTGACGTCCTAAAATCGGTTTTAAGGCATTTTTATATTTAATCAAACAGTTCATATGTTTATGATTAGATATGCTAATTTATAAATCTAGTGTTTATTATATAATTTTTAGTATAAATGTTGATTTTTAGGTATTTATTAAAAGTACTCAAAAAATGCTAAAATAGCGACGCACGAGAATCGATTTTAAGACGTTTTTATAATATAGGCTGTATAGTTTGTTGGCTGAAAATATTGCAAATATAAGGTAATACTGTAAAATTAAGAATTTTAAAAATAGGAACAAAAATTATTATAAAAAAATATCAATAAATAAAATTAATTAAGATAAAAATAAAATTTAATTAATTTAAAATGTAAATGTATATTAGAAAAATATAAAAGTTGTTTAAAACGGATTTTAGAAAGCAAAAATTAATATAGTAATAATTTGATATATAACAAAGTAAATAAAAACAAAATAATTATAAAATATATGAATTTAGAGATATTATAATCTTTTTATCTACTCCTTATTTTACAAAATTATTATTTTGCGAAATAATAAAATTTACATTAATCAGATATTACATCCTTATTCTACACTACTTTATCTTTTATGTCAAAACTTTTTTCTTCAATTAGTTTAAATTTATTTTTGCTATTAGTTAAATACTTACACTGCCCAACAAAGAATTCTGAATCATGCATATCGTAAAATTTTATATATGTAACCTTTTTTAAATAAAAAAGATGCCTCTACATTACTATAGAGGCGATCATAAGAGGTTGATATATGAAAACTAAGGTTTTTCCCTAGTTCGGCATGCTTTTTTATTTAGCCCATACACCACGCTTTAATTGCTTTGCATATGTTTGAGCTTGTATTAATACCTTTTGACAATTTTTATCGTTAGTTACTGATTTATATTTTGATAAACCATTTTCTAATATATATTCATTAAATAATGTTGTATCATCAGTATATATATAAGTATAATACTCATTATCTTTAGTCTTTTCTACATCAAAAGCTATCTTTACTGATTTGCTATTTAATTCTTTATTTAAAATTTCTACGTAATTTGATACTAAATTATCTTTATCTACTCCTATAAGATTTAAAGATACTTCTTCACCATTGTAATCAATAATTACTTTTCCATCATCACTAATTGATTTTATATTTAAATAAATTGATTTTTCCATTGGTTGTAAAGTTTTTACGTATTCTCCAAATAAAGATGTTTCTTTACTAGTTTGATTGTTATTACTATCATTATTTTGATTTTCAGAATTATTAGTATTTGTTGATACTAAAGTTTGGTTTTGAGCATTATCTGAATTACTTGCCCAATAAACATATATTCCAATAATCACTAGTATAATTGAAACAATTAAAGTCATAATTGGTAAAAAGTACTGTTTAAGATAAAATGAAGTTTTACTATCATAGTACATTTTATAAATACCTCCTCAAATGACTACAACTAAATTATAGCACTGTTTTTATGTAAAGTCAACAAAAATTACAAAAATATTTCAAAATTATGTAAATTTAATTAAATATCTGCATTGTGCCATACATTTTGTACGTCATCACAATCATCTAATTTATCTAAAAATCTTTGCATTTTTTCTTCTTCTTCTTCATTTAATTCTTTTTTTATTGTTGCAATTTGTCTTATATCAGATTCAACAATTTTAAGATTTTTTGATTGCAAAGCTTCTAGTAAATCTGAGAAATTCTCTGGTTCGCAAGTTATTTCAATGAATTCTTCTTCTGAATTAAAATCTTCAGCTCCATTTTCTAAAGCTTCCATCATTAATTCGTCTTCATCGATAGAATCATCATTTTCAATAAGAATATAACCTTTTTTTACAAACATATATCCAACAGAACCAGATTGGCCCATTGTACCACCAGATTTTGTAAATATACATCTAATATCAGCTGCTGCTCTGTTTTTGTTATCAGTCATTGCTTCAACAATAACTGCTGTACCACAAGGACCAAATCCTTCATATGTAATTTCTTCATAGTTTGAAGCATTAGAATCTCCTGCAGCTTTTTGAATACATCTATTAATATTATCGTTTGGCATATTTTGTGATTTAGCTTTTGCAATAACATCTTTTAATTTTCTATTTACATTAGGGTCTGCGCTTCCACCCATTTTTACAGCAACAGTGATTTCTTTTCCAAGTTTAGAAAATATATTTGCCTTTTTTGAATCTGTTGCTTCTTTTTTTCTTTTAATATTTGCCCATTTGCTATGTCCTGACATAAAAAATCCCCTTTCAAATTTATATAATAATTCAAGTTTTACTGTAATATTGTATCATATTTTTAAAAAATTGTGTAGTATTTATATAAAATAAATGCTAAATTTATTATTTTTATAACGAAAAAAGCATACTTTAAATAAAAAAGTACGCTTTATTTGTATAAAAATTTATATATTCTGTAAGTATTTATAACCTTTCTTAAATATTTTTTTGTTTCATCAAACGGAATATTATTTTCAGCTTCGTCATTTAAGTTATAATCAATCGTTCCATCTTTTAGCCATTTTCCTACATTTCCAATTCCTGCATTATATGCACAAATTGCTAAGTAATAATTACCATTATATTTACTAATTAAGGTTGATAAATATTTACATCCAAGTCGTATATTAGTATCAATATCATATAAATCAATATCCTGATTAGTATGATTTTTATTTGCTTCAGCAGCAGTAGAATCAATTATTTGCATTAAACCTTTAGCATCTTTTTGAGAAAGTGCATTTATATTAAAATTACTTTCACATTTTATTACTGCTAAAACCAAATATGGATCTATATTATATTCTTTTGAATATTTTGTTACTGTTTCAAAATATTTGCCAGGAAATAACACTCTTAATTCTAAATTTACTAATACAATAAATATTAAAATAAAAAGTATAATTCCCGTTGCATTAAATATTTTCTTTTTGTTATTTATATTTTTTAAATTCATTTAAACCCCTTATATTATTTTGCATCATACCAACTTTTTCCTTTGTTTATCTTTATATCAAGTGGTATTATTAATTTAGTAGCATTTTCCATTGAATCTTTCATAATAGCCTGAACCTTTTCTAATTCAGATTTTTCTGTTTCAACAATAAGTTCATCATGCACTTGCATAATAAGTTTTGATTTTAAATTATTTTCCTTTAAAGAATAATATAATTTATTCATAGCAAGTTTTATTATATCTGCTGCAGTTCCTTGTATCGGTGTATTCATAGCAAGTCTTTTTCCCATTTGAACTACATTTTTATTTTTATTATTTAATTCCGGAATATATCTTTTTCTACCAAACATAGTTGTAACATAACCATTTTTTGTAGCATCTTCAATTGTAGTTTTCATAAAATTATCTATTCCTTTATATGTGTCTAGATAATTAGTTATATATTCTTTTGCCTCTTTATATCCAATACCAATATTTTTAGAAAGACCAAACTCACTTATGCCGTATACAATACCAAAATTAACAGCTTTTGCATGTGATCTTAAAGTATCACTAACCTCATCAACTGGAACTTTAAAAACTTGAGATGCAGTAAGTCTATGTACATCTATATTCTCTTTAAAAGCTTTTAACATATTTTCATCTTTAGACATATGTGAAAGTACTCTAAGTTCAATTTGACTATAATCAGCATCAACAATCAACTTATCATCTGGAGCTACAAAAAATGTTCTTATTTTACTTCCAAGTTCCATTCTAATTGGAATATTTTGTAAATTAGGTTCAACACTACTAAGTCTACCAGTAGTTGTTAAAGCTTGCATAAATGTTGTATGAATTCTACCATCAGTTTCTATTTCTTTTCTTAATCCATCAACATAAGTACTTTTTAACTTTGCAAGAGTCCTATATTCTAGTATTTTGTTTATTATAGGGTGATAAGTACTAAGTTCTTCTAAAACTGTTTTATCTGTTGAATATCCGGTTTTAGTCTTTTTCTTAGCAGGTAATTTTAATTTTTCAAATAAAATATTACCAAGTTGAAGTGTAGAATTAATATTAAACTCTTCTGAAGCTAAAGTATATATTTCTTTTTCTAAGTCAGATATAGAAGTTGTAATTAAACTATCAAATTCATCAAGTTTAGCTTTATCAATATACATACCCGTATGTTCCATTGAAGCTAAAACTTCTACAAGAGGCATTTCTACATTTTCAAAAAGAAAAGTTAAATTTTCTTCTTTTAAACTATTAATAATATTATCATATGATAAAAATATACCTTTTGTAGTATAGCAAACGTTTGTTTTAATACTTTCAGATATAGCACTAATATCCTCTTTAACATTATCAAAAAAAGATATTTGTTTTGGTTCATCTTTTTGTTTTAACATTTCAAAATCAAATAGATCATCTAATATATAATCTAATTGATAATTATTTTTGCTACTTTTATTTAATAAGTAATATGCAATCATAATATCATAAGAAAAATTATATACATTTTGTAATAAATTGCCAAGTATATATCTTATATCTTGTTTTATATTATATCCTAGTTTTTTTATATCTTTTGAAGCAAAAAAGTCTTTTAAATATTTAGAAATACTATTTTCCTCATTTATATTAATATTATCTAAATTAACTAAATAACAAGTATCATTTTTATCTAGGTAAAAAGCTATAAAATTATTATCATATGCATATACACAAGTTGTAAAATGTTTGTTATTTTTTATATTTAAAAGATACGAAACTTTATTACAATTTAAAATTTCATTAAATGACTCTGCATATTTTTCAAAATCAGAAGTACTATTAATTTCAATTAATTTAGGCATATTTAAGTTTAATTTATTATTTTTTTGTTTTTCATTTTCATCTACAATTTTAGTGTCTTTTACAGACTCAAAATCATACTTTGACATAAACTTATTAAACTCTAATTTTTTAAATAAAACATATAATTCTTTTAAATTAACATCACTAAATTTACAGTCGCTATAGTCAAAATTTATAGGCACTTCCAGATTAATAGTTGCAAGTGTTTTACTCATAAATGCCATTTCTTTGTCATTTTTTAATTTTTCTATTACCTTAGCACTAGCATCCAAAGTATCTATATTATCATAAATATTTTCTAAAGTTGTGTACTTTCCAATTAAATTATATGCTGTCTTTTCTCCAATACCTTTTACACCAGGTATATTATCTGATGTATCTCCCATAAGAGATTTTATATCTTTTACTTGGTAAGGTTTGATTCCCTGCTTTTCCATTAAAAGCTCTGGAGTATATATTGTATACTCAGTTTTTCCAAATTTTGTAACTGGATTTACAACAGATGTTTTATCACTTATAAGCTGAAAGGTATCTTTATCTCCTGATAGAATATATGTAAATATATCATTTTTAGTATTTATACTTGAAACTGTTCCTAAAATATCATCAGCCTCATAACCTTCAAGTTCCAATATTTTTATATTCATAGCTCTTAATATATCCTTTATAACAGGCATCTGTTCTTTTAACTCATCAGGCATACCTTTTCTTGTCCCTTTATATTCAGGATACATTTTATGTCTAAATGTTGGTGCTTTTAAATCAAAAGTTACTGCTACAAAATCAGGATTTACTTTTGATAATATCATCCAATATATATTTAAAAAACCATAAATAGCGTTTGTATGTATATTCATATATGAACTTGTCATATTAGTATTTAATCCATAAAAAGCTCTATTCATGATACTATTACCATCAATTATTAAAAAGTTTTTCATATAACCTCCAAAATTAAATAAATTCTTGCCATACAATATTTGCAACTTCCATTCCTCTAGGAGTTAAAAATATGTTTGTGTTACTTACATTTATTAATCCTTGTTTGATTAATTTTTCAAATTCTACTTTAAAAATATCAAAAATATCTGTTTTAAATTTTGACTTAAAGTCTTTTATATTAATACCATCTACAACTCTTAAATTAAGAATTACGTATTCTTTCATTGTATCAAGTTTATCCATCTGAACAGATGATATAACTGCATCTTCAAAATTATTTATCTTATTAATATAGTCTTCTATTTTTTTTGTATTATCATACCTTGTTGAATACATATATGAAGAAGCAGCAACGCCAAAACCTAAATAATACTTTTGTTTCCAATAGTTAAAATTATGCTTTGCTTCATAACCTTTTATAGCAAAATTTGAAATTTCATATTTATAAAATTTAGCTTTATTTAGCTTTTCTTCAAGCATTTGTTTCATGTTATATTCTTCATCTTCATCAGGCAAACTTAAAAATCCCTCTTTTAAAAGAAAGTCTAATTTACTATTTTCATGAACTTCTAAATTATATATAGATATGTGTTTTATATTATATAAATCTTTTAAATTTATTATTGTATCTAAAGTATTTTCAAATTTTTTTAATGTTAAACCTGGCAAAGGATACATTAAATCAACTGATACATTATCTATATTTGCAGATTTTATATATTCTAGTGTATTTAAAACATCTTCAAATTTATGAATTCTTCCAATATTTTTTAATATATCATTATGAGTAGATTGTACCCCTAATGATATTCTATTTATTCCATATTTTTTATAATTTAATATCTTTTCTTTTGTACATGTACCGGGATTTACCTCTATTGTTATCTCTTCAATTTTACTTTTATCACAAACAAATAAATAAAGAGTGTCTAATATCTGTTTTATATATTTTTCATCAATAAAAGATGGAGTTCCACCACCTATATATATTGTTTTTATATTCAAATTACTAAGTAATTCTGCTTTTTGCAATATTTCATTACATAAGGAATTTACATACTTTTCTATAATATCCTCCCTATTTACAAAAGATGTAAAATCACAGTAATAGCATTTTGATTTACAAAATGGAATATGTATATATATACCAATATCGTCTTTCATAACTCCTCCAAATCCTTATACATTTTAACATATGTAGTTAAGTTATTCAAGAAAAAAGCAAATTAAAAACCTTATAGCATTATTAATACTCTAAGGTTAATATTTTGTTTTTATATTTTGTTTGCTTCTTGTATTATTTTATCGAACCTATGTTTTAGACCTGATTTTGATATATATTTTTCTTCTTCTTTTGAAATATTCGATAAAAAATCAAGGCTTTCTGTTGGGTATTTTAGTCTTAAAGAGGCTGCATATTTTAATTTTTCTGATAAATCTTCAAACTTTAGTGCTTTTTTTAATTTGTTTATAGCATCTATTTGAGCTTTACTACTTTTTATAGTTTTAGCAATATTTGCCACTTCACAATTAATAGCTCTATTAATGTTGTTTTTTACATTTTTTTCTACCCTTATTTGCTCAAAATACAAATATGATTTATTAGCTCCTATAAGTTGTAAAAAATATGAAACTTGTTCACCCTCTTTAAAATATATAACATAAGATGCTTTTCTTTTTATAAGCTTAGGTGAAAAATCAAGCACTGATAATAAATCTAGAATATATTCAGCACACGATTTATTCTTAAAAAGTATTTCAACATGATAATCAATACCTGGATCATTTACAAATCCAGAACTTAAAAAACATCCTCTAAGTATAGCTCTTATACAACATTCTTTTAATTTTGATATATCAAATAAATACATAAATTCATCCTTTAACTCATTTTTAAAGCTTACTTGAGTTAAAAGTTCTCCAAATTTTTCAGAAATTACACAGCATTCATTATTCTTTTTTGAAATGTTAGAACTCTTTTGCAACAATTCTTCTTTTACATCTGATGAAAACGACATACTATCACCCTATCATTATTTGCTAAATCTTTTACAGACTCAATATATTCAAAACTTTTATATTTTGAAATTAAGCAAATCAACTCTTCTTTTTGATCATATCCTATTTCAAATATTAAAAATCCGTTATCATTTAAATATTTTTGTGAATCATTTAATATTTTATTATAAAAAAAGAGACCATCTATACCACCATCTAATGCAATTATTGGCTCTTTTAAAACACTTTTATCTAGATTTTTTATAACATCTGTTTTTATATATGGAGGATTTGATACTATTATATCAAATTTTTCATTTTTTGCTATATCATTAAATAAATTAGATTTACAAGTTATAGCTTTTTGGCAATTATTCTTTTTTATATTAATATTTGCAACATCTAAAGCATTAGCAGATATATCACATAAAACTGCATTTTTTATGCAGGAATTGTTACAAATAGAAATACCAACGCACCCACTCCCAGTACACATATCAAGCATTTTTTCTAATTTATATTTTTGTATATATTCTATACTAGTATTTATTAAAATTTCTGTATCCTCTCTTGGAATTAAAACATTTTCATTTACAAAATAATCTTCATTATATATTCTTTTTAAATTAATAATATACTCTATAGGAACATTTTCAATATATATTTTATCAAGAATAATTTTTAATTTATTAAATTCTTCTTCATTAATTCTATCATTTAATTTTAATATAGCCTCTGATCTTTTTATATTAAAATAATAACAAATAATTCTATATATATAGTCATTATTATCTTCTTTTATATTGTTATTTTTAAAGTAATCATTTAAATATTCTTTTAAATTCATAAAATACCTCAAAAAAAGAGTGCTTAAAGAAAATTAAGCACTCAAAAACTCATTATTTTTTAACTGGTCTGTTTCCAAATTTTTCAATAAATTGAGCTGCTCTACCTTTACTTGATATAGCTTGCTTTTGACCTGTGAAAAATGGATGACAATTACTACAAGAATCAACTTTCATTTCTTCTTTTACTGATCCAGTTTCTATAACATTACCGCAAACACATTTAATTGTTGCTTTTTTGTAATCTGGTTGTATTTCTTTTTTCATTTATTTCACCTTCCCATATATTAATCTAATTTAGTTACTCATATATTTTAACATATCAAAATTTAAAATACAAGTGTTTTTAGTCAAAAAAATGAAAAAGTAGACTTTTATTCATCTACTTTCTCATTTTCAAAATACTCCTCTAATTTTTTTGAAAAGATCCTAACTAAATCTTTTTCAGGTACAAAAAGACTTACTTCACCAAACAAATTAATAATATCAAGCTCTACTTTTGATAAATCATTAAATTCTTCTATATCAATGTAGGAAATTTTATTTAAATATATAAGCGCTACATCAATGCAAAGTCTTTTGTTAGTAAGTTCTATATCGTTATTATTACTTAAATACAAGCAACTAATAAACCTATCATTTTTAGTTAAAGAATATATAACTAAAGATGCCATTAAAAACTTATTCTTTTCTTTTTTTGTGATATTTAACCTCCGGATTTCCTTTTCTAGTGTGTATAAATAATCAAGACTTGTATTGATTTTAAAGTTTAAAAATATATCAGAACTGTTTATTAAGCTAGCACTTAGTATTTTTTCTACTTTATTTACAATCGGCACAAAAAAACCATACTTTTGAATCAAGAAATAATCATTAGTATAGCCTGAACTAGTAATTAAGTATATAGCGTACATATCTAAGAATATTTTAGACATTAATACAATTTTAATAACAAGACATATTAATAAAATAACTAATATGCAAAAAAATAAAATAATCATCTTATTTCCTCCCTCAGTGTGTAAAGTAAACATATTATACCACAGATAAACTAAATTTTCAATTTTTCTAGTAAATTGTGACAATTTTCTTCATAAAATATATATAGGAGGTGAATTTTTTTATGAATCCTAAATTAAATCCTTTAATAAATGCATTTTTATGTTGTAATAACATTTGTTTACCCATGTATAAAAATCATTATATAACAGGAAAAGGCATATTTATTTTTTCAAACTTAGCATGTGTTGAAAATACTTTAAGTGCTGGAACAAATATATTGAAAAATTGTACATATAATATAATTAATGATGATAATTCTATAGATCAAAATAATAACAATAATTTACTAGAATAGTTTATTTAAAAAATGTTGTTTTTTTTGCTTTTTTGTGCTATACTTTCTATGATTTTATATATAAATGGAGGAAAATATATGGAGAAATTTGTCGTACACGGTCCTACTAGATTAGAAGGTACTGTAAATATAAGTGGAGCTAAAAACGCAGCTCTTGCAATACTTCCTGCCACTTTACTTATTGATGGTAAGTGTCATATTGAAAACATTCCCGATATTAGTGATATTAGGGCTTATTATACTATTTTAGAATCTCTTGGTTCTAAAATCGAACATATTAGCAAAAATGAAATAATAATTGATAACTCAAATGTAAAAACAGCTATTGCATCTTATGAACTTACAAGTAAATTTAGAGCATCTTATTATTTAATAGGAGCTTTAATTGGTAAATTTGATAATGTACAAATTAGTTTACCTGGTGGTTGTAATTTAGGTGCAAGACCTATTGATCAACATATAAAAGCATTTGAAAAACTTGGTGCAAAAGTATTAGTAAAAGGTGGTAACGTATACACTACTAGAGATTCTAGATTAAAAGGTAATCGTATCTTTTTAGATGTTGTTAGTGTTGGTGCAACTATTAATGCGATTTTAGCTGCAACTCTTGCTGAAGGTGAAACTACAATAGAAAATGTTGCAAAAGAGCCTCATGTAGTTGATGTTGCAAACTTTTTAAATTCTGCTGGTGCTAAAATAAAGGGTGCTGGTACTGATACAATAAGAGTTATTGGTGTTGACCATTTAATGCAAAAAACTAGCTATTCTGTTATTCCAGATCAAATTGAAGCTGGTACATTTATGATGGCTGCTGCTGCAAGTCTTGGTAATGTTTTAATTGATAATTGTATACCAAAACATTTAGAACCAATATCTGCAAAACTTAGAGAAGCTGGTGCTATAGTTGAAGAAAATGAAAGTTCTGTTAGAGTTATAATGAATGAACGTCCAAAATCATTTAGTATTAAAACTATGCCATATCCTGGTTTTCCTACTGATATGCAACCTCAAACATCTCTTGTACTTGCAATAGCTGATGGTACAGGTGTTATAATTGAAAGTGTATGGGAATCAAGATTTCAATATACTGACGAACTTTCAAAAATGGGTGCAAATATTTCTGCTCATGGTAGTACAGCAGTTATAAATGGTGTTGATAAGCTTTATGCAGCTCCTGTAAAATGTCATGATTTACGTGCAGGTGCAGCTATGATAATTGCAGGCGTT
The DNA here is from genome assembly GCA_934169925.1 of uncultured Clostridia bacterium. Lineage (GTDB taxonomy): Bacteria > Bacillota > Clostridia > TANB77 > CAG-465 > CAG-465. The sequence goes on along the minus strand of CAKPOO010000001.1, from coordinate 170,449 downwards.
ATTGCAGAAGGTGATACTGAAATATATGACATTCGTCATATATTAAGAGGTTATGAAGATATCGTTGAAAAATTTAATGGCCTAGGTGCAAATATTGAATATGTTACAGATGGAGATAAAAAATAATGGTATCTATTTATCCCCTATTTAGTTCTAGTTCTGGAAATTGTTTTTGTATTAGCACAGATAATGAAAATATTTTAATAGATATTGGTGTTACATATAAATCTTTATGTAGTGGCTTAAAAAGTATTAATAAAGAGCCATCTAATATAGATGCTGTATTAATTACGCATGAACATTCTGATCATATAAAAGGTCTACCTGTTTTTTATAAAAATAACCCTAACGTTAAGATATACTCTACTATAAAAACAATAGAATATATAAAAGAATTATTATTATCAAAAAATATAGAATTTGATGATAATAATTTCTTTTCTTTAGAATATGGACAAGTTATAAATTTATGTGATAACTTTAAATTTAAAAGTTTTGAAACCTCTCATGATGCTGTAATGCCTTGTGGTTATGATTTTGAAATTGAAAATAAAAAAGTATGCTTTGCGACTGACCTTGGATATATATCAGATGAAATTTTTGATATGTTATCTGCTAGTAATTTTTCTATTTTAGAATCCAACTATGATAAAACAATGCTTGAATTTGGTAAATATCCTTTCGAGATTAAAAGAAGAATTAAAGGAATTCAAGGACATCTATCAAATGATGATACTGCAAATACAATTTTAGATATTACAAAAAGTCAGGAATCTTCATCAAATAATTTTTTACTTGCTCATTTAAGCTATAACAATAATACTATAGATATTGCAAGAGATACTATCTATTCTACTTTATCTTCAAGTGGTATTGACCCACTTAGTGTTAATATTAATTTTGCGACTAAAGATATGTCAAACGAGGTATATGTTTTATGATAAATATAAAAATTATATGTGTTGGTAAATTAAAAGAAAAATCTTTGAAAGAGTTACAAGATGAATATTTAAAGAGGCTATCAAAATATTCTAATACTCAAATAATAGAACTAGATGACCAAAAAGCACCTGCTACACTTTCTACTACTGAAGAAGAAAATATAAAAAATAAAGAATGTGATAAAATTATTGAAAAAATAAAAAAATATTCTAATCCATATGTTATTGCTCTTGATTTGAAAGGAAAAAACTATACATCTGTTGAATTTGCAAAGAAAATAGAAAATATTGCAACTTATGAATCTTCAACTATTATTTTTGTAATTGGTGGTTCTTTAGGACTTACAGATAAACTTAGAAAAATTGCTAATGAATGTGTATCTTTTTCAAGTATGACATTTCCTCATCAACTTTTTAGAATATTTTTATTAGAACAAATATTTAGATCATTTAAAATAAATAACAATGAAACATATCATAAATAAAAGAACATATATTCTATGTTCTTTTATTATTTTTGTATAACAGTATATTCATGAATACCAACTACTGTAGAGTTATCAGGTATATCCTTTATTACAACCGAATTTGCACCTATTTTAACATTATTTCCAATCACAATATTTCCAAGTACTTTACTTCCACATCCAATAATTACATTGTTTTTTATTGTTGGATGCCTTTTTTTAGATTCTTTTCCTGTTCCACCAAGTGTTACTTGATGATATATTGTACAATCATCACCTATTATTGCAGTTTCACCTATTACAATTCCCATTCCATGATCTATAAATAATCTTTTGCCGACTTTTGCACCTGGATGTATTTCTATTCCAGTTATAAATCTTGCAAATTGAGACACTATTCTTGCTAATGTTATAAAATTCTTTGTATATAAATAATGTGCAATTTTATGGTACACTAGTATTTTAAATCCTGGATAAAGGAAAATAACTTGAAATAGATTTTTTGCTGCAGGATCTTTTTTTAATATATTTTTTGCATTGTCATACATTTCAATAAAAAAACTTTTCAAAAATATCACCTTGATATATAGTATGATATTTTTAAAAAGCTTGTGTTTTTTTATATATTTATTCTTTTTAAGTTAATTGGTAATTTTGTATTATCATCAAATTCAATAACAAGTGCGTTAAAAATTGCTTCATTTGTTGAGCATTCATATTTAGCAAATTTTTTTTCGACAAATCTCTTCATTGCTACTTCTCTTTTAAGACCAATAACACTATCTGATGGACCTACCATACCAACATCTGTAATATATGCCATTTTACCATCTACAATCTTTTCATCTGAGGTTTGAACATGAGTATGTGTACCAAAAACACAACTTACTTTATCACTTAAATAAAGACCCATTGCAATTTTTTCTGCTGTTGCTTCTGCATGATAATCAACAAAAATATAATCTGCACCCTTTTCTTTTAAAGAGTTTATTTCATCAGATACTTTCATAAATGGATCTACAGTATTTTTCTCAAACATCTCTCCCATTCCAAAAGTTCCTATTAAATTAATAACTCCATATTTTATATTATTTTTTTCAACAATTATATTACCATTACCATCTAGATTTGTAACATTAGCAGGAATAACTAACCTATCTAATTTTTTATACATCTGAGCCATTTCTTTTCTATAATAAATATGATTTCCCATAGTTATAGCATCTGCACCATATGACAAAATATCATTGTATTCATTTAAACGTATACCTTTACCATTTGCAGAATTTTCACCATTAACAATACAAAAATCAATATTTTCTTCGTCTATAATTCTTTTTAAATCTTTCTTTAATCTTAACATTCCAGGTTTTCCAACTACATCGCCAACGATTAATACTTTCATAAAATCACCAGAAAAATTATATCTCAAAAAAAGTATAAAGTCAAATATATAAAAAAGGTACCGCGTTTTGCAATACCTCCTTTATGTATTTTTAGTTAGTTGTTAGCTTTCATTTATTTTTAAAAGCACATTTTTTAGATCTTCACACCAAAGTTCCAACATTATATTGCCATTTTCATCTGCATAATTATATAAAAAATCTGAATTTTGTAAAACATATTTTCTATCCTTTACGTTGTGAAAAATAGCTATTATACTATCGTCAAATAAATAATGGAAATCCTTAATTATATTGCAATTTCCTTGAGTAGTTTTTACATTAAAAACATCATCATATAAACTCTCAATATAATCAAAATGCTGTATTTTATTATCTACAGTAAAAAAAGTTCTCGATACTTTATCATATAGTAAATAATCGCCATCTTTAAAAAAAGTTCGTCTAACTTCTAAATCATAATCTGACATTTTTCAAATCCTCCATCACATAAATTTATGTTAAATATAAAAATAACAACCAATTTCATATTATAACATAAGGAATTTTAAAAGTAAATAAAAAAAGAGATATACAAAAAAACAATTTGTATACCTCTAAAAAACTATTTAGCAAGTTCTATAGCTCTAGTTTCTCTAATAATATTAACTTTTATTTGACCTGGATAAACCATTTCATTTTCAATTTGTTTTGCAACATCTCTTGCCATAATTACCATTGCATCATCATCAATTTGATCTGGTTTTACAATAATTCTTACTTCTCTACCAGCTTGGATAGCATAAGATTTATCAACACCTGAATATGAATTACAAATCTCTTCAAGTTTTTGCAATCTTTTTATATAAGTACTTACTGTTTCTCTTCTTGCACCAGGTCTAGATGCTGAAACAATATCTCCGATTTGAACTAAAACAGCTTCAATTGTTTTAGGATCACAGTCTCCATGATGAGCTTCCATGCCCCATATGATTTCATCTTTTTCTTTATATTTTCTTAAAAGATCAATTCCAAGGCTTACATGTGTACCCTCAACATCTTGATCAAAAGATTTACCAATATCATGGAATAATCCTGCTCTTTTGGCAACAGTAGGATCAAGTCCTAATTCAACTGCTAAATTTCCAGCAATATTTGCAACTTCGATAGAATGATTTAAAACATTTTGACCATAACTTGTTCTATATTTTAATTTACCTAAAAGTTTCACTAAGTCAGGATGTACATTTATAACACCTGTTTCAAATAATGCTCTTTCTCCTTCTTCTTTGATAGTATTTTCTACTTCAACTTTTGCTTTTTCAATCATTTCTTCAATCTTACCTGGATGAATTCTTCCATCTGCAATAAGTCTTTCAATTGCTATTCTTGCTACTTCACGTCTAATTGGATCAAAACTTGAAAGAACGATAACATCTGGAGTATCATCAATTATTAAATCAATACCTGTTAATGTTTCAATTGTTTTTATATTTCTTCCTTCTCTACCAATTATTCTTCCTTTTAATTCATCATTTGGTAATTGAACAACTGTAACTGTTGCTTCAGCTGTATGATCAGTTGCACATTTTTGAATAGCACCAACAAGTAATTCTTTTGCTTTTTTATCTACTTCTGATTTAGCTTTTTCTTGTTCATCTTTAATTAAAGTTGCCATTTCAAGTTTTAAATCATCTCTTAATCTATCCATCATAGTAGTTTTTGCTTCATCAACACTCATTTTGGCTATTTTGCTAAGTTCATCTATTTCTCTTTGCTTAGCATTTTCAAGTTCCTTTTCTTTTGCTAACAATTCTTCATTTTTCTTAATAATGTTGTTTTCCTTTTCTTCAATAAAAGCAGCTCTTTTATCAACTAAATCCTGTCTTTGATTGATTCTGTTTTCAACATCTTGTAATTCTTTTTTTCTAGATCTTGTTTCTTGTTCAAATTCATCTTTTTGCTTCATTATTTCATCTTTTGCTTGTAATATAGCTTCTTTTTTTAATCTTTCTGAATCATTTTTACTATCTTGTATAATTTTTTTAGCTTGTTCTTCAGCAGAACCTATAGTACTTTCTGCAATATTTTTTCTATATTTAACGCCTACGTTAAAGAAAATAACTGCAGAAACAGCAAAAGCAATAACACTTGCTATTACTATTTGTAACATAACTTCCTCCTTTTATTCAATTTTCAATGTTCAAAATTACAATTTATATAAAATTCAAAATATATAATTTCAAAATTAATAGGTAACCCCTATCCTAGAATATATTATACATTAATTTTTTAAATATATCAATACCTTTTTATATTAAAAAAATAGTGCCAATATTAAAATTGACACTATTTAATAATAAGAAAATATTACTCTACTTTAAATTTTTCAAAATACTCATCTGGCCATGCAACTTTATTTTCTGCATCCTCTATAATAAAATTAGATATAGTCTCTTTCCCGACAAATCCCTCAATTTCCATTATAGATTTTGGTGCATAAATTAAAACAGGCTTTCCTTTTATATTCTTATGATAAGCAATCATCCAGAATATCCAATTACTATTATCAAATAAAGAACAATCTGCATTTCCTTTATCAAATAATATACCAAGTATACCATTAAGTAACCATGGAAATCTGAAAAATGGCACCTTTCTTAATCCTTTTAATGAATGACCTATTTGTGCTCTTAAATATTCTGGTCTTACTTCCTTAAAGTAATTAAGCACTAACGGATTATATGACATAATTATAAAGTTTCCTTTAAAATTAGATGATTCTATATCATCGATTATAAACTGTTCTAATGAACGGTTTTTATATCTATAATCCTTAACATCAATTGCAAGATTAATATGCTTTTCATGACCTGCAAAAATATTTAGGATTTCCTTTAAAGTAAGTGAATTTTCAAGTTTCATCTTCTCAGCACAAGATTTTTCTTGTCCAAGCAAATCAGGAATTCTGTCATTATGATAACATCTTACCTGTCCTGCATAAAGCATAACATCAAACTCTACAGTTACATTAATATTTCTACTTTCAGCAAACTCAATACAATGTAAAAATGACTCTTTTGAATGTTCCAAATACCTAGAACTTGTAATTCCTCTATGAATAAATACTGAATTATTAACCCAAGAATTTTCATCAATCCTTGTTTCATATTCATTACAAACAGAACCAATTTTTGCAAGAATTTCATTCTTAGATTCAGCATTTTGAATTTCATGAGTAATAATATTACCAAAGTCCTCCATAGTTGGTATTTCAATATCAACATTTGTTCTTAAAGTATTGTATTTATTTGTCTGTTCTTTATAATCGCTACCCTTTACAAATTGAAATCTTTTTCTAAAAGGATTTAAAATATAAAAAACTTTATCATGATATTCTTTTTTTAATTTAAAATAAGTAGAAATATTTTTAGTGTGTAAATAAACATCACCAAAACCTTTTTTAGTAGCACAATAATTAAGTAAAATCTTTTTTAATAATTGCATGTCGCTATTATTTATTTTGCCCTTTACTTCAATTAAAATATCAACTTTACCATCAATTAAATCAAGTGTTTCTTTTAAAGTTGGAATCTTTGATGTACTACCAGATACATAATATTTTTTCAATCTCTCAAGTGGAAACATTGAAAGTTTACCAGGTACTTTTAAAAGACGGCTTGTATATCTATCATGAAAACATACAATATTACCATCATTTAAAAACCGGATATCTGTCTCAATTGCCATATTAGCATCTATTGCTGCGTTATATGCATCCAGAGTATTTTCTGGATAAAACATATGAAATCCTCTATGTGCTATAGGTCTATCGTATAATTCCTTAGATTTTTTTGGAATAAACTTAAAGAAAAATAGTTTAACAAATCCAAAAATACCTGCACAAAGAAGTAAAAAATTATATAGCTTTTTCTTATTTATTTTCATAAACTCTCCTCCTAACAAAATATATTAATAATTGTTATAAATTTAAAAACCAACTATAATTATAGCAAATTTTAAGAGCAGTGTCAAATAAAAGGAAGCATTGCTACTTCCTTTAAGATATAAATATTGGATTCTTACATACGCTCATATTTACATTTTTATTATTTTTCTGATTAAAAATTGAAATAGCATTATGTAAAAGATTATATATTTCCTTATTTAATTTACATTTTATCAGTACATTTAACTTGTACTTTTTATTAACCTTTTGTATAAACGGTGCTTTTGGTGAAAACACTTTATATTTTCCATTTGAGACATCATTTAAAATATCATAAAGTAATAGCGCTTTTTGTTTTAGTTCATATAAATTAATTGAGGAAAGTTCAAATAACACAATATCACAAAAAGGTGGATAATTTAGATTCTTTCTAAATTCTATTTCTTTTTCATAAAATTCTTGATAAGAATTATCAATTATTGCTTTTAAAATATAATTATCAACATCTGTAGTTTGTATTAAAACTCTACCTGGTAGACTTGCTCTTCCAGCTCTTCCAGATACTTGGTAAATATTAGAAAAAGCTTTTTCTGCAGACAAATAGTCATTCATTCCAAGTAAAGAATCAGTACCAATTACTCCTACTAAAGTTACATTTTCAATATCATGTCCTTTACTTATCATCTGAGTTCCAATTAATACATCTTTATTATTATCTTTAAAATCACTTAATATTTTTTGATGTGCATCTTTTGATACAGTAGTATCAGCATCCATTCTATCAATTGATATATCAGGGTATATATTTTTTAATTCTTCTTCTAATTTTTGTGTTCCTATAGTAGAACTAGAAAGATTAGTACTACCACAACAAGGACAACTTGTTATGTTTTTTTCTACGTGTGAACAATAATGACAATGAAGTAAATTACTAGCTTTGTGATATGTCATAGCGACATCACAATTTGGACATTTAAATATCGTATGACAATCGTTACAATGTAAATATGAAGTATACCCTCTTCTATTTAAAAATAGCATAGTTTGTTGCTTATTTTCTATATTTTTTAAAATTTCATCTTTTAATCTTAAGCTTATAGGGCTATTATTTGAAAGTAGTTTATCTTCTTTCATATCTACAATTTCAATTTCTGGAAGTCTAGCATTATTTGGCCTATTTGTCATAGTTGCAATATCATAAATTCCATTTTGTACCTTGTAATACGTTGTAATTTCTGGAGTTGCAGATCCTAATACTAATACAGCGTTATTTTCATTACAAATATATGATGCTACTTCTTTTGTAGAATATTTTGGTGTAGTTTGTGAATAATAACTAGAATCATGTTCTTCATCGATAACAACAAGGCCAATATTACTAACAGGTGCAAAAATTGCAGAACGTGCTCCAACAATTATATCATATTTTTTATCTTTAATTTTTCTATATGTTTCTTTTCTTTCTGAAATAGTCATTTTACTATGAAGTATAGCAACTCTATTTCCAAACCTCGAAACAAATCTAGACATAGTTTGATATGTAAGTGATATTTCTGGCACAAGTACAATTGCCTTTTTACCTTTTTGCAACACTTTTTCAATAAGTTGTAAATAAACTTCAGTCTTTCCAGATCCTGTAACACCAAAAAGCAATATTTGTTTAAATATTTCATCATCTATATATTTACTTATTTTATCAATTGCTACTTGTTGTTCTAATGTAGGTTCTTTTTTGTATGTTTTTTCTATATTGTTATAATCTATATTATCTTTTTCTTTCTCAACTTTTTCTAATACAATATATCCATTTTTTTCAACAGTTTTAATTATATTTTTACTTATTCCAAGTCCTTCTACAACATCATCAATTAAAACCTTACATTCATTATTCATTAAAAATGTCAATAATTTTATGTGCTTTGCAGATGTAATTACATTATCTTCAATATCTTGTTTTATTTCTTCTTCACTTTTGCAAAGATGTAAAACAGTATCTGTTTTTATATTTATATTTTTACTACTGTTTTTTGAAGTAGTACCTGGTGGTAACATTAATTTTAACGCATCAAAAACATTGCAAAAATACACATATGACATATATTTAGCAAGTTTTAATTTTGAATTATCAATATATGCTACCTCATCAAGAATACTTAAAATTGGTTTTAATTTGTATCCTAAATTTAGTAGTTCATCTTTTGTTATATCTTCTATTTTTACAATAATGCCTTCATTTTTTTCTTTTGATCTTCCAAAAGAAACTTCAACTCTTTTACCAACACAAGCCTCATTTTCAAGTTCTTCTGGTATCAAATATGTATATACTTTATTTAATGTTTTTACATTTGTATTAATTAGTAATTTTGCAATTTTCATATTTCAAACCTCATAAATATTATACCTAAGTAATTTTTTAAAGTCAATAAACAAAAAAAGTAAAGATAAAAATTTACCCTTACTTTAATGTCTTTTCCCAAAAATATCTTATACATTTTAAAGATAAAGTTGATAATGTAAAACCAATTACTGGTACAAGTGAACTTAAAAATATGTTATCTGTATTTTTAATAATATAAGAATATACAACCACTACAATATAAGTTAAAATCATAATACATATTCTTCTAGTAAAACTTGTTTCCCATCTTTTATCTAATTCAACTCTTCTATTTCGTTCTTTAATTTTTTCAATCTCAATTTCTAAATTATTATTTTCCATAAAAACTTTCTCCTTTAATATATAAAAAAACGCAACTTTAAAAGTCACGCTTTAATTATAATGGCAGGGGCACTAGGAATCGAACCCAGCTCTGGAGTTTTGGAGACTCTTATTCTACCGATGAACTATGCCCCTATTTTGAACAAAATAATTGTAACATTAATTTTAAAAAAAATCAATATCTATACCATATTTTGTTCATTATTTTTTAACGTCTATTCTCAGATTCATCAACACCAAAAGATATACCCATATCAAGTGCTGTTCTATACACATCATTATCTTCAAGTTCAAGAAGTCTTGCTTCCCTTACCTTAGGAAATCTCATTTTTATTAAATCGTTTTCTTTTGCACCAACAATATATCCAGTTCTTCCATCTGCAAGTAAGTTCATAGCATAATCCCCAAGTCTTGCTCCAAGTATTATATCAGCTGTGCAAGGTTCTCCACCTCTTTGAATATGTCCAAGTACCATTGCTCTTGATTCATATCCAGTTGCTTTTTCAATTTCAAAAGAAAGTTTTTCAGCAATTCCACCATATCTTTTTTGTTCAAAACTATCTTTTACAATTCTTGAAATTGTTTCTTCTTTACCTTTTTCTTTTGCAGCTTCTGATGTAGCAATTATTACAAATCTTTTTCCTGATTCCATAATTTCTTTTACTTTTTTGCAAATAACTTCAAAATCATAATCTAATTCTGGTAATAAAATTATATCAGCACCAGCTGCAAAACCACCATATAATGTTAAGTATCCAGATGTTCTTCCCATCATTTCAACAACCATAACACGTCTATGTGAATATGCTGTAGTTTTTACTTTTCTTATTGCTTCAACTGCATTTTCAACAGCAGTTTGAAATCCAATTGTAGGATCACTTGCTACCATATCATTATCAATAGTTTTAGGAACTCCAATAACTGGCATACCAGCTTCTTCTATAACTCTAGCAGAATCTAAGGTACCATCTCCACCAATTATAACCATTCCATCTACGCCCATTTTTTTCCAATATTCAACAGAAGCAGGTACCATATCTTCATAATGTTCTTTTTTATCATCAATTGGATAGTGAAAAGGACATTCTTTATTTGAAGAACCAAGAATAGTTCCACCTTCATTTTCTATATTTGAAACTACATTTTTATTAAGTTTAATATATTTTCTTTCAACAAATCCAATATATCCATCCATAATGCCGATAACTTCAATTTTTTTACTTATTGCAGACATAGTTACTGCTTTTATAACACTATTTAATCCAGGACAGTCGCCACCAGCTGTCATAACAGCAATTTTTTTCATATATCTTCCTCCTATTCATATAATATATTCTTATTAAAAATAAAAAAATATATAATAATATCAACACTATTATTATATATTTAAATAAAAACTTATTCAATTATTTTATTATATTTTATACACATATTAATTAAAAATTTTGTCGTTTGTTTACGTGTATCAGCAAAATAAAGCATTTTATACTAAAAGTAGTAAAATTAATCATTATGCAAAAATAACTCCTTTAAAATCTATTTTAATGCTAATAAATTAGTCTCAAGATTTTCTGCTTTTGTTAAATATGAACCTATAACAATAGAATTTAAATTTGTTTTACAAACTTTGTTAAAATTTTCAAATTTAATTCCACCATCTACTTGAATTAATTTATCTTTAAAAACTTTCCTTGCCTCTTCTAATTTTAAAATTGTATTTTCTATAAAATGCTGACCACCAAGACCTGGATAAACACTCATAACTAATATTTTATCAAAATAGTCTTTATATTTTACTAAACTTTCTACTTTAGTATCTGGATTTATAGCAACGCCTAACTTAACATTATTTTCATCACATATTCTTTTTATTTTAATTATTTCATTTTCAAAATCTTTAATTTCAAAATGTATAGTTAAGCTATCTGTTCCATATTCAATTGATTTTTTTACATATTCATCTTCTATAGGATTTTCAACCATTAAATGAGTATCAACATAAAAACCATATTTTTTGGCAATTTTTATATTATTTAAATCAATTCCTGTATTATTTACAAATTTATTATCCATTACATCCATATGAATAGCTATATTAAAATATTTTTCAAAATCATATTTATTACAAAAATCTTTTAAATTTAATAAAAAAACATTTTTATCTTTTGCATCAAGAATTGAAACTGCAATTTCTTTTTTATCGCTCATATACTACCTCTTTTTATTTATATCTTTTATCATATGCCTCTTTTAATGTGTTATATATATATACATATCTATCATATCTACCTTTATCAATATTACCATTTTTTAAATTTCTTTTAACATCACAAACATTTTCTTTTTCAAGTACATGATTACAATCATCAAAATCACAAAAAGAATCATTAAAATCAGCATAATATTTTTTTAAATCTTTAGGATTAAAATCAAATAGTTCATAGCTTGAAAAACCTGGTGTATCAAGAATAAAAGTATCGTCTTCTAATTTATATATAACCGCACTTTTTGTTGTATGTCTACCCCTTTTGGTTTTTCTTGCAATTTCGTTTGTTTCAATTTTTTTATCTTTAATGTAACACTTAGTAATACTAGATTTGCCAACGCCAGAATTACCTGAAAACGCAACTGTTTTTCCTTTAATTTTTTCTTTTAGAATGTCAATACCTATATTATTTTTGGCACTTGTAAAAACAACATCAAATCCAAGTTTTACATATACATTCTCTATATATTCTTGTATTTTTTTTGCATCAGAGCTACTATCTATATAATCACATTTATTAACACAAATTAATGGAGTTATATTTTTTTGATAACATAAAAGAATCTGCTTATCAAGTAATAAAAAATCTGGTTTTGGATTTTCTATACTAGTAACAATTACAAGCATATCAATATTTGAAACTTTTGGTCTTATTAGCTCATTTTTTCTATCTAAAATATTTTCAATTACAAAATCTTGTCCAATTTTAGATACAATAACATTATCTCCAACAATAACTTTATTTTTTTTAGCGTTTTTTCTAATAAGAGCAACCTCTAATTTATCATCAAATGATATTAAAAATTTATCAAGTAATTGCTCAATTACCTTTGCTTTTATTTTTTCATTCATAAAATCCCTCATCAATAAAAATAAATATACTAATCTTTAAAAATAAAAGTAGGGTCAATATCATTTCCATATCCACTAGCATTTCTTAGTTCAAAGTGTAAATGATGACCTGTAGAATTTCCTATATTTGGATCTACATTTGGCTGTCCACCCTCTTTTGCTATAACTTGTCCTTTTAAAACTTCTTGACCTACAGAAACATTTCTAGAATATAAATGTGCATAAAAACTATATATAGTCTTACCATTTATTTCATGTTTTATTTCAATGCAATTACCATATCCGTTTTGACTACCAGAAAAAGTAACTACTCCATCTGCAACAGCTAAAACATTATCTCTATGTGTAAAGCAAGAAACATCAATTCCTGTATGAAAGCCTCCAGATCTATAACCATAATTTGAAGTAATAGTTCCATTTACAGGTTTTATGTAATCTTTGCTATAATCAATATTTTTGTTTACTGTAGTATCTTTTGCATAAACCTTTGTATTACTAGATATATCTGATGCCCTTTTTTCCCATTTGCTTTTTATAACTTCAAATGGAGATGCAAAAAAATATATAAAAAATATAGCTAAAATGATTAAAAATATAGCCGTAATTTTTATTTTATTTTTTAAATTTACATCATTATTCTTAAGTCTATATTTTAATTCATATATGTAAAAACCCATAACATTTTTTCTCCAACGCTATTTTATCATACCAAAAGTATAAAAATCAATTAAAAGCGAAAAAAATAAACTTAAACTACTAATTTAACTAAAAAAGTGTGAAATGTATATAATTTACATTTCACACTTTAAATCACTTTTTTTCTTTTAAGATATCACTTACAAATTCCTTTAATGTAGGCGTATACTCAACAAGCTGCTTATTCACCTCAGCTTCCTCTTCTGGTGTAAGATCATCATTTAAGATATCATCAAGATTTTCATGAAAATTTTTTATTGCTTCGTTTTCAATCTTTTCTTCTTCCTCTTTTTTTCCCTCGCTTTCTTTTACATCTTCATCCATTTGTTTAATAGCAGACGCTATATCAAAGCTGTCACTGGAGGGATTAACAATAATCTTAAAAAGATTTATAAGTAACTCCTTTTCCTGCCTATTTACACCTTTGAAGAACTTATATTTACAGTAAGTCTGATCTGTAAGTTCATACCTGCTTAAAAATTCTTCTCTTAGTCTCTTTATTTCAGCTGCGTCATACTTACCACCATCTTCAATTTTTAAAGTTTTTTCTAAAGCCTTAAGATAAAGTTCCTCCTTCTGTTCGGGTGAATACGTGTCAATAACATCTGAAATTTTGTCTATTACCTTATTAACAGCAGCACTTGGCTTTTTACCAATCAAGTAATAAAGATAAATATTGATGTTATCAAGCATTAAATTAAGTTCCTTTACAAAGTCATCCTGTGTTAAGCATATTATGACGCTTAACAAATTCATATAACTCCGTTTAGTTCTAAAAGACTTGACTCTTTTCTTGAAATCTGCGATTTCAAAATCTTCTTTTAAGTTCAAAGCAAAATTTTCTTTTACATAATTATTCATATTATTTCCTCCTATATACATTATTTATATATATATACAAAAAATTAAAACTTCGATAACATTATACCATATTTTTATGTAAAGTGCAACCCTAAAATTAAAAAGTAGACTATAAAGTCTACTTTTTTAGTAAAATTTATTAAAAATTTATAACAATTTTATTGTTTTCTATTGTAGAATTTAAACTATTGTCAATATTCCACTTATTAAATTGCTCTAAATATTCATCAGACATTTCTTTACTATAGTCATTAAATAATAAGACTTCCTGTTTATTATTAACATATATTGGTAACATCTCAAGTTTTTCTACTTTATCTTTATCAATAGTTAAATTAAATATAAAGCCTTCTTTTTTTACATATAAATCGGAATCTGATATAAATGATCCAAGTGAATAAATTATTGGCTTATTATTATATGTAACTATTGGATATACACCTGCAGCATGAGTACCAATTACCATATCTGCACCATTTTCTATTGCAAAAATAGCCATTTGTCTCATATTATCAGTAACTCCGTATGCACTTTCATTCCCCCAATGGAAATCTACAATCACAAAACTTGCATTTTTCTTTGCCTCTTTAATATTTTTCAATACATTTTCTTTTGAATATGTTGAAATAGATGCACCGTTATAATCAACACCAGCTTTTATAACTGAATTAGTAGATATAATAGCAATCAAAGTATCACCTTTTTTAAAGTAAACAGGCTCATCTTTTTTACCAGCAACATATATATTTTCACTTTTTATTTTTTCTACAGTAGTATTAAATGAATCCATACCATAATTTAACATATTATCAGAAGCAATAGATACTGCACTTAAACTTAATGCTCTTAAAAAGTTTGTAGCATTTTTACCAGCTAAATTTTTAGAATTTGTATCGATAGTTGCATCTTCTGATATATTATCAACAAAATTTGCATAAGCAAAATCTGAAACTAATGTATTATTATAAACCTTTTTAATTCCTTGAACGTAATCAAAATTTAAGTTATTGCTAACCTGTCCACTTAAATCAATCTCACCAAGTAATGAAAGCACAGTTTTAGAAGAAACATTTTCTTCATTTGATTTTGCAACACTTATATCTTCTTCATCTTCTAAATTATTTTTATCTTCCTCTTCATCTTTATATATATCAACTTGAGTATCTTCATCAGATGTAGATTTTAATAATTCTTCAATTTCTTTATTATCTATTTTTTTATATACAACAGTTGATTCTTCAACTTTCTTTAATAATAATTTTGCACTTACAACTGATACAATTGTAAATATAACTAAAAAGATACAGCCAAAAATTAAAATATTCTTTAATCGCAAATATCTCCTAATATCAAATCTTCGTCTATTGAATTTAATTCTATCATTAACAGACAACCCCATAATTTCTTATCCCCTCTTATTTTCACTTTTATATAATTTTTTGTATATCCATATAAATATCCATCTTTATATTCTTCAATTAAAACTTCTTGTTTTGTATTTAAATAGCAAGTCATATACTTTAATTTTAAAGATTTAGCAAGATTAATTAACTCTCCACTTCTTCTATTTTTTTCATTACCATCAACTTGATTTTCCATATTTGCAGCTCTTGTCCATTTTCTTTTTGAATATTTAAAAGTATGTACTTCATAAAATCCAATTTTTTCTGCATTTTTTAAAGTTTCATTAAACATATCTTCTGTTTCTCCTGGAAACCCAACAATAATATCACAAGTAAGAGCTGGATTTTCAAAATACTCTTTTAGTTTATCAGTAATATTAAATAAATCCTCTACTGTGTAATGTCTATTCATAGCTTTTAATATATCATTATTTAAACTTTGAACTGATATATGAAAATGATTACAAAGCTTTTTAATTTTTGATAATCTTATAATATTTTCTGTTGTTAAAATTCTTGGTTCTATAGATCCAAGTCTTATTCTTTCTAATCCATCTATTTTGCTTATTTTTTCTATAACATCGACAAGATTTATATCATCTTCTAAATCTTTACCATAAGATGCAATTTCAATTCCAACAACAACAATTTCTTTTACACCTGATTTTACTAGATTTTTTGTTTCTTCTTCAATTTTACTAATATCTTTACTACGAACTCTTCCTCTTAAATATGGTATTATACAATAACTACAAAAATTGTTACAACCATCTTCAATCTTTAAACTTTCTCTAATATTAATTCCTTTTTCTAGCAAATCTGTTTGTGAAAATTTTTTAATATTTGATATATTTGCAACTTTATATACTATATTTTTTTTGCTATTTTTTGATATATATTCTTCAACAATTTTTACAACATCGTTTTTTTCTTCATTTCCTACTACTATATCAACATTATCTATTTTTTGATTTTCGATTTCTTGTGCATAACAACCACATAAAACAACTATTCCATTTTTCTTTTTAGCTCTGCTTAACATTTGTCTTGTTTTTCTTGTTGCAACAGTAGTTACACTACATGAATTTATAACATAAATATCTGCTTTTTCTAAAAAGTCTACTATTTCATAATTATTTTTTCTAAAATTTTCGATCATTAAATCAGTTTCATATTGATTTACTTTACAACCAAGCGTATAAAATGCAACTTTCATTTTCTTTCTCCTTACAATGTATCATTTTACAACATTTTTTGTCTTTTTTCAATTAAATATTCATATTTATATATCAAAACTAATATACTTGTACTTAGTAAATGTATATGATATAATTCTTTTTGTAGGAGGTATCTTATTATGGGAAAAACAAAAGCTATAATACTTGCAGGTGGAAAAGGAACTCGTATGAAATCTGATTTACCAAAAGTATTACATAAAATTTATGATAAGACAATAATTGATTATGTATATGATGCTTGTATAGAGTCAAATATAGATGAAATATATGTAATTGTTGGACACAAAGCAAATCTTGTAGAAAATCATTTAAAAGATAAAGAAAATTTAACTTGTATATTACAAAAAGAACAACTTGGAACTGGTCATGCAGTTATGCAAGCAGTAGATAAAATTAACGATGATGATATCGTTTTAGTTATAAACGGAGATCAACCACTTATATCACCTAAAACAATTACATCTTTAATTTCTTTTACAAAACAAGGTTCTTATGGTGGCACTGTTTTATCTGCTATTATTGATAAACCAGGAAAGTTAGGAAGAATTATTCGTGACGAAAACGGCAACTTAAAAAAAATTGTTGAAAGTAAAGACTGTACTGAAGACGAAGAAAAAATTTGTGAAATTAATGTTGGTGTTTACTGTTTTATAGGAAATCTATTAAAAGATGCTCTTGGTAAACTTGATGATAATAACGCTCAAAATGAATATTACATAACTGACGTGCCATCTCATATAAAAGCAAAAGGTTTTAATTTTGGTGTCCTTACAATTGCTGATATAACTGAATATCAAGGTATTAATTCAAGAGAAGAATTATCTCTTGCAACAAATACTATGCTAAATAAAACAAGAAAATATCATATGAATAATGGTGTTACTCTAATAGATCCAAATAACACATATATTAGCTTAGATACAAAAATAGGAAAAGATACTATTATTTATCCTGGTGCTAATATACAAGGTAATACAATAATTGGAGAAAATTGTATAATAGGTCCTAATTCATATATTATCTCATCAACTATTGGAAATAATGTTTTAGTAAAAACTAGTACTATAGACTCAAGTACTATTAAAGATTTTACAAAAATAGAACCTTACCAAGTTATAAAAAATAAAAACATATAATGTAAAAAGTACGTATCAAAAAAATACGTACTTTTATTATATATTAAATTGAGTATCATTTTGTGTTTCTTTATTTGTATCTTCTATACCAGTTGCAATAACTGTTACAAACACATCATCACCCATATTATTGTCTATTGTTGTACCAAAAATAATATTTGCATCTTCATCAACAACGTCATTTATAAGTTTTATTCCTTCATTAATTTCCATTATACCTACATTTTCAGAACCTTTTACATTAAATATAACGCCTTTTGCACCATTAATTCTTTCTTCAGTAAGTGGATTAGAAATAGCCATTTTTGTTGCAGATATCATTCTATCAGGACCAATTCCTCTACCAATTCCCATATATGCAATTCCTTTATTTTGCATAATTGCAGTTACATCAGCAAAATCTATATTTATATCACCAATACTAGTTATAAGATCAATAACACTTTTTACACCATGTTTTAATACTGTATCTGCAAAATAAAATGCATCTTCTAAGCTCGTTGTTTTATCAGCAATTTTTATCAATTTATCATTTTGTATAATTATTAAAGCATCAACATTTTCATAAAGACTATCAATTCCATCTTTTGCCTTAGCAAGTCTAGATTTTCCTTCAAATGAAAAAGGTTTTGTTACAATACCAATTGTAAGTATTTCCATTTCTTTTGCAATTCTTGCAATTACAGGAGTAGCACCAGTTCCAGTTCCACCACCCATGCCTGCTGTTAAAAATAACAAATCAGTACCTTTTAAGTACTCTTTTATTTCGTCAATACTTTCTAAAGCAGCTTGCTCACCTATAGTAGGATTTGCACCTGCACCAAGTCCAAGTGTAAGTTTTTTACCAATTTGAATTTTCTTTTTTACATTTAATTTATTTAATATTTGTTCTTCAGTATTTACTATTGCAAATTCAACATTTTTTATCTTATCATCAAGCATTCTTGTTACTGCATTATTACCAGCTCCACCAATACCTAATACTTTAATTTTTATTAAATCTTGATTGTCATTTGTGTACATATATCCTCCAATTTATATTACTTTTTTTTATTATCAAAATACTTGCTTTCTTCTTCTAATCCTTTAAAATCTATTTGTCTTAACGCCTCATAAGCAACAATTGCAACACTATTAGATAGATTAAGTGATCTTAGAGTTTCTCTCATTGGAATTCTTGCTGCATAAGAAAAATTTTCAAGAATAAAATCTTCTGGCAATCCTCTAGTTTCAGGACCAAAGACTAAATAATCTCCATCATGATATTTAACATCAGTATATGACTGTTTAGATTTAGTAGATAATAAATACATATTATCATCTTTATGTTTTTGCTTAAAATCTTCTAAATTTTCATATGTAACAATATTTACTTTATCCCAATAATCAAGTCCTGCTCTTCTTACGGCTTTTTCTGATATATCAAATCCAAGAGGATAAACTAAATGAAGTGTTGCACCAATTGCAGCACAAGTTCTTGCTATATTTCCTGTATTTTGTGGTATTTCTGGTTCTACCAAAACAATATTTAAAGACATTATCTACCATCTCCTAAGCATTAGAAATTATATCACTTTTTTCTATGTTAGTCTAGTTAAATTTTAATTATTTTTCATAAAAAATGAGGTGGTATTTTTTACCACCTCAAAAAATTTAATACTTAAGCTAATAATTTAGCTTTCATACTTGCAACCTGAGTAGAGTTTGGAATAACAATCCTGCCAAGTCTTTTATGTTTGATATCATCGAAATTTATAAGCCTTAACTGATACTTCTTAAAGATATTCCAAATTATGATATCTTCATCTACGTTTTCATCTTTTGCAATTTCTTTAACGCTTGAATAAGTATCTTCTGTTTTTTTGATATCAAACTCAAACAAAGTCTTAAGTAATTTCAAATCCTCTCTTTCTTTAAAAATATTGTTGCAATCATTTCTTGTTTCTTTCATTTTTTCCTCCTAATTTTAATTATAAAATTATAAAATTTGAAATACTAAAAGATTATACCATAATTTATGTTAACTGTCAAATTGAATCTTTTTTCCGTCTAAGACATCGTCTATTGCCATCCAAGTAACAGTACCTACTACACCATCTGCCTGTAAATTAAAATTCTTTTGAAAAGCAAGTACTGCTTCCTTTGTTTTTTCTCCAAAATTTCCATCTACATTTACCATTGGAATTACAGGATACTTTAAACTAATTTTATTTAATGATTCTTGTAAGTCAACAACATATTTATTATTATCTCCCTGCTTAATCACATTTGCAGACATATCATAAAACTCTTCTCTTATATAATTTTTCTCATTCATTCTACCAAGTTTATATAACTCATTTAATTTTTCAAAAGTTATATTATCTACATTTCCAGTTATTGGTAAACCTTGTAATTTTTGAAATTCAATTACAGCCTCTTTTGTCTTTCTTCCAAAAACACCATCAATATTTAACACAGGTAAGCTTGGTAAAACATTAACAACACCAACAAGCATTTTTTGTAACCATTCAATATTTGGCCCTGTCATTCCATAATTTAGATAGTAAGGAAAAGCAAAACTAGATGTAATATTGCCAGATTTGTTATACATACCTCTATTACTTGGATTTGAATTATTTCTAATAAATTTTTTTCTCATAAAAATACCCCTTTTTTATATACTATATTTTATTCACAATATATTTTATTAGAATTAAATATGGTAAAAAAATCTTTTATGTGCTAAAATAATTAAAAGAGGTAATATTTATGAAACATTATATATTAGCAAATCCATTTTCTGGTAAGAAAAAAGGATTAAAACTTGCAATCGCAACAAAAAAATTATTAAATAAAAATAACATTACAGCAGATATTATTGTATCAAAATATCCAAAATATTTTACTAAAACAGTAAAAAAATTATCTAATGAACATAAATGTAGATTTTATGTTTTAGGTGGAGATGGTACTTTAAATGAAGCAATTTCAGGTATTATAGGTAGTGATTCTGAAATTGTTGTAATTCCATGTGGCACTGGTAATGATTTTATAAAAAGCGTTTCTTCATACCTAAGTATGAGAAAAATTATAAAAAAGTCTATTAACACACCTTCTACAAAAACAGATGTTATAAAAGTTAACAATGATATGTATTGTGTAAATATTTTAAATTGTGGTTTTGATGCATTAGTTGCAAAAAATGTTGATATATTTAGGAATTTTCCACTTATTACAGGTAAAATGAAATATAATTTAGCAATTCTTTATACTCTACTAAAAAATAAAAATTATAAATTTAAAATAAAATTCGATAATGATAATTCAAGAGTTTTAAAAGGACATTTTACTTTAGTAGCTGTAACTAATGGAAAATTTTATGGTGGTGGTATTTCACCTTGCCCAGAAGCTTTGGTAACAGATGGAATACTAAATACTTGTGTTATTGATTCTACTACTATACTAAAAAAAGTTCGCTTCTTTCCAAAATATAATAAAAGTAAACATACTACATTAAAAGAATGTCATATGCAAAATTCAAAAGAAGTTACTATTGTATCTACTAAAGATTTTCCTGTTAGTATTGACGGAGAAGTAATTTATAAAAAGAAATTACATTTAAAAGTACTACCTAGTGCTGTAAATATTGTACATATACAAAAATAGCAAGGTTTATGCCTTGTTATTTTTAATCAAATTCATACATAATTATTGATATTATATTTAGTGCTGCTGTTTCTGCACGCAATATTCTACTTCCTAAACTTATTGTATAAGTATCCTTAGCTTTACTTAATAATTTATATTCATTTTCTGTAAAACCACCCTCAGGACCTACTATACAGTTAATACTAACATCTTTACTAGCTAGTTTATCTTTAATATTATTTATACTTTCCTTTAAACTATTTTTTTCATTTTCATATGCAAATAAATTAATACCTCTTAAATTATTTAACATTCCATCAAAAGATATAAAATCAGAAACTTCTACTAAATCAGTTCTCCCACATTGCTTGCACGCTTCATTTGCAATAATTTGTAGTTTTTCTTTTCTTTTTTTCTTTGATTTTTCATCAAGTTTTACAATAACATTACAAGATAAAAAAGGTACTATTTTTTTAACACCAAGTTCAACAGCTTTTTGCACAATAAAGTCCATTTTATCGTTTTTTACCATAGCCATATATAAAGTTAAATTAATATTTGGTATTCCTCTATTTGGTGCTTCATCTTCAATCTCTAAAATCACTGTATTTTTTGTCATTTTTGATATTTTGCATATATATTTATTAACAACAATTAACTCCCCAACATTATGCCTTAATACTTGTATATGCTTTACCTCATTACCAGATATTTCAAAGCAATTATTACTTAAAATTTTTATATCTTCGT
Organism: uncultured Clostridia bacterium; assembly: GCA_934169925.1. Lineage (GTDB taxonomy): Bacteria > Bacillota > Clostridia > TANB77 > CAG-465 > CAG-465. The sequence continues at coordinate 148,159 of CAKPOO010000001.1, read as the reverse complement.
CATTTACAATAAATCTTCTTGCCATATTACACCTCAACATCTAGTCCAATTGGACAATGATCGCTTCCAAAAACATCTGAATAAATGCTTGCCTCTTTTATATTTTCCTTTAATTTATTTGATACAATAAAATAATCAATTCTCCATCCAATATTTTTATCTCTTGAATTTCTCATGTATGACCACCAAGAATATTCATCCTTTTTATCAGGATATAAATATCTAAACGAATCAACAAAGCCGCTTTCTAAAAGAGCTGTCATTTTTTCTCTTTCTTCATCAGTAAAACCTGCATTATGATGATTTGTACTTGGATTTTTTAAATCAATTTCTTTATGTGCAACATTTAAATCTCCACATAATATAACGGGTTTTATTAAATCTAAATTATTTAAATATTTTCTAAAATCATCTTCCCATTTTTGCCTATACTCTAGTCTTTCTAACTCTCTTTTTGAATTTGGAGTATAACAATTAACTAAATAAAATTTTTCAAATTCTAAAGTAATAACTCTACCTTCTAAATCATGTTCATCAATATTTATACCATACGCTACATTTATAGGCTTTATTTTAGTAAAAATTGCAGTTCCAGAATATCCTTTTTTCTGTGCTGAATTCATATATTTATAATAACCTTTAAAATTTATATTTTCTGCTTGATCTTCTTGCATTTTAGTTTCCTGTATACAAAATATATCAGCATTAATATTTTCAAAAAAATCTTCAAATCCTTTTGTAATACATGCTCTTAATCCATTAACATTCCAAGATATAAACTTCATAACTTACTCCTTATTTAACAAACTTTTTACAAAAACTTGGTCTATGTATAGGTGTTAACCCATATTTACCAATAGCTTCTATATGAGCTTTTGTACCATATCCTTTATGTTTTGCAAATCCATATTCTGGATATTTTTTATCATACTCTCTTAACATTCTATCCCTTGTTACTTTTGCAAGTATTGAAGCTGCTGCTATTGATTCTGATTTAGCATCTCCTGATACTACAGTATTTCCAGGTATATCAATATCAATCATTTGATTTCCATCAATTAAAACATAATCAGGTACTACTTTTAAATTTTTAATTGCATTTTTCATAGCAATTTTTGTTGCATTTAAGATATTTACCTTTTCTATAACATCAACATTAGAAATACCAATTCCATATGCTACAGCTTTAGAAATTATTTCATCATATAAAACTTCCCTTTTTTTCTCACTTAATTTTTTTGAATCATTTACACCTTCTATACATTCATCTTTTGGTAAAATAACAGCTGCTGCAACAACGGGTCCACATAAAGGACCTCTTCCAGCTTCATCAACTCCACATATAAAATTGTAGCCTTTTTCATAAAGACAATCCTCTATTTTTAACATATTTTTTAATCTTTCTAATTCTTGTTCTTTCATAACTACCTCACAATGGTATTATATAATAAAAAAATAGAAAAATAAAGTAAAAATTTTAATATCTTAAATTTGTTAAATATGCATTATTGTGTTTTTATGTTAACTATGCTATAATTTAAGTATCTGGATTATTTATGCAATATCTAATGATAGAACAGAAATATTATTATTTATAGGAGATTTATCATATGAAATTTGAATGTTTACAACTTGTAGGAAAAATTAATGAAGAAATGGAAAAGGAAGTCTTTAACTTTTTAACTAAAATACCGGAAGATGTAGACACTATATTTTTGTTTATTAATTCTAGTGGTGGTGCTGTTATATCTGCAGTTGCAATAGTAAATTACCTTAAATTATCAGGTAAAAACATTGTAACTATAAACGTTGGTAAGTGTTTTTCAGCTGCTAATATTATCTTTTTATGTACTGAAAAAAGATACTTTCTTGAATACTCAATTTTTATGTCACATTCTACTTTTGCTGGAAACATTAATGAAGCTAATTCAAAGCATTTAAAGGATACACTTCAAAAATCTATAGAATATGATATGTTCGTAAAGAATTACTTAAAATCTCACACAGAAATACCTGATGAAATTTTAAAGAAAACTTTTGATGATTGTGAGTGTGATTACTACTTTTCAGAGCAGGAATTAATTGACTACAAGATAGCAAAGAAAATTTCAAGCTTAGAAGAAATAAAAAATGATTTAAACTAGCAAGCATTTTTAAGACCGAGGTTTATTTAACCTCGGTCTATTTTATTTTATTATTCTTTCTATTCTACTACCTATATTTGAAATAACTTCATATACTATTTTATTTGAATTTTTAGCAATTTCTTTTAAATCATTATCAAAGTCCCATATAACTACTTCATCATTTATTTTTATATTCTTTACGTTTGTTACATCTACCATCATTAAATCCATACAAATATTACCAACTTGATTACATATAACTCCATTAACTTTTACTTTAATTTTATTAGATAAACATCTACTAATTCCATCAGCATAACCTATTTTTACAACTGCAATTTTAGTATTTGGTTTTGCAATAAAAGTTCCACCATATCCAACTTTAGTATCAAAATTTACATCATTAATATGAATTATTGGAGCAACAAGTTTAGTTGTAGGCTTTGTATTAAAAGCATACCCATAAAGCATTATTCCAGCTCTAACATGAGTATCAATATTTATTTTATCAGAATATTTTTCTATACCATCAGAATTTAATATATGTATATATTTAAATTTATGATTTTTACTTAAATTTTTAACAACATTTGTAAATCTATCTATTTGTTTTAATGTATAATCTTCATCACTATCTGCACAACTTAAATGAGTATATATACCTTGAATATCTAAATTTTCCAATTTTATAATATCTTGCCAAATTTTAGATACATCATTAAAATAAAAACCTAATCTTGTCATTCCTGTATCAATTTTAATATGTACTTTTGCAATTTTACCCATTCTTTTTGCTTTTTCATTTATCTTAAGTACATTTTCATAATCTGATACAGATATAGAAATGTCATTTTTTATTGCTAAATCTATTTCATCATCATAAACTATACCTGTTATAATTATCATTCCTAAGATTCCATTTTTTCTTAAAGAAATTGCTTCATCAATATTTGCTACTCCAAAATTACTTATTCCAATTTCTTGTAGCTTTTTGCAAACAAAATTACTTCCTGTGCCATAAGCATTTGCTTTTACCATTGCTATTATTTCTTTATTTCCTATTTTATTTTTTATATAATTAATATTATATTTTAAATTTTCACTACTTATATACATTTTTGCTTTCATATAGATTCCCCTCTTTTATGTTATTACTATAACTCAATACAATCTTGATAAACCTCGTTTTTAGATATTCCTTTTAATTTTGCTACATTTTTAATAGCATCCTTTTTGGAAAAACCTTTTTTCATTTCTTCTTTTACTAATTCTATATTTGACTTTTCTTTTAGTAAATCTCTTTCTTTTTCTTCTATTTTTTCTTTATTTGCACCTTCTACCAGTAAAACAATTTCACCTTTTATTCCGTCAATTTTTATTTTTTCAATAGCATCTTTTAAATTAGTATACATTTGTTCTTCATGAAGCTTTGTAAGTTCTCTTGAAATGCAAATATTTCTATTTCCAAAAACTTTTAGCATATCTTCCAATGTAACTAAAATTTTGTGAGGTGCTTCATAAAAAATTAATGTTCTTGTATCATTTTTTATTTCATTTAATCTAGAATTTCTTTGCTTTTTATTAACTGATAAAAATCCTTCAAAAGCAAATCTTGTAGAATCAAGACCTGACTTTACAATTGCTGTTGTAAGTGCAGTAACTCCAGGTACTACCTCTATTTTATATCCTTTTTCTATTAAATATTTAACTAAATTTGATCCAGGATCAGAAATTATTGGCATACCAGCATCAGAAACTAAAGCTATATTTTTTCCTTCATCAAGTAATGATACAACAGTATTTATCTTATCATCTTCATTATGTCTATGATAACTTATCATATGTTTTTTTATATCAAAATGATTTAATAATTTTAAAGTTTGTCTTGTGTCCTCTGCAAGTATTATATCAACACTTTTTAATGTTTCTAAAGCTCTAATTGTTATATCACCTAAATTTCCAATTGGTGTTCCAACTATATATAACTTATTTTCCATATTATATTTTACTCCTCTTTTTTTATACCATATATTTTATATATTTCATCTGTATAACTACCATCATCGTTATATTCTATAATATTCTTTTGTACTAAAACTTCATTTCCACCATTTTTTACATATTCAATTAAAACAATACTAGGTTTCATATCTTTGGTTGGTTGAATAAATGTTATATTTTTTGCTTCTAATTTATACTTTCTTGAAATTGAAAGTAAATCTACAAGCCTTTCAGGTTTATGTACAAGATATAGTTTTCCTTTTGTATTAAGTAATTTTGACGCAGTTATAAATATATCTTCTAAACTACATAAAACTTCATGCCTTGCAATAGTTTTAATATCATTTGGATTTTTTATTCCACTACCACACTTTTTATATGGAGGATTACAAACTACAATATCTACAGTACCTGTATTTGTAATTTCTTTTATTTTTGTAGCTATATTTTTATAATCTTTAACATCACATTTAAAAGGTATTATTTTTTCACTCAAATTATTTTTTAAAATATTTTCTTCCAACAGTTCATACATTTTTTCTTGAAGTTCTACAGCAATAATTTTTCCACTTTCTTTCTTTGCAGAAATAATAACGGGAATAACTCCACTTCCAGAACAAAGATCTAAAACTACATTTTTCTTACTTTTAGAATTTACAAAATTAGCAAGCAAAACGCTATCCATTCCAAAACAAAAATAATCTGTATCTTGAACAATTTTTAAATCATTAATACCTAAATCATCTATTCTTTTACTCATATTTCACCTTAAAAACAAATAGTAACTATTAAATAATAGTTACTATTTAAAAAATTATAAACTTCTTTTTATTTGATCTTCAGTTTTAAATTCATAATATAATCCATCATTAAATGGTGTGTTTCTAACAGTTGCTTTTACTGCATTAAAAATACCCTCTTGAGAAAAATTATTTTGAATAGTTTCAGATGCTTTTTCTACTCTTTGGTATTCCCTTGCATCTTTATACTCGTTGTAATTTCTTTTTAAGAATCCAAAAAAGCCAGAATTTTTCTTTGAAACACTTAAAGGAAGTTCATCATTACTTATTTCTAAAACTTTTGCTTCTTTTTCACTATTTATGTCATATTCTTTCATTGAAATTACCTCCAATCTTAAACATTGAAAATTATATCATAAAGGAATTTTATTGTCAACCGTATTTGATAAGCATTACTTTTTTTGATATAATATGACTGGTGAAATTATGATATTAAATTATACTGTAAAAAAACAAGACGAAAATATGAGCATAAAAGATATTATGTCAAAAAGACTATATCTTTCTAAAATTTTAATATATGAAATAATTGGCGAAAAAATGTACTATTTAAACGACAAGACTACATTTACAAATACAAAAGTAAAAGAAAATGATATATTAAAAGTTATTCTTCCTAAAGAAAAAACAGCTTTTAAAAATAAATTTAAATTAGTAGATACACCACTCGATATTCTTTTTGAAGATGATTATTTATTAATAATAAATAAACCTGCAAATATGCCAGTTCATCCAAGTGCTAACAATTATGATAACACTCTTTCAAATATTGTAGCAGCATATCTTGAAAAGCAAGATATACATTCTATACATATTTTAACCAGACTTGATAAAAATACAACTGGTATCTGCATTTTTGCAAAAAATAAATATATTCAAGAATTATTTGTTAGGAAAAAAGAAGAAATCAATCTAAAAAAAATATACATATGTGCAGTAAGAGGAATTATTAAAAAAAGTGGTATCATTAACAAAAATATAACTAGAAAAGAAAATACCATTATTTTAAGAAAAGTATCAAATGATCCTACTGTTGGTGACTTTGCAAAAACAGAATATTTCCCATTAAAAATAAACGAAGATAAGAATTACACTCTATTAAAAGTATTACTACATACAGGTAGAACTCATCAAATTAGAGTCCATATGAGTTATATTCTTCATCCTTTGCTTGGCGATGAATTGTACTCAAAAGAATATGACTTTTCATTATCAAATGAAGAAATTTTTAGATATATAAAAAGACCTGCTCTTCATTGCTATAATATAACATTTAATCACCCTATTACTCATAAAAAAATTGATATAAAATCTAAAATTCCTGAAGATATTGATATGCTTTTTAATATGTAATTATGTAAAAAACACTACAGAAGAAATTCCTGTAGTGTTTTTTTACATAAATAGAGTATCTTTTTTATTTCTTGCAGATATATTTAAAGCTATAGCAATTGCAAGAGTATTAGTTAGCATGTTACTTCCTCCATAGCTTAAAAATGGTAATGGAACACCTGTTATAGGTAAAAGACCAATTGTCATTCCTATATTTTCTACAAAATGATAGAAAAACATACCTGCAATTCCTACAACAACTAAACTTGCAAATGTATCATCTGTTTTGTTAGCTATATTTAGTAATCTTAATATTAAGACTGTATATACAACTATTACAAATACAGCCATAACATATCCCATTTCTTCACAAATTACAGAAAATATAAAATCTGTAGATTTGATTGGAATATATCCATTTTGAGTTTGACTTCCCTTTAAAATTCCAGTTCCAAATAGCATACCAGATCCTATTGCAATTTTTGATTGAATAGCGTTATACCCACTTCCAAGAGGATCTAACTCTGGATTTAAAAATACATTTATTCTTTCTTTTTGCACATCATTTAACATAAAATTATATACAATTGGAATCGCAATAAGTATTACAGCAAGTATACAAAATATATATCTATATTTAATTCCAAATTTAAATAACATAAACGCAGCTATTACAACAAAAGTCATCGCAGTACCAAAATCTGGTTGTAATATTATTAAACCTATTGGTAATATAAACGTAAGAACTGATATTGCAATTAATAAAATCCTTTTTAAATTATCGTGTTTACTAATGTTATTTTTACATATACTTAAAAATTTTGCACTACAAAGAATTGTACCAATTTTCATAAGTTCAGATGGTTGATATAAAAATCCACCAAAGTTAAACCAGCTACTAGCTCCCATAAGAGTTGGCATAAACAAAACTACAATAAGCATCACTAAATTTATGATATATAAAATGTATCCTACAATATCGAACATATTATAATCTACAAGCCAAACTAGCACCATAAGAATAAATGAAACTCCAAACCATATCATCTGTTTTATATATTCATCTTTGTTTACATCTGTATTGTAACCTGCTGAATATATTGCTATTATTCCAACAACTACCAAAATTACCATACACGTAAATAAAATAAAATCAGTATTTTTTAGCAATTTTTTTAGCATATATTTTTCCCCCAAACTATATATAAATTCTACTTAAAGAAAGATTTATATGCTTTATATGTCATATATACATCATATTTTGAAGAAACTTCAAATGGTGAATGCATAGCTAAAATAGGTGTTCCACAATCAACTACATCTACACTTTTATTTGCAAGAATAAATGCAATTGTTCCTCCACCACCTTTTCCAATTTTTCCAAGAGTACCGTATTGAGCACTTACTTTACTTTCTTCGAATAATTTCATAACATATGACATAAGTTCAGCACTAGCTTCACTTGCGCCACCTTTTCCGGCACTTCCACCATATTTTTCTACAGAAACGCCACATCCAATAATGCTTGCATTTTGTGCATCATGAACTTCTTCATACATAGGATTTAGTGCTGCAGTTACATCTGCAGATAACATTTTTGAATTATAATATACTTGTAATCTATCTACATTCGAACCTGTTTTTTCAATTAACATATTTACAAACATATCAAAAGATTCACTACTCATAGAGGTATTACCATAGCTTCCAATTTCTTCTTTATCAATAACTATTGAAACAGCAGTTTTAGATAATTTTTCATTTGAAGCTTCTATTAAGCCTCTAATATTAGCATATGAGCAAACTCTATCATCTTGACCATATCCACCAATTAGACCTTCATCAAGTCCAACAAATTTTGCTTCAAAAGCTGGAACAAATTCAATATCTGATCTTGCAAAATCAATTTCTGTCATGCCATATTTTTTATTTAATATTTTTAATACATTTTCTTTTATTGTTTTTTCCTTATCTTTTATACTACCAACAACTACAGCCATTTTTTCAGGATCAATAAAATCTTTGGCAGATGTTTTCATTTGCTCTCTTGCAAGATGAGGTAATAAATCTACTATTGTAAAACATGGGTCATCTTTTTTATCGCCTATTGCAATTTTTTGCTTATTTCCATTTTTATCATAGACAACTCCATACATAGCAAGAGGTATAGACATCCATTGATATTCTTTTATCCCACCATAATAAACTGTTTTTAAAAAGCTTAAACCGTATTTTTCAAATAAAGGCATTGGTTTTATATCAAGTCTTGGACTATCAATATGTGACCCTATAATGTTTAAGCCATTTTCTAATTTTTCTTCACCTATTACTGCAGCAAATAAAGATTTATCTTTATTTATAAAATAAACCTTATCTCCTTTTTTTAATTTACTTTTTTTAGCTATATCACAAAAACCATTTACTGATAATAAATATACTATTTCTTCAGTACATAATCTTTCTGTTTTTGCATTATTTAAAAATTTAATGTAATCTTTAGCATAAGAATCAGCTTCTTTAATTTCTGATTTTTCTAAACTAGAAAAAACATCCTTTTTTTCATATTTTAATTCCATAATATCAACTTCTTTCTTTTAATATAATTAGTATATACTAATTATATTAATTTAAACTAATTTGTATTAAATATTTCTATTTTCTACGTTTTTTATAAATTTCACCTAAGACTTTATTAAATAAAGTTTTGTTTGTGGTTTACAAAGTGGTTTGCCACCAAACTTTGTAACTTGCACCATTTCTTCTATTGAACCACCATTTTTTATTTGAATTCTAGGTTCAATTGTATAAACTCCATTTTCAACTAATTCTAAATTAGCTCTTTTTGATGTTTTTTTACTTAATATGCAACCTATATCATGAACCTCATTACAAACCGGATGACCTGTTGCATGATTATAATCTTTAAAGCCTTCTTTTATAATAGCGTTACGTACAATTGAATCTATTTTATATCCTTTTACACCAGGTTTAAAGTTTTCAATTCCAAGTTCTATAGCATAAACTAGCGTATCAAAGACTTTCATAACATTCTTTGGTGGAACTTTCTCATCATCATTTAAACTATATCCCATTCTTTGAATATCTGAACAAATTTTTTCATCATCATCAAAAATACAAGCTATTCCAAAATCAAAATATATAGTTTCTCCTTTTTCTAATTTTTTACTAGAGGGTAGACTATGACCACCTTTTTCTAAATTTTTTCCTATTAAAACAATCGGACAATTAAACCATGCAAGTTCATAATCTTTTATTATGCCTTTTTCTTTTTCTTGTTGCATTATTAAAATCATATTTTTTGCAGTCATATCTGCAATTTCTTTTTCAGACATTCCAATTTTTATATTAGAAAAAGTTTCTTCAAGTATCTTTATAGTAAAACTTGATACATACTTTAATCTTTCAATTTGACTATTTGTTTTTCTAGATGAAAATTCATAAATAATTTTTTCTGCTGAATTAAACCTTACTTTTTTATCAAAATTTTTATATATACTTTTTATAATATTTGTAAGTTTAATATAATCTCCATGACTTATTATATCTGTAGATTTATCATTAATTGTTGAATATGAAAACATTACTTCTTCAGGATAATTATTTATATATATTATCTCAGAAATTATATTAATTAGCGTTTCATTTAAATCATATACATATAAATTTAAGGTTTCATCACTTAACATCTTAGAATACTTTTTCTTTATTTCATCTAAATTTCTACTATCTAATTCATTTACTATTAAATATACAGCTTTTTTTGATACTATACAATATGTTGAAGTTTGTATATTTTTTGATATATATTTTTCAAAAAAATTATCAGATCCTTCATTTTCATACATTATCCATATTTTATTTTTATTATTTGTACATAACTTTAAACAATCTATTAATTTATTTAGCACTATCTACAATCTCCAAAGTTTCCATTGCAATTTCTAATTCTTCATTTGTTGGTATTAAAAATAATTTTACTTTTGAATCATCAGTTGAAATTACACCTTCTGATCTTTCACATTTTAAATTCTTTTCTTTATCTAATTTAATTCCCCAAAAGTCCATATCTTCAATACACATTTGAATTTCATCAGCGTTATTTTCCATTATTCCACCAGTAAAACAAATTGCATCAACTCTATTAAGTTCTGCCATATAAGCACCAATATATTTCTTTGTTCTATTTGATTGAATTTTTCTCATAGTTTGAGCATCTTTATTTCCGTTTAGTGCTGCATCTTTCATTTGTCTAAAATCACCTATACCACAAAATCCTAATCTTCCAGATTTTTTATTTAAGATTTCATCCATTTGAGATATAGATAAATTATTTAATTTCATAATTTTTAAAACAGCAGCAGGATCAATATCTCCAGATCTTGTTTCCATTACAAGTCCTTCAAGAGGTGTATATCCCATAGAAGTATCATAAGATTTTCCGTTTTTTATAGCACAAACACTAGCACCTCCACCAATATGACATACAATAGCATTTATATCTTCTTTTTTCTTTCCTAAAACTTCTGATAATTTTCCTAATATATATTTATATGATGTTCCATGTGCACCATATTTTCTAATATGATAATCTTCATAATATTTTTTATCAATAGCATATAAATAATTATAATCAGGTATTGTTTGATGAAAAGCAGTATCAAAAACAACTACATTAGGAATTTCTGGTGCAACTTCTCTTAAAGCGTTTATTCCCATAACTGCGCCTTTATTATGTAAAGGTGCAAGTTCAGCAAGTTCTAATATATCAGCTATAACTTTATCATCTACTAATACAGCATTTGAATATTTTTCACCACCTGCAACAACTCTGTGACCTATTGCATAAATTTCGTCAAGTGAAGAAATAACACCTAACTTTTCATCCATTAAATTTTTAAGTAAAACTTCCATTCCCTCTTTATGTGTAGGCATACTTACTGGAACTTCATCTAACTTTTCTCCATTTAATAAATTTTTGTATAAAATATTAGATGCATCGTATCCTATCATATCACATCTACCTTTAGCAAGTACCTTTTTATTTTCCATTTCAATTAATTGGAATTTTATAGTTGAACTACCACAATTAATTATTAAAACTTTTTTCATTAACAAAATCCTCCTTAAATAACTAATAATATTATAACCATAAATAAGTTTAATTTCAATAAAAATACAAAAAAATACAGAGTAAAAACTCTGTATTAATTTTCTGCTTGTAAAGCTGTTATTGCTATTGCTCCAACAATATCTTCAACCTTACATCCTCTTGATAAATCATTCATAGGCTTATTAAGACCTTGAGTAATTGGGCCAATTGCAAGCATTCCGCCAAAACGTTGTGCAATTTTGTATCCTATGTTACCAGCATCCAAATTTGGAAATATAAGTACATTAGCTTTTCCTGCTACTTTACTATTTTTTGCTTTCTTTTCTGCGACATCAGGAATTATAGCAGCATCAAGTTGTAATTCCCCATCATATTCAAAATCAGGGTTCATTTTCTCTAACTTACTCATTACATAATTTACCTTATCTATATTTGATGATTTTCCACTTCCTTTTGTTGAAAAAGATAAAAATGCAATTTTTGCTTTCTTTTGTGTTATATATTTAAATGTTTCAGCAGAACAAATAGCAATGTCTAACAGCTCTTCTTTTGTTGGCTCAATTACAAGTCCACAATCAGAAAAAACAAATACGCCATTTTGCCCTAAATTTTTCTTATCAGTTTCCATTAAGAAAAAAGATGAAACACATTTTACACCAGTCTTTGCTTTTATAATTTGCAAAGCAGGTCTTAAAGTATCTGCTGACGAATGTGAAGCTCCACTTACAACACCATCTACATCTCCTTGTTTTAACATCATTGTTGCAAAATAAACATAATCATTTAAAATATCTTTTGCATCCTCCATGCTAATACCTTTATCTTTTCTAATGTTATAAAACTCATTTATATACTCATCTTTTTTTAAGCTTTCGTCTGGATCTATCACTTCGATATCTTCATTTAAATATTCGCCTAATTCTTTTTTCATTTTTTCTTTAATTTTATTTTTATTACCAATTAAAATAATCTTTGCAATTTTATTTTTAGTAGCAATATTAGCAGCCTGTAAAACTCTAATATCTTCTGATTCTGGTAATACAATTTTTTTATTTAATTTTTTTGATCTATCAACTATGTTTTTTAAAATACCATTAAATTCCATTATTATCCCTCATTTTCATCTTGAATTTTTCCTATGTTTTCTATATTTTTGTACAATTTCATATATCCAATATCATCTAAAAAACCTGATATATAACTTTGATATACAAGATTAGTGTTTCTTGCACAAATTCCAATACAACAAACTTGATTTGATATAACTTCCATAAGATTTGAAATATTACTTGGTAAATCATCAATACTAGAATTATCAACTATATTTATTGCACTTGCAACATTTTCATTTATATTTAAGTAACTTTTTATGAAATTTATATCTGGTATTTGATTTATGGAAACATTTGCAAGAACTATATCATAATCTTTATTATCAATTTTACTTTTTAATTCATTTTCATCTAAAGCATTAATTTGTATCTTTATTCCATTTTGTTCAGCCATATTTTTTATATTTTCAGCTATTTTTACCTTTGTACTATCATCTTTATTTACAAGTAATTTCAAATTAAGTTCAGTATTTTCATTATCTATATTTTTAAAATATGCACCTTGAACTTTTGTCCAACCTTGAGATTGTAATATATTTGTAGCACCAAAATTATCATACTTATACTCAATTTTACTATAAATATATGGTATATCTATACATTCATAAAAACTTCCCATAACATCAGATATTATTTTATTTCTATTTATTGAATAAAGCAATGCTTGCCTTATTTCTTTTTGTTTATATAACTTTGATTCTACATTACCAAGTAAAAATATAGTTTCACCATCTCTATATTTTTTTACTCCATAATCGTGTCTTCCAAGATATGTCATTATATTTTCAGATGATGCTGTAAATGCATCTATTTTATTGTTATTAAAATCTTGAACCATATTATATGAATCGTTATATGAATTTATCCTTATTGTTTTTAAAGTAGATTTTGAAGTTTGCCTTGAAATTAAAATACTATCATCATTTTTTTCTGATACTGTATATTCCCCTTGACTACTTGTTAAGTTTATAGGAAAATCAAGTGCATAAACAAAATATGGATCATCTTCTTTTAAATATATAAACATCTTTTCATTAGATGCTTGTTTTACAGAATCAACATTGCTAATCTTTGAATAATATATAACGCCTTGTGAGTTTTTCTTAATATTATCTATTGCATTTTTTATATCATCAATAGATACATCATATGTACTATCAAGTATAATCTCATATTCTTTATTTGAATGTTTTATTATCTTTTTTGCAAGTTTATAGGTAATATTGTAATCAGTATCAAAAGTTATTAATGTTACGTTATATTTAGTACTTAATTCTTTTAAAATTAAATTATTTGATTTTTCAAAGTCAAGACTATCTAATTTTGAAATTCCAACTTTAAAATCATAATCTTGCACTAGTGATACTTTCTTTTCAATGTTCGAAGATGCAGTTTTACTATCTTCTAGCTTATTATTTTGCATGATGATTTTTGATACAAGTCCAAGTATGAGTAAAACAACGCATAAGCTAAAGCTTATTGAAACTTTATATATAAGGCTGCTATAATTGTTAAATTTTGTATAATCTTTTTGAGACTTTTGCTTTTTTTTATTAACTTTATTTAAAAATTTTGTTACATCCTCTTGATTATTTACACTCACATTTTTATTTAACTTTATATAGCTTACATTAAAATCATTATTAAGCCACTTTTTCTTTATTTTTTCGTCTCTAATCTTCTTTTTTAATTCTTCTTTTTTCTTTATATCTTCTTCATTTATCCTTTTATTTTTCGTAGCTTTTTTTCTAGTAGTCTTTTTATATCTATTTTTATCAATAATTTTTGGATTCAACTTTTTTCACCTACTTTTATTATATAGTATTTGTTTTTCTTTAAAATTATATCATAAAAAGACTCAAAAAGATATAGCACTACATCTTCTTGAGTCATATATATTTTTTATTACAACTATAATTATAATTTAGGTTCAATTGTAAATCTTATTCCTGTTTTTTCTTCATTATCAATTGATACTTCTGTAAAAGCAGGTGAACAAGTAAGTTCTACACCTGTTGGAGCAACAAATCCTCTAGCTATAGCTACAGCTTTTACAGCTTGGTTTATAGCACCAGCTCCTATTGCTTGCATTTCTGCTTTTCCATTTTCTTTAACAAGTCCTGCAATTGCACCTGCAACAGAATTTGGACTTGATTTTGCTGAAACTTTCAATATATCCATTTTTTACCCCCTATGTTTTTTCATTAGTTTGTAACGTTTGTTACTACATGTTTAAATTATATATAATGATTGAAAAAATTTCAATAACTTTCTAGATTTTCGACAAAATAATATTATTAATTTTTTAATTTATTATCAATTTCATCTCTAAGTTTTAAAATAAAATCTTCAATTGTTAAACCATCAATTTTTTCTCCATTATTTTTTCTAATAGAAATTGAACCATTTTGTGCTTCATTTTTTCCAATAACTACCATATATGGTACCTTTTCTAATTGAGCCTCACGTATTTTGTATCCAATTTTTTCATCAGAAGAGTCAACTTGAACTCTAATTTTTTTACTATTTAATTTTTCTTTTAATGAGTTTGCATAATCTAGCTCATTTTCAGAAATTGGAAGTATTTTTACTTGTACAGGACTTAACCATAAAGGTAAATGACCTTTTGTTTCTTCAAGTAAGAATGATATAAACCTATCTGAACTTCCAAGTATAGCTCTATGTATTACAACTGGTCTGTGTTTTTTACCATCTTCACCAACAAACTCAAGATCAAATCTTTCTGGCAAAGCAAAATCTAGTTGACAAGTTGGTATTGTTACATCATGATTTAACGCAGTTTTTATTTGTATATCAATCTTAGGACCATAAAAAGCTGCTTCACCTTTTGCTTCATAAAAATCAATATTTAATTCTTTTAATATTTGTCTTAATTGTTCTTCTGCTGTTTCCCACATTGTATCATTATCAATGTATTTTTCTTTATTTTCTTTATCTCTTAAAGACAATCTAAACTTAAATGAATCCCTTGAAAAACCAAAATCTTTTAAGTATACTTCGAATATTAATTTTAAAACATTTCCAACTTCTTCTTTTATTTGATCTGGTCTTACAAATAAATGAGCATCGTTTTGACACATTTGTCTAACTCTTTCAAGTCCACAAACACTACCACTAGCTTCATATCTAAAGTCATTTGCAAGTTCACCTATTCTTATTGGTAAATCTCTATATGAATGTATTTGATTTTTATATACAAGCATATGATGTGGACAATTCATTGGTCTTAAAACTAATTCTTCATTATCCATTTTCATTACAGGAAACATATCATCTTTATAGTGATCCCAATGTCCAGATGTTTTATATAATTCAACATTTGCAAGAGATGGTGTATAAACATGAGAATATCCAAGTTCTAATTCTTTATCTTGAATATATCTTTCTAATGTTCTTCTAATAGTTGCTCCATTTGGTAAATAAAGTGGTAAACCAGATCCAACTAATTTATGAGTCATAAAGATATTTAAATCTTTTCCTATTTTTCTATGATCTCTTAATTTTGCTTCTTCTAATAACTTTAAATGTTCTTCTAGTTTTTCTTTACTATCAAAAGCTGTACCATATATTCTTTGTAGCATTTTATTTTTTTCGCTACCTCTCCAATAAGCACCTGTTACATTAAACAATTTAAAAGCTTTAACAGCTTTTGTGTATAACAAATGAGGTCCCACACATAAATCAATAAATTCACCTTGTTTGAAAAATGATAAAGTTTCATCTTCAGGTAAATCTTCAATTAGCATTACTTTATAGTCCTCATTTCTTTCCTTCATAAGAGCTATAGCTTCTTTTCTTGGTAAAACAAAAGATTCAACCTTAAGATTTTCTTTTATAATCTTTTTCATTTCATCTTCTAATTTTACTAAATCTTCATCTGTTAAATGATAATCAAGGTCGATATCATAATAAAAACCTGTATCAATTGCAGGACCTATAGCAAGTTTTGCCTCAGGATAAAGTCTTTTTACAGCTTGAGCTAAAATATGTGCTGTAGTATGTCTAATAATTTGTACATCTACATCTGCTTCATAAACTTCTGATTTGTTGTTAATATACTTCATAACATTCACTCCTTTTATTTACAAAAAATGTACCTCTATAGACAAAATACACTTTTTGACTATAGGGGTACATAAATATTTCATGCACGGTTCCACCCTTATATTTTACTCATTTTATGATTTATACGAAATCAACGACTGTTTCCAGTAAGCTCCAGGGTAGTTTTCAAGAAACGCTTATTAAAAATAGCTTACAGCCACGACTATTTCTCTCTTGTAACAGTTTGAATCTCTACTTGTCCTATCAACGCTAAAATTATTATATAATAAAAATTTATAATTGTCAATTATTAATCAGTAAATTCTGTTGTTAAAATTTGTGTAAATTTAGCATCATTATATGAAATTATATCATATGAAACATTTTCTTCTTTTGTTTCTTGAAGCACAATTTCATTAATTCCATCTTCATTTATATCAGCAATAAATTTAAAACTATATAATGGCCAATCTTTCGAATCCTTAAGATTCATAACATAACTATATTTTATTAAATATGCTTTATTATTTACTGTATTTAAAAATACAACTGCGCTATAACTTCCAATTCCTTTTCTTGCTTCATTTGTTATAACAAATATTTTTCCTTTTACATCACTCGTTATAGAAATAGAATATGCATTTTGTACTTTTACACTACTATTATATAATTTATATATTCCAAGTGCTTTTTTTATATATTTTAAATCTGAACTTTCAACTTCTACATCAGTGGCAGGACTTGGCATTATATTAGTATTAGATTTTACAGTTGCTATATACTCATCTGAAAAATCTGCTACCTCTCCAGAAGTAAAAATTACTCCTTTATCATTATAAAATGATGAAACTCCATACGTAGCCTTTTTACCATTTTTTGTATACATATTAACGCTTAAATCTAAATTTGTTGTAGATTGTAAATTAGTAAAATATCTTTGTGCTGAAATCCAGTTATTTTCTTTTACAGCACCAACTAGCACATTATTTACAATTATTGGATTGCCTGATTTTGCAATATTATCAGATACATCTTTTGAAATTTCACTCACATTTCCATAATTTACATAATTTTTAATAGAAGTTACAAGTAAAAATACGCCAAAAGAAAGTAAAACTAAAAGTGCACATACAATAACAATTGTAACTATTCTTCTAATCTTTAATTTAGTTTTTGAATAAGTTTTATTTTCCATTAATACCTCCATTTTCCAGAATCAAATGAAAATACACATCCACAATATTTCTGCATATAAATTTGAGTTTCGCGAGCCATTCTTTGACCTTCTCTAAAATGTTCTCTATAATCTATATATCTAAATTCAATTCCATACTCTTTTTCTAAATTTTTTCCAACTTTTTTTATAAGTT
The DNA here is from genome assembly GCA_934169925.1 of uncultured Clostridia bacterium. GTDB lineage: Bacteria > Bacillota > Clostridia > TANB77 > CAG-465 > CAG-465. The sequence goes on along the minus strand of CAKPOO010000001.1, from coordinate 130,222 downwards.
CATGATTTTGATATGGACTTATTGTAAGTGTAGTAGAAACTACGTCAAAATTATTTTCTTTTGCATATTCAAAAATTCTTTTAAGTCTCATATAATAACAAAATTCGCATCTTATTTTATACCTTTTATTTTCACCAGTTTGTTCTACAACATTTTTTACAAAACCATTTAAGCTATACTCGTCAATAACATTATAATTAACATTTTTCATCTTACAAAATTCTATAAAAGCTTCTTTTCTTCTTTCATACTCAACTTTTGGATGAATATTCGGATTATAAAAAACAACTTCGTAAGTAAAATCTTTACTATAAGATCCATCATCATTTCTTAATCCATTTTTTCTTAAATCATCTTCAACGTATACAAAACATGGTCCACAACATGCATGCATTAATAATTTTTTCATTGCTTAAACTCCATTCCTAAATGTTCGTACCCAAGTGGTGTTACAACTCTTCCTCTTGGGCTTCTTGCTACAAATCCAATTTGCATAAGGTACGGTTCATATACATCTTCAATTGTATCTTTATCCTCACCAATACAAGCAGCAAGCGTATCAAGACCTACAGGACCACCACCAAATTTTTTTATAATTGTTTCAAGCATCAATCTATCAGTTTTATCAAGACCTATTTCATCAACTTCCAATCTACTTAAAGCTTTTTTAGAAACACTATAATTAATTTCATCTAAATTATCAACCATAGCAAAATCTCTTACCCTTTTTAACATCCTATTTGCAATTCTAGGTGTTCCTCTACATCTTGAGCCAATTTCTAATGATGCTTCATCATCTATTTTCATTCCAAGAATACCTGCACTACGTTTTATAATTTTTGCAAGTTCTTCTGGCGTATATAAATCAAGTCTATGAATTATTCCAAATCTATCTCTTAATGGTGAAGAAAGAAGACCTGCTTTAGTTGTTGCACCAACTAAAGTAAATTTTGGTAAATCAATACCAATTGATCTTGCAGAAGGACCTTTTCCAATTACAATATCAAGTCTAAAATCTTCAAGAGCTGGATATAATATTTCCTCAATTGACTTATTAAGTCTATGTATTTCATCAATAAATAAAACATCATTTGGTTGTAAATTTGTCAAAATTGCAGCCAAATCACCAGGTTTTTCAATAGCAGGACCTGATGTGATTTTTATATTACTTTCCATTTCATTTGCAATTATCATAGCAAGAGTTGTTTTTCCAAGACCTGGTGGTCCATATAGCAAAACATGATCTAAAGCTTCTCCTCTTTGCTTAGCAGCTGAAATATATACTTTTAAATTTTCTTTTATTTTTTCTTGTCCAATATAATCATCAAAACTTATTGGTCTTAATGAAACTTCCTCAACTTCATTTTCTTCTTCAATAAATTCTGGTGATACAACTCTATCTTCTATCATATCATTACCTCTAAACACAAATATTATATATCAGTTTATAGTTAAAATCAAGTAAAAAGAAAAAATGTTCTTTTTTAGTTAACTAATATTATTTTAAAGTTTCTTCTATAAGCTTTTGTTTAAGACCTGTAAGTCTATTATTTGAATCAATATTATTTACCATAAATTCGACAGTTTTTTTATTTCCAACTATAAAAAGCATTTTTTTTGCTCTAGTCATAGCGGTATATAAAAGATTTCTAGTAAAAAGTTTTGGATATGCATTAAAAAGTGGCAACAATACATAATCAAATTCACTACCTTGAGATTTATGTACTGTAACAGCATAAGCATGTTCTAGTTGATCTACTTCATCAAAGTCATATACAACTTCCTTTGTTTCATCAAACATAATAAAAATTTTCTCGTTTACTAAATCAATTCTTGAAATATAACCAATTTCGCCATTAAAAACACCTGTAAAAAATTCACCATTTATAGAAAACTTTTTATCATAATTATTAATAACTTGCATTACTTTATCATTTTCTCTAAAAATTTTACCATTTAAATTTTTTTCCTTTTTAAAAGTTTCTTTAGGATTTAAAACCTCTTGCATCATATTATTTAATTCAACTGTTCCAAGTTCTGTTTTTTTCATAGGTGTTAATACTTGTAAATCTTTTACAATATCTAAATTAGTAAAATTTTGAAGTCTATGTGATATTAAAGATTTTACCTTTTCTAAAGTATCTTTAGTACTACTTCCACTTACAAAATACATATCTGTATCTTTATTCTTAAACTCTGGATATTCTCCACTATTTACTCTATGTGCATTAACTATAATATCACTAGTTGCACTTTGTCTATAAATGTCCTTTAAATACGTAACTTTTACAGTATTAGAAGAAATTATATCCTTTAAAACATTACCAGGTCCAACAGATGGTAACTGATTTGCATCTCCTACAAATAAAATTTGTGTTTTTATACTAATTGCTTTTAATAAATTATTCATCATCAAAGTATCAATCATCGATGCTTCATCAACAATTATAAAATCTGCAACAATTGGAGTTACTGGCATTTCATAAATTCTATCTGTATCTGTATCATCAACCTTAGTTATTTCTAAAAGTCTATGAATTGTTTTTGCTTCCTTATTAGTTGTTTCTTTCATTCTTTTTGCTGCTCTTCCAGTTGGTGCACACAAAACGTATTCTTTATTTAAATTTTCAAGTATTTCAACTATACATTTTATAATAGTTGTTTTTCCAGTACCAGGTCCACCAGTAATTACTGAAACGCTACTTGTAAGACCCATATTTATTGCATCGTTTTGCTCTTTTGATAACTCTATATCAAATTTTTTACTAGCTTTTTTTATATATTTTTCAAAACTTTTAAGTTCAAAATTTATTTTAGTATGCTCTATTATAGTTTCTGCAATATTTTCTTCAGAAAGATAAAACCCTTTTTTAAAAATACATTCTTCGTTGTTTATATCTTGAGAATATAATTTATCCTTTAACATAAGTCTTGTAATTCCATTATCAATAGTATCTAAACTTACATTTAAAAGTTCTGAGGCATACTTTAGCAAATTATGTTTATATACACAAGTATGGCCAAATTCTGTAATATTTGTAATTGCATAAATAATTCCTGTTTCTATTCTTTTTTGATCATTTAAGTCAATACCCTCTTTTTTACCAATATTATCAATAAGCTTAAAATCAACATTTTTTACAAGACCAATCAAATTATACGGACTTTCTTTTACAATTTTTATAGTATCAACACCTAAAGCTTTATATATTCTATTTGCAGTAACAACTGATATATTAAAACTACTTAAATAATCAACAACATTCCATTTTTCCCATTCATCTGAAAAAAATTCATTAAGATTATCAATCTTTTCTTGATTTAATCCTTTTATATCTAAAAGTTTCATAGGATGAAAACGTATAACATCAACAGTTTCTTCTCCAAACATATCTACAATATTTTTTGCTGTTTTTTTACCCACACCTTTTATATTTGAAGCAATATATTCAATAAGGGCAATATCAGATTTAGGCATTATTTTTTTATATGTTGAAAATTTAATTTGTTCACCATATACTTTATGTTCTGTAATTTCTCCTTCTATTTCTAATTCTTCACCAACATCAATATCATCTGTTTCACCAACTGCAGTTATGTACCCATCTTTTGTTTTTATTAACATAACAGTCCACTGATTTAATTCATTTTTAAATATAATTGTTGCAACTTTTCCTTCTATTTTCAATTAAAACACTCCAATATCAAAAAAATAATAATATTTTTTATTATTTTATATTTATACACTATTCTACCTTTTTTGAACACTCACTACCATTTAATATTTCATCTACTTTTTTAGTTATCTCAGAAGTATTATCATTTTTCTTTTTTAAATTAAGAGATTTTATTTTTACCATTATAAAACAAGAAATTATACTATCACACATAAAAATAAAAAATGTAACAATTGCAATACTATTTAAAATATCAATTGGAATTAAATTTAGCAAATACTTTATCAAAGGATTTATAAAATAAACTATTGCACTTGAAATAACACCAAATAATAAACTATTAATAAGGCAAATTCTTCCATTTAAATTAAATTTTTTATCTGTATAGTCCCACCATCTTGCACCAAATAATTTTTCAAGAAAATAACTAGTAAAATATTCTAACACACTACAAAAAATAACCGAAAGTACAAAAAGTTCAAATGGATTATTTAAGCAAAATTTAAAAACGTACGTTATTATTAAAGCTCCACAGCCATATATTGGACAACATGGACTTATTAAAAATCCTCTTTTTTCCAATTTTTTAGTATCTATAAAAACTCTGATTACTTCCATAATCCATCCAAGTATAGAATAAATAAAAAAATATAAAAATAACATTACAAATTTTTCAAACATTAAAAATCACCAATGCATAAATTTTATCATACCGATATATTAAAAGCAAGAATAAAATATGTCAATTTATGTTATCGTAAACCACATATATTACATATATTTGATTTTTAAAGCATATTATGTTATAATAATTTTTGTAGTAAATTTTGACTAGTTTATAATTATAAAAAGGAGAATTCATCATGGCAAATGCTAACGAAAAAACAACAAAGGATCTTATAAAGGAAGTTTTAGCTGCAAAGACAAATTCTGGTAAAGCAAGAATTGATAGAATTGTAGAAATGGATATGAGCATTTCAAAGGCAGTAAACAGTCACAGAAATAGTCTTGATGCTGTTACAAATGATATAATAACATTAAGTGACACTCTTTTAGAAAATCCAAAAATAAAAAGATCTATCCAAAAAGCAAGACTTGAGGTATTGCAATATCAGATGTATATGGATTCAATTAGTAGAAATTTGGATCGTATTTCTGACTATTCTAAGATTATCAAAGATTTTAGATACAAAAGCATTGCTTTTTTGTTAGAGCAGCTTGGTATTAAAAATAGTAAAATCATAAATCGTATAAATAACTTAAAAATTGTATATGAGTTATTTAACGATACATTAGATTATGCTAAAAAAAGTGCAATTACTGAATTTTTAATCCTTGAAATTACTTATCAGGAAAGCTTCATGCACATTTACAGAAGCAATCTTGAAAAATTTGATGAAAAAGATTTCTTAATTGCTTTGTTGCTTTTTGATATTCCAGCTGAAAACGATGACTTCGAGCTTAACATTTTCAAAAAAATAAAAAAGCTTGTAAATGTTGACCTTGATTCTGAAGAATAGTTCTAAAAAAGACCAGTACGAAAAATTGTACTGGTTTTTATTTGTTATTTTAAATTTATTCTGATATAATACCTTTAAGGTGATTATATGACAAGTTTACATTTTTTTATTTTATATATTATAGTTATAAATATTATATCTTTTTTATTTACAGGACTTGATAAATTTTATGCAAAAAACAATATGTACAGAATTAGTGAAAAAAGTTTATTTATTCTTGCTTTTATTTTAGGTGCACCAGGTGAATATCTTGCAATGCAAATTTTTAGACATAAAACCAAACACTTAAAATTTGTAATAGGTATCCCTCTTCTTATTATACTTAATATAATTATTACATACTTTTTATTAACTAAATACTTTATATAAAAGTTTTAAGGGCATGCAAAATAATATTTGCACGCCCTCTTTTTAGAATTCAAAAACAACATTTTTTCTCAAGTTAGTGCAGTTTAACACAACTCTGCCTTTATACCCTGATATTGCCGCCATCGGATATCTGCCAAGCATTGGCAAATTTGGAAATGAAATGTATGAAAGATTAGTACCATTTACCTCTTTAAAGGATAACTTTATACAAGCTTCACCATCTTTTAAGTTTATATCCTTATATGCAACAAACTCTTCATCTTCATACTCAACATTTACAATGCCATTTCTTAAAATCTTTTTAACTTCCTGTCCAACATTATTTTCAAATTCTCCCTTAATCTGTTTTAAATCCATATTTTTACTCATATATGTATTCTCCTTAAAAAATTATTTTTTTAGCTTTTAAATTGCTACAACTATAGTATAACATAATTTGCATATTATGTCAACAATTATGTAAAATAAAAAATAAAAAGAGACAGTATAAATACTATCTCTACATTTTTTCAGGAGTTTCAATTCCTAATATATCAAGTCCTTTTTTAATTACTACACTTGTTGCATATACAAGCGCACATCTAGCATTTTTTATTTTTTCATCTTCTACAATAACAGGACATTTTGAATAAAATGTTGAAAAATCAGATGCAACATCTATTATATATCTTGTTAATATTGAAGGTTCAGATTCATCAGTAGCCCTCTTTATTACTTTTGGTAATTTTTCTAGTTCTTTTATAAGAGATACCTCAGCATCTGTATTTAATAAAGAAAGTTCTAAATCATCTAAATTTATCTTTTCCATATCAAATCCAGCTTTTTTTAATATTGACATCATTCTAACATATGTATATTGAACATATGGACCAGTTTCACCATCAAAGCTAATAACTTCATCAAGATCAAAAACTACATCTTTTATTTTACTATGCTTTAAATCATTAAATACTAAAGCTCCAATACCTATCTGTTTTGCTAATTTTTCTTTATCTTCTACATCAACATTTTTATTTTCAATAACATCTAAAGCTTTCTTTATAGCATCATTTATTAAATCTTGTAAATAGATTACAGTACCTTCTCTTGTAGACATTTTTCCAGTTTTTAATCTAACCATTCCATAAGGAACATGTATTAAACCTTTTGTATATTTTTCATCTACAATATTTTTTGCAACTCTAAATAATTGATCAAAATGATGTATTTGTTCATATGAAGTTACATATATTGATTTTGTATAGTCATAAGTTCTAGATCTATCAAGTATTGCAGCAAGATCTCTAGTTGCATATATTGTAGAACCATTTGATTTTACTATAATACATGGTGGTTCATTTTCTGATAAATAAACAACTTTTGCACCTTGACTATCCTTTAATACGCCTTTTTTGTCTAATATATCAATAACTTCTTGCATTTTATCATTATAATATGCTTCTCCATTATATGAATCAAATTTACAACCTAGTAAATCGTATATTTTGTTATATTCTTTTAAAGATAAATCTCTAAAGTATTTCCAAAGTTTTAAATAGTCTTCATTTCCTTCTTCTAATTTTTTGAAATTTTCTCTTGCAGCATTCATAACTTGTTCATCTTCTGTTGCAAGTCTATTAGCTCTTACATACATATCAGATAAAGCATGTAGTGGATCTTTTTCTAAATCATATTCATCTTTAAATCTCTTATATCCCTCAATAACAAGTCCAAATTGTCTTCCCCAATCACCTAAGTAATTAATTCCAACAACATTATACCCTAGAGCTTTATATAAATTATATAGCGTTCTACCTATAATTGTTGTTCTTAAATGTCCTAAATGAAAAGGCTTTGCAATATTTGGAGAAGAATCATCTATACAAACAGTTTCACCTTTTCCTATATTAGATGTACCATAAAGATTTTTTTTATTTAAAATATCTAATATAGTATTACAAACTACATTTGAATTGTTTAAATAAAAATTCAAATAACCACTTACTACTTCTACTTTTTCAATTCTTTCATCTAATTTTATTTTTGATTTTATATCATTTGCTATATTTATTGGTGAATTTCTTAATACTTTTGCAAGCATAAAACAAGGGTATGCAAAATCTCCATTTGATTTTTCTTTAGGTACTTCTATTTTTGCATAAATATCATCTAATAAAATATCAGGATTTTGTACAGCTTCAAATATTTTACTTGCTATATATTTTTTTATTTCTTCCATTTTAAACTCCTTTTGAATATTTTTTTATAATATCATAAATTACATTTTCATCATCATCTGATGCAACTATATTTCTTAATTCTTTATTACATTTTTTGCATCTATAAATTATCACTTTTCCTTTTTTAGATGTTTGTATAACATTTATAGGCTCTAAAATACCTTTACAATCATTTAATCTGTCCCCTGGCATAATATCTACATGTACAGAATATAAGCAATGATTACAATGATCTCTAGATGTATATCCAAGTTTTTCTACTTTCTTTCCACAATTAATACAAACAAATTCATTATCGTTTTTTATAAACATAAATAAAACCTCAATGAATACATTTTAACATAAAATATGTAAAATATCAATAAAGATAGTAAGCATAAACCTACTATCTTTAAAGTTTAACATTTTATCTATAAAAGCATCCATTTCCTATAAACTCACGAATTATAGAATCAATTGGAACATTTCCTGTTTCCATAGGTAAATAATAATTTAATTGTTCATATAGTCTTCTTGCCTCTCCATAGTATTTGCTATCTTTGTCAACTTGTAGTAAAAGTGGTTGAGCAAAAGTTTTTATTACACTTGTTTCATATGCAAGACTTGAATTAAAAACAAAATCTACTGTATTTACAAATGGGAAAATATATTTTTCTTCTCCTCTTTTTACATTCTTCCAAAGTTCGAAAGTTCTTTCAACACTATGTCCACGTGTAGCATAATCTCTTACCATTCTTCTTATTAATCTAATATCAGAAGATGAAGCTTTTGTATATCCATCCATATTAATTGCTGCAACAGGTGCAATGTATATTTTATATTTATTTTCTGCTGGTGTAAATTCTGTAAGTATTGGATTTAATGCATGAATTCCTTCAACAACTAATATATCATTTTTATTTAATTTTAAATATTTTCCGTTATATTTTTTCTTACCTTCATAAAAATCAAACTCTGGCAATTCAACAGTTTTTCCGGCTATTAAATCTCTCATTTGTGTATTAAATAATTCAATATCAAGAGCATCTACAGTCTCAAAGTCATATTTTCCTTCTTCATCAAGTGGAGTATCAACTCTTTCTTTAAAATAATTATCCATTGAAATTGTAATAGGATTATACCCTGTAAGTCTTAATTGTACACCTAATTTTTGTGCAAAAGTTGTTTTTCCAGAAGAAGATGGACCTGCAATTAAAATCATTTTTATATTTTTTCTTTTTTCTATATCTAAAGCAATTTCAACCATTTTTCTTTGATGAATTGCTTCACATACTTGTATAATTTGACTTGATTTATCATTTAAAATTGCTTTATTTAATTGTCCAACATTTTTTACACCTATAATATCATTTAATTTGTTGCAATTAATATATGATTCATACATTCTATCTTCTGTAATATCTTTTTTTACATTCCAATTTTTATCTGGAAATACTAAGACTGCCCCATCTTTATATGGTACTAAATCAAATATACTAGTATATCCCGTACTTGGAGCAAGTCTACCATAAAAATAATTATACATTCCATCACAAAAATATATGCTAATATAATTAGTTAATTTATTTTTATATGCATCTAATTTTTCAAGATCATTAGATGCTGTATATAAAACTTCTGCTTCTTCTAATGAAATCACTTTTTTTACAATTGGTAAATCTTTTTTTATGATTTCTTTCATTTTTTCTTTTATTTTTTCTATTTTGAATGGTGTTAATTTCATATCCTTTGTTACAAAATACTGATCTTTGTTTATTGTAGCAATAAAATCAACATTTGCATTAGAATACAAAGAAGTAAGTGCCATATATAAAATCATTTTTAAAGTTCTAGAATATATTCTATATCCATCTTCTGATTGATATTCTATAAATTTTATATAATTTGCATCTTTAACAAGTTCGTAATCATATCCTTTTACTTCATTATTTATATTTAAAGCAAGAATTTTATTTACGTCACCTTGTACCATTTTTACAGCTTCAATAGCAGGTGTTTTATAATCAACTTCTATTTGCCTTTCATCTTCAAAAATAACCTTTATTTTCCTATTCATATATTATCCCTCTTTTATATTTTTACTTTTATTTATTAGATTTTTTTCTCATATTTTCTAAAAAAACTTCAACAAATTCTTTATTATTCTTTGTTTTTGTAATTATATTTAATATTTTTTCCATCATCTCTACATTACAAGATGATGTATTACCTTGTGACATTAATCTTCTTATATAAGTTCCACATTCTTGTTCATCTTTTGAAAGTAGTAAATCATCTCTTCTAGTTCCAGACTTATATATATCAATACTTGGAAATATTCTTCTTTCTGTTAATTTTCTATCAAGATGTATTTCCATATTTCCTGTACCTTTAAATTCTTCAAATATAATATCATCCATCCTGCTACCAGTATCTGTAAGAGCAGTTGCAAGTATTGTTAAACTTCCACCATTTTCAATATTTCTAGCAGCACCAAAAAACTTTTTAGGAAAATACAAGCAAGCAGGATCAAGACCACCTGATAAAGTTCTACCACTTGGATCTACAGTTAAATTACTTGCTCTTGTAAGTCTTGTGATACTATCAAGTAAAATAACTACATCTTTATCATGTTCAACTAATCTTTTTGCTCTTTCTAAAACCATTTTTGCAACTTTTATATGATGTTCTGGTGACTCATCAAAAGTTGAATGAATAACCTCTGCATCAATTGATCTTTCTATATCTGTAACTTCTTCTGGTCTTTCATCAATTAATAATACCATTAGCTTAACATTTTTATTATTAGTTAATATTCCATTTGCTATTTGCTTTAAAAGTGTTGTTTTACCAGCTTTTGGTTGCGCAACTATTAATCCACGTTGTCCTTTACCTATTGGTGCTATTATATCAATAATTCTTGTAGAAAAATTTTTAGTATCTGTTTCAAGAATCAATCTATCGGTTGGATAAATTGGTATTAAAGCATCAAAATTTTTTCTTTTTAGAGCAACTTCTACTCTATCAGAATTTATTTTATCAATATATATAAGAGATGGAAATTTATTTTGTGGATCAGTTGTAAATCTAGCAATTCCTTTTAGCATATCACCTGTTGAAAGTTTAAATCTTTTTATTTGAGTTTGTGATACATATATATCTTTATCTCCAGGTAAGTAATTATCACTTCTTAAAAATCCATATCCATCAGGCATAACTTCTAATATTCCCTCTGCAATATAATCTGTTTCTGGATTTTCAATTTGAATATCAATTTTTTCTTCTAAGCTATTGCTATCTTCTAAATTTTTAATAATTTCTTCTATTAAGTATTCTTTTTTTAATCTTTGATAACCATCAATTTTTAAATCATCTGCTATTTGTCTTAATTGAGTCAAAGTAGAACTCTTTAATTTTTCTTTACTATACAAAATTTACCTCCTAATAAGCTAATTTGGCAAATAAATCATACTCGTTATTATCGATGATTTGAACATTACAATACTCACCAATAACAACTTTATTTGCCGTTTCTTCATTAATTTCGATATAAATATTGCCATCAACATCTGGTGCTTCTTTTATAGATCTACAAACAAAATATTTTTCATCTTCTGAAATATCATAAACAATTACTTCTGTCTTTTCACCAATTCTTTCTTTCATTTTTTCTAATGAAATTTCTTGTTGAGCCTTTAATATTTTATCTAATCTATCTTTTTTTACTTTCTCATCAATTTGATTTTTAAATTCAGCACTTCTTGTACCTTCTTCTTGAGAATATGTAAATCCGCCCAATCTATCAAATTTTATACTTTTTACTGCATTATATAAATGTTCAAAATTTTCATCTGTTTCACCAGGAAATCCAGTTATAACAGTTGTTCTTAAAATTGCATTTGGTATATTTTTTCTGATTTTTTCTATAGTATCATATATAATTTTACTTGTATCATGTCTATTCATCGCTTTTAAAATATCGTCATCTATATGTTGAATAGGTACATCAAAATATTTTGCAACTTTATCATTATTTTTAATTTCTTCTATTAATTCATCTGTAACCTCATATAAATACATATATAATATTTTTATCCATTTTATACCTTCAATTTCAGAAATTTTTCTTATTAATTCTGTAAGCATATATTTTCCATATAAATCTACACCATATTTTGTTGTATCTTGAGCAATTAAACAAATCTCGCTTATTCCTTGGGATGCAAGCATTTTTACCTCATCTACAATATCTTCCATTTTTCTACTTCTATGATTTCCTCTTATTGAAGGTATTGCACAATAAGTACATCTATTATCACAACCATCTGAAATTTTTACATACGCCATTGGAAATTTTGTAGAAATAAGTCTATCACCGAAATTTAATTTTTTACAAGGTAAATTAAGTTTAAAAAAATCTGAAAAAATAGTATCGAATTTATCATATTCGTCATTACCAATACAAAGATCTACTTCAGGCATTAATTTTAAAATATCTTTTTTATATCTTTTAACTAAACATCCTGTTACAATAAGATATTTGCATATTCCATATTGTTTATAATCAGCCATTTCAAAAATAGTATCAATAGCTTCTTTTTTTGCTGATTCAATAAAACCACAAGTATTAACCACAATTACTTCAGCTTCTTCTGGATTATTTACAATATTAAAGCCCTTACTTTTAAAAAATCCAAGCATTACTTCACTATCAACTTGATTTTTTGAACATCCTAAAGTTACAAGTCCTAAATTCATATATTTTCTTCCTTCCTTTAACTCATAGAATTATATCATATATGGAATTAATTTAAAAGTTAAATTTGTAAAAAATATGTAAAAATTAGGGTATTATTCATTTGACATTTTTTAATTACTATGTTACAATAATTTATGTAACTTATAAACTAGATAAAGGTAAATTTACACTTTATGATTATTTTTGCAGGAGGTTTAGTTATGACACAACAGTTAAAGGATGAAGTATTGGAAAAAGATTCAAAAGAAAAGAAACAGCTAAAGCGAGTTTATTTTGCAAACTTCTTTGATGCTGATGATATCTTGTTTTGCACTATGGCAAATGAAAAGAAATTAAGAAAAGAAGTAAAAACTTCAAAGAAAGCTTTACCAACAACAGTTCACTTTGATTACGTAGTCTTTGCGACTTTTAGTAAAGGTGAATTAATTTCTTTGGAATTAAAGAAATTGTCTGACAATACAAGCTTATTCAAACTTTCAGGAGATACGCTTGGAAAATTAATTTCCAAACCAACATTTGACTACGAGGTTTTAAAGAAAACTAAGAAGACCATTTCAGGTGAAGGCGATTTTAAGAAAGCTGCAGGAAAACGCACAATAGTAAATCTTTACAACTACGTTTGTAGTAAGTACTAATTTTTTTATTACTATACTTTATTTTATTTATTATTAAAATAGCAAATTCCAGCCACTAGATATTTCTAGTGGCTGTTTTTTATTATAAAATAATAGGCTCTATTTGTTTATTATCCATTGCCTGCATTGTTGCTTCAATTAAATGATTACTATCAAAAACCAAAGATTTAGGTTTTGCCAAAAAATCATCTTGCCTAAATGGTATAAAATAGAAATTTTTAGTATTTAAACATTTTCCAATATTTTCAAATGTATACCCCATAGCATCATTAGTTGATATTCCAATAACAACTGGTTTGTTATTTCTAATATGTGATTTTACCGCCATTGTCACTGGTGTATCAGTTATTGCATTTACAATTTTTCCAAGTGTATTACCTGTACATGGACAAATTATCAAAACATCTATTAAATTCTTTGGACCAATCGGTTCAGCTTTTACAATACTATCTATTACTTTATTTTCTGTAGTTTCTTCCAACATTTTTATAAAATCTTGCGCTTTATAAAATCTTGTATCTAAATTTTTTACATTATATGAAACAATAGGAATTATATTTTTTACCTCTTGCCTTTTTAAATCCTCAATAATATCTCTTACATATTTAAAATTGCAAAAAGAGCCGGTTATACCTAGTCCAACATTCAAATTTTTTAATTGCATAAAAACACCCCCGACTAATATATATTCTATGTCGAGAGTGTTTTTTATGTTAATTAAAATTTTCTAAATAATCCTACAACTTTTCCAAGTATAGTAACATCTTTTACAATAATTGGATCCATAGTATCATTTTCTGGTTGAAGTCTTATATGTCCATCTTCTTTATAAAAAGTTTTTACTGTAGCTTCATTTTCTATCATAGCTACAACAATTTGACCATTTCTTGCTGTTGATTGCTTAGATACAATTATATAGTCACCATTATTTATTCCTACATTTATCATACTTTGACCTTGAACTTTTAAAATAAAATTATCATTTCTTAAAGCATCTTTACTAAAAAAGCTCTCACCAATAGAAAAATAATCTTCTACATTTTCTTCTGCAAGTATTGGTTCACCAGCAGCAACTTTTCCAACTACGGGAATTGCAATTGTAGATTCCGCACCAACTATTTTTATTGCTCTTGTTTTTAAATCATCTTTTGAAATATATCCTTTTTCTGCAAGTTTAGCAATATATTGATGTGCAGATGAAGTTGATTTAAATCCAACAGCAGCACATATTTCTCTTACAGAAGGCGGATAACCTGTATCTTTTACCTTTTCTTTTATATAATCAAAAACTTTTTGTTCTTTTGCATTTAAAGACTCCATATATTTTCTCCTCCTAAATAACTTATTTTCGATTATACCATATATAAAAATCATTGTCAAACAAAAGTTTGTTTTTTATAAAAATAAAAGAAGCACTAAAAAGTGCTTCTTAAAAATGTTTAGTGATAAAATCTCTTATATCAGTAAATTTTAAAGTATTTTTACCAGATATTTTAATTGCAAGCCTACTATTTCCTATATATACAGGAACTACTTTTACTTTTTTACTATTAAAATTTAAAATTTTTGCCGGTAAAATATCATCAAAATAGTTATTACCTACAGAAAATATCACATCCATGTACAAAAAATTATTGATAACAAAAACAAGTTTACTTTTTGGAATAATAATTGGATTTTTTACATATTTTTTTAATTTTTCTGTAAAAATATCTTGTGAAATAAAAAGAACTTTGTATCCTTTTTGCTCTATTGGTTTAATTATTCTGTCATATTCTAACTCAATACTCTTTTTTGCATAATTTACATATTTTTTCTCAAATTTAATTATGTTTTTTCTATAACTTGAAAATGAAATTATAGAATAAAATAATATTACACATTTAAATAAAAACATAGTATTTGAAAATATATCTAAATCATTAATTTTATACAAAAAATTGTTAATAAAAATAACTGCTTTATTTTTACCAAATATTTCACCTATTATCCGTTTGTATACTTTTTTGTAATCTCTAAAAAATGTGCCATCAATGTCCATGATGACAATTTTTTCATTTAAAAATTCATTCATCACAGACCTCCTACGTTATAATTATATAAAAAATCAAAATATAGTAACATGTAGATTATACCAATTTTTTATTAATATGTCAATTAAAAAGCTTAATTTACATAATATAATACTTATTTACTAAAAATTTTTCTTATATTTTCAAATAATCTTCCAAAGAAACCTTTTTTATTATCTAAAACAACAATACTATTTTTATCATCTTTATTACTTTCTTTTACCTTATTATTAAAAATATCATCAAAATTACAATCTATCTTCATTGAACTTTCTAAATTTTCTAAATATTTTTTCTCTTTTTCTTCCTTTTGTTTTATCTTTTCTCTTTGGTAATCATTTGCCCAATAATCCCTATATATATTAGCAAATATTGCTTTAGTTTTATCTGACATTTTTTGTTCTTCAAAAGACTTACTTGTATCAACTTTATAGTTATATGATTTATCTTTTTTACTCATATATAAATCTAATTTTTCTTTTGGTATTTTTTCTACAGATTCCTTTTTAAAATACTTTAATAATTCTACAACTTCTGTATATGCTTTTTCATATGTTTCTTCCATTAATTTTACCTCTATTTAATTAAATCATCTAATTTATCTAACCACTCATCAATCATTTTTTCATCATATTTTTGAGCTTCTTGTTTTTCTTCAAATTTAACATCCTTTGTAGCTTTTGCTACTTCTAATTCTGAAAAATAAGGTTCATTTATTAATAAATCTTTTATATCATCCAAATCTTCCATAGTAATTTTTTTAGTACTATTATCTTTTTTATCATCCCATCTCATCTCAGAAAATGATTCTAAATCACTTTTTTCAATATTTCTTTTTCTGTTTTCTATTCCCATTCTATGCCTCCATTTTTATTTAAAAATCTAACACTTACATTTTACACTAAACTTTACAAAATTTTCAATAAAAATAGATATAACGATAAGTTAATATAAAACTTTTTAATATTTTATCTTGTTATCTTCATTTTTTCAGAGTAATAACTAGCATTTTTTTCATGCATTTTATTATCTCGTTTAACAATGCAAGTATATATTTTCTTCATTCTTTGCATTGATAAGATTTTATTATCTAATAATTTATCATATTGCACAACTAAATTTCTGCAATAATTTACAATTACATACATTGCTGCTTCATAATTTATATATCGTTCTAATAGTTCTTCTCTATATAATTTTAAGAAAAATATTCTACAAAATTTCTAAATCTCTACCTTATTACTAAAAAAATCAACCAGAAATAATTCTGATTGATTTTTGGAATATTTTAATAACTACTCAAGAAAAATAATCTTACTTGCTTCATCACCACTTGATTCATACTTTAAAAAATCACAAGTTTCTAAAAAATATAGTCCTCCAATAAGTTGAAATTTCATTCTTCCATAGAATTTGCATACAAGTGTTCTTTCATTTTCATAAATCTCATATATAATTTCATCGGGCTGATCAATAGTATATTCATACATATCTCGCCTCACATCTGCACGGATTTTAAAATCAGAGAACCACGCTTTACTCATCATAACTATAATACGACTATTATTCTCTTTTAACAGTTCAATTATTTGCTGCTTTTGGTCTTTTTCTGACCGTTTGATAGTTACTATTTCCATATTTTCCTCCTTAATAAATCTTAAATTTCACTTTTGCTGTCACAAATAGTCCACTTTCTCTTCAATCTTTTAATGTCAATAGGAACAGATAATCTTGGTTTTGTATCATAGCACAATTCTAATACAACTTGAATTTTTTCTCCTACAATATAATGATGTACTTTATCATATTGTACTTTGTCAGATTCTACTGTTTTCAAAATTGTACCAATCTTATACGGTAAACTTACATACATTGTTCTTCCTCCTTTACAATAATCATTGTTAAAAGTTACTATATTTAAAACTTGCATAATTGCAAGATAATTAAATTATGTAAATATTTTACCATAAATCTTCACAACATTCAATATTTTAATATTGTCCTTAGACAAAAAAATCAACCAGAAATAATTCTGATTGATCTTTTTTGGTGCGGGTAAAAGGACTTGAACCTTCACGTCGCTAGACACCGGATTCTAAGTCCGGCGCGTCTGCCAATTCCGCCATACCCGCAACTGCATATTAATCTTACCATATAAAAAAAAGATTGTCAATACTTTATATTAATTAATTACTTATTTTTTATTTTTATAATATGCAATTTCTTTTTATTCCAAAGTTATTATCATTAGTTTTGTCATCATTTTTAACTATTCTCATTACACAATCTATGCTATCACATACTATATCATATCTTGTATTTTTAAAGTCTTCGATATAAAAACTTTCTTTCATGCAACTTCTTTTACAAGCACTACCTACTTTTCTATTTTCAACAAAGCTTCCTATTATACAATATCTTGATGTCATAATTGTTTTATATCCTTGAATAATTACAACATTTATGAATTTATCATATTTTTCAAAATCTTCTAATCTTGAATCATCACAAAGTGTTATAGTATCAAATCCAATATTTTTAAGAAACATTGCAGAATACTTGTTAGTAACATTAAAACTATAATCTGCTATTAAATAAAAATTATATTTTTCTTTTAATTTTTTTAGTTTTTCAAAATATCTAAAACTACCTAAAATTACACCTGAAATTTTATTATCAATTATTACTTTTTCAATATTTTCATTAATAAATTCATTTACATTATCAAAAACTACATTTGGAATACTTATAGCTATTTTAATATTATTATTTATATATTTGTTTATAATATCTTCGCTATACCTAATATAATCTTGAATTTGAATAATAAGCACATCAAAATCATATTCTAGATTGTATGTTTTTTCCTTGTCATATTTATATACAAATAATGAATTATTAAAATCTATTTTTCTTTTTTTAGTAATACCATCAAATTTTAGTACTTTATCATAATTAATATCAATATTTTTCTTACATTCAAATTTAGATAAAATACTTGCATAAATATTTCTTCTTATTTCATTTAACATAGATACTGGAACAAACAAACCATTTTCAATATCTGCATTATCTAGTATAAAATTAAAAGGAATATCTATTGTCTTTTTAAATGAATTATCTACATCTTCCTTTGTTAACGCTTTATTTTTTGCAATATCAGGTATATATTCTAAAAAAATCTCATCTTTTAAAACCTCATTATTTTTTGAAAAATATTTTATTTTTACGTTCTTGCCTTTTCTAAAAGAAATATCAATATATATATTTTCTTTTATATTTTGCACATCATTTTCATAAGTTTTTCTATATTCTTCATTTAATTTATTACTTGATGTTTTTATAACTAAAGAATTTATCTTTACATTTTTGTTTATATCACCAATCCAAACATATTCACCTTTTTTCGAAATAGTATTTGTAATTTTGTATTTATCATCTCTAATACAAGTAACAATGCTTGATACAACATTTCCATCTGAATATATTTCAAATCCATCATGTAAATCAATATCTTCCATTAATTTTACTTTTATAAACTTATTTTTCTTATCTAAAACTTTACCAAGTACTTTTCCTGTATTTTTTGGACTATTTAATGTTATTGAATCTTTATATCTAACACCTCCTAAATAACCAGAAGATTTTCCGTCCCTATTAAACATTTGTAACAAATTATTTTGGATGTTATTTTGTTCTTGTTCATTTATTTTTTGATCAATTTTTTTCCTATAACTACTAGTAACGCAAGCAACATATTCAGGAGATTTATTTCTTCCCTCTAATTTTAAAGAATGAACTCCTGCTAAAATAAGTTTATCTATATAATCCATTCCAAAAATATCTTTTTTGCTTAATAAATATCTTTCTTTTTCTATTATTTTACCATTTTTATATAATGAATATTTCATTCTACATGGCTGTGCACAACTTCCTCTATTTGCACTTCTATTTCCAATTGATTTACTTAAATAACATTGACCTGACACACAAACACATAAAGCACCATGTACAAATACTTCTATTTCAACATTACAATTTTTACAAATATACTCAATTTCTGATACTGTAAGTTCACGTGCAAGAACGACTCTACTAAATCCTAATTTTTCTAAATACTTAACTTGTTCTAAAGAATACACACTCATTTGTGTACTTGCATGTAAATGTAAATCTGGCAACATTTTATGGACTAAAGTTGCAAGTCCTAAATCTTGTAATATTACAGCATCAAGACCACATTCATATAACGATTTTACAACTTCTAAAGCATCCTTTATCTCTTCATCATATAAAAGTGTATTTAAAGTTAAATATACTTTTATATTCCTTATATGTGCATATTTAATACAATCAACATATTCATTTATAGTAAAATTTTTAGCCATTGCTCTTGCATTAAACCTATCAACTCCCATATATATGGCATCTGCTCCATTTTGACAAGCAGCTTTAAAACTTTGAATATTTCCCGCAGGACATAATAATTCTACTTTATTTTTCATAAAAAACTCCTATTTAATATGTTAGTATTATACCATAAACAAAAGAAAAAAGTAAACATAAAATGTTTACTCTTTAAGTTTTTTATTAATGTAATTATAAAATTCTTCTTTTAGAGATTTTTCATCTACTCCATCTGGTAGATAATCTTTCATTATCTTAAGCTTATTTTCAATAAAATTTTGTTCTTTTACAAATTTTAAAGAATACTTAAAGTTTAAATCAAATATAAAACACAACATTCTTGCTACATGATCTATTTTAGTTTGTACATATTGATTTCTACATTGTCTATGTTCTTTTATACTTTTTATTAATTCTTCTCCTACTAAATAATCACTTTTTATAACTTCTGTTCCTTGTGTCATCATTATGTCTAACTTATCTGCATCACGTATAATTTTTGCATGTAATTTTGTTCTTTCATCTAAATTTTCATCTATTGCAAGTTTATTATGATAATATATAGCCTTTAAAATTATTTCTTGATTTACCGTGTCTTTTTCAAATTTTTTAATAAAATTATTTTCTTTTAAAACTTCGACACCAAGTAAAGCATGATCATAAGAATCTCCATCAACATAAGTTTTATATATTTTCCATTGATTAAAGCGTCCTATATCATGCAAAAGTCCAATTAAAGTTGCAAGATAAACATCACTTTCATTTAAATTCATACTTTTTGCAATTTCATTTGCATACTTTGCAACTCTATAAGAATGATCAAATTTTCTTTTTATAGCCTCCTCATTCATATCAAATTTATTTGCATATTTTTCAAATTCTTGAAACTTTTCTTCTAACATTTTATTACTCCTAATCTATTTAAAATATACTTCATACCATCTTAAAAAACAAAATATAATCCATATTTTTTTAGAATTATCTTTTTTGTTATTTTTATGTTCGTTTAATAATTTAAAAATATATTTTTTATTTAAAAAGTCCCCACTATTATTTTCAAATGTATTCTTAATTATACTATACCATTTTTTATCTAAAATCCATTCTTTTATTGGAATATAAAATCCTTTTTTTACTCTGTTATATGAATCATTTGGTATAGATTTTTTTGCTGCATCTCTTAGTATTACTTTAGTTGTTTTTTCATTTATTTTATACTCATCTTTTAATGAAGATGCAAAATCAAAAACATATTTATCAATAAACGGTACTCTTACTTCTAATGAATTTGCCATAGACATTTTATCTGTTTTTTGTAAAATATCGTTTGCAAGCCATATATTTATATCATTTATTTGCATTTTTGAAATAACTGACTTTGTTTTATTTAAATTTTTAGTATCAATAACATATGTTACATCAAAATTTTTATTTTCTTTTAATAACCTATTAATTTCAAACTCATAAAATCTCTGATTTCTTAAAAAGTTAATATCTGTTAGATTGCCATGTTTTACAAAGTATCTTTGATACTTTCCAAAAATTTTATGATTAAATAAACATGCCATATTATTTCTAAATTTATATGGTAAAATGTCATACTTTTTTGTTTTTTTGTAATACCTATTTTTATACTCTTTATACCCTGCAAAAAATTCGTCTGCACCATCTCCAGAAAGTACCACTTTTAAATTCTTTGATGCTTCTTTTGATAAAAAATACAGTGCTAAAGCTGCAGGATCTGCAATTGGTTCATCAGCAAAATACATTATTTTATCAATATTTTCTATATATTCATCTTTATCTATATTAACACCTATATTTTCAAAATTTAAAATATTTGCAAGTTCTTTTGTATCTTTGTACTCATCATATCCTTCAACTTTTGAATAAGCAGTATATGTTTTTTGGGGTTTTGCAAGTGATACAATATATGATGAATCAACACCACTTGATAAAAAAGCTCCTACCTCTACATCACTAATTAAATTACATTTAACAGCATCTTTTACCACATTTGAAAGTTTCTCTACACTTTCTTCATATGAAGTCTCTTTATTACTTTTAAAAGAAACTTCATAATACTTAGAAATTTCAATTTTTCCATCTTTATACTTTAATATACATCCTGGATTTAATTTAAAAACATTTTTAAATAAAGTTTTATTACTTGGTGTATAACCAAATAAAAAGTAAAGTGGTAAAAGCTCTTCATTTAAAATCTTCTCAAATTTTGGATGTAAAAGAAATGCTTTAATCTCTGATGAAAACATAAACACATCATTATCAAAATAATAATAAAAAGGCTTTATTCCAAAATTATCTCTTGCACAAAACAATTCTTTTTCTTTTTTATTATAAATTGCAAAAGCAAACATTCCTCTTAATTTACTAGGTAAATTTTCTTTCCATTCAATATATCCATTTAAAATAACCTCAGTATCTGAATTTGTAAAAAAGTTATACCCTAATTTTTTTAATTCATTTTTAAGAAGTTTAAAATTATATATCTCACCATTATATACAATAACATAGTTTCCATCTTCACTTATCATAGGTTGCTTTCCAGCTTTTATATCAATAACTGCAAGTCTTCTATGTCCTAAGGCTAGATTTTCATCTATATAATATCCTACTCCATCTGGTCCTCTATGCAAAATTTTATCTGTCATTTGTTTTATTATATCTTCTTTTTTTTCAGTATTATCCCAAAATCCAACTATACCACACATAGATAACCTCCTAAACTTACAAACATTACTATTTATATAAAAAACTATTCAAAACACCATATGAAACAAGCATCATAAAAGTACTTGTCATTATTACTCCAATAAAAATACCTAAAAATGATTTTTTCTTATCTAGATGCATTAAACTTGCAACTAAAGATCCCATCCAAGCACCAGTGCCAGGAATTGGAATACCAACAAACAAAATAAGACCAAGCATTGCTCCTCTTTCAACAATCTTTTCTTTATTTTTTTCTACTTTTCTATCAAAAAAATTTAGTACTTTAGTAAATTTATTATGCTTTCTTAAAAAGTCAAAAAATTTATTTAAAAACATAAGTAAAAAAGGAACTGGTACTAAATCTCCTATAACAGCTACAAAAAACGCTATAATAGGTTTTAAATTTATCATTCCTGCTGCAATCAAACTTCCCTTTACTTCCATAATTGGTAACATTGATAATAAAAATACTATTATTGATTTTTCAAGTGTTGTTTGTCCAAAATCACCAAATGCATTAACAATATTACTTGCTATATTTTCTGTCATTTTATCACCGCAAATAATTATATTATAAATAAAATTAAAAGTCAAAATAAAAAGAACTTATTATAATAACTTATATAACAAGTTCTTTTTTACATTATTTATTATTTGTTATTTATTATTAAGATTTTTTTGTTTAGATATTTCATAAACACTCATACCAACACTTACAGATGCATTTAAAGAATTAATTTTTCCATACATTGGTATACTTAATATAAAATCACAATTTTGTCTTACAAGCCTACTTATTCCACTGCCTTCATTTCCAACAACTACGCCTATTGGGCCATCAAATTTTGTGTCATATATATTTGAGTCTCCATTCATATCTAGTCCATAAATCCACAATCCCTCTTCTTTTAGAGTCTTTATTGTTTCAGTTATATTAGTAACTCTTGCAACCTTTACAAAATTTATAGCACCAGCAGATGTTTTTTCAACAGTATCTGTTATCTGGCAAGCATTTCTTTTTTGAATTATTATTCCATGAACACCCATACATTCAGCAGTACGAATTATAGCTCCTAAATTATGTGGATCTTCTATTTTATCTAATATTAAAACAAATGGTTGCTCATTTTTTGATCTTGCATTTTCCAATATTTCATCAACTGTAGAATATTCATATTCTGTAACAGATGCAACAATTCCTTGTGAATTTTTAAAATCAACCATTTTATCTAATTTTTTCTTATCAGATTCAACAACAACTATTCTTTTATCTTTTGCAATTTTTATAATATCATAAATCTCTTTTGAAGAATTTGCAAAATATATTTTGTTAATTGTTTTACCTGAATTAATAGCTTCTAAAACAGGATTTTTTCCATATATTAAGCCCATATTTTATCTCCTTACTCATCTAATTTTAAAACACTCATAAAGGCATCTTGTGGTAATTCAACAGTTCCTATTTTTCTCATTTTCTTTTTGCCTTCTTTTTGTTTTTCTAATAATTTTTTCTTTCTTGTAATATCGCCACCATAACATTTAGCAAGTACATCTTTTCTCATAGCTTTAACAGTTTCTCTAGCTACCACTTTACCACCTATTGCAGCTTGTATTGGTACCTCAAATAATTGCCTTGGTATTATATCTTTTAATTTTTCTGCCATTTTTCTACCTCTTGCTTCTGCCTTTTGTCTATTAACAATAAATGACAAAGCATCAACAACTTCCCCATTTAATAAAATGTCAAGTTTTACAAGATTTGCTCTTTTATACCCCTCAATTTCATAATCAAATGATGCATAACCTCTTGTTCTAGATTTTAAACTATTAAAGAAATCATATATTATTTCATTTAAAGGAAGCATATACTCAAGAGATACTCTATTATCATCAATATATTTCATATTGATATATTCTCCTCTTCTTTGTTGACAAAGTTCCATTATATTACCAACATACTCTTTTGGAGTAATAATTTGAGTTCTTGCAATTGGCTCTTCCATATAACTAATTTTATCTGGAGATGGTAAATCAGATGGATTATATAACTCTAACACCTCACCATTTGTTTTATACACTTTATATATTACTGATGGTGCTGTTGTTATTAAGTTTAAATCATACTCTCTTTCTAATCTTTCTTGTACAATTTCCATGTGTAGTAATCCTAAGAAACCACATCTAAATCCATGACCTAAAGCATTTGAAGATTCTAATTCATAATGAATAGCTGCATCATTTAATTTTAATTTTTCTAAAGCTTCTTTTAATGCTTCATAATCACTACCATCTGCTGGAAATATACCAGAATACACCATTGATTTTACTTCTTTATATCCTTTTAAAGCTTCTTTTGCTGGATTTGATTTTAAAGTTACTGTATCACCAACATGAATATCTGATATAGTTTTTATACTAGCAGCAATATATCCTACCTCACCAGCTCTTAGTACCTCTGTTTTTGTATACCCACCTGGTTTAAAATAACCTACAGAAACAACTTCAAATTCTTTTCCATTTGACATTGTGGTAATAATATCACCTTTTTTTACGCTACCATCTACAACTTTTACAAAAGCAAGAGCACCCTCATAATTATCATATACTGAATCAAATATAAGGCACTTTGTTTGATTATTTATATTTCCTGTTGGTGCTGGTATATTTTTTACAATTTGTTCTAAAACCTCTTCTACGTTTAGTCCTGTTTTAGCAGAAATACATGGTGCATTACTTGCATCAAGACCAATTATATCTTCAATTTCTTTTTTTACTTCATCTGGTCTTGCTCCAGGTAAATCAATTTTATTAATAACAGGTAAAATTTCAAGATCATTATCTAATGCTAAATATACATTTGCTAAAGTTTGTGCTTCAACTCCTTGAGCTGCATCAACGACTAAAACAGCTCCCTCACATGCTGCAAGAGATCTTGATACCTCATAATTAAAATCAACATGGCCTGGTGTATCAATTAAATTTAAAATATAATCTTCACCATCTTTTGCATGATATTTCATTCTAACAGATTGAGATTTTATTGTTATACCTCTTTCTCTTTCTATATCCATATTATCAAGCAATTGTTCATGCATTTTTCTTTCATCATAACTACCTGTTAATTGTATTAATCTATCAGATAATGTTGATTTACCATGATCTATATGTGCTATTATACTAAAATTTCTTATATTTTCTTGTTTATACATAAAAATCCTTTCATATTAACTAAAAAATATTATACCAATTTTTTTATATAAATTCAATCAAAGAACTAAAATTTATTTGTAATAAAAATAGTAAAAGAGCACATCATAAAAATGCACTCTTTTATATAATTACAATAATTTATTTAATTCCTCTTTAAATTCTCCAATATCTTTAAATTGTCTATAAACTGATGCAAACCTTACATAAGCAATTTCATCAATATTTTTTAATTTTTCTATAACTAAATCTCCTATTTTAGTAGCATCAATTTCTCTTTCTAAAGAATTGTTAATTTCCATTTCTATTTCGTCTACGGCTTTTTCTAAAGTTCCAATGCTTACAGGTCTTTTTTCACAAGCTCTAAGCATTCCATTTTTAACTTTATCTCTATCAAATTTTTGTCTTTCGCCATTTTTCTTTATAACAATTATTGGTGTATACTCTATTTTTTCGTAAGTAGTAAACCTATATTTACAATTTAGGCATTCTCTTCTTCTTCTAATTGAATTTCCCTCTTCAATAGATCTTGAATCTATAACTTTACTATCTTCACAGCCACATTTTATACAATTCATAACACACCTCTTTTAAAAATTATACAAACAAATAGTATTACTTTCTAAACTTTTTTTAACATCTATTGCTCTTTGATTTGAACTTCCTCTATATGGAAGCTCGTCTGTTTTCAATGATTCTTCAAATTTTGAATCTATTAAAACATCTGTCATTTCTAAAAGATCTAAATAACCATTCTTATCACTTGCATTTTTTATTAAATATTCATATTCAAATCCAGTGTATGTTATAACTGATAATCTTTTATCAATTTTTTTTAGTAAATTACTTAATACCTTTGCTTGTATAAATGGATCCCCACCACTTAAAGTTACACCTTTAAGTAGTGGATTTTTATTTATATCCATTGCTATTTCATTTATATTTACCAAAGTTCCTCCATTAAAATCATGTGTACCTGGATTATGACATCCTTTACAATGATGTGGACAACCTTGAGTAAAAATAACATATCTAAAGCCAGGGCCATCAACAGTTGACTCTTTTACAAAGCCTGCGACTCTTAACATTTCATTTTCCATAGTCTAAACCCTTCTTAAACTGAATGTTTTACCCTATCATTTACCTCTGCTCTTTTTCCATCGTTAAATCTATCTACGGTTCCAACTAAGTATCCAGTTATTCTTCTTATTCTTTCAAATGGCACAGATTCAAAAGTATAATTCATATTAACAAAATCTCCGTCTACTTCTAAGCTTAATGTATCAATTCTTTTATCTGGGAATTTTTTTTCTAAATACTCTTTATATGCCTCAATTTCTTTATTTTCTAAAGTTCCACCTTTTACATCAACTCTCATAATTATCACCTCAAAAATATATAATAGATAGATCTTACTAATTTGTAGTATGTTTTACTCTATCATTTACTTCTGCTCTTTTTCCGTCATTAAATCTATCTACAGTTCCAACTAAATATCCAGTTATTCTTCTTATTCTTTCAAAACCAACATTGTTAGAATCATGTTCTTTTCTTCCACAATTTGGACATACATCTTCAATAACACCAGTATAACCACAAATTGGATCTCTATCAACAGGATGGTTAATTGCACCATAGCCTATTCCACTTTCTTTCATGCATCTTACAACTTGTTCAAATGCTTCTAAGTTTTTAGTAGGATCCCCATCAAGTTCAACATAACTAATATGACCACCATTTGTTAAATTATGATATGGTGCTTCAAGTCTTATTTTTTCAAATGCACTTATTTTGTAATATACTGGTACATGGAATGAGTTAGTATAATAATCTTTATCTGTAACACCTGGTATAATACCAAATCTCTTTTTATCCATTTTTACAAATCTACCAGATAAACCTTCTGCAGGTGTAGCAATTAACGAAAAATTAAGTCCTGTTTTTGCAGATGCTTGATCCATTCTATCTCTCATGTATCCAACAATTCTTAATCCTAATTTTTGTGCTTCTTCACTTTCACCATGATGTTTACCAATAAGTGCAATTAAACATTCTGCAAGACCTATAAATCCTAAAGTTAAAGTACCATGTTTTAATACTTCTCCAACTTCATCTTCATAGCCTAATTTTTCTGAATCAAGCCATACATGTTGTCCCATTAAGAATGGATAATTTTTAACTTTTTTCTTAGATTGAATACGTAATCTATCAAGTAATTGATCAATTACTAAATCAACTTTATCAGATAACATTTCAAAGAATTTATCAATATCTTTATTTGCAAGTATAGCAAGTCTTGGTAAGTTAACTGATGTAAAGCTTAAGTTTCCTCTTCCACAAGTAACTTCTTTTGTAGGATCATAAACATTACCCATAACTCTTGTTCTACAACCCATATATGCAATTTCTGTGTTATAATCTCCTGGTTTGTAGTATTGTAAATTAAATGGTGCATCTATAAATGAGAAGTTAGGGAATAATCTTTTTGCAGAAACTCTACAAGCAAGTTTAAATATATCGTAGTTTGGTTCTCCCTCATTATAGTTAATTCCATCTTTAATTTTTAAAATTTGAATTGGGAATATTGGAGTTTCACCATGTCCAAGACCAGCTTCAGTAGCTAAAAGTAATTGTTCCATAACTAGTCTACCCTCAGGAGTTGTATCAAGACCATAGTTAATAGATGAAAATGGTACTTGAGCTCCAGCTCTTGAATGCATTGTATTTAAATTATGAATAAATCCTTCCATTGCTTGATAAGTATCTCTTTTTATTTCTTTTTCAGTATATTTTACAGTAAATTTTTGAATTTTATCTGCAATTTCTTTACCAAATTTTTTAGTTAATTCTTCATTTTCAAGTTTTAAATATCCACTAGTATCTTTTAATGTTGGTAAAATATTTTTTTCTTTGTATATTTTATTAATTATAGATTTTGCAATATCATCTGAAGATTCAAGTTCACTTAATAAAGAAATTGTTTCTTCTAATGATGGTATCATATCTTTTTGTTCTTTTAATTTTGCTATAGTTTGTTTTGTAACTTCTTTTGAATATTTAGCATCTTTTAAAAACTCAATTGTTTTTTCTAATGATTCAACTAAATCTTCTTTAGCTGCTATTTTATTTAAAATAGATTTTGAAATTTCATCGTTGTTATCAGCATCAGTTAAAAGTTCAATTGCTTTTTGTAAATTTCTTTCATATAGCTTTTTATAAGATTTTCTAACGCCTATTGCCATAGCATATTCAAAATTTGGAATTGATTGACCTCCATGTTGATCATTTTGGTTTGATTGAATAGCAATTGCTGCAAGTGCTGCATATGAAGCTATACTTTGAGGTTCTCTTAAATGACCCTCACCAGTTGAAAAACCATCTTTAAATAATTTAATTAGATCGATTTGACAACAAGTTGTTGTTAAAGTTAAAAAGTCTAAATCATGAATATGAATATCTCCATTTTTATGAGCATCTGCATGTTCTTTTTTTAGTACAAACATTTGATAAAATTTCTTTGCACCCTCAGATCCATATTTAAGCATTGTTCCCATAGCAGTATCTGCATTTACATTAGCATTTTCTCTTTTTACATTACTATCTTTTGCATCAGAGAAAGTTAATTGTTCATATGTCTTCATGATATCAGAATTCATATCTCTTTTTTGTGTTCTTTCTGCTCTATATAAAATATAAGCTTTAGCTGTTGCAGCATGTCCTTCTTCAATTAAAGTACGTTCAACTTCATCTTGAACTTGTTCAACTGATGGACATTCATCTTGGCAACTTTTTTCTAAATTTACATAAACTTTAGAAGCAAGTTTTTCAGCTTCATAATAATCTTTGCCACCTACTGAAACTGCTGCTTGATAAATAGCTTTTGCTATTTTTTCTGTGTTAAAAGGTACTACTCTACCATCTCTTTTAATGATTTTAGTAATCATAACAATTCCACCCCTTGTATAAACTAATAGTATAAAGCACAATATCTTGTGTTCGAAAATGATTATAGCACCACAAAAATATAAAGTCAACAATTTTTTTTTGCAAGAAACAGTATTATGTAGCATACAACAAATTGTGCTTTTTAAAATTTATTTGTCAATATATTGTATTATTAACTTTTTTTATTACAAAATTCGACATAATAAAAATTGTAAAACTCAATTCTTAAAATTTATATTTTATTTTTATTACAATTTTAAGATAATAAAAATAAGTCACTACAAAATAAATTAAAATTTATTTGTAATAACTTATTCTTTTTAAAATTTTTTATTGATTCTTTTTAGCATTTAATATAGCTTCTTTTACCTCTTGTAATTTTTGTAATACAGAATCTAAATTATCATTATCACGATTATTTTTTAAATCTGCTTTTACAACATTTGTCATATCATCAACATCTTGTTTTAAGAAAGACAACATTTCAAGTATATCAAATCTAGTAGATTTATATTCTGTTTTAACAAAGTCAAGTAAATTACCATCAATAGAATATGTTTGAGCATATTCTGGTATCTGACACGGTATATTAAATTCTTTTTCGATAGCCTCTTTTAAAGCTATTTGAGCAGAATATTCACCATGTACTATGAATATATTTTCCGGTTTCTTTTTAAAGTTTGATACCCATTTTAAAAGACCATTTTTATCAGCATGACCTGAGAACGCATCTAAATATTTTATATCTGCTTTTACAGCTATTTCGTCGCCAAATAATTTAACAAGCTTTTCTCCATCAAGTAATTTTCTACCTAAAGTTCCTTGTGCTTGGTAACCAACAAATAAAATGGTTGATTCTGGTCTATATAAATTATGTTTTAAATGATGTTTTATTCTACCAACTTCACACATTCCACTAGCAGAAATTATAACCTTTGGTGTCATATCTTCATTTAAAGCTTTTGATTCATCAGAAGATTCAACAAAATGCAAATTTGGAAATTCTAATGGATTATCTCCTTTTAATAGATAATTTAATGCATCTTCATCATAATATTGTGGATTTTGCTTAAATACTTTTGTAGCATTAACAGCAAGTGGACTATCAACATATACTGGAATTTTTGAAAGTCTTTCTTTATATAATTTTTCATCAGCATATTTGTTTATTTCATATAATATCTCTTGAGTTCTACCAACAGCAAATGATGGAATTATAACATTACCACCACGATCGATTGTTTCTAATATAATATCAACTAATTTTCCTGATTGGTCTTCCATACTACCATGTAATCTATCACCATAAGTAGATTCCATAATAACAGTATCTGCTTCATCAATATATGTAGGATCATTTATAATTGGCATATTTTCATTACCAAGATCACCTGAAAATACAATTTTTCTTTGCTTGCCATCTTCTGTTATATAAAGTTCAACAATAGCAGAGCCAAGCATATGTCCTGCATCTTTTAAACAGAAAAACAAATTATCATTAATTACAATATCATCGTTATATTCAACACCTTTAAATATTTCTAAACAATCTATTGCATCTTGTGCTGTATAAATTGGGTTATTTTCCTTTTTACCAGCCCTTTTTCTTTTTTTATTTACCCATTCAATTTCTTTTTCTTGAATGTGTCCACTATCTGGAAGCATAATTGCACTAAGATCAAGTGTTGCAGTACTTGCATATACAGTGCCTGTAAATCCAGCTTTATATAACTTTGGAATTCTACCAGCATGATCAATATGTGCATGTGTTAAAATCATAAAATCAATGTCTGAAACACTAAATGGAAAATCATCATAATTTAGCATTTCATCTGTAAGACTTCCTTGGAAAAGTCCACAATCAACCAAAAATTTCTTACCTGCTGCTTCTATTTTATAACAAGAACCTGTTACCATTCTAGCAGCTCCAAAAAAACTTATTTTCATATATCATCACCTTTACGTTAATATTTTATATTAAACAAAAAAATTTTTCAAGATATAAAAAATATAGAGTGAATAAATTATTCACCCTATATTTTACCTGCTTAATGCTTAGAATTTAAATTCTTAACATTTTCCTTTACCTTATAAGTTTCAATGTAAGCATCGAAGAACTCTGAAAGTAAATAATCTGTATTATCGTTTGGCTTCTTTGATCCAAAGAACTCAACATACAAATTAAGAAACTCATCAGAAAAGATACCCTTAAAGTCTTCTTTATTAATTCTCCCCTGCCTTGTAAAGAACATCTGCTTTACTTTAATGATCTTTTCATTACCTGCAAGTAAACTTATAACCTGATTCATTTCATACACGTATTTTGAATAATCGGAGTTATAATATTTATCTGCAAGCTGAGTTGTCTTTACTTTCTTTACCCCATTTATTGCATATCTACAATAAACAATATTCTTCCTTATATCAGAGAAATCTTTCATAGCTTCGCTAATTATTTCTTCTAACCGTAAGAAAAGATCCTGCATCTTCTTTTCCTCATGATTATTTCTTTTATAGCAATAATAAGGATAAAAAAAATTTTTGTTAAACACATCATCAAGTAACTTTGCAAAATTCTGATATTCAAAATTCTGCCTTATTAATCCTTTTTGCATGTTGTCTACCTCCTAAATTATTATAAAGTTACAAAATTAGTTACCTAATTAATTATAACACATAAACATCTAAAGGTCAAATAAAAAAGTTAAATATACTCACTTAAAAGCGTTGCTATTTGACATATTATATTTTTATCCATATCAGTTATATGTCCATACTCATCCAAAAATAAAACAATCCCACCTATTAAATCAGTATTTGATATTATCGGCACTATATATTCTTCCTTTGGCATAAATGTATTTTTTTCTAATAGATTTATACTTTTTTTATTACTATCAATTAAAGTTATTTTTCTTTCATCTAATAATTCAAATAAATCTTTTGAAATTTCTAAGTCATTAATTTTATTTTTTCTTTTATTACTAACACTAATTATTTTTTCTTTATTACAAATAAAAAAATCAGCCTCTACTACCTTTTCAAAAGATTTTGTTATACTATTTATTAATTCTTTGTTTACGTTTAAAGGAACATGTTTTTTTAAAATTACTTCATTATCTTGTGTATAAATTTGAACTTCATCGCCCTCGTTTATTTTTAACTTTTTCCTTAATTCTTTTGGTATAACTATTCTTCCCAAATCATCTATTCTTCTAATTATTCCTAAATTTGTCATTTGCCAATCTCCTTTAACTATAGTATTTTCTCTATGTTTACTTTTTATACACAAAAAAACAAAGATAAAATATTAAATTACCTTTGTTTTTTTTTATAATTTTTTAGAAAATTAACAGTAAGCAAGTTCATCTGTTGCAGGTAGTAAGATTTTTTTACCTGCTTCAATTTTCCCATCATCTATGCACTTGTACGCAAGATTTACTCTTCCTTTTAATGGAATATCTAAATTTCTCGTCCAATATGTAAGTTCAATATTCTTAGAGTCTGAGTCTAAAACCTCTATAATATCATGATGAGAAAAGCAAGAAACGAAAGATTTTGCATCATTTAAGGAAGCTAAATAGTTTAGTTTATCTAAAATTTCAGCAGGATAAGAAGCTCTATTTCCATATTCTGATACCGTTTTATCAATATCAATAATCCACTGTGCTACCATTCCATTTCTAAACCACTTAAGACTATCACCCTTTAACGACTTATCATTTAATGCTTCATTTATAAGACAAATAAAAACATAAAAAAAATGTCTATCACCATTATATGCAATAATAGATTTTATGAACTCTTCAGATTCAACTAATTCTTTTAATGTAGCAATTAAATTTAGTTTTTTTGCCATTTCAAAAAAGTCTTCATTGTCATTTCCTTGCTTTTCATTTGGATGCTTACTTCCATTTGTAATTACCATAAAAAATCCTCCTTATTAATTATAACCAGATTACAATTTGATTGCGCTGTAATTATATCATAAATAAAAGCTTATGTAAACAAAAAAGATTGGAAGAATATTTCACTCTCCCAACCTTAATTTTAAAAATATTATTTGAATTTTTTAAAAAATCATAAATAAACTCTAACGCATAAGACTTATAGCTTTTTTTTCGATATTTTCTAGGGATTCTTCAATCGAAGAAATCTTATCTTTATACAAAGTAGTACTGCCTAATTTTTCTCTTATTAACAGACAATCTTTTCTTTTTTTAATCAAAGCTTTCTTCTCATCTCTTAGATTTTCTAAAGTAGTTGCTTTTTCATCAATTGAACTTTTCCTGGAAAGACCTCTTACATTTTTCATTTCTTTTGCTATTGCTATATCTATGTACTTTTTAGGTACAAGTTCATAGTATAAGCATCTTAAAATGGAATTTAATACTGTATTTCTTCCTACCTCAAGTTCATCAGCAACCTCTCCCATTGTTGCTTCACTTTTTGCATAATATATGCAAATTTTAGCTACCTTTTCCTTAGATATACAAGTTCCACTTAAATAACTAAGATCCTTCATAAGCGTACCCCTTTTAGTCTTAAATTCTTGCTATAGCCTGTAGAAGCTTTTTTGCAGCTTTAGTATATCCTGCATCTAACCACTCATACGCAAGAGATACTCTGCCATTTAAAGGAATTTCTGTATTAGTCCTCCAAAATGTAAGTTCATTGCCTGAGTTACTAGAGTTTAACGCCTCTTTAATATCATCATGTGAAAAGCAAGCAACAAAAGATTTAGCATCCTGCAAACAAGCAAGGTAATTAAGCTTATCTAAAGTTTCAGCCGGATAAGAAGATCTTTTTCCATACTTTGAAACTGTATCATCAATATTAATAATCCACTCTGAAACAAGACCAGATCTAAACCACTTAAGACTACTAGGATCTAAAGAATTATCCTTTAAAGCTTTGTTAATCCTGCAAATAAAAGCATGGAAAAAGTGACGATCGCCATTATATGCAATAATTGCCTTTATCCAATCCTGACTTTCAACAACTTCCTTTAAAGAACCAAGGGAATCAATCTTATCTAACATCTCATAGAAATTCTCTCCACTAGCTCCCTGTCTTTCATTTGGGTTATCATTTCCATTTGTAATAACTATCATACTTATTATCCTCCTTATTAATTATAACTGGATTAAAATTCAACTACACTATAATTATAGCATAGAATCAAGTTTTTGTAAACATAAAACACCTCCTCATAATTATAATTAGATTAAAATCAATCAATATCATATTTATATCATAAATTAAAATTTTTGTAAATAAAAAGATAATATTGCCTTTTTAACAATATTATCTTTAAATTTTATGCTTCCTTTTTAGATTTTGTTGCTGGCATTAATTTATCAATTTCTGCAGCTAAATTTTCAAGCAATGCGTATTTTATTGTCTTTTCTTTTGCTGGTTTTGATTTTTTTATTATCTCAGATAACTTTTTCAAATTTTTAGAATCAGATCTTAATAATTTTTTAGAATCCGTATATCTTACTTGTATCATATTTATAAAATTATAAACATCATAATTGGGAGTAAGGACTAACTTTTCATATAAATCCTCCATGTCATATTTAGAAAAGACTGGAATGTCTTTATACTCATTTATAATTAATTTATAAAATTCTGGTACATTATTAGGTAAATTTTTAAATAAGTCTGAAGCTTTATTTGTTGCAAGTTCTTCTATAGCACTTTGTTTTATACCTAAGTAGATTTCTTGCATTTCTTCTATATCAGGATCTGTAGTATCAAATTTATTTTTTGAATCATTTTTTGTATCAATACTTTCTAAATTATCAGCAGCTGATATTTGCATACCTAAAGTAAAGTTTTGTTTTAATTCTGAAATAGAATAATTAATAAGATTTATAGATATTAAATATTTAAACACTACAAATAAATTTAAATATTCTTCAAAATTAATTTTACCATTTTTTACTTCATCTAACACCTGTTTCCAAAGAAGATCAAATTCAAAATCAGAAAGTTTCCAATATTCACCACTAAGTAAAGTTGTATACTTTGTAGGTACTTGTTTATTAGACTCGTTATTATCAGCAAGAGCTGATATAGCTTCATCCATATTTTCTTTAAATAATTTTTCATCAAAAAATCTAGTTCTAATATATACTTCAACAAATTTGAAAAATTTATATTTAGAATAATTATTTAAGAAATATCTATTATCAAAATCTCTTAAATAAAACTGGTTTTTATCATTTAAAATTTTTGATGTAAATATAACTGAATTATATTCATCATTATTATTAATTGACTTTAATTTTTCTTTACTGATGTTACCTGCTTTTATTTCAAAAGAAACGGCAATAGTAAATGTCAAAATAGTCTTTAAGATACTTTGATCAACATCAGGATAATTATTTCTTATTTCATTATATATTTTTTCAAAATCACCAAGAGCATGCTTTAATATTCTTAAATTTCTAGTATGTGATTTTTTAAATGCACTTATAATTAATGATGTATTTCTTTTATAAAAATCAGATAAATTCTCGTTATATGAATATTTCATTATCATACCACTTAATATGTATGAATACTCAGGAACATATTCAAAAGTTTCACCAATTAATTTTTCTTTTATTCTTTCATAAGCATTTGCTTTATCAAATATATCAGATATTTTATCTTCTATCATATTTGCAAGTGGTTTTTCTGGATCTTCACCATCAGCTGCAAGTAATGCTTTTTTCTTTTTTGGAGCTATGTATCCTTCTTTATCAAGGATATATGTTGCAATTAAAGATTTTATTTCATGATTTGAATTTTTAAATTTAGTTGCAAGTTCTTTTTCGTTACAAATAAGAATTGTTTTTATTCCGTCATGTTCAACAAAATTATTAATATAACCTAAAATATCAATAACATCTACATTTGCTCTTTCAAGATCATCAAAACATAAAATTTTATCATCAATTGAAAATACTTTAGAAAAATCTACTTTATCTGAACTAAAAGAAGTTGTACCAAAAAGATTTGCCATATCAAGACCAGTTTTTACATATTCTGGTATAATATTTCCTTCTCTAGTATCAGCTATTTTCTTTAATGTTTTATTTATAGTTGGATTTGTTTCAATAAATATTTTTTTACTTATTTCTTCTAAACTATTTATACCATAAAGTGACATATATATAGTTTTATAATTTTTACCAGCAGAGTTTTTTATAGCTTCTAATCTACTTCTTAATTTGTTATTCCAAAAATAAGTTTTTCCACTACCCCATTCTCCATTTAACATAACTGCATAATCAGTATATGGTTTTCTTATATAATCGCATATGCATTCAATTAATTCTTCCATAATCACACCTCAATTTATTGATAGTCTATCATAAAAAAAGTCTTTTTTCAACAAAAAATATTATTAATGCTTTTATTTTTTGTAATTATATAATAAAATTTAACCCAAGTTCAATTGACAAACATTAGTTCATTTGATATAATTTTTTCTGGTGAGGTTTGAATATGAATATTGAAATTATTTTATGTATTACAATTATTTTACTTTTGCTATTAACTATATTTTTGTTATTAAAAATTAAATCTAAATCAACAAATCAAAATTTTAGTTTAGAATTAAGTCAAATGAAACAAGAAATTTCTGCTATGTTTTCTCAAACTCGTGAGGAAATATCAAAAAACTTGAATAATCAAATTACTCAAAGTTCTAAATTGCAACAAATCCAACTTTCTAGTATCTCCAATCTTAATGAAACAAAACTTGATAATATGAGAAAAACTATGGATGATAAACTTGAAAATGTTAGAAAAACAGTAGAAGATAAACTTACATCAATGCAAAAAGATAATAACGAAAAAATAGAAAAAATGAGAGTTACTGTTGATGAAAAATTACAAGGTACATTAGAACAAAGACTTGGTGAATCATTTAAAATTGTAAACGATAGACTTGAATCTGTATACAAAGGTCTTGGCGAAATGCAATCTCTTGCACAAGGAGTTGGAGATTTAAAGAAAGTATTTACAAATGTAAAATCTAGAGGATATTGGGGAGAAATTCAATTAAGTAATATTCTAGAACAATATTTAACTAACGATCAATATGCATGTAATGTTAAAACAAAGCCAAAATCTAATGATTTAGTTGAATTTGCAATTAAATTACCTGGCAAAAATGATAACGAATTTGTATGGTTACCTGTTGATTCTAAATTTCCAATTGAAGATTATTCTAGACTTGTTGATGCTGAAGATGAAGCAAATGTTGAAAAAATACAAGAATGTAGAAAAAAATTAGAAATATCTATAAAATCATTTGCTAAGGATATATCAGAAAAATATATTGAATCTCCATATACAACAGACTTTGGAATTATGTTTTTACCTACTGAAAGTTTATATTGTGAAGTGCTAAAAAATACAGGACTTTGTGAATTTATATCACAAAAATATAGAATTGTAGTATCAGGCCCTACAACATTTGTAGCATTACTTAATAGTTTACAAATGGGCTTTAGAACACTTGCTATAGAAAAAAGAACAAGTGAAGTTTGGCAATTACTTGGTATGGTAAAAAGTGAATTTTCAAAATTTGGAGATATACTTGATAAAACAAATAAAAAACTTGCTGAGATTTCTAACACTATGGAACTTGCTTCTAAAAAAACTAGAACTATAGAGAAAAAATTAAAGAAAGTTGAAGCTTTACCTGTAGAAAATGAATCTGATTTTTATTCAATTGATTCATCAAATATGTTATTACTAGATGATAATGATAACGTATCAGATGACACTTAAAAACTAAAAAATACAAGCATTACGCTTGTATTTTTTATGCATATTTAAAAATTTCAATTCTAATTTTACCACTTTTAGTATCATATAATTTCTTAGAAAACTTAAATTTTCCAAAGTGTTTAAAACTAACTATATCATCATCATTTAACTTAGTATCCGGTACTATAATATTTTTATCATTTATAAACAAATCACCAGATATTATCTTTGTTTTAGTTTCTTCCCTACTTAAATTATAAACAGTTGATAAAATACTATCAACTCTAAAACTAGCACAAACATATTCCATTCTTACTAAATTAAGTGATATATTTTTTACTTCTTCTCCAAAAAGATCTATTTTCTCTACTTTTACTTCTTGATTTTTAACTTTAAATAAATTGTTTAAAATATATTCTTCTATATCATTCATAACAAAAAAGTAAGCACAATCATTGGTTAAGAAAATATCACCTATTTTTTCATTTTTTATTCCTAGATTATATATTGCACCCATAAAATCCTTATGTAAAAGTTTAGTCATATCTTTAGGAATAACTTTTAAAGCTTTTATGTGTTCTTCTATAACATAAGTACTATCAAAAATATAATCTGGAATAAAGAATATATTTGATTTTCCTGCATTTTCATTTACTTTAAATACAATATGAAAAACATTTAAATTTTTTAGTATTTCATCTATTACTTTTACTTCATTTAAATTTAAAAAATCTGTATACTCTATTTTATTAACTTTTTCAAATCTAAAAGCCTTATCTAAAATATTGGATACAAAAATTTTTTCTTGTTTTTTATCAAATCTTTTTAAAATATTAGCCTTTTTTTCTTTATCAATCATAATTTTTCTCTACTTTATACATTACTGTTTTCTTAAGAAATTAAAATATTCATCTAATACTTTTTTTACTTCATTAATATTTTCACATCTATTAATTTCATTTCTTATCTTAGCACTTCCATCTAAGCCTTTTATATACCACGCAAGATGCTTTCTAAGTTTTAAGTTTGCTTGTTTTTCATCTTCAAACTCAAGTTGATACTTAATATGCTCCATTATGACTTGTTCTAGTTCATCAATGTTTGGCTTATAATCTTTTCCCTCTAAAATAGATTTAAAAATCCAAGGATTGCCTTGCGCTCCTCTTCCGATCATAATACCATCACACCCTGTATATTCAAACATATGCATAGCACTATTTACATCAACAATATCACCATTTCCTATAACTGGAATTGATACTGCATTTTTTACTTCTTTTATAATTTCAAGATCAGCTTTACCTAAATAGTATTCTTCTCTTGTTCTTCCATGTACAACAATTTGAGATACACCATTTTCGTCACAAATCTTTGCAACATCAACAGCTGTAATATGATCTTTATCAAAGCCTTTTCTTGTTTTTACAGTTATAGGTTTAGAAGATACCTCTACTGCTTTTTTTACAATTTGCTCTACATTTTTTAAATCAAGAAGTAAACCTGCACCATCACCATTTTTTACAAGCTTTGGAGCAGGACATCCCATATTAATATCAATAATGTCAATTGTATCATCCAAACATAATTTTTCTATTGTATTTGCAATTATATCTTTATTACTACCAAAAATTTGTACAATTGAAGGTCTTTCATCTTCTGATATTTGTAATAATCTTTCAGTCTTTTTACTATCAAATTCCATGGCTTTACTACTTGCCATCTCTGTATATGTAAGACCTGGATTAAACTTTCTACAAATCTTTCTAAAAGGAATATCACAAACACCAGCCATTGGTGCAAGATAAACATTATTTTTTACTTCTACATTTCCTATATTTATACTTTTTATATATTCTTCCATTTTTTGCTCCATATTATTTTGTATACATTACTTTTGATTTATATTTATATCCTTTCATATAATAAACATTTTGAGAATTACTAGCAACTAAAAAAACATCTTGGTTGTTAATATCTCCTCTTCCCTTGGTTATAGAAGAATCATTAAGTAATGATACATTCACTACATATAATACATCTGATAAATCATTTCTATCTGCAAGTGCAGATTTAAATTCTTGACTTAAGCTAGATGGTACTATTACTTCAAAATTTGTAGGTAAAGTACCATTTGTAACATAATACTCATTTACCATATCAGAAACTCTTGAAACTTGATTAATATATTCTTCAAAATTAGCTGTAGCAATAGCGTTAGAACCTACTACAGATGCTGATGTTATAAGTATAAGCATTATAACAATAGCAATAACAACGACAGATAAAGTTACACCTTTTTTCATATAAAATCCTCCAATAAAATCATACATATATATTACTATAAATAAAGATTAATTTCAAGCAATTTAATTATACTATTTTATTTTATATAACCTTGTATATTTCTGTTTTTTATTGTAAAATTAAAATAATGTTTTGGAGGTAATTGTTTTGACAAACTACATACAAAAATTAAAAGAAAAAACAAAAGCACCTAGTAAATTCTTTGAAATTGTAAATGATTTACTAGATAAATTAATAGAATTTGGATATATTTCTAAAAGACAAAAAAAGAAATTAGAAAAGAAACTATTTTTAAATATTGACACAATAATTTTTGCAGACCAAAAAAGAATTGACTATAAAAGTGGATATTATGATGCTGTAAAAAAAGAATTGTATATAAAAGATATTAAAAATATAGAATCTGTTTACCTTAGAGTTATTTATGCTCTTACTACAAAAATTTCAACTAATAATACTAATTATGTTGGTTATTCAATAAATAATCTATCAAAAACAAGTTACAAAATTGAATATAAATATTATGGCTTAAATAGAGCTATTTGTTCTAACTTAATTTGTCGTCTTTTATATACAGAACCAACTACACTAAGTATTATGCCTACATATAGAACTTACGAAAATGATTTCTTAGGAAGAAAAATTGTCGCTGACAATGACATTTACTTTTTAGAAACAAAACTATTAAATCAAATTTGTTATATTTTTGACTTAAATGCAGAAAAGTTATATTCTAACTTATTTTTAAATCCTGCAAAATATCTAAAAAAATTTTTTAATAAAATTGGTGATGATTATAAAATAACAGTATTAAATCATTTAGATATAATAAGTAAAAAATATGCTAATTATAATAAATTATCTTATTTAAACAAAGCATTAAATGATAACTATAAAAAAATAAAAATTAAAGTTTTAAATTCTGATATAAAATTATTAGAAAAAGAAAAAGAAAAGATAAATTTAGCAATAAGGAATGCTTTAATTCCTCTTAATAAAAATTTTGATAATGATGAAAATAGTGATAATTTAGATATAAATATTGAATCTTGCTTATCAGAAACTATATTTTCACTTGAAAGCGAAATAATAGAAGATTTAAAATCTCTTCAACTTACTTTTATAAATTACTTACTTAGTACTCCAAAGAAGTATTCAGATATTGAATTTGTAATGAAATTAAAAACATTACAAAAAATTTCAATTGTAGATAACGAATCATTAAATCTTACTATTCACGAGAAAATAATGGAAAATATAATTGAAAAAAGTGATACTACTACTCCACAAATTATAGAAAAGATAAGATATAGTTTAATTAATTACATTTTATCAAGTAGTAAATTTTCAAATGTCCTTAAAGACTTAAAATTTAATATTTTATCTTATCCATTTGATAATACCCAAAAAGTTTTAACTTGTCTTTCTGTTGATAATACATTTATGAATCTTGCTTTAATATACAATTTGGAATTTT
The DNA here is from genome assembly GCA_934169925.1 of uncultured Clostridia bacterium. Lineage (GTDB taxonomy): Bacteria > Bacillota > Clostridia > TANB77 > CAG-465 > CAG-465. The sequence goes on along the minus strand of CAKPOO010000001.1, from coordinate 88,147 downwards.
CTACTAAAAGTATAAATGATAATGTTACAGTATTTAAAATAGAATCTTTAGCTTCTATTTTAAATAAACAAAGTATTATAAAAGATATATATTTATACGAAAAAATATTTACATCAATAAAAACAAAATTTCCTAAATTTGCAAATGTAAATGCTTCTGATATTTATGTGACAAATTTAGATGATAAAACAATATCTATTGTATTACTTGATAACGACTTTTACATTTTAGAATCATTTTTAAAAGATGATAAAGAAACAATAAATACAAAGATTATAATAAAAGAAGATCCTTACTACATTTTTAAAATGCATTATAGCAATCTTCCAACCGTTTCTAAAAAGTCAAAAGAAGAATATGAAAATTAATCATATTCTTCTTTTATTTTAGTATATTTATATATTTATTTTATATTTATTATATATTTTTCTTATTTTATTTTTTATGTACAACAGAAACTGCAACTCCATCACCTATATTTAATACAGTTGAATGTAACCTTTCATCTTCATCAATAATTCTTAGATATTCTCTTAAACGATTTGTTGCTGTTCTATGTCTGTGCTCATTATATCCAGATAATACTCTACCTTTAAAGTATACATTGTCTGCTATTATAACTGCATTATCATTAGCCATACGAATAGCTTCATTTAAATACACTAAATATTGACCTTTTGCAGCGTCAATGAATATAACATCAAAATTATCATTCATCTCTTTTAAATATGTTGTTGCATCTGCATTTATGATTTCTATTTTATCATCTAAGCCTAAATCTTTAATATTTTTAGTAGCAATATCATACATTTCTTTTTTTATTTCTATAGAAACAATTTTAGGATTTTCACCACTTAAATACTTTGAAAAACAGCTTGCTGAATACCCAACAGCAGTACCTACTTCAAGTATTCTATTTGGTCTTTTTATATCAAGTATAGTTTCAATAAAATTTAAAGAAACATCTTGTAAAATTGGTACATGATTTAATAAAGCTTCTTCTTTTATTTTAGCTAATAGTTCATTTTTCTCCATTACAACATCTCCTACATATATTTTTCAACATTTTTTGCATCCATACCTCTTACTAAAATATCATACATTATATCAATAGATTTTATATTTACTTCTCTTAAGTTTAATAGATTATATATAGCTTCTACAGAATAAATTCCTTCTACTGTTTTGCCTTTATTTAATTCTAAAACTTCATTTAATGTTTTTCCACTTCCAAGTTCATATCCAAATTTAAAATTTCTACTTTCTTCGTTCATGCAAGTAAGTAATAAATCTCCTATTCCAGCATACGTAAAAATTGTATATTCTTTTCCTCCAAGTACTTCTAAAATAATTCTTAAGTCATTAGTAACTTTTGCAAAATTTGATGCAATAGTAGACTTTGAAAATTTCATGCCATACATAATTCCAAGCATTATTCCATATATATTTTTACAAATTGCACAAAGTTGCACACCTATTATATCTTTTGATGCATCAACAATAACATGTTCATTTTCTAAACAGACTTTTAAAGCCATTCTTGCAACATTTGAAGAAGAAGCAGCAATAAGCCCAACTTTTTCATTACTTGCAAGCTCCATTGCAAATGATGGTCCAGAAAGCATACAAATATTATCTGATTTTGTTTCTTCATATACAACGTCTGATAATAATTTATTTGTATTTTGTTCTATTGCTTTTGATACAAGACATATAACTTGATCATTATCTAAAAATTTTGAAAGTTCTCTTGATACTTCTCTTACAGCATTCATTGGAACTGCAAGAACGATAATTTTAGCATTTTTTACACATTCTTCCATATCATTTGTAACAAATGTACTTTTAGATAATTTTACACCTGGTAAAAGATTTGGATTTTCCCTTTTTAATTTTACAATATCCACTTCATCTTTATATTTTGACCACATGCATACTTTATTATCATTTTCTTCAAAAACTTTTGCTAGTGCTATTGCATAAGCACCTAAGCCTAAAATTGATATTTTCATATTTCTCCTCTTTTGTTTAAAATTACCTTACCTTAATATTGTATAAAAATATTAATGAATTTTCAAGTAAAAACAGTAAAAAAATGGATAAAGTAATAAATCTACTCTATCCATAATAAAAAGTATTTCTACTTATTAATATCTTCATTTTTTAATAATATATGAACATCATCTAATTGATTTTTAAATACTGGAGCTGGTGCATTCATAAGTAAATCTCTAGCTTTAGAGTTTTTAGGAAATGCAATAACTTCTCTAATATTAGTTTCATCCATAAGTAACATAATAAGTCTATCAATACCAGGAGCAGCTCCTGCATGTGGTGGAGCTCCGTATTGGAATGCATTAAATAATGATCCAAATCTTGACTCAACATCATCTCTAGTATATCCTGCTATTTCAAAAGCTTTTACCATAACATCAATATCATGGTTTCTTACAGCACCAGATGCAAGTTCATATCCATTACAAACAAGATCAAATTGGTGTGCTACAATATCTAATGGACTCATAGTATTTAAAGCTTCGATTCCTCCAACTGGCATAGAGAATGGATTATGATTAAATGCAATTTTTCCATCGTCATCTAATTCATACATTGGAAAATCAACTATAAAGCATAATTTATATACATCTTTTTGAAGTATATCAAGTCTTTTTCCAAGTTCTATTCTAACGTCTCCTGCTTGTTTACAAGCATCTAAATATTTACCAGCTGTAAAGAATATTCCTTCATTTTCTTTAAAGTTTAATTTTTCTTTTAAGTATTCTAATACATCACCTGTAACAAATTTTGCAATTGGTCCTACAACAACTCCATCTTCACCCATTTTTACCCAAGCAAGACCTGGTAATTTTAGATCAGATACTGCATAATCTGCCATTTCATCAAAGAATTTTCTTGTAACATTTGATGAATCAATTTTTATAGCCTTTACAGTCTTTCCTTTAAATACTTTAAAATCTGAATCTTTAAAAGCTTCTGTAACATCTTCAATAACAAGTGGATTTCTTAAATCTGGTTTATCAGAACCATATTTATCCATTGCAACTTTAAATGGAATTCTTTCAAATTCTTTGCTTAATACTTTTTTATTACCTAAAGTATTAAATGTATCATATGCAACGTCTTCTAATACTTTTAATACATCTTCTTGCTCTGCAAAAGCCATTTCAAAGTCAAGTTGATAAAATTCACCTGGTGATCTATCAGCTCTTGGGTCTTCATCTCTAAAACAAGGTGCAACTTGATAATATTTATCAAATCCTGATATCATAAGTAATTGTTTAAATTGTTGAGGTGCTTGTGGTAAAGCATAAAATTCACCTGGATGTAATCTTGAAGGAACTAAGAAATCTCTTGCACCCTCTGGTGATGAATTAGCAAGTATTGGTGTTTGAATTTCAACAAATCCTAAACTATCCATTTTATCTCTTAAGAATTTTAGAACTTTAGATCTAAAAACAATTTTTTTATGAATTTCTTCATTTCTTAAATCTAAAAATCTATATTCTAATCTTAAATCTTCTCTTACTTTTCTACTTTCATCTACTTGGAAAGGTAAAACTGATTTACATTTTCCAACAACTTGGTAAGATTCAACTTCAACTTCTATTTTACCTGTAGCAATAGCATCATTATAGTTTTCTTCATCTCTTTTTATAACAATACCAAGAACTGTTATAGAAGATTCTATATTTACATCTTTTCTAAATTTTTCTTGCATATCAAGATCTTTTATAACAAGTTGAGTAACTCCATAATGATCTCTTAAATCTACGAAAACTAATGCACCTAAATCACGAATAGTTTTTACAAAGCCTGCAAGTCTAACTTTTTTACCTTCGTCTTTTAAATCAAGTTCATTACAATTATTAGTCCTATATTTATTCATACTTTCATTCTCCTTTATTTAGTTAAAATCTCATAAATAGCATCTGCATCTAATTTAACTTTTAATTGATTACCATTTTGCATATCTTTTATTAAACAAAATCCATCTTTTAATTCTTCATCTGCTATTATACAAGTATATCTAGCATTTTCTTTATCTGCACTTTTCATTTGTGCTTTAAAGCTTTTACCACATATATCATAATCAACACTTAAACCTTTATTTCTTATAGCATTTGCAATACTTATCATTTCATTATTTAAATTTTCTGAAACAGATGTAAAGTATACATCTATATTATTGCTTAACTGCTTAATTTTATTATACTCTTTTAAAAGTAAAATTACTCTATCTGCACCAATTCCAAATCCAACAGCAGGGGTTGATTTTCCTCCCAGTATTCCAACAAGTCCATCATATCTACCACCACCGCCAACAGCTATTCCTAAATCTTTTGATGTGTATTCAAAAACTGTTTTGTTATAATAGTCAAGACCTCTTACAATAGTTGGATCAACATTATATTCAATGTTTAAACTATCTAATAAATTCTTTAACATTTCAAAATCATTTTTACAATCATCACATAAATAATCAGTAATAAGTGGCATACCTTTTAGAATTTCTTTACAATTTTTCTCTTTACAATCGATAATTCTTAATGGATTTTTTTCATATCTAACTTTACAAGTATCACACATTGAATCTAAATTTGGTTTTAAATATTCCTTTAAAGCATTAACATAATTTTTCCTACATTCTTTACAACCAATAGAATTTATATCAAGTGATAATTTATCTAGTACACCTATTTTGTTATAAAAAGCTCTAGATATCAAAATTGCTTCTAAATCGGCATATACAGATTCACTACCAAATATTTCAACACCAAATTGTGAAAACTCTCTATATCTACCTTTTTGCATTTTTTCATATCTATATACATTTCCCTCATACCAAAATTTAAGTGGAGATGGTAAACTTGAAAATCCATTTTCAATATATGCTCTTACAACACCAGCAGTAAGTTCAGGTCTTAAAGTAATACTTCTATCTCCTCTATCTTTAAATGTATACATTTCTTTATTTACTATATCAGTTTCATCACCAACGCCCCTTGCAAAAACTTCTGTTGATTCAAAAACTGGTGTTCTTATTTCTTTTACATTATATTCTTTTGCAACTTCACGGATATTTTCTTCCATATATTGCCATAAAGACATATCATCTAAAAAAATATCTCTAGTACCCTTAGGTTTAGAATATTTCATACTAATCACCGCAGTTAATTATACCACAAAGAAAAATTTATTTCAATAAAGGCACCAAAAAAGATCACTATAAAAATAGTGATCTAGTATAAGAATTATTTTCTTAAATTTAATTTTTGAATGATGTCTCTGTATCTTTGAACATCTTTTTCTTCTAAGTATCTAAGTAATCTTTTTCTTTTACCAACCATGATTAAAAGTCCACGTCTTGAATGATCATCTTTTTTGTGAACATTTAAATGAGCTGTTAATTCATTGATTCTTTCAGTTAGAAGAGCAATTTGAACTTCTGCAGAACCAGTGTCATTTTCACCTCTTGCATAAGTTTTTAAAATTTCAGCTTTTCTTTCTTTAGTCATTTTAAAATCCTCCTTTTTTACAACTTGCCTAACGCTAAGAAATACTTGAGGTTTGTGATTTCTGAGCTATAGGTGAATATATATAAATGGTAAAAACCAAATATATCAAATTATTTTCCAGCAATATATGGATATGGGTTTACTGGTACCCCATTAATTCTAACTTCAAAATGTAAGTGTGGTCCTGTTGACCAACCAGTACTACCTGATTTAGATATAAGTTGACCTGCTGAAACAGTTTGACCTACAGAAACAAGTAATGAACTATTGTGAGCATATAATGTAGATAAACCATTTCCATGATCAATTTTTACATTATATCCATAAGCATTACTCCAACCTGAATAAACAACTGTACCTGCTTTATATGCATAAACATCAGTACCAATAGAAGCTTTTAAATCTATTCCTGTATGACCAGCATATCCCATATATGCACAGTTTATAGTTCTACTAATTGTAGGCCATATCCCATCAGTTGTAGATATATTTGCAGCTGTTGTACTAACAGAAGTTGGTAATTCATAAGAGTAATTGTATGTTTTAGCAGTAATTGTTTTGGTAGTTGCTTTTGGTGTTTCTACCGGTTTATTTCTATCAACAATATCTTTTAAAATAGCATCTGCTCTTTCAATTGAAGTTATATTATCTAATTCTTCTACTTTTTTCTCATTAACATTAACATTTAATGTTTTTACTTCAGATTTTAAATTTTCAGAATACTTATTTGCTTCGTCTTCTGATGAAAATACCATTTTTGTTTCATCATTTACTGCAACTTCATAAATAGTGTATTCTGTTTTAATCTTACTTCTTAAATTTGTATAAACATTTTGTTCAGAAAGTAAAGATTCTCTTACATAACTAGTTTCAAAAGTTGGTTCACTTTCTAAATAAACTTTAACTTTTGAATCAATATTTTGTTTCTCAGCAACTAAGTCATTATAAACAGTATCAAATTGTTGTTCATTAGAAAAATATCCAATAAATTCTCCATTTATATACGCTTTTACAACTGGCTTATAAAAATTAATAACAGTAACTATTACCGCACAAAAAACAAGTGCTAAAATAATAACAGTTCTAATTATAAATCTTAATGTGCTGAGTGCACTTTTATTTTCCATATTAATTAATTGCACCCTCCTTTTAGGCTACAGTATTTATTATAACATAAATCATATGCAATGTCAAATTTTATACATTCTTAGCATTAACAAACTGCTAAAATTCGCATATTGTAGTCATTCCACAAGGTAATACTAAATCAGAATTTTTTTGCTTTATTCCTATCTCATCAAAAGTGATTTCACATTTTTTATTTATTGCTTTTTCTAGTGCAGTTTTTACTATAGTGCCTGAAAATCCACCTGTATATGTATTAACTAAAATAAATAAAGGATCATTTGATAAAAGACTACTACATAGTTTAAAAAGTTCATATAAATCTTTTTCTATGTTCCAAACCTCACCATTTTTTCCTCTACCGTATGATGGTGGATCCATTATTATTACATCATATGTATTTTTTCTTTTTATTTCTCTTTTTACAAATTTAATAACATCATCTACAATGAATCTAACTTTTTTATCTCTTAAGTTACTAGATGTAACATTTTCTTTTGCCCAATTAACCATTCCCTGAGAAGAATCAACATGGCAAACACTAGCACCAGCATATAAAGCTGCAACTGTTGCACCACCAGTATATGCAAATAAATTTAATACTTTTACTTCTCTTTTATCACTTACTTTTGATATTTTCTCTATTATATAATCCCAATTAACAGCTTGCTCAGGAAATAGTCCTGTATGCTTAAATCCCATTGGCTTTACATTAAAAGTAAGATTTTTATATTTTATTTTCCAAGAATCAGGTAGTTTGTTATATACTTCCCAATGTCCTCCACCAGTATTACTTCTTAAGTATTTAGCATCTATGTTTTTCCATAGATTTTCATTTTCTTTTTTATCCCAAATAATTTGTGGATCTGGTCTTAAAAGTTTGTACTTACCCCATTTTTCAAGTTTCATTCCATTTGCCATATCAAGTAGTTCATAATCAACAAAATCTTTTGTATATCGCATATATAAATTCTCCTAACATATAATTTAAAAGGTGAAAATAAAGATGTATAAAACTATAAAAATAAACAAAATAATACAATTTATGCTATTTTTTGTAGCATTGTATTTTTTAATTTCATATTCTAATGTAAATTTTACCTCAGTAAAAACAACACTTGAATTGTTTTTAACAAAGGTATTTCCATCCCTTTTTCCTTTTATTTTATTTACTGAAATTATATTAAAAACAAATATATTAAATACCATATCAAATGTAATTATAAAAAAATTATTTAAAAAAACTAAAATAAAAATTAACCAAAACATAATACCAATAATACTAATTGGATTTTTATGTGGATTTCCAATGGGAGCAAAAATACTTTCAAAATCTTACTTAGAAAATAAAATAAGTAAAAAAGAACTCTACATTTTATCTAGTTTTATTAATAATTGCAATCCAATTTTTGTAATATCTACCGTTGGTATAGGAATATACCAAAACAAAAAAATTGGAATTTATTTATTACTAATACATTATCTTACTTCAATTACTTTTGGATTAATATATTTAATTACATATAATAAATTTAATAATATTATATACGATAACAAACAAAATTTAAATAGTTTTTCAAAAAAAAGCATAAATACAAATACTAAACAAAATACAAAATTTGAAATGTTAACTTCTAGTATAAATAATTCTTTTAAAACATTATCTTTAGTTTTTGGTTTTATGATTATATTTAATTTACTTGGAGCAATTATATCTTCATTTTTTCTAAAATTTAATTTAAATGAAAATTTTTCATTAATTTTAAAAAGTATTTTCGAGTTTACACAAGGAATATCAAATGTTGCAAATTGTAATTTAATTAATATAAAAATAAAAATAATTTTTTCTTCCTTTTTAATTAATTTTAATGGCCTTTGTGTAATATTTCAGTTATATTCATACCTACATAGTACAAAAATGAAGTTAAACTATGTTATACTTTTAAAATTTTTACTTGGTATTACTTCAATTTTCATAACAATTATTTTTTTGCATTTTATAAAATTCTAGATTTAAAAAAATAACATGTGCTTTTACACATGTTATTAAAAAGAGGGGTAAATTTTTCTATTTACACTAATATTATTAACCATACTTGAATAAAATATACATAAGAGGTGAATAAAATGGAAAAAAATCAAAACTTTTTCGACCCATACAATTTTTCAATGCAGCAAAATATTCAAAATACTAATCAAACAAAACCAATTGATAACTTTGAAGCAATAGAAAAACCTTTAAGTCCAAGTTTGTATTACGAACAACAGTATATGTATTACAAATATCTAAACGAAATGTTAAGCTATAAAATTAAATTAAAAGAACTTGAAAGATTAAATAAAAATTGTAATATGTCAAATAATAATACCAAGTAATTAAAACTTACTTGGTATTATTTTATATTACAAATCCTCCATTAGGACTTAATACTTGACCTGTTATATATGAAGATTCTTCACTTGCTAAAAAGTATACAGAATTTGCAACATCGTCACAAGTGCCAATTCTTTCAAGAGGAATTTCTTCTTTTAAAGAATTAATTTCATCTTTATTTAAATTCTTAATCATATCAGTATCTATAACTCCTGGAGCTACAACATTTACTCTTACTTTTGATGGAGCCATTTCTTTTGCTAAAGCTTTGCTAAATCCAATTATTGCTGCTTTACACATAGAATAATTTACTTCCATAGAAGCTCCAACCATTCCCCAAACTGATGATATATTTATAATAGAACCTCTTTTGTTATTTAACATGCATTTTTTTATTACCTCTTGTGTTACAAAAAATGTTCCTTTAATAAGCACATCCATCATTTTATTTATATCATCTAAATTAACGTCTAAAAATAATTTATATTCACAAATACCTGCATTATTTACAAGTACATCGATATTTCCAAAACGTTTTAATGTAAATAAAACAAGATTTTTTACTTGATCTAAATTAGATACATCTGCTTTATATACATCTACATCTACATTATACTTTAATAATTCTTCTTTTAAGTTTAAAGCTTCTTTTTCTGAATTATTATAGTTAATGCAAACGTTATATCCATTTGATGCAAACTTTCTTGCAATTTGAGCTCCAATACCTTTAGAAGCTCCTGTAATTAAGACTGTTTTTTTTAACATTACTTTTCACCAGGACCCTTTGGTTCGTTATCATTTCTTTCTTTTCTTTTTGGATTATTTCTATTATTACCTTTACCGTTTCTATTAACTGGATTATTATTTACATGTTTTTTTATCTCTTCTAACTCTTTTTTTGGAGGTTCAACTAAACATTCTTTTGCCATTTTTTCATATTCATCAAATATATCAGAATTTACAGAAAAACTATTTTTAACTTTTCCAATTATTCCCATATGACAAACTTTGTTATTTAAAGCACCCATCATCAAAGGACCATATACTAAAGATTTGAATAAATTCATATCTTTTTCATCAATTTTGCCATCTTTTACTTTATCAGCATATTCATAAATAGTACCTTTTATTAAAGCAATATTTGCGTTACTAACACCTCCAGATGTTAAATTACATTGAACATAAGTATCTCTACCTCTATATCTACCGCCATACATAGTATCAAATAATTCATTTGAAACTTCTTCTTTACCTGTAACTTTAGTAAATAATTTTTTTATTTTCTCTTCATTTTTGAATAATTTTCCATTACCAATTTCTGGATTTCCATTATAGCAAAAAAATGAACAATTAAGCTTTAAAGTCTTTAATTCATTGTGAGATAAATGCTCATCACTATTTTGTAATATATCAACAGCATTATTTAATCTTTCGTATCCATTTTCAGCGTTTAAAAATTTAACTTTTTCAAAATCTCTTAAAGAATTAAACTTTTCTATTAAAGATTTACCTTTTAAATCTTTTGGTACCAACAATCTTTCATTTTTGGTTTTATTATTATCATTTTTTTGTTCAGGTTCTTCGGGTTTTTCAGGCTTTTCAGGTTCTTGATTTTCATTATCATCTTTTGATTCTGAATTTTTTGTATCTGGTTTTTCTTCATCATCTCTTTGATTATTATCAATTTCATCTTTTTCCTTTAAATCAAAGAATCTATAATTTGATAGATCAAGATTATCATAGAATAAATCTAAATTTAAAGCTATTTTTTCAAGATCTAAATCATAATCAAGCATTCTTTTATGATTTGCATCTGAACTTACTCTTAATTCATCAATTTTTTGAGATAATATTTCTTTTCTTTCTGAAATTTCTTTTTTGATATTATCATCAGATTTATTTTTACTATTATCTTTTATATAGCTTTTTAATTCTTCTATTTCATTTGAAAGTTCTTGTTGTTCATTTATAATTTCTTGTCTTTCATCTTCAATAACTTTACGTTTTTCTAATAATCTATCGTTTAAATCTTTCCTTGCTTCTTGTAATATTTCAGCTCTTTCTTGTAAAAAAGTAGCTTCATCTTCTCCAAACTTTGATAAATCATTTTTTTCTGCCATCATCACATAAAATTTTCTAAAGTCTTCTATATTATTTAGATCAACATCTGGATAAACTCGAGTAATTATAGACTTAATATATTCTAGTTCAAAATTATTTACATATTCTGCAAGTCTTTTGGTTTCATTTACTATATCATACATAAAATTTATTCCTTTCTATTTTTAAAAGTTTCTAAAGCAAGTGCTATTTGATCAGGACAAGATGTTCCTTTAAAACCACATTCAATTCCTTTTAATTTTTCAATAGCTTCGTCTACTTTCATACCCTTTACTAGATGTGAAATTCCAACAGTATTTCCTGGACATCCACCGATAACTTCTAAACTTTTTATAACACCATCTTCTATTTCAATAACAAATTTTTTTGAACAAACTCCAACTGGTTTATATTCATATTTCATAAAAACTCTCCTTACGCTTTATTTGCACAACCAAGTACATTTACTATTTTATGTTCAACCATCTTTCTTACAGCTTCTCTTCCTTTACCAAGGTATACTCTAGGATCGAAAACTTCTGGTTGTTCTACAAAACATTCTCTTATATTTGCAGTCATAGCAAGTCTAATATCACTATCTATATTTATTTTACAAACTGCCATTTTTGCAGCTTTACTAAGAAGTTCTTCTGTAACTCCTTTTGCACCTGGAATTTTTCCACCGTATTCGTTACACATTTTTACGAATTCTTGTGGTACAGAAGATGCACCATGTAAAACAATTGGAAAACCTGGTAATTTTTCTTGTACTTTTTCTAATATATCAAATCTTAATTTTGGTTCTCCCTTAAACTTGTATGCACCGTGCGAAGTTCCTATAGCTATTGCTAAAGAATCACAACCTGTTTGTTTTACAAATTCATAAGCTTCATCTGGATCTGTATACATTGCATCATCTGATGAAACATTAACATCATCTTCAATACCTGCAAGTTTTCCAAGTTCTGCTTCTACTACAACTCCTCTTGGATGTGCATATTCTACAACTTGTTTTGTAAGTCTAACATTTTCTTCAAAACTATATTTTGAACCATCAATCATAACAGATGTAAATCCTGAATCAATACAAGCTTTACAAGTTTCAAAATCTGGTCCATGGTCTAAATGTAATACAACTGGTATATCTTTTCCATTTAATTTATTACATTCGATTGCAGCTTCAACTAATTTTTTAAGATAAACTGGATTTGCATATTTTCTAGCTCCAGCAGATACTTGTAAAATTACTGGTGCATTTAACGCACTAGCTGCCTCAACAATTCCTTGAATTATTTCCATATTATTTACATTAAAGGCTCCAATTGCATAACCACCTTCATAAGCTTTTTTTAACATTTCTTTTGATGTAACAAGTCCCATATATCATTTCCCCTATCTTTCATTTTATATACATTATTTTCTTTTTATTGTTCTTTGAATTTCATTTTCTCTAATATCATCTTTTCTCATATTACTTGATTTTTCAAGTTCGTCTATTTTATCATCTACTTGAGATAATTGTTCATTAAAGTAAATTGATAACTCATCACCTTTTGAATCGTCAATTTGATTTCTAATATCACTATCTTTTTTTACTTCTTTTTCCATATCAGATCTTTCTTCAAATTCTTTATTTGTTCCATTTTCCTCAATGTCAATTTCAGTATATTCAATATCTAGCATTGTAGACATATTTTTCAAAATCTCGTTTGCTGATTTATAATCCTCAGAATCTATAGCAAATTTTAAATCTTTTCTTAAATTGGTAATAGTTTCTAAAGTCATATCTTTACTTTCATTTTCTCTTCTTTGAATTTCGTTTGAAGGATCAATGTATGAACCATCAAATCTTTTTAGATCTTGATTATCATTTAACATATTTTTCCCTTCAATTTCTTGATGTCCAATTTTTTCTTCTTGAAACTGTTGAACTTCGTTTCTATCTTGAATTTGACCTCTTATTTCATCTAATGATGGATTTTGTGTTTGCATTTCAAAAGTTACTTGCATATATTCTTTTCTTAAATTAACTAATGCTACAGTATCAGTTTTTGAAATAGGTCTTTTTCCTAAAAGAATTTTTTGAATATCATTTGAAATTCTTTCTCTTTTATCGAATAAATCTTGATATGAATCAATAAGTTTATTATTCTTTCTTTCTATATCTGTCTTCATTTTTTCAATTTTCTTTGAAAATTCTTTTTTCTTTTCTGTTAATTCTTCATTTTCATCTAAATTAATACCTTTATTTTTAGAAATATTTTCAAGTTTTAATAAATATTTTTCATATAACACTAAATCTATACCATATTGTTGCCCATCAATTGAAAATTCATTTTTAGCTTCTTGTCTTTTTAAAGCCTCTTCTAAAGTATGTTCATATTGATCATATACTGCCATATAATAATTTGAGTAAACTCTTTGTTTTAATTCTTTTTTTAACTCATTAGAATTTTTATCATTTCCTGCATTATCATCAATCTCTTTAATCTGATTTTCAATTTCATTTTCATTTAAATCTTTAGCATCTTTTAAATCTGGTGCAAGTTCTTCTTGATCTTTTTGTGAAGCAGTTTTTGAATCATTTATTTTTTCATTTAACTCACTTTGAAAATCTTTATCGTAAACTTGAGCATAATACTCCATAAATAGTTGATATGTAGCATCATCTTTATTATCTTCTTGAATTAATTCATTTAATTGTTTTTGTAGAGTATCTCTATCTTCTATAGCAATTCCATCAGCAGTTACTTCTTTTTTATCAATTCTATTTTTCTTCTCCATCTTAATTCTCCTTTTATACTACTTATAATTTTACTATAATAACTAAAAAAAATCAATAATTAAAACTATTTAAAAGCAAATAAAAAGCACTCTTCCTAAACATATTGTTTAGTTAGAATGCCTTATATTTATTCTACTGTATAATCATAAGCGTTTGCAATATCACTCATTACAGTTTCTGATACTTGAGTACTACTACCTGCATCTATATCTGATATTTTCAAATCCAAACTTCCTATTTGTTTGCCACTTTTATCCAAAAATTTAATTTTTACAGTTTCTTTTTCAAAAGCTTCTGTACTTTCATTTGATACTTTTACAGAAAAAGTTGCACCAGTATTTTTACCTTTTAAAGTTGGCTTTGAAAATATAACATTTTTATATTTTTTATCAGTAAGTAAAGCCTTAGAATTGTTGATTTTCTCACCATTAGAAATTTCAACGTCTTCTGTATTATTTTCATCGTAATTAGTAATTATTTCACTTACTTTATCTTCGGCTTTATCTGCTGCATTAGCAATGTTATTTTTAGTATCTTCTACAGTGTTAGAAACGTTATCTTTTACAGTATTGTTATTACTATCATCAACTACTGTATCATTTGAACTTCTTCTTAATAAAAACCAACCTGTAAAGGCTAAAATTGCAATTATAACGATTATTAATATAACTTTTATAGTTGAATTTTCATCATCCATCATAATAAAATTACCTCCTAATTTTATTATTCCAAAATTCAAAAAAACTATTCATTTAAACAGGTTTTATATCAATAAATCTAATTTCTTTGTGTTTTGACTTTATTTTTTTCTTTAACTTTTTTTCTAATTTTAAATATTCACTTATAGATAAATTTCTACTTACTTCTATTTCAATAAAAGTATTATAATAAGCGGACATTTTTATAAAATTTATATTTTTTAATTTAAAATTCTCAAATTTTTCTATTTCTTTTTTTATAGATTCTTCTAATTTTTCATTGTCTTCTGAATTTGTAAGCAATCCAACAATATTAACAAATATCATTTTTATTGATGTTATAAAAACATAAATAGCCATTCCTAAGCTTCCTATTTTATCAAAATTAATAAAATCTGGAAAATAATCTTCAAATAATGTCAAAATTGAAATAAAAAAAACAACGCAAGTAGAAATAAAATCAGCTTTAGATTCTTTAGATGACTCTATCATTAGTTCACTTTTATTATTTTTTCCATAAAATTCTAGAAGTCTAAAAACTAAAAATTTTAAGATCAAAACTGCTCCAAGTGCTATAAAAATATAAATATTTGGTTTAAAACTTCCATTAAAAAAGAAAAATTGATAAACAATAAAAATACCTATTAAAAATAGTAAAAATCCTGTAAACATATTAGCAACATAATATATTTGCCCATATCCAAATGGATACGTTTTATTTGCTCTTCTTTTTCCTAATTTGTTCGCAAATACGCTCATAATGTCTGTAATAAAATCTACAAAAGATTGTATAGAATCTGCTATTAATGTTGAAAATGAAAATGTTATACCAGTAACTAACTTAATAGTAGCAACAATAAAATTTAAAATCATTGTAAATATTATAACATTATTATCTTTTACCTTTTTCATTAAATTCACCAATAACAATTATATAAATTTTATAAAATTTTTTCAATTTTTTTGAATTAAATTTATTATAAATGTCATTGATAAATATTTAATGGTATGATAAATTAATTCTATAATATAATACTATAGTAATAAAAATTATATTTTTGAGGTGATTATACATGGATAGATATTTAGATACAAAAATAGCTAGTATACTAGGAATTTTTGGTAATATCTTATTGCTTATTATAAAAGCAATAATTGGATTTATAACAAAAAGTCAAGCAATGATTGCTGATGCAACAAATAGTGCTGGTGATATTTTTTCAAGTTTATTTACATATATAGGAAATAGAATTGCAAGTAAACCATCTGATGCTGATCATAATTTAGGGCATGGTAAAGCTGAGTATATTTTTTCAATGATAATAAGCATTATAATAATGTTTGCTGGACTTTCTATTTTAAAAAGTTCATTTGTTACATTAATTAAGCAAGAAAAGTTTACTTTTTCTGTTTGGCTTATTATAGTTTGTGTTACTACAATTTTAGTAAAATTTTCTTTATTCATATATACTAATGCTCTATATAAGAAAAATAAAAATATTTTAATAAAAGCTAATTCTATAGATCATAGAAATGATTGCATTTTAACTACTTGTAACTTAATATCATGTATTTTATCTTTGTTTAACATATATTTGTTTGATAGCATTGTTGGTATTGGAATTTCAGTTTGGATGGTTATATCTGCAATTAAAGTTTTTGTAGAAAGTTTTGATGTATTAATGGATACTTCAATTTCAACCGAAAAAAAAGACATGGTTTTAGATATAGTAAAAAATTTCAAAGAGATAAAAAAAGTAGAACATTTTAATTCCACTCCTGTTGGTTATAAATATCAAATTTCACTAACTATTTATGTTGATGGAAATTTATCAACTTTTGAAAGTCATAACATTGCAGATAAATTAGAAAAAGAGTTAGTAAATAAAATAGACGATATTTATCTTGCAGTAATTCATGTAAATCCTATATAAAAAGATAGCACGTAGCAAATTTTGCTACATGCTATTTTTTTGGTATTTTTGTTAATTTTTAATAACAAAATCTTCGCCATAGATTCTGCCAATTAACTCATTACCATTCTCAATTATTGCATTATAAATAGGTTTTAGTACAATTTTTCCATCTCTTAAGTCAATTAACCCATAAGTGTCAGGTCCGCTTATATTCTTCTTGGTTATTATTATATAATAAGATTCATAAAAACTTAAGTTCACACTATTTCTAAGTGCTTCCGCATATAGCTTATTAAAATTATGGTCAAGCAGCGTATTTCCGTTAACTATATAGTACTTCTTGTGATTAATGGTTTCAACACTTTGCATACTAGTAGCATCAACAATAGTATAGTCACTAAAATCTTTAGACTCGCTTATGATATAAAATTTTTTAGATGTCTCATCTTCTACTTTTAAAGCAAAATCTCCTTTTATTTTAGTATAACCTAAACACATAAAATCAATTTTTACCGAAAATTTTATTGTATTTGATAAAGTAAGACTATCAAAATCAAATATTTCAATTTCTCCATCAGTATTTAAAAGGCATAATGACTTTTCTTCATTACTTTCGCATAAGCAAACTTTTTTAATATTTTTAGCCACTTTTATAAACTCATTATTTTCAGCTGAAAAATAAAAAACTTCACGATTGTATGATAACACTATAAAGCCGTTATACTCTAAATCACTCATGTATAATAAGCCCTGATGAATTAATTTGCCAGTTACAGTACTAAAATAAAAATACTCTGAGTTATCACATGATTTATCGTTCATTCTGACAATTTTATGATTACAATAAAATTCATAATCATCAAAATACATATCCTGACCTTCAAGATAATACTTTAGCACTGATTTTTTCTTAAACACACCTGTTTTAGCCCAAATTTCCTTACACATAATATCGTACATAAAAAATCCTCCTAATAAATTTATTTAGAATTAAAAATTACTATACAACAATTGTATCATAGATTTACATAAAAGTAAATAAAAATATAATGTGCAACAAAATATCGTTACACATTACTCATTTTACTAGTGATTAATTATTTTCTTACCACATCTTCACCATAAATTCTAGCAATAAATTTTCCTTTATTTTCAATAATATTATCATAAATTGGTTCATAGATAACTTTATTAAATCTTAAGTCAATTAATCCATAAGTATCATTTTTTCCAATATTCTTTTTGGTTATTGTTACATACCAAGAATTATAAAAATCTAACTTAATAGCATTTTTTTCACCACAATATATACTTCTAAAACTCTGGTCTAAAAGATTAAATTTATCTACTATATAATATTTACTGCCATTAGAAATCATTTTTCCCTTAATTTCTTCAGCTAAAATGGTTTTATAATTTTCAAAATTCTTAGAATCACTTATTATATAATAACATTTAAAATCTCCTTCTTTTAATATTTTTAATGAAAAATCTCTTGTAATATTACTAGCATTTGCTATTCCGAGAGTTTTATCTTCGAATTTAATTTTGTTTAACAATTTCAGACTATCACAATCAAATACTTCAATTTCACCATTATAATTTAAAAGACATAATGATTCTTCTCCATTATTTTCACATATACGGTATTGTTTTATTTTTTTTGATAATTCTATAAAGTCATTATCCTTATCAGAAAAATAAAAAATTCCATCGCTATCTAGTAATCTTACAAAGTTACTTTTATATGATATTACACGAAGTATACCTTTATACAGCAATTTACCAGTTACAGTACTAAAATAATAATGATTTGGAGAACCTGAATCATCATACATTTCTACAACTTTACCATCAAAAATAAAATTATACATACTAAAGTATAAACTTTGCCCTTCAAGGTAATATTGCTCTGCATTCATTTTTTTTAAAAACCTTTTTATAAAGCACACTCTTTTACTCAAAACTTTGTACATATAATATTAAACCTCCTCATAATTTTATTTAGAATTTTAAAATACTATGAAAAATTATATCACGACTTAACATAAAAGTAAAGTAATCAAAAATAAAGGGGAATACATTTTTGTATTCCCCTTTATTTTTTATTTCCAAAATCCTCTTTTTTTAGGACTTACTTCTTCACCTAAAAGTGATGCAAAAGACTCTAATGCTGCTCTTTGCTCATCAGATAATTTTCTTGGAACATCTACATTTACAGTAAATTCAAGATTACCTTTTAAACGACTGTTAATATTTTGTATACCTTTATCCTTAATTCTAAATTTTGTTCCTGGTTGTGTTCCCTCGGGAATAGTATACGAAACATCCCCTTCTAATGTTTTTACATTAATAACTCCACCAAGTACCATTTTTGAGTAAGGAACAGTAACATCTTCTAAAATATCAAATCCACGTCTTTTAAATATCTTATGAGGTGCAACATTTACAACTACAAATAAATCTCCGTTTGGGCCACCTTTTACTCCACAATCACCTTCTGCGTGTAATGAGACTGCTTGACCATTATCAATACCTGCAGGTATATTTATTTGAATTTTTCTATTTTTTCTTACAATACCTTTTTTATTACATACCTCACAAGGTTCTGTAATAATCTTACCTTCACCACCACATTTATCACATGTTTTTACCGTAGAAATTACACCCATTATAGTATTTTGAGTTACTTGAACTTTTCCACGTCCAGAACATTTATCACAAGTAATAACTTTACTATTTGGTTTTGCACCTGTACCATGACAACATTCACAAACCTCATTTCTTGTGACATTAATTTCTTTTCTAGTACCAAATGCAGCTTCTTCAAAGGTAATATTCATATTATATCTAAGATCAGCTCCTTTTGAAGGACCACTTTTTTTACCTGAAAATCCTCCGCCAAAGCCACCTCCAAATACACTACCTAAAATATCTTCTAAATCAATATCAACGCCCATTCCTCCAAAATCAAATCCACCAAATCCAGAAGAATAATTACCATATCCTCCTCCGAATCCAGCTTGTTCAAAATTTGATCCAAATCTATCATATTGAGCTCTTTTTTTCTCATCAGAAAGCACAGAATAAGCTTCATTTATTTCTTTGAATTTTTCTTCTGCATTTTTCTTATCTTCTGGAGTTTGTTGAGCATCTGGATGATATTTTTTAGCAAGCTTCCTAAATGCTCTTTTTATTTCATCCTGAGTAGCATCTTTTGACACTTCTAATGTTTTATAATAATCTTTAGATTCTGCCACAAAAATTTCCTCCTATTTTAAATACGGGTGGAAATAAATCCCACCCTATTTAATTTTATTATTATATAGTAAAATAATTACTTATTATTGTCATCTTCTACTTTATAATCTGCATCATGAACTACATTATCATTATCAGTTGATGCTTGTGCAGAAGCAGCTCCTTGAGTTTGAGAATATAATTTTGAAGATATATCATAAAATACTTGAGTTAATTTTTCAGATGAAGATTTTATAGCTTCTAAGTCTGTACCTTCTAATGCTTTCTTTACATTTTCAAGTTCAACTTCAACTTTTGATTTTTCTTCATTTGAAATTTTTCCTTCTAATTCTTTTAATGTTTTTTCAGTATTATATACTAAAGAATCTGCGTTATTTCTTACTTCAACTTCTTCTTTTCTCTTTTTATCTTCTTCAGCATGAGCTTCAGCTTCTTTAACTGCGTTTTGAATTTCTTCTTCAGTTAAGTTTGTACTTGCTGTAATAGCAATTTTTTGTTCATTATTTGTTGCCATATCTTTAGCTGTAACATGAACAATACCGTTAGCATCTATATCAAATGTAACTTCGATTTGTGGAACACCTCTTGGAGCTGGTGGAATACCAGTTAAGCTAAATCTTCCTAAAGTTTTGTTATATGATGCAATTTCTCTTTCACCTTGTAATACATGTACTTCAACAGATGTTTGACCATCAGCAGCTGTACTAAATATTTGTGATTTCTTTGTAGGTATTGTAGTATTTCTATCAATTAATTTAGTAAATACTCCACCATAAGTTTCAATACCAAGTGATAATGGTGTTACATCAAGTAAAACAAGATCTTTTACTTCACCAGTTAATACACCACCTTGAATAGCAGCACCAATAGCAACACATTCATCTGGGTTTATTCCTTTATATGGTTCTTTACCAGTAATTCTTTTTACTGTTTCTTGTACTAAAGGTACACGTGTTGAACCACCAACAAGTAATACTTTATCAATTTTATCAAATGATAATCCAGAATCTTTCATAGCTTGATTTACAGGTTCTACTGTAGATTCTACTAAATCAGAAATTAATTCTTCGAATTTTGATCTAGTAAGTGTAACGTCTAAGTGTTTTGGACCAGTTGAATCAGCTGTAATAAATGGTAAATTAATTTGTGCTTGCATAACACCTGAAAGTTCGATTTTTGCTTTTTCAGCTGCTTCTTTTAATCTTTGCATAGCCATACTATCTTTAGATAAATCAATACCATTTTCTTTTTTGAATTCATTTATTAAATATGTAATAATTCTTTCATCAAAGTCATCTCCACCTAGTCTATTGTTACCAGATGTTGCCATAACTTCAAATACACCGTCTGCAATATCAAGGATAGATACATCAAATGTACCACCACCAAGGTCATAAACCATTATTTTTTGTTCTGTGTCTTTATCAAAACCATGTGCTAAAGATGCAGCTGTTGGTTCGTTTATAATTCTTAAAACTTCAAGACCTGCAATTCTACCAGCATCTTTTGTTGCTTGTCTTTGAGAATCACTAAAGTATGCAGGAACAGTTATAACAGCTTGTGTTACTTTTTCACCTAAATAATTTTCAGCATCTGATTTTAATTTTTGTAAAATCATAGCAGAAATTTCTTGTGGTGTGTAATCTTTATCATCAATTCTAACTTTTTTATCAGTTCCCATATCTCTTTTAATTGAGATTACAGTTCTATCATGGTTAGTAACCGCTTGTCTTTTTGCAACTTGACCTACAAGTCTTTCACCATTTTTTGCAAATGCAACTATTGATGGAGTTGTTCTTCCACCTTCTGCGTTAGGAATAACAACTGGTTCGCCATTTTCAATAACAGAAACACATGAGTTTGTTGTTCCTAAATCAATACCTATAACTTTTGACATAATATTACCTCCTAAAAAAACAAAGTTATTTATATACGCTCATATAAATATGAGTTTTTATCAAATTATTAATTAGCTACTTTTACTAAAGAGTGTCTTATAACTTTATCACCTAATTTGTAGCCTTTTCTTAAGACATCAACTATTTGTTTTTCACCATAGTTTTCATCTTCAATATGCATAACTGCTTCATGTAAATTTGGATCGAAAGTCTTATCTTTAGTTTCAATTTCTTGTAATCCAAATTTTTTAAGAACGTCATTTAATTGATTATATATCATTAAAAGACCATTTCTTAAATTATCATCTTTAGTTTCAGCGTTTAATGCTTGTTCAAAATTATCAACAACAGGTAAAATATCACATAATATATCTGATGTTATACTTTTATACAAGCCTTCTTTTTCTTTTAAAGTTCTTTTTTTGTAATTATCAAATTCTGCCATACTTCTTTTTAAGTGTTCGAAATATTCATCAGCTTTTTTAGAAGTTTCTTCTAACTCATTTTTCAAATTTTCAATAACGCTATCTTTATCTTCCTCTTCTTGCGTTTTTTCTAAATTTTCAATTTCTTCATCAATTTTTTCTAATTCTTCTGTCACTTTATCATCCTTTTTTGACATCTTTATCCTCCTTACTAGAATTCAAAAATATACTTTTAAATTTTTCATTAATATATTTAAGTGTTGATACAGTCTTAGAATAATCAATTCTTGTTGGACTTACAACTGAGATTTTACCAATATTTTCATCTCCTTTTGTAATATCTAGAGAAATAATCGAATAATCTTTTAACATTATTTGATTATTTTCATTTCCTATAATTATTCCTAATTTTTCATCTTTTGAATTTGTTACAGCATCATCTACAATTGATTTTGCAGACAAAACATTAACAAAATTTTTGACTTTTTCTATATCAGCAAATTCTGGAAGTTCTAATATAGATTCTACATTACTATTTAATTTTTTACTTTCTTTTGACATTTCATATTTTATACTATCAGAGATTTTTCCAAGTATAAACGAAAAGTTAGAAAGTTCATTTTGAATTACTTCATTTAAAGCTATATGCACTTTATGAAAAGGAGTACCTTTTAAATTTTTGTTTAATACACTAGATAATTCCTCTATTGTTTTATCATTTACTTCACATTCAAGCTTTGCAAAACAATCTTTTACAGTTCCATTCTTAGACATTAATATAACAAGTAAAAGATTATCAGAAACCCTCATTACTTTAATATTTTCTATTATTTCATCTTTTTTTAAAGTAAGCATTGTTGGTCTTAAAAGAAGTTTTGATACAACATCAGCTGCTTGCTCTAATAATTTCTCGGTATCTCCAAAACCTGTTATACTATTATCAATATAATTAATGTCAATCATTGAAAGCTTTTTATCTTTCATTAAATTATCTACATAGTATCTATATCCTTTTGTAGAAGGCACTCTACCAGCCGAAATATGTGGTTGTTCTAAATACCCTTCATCTTCTAATAACTTCATCTCATTTCTTATAGTAGCACTACTATAATCTAGATGATACTTATCAACTAAAGCTTTAGAACCAACTGGTTGTGCGTTAGCTATGTAATCTTCAACAACAGAAGATAAAATTTTCTTTTTTCTATCGTCTAATTCCATATTATCACTCTACTCATCACTTAGCACTAATTAACATCGAGTGCTAAATCTGATATAATAATACCTCTATTTTTTATATTTGTCAAGCAATTTTTATTAATTTATCATTTTTTTACAAAATATTTATAGCTTACAAAAAAATAGAAAAAGAAGTTCTAAATAAAACTTTAAAACTTCCTTTTTCCATACATTTTATCAAGCAAAATTAAATTTTCTATTAAACTTAAAACAGTAAATCTTCCTACTCCACCTGGAACTTTTGTAGCCATAGTTATACTTTTTGCATCTTTTGAAACATCACCAACTAAACTTCCATCTTTATTTTTATTTATTCCAACATCAATTACTATGCTACCCTCTTTTACCATATCTTTTGTTATAAATTCAGGTATACCAATTGATGCAATTATAACATCAGCATCTTTTAAAAATTTAATTAAATCTTCCTTTAAAGTAGTAGAACTACAAACAGTTACTGTTGTACCTTTATTTATTAAATACATAGCAAGAGGTTTTCCTACTACATTACTTTTTCCAATAATTACAGCTTTTTTTCCAACATATTCAAAATTAATCTCATTTAATATTTCTATAATTCCTTTTACAGTACAAGGCATTATATTTTCATTTCCTTTTAAAATAGCACCCAAGTTATATTCAGTTATTCCCTCTACATCTTTTTTATAATCAATAGAAGCTAATATCTTATTAGAATTTAAAGTTTTACTTAAAGGCTGCATAATTATAATACCTGTAATACTTTCATCTTTATTAAGCTCATTGATTTTTGATATTATTGCCTCATCTGTTATATCTTCATTAAATATTATTTTTTCTACGTTTATACAAAAATCACTACATTTGTTTATTATTGAGTTAAAATATACATCTTTACTTGTATTTTTATCTGTAATTATAACAGCAAGTTTTAAATTCTTGTTATTTTTATATTCTTTTATATTTATTATCTTCTTTTCTATTATATTTTCTACATCAATATACATATTTTATCCTTTATATTTTATAAATCTAATTTTTCAATTTGTTCTTTTAAATATTTTGCTGCACTTTTAGGTGCAATTTTTGAAGGTAGACCTAAAGACCATTCAACGTTTAGATTATTTTTTCTTGCAAATTCAAAATCAACTCCACCAGGTACTGATGCAAGATCAACAATTATAGAATCTTTTGAAACATTTTTTAGTACTTTACTATCTAGTATCAAATAAGGTATAGTATTAAAAATATATTCATATTCTGAAATTTTTTCTTGTAACTTGCTTATATCTAAATATTTCATACCTAAAGACTCAATAGTACTAAAATCAATTTCTTTTCTTGCTTGGCAAGTAACATTTGCATCCATTCCTTTTAATTTTAAAGCAAGATTTTTTCCTATTTTTCCAAAGCCTAATACTAAGCACTTACTATTTGTAATTGTAGTTTTACTATTTTTCATTGCAGTAAAAATAGCTCCTTCTGCTGTTGGAACTGCATTTTTTATTGCAAGCTCGTCACACTTCATAATATCAATTATTTTTGTACTCTTATCAAATTTTGCTTTTATATATTCTTTTATAGAACCTGTAATAACTATTTTATTTTTAGTTAATCTAATAAAATCTTCTACTGATAAATCTTCACTATTTAATGTTTTATCATTTTTTGAAAAAGGTATAGAAGTAACGACAATATCAGATTTTAAAATATCTGTTATTTCATATCCTTCCTCTAAAAACATCTTTCTTAAATAATTTGTTCTTTCATCACTACCAACAAAAGAATATTTTTTCATAAAATCACCTCATATGAAAATATATTCTCTCATTTATATTTTATTCATTTTAAAAGAATTAAAAAACAAATAAAATAGACATGTAATATCTTACACATCTATCTTATTTATATTTTTACATTTCTTCATATCCATATTTTTTATAAAATTCTTGTTTAAATTCAAGTAATGTATCATTTTTTATATTTTCACGTACATCTTCCATTAATTTAACTAAAAATCTTAAATTATGTATTGAAAGAAGTCTTGCACCTAAAATTTCTTTTGCCTTAAATAAATGTCTTATGTATGATTTTGTATAATTTTTACAAGTATAGCAATCACATTCATCATCAAGTGTTGTAAAGTCATGTATATGACATGCATTAAGTAAATTTACTTGACCATGATGTGTCATAGCTGTTCCATTTCTTGCCATTCTTGTTGGCATTACACAATCACACATATCAACACCAGCTAAAACTGCCTCAATCAAATAATCAGGAGAACCAACACCCATTAAATATCTTGGTTTATCTTCTGGTAAAAGAGGAGCTGTATATCTTAAGATATCTAAAAATTCTTCTTTTGGTTCACCAACACTTATACCACCTATTGCATAGCCTGGTAAATCAAGTGCTTTTAATTCTTCAGCACTTTGTTTTCTTAAATCTTTATAAAATCCACCTTGAACTATACCAAATAAATTTTGCTTATCTGTATTTTTATGATAATCTTTACAACGTTTTGCCCAACGTGTTGTTCTTTCCATAGATTTTTTTATATAATCATAACTAGAACCATAAGGTGCACATTCATCAAAAGCCATCATAATATCAGAACCTAATGCATTTTGAATTTCAATAGATTTTTCTGGTGATATAAATAATTTTTCACCATTAAGATGTGATCTAAACTCAACACCCTCTTCAGTAATTTTTCTTAAAGCACCTAAACTAAATACTTGGAATCCACCACTATCTGTTAAAATATTTCTATCCCAATTCATAAATTTATGAAGTCCACCAGCCTCTTTAATAAGCTCATGGCCTGGTCTTAAAAATAAATGATATGTATTTGACAAAATTATATGTGCATTAATTTCATTTTTTAAATCTTCTGGTGTTAATGATTTTACAGTTGCTTGTGTTCCAACTGGCATAAATACTGGAGTTTCAACATCTCCATGTGGTAAATGCATAACACCTAATCTTGCACCTGTTTTTTTATCTACTTTTAATATTTCAAATTTTAAAGCTTTATTTTCCATGTTATCTCTCCTATGCAAGTAATTATATACTAAAAGTCGATAATTGTAAATAAATAGTTTTATAAATTATCAAACATCTAATTTTTTTAATTTATTCTTTTTAAAATTATATCTTAACTCTCCTATAAAACTTATAAAAACAGGAACTATAATTGTAAATAAAATAACATATGTTAAAATATTTTGTATAAAAAAGTTTTCTTCAATTGAATTTTTAAACATAAAATTTGCAACAACAACCATAAGAGCACCTATTAAGTATTTTGTAATTTTGTTATTCCTTATTTTTTTATTTACTTTTCCAATTGATTCTAACATAAAATAAATTGTTAACACTAAATATAATATAACACTAAATAAAAAGTGTAGTGATAAAATCTTTTCTACTCTTTCTATTATAGTAAATAAAGATACTTCCCTTAATACAACATATTCTGGATACCTATATATAAGAGCAAGGTTTATACCAAAAACAAAAATAACCATTAAAATAATTATTGCTATTAAAATAGAGGTTATTACATATGGTAAAAACATCTTTTTATAATTAAAATTTTTATCTTCATATCTTTTCTTTGGAATAATAAGTAAAAGCAAAAGTGGTGCAAATGAAAAGACAGTATATATAAATGAAGATTTTAAAATAGGTTTTACACCATCTACCATAATCGGAAAAATATTATCTAATTTTACAGAAAAAATAAGACCAATACATGAAATAAAAAATATAGCTATTATAATTATAGAGATCATTTGGCTTACTTTTGATATAACTTTAATATTTTTATCTGCAATATATATAACTGGTAAAATTATAAGTATTTTTGCATATATAGATACAGTATCTGGTATATATTCATTTTCCATAAATTGTGATAAATTATATAAGCTTACACACGCAAGAAAAAAGAAACCAAAATTTAAAACTGTATTAATTATAGTACCAATAACCGTACCAAAATTTCTTATATTTAAAGATATTATATCTGTTTTTTCATCATTATTCATAATATAGTTTATAATAACAAAAAACATAAAAGATGATAATGCACTAAATATTATACTAATATATGTATCAATTCTTGAAATATTTAACATTAAATATGTTCCAAGACCTAAAGTAGTGCTTTTTGTTAAATTATGTACAAAACTATACATTCCCCATTTTGAAATTTTATCTTCCACGTGTCATATTCCCCCCTTCTAAAGGAAATTCAACATTTATTTTAACGTTTGATTTTACTTTTTGAAAATATTCGTTATAAAATTTATCTTTTACTTTCAAATATTCTTTTGGTAGGTACTTATAAAATAAACTTCCATACCCTACTATATCCTCTTTATATTTGTTTTGATAATTATATAATGCATCACTTATTTTCTTGGTTATTTCTTCTTCTAATTTTGCTTTATATTCATCAATTTTATCATTTACTTCATATCTTACTTTATCTCCAACTTCTGTTATATCAGCTTCTATATTTACATCTATATCTACAATAAAATTATCATTTTCATATTTTGGTGAAAGTTTTGAATTTGCGGTTATAATTTCTGCTACTAGTAAATTTTCACCTTCTCCTATTGTTAAAATAGTATTTTGTAATTTATTTTTTAGTAAATTATATACAATACTTTCATTTTCATCTAAGTACCCACAAAATGACCTATTTTTAAAATATGCAATATTTTCTGATTTAAATTTTGGAGTAAGATTTTCATTATCATCTTTTGAATTACTTTCATTACCACTTTCTTTACTATCCTTACTCATATTTGTATCATCACTTTTTTCATTTTCTTTACTACTTATTTCATTTTCATCATCAAATGAAATTACAGACATCACAGTTGCACGCCCATCATCTAAAATCATGTCAAGATTATCAACTAATAAATAATCTGTTGCGCTTCCAACATATTTGTATGTAGTTTTTATAATCTCAGTTATTTCTTTTGCAATACTAGAATTTACTTTTGAACTAGAATTTAAAATTTCTTGAGGCGTAGTATCTTTAGTAATTACTACCATAAAATCACTACTTCCCTCATTATCTCTAATAAAAAAGTCTACGGCTTCAGTTACATCTTCTTTTGCAGCATTTTCTGATAACATTACAAGATCTAAATGTCCCAAATATAACTTATTCGGTGACTTTTTTACCATATCACGTAAAGCTTTATGAACAGAATTTGCTTTTGATTCATACATTATAATCTCTGGATTTGAATTTGACGAAGATGAATCATTCTTTATTGTATTAAATACTTCTGCAGTAATTATATATTCATTTTTATCAGTTACATCTATACCAATTGATGATACAATTGCCATATAATTTACTTCTCTTGCATCTTTAAATCCATTAAAAATTAAAGCAATTAATATAAAAATTAAAACTTTCTTTTTCATTATTTATTTCCTTTATCTTCTTCTAAAACAGATCTTCTTGATAAAATATTATCTTTTATTTTTTTAAAATTAAATGGAGCTATTGGATAAGAATATGACATTTTAAAACTATCAGTTTCACAAACTCTTGCTATAAAGAAAATGCAACCTATTCCTATACCAAATATTCCTGCTACACTTGCAAATATTAAAAATATAATTCTCCAAGTTCTTAATGCATTAGACATATTTATATCATTAAACATAAGACCAGATATTGTAGTTATTGCAATTACAATAATCATAATTGGAGATACAATTCCTGCACTAACTGCAGCATCTCCTAGTATTAAAGCTCCAACAATAGATAATGTACTTCCTCCACTATTGGGAACTCTATAATCTCCTTCTCTTAAAATTTCAAATGATAATATCATAAGAAATGCTTCTATATATGCAGGAAATGGTACACCTTGTCTTTGAGTTGTAAATGCAAGTAATAAATCTGTTGGTATTGATTCTTGATTAAATGTAATTAAAGCTACATATAAAGCTGGTGTAAATATAGTTATTAAAAATGCTATTATTCTTATAATCTTTGTTAACGTTACATCTTTTTTTCTTTGAAAATTGTCTTCTATATTATTTACAAAATCAGGTAAAAAAGCTGGCACTACAATTACAAAAGGTGAATTTTCAACAACAATAGCAATTCTTCCTTTTAACAAAAAGTAACTTACAAGATCTGGTCTTTCTGTACTAATACAAGTTGGAAATTCAGAGTTTTTAGAATTTTCAATAAATTCTACAATATAATTGCTATCAATTATTCCATCTATATCTATACTTTCAATCTTTTTTACAACGTCAGATAGGATCTTTTTATTATAGACATCATTTACATACATAATTCCAATTTTTGTATTACTTTTTTTACCAACCTTTTTTTCATCAAGTATAAGGCTGCTTGATTTAATTCTTTTTCTTATAAGACCTATATTTGTCATATAATTTTCTATAAAAGCATCTTTTGGTCCTTTTAGTGTTGTTTCATTTTTAGGAACATCAATACTTCTATCAAGTGCTGCTTTTGTTTCAACTGCTATTACATCATTTTGTATAATTATTAAACAAAATCCAGAATAAATATAATAAAATAAATCATCTTTTTTTAGATCTAATTTCTTTACAGAGCTTGCAGCAACTTCCTTTTCTAAATTTTCTAGAATTTTATCAGATGTATTAAAACTTGCTTTATAATTTAATCTTTCTTCTATTTTTTCTTTTAAACTTTTTTCTTTTTTTACATTGCTTTCATTTTTTTCTATATTTTCTTCTATATTAAAGGTAGAATAAATCTCAAATGTATTTTTTATACTTCGTATAACAAAATCAGATATAACATTTGAATCACTAACACTTTGTGAAAAAACTATATCTATTACATTTTCTTTTATTTTTAATTTTTTATATACTAAATCTTTACTATCAAAACTTTGTGCTTTGATGTAGTTAACTATACTATTTTCATTCATAAAAACACCTACATTTATTATTTAACAAATAAATATAAGTTATACAAAAAAATAGTGTACAAAACGTACACTATTAAAATTTTTATTATAAAATAAGCATGCAATCTCCAAAGCTAAAGAATCTATATTTTTCTTTTACAGCTTCTTTATATGCATTCATAATATTTTCTTTTCCTGCTAAACTTGAAACAAGCA
Source organism: uncultured Clostridia bacterium (assembly GCA_934169925.1). GTDB lineage: Bacteria > Bacillota > Clostridia > TANB77 > CAG-465 > CAG-465. Next base: position 57,641 of record CAKPOO010000001.1, on the reverse strand, counting down.
TTATTAAAGTTGATTCAGGTAAATGAAAATTAGTAAGAAGCTTATCTACCATTTTAAATTTATAACCCGGATATATAAATATATCTGTTTCTTTTGCCATTTCATGAATTATACCATTTTCATCTGTTGCAGATTCTAACACTCTACAAGATGTAGTACCAACTGCAAATACATTTTTACCTTTTCTTTTTGTTTCGTTTATAACATCACAAGCCTCTTTAGTTATTACAAAATATTCACTATGCATTTTATGTTCTTCTATTTTTTCTACTTTTACTGGTCTAAATGTTCCAAGACCTACATGTAAAGTTACATATACAATATTTACACCTTTTTGTTTTAGGGCATCTAAAACCTCTTTTGTAAAATGAAGACCAGCTGTTGGAGCTGCAGCAGATCCTAAATTTTTAGCATAAATTGTTTGGTACCTATCTTTATCTTCCAATTTTTCAGTTATATATGGTGGAAGTGGCATAGATCCAAGCTTATCTAATATTTCATTAAATATTCCGTTATATTCAAATTTAACTACTCTTTGTCCATCTTCAAGAATATCTAGTACTGTTGCACTAAGTAAATTTTCTTCAAATATAATTTTAGTGCCTATTTGTAATTTTTTACCAGGTTTTACTAAAGTTTGCCAGATATCATCTTCTCTTTGTTTTAATAGTAAAACTTCAATGGCTTCTTCTTTATTTTCTCTATGTCCAAATAACCTTGCTGGTAAAACTTTTGTATCATTTAATACTATTGTATCTCCAGGATTTATGTATTCTACAATATTTTCAAATATTCTGTGTTCAAATTTTCCTGTTTTTTTATCTAAAACCATCATTCTTGATTTTTGCCTATCCTTAAGTGGTGTTTGAGCAATAAGCTCATGTGGTAAATCATAATAAAAATCATGTGTATTCATAACTATTCTCCTTAACAAACATATATATTATACTATAAAAGTCAAAAAAAATAAAGTATTAACATAATTTAATACTTTATTTATCTTTAAAACTATATTGTTATAGCAATATTGCCGTTTTTTGCAACTACATTTAGTTTTATATTTAATTTATCAAACCAACTTCTAGTTTCTTTAGTTTTAAAATTTCCTGAATCTTCTCCATTTCCAGAATCATTATTCCATAACCAATCTGTTGTTGGCCACAAACAAATTTTAGGATTTACTAAATCATATAAATCTTCTGTAGCACCTCTTTGTCCATGGTGTGCAACTTGAATAATGTCTGCTTTTAAATTTTCTTTTTGGTTTTGAATAACTTTTTTACTACTTTCTTCTCCTGTATCACCTAAGAATAAAACTGTGTTTTTTCCAGTATCCATCTTAATAATCATACTTGAATTATTAATAGCATTTTCTGTAATTTCAGGATTTTTTATACCTAAAATTTTACATTTTACATTATCAATTGCTATTTCTTCATTTAAACTAACTTCTTCTACTTTATCTTTTACATTATCTTTTCCTAAAGCATCAATAAGTCTAAAAGCTTCATTTTCTCTTCCAGCACCATATTTTTCATACCAATCTTTATCATTTAAAGAAACATAAATTTTATCTACATCTAAACTGTTATTTTCTAATACATTAATTATACAGCTTGCATGATCCTGATGAGGATGAGTTATAAACCAAGCATCTACTTTAGTACCATATTTTTTTACATTTGTAATTAAATTTTCTGTATCTTGATCTGTACCACCGTCTATTACAATGATTTTGTCATTATCTGTTTTTATAACATACCCCATCATTTGACTTTTTGAATTATTTGTAAGCTGTATAAGTTTTGTATTTTTGTGTGATTTTATTCCAAATATTGTACCTAGAATTAAAATTATTAATAAAACAATTGAAAAAATACAAATCTTTTTATTTCTTTTCATTATTACACCATTATTTTCTAATTACATTAATTTTTGAATCTATTCTTAATAATCCAACAACATCTTTTTCTGAAAATATTTCTATTAATAAAGCATCATATCTTCTATCTAATACTTCAAGTTCACCTTTTTCATTAAATCTAGTACAACTAAATGATAATGTGTATTTACCAGGTGTTACATTAAATTTTTGAATAAATTCTACTTCAACAGTATCACCTTTTTTAAATTCACCAGTTTCAACTCTTTCAATTAAAGTATTAGTTCCTGCAATATCAAGACCTTTAAAATCTTTTAAAGTCATTGTAAATATAGGATCCTTTACATCTTTTTTGAATTTAATTTTTGATTTTAGCATATATTCTTTGTCATTTTCAATAACATTTGCATAACTTCCATCAGTTTCAAATACACCATAATCAACAACTTTAGCATTACCATTTCCGTAATTTATAATGTTTGCATTTTCATTAAAATGTGATTTCCAAGTTTTTCCGTTAGTAATCTCTTTTAATTTTAATCCATTATTTTTATCTTCTTCTTTTTCATTTACTTCAGTTTTATCATTTAATACTTCATTTTCTAATTCATTTTCTTTTTCTTTATCTTTTTCATCAATTCCAACAATTATTTTTTTGTATTTTTCAACACCGTCTTTTACTGCACCATCAAAAATTTTCTTACCATTTGAAAGAATAACAGTTCTTGTACAGTTTCTTAAAATATCTGTTATACTATGACTAACAAAAAGAATTGTTTTTCCTTTTTTCTTAAATTCTTCAAATTTCTTAAAGCATTTAAGTTGAAATGACATATCTCCAACTGATAAAACTTCATCAACAATTAAAATATCTGGATCAACATTTATAGCACAAGCAAAAGCAAGACGAGCAAACATACCTGAAGAGTAAGTTTTTACTGGTTGATATAAATGATCACCTATATCAGCAAAATCAATAATTTCTTGCTTTTTTGCTTCTATTTCAGCATTTGACATTCCAAATACTTGACCATGTTGGTATATATTTTCTATACCAGTAAGCTCTGGATTAAAAGCTGTTCCAAGTTCAAGCAAAGAACTAATTTTTCCATTAACTTCCAAAGTTCCACTTGTTTGAGTTACAACACCAGTTATCATTTTTAATAAAGTTGATTTACCAGCACCATTTCTTCCTAAAATTCCTAATACTTCACCTTTTTTTACATTTAAAGAAAAATCATCCATAGCTTTAAATGTTGTATGTCTTGTTTTAAAAGGAAATAGAACTTCTAATAATCTATCTTGTTTTTTTGCAAACATTTTATATTCTTTTGTTAGATGATTAATTTTTATTATATCTTCTCCTGGAGTTATTTCTTGTCTTTTTTCTTCCATTATTTTCTCACTTTCTTTTCTTAAATTTATAAATAAAACTTGATATAAAAGGAATATTTAAAATTGCATTTTGCAATAATATAAACTTAAAGCTATCCCATTTATACAATTTAATAAAAACATTAAGATACTTAAAATTGATAATTTTTTTATTTTTTAAATGATTAAAATATAAAATAGCTTCATTACAAGTATCTTCTATATTTAAATCATCACTTAAAAGTCTATCTTTATTTTCGAGTATAGTATTAAATCTTGACAATTTTACATTTATAAAATGATTTCTAACATCACTAAATTTATTAAATCTATCTGTATACTTTCCACTACCAATTTGATTATTTTCATGTTGCATATATTTTACAGTAGGTACATCTAAATAACCAATTTTATATTTTAAACTCATATAAAGACCAATCCAAGCATCATGAATTAAATCTTTATTATCTGGAAAAGGAACAAGTTTAGATATATACTTACTTTTACATAAAATTGTAGATCCTGTTATCGTATTATATAAAAGTTCTAATCTATAATCACTATATTTTATTTGTTTATATTTTAGATTCTTTAATTTATTAAAAGAGTTTGAAATTAATTTATAACCATCATCATTTCTTGTGTATACTTCAAGATCTGTATATATCATATCAAAATTTTTTTCTTTTAAAAAATTATATGATTTTTTTATTTTATCTTCATACCAAATATCATCTTGATCTGAAAACATAAAATAATCGCTTTTTACATACGAAAGTAATTTTTCAAAAGTTTTAGTACTTCCTAAATTTTCATCATTAATATATACTTTTACTCTTTTATCTTTATTTTCATATTCTTTTAAAATGGCAACTGTTTTATCTTTAGATTTATCATCAAGTATTATCAAATTTAAGTTTTTATATGTTTGATTTAATATTGAATCTATTTGTGATTTTACATATTTTTCGCCATTATATGTTGCCATTAAAACATCAATTTTTTCTTCCATAATATTTTCCTAAAATTATAAAACATCAGCAAAATCTTTTTTACTTCTATTAAATACTTTATTACCCCATAAGAATAATAAAATTGTTATAACCCAAAATACAATTGTATAAATACCATGACTTTCAGTTATTATATTTCCACTTATAAATACTTGTCTAAATCCTGTTACAAGATAAGAAAATGGCATACATTTTACAATTTTTAATAATACTCCATTAAAATATCCATCAAGCATAGAGATATTCCACATTATTGGTGTAAACCAAAACATAAGTTGCATAAATACTGATAATAAATTTGAAAAGTCTGGTAAAAGTGTTACAAGTGCTGATGTAAGTCTTGTAAATGCAATAATAAATAGTGATGCTGCAATAATAAAATATATTAGCATAAGAATATTTGGAAAATATCCATAAACTAAACAAATTACAGTTGCAATTACAAGTAAAAATACAGATACTATACTTGAAGATACCTGTGAAATAACAGGTATAGCATTTACTGGAAATACTACTTTTTTTACCAGATAACTATATCCTCTAATACTATTACTAACATTAATTATATTATCGTTTATTAACATCCACATTGTCATACCTGGAAAATACCAAACTGCAAATGGATCATCACCTGAATTTCCTGTTTTTAGTATAAATTGAAATACTATTACATATGTAAGCATAAATATAAATGGTTGTACAAATCCCCAAATTGCCCCTAAACTAGTACTTGCAAATTTATTTTTAAAATCATTTTTTCCAAGTTGAAAAATAAGTTTTCTATTTTTAAATATATCTTTAAAAAATTCCATATAAAAAATTCTCCCCTTTAACGCCAATATTATAACACTAAAATGCCAAAAAATCAACAAATTAAGAAATAGTGAATTTGTGCATTTTTAAATATTTTCAATTTGCCAATCAATTTTTTCCATACCATTTTTCTCTAAAAATTCATTTGCTTTTGAAAAATGTGAACATCCTTCAAATCCATATTTAACTGAAAAAGGACTTGGATGTGAAGACATAAGCACTAGATGTTTTGGATTTTTTATAAGAGCACGTTTTGATTTTGCAAAATTTCCCCATAACATAAATACAACTGGCGTATCTTTTTTATCTATCATCTCAATTATTCTATCTGTAAAAATCTCCCACCCTTTATTTTGATGTGAAGCAGGTTTATCTTTTTCTACAGTAAGAACACTGTTAAGAAGTAGTACGCCTTGTCTTGCCCATTTTAATAAATAACCATTATTTGGAATATAACATCCTAAATCTCTATTTAATTCTTTGTATATATTCTTTAAAGAAGGTGGAATTGCGACATTTGGATTAACAGAAAAAGCCATTCCATGTGCTTCTCCAACACCATGATATGGATCTTGTCCAATTATAACAACTTTAACCTTTTCATAAGGTGTATTTTTTAAAGCAAAAAATATATTTTCTCTTGGTGGAAAAATAGTTTTTGTTTTATATTCATTATCAACAAAATCATGTAATTTAATATAATAATCTTTCTTTGATTCTTCTTCTATTATATTTTTGAAATAATTCATTATATTACCTTTCCGTTAACAGCAAGCATTAACTTTAATTTTCTTTTTGTATCATTTAAGCTACATTTACTACCATGTCCAGGACATACTAATATCTCATTATCTTTAAACATATCAAACACTTTTTTTAAAGAATTTGCCATATCATCTATGTTTCCACTATCTAAATCACATCTACCATAACAATCTTTAAAAATTGTATCTCCAGAAAAAAGCACTTTAATACTTGGAACAAAAATACATATTGATCCTGAAGTATGACCTGGTGTATGAATAATTTTTATTATATCATCATCAAATAAAATTTCTTCATTGTCTTTTACAAACTTGATATTTTCTAATTTGATACTTTGTTTTTTTACACATAAAAGATCAAAATATCCATCTTTTTTATCAAGAAAAACATTATAATCACTTTTATGTAAAAACACGCATACATTATATTTATTTATAATTTCTTCTAAAGCTCCAATATGATCAGCATGTGTATGCGTTAATATCACAAACTTTAAATTTAAATTCAATTCTTGTAACTTTTGAATTATAAACCCAGCATTATCTGCTGGGTCTATTAAAAAAGCGTCCTTTTTTTCATTATATACAATATATGAATTAGTATAATGTTCAATATTTGATAATTTTATCTCTAATTTTTCAAAATTAATCATTAATTAGCGGCTCCCCTTCTTCTTCTTTTTGTGCTTGTATTTACATTAGTATTTTTATCATCAACTTCTGTATTATTATTTGCTAAAAGTTTATCAAGATCTAAATTTATATTTTCAAGTTCACTATCTTCATCTTCATTATTAGTATTTTCATCATTATTATCATTAAAATCATCAATTTTTGTTTCATCAGCAAAATTAGATTCATTATCACAATCTTTTTTTATTTCCTCTTTAACTTCATCTAAATTACTATCTTCAAAATTTTCATCTTCTTTATCTTCTTCATCTTCATTTTCTAAATTTGACTCATTATTTTTTTCTATATCTTTAATCATTTTTAGATAATCTTCCATCACATTTTTATCTTTTAAAGAATTAGAATTTACAAATTGTTCTTCTTTTTCATCTTCTGCATAATCGTCATTTTTAGCATCATCTTCATATTGATAATCTTCAGTTTTATCATTATCATCTTTATCTATTTCTTCATCTTTTTTACTAAATATTTTTGAAAATTTTGATGTTATTTTATTAATAATGCTATCTTTTTTCTCATTTTCGTCTTCATCTTCATACTCATAATTATCAGTATCAATTTCTTCGTTATCTACATTATTATCATCAAAGTCAGAAACATTAACTTTTAATTTAATTTTTTCTTTTTCTTCGTTATTTTCTTCTAAATCATTTAGTTTTTCAATAAAACTAGAATCTAATTTATTACTTTCATCTTCAAGATCACTTGATTCTGGCAATAATTTTGTTTCATCTGATGCAAAACCAAATCTTTCTTTTAAAGTATTATACATATTTTTTATACTTTCAATACTTGCTGATAATGTTTGAGTGATTTTTTCTTTAGCAATATCAGAAATATCTTGATCAAAAATATTTCTTTGAATATATTCAGATAAATTTTTATTTCTATATTCTTCTTTTTCTTCTAACTCTTCTTCAAAAGATTCAACAAAATCGTTATATGAAGCATCAAAATTAATTTCTTTAGCGTTATAATGCATACCAAATCTATCAGCTAATTCTTGAAGTAATTCTTCACCTAATTTTTCATCACAAACATAGTTTTTTATATTCATATCATAAACATTTTTTGTTTGTTCATAAGAATACAATGTGATTATATATTTCATTCTATCTCTTAAATTATCTTTTAAATATTTGTTAACAACAATATTTTGGGGATCTAATTCTAAAATTTCTACATTTTTAGTAATTATATATTTTACCATGTTAAGATCATCATTAAATCTATTTATATATTCACCTAAATCTTGATATGGGTTAGCTATAAGGTCTTTTTTAGATCTTTCAACTAAGAATAAATTAGCAATGTCCATTAATTCTTTTAAAGCTATTTCCATATTTTCGTTTATTTTTTCATCAGTTATATAATCAGAAAATTCAGTATTAAATATCTTAGAAATTGTTGCAGAAAAATTCTCCATAAAATTTTCATAGATCATTTTATCTATAAATTTATTAGATAATTTTTCATCAAATTTTTCTCTTCCGTCAATTGCTAATTTTATTAAAGTAGAATTTGATACTCCTAAAATAGAACTTAATATTTCAATTATAGCTAGAGTTACTGTATATTCATCTTCTTCAGGTGGAACAATTTTTCTTGAAATGTATTCTACTATATACTCATCAAGGCAAGCATATTTATTAAGATTTTCATTTTCTGCATTTTTGTACATTCCACATACTTTATCTTTTTGATCAAACATAATTGCATGTGTCATTACATGTGCAAAAACTAAAAATAATCCTTCACTTCCATTATTATCCAAATTTAATAAATTTTCATTTAATTCAATTCTTCTTTGTTCTGTATTACAATAACCATATCTTTCATTTTGTAAATCATCAGTATATATTATTTCATCAAAGTTATCTAAAAAACGATCCAAATATACATTTAACTTTTTTTCTGAAATTTTAAACTCATAACTAAGTCTTGAAAAATACTCATTTAATAGTTTAAAATATGCTTTATCATACCCTTTTTCTTTGTATAAAGAATTGAAATTATATTTTTTATATTTTATATATCCATTTGACATTTTAAATACCATACCCCTTATTAAAAAATATTGTCTTGACTTGGAGAAAAAAACACAAGTTCAAATATTTCAATAATATTTTTATCTTTTACTTCCTTTTGTTCTCCATTTTCAAATTTATACAGATGACCTTTATTATCCATATAAACTTTACCAAAATCAAGATCTAAACTTGAAACTATATAGTTAGTACTATTTAAAAAATCTTTAATTTTTTTAGAACTATTTAAATCACTTAACCCTATAATCATCATAATCCCCTCTATATTAATGAACTCTTTTTACTTCAAATACGCTGTCTACTTTTTTTAAGTTTTTTATAACTGATTGTAACATTTCAATATTTGCAACACTAACTTTTAAATCCATAATATTTTCTCTATCATGTGTTACTCTACTTGATATTTGAATAACTTGTACTTTTAAATCAGATAATTTTTTTAGTAATTCAGTTAAAACTGAACTTGAAGCATTTGCTTTTACAACAATTTTTGCTTCAAAATCTCCTTTTAGCTCATTTTTCCATTTTACATTTATAAACCTTGAAGGTGTATTTTCTAAAGCTTTTATATTAACACAATCTGCCCTGTGAATTGATATACCATTTCCTAATGTTATATATCCTTTTATATCATCCCCTGGAATTGGTGAACAACACATTGCAAATTTTACTTTACAATTTTTTATTCCTTCAACTTCTATTAAATTATTCTTATTTTTTAAATTGTTATTTACTACTTTATGTTTTGCTACTTTATCAATATCTAGCTCTTTATTTTTTTCATATTCTTCATTAAATCTATTTACAATTTTTAAAGCTGATATACTGCCAAATCCAATATTTTCATAAACTTCATCTAAAGAATTAAAATTGCTTTTTCTTAATACTTCATTTACTATCTTTTCATCATTTAATACATCTTTTAAATATCTTTTTTTCTTTAATTCTTTTTCAAGAATTTCCTTACCTTTTATAATATTTTGCTGTTTTCCTTGCTTCTTTAAAAAAGATGTAATTTTATTTTTTGCTGTTGTAGTTTTTACAAATTTAAGCCAGTCTATAGTTGGTCCTTTTGAATTACTAGATGTTATTACCTCAACAATGTCTGTATTTTCAAGTCTTGTGCTAAGAGGTACTATTCTTCCATTTACTTTAGCACCAATCATTTTTTCAGCTACTTTTTGATGAATATTGTATGCAAAATCTACTGTAGTAGCACCTTTTGGTAAAGCTTTTATATCTCCTTTTGGTGTAAATACAAAAACTTCCTCACCAAAGATTTCACCTTTTATTTTATCTAAATTTTGAGTATTATCTGTTATGTCTTGTTGTATTTCTAAAGTTTTTCTAAGCCATATTATTTTTTGGTCTGCTTGAGTTATCTTTTTTGTTTTTTCTTTATAACTAAAATGTGCAGCTATACCTTTTTCTGCTACATTATGCATATCCCAAGTTCTAATTTGTATTTCAAAAGGTTTGCCACCCTCACCAAAAACAGTTGTATGCAAAGATTGATACATGTTAGTTTTTGGAACTGCAATATAATCTTTAAACCTACCAGGCATTGGTTTATACATATCATGTACTATTCCTAAAACACTATAACAGTCTTTTACAGAATTTACTATTACCCTAATTGCAAGTAAATCAAACAAATCATCGGCATTACAATTTTTTTGTTTCATCTTTTTATATATACTATAAAAATGTTTAGGTCTTCCATAAATACTTGCCTCGATATTTTGTTTTTCAAGTTCTTTTTTTACTTCATTTATTCTATTATCAATATATAATTCTCTTTCTTTTTTCTTTTCATCAATTTGTGCTTTAATAACACCATACTCAACTGGCATTAACACTCTAAAAGATATATCTTCAAGTTCTGATTTTACCTTTGACATACCAAGTCTATGTGCAATAGGAGCATAGATTTGTAGACACTCTTTTGCCATATTTAGTTTTACTTCTTCATTATCAACATAAGAAATATTTTGCATATTATACAGTCTATCTGCAAGTTTTATTATAACTGTTCTAATATCCTTTGCAATAGCAAGAAACATATTTCTTAACATTTCAGAATCAACTTTATCTTTATTTTTTATATTAAAGCATGAAAGTTTATTAACAGTTATTACTATATCAACAACTTCATCGCCAAACATTTCTTTTAATTTTTTTATATCTACATTTTCACATTTTAAAATTCCATGTAAAAGTGAAGCATATATAGACACATCATCAATTCTTAAAGTAGCTACAATTTTTGCAACGCCAATTACGTGTTCCATCATTGGCTTTCCTGCTTTTTTCTTATCTTTGTACTCTACTTCACAAAAATTGATAACTTTTTTTAGCATTTCTTCATCATATTTAATTTTTTCATCACTTAATATTTTTTCTATTATTTGAATATTTTCCATAAAAATCACCAACTAAAATTAAGCATAATATATTTAAAATTATATATCATTTGAATATTTATTTCAATAAAATTCAATATAAAAAAGAAAAATAACTTAGCTAACTAAACTTAAAAAGTTTAATTAACTAAGTTATATAACATATACTAACTATATAGGTTTAACAATTATGTAAATCTTTTCACCTTTTTCAATAATCTTTACAAATCTATCCATGTCATTAAATAAAATCCACCTTTTAAGATTTTCTTTAAAAACAGCCTGCGACATATTGTTATTTTCCTCTTCTGGATAAAGTGCTTTAAAGGTCTTTTCTGATATTTCAATCATTTTACTTATTCCACTTAATTTAAATGCAATTCCAGTAAAGATATTCATAATATTCTTAAACAAAAATTCATCAAAATATTTTATCGTCTTGCACTTTATCTCGTATTCTGCATACTCTTTTGTAATCTCCTTATCTTCAAAAGTTTCAAAATATGAAAATAAATAAAAAGGATTATTTGCAGCAGCAGTCATTGCTCTTTTTCTTACGACATACTGTCTTAACAATCTGGTATCTATCATACTTGTTTTTTCTTCAAGCTTTAATCCAATATCAACAGCAAGATCATAAAAATCTGCGTATTCTTTTTCGGATATACACTCAAACAAACAATCAACGTAAGTTTCAATTGGAATTTTACCATAAGTACTTTGGTACTTATCTAAAGTTCCATCTTTTGCAAAGTTTATATTAAATTCGAGTCCACCAACAGCAACTAAAATAATAGCTCTAAAGCAATCATTTCCCCGAACTTTAAGAGTTGAATCCTTTAACTTGCAAACGTCATCTTTAAAATTTGTATTACTTGCACTAGTCATAAACGTTCCTCCTATAATTATAGTAAAGTAAAAATAGCTACAGAGTTATTATACCACATTTTTGTAAATTTAGCAAATTAGAAATTTATCTGAGTTTTTGTTGCATCTTGAGATTTTTCATTTTTTCTATTTTCTTTATAAATATTAAAGTATTCATCCATAATAGGCCTTACAACATTTGCTGTATATGTTCCTTCTTCTCCATGTTCTATTACTGCAACAACAGCAATTTGTGGATCATCATATGGAGCAAATCCAACAAATATACCGTTATTTGTACCCTTTGTAACTTGAGATGTTCCTGTTTTTCCGGCAACTTGAACTTCACTACCTCTAAATACAGATGCTGCTGTACCACCAGATTCTGTTGTAACTGATAACATACCAACTTTAATTGCATTAATATATTCTTGCTTAATATTAAGATTTTTAGAAGTAGTAGAAACACCTGTTACACTACTTGCATATTCATCAATTTCTTTTCTAAGTACAGACTCGTTTGTTGCTTCATTTTTTATATCTTTTATAACAGATACTTTATTTAGTGTTCCTCCATTTGCAATAGTTGATATATAATTTGCAAGTTGTATAGGAGTATATTGGTTATATGACTGTCCAATAGCAGCTGATAATGTATCACCTAAATACCAATCTTTATCAATATTACCAGCAATAATTCCAGATGACTCTTGTGGCAACTCTACTCCTGTTTTTTGACCAAGTCCAAATTCAAGAGCATATTTTACTATATTTGATATTCCAATTCTTCTACCTACTTCATAGAAAAAGCAATTACAAGAACCTTTTATAGCTTCTGAAACATTAATATTTCCATGTGTTATTCCATAATATGAATATATCCAACATTTTGGATTGTATCCATAAGGATATATTCCCGGATCATAATATTTTTCATCTACAGTTATTCCACCACTCATAAGACCTGCAATTCCAACAAGCATTTTATACGTAGAACCTGGTGAATATGTTCCAGAAATTGCCCTATTATACATAGGATTTAATGCATTTTGTGTTAATTCTTTCCATTTTTTAGTAGATATTCCATTTACAAATTCATTGTTATCATAACTTGGATAACTAACCATAGAAAGAACTTCACCAGTATTACAATCAAGTACTACAACACTCCCAGCATTTGCATCAGTAACTGGTGTTTGAGTTAATGTTCCTTCATTTAAAGCTTTAATTGTAGAAACTAAAGATTCAGTTGCAACTTTTTGCAATCTATAATCTAAGGTAAGTGTTATAGAATTTCCAGACTCTGCTTTACTTGTTTCATATTCATTTGTCACATTTCCATAAGAATCTGTTTCTACCTTTTTAACACCATTTTTACCTCTTAAATATTTTTCAAAAGATGCTTCTATACCTGTTTTTCCTATAACACTTTGTAAAGTATATCCATCATTTTTATCTTTAGAATTATACTCAACTTCACTTATCTTGCTTACATATCCAATTACATTTGATGTTAAATCTCCTGTTGGATAATATCTTTTACTTTTTGCTGCTACTTCAATACCATATATAACATCGGCACTTTCTTCAATTTGTGCTAAAGAATCATTAGATATATCATAAGCTATTGTAACAGAACTAAGAAGTGAATACCCATTTAAAATAGCCTCATATTTTACCATGATTATTTTTAAAAGTAAATCTTTATCATTTTCATATTTTTCAAGTTTATACTTTTTAGAATAATAATTTATAAAATCATCTAAAGTTGCATTCTCATCAATGCCTATTTTCTCTTTAAACTTTTTTTCTTCATCATCACTTAAAAATTCTAATTTTGTCAAATCTTCACTAACAGGAAATGTAGAATAAATTTTATCACCATTTTTATATAAAATTCTTACCAAATTTGCAATAGAATCATTTAGCACATCAGCGTCTAAATTCATCTTATATAACTCTACATTATATGATAATTTACTTGTTGCTAAAATAACTCCATTTCTATCATAAATATCTCCTCTTGTTGCTGGAATTTCAACATTTCTTACAACTCTTTTTTGAGAGGTTGCTCTATAGTATTCTCCATTTACAATTTGTAAATTAAATAGTCTAGATATAAAAATTAAGGAGATAATTATAGTTATAACCCCTATAATTAAAATTCTGTTTTCAAAAAAATTCTTCAAAAAATTAACTAAAGATTTTATAACCACTCACCTCCTTATCTTATTATAATCCACGTACATGTTGCCTAAATTTTAAATCCATTTTTTCATTTATAGCATCCATAATCACAAATATTATTTTTATTAATATATAATTTACAAGTATTGTAATAAAAAAATGTTTTAACAAATAAAAAAATGAAATTGTATATTTGTATGATATAAAATAATATAATAATTCAATAAATTCAAAAATAATGACTCCGCTTATTGCAAATAAATCTTTTGATGCATTTTTACTTTCAAAAAATTGTTCATATAAAAAAGATGTAATCACACTAAAAACTGTATATATAATTGTAAACATTCCATTATTGCCGTATATAAAATCAAAAACAATTCCTACAATTAAAGATATAAAAGTTGTTTTATATACACCTTTTTTTATAGCAAGCATCATAAGATATATAACTATGATGTTAGGTTTAATTCCAAATATTGAAAAATTATTAATAACTGCTATTTGCAAAGATAATATCAAAATAAATATAAAAATATTTACAGAAACTTTTATTGCATTTTTTATATTTATCACTCCTTTTATTCAATAATTACGCCAACTTCTTTTAAAGTATAAATATTAGTATTTAATTCAACAATAGCATACCTATTAATATCGTTTTTACCATTTACAATTTCTGTAACAGTACCAACAGGAATAGATTGTGGATACAAACTTCCTATTCCAGATGTATAAACTACATCTGATATTGAAACTTGCGCATCTAGTTGAATAAACTCTAATTTTAATTTATTTTGTGCTTTTAATTCTAAATCACCTTTTAATATTGCAGGCTCATTTAAAGCACTAGTTGTAACACTTACAGAAGATGATGGATCAAGTAATGTTGTAACTAAGCTTTCATTTTCTTCAACATTTGAAATATAACCTACAAGACCATTTTTACAAACAACTGCCTGACCTTTTTTTACGCCATCATTTTGTCCAACATTTATTTTAAAAGTTTGAGACCAATTATCATGTTCTCTATATGAAATGTTTGCAGTTAATATTTTAAAATGTTGATATGTTTTCTTTATTTCTAGCATTTCTTTTAATGAAACATTTTCATCTTCAACCTTTTTCAATTCTAATAATTGGTATTTTAAATTTTCATTTTCTTCTTTTAGAGTGTCATTTTCAGCAATTATCTCATCTTTTGATACAAAAATATTTTTTACTGATGTACCGATTTTACTAGAAATATTGATAGTAACAGATATTGGTTTTGAAACAATATTTGAAACTTTTGCTAAAATTTTATTATTTGAATTTCTAAAGAAAAAAGCTGTCACCATAACAGCTATAACAATCATAAAGACAATAAATAATATCTTTTTTATATCTACTTTTTTATCATCTTGAAAATTATATCTATAATCCACAACTTTTCTCCTTTCTTTTTTTATTTAGTTTTAACAGACTTTTTTAAAATTTCTATACTTTCTAATGTTTTATTTATACCGTTTATAACGCATCTTTCAGGACTATCTGCTATAAAAACAGGTATTCCTATTTGTGTTGAAATAAATCTATCAATATTTTTTAAATAAGCTCCACTTCCTGATAAAATAATGCCTCTTTCCATTATATCTGATGCAAGTTCTGGTGGTGTGACCTCAAGAGTTGCTTTAATATATTTTAATATTTCTTTTAAAGAATCACTAATTGCATTATTTACGTCCTTTGTTGTAACAACAATATTTTCTGGAAGACCAGTAGTTAGATTTCTACCTTTTACATTTACTTTTTCTTCATTCATTGTTGTATATGCAGCACCTATTTGCTTTTTAATTTCTTCTGCTTCAACACTTCCTATAATCACATTAAAATTATTTTTTATATAATTTATAATATCTAAATCAAGTTTATTTCCACCAATTCTGGTAGTATTAGCAACAACTATTCCTCCAAGAGAAAGTACAGCCATTTCACTAGTACCACCACCAATATCTATAATCATAGAACCTTCTGGTTGTTCAATTTGAATTCCAGAGCCAATAGCAGCTGCCATAACTTCTTCTATTAAATACACATCTTTTGCCCCTGCTTTATATGTAACTCCTTCTGCTGCTCTTTCTTCCACATCGGTAATTCCAGATGGTATTGATACAATTACTCTTGGTTTAGAAAACATACTTTTTTTAATAACTCTATCAATTAAAGTTTGTATTAACATAACAGTAGCATTAAAGTCTGCAATAACACCATCTTTTAATGGCCTTACAGCAACTATATTATCTGGAGTCCTACCAAGCATTTCTTTTGCTTGTGAACCTATTGCTAAAATTTCTCCTGTTATTTTGTTTATAGCAACAACAGATGGTTCTTCTATAACAATTCCTTTTCCTTTTACACAAATCCTAATATTTGAAGTGCCTAAATCAATACCAATATCTTTAGAAATAAACCCCATTTTATACTCCTTTTTCTAAATAATACTTTAAAATTTTTTCAATTCTTTTAGACTTACATAATTATTATTTGCAATAATTATATGATCTAATAAATTAATGTTAAAAATTTTGGAATATTCATCAATTTTCTTAGTAAAATTAATATCCGCACTACTAGGTATTAAATTACCACTTGGATGATTGTGAGTAATTATTATAGCAGACGCCATAAGTTTAATAGGTTCACTAAGTATTTCTTTGATTCCAATATTTATATTATCATTTGTACCTATTGCAATATCTTTTACAGCAAGTACATTATTTTGTTTATTTAAAATTACTACTTTTAAGCATTCTTGTTTCATACCAATATATGACTTTCCTACATATTCAAAAATATCCTTTGGTGAAGTGATTTTTGATTTATAAGTAGTAAATTCTTTTGAAATTCTTTTTGCAATTTCAATTACGGCTATAATTTGGATAGCCTTTATTTTACCTATGCCCTCAAATTTTTGTAAATCTTGCATTGATAAAGTAGAAAGATATTCTAAATTACTCATGTTATATTTACAATCTATGGTATTTACAGATTGTAATATATTTTGAGCAATTTGTATACAATTTAAATTTTTTGTTCCGTTTTTTATAACAATAGCAAGTAATTCTGAATCAGTTAAATTACTAGGCCCAAGAAGTTCCATTTTTTCATAAGGTCTATCATTTACTGGAAGTAAAGCTATATTTTTAGCCAATCTAAAACGACCTTAGAAATAACTGCAAATAATATAGCACATATAACTCCTAAAACATTAATTGTAAACCAAATACCTATTGTAAATTCTAAAAATCCTAAATCTAAAACAACAGGTGCTTTAAATCCAATATCAGCTCCTAAGCTTAAAAAACTTAAAGCTGAATTATTAGCAAAAGATGCCCCAATTGGAATGCCTATAACCATTCCTAAAATACTAAATATTATTATCAATGTTCTTTTCATATATACCTCTTTTCTCTTATGTTTAATCCAAACATATTATATAACTTTTAATCTAAGATTTCAATAAAATATCTAAAATATGATTGCAAATAAAGTAAAAAAATAAGACTAAAATGTACTAAATAAAAAATTAAATAGTACAAAATAAGTCTTATTCATATACAAAGAATATTTTTGTTATGTAATCCTTTTTTTCTTCATCATCAAAATTTGTAATATCAAGTTTTCCCTCTCTTATTCCAACTTTGCCATCAAATTCACTTCCAACAATGCTAGGTAAAATAGCATGTATTTTTTCTTTATCTAAACTGTCAACATTTAAATCATTTACAATAAAATTTTTTTGGTTATCACTCAATTCATTTTGAATATATAAATTAAGTTCTTCGTATAAAGTTGCAAAATTAGAAATAGTTGCTACTTTTTTAGCATCTTCTAAAACATTGTTTTTATTTATAAAATATGCTATTGTCGATGAAATACTAACAATTATAACTATAATTATAAGTAGCGTAATAAGTGACATACCTTTATTATTTTTTGATTTTTTTATAATTTCTTCTTTATTTTTTCTTCTTTTGTTTTCCATACCAACCCTCAAGTATAGTATATAAAAAATAAAAAAAATATTCAATACATTATAAAAACAAAATATCTAAACTCAAAATTTGAAGTTTAGATATTTTTTATTATTTTGTATATAAATTTTCTTTTCCAACTACTTTTACTATTAAATCAATTTCTTTTTTATCAGTAAAAGAAGAAATATCTAATTTTCCATTAGTAATTGAAACTTTTCCCTTAAATTCTGATTTTTTTATACTTGGTAGCACTTCTTCTATTAATTTATTGTCTGCTTTTACACTAAAGTTTTCTTTTTCAAATTCACCAAAAGTTTTTGATTCTTGATTAGAAATATACATATCAAGTTCTTCTTTAAAATTAGCGAAACTTTGATATTTAGATGCTTCTTTAGCTTCTTGGACAGGATTATTCTGTGAAACGTTAATAGCTACTGCACTTACCAATATAATGATCAAAACAATTATAATCATAAGAACAATTAAAGATATACCTTTTTTTGAATTCATATTTTTCCTCCATACTTATACAGATATTTTATAGCAAAAGTACAACTTTTTTCAACAGATATTTATGATTTATTTACAAAATCATTAAATCTACATGAATGTGTATGACAAACTGCAATAGCAAGTGCATCTGTTGTATCATCAAGTTTAGGCATTTGTTCTAAATTTAAGACTTGTTTTACCATGTCTTTTACCTGAGTTTTTATAGCTCTTCCATATCCCACAATTGCAAGTTTTGCTTGCAAAGGTGTATATTCAAATATTTCTATATTATTTTTTGAAAGTGTATTTAAAATAACGCCTCTTGCTTCTGCAACTTTAATTGCTGTTTTACTATTATTGTTAAAATACAAATCTTCAATAGATGCTGCATCTATTTTACTATATCTTGATATTACTTCTTCTAAATCTTTTTCAATTTTATTTAATCTTCCAGGAAAATAACTATTTGACTCAGTTGTTATACACCCATACTCTAATACTCTATATTTATTTTTAGTATAGTCAATAACACCATAACCAACTCTTCCAAATCCTGGATCAATTCCTAATACAATCATATAAACCTCTTTTTAAGTTAACATATCATACATTCTTGCAACTTCTGCAATTGTAATTAAATCATATGGAATTTCATCTATATGTATACCTTTAGAGTTATATACACTTCTAACTCCACCATTTACTTTTTTGGATATATCCTGTGTCAACTCTTTTACCAAATTAAAAGCTATTTTTTTAGATACTAATGTCACACCATTTTGCCTTAAATTAGCTTTTATAAAATGAGCCATGTACTTTGGATACACATTTCCATTATAATTTTTATCACTTTTGGGAAGTTTTCTTAATCCATAAGGAGTATATAATTCTTTAAAAATTGTATCTAATAATTTTATCGAACTTTCTCCAACAAAACATGGATAAGATAAACTTAAACTATAAATCATTTCTGGGAAAATGCTATATTCTACATCTTCCATTTTTCTTTTTAACTTTTTTTTATCGTCACTTAAATATTTTTGCTCTAATAAAAATCTAATTTTCATCTCAAGGTCTTTTATATTTTTATCTTCTTTTTTTTGCTTTAATAAAAGACTTTCATAAATTTTAATAGCATTATATGTTAATGAACAAGTAACAAAATCAAATAATGTTATTTTTTGATTTTCTTCTAACAAAACATAATTTATAGCATTTTTTATAAAATCAAAATAAACATTTACTAAAAATTCTTGTTTTTCTACTAATTTATTTATTATTTCTACATACCAAAGTAACAATTCAATAATTTTTAATTTTACTTCTTCATCATTAGTTTCAAGTTGCATAAGATCACTTATTGGTCTTCTATATATAGACACCATAGTATTTGCTTCTTGTAATCTTTCAAAAATCAAATACTTTCCAGGTATAGACTTTACATTATCACTTAAGACTTCAATCCAATATTTTATATTTTCTGCCTTTGTTATATCAGTAATTTTTATACTATTTAACATAGGAAGTTTATTATATATTTTTGTAGTTTGTTCAAATTCATCAAGTACCTGCTTTAAATCTCTTAATTCTTGATATTTTGTTGGTATACTTTCATCTACTTTACTATCAAAATTTGAATTTAAACTAAGTGTTGAAATATCAAAATCATGCATTGAAATTGCCATATGGAAAGATTTTTTACTTTGTTTTTTTAACTTTATTTCAAATACCCCAGGTAAAAACAAATCTTCCTTATATTCACTAGGTTTTGAATCTAAATTCATGTACTCATGTTTTACACTTGTTAATATTTTAGTTTCTTTATCGTAAGATAGTTCATCAGATTTTATATATAAATTTATATCATCTGAAACACTAATATTTAAGACCATCCCATTTTTTATTTTCCTTTGAGTAAATCTTAAATATTGAGCATCCTTCATTACAAAGAAATTTCTATATGTTACAAGTGGTTTTATTCTAAATAAAACATTATTTGATGATTTATTTTCAACTTCATAATCTATACATAAAATATCAGATTTATTTTCATAGTAAATTTGTTTTTGATATAAAACATCTCCAACATCATATTTAATAGTGTTACTATCTAAATCTATAAGTGATATATATTCATCACAATTTGTATATTTTAATGCTGTTTTTAACTGCGACATATTAAAAATTTTATCTTTTAGTTCTATTTCTTCAATAAGATTTTCAAGTAAAATTTTGTTATTTTTTATATATAACCCATTATATGGTTTATATGCTCCAAAATTTGCGTTTAAAGATGTACATGTATCTTTAAACGCATTTGAAATATAAAAATCAGTATCCTTAAAATTTGGTAATTTACCAACTTGTCTTTTGTACAAATACATTTTAAGCCTCTATCCTTTCTTTATTGCATTCTTCATTTTCTCTATAGTTGCTTGATGAACAGCTTTTTTTCTCATTTCTCTTTTTTCATTTACAGTTTTGGCTTTAGCATTTACATTATTTTTTTTACTTTTCTTTTTTGCTAAAGTATCATTTAAGATTGATTTTATTTCAATAATTTTTTGGGTTCTCATCTTTTTCTTTTTCATTTTTACAACATTAAGATTTCCAACTCTTTTTGATTTTGCAAGTTTTACAATAACGCTAGAAAGCTTGTCTACATCGTGCATTATCATATCTTTACCTGTTAAAATAATATCATCTTTAATAACACAAATTGCTCTATTAGAAATATTTTCTAGATCAATTTTTACTGGTGAAGATCCTTCTTGATTAAAATCTTTTATCATTTCATCAGTTATTTCTCCGCTATTAACAATAACATAATCTAAAACGTGTTTTCCTAAATATCTTTCTGTTTCATTTACATATCTTGCAAGTGTGTAGCCATCAGTTTGTCCAGGTTGATTCATAATATTTGATACAAATACTTTCTTTGCTCTAGATTTAACAATTGCTTTTGAAACTTGTTCAACAAGTAAGTTTGAAACAACAGATGTGTAAAATGCTCCTGGTCCTAAAACAATAACATTTGCAGTTTTTATTGCTTCAATTACTTCTGGATGAGCTTTTATTCCACCTTCTTTTAAAAATACTTGTTTTATAGGTACCTTTAATTCTTTTATTCTATCAATAATATTTTGTTTTCCTACAACAACTTCACCATTTTCAAGAGCTGCACAAAGTACAACATCACCATTTGATACTGGATATATTTTACCTTGCATATTGAAAATTTCTGGTATCATTTCTATACCTTTTGTAAAACTTCCTCCAATATTAACTAAAGCCGAAATAATACCATTTCCAACAGATTGTTCAAATTCATTATTTCCATCATTTTTATATACAAGAAGCTTACCCATTTCATTTTCTGATGTACTAAGTGCTGTTATACATTTTCTTATATCACCTTGTGTTAAATAGTCATTATTGCAAAAAGCAGATGAAATTGTTGGATCATCTTCTGATACGTTAACTACTGCTGTAATGTTAGATGTGTATTCCTTTAATCCTTTTAGTAAGTTTGGAAGTCCACTTCCTCCTCCTATTACAACAATTTTAGGTCCTTTTTTTAATCTTGGATCTCCAAATAGTAATTTTCTTACTTTAATATTTTTTGTTTTTTTAGAAATATTCTTAAGTGAAATAAAAAGTATATTTCTTTGTGCTAAAATAAATGAAAACACTATACCAAAAGCAGATAATGTCAGTAGTAATATGTATGCTATTAACATTCCTAAACTTAAATCTAGAGTTTGAATAAGTGTGACTATACAATATATTAAAATTGCAATACATACAATTTGCATAATCATATATCTTTTTACCCTAGCACCTGGTTTTAACCATTCTAATAAAGTCGACATTATATTTTACCTCCAATGTATACAACTTCTGTTTCTAATCTAACCCCATATTTTTCATATACCATTTTTTGAATGTAATGTATTAATTCTACAATATCTTTGCATGTAGCATTATCAACATTTACTATAAAACCTGTATGTTTTGTTGAAACTTGAGCACCACCTATTTTATATCCTTTTAAGCCTGCATCTTGAATTAATTTTCCAACAAAATAACCCTCTGGACGTTTAAAAGTACTTCCAAAATTAGGATATTCTAAAGGTTGTTTTGTAACTCTTGCTACTCTATTTTCTTCCATTTTTTCTTTTATTTTAATATCATTTTCTTCTTTTTTTAATTTAAATTTTGCACTTATTATTATATACTCTTTTTTATCAGAAAAAAATGTATGTCTATATGAAAAATCCATATCTTCTTTTTTTATAGTACATAAATTAAGATCTTTATCTAAAAATGTTGCTTCTTCAAAAACATTTGCAATCTCTGAGCCATAAGCTCCAGCGTTCATTCTTACTCCACCACCAATAGTTCCAGGGATTCCACATGCAAATTCAAATCCTGAAAGTAAATTATTTTTTACAAAATTTGCAAAATATGGCATACTTGTTCCACTAAGTGCAGTAACATATTCACCATCTATATCAATTTTTGAAAATTTATTTCCAAGATGAATAACCATAGTATGAACATCCTCATCAGTAACAAGTAAATTGCTTCCACAACCAATAACGAAATATTCAATATTGTTTTCTTTAGCAAATTTTACACTATTTATTACATCTTCAACATTTTCAGGTGATACAAAAATATCACATTTGCCTCCAACTTTAACTGATGTGTGTAGTTTCATAGGCTCATTATACTTAATTTTTGATATATCTATTATTTTTTCAATTTCCTTATATTTTTCCAAAAAATTCACTCCTTAATTATTATGATAAATTGCATATTATATAATTAAAGTAATACATAACACATTTATCATATATATTAATTTTATTAAAAAAATAAAATTAAATGATAGAATCTACAAAATCTTTACTATCAAAATATTCAATATCATCAATTTGTTCACCAACTCCTATAAATTTTATAGGAATATTAAGTTCAGAAACAATACTAAAAACTACTCCACCTTTTGCTGTAGAATCAAGTTTTGTTAAAACTAAAGCATCAACATTTGTTTTTTCATAAAAACTTTTTACTTGTAAGACACCATTTTGACCTGTTGTTGCATCAAGTACCATAACAACTTCTTTTTTTGTATCTGGTAAATTTTTTGATATTATTCTATTCATTTTTTCAAGTTCATCCATTAAATTTTTCTTGTTATGAAGTCTTCCAGCAGTATCACAAATTAATATATCATAATCTCCATTTTGAAACATCTTTGTAGCATCAAAAATAACAGATGCAGGTTCTTGATTTTCTTTACCAACACAAATATCACAACCAACTCTATCTGACCATATTTTTAATTGCTCAGCAGCTCCTGCTCTAAATGTATCTCCTGCAGCAAGTAATACCTTTTTTCCTTGTTTTTTATATAAATTTGCAATTTTACCAATTGAAGTTGTTTTTCCTACTCCATTTACTCCAACTACTAAAATAACTTTTTTTTCATCAGAAGTTATATCAATAACATCATCTTTTCCTTCTACTTCTAAGACTTTTCTCATTTCTTGTTTTAAAATAGTTTTTATTGCATCTTCTGATTTATCAACTTGTTTTTTTAATTCATTTCTTACACTATCACAAATTTTTGCACTTGTAACAGCTCCCATATCAGACAAAATTAGAGTTTCTTCTATTTCATCTAAAATTTCATCTATATCTTTCTTGCTTGCAAAAACGTTACTCATTTTTACATCAAAAGCTTCTTTTGTCTTTTTTAAACTTTCTTTAAATTTTGAAAACATATATTCCTCCTAAGTTTCTACATTATATCATAAGATAAAAATTTATTCAACACACTAATAGTTCATAAAAAAGAGCAAGGAATCAAGCACCTTACTCTTTAATAAACGTATCATGTATTTTATTTATAAAACTATCTGCTACAGTTTCATCTACAATTATATTAATTGCTACTTCACTAAAACTAATCATATAAATAACAATATTTTCCTCTTTTGCAATTTCAAATAGCTTGCTTATAACATCAGTATTTGTCATAAGCATTTGACCAATAATAGTTATTTTTGAAACATTAGATGATTTACTAACCATTTTCACACTATACTTTTCAATATCTTGCTTATTTTCAATCTTTGTACCTAAATTATTTTTCTCTTTTTGAGAATTTTTTACAAAAATTGGAATATTAGATTTTTTAGCAACCATTATTGACCTATTATGCATTACTTTTGCACCAGAAGATGCAGCTTCAAGCATTTCATTATATGAAATACTTTTAATTAATTTTGCTTTTTTTATAATTTTGGGATCTCCTGAAAATACTCCATCAACATCTGTATATATTTCACATTTTTTTGCTTTTATAGCACTTGCAATTGCTACTGCAGAAAGATCAGAACCTCCTCTTCCAAGTGTTGTTATGTTTCCAAATCTATCAGAAGCTTGAAATCCTGTAATTATAACAATTTTATTTTCTTTTAAATGTTTTAATATATTATTTTCATAAATATTCTTTATTTTAGCATTGCCAAAATCTGAATTTGATACAATTCCTGCTTGATATCCTGTAAGACACACAGTATCAAATCCTTTTTCAATTAACATCATGCAAAGTAAAGATGCAGACTCCATTTCACCAGTAGAAAGTAACATATCTAAAGCTTTTTTATCTGGATTTTTAGAATATGTATACGCTTTTTTTAATAAATTATCTGTTGTCTTTCCTTGTGCAGAAACGACAACTACAACATTTTTATATATTTTTTTATATTTTATAATATTTCCACAAATAAAATCTAATTTTTCTTTATTTTCAAGAGATGTTCCACCATATTTTTGAACTATAACATTCATAAAAATCACCTTTTATATTTTATGTAAAAACAAAAATAGTGTGCTACATGCACACTATTTAAAATAAAAAAGTTTTAAATTAATTATCGATATAATGTAAAATCTTTGTGACCTCGCTAATTTGCTGCGAATAATACATTATCTTTTTCTGAAGACTTTTCTTTTCTGATTCTATGTAATTTTTCAAGAAGTCATCAATTAAAAGCCTGCTTCCATCTCTTAAATCACATACAACCTGGCTGTTTAGAACCTTCACACCGATAATTTTTTCTTCATACACATCAACAATTAAGTTAATGTCGATTTCTTTTTCAAGGTATTCTTTCTTGTAGCTTATAAACTCATCATATGCTGGCTCTTTATAATCATCAAGTAAAACACTCTTTAAGATATTAATTCTATGCTCTTCATTTAATATCTTAACTGCCTTGTTTTTTACATGATAAGGTCCAGCATAATCAAAATAAAGCTCACCCCTTTCATCCTCATAAAGTCTTGCTAATTTTCCTTCAAAGCACTTCACAATGCTATTTCCATATTCAGAAAATTCCATAACTACCTCCTTATTAAAGTTAATAAATTAAATTTTTACAAAGATATTATAACACTTATGTCAAATTTTAATAAATTTTTAAATTATAATTGCAATATATTTTAACTTGAAATAAAATACTATATATAGCAGGAGATTGTTTATGAAAAATTATTATAAGTTATTAGGTCTTGATAAGGATGCGCCTAAAGAATTAATTTCAAAAGTTTTTAAATATCATATTAAAAAAAATCATCCAGATTTATTTGAGGGTGAAGCAAAAATTATAGCAGAAAATAAAGTAAAAGAATTAAATGAAGCTTACGAAGTACTATCTGATGATAAAAAAAGAGAAGAATATGATTTTAACTTAGAACAAGAATTAAATGAAAAAAATGAAGATTACAAATCTTTAGATGTAGCAATTATTGAAGAAGAAAATCAAAAATTAAAACATATTATAAATAATTATGATAGATTTTTTAATGAATATATGAATGATAAAATTCCGTATATAAAAACAATAATTGATAACTATGATAATATACAAACTAATAATTACTACAAAAGTACTTATCCTGAAGCAGATAACTATAACAAATCTAGCAATTATAATGTATATAATTATAACCAAAATCAAAATTATGAAAAGCCTACGTTTTTTTCAAAAGAATCAAAAGATGCTTTAATTAAAATAGTAGCTCAAATTATAGTATACTTTTTAATAATTTTTGTACTACTTACTTTCTTTTCTAATTCAACTGGCATAGATGTTTTTGAGATATTATCAAATTCATTTTTAGACAAATAAAACTATAACAAAAAAAGTTATAGTTTTATTTTTTATATCATTTTATTTATTAATTTTTGCATAATCTTTTGCTGCTTTTACAAAGCTTTTAAACAAAGGATGTGGTCTATTAGGTCTAGATTTTAGTTCTGGATGAAACTGACAACCAATAGCAAAAGGATGATCTTTTAACTCAACAATTTCGACAAGTTTACTATCTGGTGAAACACCAGCTATAACCATTCCACTTTTTATTGCTATTTCTCTATAATTATTATTAAATTCATATCTATGTCTATGTCTTTCTGATATCATATTTTCTTTATATGCTTCATAAGCTTTAGTATTTACATCTACACTACATGGATATTTTCCAAGTCGCATAGTACCACCTTTATTTTCAACATTTACTTGATCATCCATTATATCAATTACAGGATTTAATGTTTTTTCGTCAAATTCTCTACTATTTGCATCTTTTATATTTGCAACATTTCTTAAAAATTCAACCACCATAAGTTGCATTCCAAGGCATATTCCAAGTAATGGAATTTTATTTTCCCTTGCATATTTTATAGCTTTAATCTTACCTTCAATTCCCCTTTTCCCAAATCCACCAGGTACAATTACACCATCCATACCTTTTAAAACTTTATTTTCATCTTCTTTTTCTAAAGTTTCAGAATCTATCCAGTGAATTTTCACATTTACATCATTAAAGTTTCCAGCATGATTTAAAGCTTCATATATAGATATATATGCATCTTTTAATGATACATACTTTCCTACTAATGCAATATTTACATCAAAATTAATACCATCTTTTTTCTTGCAAAGTTTATTCCACTCAAAAAGATCATTTTTTGTTTCTTTAAGGCCAAATCTGTCCATAATAATTTGAGCTACGTTTTGTTTTTCAAACATTAAAGGCACATCATATATAGAATCTGCATCTAAATTTTCTATAACGTTTTTAGAATCAATATTGCAAAATAAAGAAATTTTCTTTTTTATTTCTTCATTTAAAGGAAATGTTGATCTTGCTACTATAATGTCTGGAATTATACCTATACTCATAAGTTCTTTACAACTATGTTGTGTAGGTTTTGTTTTTAATTCTTCTGATTTTGGCAAGTATGGTATTAAAGTTACATGAACAAACATAACATTTTTGCTACCTTTTTCTGCTTTTATCTGCCTTATAGCTTCTAAAAATGGTTGAGATTCAATATCTCCAACTGTACCACCTATTTCTGTTATTACGACCTCTGAATCTGCAAGTTTTCCTGCGTTATATGCTGTTTGTTTTATCTCATCTGTAATATGAGGAATTACTTGTATTGTTTTCCCTAAATACTCTCCTCTTCTTTCTTTGTTTAAAACTTGCATATAAATTTTACCTGTAGTTATATTACTATACCTATTCAAATTTTCATCAATAAATCTCTCATAATGTCCAAGATCCAGGTCACATTCTAAACCATCATCAGTGACAAAAACTTCGCCATGCTGACAAGGGTTCATAGTGCCTGGATCTATATTTAAATAAGGGTCAAATTTTTGAATAGTGACTTTTATACCTCTTGATTTTAATAGTCTTCCTATTGAAGCGGCAGTTATCCCTTTACCAAGACCTGAAACAACTCCACCTGTAACGAAAATGTATTTTGTATCCATAACTAAAACCTCCTCTTAATACATATTGAAATTATATTATATATATTTTTTTATTTCAATTAAAAAAGTCAAAAAAATTGTTTCATTTTAAAGTCATAAATATGTAATTAATTTATGTAAAACAAAAAAAGTTAAGGAAAAATTTTCACAAATTTCCTTAACTTCTTTTAATAAATTATTTTTTACTTTAAGTTTTCATCACAAAAATAAAGCGAAGAAATTATATCCTCTCCAATCCACTTATTAACAAGCTTTACAGACTCTTCGAAAAGTTCTATTTGTTCTTTGCAATGAGCATCAACACCATAAAGTACTTTAAGACCCTTAAAATCTTTAGCAACATTCCAAAAATCTCTACAAGGATATACTATTTTATCCTTTTTTCCTTGCAATAATAAAGATGCATCAGAAAGGTTAATCTCTAATGGAATATTATAATCTCTTGCTGTTTTACATATA
Source organism: uncultured Clostridia bacterium (assembly GCA_934169925.1). Taxonomy (GTDB): domain Bacteria; phylum Bacillota; class Clostridia; order TANB77; family CAG-465; genus CAG-465. Next base: position 28,765 of record CAKPOO010000001.1, on the reverse strand, counting down.
ACCGTAGCAGCACTTTTTTCAATCGTTGAAAAATTGTTTCTGCTAAGCATATATATATCTGGATGTGCAATAATATCAGGTATTCCAAATTTAATAGCAAGTTTTACATACATTGCATATTTTAAAATATCTTCATCCGTAAAATTCTGATATCTAAAGATTTTTAAATCTTTTCTATTTTTATCCAAGATAAAATGTTGACCTAATATTATTTTATCAACTTTTCTTTTAAGACTTAAAATCTCAGGTTCAAGACCAGGAATATATTCCACTTCAAACCCTGATTCAATCAAAATTTTTCTTTTATATTTTCTTTTTAAGTGATCAATACTATCAAGATATTCTGGAAGTTCATCATAACTCATTCTCATTTTATCTCTTGTATCAAAAACTACTTCTTCAGGACAATGATCAGTAAAAGCTATCTTCTTAAAACCTTTTTCTATAAAGGCTAAAACATAATCTTCATCTGACATATTCATGTCTGCATGTTTGCATCTTTTTGTATGTGTGTGATAATTAAAATTTTGCATACTATTTACCTCCAAATATTAAATTTAATATTTATACTAAAAAACCACGTTAATATATTATCATACTAACGCGGTCTTTTCAACTTACAATATATAATAACTTAACTAAAATTCCAATATCACAAAATAATTAGCATAAATTTTGCTATATTTTACTTTATGTAAAGCCTAAGACGAAAGCCTATAATGACGTTTGCGTAAGTGGCTCCACCCTTACTAATACGATACGAAACTGGACTACTGCTACCGTGATCGTAGGAACTGCCACCACGAAAAACGAACGAAGAGCCTCCGGAAGCTTCGCTTGTCCACTCCCATACGTTTCCAGCTAAGTCATAGATATTTTTAACCTTCCAATATTCGTTATATCCTGCTGTTCTTTTTTGACCGTTGTTGTTACCTGCTGGTGCTATAGAGTTGTTATAGTTACCATAACTTCTACTATTTTTTAAACTTGCAGATGCATTAATACTACTTAAACTATCTTCAATCCAATGACATGTTGTGTCCCAGGCTGTTCCTGTAATTAAACCTGTTTGTACATATTCGTTGACTTTCATAATTTCTGCACTTGCTTTTGCGTGATTGTAATCTATATCTGTCCAAACTGTTGCTCCTTTTTTACTTACTGGTATTCCTGTTTTATTGCTAGTTGTTGTATCCCCATCTGGTATTCCTGCCTCATATCTTCCTATATAAAATCCACCATACTTTTCTACATCTGCAGCTTCATCTGTTATACCATCAGGTAAAGTATCATCTTCTTCTGTAGATTTTGCACCAGGAAAGCTTAAATCTTTTACATAGTTTGACTTGTTTGCAACTACCCATACAAATTCATTTTCTTTTTCATCTTGTATAACAAGTCCTGTTTCTTTTGTTCCTTCTTTATATGTAAATCCTTTTGGTATTGGAACTCCATCTTTCATTTCTATTCCATCTGTTGTATCATTTGAATCATCACTACTACTTTCTACAACATTGATTACTTCTAAGAACCATTTATGTTCTGTTTCATTTTCTCCTATCCATGTTATATTACCATCTACTATTGATACTCTATCTTTGTATTTTTTAGTACTTGGTAACTCATTTACCATTTCATCTCCAGCTAAATTAACACTTGATTGATAAAATTCAGTTGGCTTTTCTTTATACTTATTTGACAAATACATTGCATATTCATCTTGAATTGTTAACATATCTTGTTTAAATGTTGCTTCTTTTGCACTTGATATTGAATTGTTCTTTGTTACGGTTAACATGATTGTTGATACAAGTATAATTATAACGATTATTGATATAATTAATACTATTAAAGATATTCCTTTTTTATCTTTTTTCATACATCTTTTTTCCTCTCTTTCTTTTATTGTATGTATTTTAGTATAGCAATCAATTTATATTTTAAATACATACCTCCTTTATACACTAAAAAAAAAAAAATTCAATACTACATAATATTTTTTCACTAAAAAATATTAAAAAGCTTTGAACTTATTTCTAAATTCAAAGCTTTTTTTATTACAATATTATACAAATAAGGCCTCCACTTCCTTCATTTATAATTTTTTGAAGTGTTTCTTGAAGTTTCATTTGAGCTTCATCTGGCATTCTATAAAGTTTATTATGAAGACCTTCATTTACAAGTTCATGAAGTGACTTTCCAAAAATATTAGATTCCCATATTTTTTTAGGATCATTTTCAAACTCAGAAAGTAAGTATTTTACTAGATCTTCTGATTGTTTTTCACTTCCAACAATTGGTGAAACCTCAGTTTGAATATCTGCTCTTATCATATGAATACTTGGTGCTGATGCTTTTAATTTTACACCAAATTTATTTCCTTGTTTTACAATTTCAGGTTCTTCTAAAGTAAGTTCATCCATATTAGGAGTTACAATTCCATATCCTTTTATTCTTACTTCTTCTAACGCCATTGCAATTTTATCATATTCTTGTTTTGATTTTGAATAATCTTTTAAAATTTTAAAAATATCTCCATCTGAATTAATTTCTAAATTTGACATTTCAGAAAGCACTTTATAAAACTGAGAATACTTAATTGTAATTCTTACTCTAACTTTTCCATCTTCTAAACTTGCCTTATCTGTTTTAATATCTTCAAAAATATCATTTTTACTTTTTATTTCTTTTAATATCTCTTCAATTTCTCTTATTGAAAAATCTTTAGAAAAGTTTTCTTTTATTATAGAAATAATATCTTTTTTTAACCAATGATCAATATTTAATATATTAAACCATTCTGGAAGACAAAATCCTATTTCAGTTACTTTAAATTCTTCTAAAACCCTCTCAAAAATATCATTTAATTTATCTTGATCTATATTTGCTACATCCATAGGAATTACCCTTGCATCATATTTTTCTTCCATTGATCTACTTAATTTTTTTGTACTTTCATCATATGGATGAGTTGTATTTAATACAACGACAAAAGGCTTATTAATTTCTTTTAATTCAGTTATTACTCTATTTTCTGCTAAAACATAATCTTCTCTTGGAATATCTGTTATACTACCATCAGTTGTTACTACAATTCCAATTGTAGAATGATCTGTTATTACTTTTCTTGTACCTATTTCTGCAGCTTTAGTAAATGGAATATCTTCTTTTGACCAAGGAGTTTTAACCATTCTTGGCATATCATCTTCCATATATCCAACTGCCGAATCAACAATATATCCTACACAATCTACAAGTCTTGTTTTCATTTTTATATTGTTTTCTAAAGTAATTTCAACAGATTCATTAGGAACAAATTTAGGCTCAGTTGTCATTATTGTTTTGCCAGCTGCACTTTGTGGTAACTCATCTAAAGCTCTAGCTCTGCTAAATTCATTATCAATATTTGGTACAACAAAGTTTTCCATAAATTTTTTTATAAAAGTTGATTTTCCGGTTCTAACAGGACCAACTACTCCAATGTATATATCTCCATTTGTTCTTAAAGAAATATCTTTATATAGATCTGTATTTTTCATTATTTACCTCCAACACATAACTTTACTATAATATATTAAAGACCTATTTTTTTATGCATAAAAAATATGTGGATACCATTTTTTTACATTTTTCTTTGTAGTTTATTGACTTTTTATTTTTTTGAATGTATACTAAATAGTGCAATATGCAAAAAATACATATATACATTGTATTTTTAAATTTTATATAAGGAGTGAATTTTATTATGAAAAAAACTAAAATAGTATGTACTATTGGTCCTGCAAGTGAAACTACTGAAGTTTTAGAAGCACTTATAAAAGCAGGAATGAATGTTATGAGACTTAACTTCTCACATGGTGATCATGAAGAACATTTAGCAAAAGTAAAAACTTTAAGAGCTATCAATGAAAAACTTGGTACAAATGTTGCTTTCATGCTTGACACAAAAGGTCCTGAAATTAGAACTGGTTCTTTTGGAACAGATCAAAAAACAAAAATGGACTTTACAAAAGGAGATAAAATAACTTTAACTACTAGACAAGTTGAAGGTACAAAAGATTTACTTTCTGTATCTTATGAAGGTCTTCCAAATGATGTTGAAGTTGGTGGTCACATTTTAATTGATGATGGTTTAGTTGATCTATTAATAGATGAAATTGATGGAACTGAAATTAAATGTACTTTCTTAAACTCAGCTACATTAAAAGGTAGACGTGGTGTTAACGTTCCTGGAGCAAAATTAAAACTTGCTGCTATGACTGAAAAAGATAAATCAGATTTAAAATTTGCTTGCGAAAATGATTTTGATTATGTTGCAGCTTCATTTATAAGAAAAGCTCAAGACGTTATTGATATGAAAAACTTCTTAGCTGAAAATGGTGGAGAAAAAATCAAAATAATTTCTAAAATTGAAAACCAAGAAGGTTTAGATAACTTTGATGAAATATTAAAAGTTACTGACGGTGTTATGGTTGCTCGTGGTGATTTAGGTGTTGAAATTCCTGAAGAAAACGTTCCTGCAGCTCAAAAAATGATGATTAAGAAAACTGTAGCTGCTGGTAAACCAGTTATAACTGCTACTCAAATGTTAGAATCAATGCAACATAATCCAAGACCAACAAGAGCTGAAGTATCTGACGTTGCAAACGCAGTTTATGATGGAACATCTGCTGTAATGTTATCTGGTGAATCTGCACAAGGTGACTACCCTATTAATGCTGTTACTTCAATGGCACACATTGTTTCTGCAGCAGAACAAAACATTTGTTACTGGAAAAGATTTAAAAAACAAAATCTTATGAAAGCTGCAAATTGTGAAAATAACGAATCTTCAGAAGATTTAGATAAAAAATTAGACTTTGCTGTTGCATGTTCTGCTATGTTTGCAAATGCAAATGCTATCGTTGTAGTTACAGATGATGGAAAAACTGCTTCAACTATTTCAAGTTTAAGACCAGCTTGCCCAATATATGCTATAACAACATCAGAAAAAGCATACAGACAACTTGCATTAGAACAAGATGTTACTTCTATCTTAGTAGAAGGATCTTCTAAAGATGAAATACTTTCAAAAGGTATTGAAATTTTAAAAGAAAAAGAATTATTAAAAACTAATGATACAATTGTTTTAGGTGCTAACATTGCTAAAAATAGTACAGGAACAATAATGAAAATTTAGTTTCTAACAATATTTAAAATCGAAGATTTAATTCTTCGATTTTTTTATTTTAATCGTGATTTTTACATTAATATTAAAATTAGACTTGATTATTAATAAAATTTATGTTAAAATAAACAAGTAATTAGTTAGTTTGATTAAAAAGGAGGCTTTCAAAATGGCAAAATGCGAAATATGTGATAAAGAAGTAAAATTTTCTATGCAAGTATCTCACTCTCATAGAAGAACATCAAGAACTGTAAAACCAAATGTACAAACAGTAAAAGCTAACGTTAATGGAGAAACTAAAAAAATGAACGTTTGCACTAGATGTTTAAAAAGTGGTAAAGTTCAAAGAGCTATATAAAAAAAGAAGCAAAAAATTGCTTCTTTTTTTATTGTCTGAAATTAAGCTTAAAATTAACTTAAGAGGCTATACTCTACTATCTCATCCTCGTAAATTATAACCCGCTCTTTTAAAGCATTGCTCAAGTTTTCAAATACAAGCAAAAACTTTCCTTTGCTTTTTTCATCTTTGGTTAATGAGTAATCATCAATTCTTTCTCTTAATTTCATTTCCTTAGTAACTTTTTTCTCATCTAAAAAAAAAGTTACCTTCATATTTTTTCCTACTTCGATCATATAAACCTCCTATTAAATTATTAATAACATAAATATTTTACCAGGCACATTATATCATCTATTTTAAATTATGTAAAGCTATATTTTAAATATAGTCTTTAAAATCATTTTCATAAATTTGCCTGGTTGATAAATTACAACCTTCATACTCTTCCTCCTAACACCAAAATAGCCAAAAGAATCCAATTGCTATAAGCGCAATTGCAATAATTGCCATCCAAAGCCAAAATGGAAGTATAACACTAAGGCCAATTCCAGCCCCAAGTGCAATCATAAATAATCCTAAGGTCTTCCTAAATGCTCCTATAAACATAAACATTACTCCTTTTTGACAAAATAAATAAAATATTATACAATATTTATTGTATTTTATGATATTTTTTTAGATTAGGTGATATATTTGAAAGAAGAATTAAAAAATATGAATAAAAATTATAAAAAGATAACAAAAAAAGATGCAAAAAAAGCAATATTAATATTAAAAGATTACTACCAAGATGCAAAATGTGGACTTGATTACTCTACTCCATTTTCACTTGTTGTAGCTTTGATACTTGCTGCTCAGTGTACTGATGCAAGAGTTAATTTAATCACTCCTATATTTTTTAACAAATATAAAACTATAGAAGATGTTGCAAATGCTAATATAAATGAAATTGAAAATATAATAAAGCCTTGTGGTTTTTATAAAAATAAAGCAAAATCAATAAAAAATACAGCTATATTATTAAAAAATGACTTTAATTTAAAAGTTCCAAACACTATGGAAGATTTAACAAAACTTCCTGGAATTGGAAGAAAGTCAGCAAATATAATATTACAAGAATGTTTTGGAAAAACTGTAGGTATAGCTGTTGATACACATGTAACAAGAATTTCAAGAAAAATAGGACTTACTGATAAAAATACACAATCAGAAATTGAACAAGATTTAATGAAAAAAGTTGATAAACAGTATTGGTCAACAATAAATCATATATTTGTTTGGCACGGTAGAAAAATATGTATTGCAAGAAGACCTGATTGTAATAATTGTCCTATATTTTCGCTTTGTAAAAAAAATGATTAAAAAAAGATGTCAAAAGACATCTTTTTTACTTTATATTTACATTTTAATTATTTTTATTTTCTACATCGTCATTTTCAACTAAAGGTATTCTAATATGGAAACTTGTTCCCTCACCTTTTTTACTATCAAAATCTATTTCACCATTAAAGTTACCTTTAATTACTGAATAGGCAAGATAAAGTCCAAGACCAGTTCCAGCTATACCTTTTGTTGTTAAAATATTTTTAAATACATATGGTTTTATACTCTCATCCATACCACCTGCATAATCAATTACAGTTATTGTAGCATGTTTTAAAGTTTTTCTAACTATGATATCTATTTTACCCTCTTTTTCTCCATACGCTTGAGATGCATTTACAATAAGGTTTGTAAGTACCTGACCAAGTTTTGTTGGATCTCCTTCAATTTCTACATCATCTTCAATATTTATATTAATTTCAGTATGATTTTTCATAAGTTCATGATATGTTATTACTTTTATATCATTTATTACACTAGAAATTTTAAATTTAATTTTTGTATCAGTCCCTAAATTTCTTATTTGATTTCTCATACTATTAACAATATTTATAATTTTTGCAGCACAATTATCCATTCTTTGTAAAGTATCTTTTTCTTCTTGTGGTCTATCAGGCTTCATACTAAGCATAGTAATTCCAGTTTTAATTGCTGATATAGGTGTGTTTATATCATGAGCTACACCACCTGCTAATTCACCAATTGAAACAAGTTGTTGTTGTTTTACGATTATATCTTGTTTTTCTTCTATTTCTTGTATATCTAATTTGTGTTGTGTTATATCCTTAAATAGCAATAAAGTTGCAATATAATCGTTTTTATCACTCTTTGAAGAAATAGGATGAATGTCTACTTCAAAATATCTATCCAAAACATCGTTTTGAAAATGATACTCCTGTGTTATAATCTTACCTTCTTTTCTAGTATTTTTTATATGTTTTTTTAATTGCTTTAAATCTACTAAATTTGATTTATCAAAAACATCAAATAAATTACTTTGTTTTTCTTTTATTTCAAAAGCAGGTCCAAATTTTTCTCTAAATGTTTTATTACTATCTGCTATTGTTCCATCATTTGAAATAACAACATAAGCATCTGACATAGTATCCATTACAGTACGAAATGCAACAGGAACAATGTTAAAAGCATTAAGTTTTAATATTGCAACCGAGCAAGCAACAGACGTTACAATAAAAAGTATTGGCATAGCATATACTGTTGATTCAACAATTTTTAAAAATCCAATTAAATTTCCAAAAGTAGGAACAGACACACCTATTAAAATAAGTAACATTTGTAATGAAAAGAAACCAGACTTTTTTACTGTTGATTTTATAAGTATAACTACGGAAGTTAAAAACAATCCATAAGAATATATAGCATAGGCAATCAATATTGGACCATATACTGTTTCGCTTAACTTAATTGAATATGTTTTATAGAACAAATGGTGAAAATCATTTGTCCATAAAAACATAAGAAAAACTATTGGTATACAAAAAATAAATTTACTTATTTTATTTATTATATTTTGTTTATCTGCATAAGCAAGAGCTATAAATAAAAATGCAATTGGCGTAAAAGCTCCACCTAAATAAGTAATATAGTCAAAATATATCGGTGGTATATTCGAATTTTTAAAAATAATTTGTAAAATAAGTCCTAAAACATGAATTGCCAAAGTTACATTTAACAATATAAAATATTTATGTAACTTATTTTTATTTTTCATAAAATATGTTCTGCATGTAATAACAAAAATAAGCAAAAGTGAAATTGACAATACAAATAACGTTGTATTATTTACTATAAAATTTATCATATGTTAACCCTCTCTACTTAAAAACTTTATATCATAAAGATAATTTATATATTTTTTGATGTATTCATCTTTTACTTCAGGCCAATCAAATCCAAGTTTTTTTAGTACTTCAATTGTAAAATCAGATAATACTTTAATATTAGATTTATACTCTACTTCTTTATTTTTGTTTATATCAAGAATAATACCTTGAATTTTCCCCCTATACCTTTTATCATTGCTGTATTTATCAATAAGCTCTGTCATTTCTTTTTTTGTAATATGTTTTAAATTAATTCCCATTGAATTAAATATTCTATCTACTTCTTCCATTTGAATATGTTTATGATTGAATAAATGAAATACATTATAATCATTACATAATTTTGAAAGCAAAATAACAGATTTTGCAGCATAATCAATAGGTGTAAATTCTAAATAGAAATCTAATATATTTTCTGGTAATACACCAAGTTCTATAAAAGTTTTTAATCTATTTGCGAATGCATTTTCACTAACATTAGGTTGAAATTTTCCATCAAATTCCCTACCGGTTAAATTTCCCATTCTCATAATTTTAGCATCTAAACCTTTGTTACAAATAGCATCTAGTACAACTTTTTCACCTAAAAATTTAGTATAAGCATATATATTATCTAAATTTTGTCCTATATATAGATTATTTTCATTATATATTGTTCCTTTTGGAATATCATCTTGAAAAACTTGTCCAGTTTCCAATATATTGCCTGATACACTAAGTGTTGATGTATGAATTAACTTTTTATTATTTTCAATACAAAAGTCTACTAAATTTCCTACACCAGTAACATTAATTTTTCTAAATTTTTCTTCATTACCAAAATGTCTAACATTTGCTGCAGCATTTATAACAGTACTAATCTCTTCTTTTAATTTTATAAGTAAATTTTTGTCAGTTATAATATCTTTATTTTCTAAATCACCCTCTATTATAAAGATTCTCTTTCCAAATTCAGAATCATACTTATTACCAAAAAAGAAATTAAGTCTATCTTTTATTCTAGTTTCTATATCTAGGTTTTCCTTTTTTCTTATAACACAATATATCTTTCCTTTTTCATTTTTCATAAATTCATCTAAAATATGTGCACCTAAAAAACCTGTAACTCCTATAAGTAAAACATTTCCCAAATCTTTAGAAATTAATTTTTCACCATTATATTTATTTTTTTTCAAAACTTTATTAATATTTGAATAATCAAGCTTTTCAATTCCTTCAGAGATTGAAACATATTTAGATTTTTCTAATAACATATCTCCTAGCATCCTTATAGTAGGATTTTTGAAAAAATCTGCATATGTTATAGCTATATTTTTTGATATAGCTATTGTTATTAATTTTATAGCAATTATCGAATCTCCACCTATTTCAAAGAAATTATCATCCATTGATATATTTTTCTTATTTAAAACTTCTGAAAATAAATTATATAAATCTAAATATATGCCACTATAATTTTCCTTAGATACCTGTTCTTTAATATTTTCAGACTTTTTATCTAAAACTTCTTTTACTTTTTTACCATCAACTTTACCATTTTTATTAAGTGGCAACTTATTAAATTCAATAAAGTATTTAGGTACCATATAGTATGGAAAATCTTTCGTTAAATATTTTTTTAATTCATCTTCACTAATTTTTTCATTGTCATTAACAGTATAAGCAACCCCTATACTTTTTTCACCATCATTTTCTTTTATGAAGACATAACAATCTTGTATTTTATCATTATTTATAATTTTTGTTTTTATTTCATCTAGCTCTATTCTAAATCCATTTATTTTTATTTGGTTATCAATTCTACATACAAAATTAACATTACCTAAATTATCAAAATAAGATACATCCCCTGTTTTATATATTTTTCCATTTTTACTAAATTGATTAAATATAAATTTAGTAGAATTTAAATCTTCTCTTTTAATATAACCTTTAGCAACACCATCACCACCAATAGCTAATTCACCTTCAGCATAGATTGGCAACAATCTATTTTTGTTATCAATTATATAACACATTTTATTTGCAAGTGGCTTTCCAATTGGAATATTTTTATCAAAAATATCGTTTATTTTATAAAAAGTTGCAAAAGTAGTTGTTTCAGTAGGTCCATACACATTATATAGTTTTGTGTTTGGGCAATTTTTTAATACCTTATTCATATGTTTTACAGATAGAATTTCTCCACCTGTTAAAAGTACTCTAACATTTTTAAACATACTAGCATCATATTCAACTAACTGATTAAATAAAGCTGAAGTTATAAACATTACAGTAATATCATTATTTCTAATATATTTTGAAAGTTCAATAGGATTTAACATTACTTCTTTTTTTATCAAATACAAAGTTAACCCATTTAAAAGTGCACCCCAATATTCAAAAGTTGATGCATCAAACATGATAGATCCAGTTTGTGATAATCTATCAGATTTCATAAAATCAATATAATTTGTATTTTTTACTAAACTAACTATATTAATATTATTTATTGCAACACCTTTTGGTTTTCCTGTCGTTCCGGATGTATACATTATATATATAGTATCATTTACATTACTAGCTATATCAGAAACATTTTCATTACTATAATTTGATATCTTACTTTCATCTAAGAATTTAATCATATCATATTCTAAATTATCTAAATTATCATTAAGAATTAAAAATTTAGCTTCACAATCTTCTAATATAGTCTTTACTCTATCTTTTGGATAATTAATCTCTATTGGAATATACGCTACTCTTAATTTTAAACAAGAAATAATAGTACAAATCATGTCTATAGATTTATCAATCATTATTCCAACTACGTCATTTTCTTTTAATCCTTTTTCTTCTTTTAAATAATGAGCAAATCTGTTTGCTTTTTCATTTAACTCTTTATAAGTTATTGCCTTATCTTCAAAAACTAAGGCAACATTATCTGGTGTTTTAGTTACTTGTTCTTCAAAAAGCTCTATTACAGTTTTATCTTTAGGATAATTCGTAGTTGTATTATTAAATTCATATATTATCTTATTTTTTTCTTCATCACTCATTATATCAATATTTTCTACATCAATATCAATATCCTTAATAGCATTTTTTATTATTGCCATAAGTCGTGTATGTATATATTCGACTTCATCATTTTCAAAAACATCTTTTAAATAATCATAATTTATCAGTAAATTTCCTGTATTATCCATATCAGTAACATGTATTTGTAACTGATCATTTAAAACTTCATTAAAAATCCAAGATGTAGAATACTTATCATTATCAATAAGTTTTGCTCTTGCATTTTGATAAGAAAGAATTACATTATATAAATTATCCTTTAAATTTGTATTTTTTCTTACATCTTCTAGTATTTTAGAATATGGATATTTTTGATGTCTAAAAACATTCATAGTGTTACTGCTTATATTTTTTACAACATCAATAAATTTTTGATTTTCTTCTATTTTTATTCTTAAAGGTATAGTAGATATAAACATACCTAAAATTTGTTTTTCTTTAAAATTTGATCTATTTAAAATTGGTGTTCCAATTACAAAATCATTTTTATCTTTTATACGGTAAATATATGTAGAAAGAGCGCCTAAAAATAAAGAAAATACTGATACTCTATTTTCTTTACAAAAACTATTTATAGCATCATTTTCTTCCTTGCTTAATTTTATGCTATATCTTTTTGCTTCATTTTTAATATTTTCTTTAGTCTCTTTTAAAGATACTGTTTCTTCTATCCCATCTAAATATTCATTCCAAAACTCTTTATCTTTTAAATATTTTTCTGAATTAACATATTCATCTTCTGAATTTAAAAATTCTTTATAGCTAACTCTTTTTTCACATTCACCATTTTCTAAAAATGATGCTATATCAGTACCAATATTACTACAAGACCATGCATCACAAACTAAATGATGTATTTTCATTAATATAGCACCAGAATCTTTTGTATATTTTAAAATATAAAATTTATATGTTTCGTTATTAAAAATATCTAAAGGAATTAGTGCAATTTCTCTTTTTTTAGAAGCTATATCTAAATCATTACTATCTGAAAAATCAACAAATTCTGCATCATAAGGTTCATAATCTTCTAATATTTGAAAAACATTACCAAATTCTTCTACAAATTTTAGTCTTAAAGCATCATTATTTTTTATAACTTCATTAATTGCTTCATTACATTTTTTTGTATCAAATCCATATTTTATTTCAATTGTACCAACTATAGAATTTATATTAGTACCTTCATTAAATTTTTCAACTAACCATATATTTTTTTGAGGAAAACTAAGCTTCATTTTATCCATATTACCACCTCTTAATTAACCCTAGTATATCAAATAAAAATAAAATATTCAACAAAATGCTAAAAAAGGACCTAACAATAGTTAGGCCCACATTAAAATTTAAGAAAAAATCTTTTCGGCTTCTTTAGAATTCATAAAATCCAGGAAATCATCATATGTATCTTCAAAAATTACAGCATAATCGATTACGCTAATCTTGAATGTTTTACTGCCGTACCTGCAAAATGCAATATCTTTTTGAAAGAAAATATCATCAAAAACAGCAGGAATGATCACCCTTGCATCTTTAGTAGTAACTCCAACTGTTTTTACATTATCTACAATTATAAAACAAGTTCTTAATTCATCTACTGAATCCGGCAATACATATGCAGTATCACTATATATGGAATAAAAATCTAATAATCTTATTTTATCCATCTTTTTTCTTTCTATTTTTTTATTAAACATAAGAATTCCTCCTTTATAGTAATAAAAGATCAAAATTAACATCAGTTTAATTATAACATTTTATGTAACCGAAGTCAAATACATATACTAATTTTAAAGCAAAATAAAAAAATAGCAAATTGATAATTTGCTATTTTATATAACTTTCAACTTCATTTACATCATCGGCAATTATCATGTAAACATATTTACCTTTTGTACCGATTTTTCTAGAAGTTACTAATTCATACTCTTTTTCTAGATAATTTTTCCACTCATTTTCTAAATTTAAAGCATATTCATTTAATGCATTTTTTACTTCATCTTTATATTCATCCTCTACTTCCAAAATTACAAACATACTAGAATCAACAGCAAGTAAAGGCACCTCACCAACAACTTTTTTTACCATATAGCTTTTTATTGAAAAAATATCTTCCATATTTTCTGTAGTTATATCTTGCATATTTAAAGAATTATACGAAGATGAATTTGAAATTTCAGATTTTATATTATCTAGGTCAATATTTTTATTTTTTTCACAAACAAAGTATGTAATAAAAGCTAAAGCAGCTATTACAACTAATACTATAGATGTTATTACAATATATTTTTTCTTTTTATTCAAATTTAAGAACCTCTTATCAATATAAATTATATTATTTATTAAGTATTTCTAAAAGCATTTTATTAACCATTGCAGGATTTGCTTTTCCTTTAGTTTGTTTCATTATTTGTCCAACTAAGAAACCAATAGCTCTATCTTTTCCAGCTTTGTAATCTGCAACAGATTGAGGATTATTTGCAATAACTTCTTGAACAATTTTTAAGATTTCTCCCTCATCAGAAATTTGAACAAGACCTTTTTCTTTTACTATTTCTTCTGGATCTTTACCAGAACTAAACATGTCTTCAAAAATAGTTTTTGCAATTTTTGAACTTATAGTTCCTTTATCAATTAAAACTATAAGTTTTGCTAAAAGTTCAGGTGTTACTTTTGAATCTTGAATTTCTATTTCTGATTCATTTAACATTCTTGCAAAATCTCCCATAATCCAGTTAGAAGTAGCTTTAGCATTTTTGCAAATACTTTCTGCCTTTTCAAAGAAATCAGCTGTTTTCTTTGATGATGTTAAAATTGAAGCATCATATTCTGGTAAATTATACTCTTTAATATATCTTTCTTTTTTAACATGAGGCATTTCTGGTAAACCATTTTTAATATTTTTAATATATTCTTCACTTAAGATAATAGGTGCTAAATCAGGTTCAGGGAAATATCTATAATCATGTGCATCTTCTTTTGTACGCATTGCATATCCTATACCTTTTGCATCATCAAATCTTCTTGTTTCTTGGTAAATTTTTCCACCATTTTCTAAAACTTCAATTTGTCTTTTTGTTTCATATTCTATTGAATTATATATTGCTTTAAAAGAATTTAGGTTTTTAGTTTCTGTTCTTGTTCCAAATTCTTTTTGACCTACTGGTCTTACTGATAAGTTAACATCGCATCTTAAAGATCCTTCTTGCATTTTACAATCACAAATTTCTAGATATTCAAGAATTGATTTTAAAGTTTGCATGTACTCAACAGCTTCATGTGCATTTCTTATATCGGGTTCTGATACTATCTCTATTAAAGGAACAGCACATCTATTCATATCTACTAATGTATCACCACTATATGCATCATGTATTAATTTACCTGCATCTTCTTCTATGTGTATTCTTGTTATTCCAATATTTTTCTTGTTTCCTTGTTCATCATTTATCTCAACATGTCCATGTTCACAAAGTGGTAAATCATATTGAGAAGTTTGGAAAGCTTTTGGAAGATCAGGATAAAAATAGTTTTTTCTATCTTGTTTTGAAAATCTTGCAATTTCACAATTTGTTGCAAGTCCCATCTTTACAGCGTATTCAACAACTTTTTCGTTAAGAACTGGTAATACACCTGGCATACCTGTACATATTGGACAACAATGAGTATTTGGATCAGCACCAAAACTTGTTGAACAATTACAATATATTTTTGTATTAGTTGAAAGTTCAGCGTGGACTTCTAGACCAATTACAACTTCATAATCTTTCACTTTACTACCTCCATTTATATACTTGGTTTTTCATTAAATTTTGCATTTTGTTCAAATGTATATGCTATTTGTAACAATTTTTCTTCATCAAATGCATTAGAAATAAATTGTACACCAACTGGCATATTATTTTCATTACTAATACCTGCAGGAACAGATATTCCTGGAAGACCTGCAATATTTACAGGAACTGTGAATATATCTTCTAAATACATTTCTATAGGGTTATTTGATTTTTCACCAAATTTAAATGATGTATTTGGAGCAGTTGGTATTATAATTGCATCAACATCTTCAAATGCTTTTTTAAAATCTTCAACAATTAAAGTTCTTACTTGTTGTGCTTTTTTGTAATAAGCATCATAATATCCAGAAGAAAGTACATATGTACCCATTAAAATTCTTCTTTTAACTTCTTCTCCAAAACCTTCTGTTCTAGATTTTGTATATAGTTCATCTAAATTTTTAAAATCTTTTGCTCTATAACCATATCTTATTCCATCAAATCTACCTAAGTTTGATGATGCTTCTGCAGGAGCAATTATATAATAAGTTGGTAATGAATATTTTGCATAGTCAAGTTTTATTTCTTTTATATTAGCACCTAAAGCTTTTAACTTTTCTACTGCTTCATCATATACTCTTTTTACTTCTTTATTTACACCATCTTTTACAAATTCTGTTGGTATACCTATTGTCATACCTTTAATATCATTTTTTAAAGCTTTTGTATAATCTTTCTTTTCTAAATTTGCAGATGTTGTATCTTTTCCATCTTTTCCAGCTAAAGCATTTAATAATAATGCTGAATCTTCAACTGTTTTTGTTATTGGCCCTACTTGATCAAGTGATGATGCATAAGCAACAACCCCATATCTAGAAACAAGACCATAAGTTGGTTTTAATCCAACAACACCACAAAAAGATGCTGGTTGTCTAATAGATCCACCTGTATCTGTACCTAAAGCAGCGTATGCCATATCAGAAGAAACAGCAGCAGCACTACCACCACTTGAACCTCCTGGAACTCTTTGTAAATCCCAAGGATTTTTTGTCTTTTTAATATATGATGTTGCT
Organism: uncultured Clostridia bacterium; assembly: GCA_934169925.1. Taxonomy (GTDB): domain Bacteria; phylum Bacillota; class Clostridia; order TANB77; family CAG-465; genus CAG-465. The sequence goes on along the minus strand of CAKPOO010000001.1, from coordinate 12,119 downwards.
GTAGAAGAACCCATAGCAAATTCATCCATATTAGTTTTTCCTATGATTATTGCTCCTTCTTTTTCTAATTTTTCAACAACAGTTGCATCATAAAAAGGTACAAAATTTTCTAGCATTTTTGATGAACAGGTTGTTCTAATTCCATTTGTACAAATATTATCTTTTATTGCAATTGGAACTCCACCTAAAGATCCAATATCTTCACCATTATCTAATCTTTGTTGTAAATTTTCGGCTCTTTCATAGGCTTTTTCTTTTGAAATAGTAACGTAAGCATCAACTTTTGATTCAACATCATCAATTCTAGAATAAACACTATCTAAAGCTTCTTTTATTGTTATTTCTTTATTTTTTATTTTGTTAGCAATTTCTTTTAATGTTAATCTATATAAATCCATACTAATCCTCCTATTCAACTACCTTTGGTACACTAATACATCCACCTTGTGCCTCAGGTGCATTTTTTAATATATCTTCTCTAGAAAAAGATGGACTTACTTCATCTTTTTTAAACACGTTATATATATTAAGTATATGCGCAGTAGGTTTTACGCCCTCTACATTTACTTCTGATAATTTATTTGCAAATTCTATTATTTGAGACATATCATTTGTATAGCTTGCAAGTTTATCTTCAGAAATCTCTAATTTTGATAGTTTTGCTATATGTAAAACTTCCTCATTTGAAATACTCATAAAAACATTACTTCCTTTCCTTAAATTACCACTTAATTATACTTTAATTTAAAGACTATGTCAATTGTTTTAAGCATAGAAAAATCCAGATATTTCATCTGGATTCTTCTTTATTTTTCCTTTTAAATAAATACATCATTTCATCAACTTCGCCTATTATTCTATCTACTTCATCATCAGAAAACTCTTCAAAAAATGAATATGTAGACATACCGTATGAAAAGTTAAATTTAAGGTTTAATTTTGAAAGATTTTCTTTTAAAACATTCTCATTCAATCTTGAAACTAAAACAAATTCATCTCCTCCATACCGGTAAGCACTAGTACCTGCAATAAGTTTTATTTTGCTACCAAAAGATTTTAAAAATTTATCACCAACAACATGACCATTTGTATCATTTATAGACTTAAAATTATTTAAATCTATATATACTAAAGTAAATCTAACGTTTCTTTTCATTAATCTTTTTAAGTCTAAATATAACTTAGATTTTGTATATACTTCTGTTAGTTCATCTTTAAAAAATTTTGAAGAGTTTATATAAATTATACTGCCAATACTTATAAAAAGCATAAGAAAAATATTTACAAGTAAAAAGATATATTCTGTATTTTTTATATTTCCTTTGCTTATAACCAAAACACTCAAATTACCAAAACAGCAACAAATCATTACGAAAATAATTATTCTTGCAAATGTGACTCTATCTTTCATTATTGCACCTCCTTAATTATAAGAACAGTCTAAAATTTGATACCTTTACATTATACCATAATTTTTCGCGAATTATTACCTTTTTTGTAAAAAAATCAAAAAAATTTCGTAATTTTTGGTATTTGACTCTTGTTAATTTCTTTTGAATATGCTCTTGCGTTATAAAAATACTTTTCTACAAATATCCAAAAGCGTTCACTATGATTAGGAAAAACAAGATGAGACAATTCATGTGCTACAACATATTTTATATATTCATCATCAAGAAACATTAAATTAATATTAAAATGCAAATTTTTATTACCACATGAACAACTACCCCATCTAGTTTTCATATAATAAATACTAACTTTGTTATATGATATATTATTTTTATCTTTATTCATAATTTCTACATAATAATCCAAATCCATTTTAATTTTTTCTTCTAATGATTTTTTGTAAAATTCATAAAGTATTTTTTCTGGAGTTATTTTGAAATAATTAATTTCAATATTCATATTTAACGTATCTAATATGCATTTATCAAAACTACTTTTTTTGATAACTAAATTATATTTTTTCCCATTAAAAAATATATACTTTAAGTTCTTAATATCAGTTACATCCAAGCTTTCTTTTATAAGATCAAGAATTTTATTTTTATTATCACACAAAAATTCATAACATTTTAATTTTGAAACATATGAAGGTTTTGAAACTATAATTCCATTTTTCGGGTTATATTTTACAATGATATTTTTCATTTTCTTTTTTGTTTTATATTCGACTTTGTATTCTACATTATTTTCATCATCCATAAAAAAATATATATTATTCATCATAAAATAATTATACTAACATTTATATAATAAAGCAATGAAAAGATAAAAAGAAAACACACGATTTAACAAATGATTAGATTTTTTATAACTGAATATCAAAAAATCGGTAAAATGTTGAAGTTAACATCCTACCGATTCTTTTATGGAGGCGACTATCAGATTTGAACTGATGATCAGGCTTTTGCAGAGCCGTGCCTTACCACTTGGCTAAGTCGCCATTACTAAAATATATGCATAGTATATTTTTTTATTACAAAAATTTTACTATAAATAAAATGGAGCGGGAAACGGGGCTCAAACCCGCGACCTCCGCCTTGGCAAGGCGGCGCTCTATCAACTGAGCTATTCCCGCATAAATCTTGAATTATGGTGGCCAGAGACAGGATCGAACTGCCGACACGAGGATTTTCAGTCCTCTGCTCTACCGACTGAGCTATCTGGCCAAAAAAGTAAAAAAAAATGGCGACCTGGATGGGGCTCGGACCCACGACCTCTAGCGTGACAGGCTAGCGTTCTAACCAGCTGAACTACCAGGCCAACATAAAAATAATGGTGGGCACTATAGGGCTCGAACCTATGACCTCCTGCTTGTAAGGCAGATGCTCTCCCAACTGAGCTAAGCGCCCATTACCTGTTGACAAGAATTATTATACATTATAACAATTCATTTGTCAACATTTTTTTGCTTTTTTTCTAACTTTTTTTAAAAGATAATTTATGCGTTTAATTTAGTGATTAAACCGTCTATTTTATTAACATAATTTTTATATTGCTCTAAAAATTCTTCAACAACATCTGATTCCATCTTCTTAAATAATATATTTCCAACGACATAATCAGCTTTATTTTTTATTGCTTTTCTTAATTCTTGTTCATTTTCTACTGTATTTATTATTATACGATAACCTAACTGCTTAGAAAGTTCAACAAGATTATCAAAAATATTTTCACCGTTTGTCATTTCATTAGATACATATTTAGAAGATAACCTTATATAATCAATATCTAAATCTTTAAGTAATTTTATATTCTCATATTTTATTTGGTAATTATTTATTATTATCTTTGCACCACATTCTTTAAGTTTTTCAAATAGCAATTTATACGATTCAATTTTTTTGACTTCTACTCCATCATTTAATTCTATCAAAATCTCAGAATCATCAACTGCATTTTCATTTAGTATATCACAAAGTTTATTCATAAAATCTTTCTTGCTTGTATGTCTATTAGATATATTTACAATAAATTGTATATCACTATACCCCATTTTTTTGCATTTTATAGCTTCTTTACATACTCTATCTAAAACAAATTGATCTAGTTTTATTGTAAGTGCAATCTCATCTGCTTGCTTTATAAAATAAGTTGATGGTAATTTACCAAGTACTGGATGTTTCCAGTATAATAAAGCTTCAAAACAAATTTTAGTTGTATCTTTTAGATTTATTACTGGTTGTAAATCTATACCAAATTCATTATTTTCAAAAGCTTTTTTTAGATCTTCTTGCATTTTATTATCATTTTCAATTTTAGCTCTAAGAGACTTATTATGAAAATAATAATCATTTTTTCCATGTTCTTTTATATAATACATAGCATCATCTGCATACATTACTAAATCTTTTCTGTTTGCAGCATCTTCTGGATACATAGCAATTCCTAAACTATATTCTAGTGAAATTGCAGTTCCATCAATAATTATTGGAGTTTTAAATTTTTCTTTTAATTTATCTAAAACTTTAGTTACATCTTCTGTTGTTTTTATATTTTCTATAATTATTGAAAATTCATCTCCACCTAATCTATAAGATGATGCATTTTTTGGAAGATTTTCATCAAGAGCATTTGCAAGTGAAATTAAAAGTTTGTCTCCAGCATCATGCCCCATAGTATCATTTATTTGTTTAAATCCATCCAAATCCATAAAACATACAGCAAATCTCTTATTTTTTATTATAAGCTTATCAATAACAGAATAAAATAAATATCTATTTCCTCTACCTGTTAATTGATCTGTATATGCTTGTTTTTTTACCTTAACATTTTCTTTTTTACTCTTTGAGTCTATTATACTTTTTATAATAAAACCTACTAAAGCAAATAAAATCGCTTGAATAACAAACTTTAAAGTTTCACTCATAATATCTCCCCTTAAATATTTACATTATTTTATGACAATATTTACTATTTTATTTTTTATAACAATTACTTTTACAATATTTTTATCTTTTTTAAATTGCTCTAATTTTTCATTTTCTAATGCAATTTTTTCAATTTCTTTTTCATCTGCTAAAGTTTCAGCTTCAATTTTATATCTTAAAACGCCATTTATTTGTACTGGTATTTCTACAGTATCAGTAACAATTTTAGATTCATCATATTCTGGCCATTTTTGTTCAAAAACATATCCACCAAAGTTTAATTTTTCAAATAGTTCCTCTGTAACGTGAGGTGCTACTGGATTTAATATAATAATCAAAGGTTTAATATATTTTTTAGAAATTTTATCATATTTATATAACAAATTAACATATGACATCATACAGGCAATAGCTGTGTTAAATTTCATATCTTTGTAATCACTTGTTACTTTTTTTATCATATTATGTAAGTTGTAATCTAATTCTTTTACAGTTATATCTTCATCAGTTGCAAATTCATCAATTCTTGATACTCTATCTAAGAATTTTTTTGCGCCTTTTAATCCATTTTCAGACCAAGGAGCAGGAAGTGAAAAATCTCCAATAAACATACTATACAATCTTAAAGTATCTGCACCATATTTTTTTACTATATCATCGGGATTTACAACATTCCCTTTAGATTTTGACATTTTGCTTCCATCTTCTGCAAGAATAAGTCCATGAGTTGTTCTTTTTGCATAGGGTTCTTTTGTTGGTACAACTCCTATATCATATAAAAATCTATACCAGAATCTAGAATATATTAAATGACGTGTTACATGTTCCATTCCACCATTATATTGATCTACAGGTAACCAATAATTCATTTTTTCTTTACTTGCTATTTCATTTTCATTTTTTGGATCTGTATAGCGTATAAAATACCAACTAGATCCAGCCCATTGTGGCATAGTATCAGTTTCTCTTTTTGCTTTTCCACCACAACAAGGACATGTAGTATTTACCCAAGAGTCAACTTTTGCAAGTGGTGACATACCATCTTCACCAGGAATGAAATTTTCAATTTTAGGTAATGTAAGTGGTAAATCTTTTTCATCTAATGGAACTAATCCACATTTTTCGCATTTTACAATTGGAAGTGGTTCTCCCCAATATCTTTGTCTAGCAAAAGCCCAATCTTTCATATGATATTGAGATTTTCTAAATCCAATACCTTTTTCTTCAAGATATTTTGTCATTTTTTCTTTTGCTTCTTTTACACCCATTCCGTTTAAGAAATCTGAGTTTATAGCAACACCATCACCTGTATATGCACAATCTTTTGGTAATTCTCCAGAAATTGGTTTTACAACAGGAATTATATCAAGATTAAATTTCTTAGCAAATTCATAATCTCTATCATCATGTGCTGGGACAGCCATTATAGCACCAGTTCCATAATTTACCATTACATAATCAGTTACAAGTAAAGGTATTTTTTTACCAGTTATTGGATTAACACATTCAATACCTTCAACCTTTACACCAGTTTTTTCTTTTACAAGCTGAGTTCTTTCAAATTCAGATTTTTTCATTGCTTCTTTTCTATAATCTTCAATAGCACTAAAATTAGTTATCTTATCTTTTAATTCATCAAGCAAATGATGCTCTGGAGCAACTGCCATATATGTTACACCATATATTGTATCTGGTCTTGTAGTATAGATTTCAAGTTCTTTATCTGTACCATCAATTTTAAATTTAACTTGTGCACCTTCTGATTTTCCAATCCAATTTCTTTGTTCTGTTTTTACTCTTTCAGGAAAATCAACATTATCTAATTCTTCTAATAATTTGTCTGCATAGTCAGTAATTTTTAACATCCAAACTTCTTTTTCCATTTGAACTATTTGACTATCACATCTATCACAAACTCCACCTTGTGATTCTTCATTTGCTAAAACAACTCTACATTTTGGACAGTAGTTAACATATGTTTTATCTTTATATGCAAGACCTTTTTTAAATAGTTGTAAAAAGATCCATTGTGTCCATTTTAAATAATCTTCTTTAGTTGTATCTATTACTCTATCCCAATCAAAAGAAAATCCTACAGATTTTAATTGTCTTGTAAAATTTTCAATATTATCATCTGTTACTTTTCTTGGATGAATACCAGTTTTCATAGCATAGTTTTCTGTTGGAAGTCCAAAAGCATCAAATCCAATTGGATACAAAACGTTATATCCTTGTAATCTTTTAAATCTAGCTACAACATCCATTCCTGTGTATGGTCTTATATGTCCAACATGTAAGCCAGCACCTGATGGATATGGAAATTCAATTAAAGCATAAAATTTTTCTTTTGATTTATCTTCAGTTGCGCAAAAACATTTTTTATCTTCCCATATTTTTTGCCATTTTTTATCAATATTTTTATCGTACATTAATCTCACTCCTAAAATTTATATTTTTTCAATATATTTTTCATATTGTTCTATGATAAACTTATCAGTCATACCTGATAAGTAATCAATTACTACTTGCTCTTTTGAATTTTTTGCTTTATAACTATCAGACATTTTGTTATAAAAACATGAGTAAACATCATTTGTTGTATCATTTTCATAAAGAGCTTTTTTATATACTTCATATAATTTATTAAACATTTTACTATATAATTCTAAATCTTCTTTAGTATTTGCTTTTTGATATATCATTTCACTATTAAATTTCTTTAATCGTATAACCATTGAAGATACTTCATCTGACATCTGAATATATGGCTTTCCATAACTTTGTTCAATTATATCAATTATTATTGAATTCATAATTTGTTGATTATTTTCTCCAAGTCTTTTTCTTATATCTTCATCTATTTGGTTTATATCTAAAATTCCAAGTTTTACTGCATCATCAATATCTTTTCCAATATATCCTATGATATCTGATATTCTAACTACGCAACCTTCTAAAGTCATAGGTCTTATAGTTTTTATATACATTTCATCTTTTAAAGCTTCGTTATACTCTCTTTCAAATTCTTTAAAATCTTTTTTCATAGGATAATACTCTTTTGATACCATTTCTCCATTATGAGACATTATACCATCTAAAACTTGTAATGATAAATTACAACCTTTTCCATTATTTTCTATTTTATCCAATATTCTTACACTATTTAAGTTATGAGCAAATATAATCCCTAACTCTTTTTTTGAAATTTCATTTAAAATATGTTCACCAACATGTCCAAATGGTGTATGTCCAACATCATGTCCTAAAGCTATAGCTTCACATAAATCCTCATTTAAATTAAGTGCTCTTGCAATAACCCTTGATGCTCTTGAAACAAATTGAACATGAGTCATTCTTGTTGAGATATTATCATTATCGACATTAGTAAAAACTTGCGTTTTTTTCATGTATCTAGTATATGCAGAAGAATGTATTATTCTATCACAATCTCTTGAAAAATCTAATCTTATATCTTCATTATTTTTTTCTTTTCTAATAGCATCTTTAGATTTACATGCATATTCACTAAGATACGCTTCTCTTTTTTGCATACTATCTTTAATTACTTCAAAGTTTTTCAATTATTTTCACCACTTTCTAGTTAATTATAAGAACATCTTTAATGCACCTTCAACACATTTTACATCTAATGGGAAATTTGGTCCTTCTTCACCATCAACATCTGGTGGATCACATTTTCCTTTTATTTTATTTATTTTTATCCATTTTTCTTTTGTATAAATTACGTGACTATCATCAAAATGTCTACCAGAAATTATTTTTGCAAGTAATAAAGGAACCTCATAAAATTTACAATCTTTAATTATTAAAAGATCTAATAAACCATCTTTTATATTTGAATGATCAGTAAATTTATCTATACCACCTGCACTACTTCCATTAAATATCAAAAATAAATTAACTTTTGAAGTTATTGTTTTTGACTCTGTTTCAACTTTAATACTAAAAGGTCTAAATTTAAACAATTGCTCTGCAGCACAAACTATATATGACATATGACCAATAGCATTTTTTAACTTTGGATCTACTTTTTGTGATGCATTTGTAAAAAGACCGGCTGAACAAACATTAATGAAATATTTATCATTTGCAAGTCCTACATCTACACTTTGAACATTTCCATTTAAAATTCTTTCAATACATTCTGTAAAATTAGATGACATTTTTATATGTCTTGCAAAATCATTTGATGTGCCAGCAGGAATTATTCCAAGTGGAACATTAATATTATTTTTTAACATTACATTGACAACTCTGTTAATTGTTCCATCTCCACCTGCAACAACTATACCATAGTACCCTTCTTTTTCTGCATCTTTTAAGAATTCATACATATTTGTTTTTTTTGATGCCCTAAAAACTGATACTTCACAATCATTTTCCATAAATTTTTCAAGTATTGTATCTAAAAAATATTTAAATTTACTCTGACCTGCACCAGAATTATATATAAGTTTTATTTTTTTCATATTTTTCACCCTAACTAATACGTTTATTATATTACATCCACATTTAAAATTCAATAAAAAGCTAGTAATAAGATATAAAAAAGTACCATGTTTAAGTTAATAAGCATGATACTTTTACTTTACAAAATATTTGATTTTTTATTAATACTATTAATGTCAACTTTTTCAAATTCATCAACAATAAATTCTTTTAACTTTCTAGATGTAACTTGAGCCATAAAATTAGTATCCAAATTGTACAAATAAATTCCCATTTGACCTCTTTCTTTGTAAAATACTGTTCCATCTATACTTTGCATAATTTCAACTGATGATGGAATAACTTGAGCTGTATTACTTGTTGTTGTATCAATTTTCCATAAAGTATTTTCATCATCAACATTTACAAAATATAAATTTTGATTATATACAAACATATATTTTGAACCATCAATTTCATCAATAACACCGTTATCACAAACAGCAGCAATATCACAAACTTTTTGTGAATTTCCTCCTTGTTTTGAAACCTTATATATTTTTTTGCCATCATTTTTATTTACAAAATATATGTCAGATTCATCTTGAACTATATATGAAATGTTATCTTTATCATCTAAAGTTTCCTCATTATTTCCATCTATATCATACTTCATTATTTTTTTACTTTTTTTAACATCTTTTACAGCAAATAAATTATTATCATCAATTAAAATTTCTGATATATCAGTTATTTGTGTGTATTCTATTTTTAAAGTATCTAGTTTTACATATCCTATTTTTCTTTCACTTTTTGTTATAAAATAAACCCTATCTTTTGCAACTTTATATTTAGAAACATCTTTTTCAATGATCTTTTCCATTTCTTTTGTACTTTTTTTTACTCTATATAGCCCATCTTCTTTTAAGCCATAAATATAATCATTATCAACACTTATATTAACAAGACCACTATTTAAATAATATAAACTATCATTAAATCCACTTGATGTAATACTATTTATTGAATAAACTGGATCATAAGTATATCCTTCTGTTACATAATATACATTATATACTTGTTGACTATCAACGCCATCGCCTTCAACATATTTGTAGTTATTACTTTTTCTATATATAGAAAATTGGACGAAAACATAAACAACCAAAGCAATTATAGCAAAAATTAAAAAATAAGTAATTTTGCTTTTTGTTTTAAAGATTTTACTTGCTTGTTTTTTCTTCCTCTTTAAATACTCTTTTCTTGTAATTCTTTCTTCCGGACTAAGTTGTAACCTTTGCATCTTACCCCTCCATTTTTACACGTATATTATATACCAGTTAAAATTATTTGTAAACAAAAAAATATTTTTTTATTTTAATTTTCAAAAATATAATCTACTACATCATTTTTATTTAAAACAATTTTTGCTCCCTCTTTAATTAAATAATTAGAAAAATAAGTATTATGACTATAAATTCCACCTGGACATACTAAAATATCCTTACCTTTTTCTAACATCAAATCACAATATATCGTTATAAATTTATTATAATCTGCCTTAGGTATAAGACAAAAATCTGAAAAACAAGCAATAACATCATAAAAATAAATAAAATCATATTTTTCTTTATCAACAAGTATTTCTAATTTATATTCGTTATTTAAATTTTTATTTTTGTTATAGTATAAACTTTCAAACTCAACATTATTAATATGTATATCTTCTTTTATAACTTTGTTATTATTCAAAGAACTTTCAAGTAAAAGTAGATTTTCAAATTGCAATAATGTTGTATAAAAATTAAATAAGACATAACTATAATAGTTATTGTTTTTACCGTTATTATATATAAATACTTTTTTGTAATTTTTATTTAACAAATTAATATCCCCTTTATAATACAAACAAAGCATAGGTAGATTTAATTCTAATAAAAATTTAGGATATAACTTATTTTCTATTGATATAATTTTTATATTTTTTTCTTTTAATATTTTAAATTTTTTCAAACATTCTTTTTTATAATTGGAATTTGTAAGAATATCTAATATCTTTTTTTCGATTTTAACATTTTTAGAATTTAAACTTTTTATGAATTTATAATAATTTTTTGAACAAATATATATTTTCTCTGAATTTTCAAAACATTTCATTAATTTAGTATATGTGTAAAAATTAAACTCTTTTATAGAATCTAACCAATACATATAAAATTCACTTTCTATAATACCACCTCCAAAATAATCTGATTTACCCATACTTTTTAAAGTACAGGCAAATCTTCTATTGTAACATTTCCTATTTTTCCTGCTTTTAATTCATCTAAGAATAATTTAGCAGCTCTTGACATATCAATGTTACCACCTGAAATTACGCATCCTCTTTTTCTACCTATTATTTCTAGTATGTCATATGCTATATTTTCAAAATCTTCATCTTCTAATTTATATTTTTCTTTTAATAAATTTTTATATTCAGGATCATTTATTAAAATATCTATTCCATAACATGCAAGTTCTTCTTCATCTAATATTTCTTGTTTTATGTTACCTGTTAAAGCAAGTTTTATTCCTGCATTTTTATCACTTAAATTTGGCCAAAGTATACCTGGTGTATCAAGTAAATCTATATTATTATCTACTCTAATCCATTGTTTTTTTACTGTAACACCTGGTTTATTTCCAACATTAGCACTGTTTTTACCAGATATTTTATTTATTATAGTTGATTTACCAACATTTGGAATTCCTGCTATTAAAGCTCTATATATAGGCTTTATATCTATTGATTTATTTTTATTCTTTTCATCATATATTTCTTTTCCAAGTTTATTTATACTATCAACAATTTTTTTTATATCATTTTTATCTGAACTATTTACCTCAATACATACATATCCTTGTTTTTCAAAATATTTAACAAATTCTTTTGTTTTTTTAGAATCTGCTAAATCTTTTTTATTTAATACGATTATCCTTTTTTTGTCCTTTGCAAGCTCACTTATAATTGGATTTCTTGATGCAATAGGTATTCTTGCATCCAATATTTCTACAATTATATCAATTAATTTTAATGATTCTTTTATTTCATTTTGAGCTTTTACCATATGACCTGGATACCAGTTAATTCCGACTTTAGTTAACTTTTCTTCTTGATTATTATTTTTCTTTTCTGCTCTGATTTTTCTTTTTTGATACATATCCATTTTTTTCACTTCCTTTTTACAACTTGTAATTTGTATCTTACTATTTTATTTCAAATTCTACATAAAAATTTTCTTGCACATT